>NZ_BOQP01000029.1 GCF_018332715.1 Winogradskya consettensis | reverse complement strand
AACTCACCCTGACAGACAGGGCATCACCCCGAAAAGGCGTGCCGGCGTAGCAATGTCGACCTTGACGACCCGGCTCGAAGCCGACGCCGTCTCAGGTAGTGCGGCATCACGGAGACGATTCTGTTCGTCACTGAGCGCCTGCAGCTCATTCCAGGCGGCCTCCAGGCCAGCCTTGGCGTCTTCGACACCGCGGGAACGGCGTACGGCTTGCTGGTAGATCATGTCGGCGTCTTCGACACCGTCGCGGGCAGTGATCAGCAGATCATCAAGCTCTGCGAGCCGCTCCTGCCGGCGACGTTCGCGGTCAGCCGAGTCAGCAAGCGGACGAGACTCCACCAAGACGGGTTCGAGATCGTCAAGGTGGCGCAGAGCCGTGGCGATACCGGCCCGCGCATAGGCTCGGTCGAAGTCAGCCCGACGAACCGTATAGAGGTGTTCGCCCTCCCGGTTCTCCCAGCCTCGGAGCTCGCCGCGTTGATTGAACGCTTGGTTACGGCCACGTCGCCACAGCTCGTAGGAGTCGGCGTTGACCACGAGCCGCAGGTTTTGGACCCAGTCCGCATCGCCTTCACGGCACGGGTGACCAGCAACGTCGACGAACCATTGCTGGCGGATGTCGCCCAGCGGCGCCCGGAAACCATCGGTAAGAGTGTCTCGCGGCGTGCGTCCGAAGATGCGGTGTTCCCAGGTGTCCCACTGCTTGTCGGACAGCGTGATGCAGTGGGCCGGCAACTCCACCTCGATGTTGACGACGCCGTACCCGTAGCGACCGGGGATATCGTGATCGACCGGATAGCCTTCGAAGGAGTCACCCCGGCGGACCGGGACAGGCACATCCTTCTGGACCACGTAGACAAGCCTGCGCAACACGCGAACGTGCTCGGACAGGCTGCGTGAGGCCCGTTCGAGCTGCCGACGGTCGAGCTCATCGTACGTCTTGCTCGTGCCGTCGAGATTGATGTGCCGCTGGCCCCGGACCGGGATCTTATGAGCGGCCAGGTGCTGTCCCGCGGCGGCGAATGTGCCGCCGGTGGCGATGGTCTCGGCCCACTTCTGCCAGCCTTGGATCTGGTCACCGGACGCACCACGCACGTACGCGGTCCGGTGGGGGCGGCCGGTGCCATCGCTGACGCGGTCCAGCTCCAGCTCGTACGCCGGCGGAAGCAGGGTTCGCGCGTATGGCCAGATGACCCGGGCCGCGGTGAGCTTGGCCAGAGTACCGCGGGTGGTTCTGGTTCGAATGTTGTTACGTTCGCCGGCGGCCTGGGTGTCCTTGACGCCGGCCAGGAGCGCGCCACTCGAGGTGGTGATGTCGATGTGAGTGGACCCCTCGTAGACGTCGACACCGCCTCGCTGAGCCGCGGCACGGACTGTGGCGCCGTATCGGGGATCGCGAACCCATCTGCTCCATTCCGCGATGTGCAGCTCGTGGACCTGAGGGATCAGGCACGCTTCGGACAGCAACGCACAGACGGCATTCCCGGGAAGCTGCTCATCGGGAGTCCGAACGGTCGGATCAGCCGCGCTGTCAAAGAGCATCAGGATGACCGCATCCTGTTCGGGGACGGGTAGGGCATATCCCATCAGCCGGTTGGGCTCGACCGCGTGTCGGTGCGCGTGATGCCGCCGCAGAGGGATTAGGCCTTTCTGTGAGCGGATCCGATCACCGGCGGCGGACTTGTCGAGCAGGGTTTGGGGGTCGATCTTCCGCAGGGCGTTGACGGCCGGTAGATGGCTCAACGTCGTGATCGCGGCGCGAATGTTGTCGGCGAGCTCCGCGGTGCTCTGGGCGCTGACCCGGAGACAGACAAGCGCGACCGAACCGGTCAGCTTGTTCGCCAGGAGCTGTGTGATTCCGACGCGAGGGGTGGCGGTGGTCATGACCGTGTTACTCCAAGAGGTTCCCGAGGTGGCCCGGATACAAGGCACTGTGCGCGCCGATTTCGGCATCGCAATCAACTGAGCATCCCGGTTGACCTGCGAAAACCTCGATGCTGGCTAGAGCAGATTTCCTCCGGCCAGCGCCTGAGACGTTTCGAGATCTCTCTACTCCGCGACGATCACCTCGGCCCATTCGACTTGCGGCTCGGCGAGCAACTCCTCAATCACCAGCTCAGGATGCCGCTGGGTCACAGCAAGTTCTCGGCCGCCAGAAGAGCCGTACTGGTCCTGTTGTCCGTCGCGACGCTCGTCGTCACTGGCCAGTGCATTCCGCACGGCAGCACGGGCTTCTTCTACGATCTCCAGGTAGCGGCGACACGCGTGGCCGTGTCGTGAGGCGCTGGTGATGGGTGCGGTGCTGGCGGATGAATCGGGTGCTGTCGTCATTGTCTCGACGGTTCCGGAGGAGAGGGGTCACGCAAATATCCCCGTAGCAGCCGTCCGGGACAGCGCCGGCCGGGCGGTGGATCTCAGTGGCCTCCCCGGGCTTCACCCGCTTGCTGACCGCTGGCCGTCGTCAGCGCGAGCATCACCACAGCGATCCCTGCTGGCTATTCACTACGCGCGGCGTTCGCTGGCCTGGGGTCCCGGGCTTCGTGCCGGTGCTGCGCCATGAAGGGCGCCGCCCGGTCGTGTCGCTGAACAGGCCGACGTTGACCGACTTGCCTTGCCTCAGTGAACTCTCGATCTCCGCCTTGATGAGCGTCGTACCGACGCCGACAGTCCCGACCGCACCGACGGCGACCAGTTGCGCGAACATGGTGCTGGTCAAATGATCTTTGAAGGTCTCTGGGTCGAGGTATTTGGGTGACTCTGGACGCTTGAGATACCTATCGACCTGTTCGCGCGGCATGTACATTCCCGTGATCATCGAGGTGCTGTCGACGTCCAGGGTGTCAAGCCGACAAACCTTCACAAAACTGGGCGTGGGCACCATCCGGTAGTCGCCGGTGGCGTCCCTCGGCATACAGCTGGCGTCGAGCGTACGCATGACTCCGAGTTGATGATGGAAATGATGATCGACCCGGCATCGCCACTGCGAACCGTCGAGGACCAGCCGTTTGTACTGGACCAGCACGAAACTCCGTCGTTGCCGGTGGTAGTAGACGAGATCGGTGCCGAGTCGGGTCTCAATCGGCCAGCGATTGACGTTCATGATCTCCAGCGTGCGCCCATGGTTGTCCGCGAACTTCCGGACTGCCAAGCGGTCGGTGGGTTGACGGGTCCAGCCGAGGAACCAGTTCGCATCGTGCTCGATCATCGGGTCTTCTCGCGGCGTTACGCCGTCCATCGGAGGCAAGAAGGACTCGCGGCCGTAGATGTCGCCGATCTCGTCCTCGGAGAGGAACCCACCGACCGGTGCTAGGTCCGGCGCGCCGGTGAAGGCGAAGAGTGACGCAAGGGCATCCCGTTCCTCTGCCAGAGCCACCTTCCTCGGAGCGGGCAGGTCGAGATCCCGAATGCCGTACAAGGTTCCGACCACGGGTCCGAGATCGGGGTTGTCGTCCAGGACAACGGCGAGCACAGCCTCGCTGGCTTTCTCTGTCAGCCGACCCTGATTGTCGAAGGGGCGTTGCTGGTCTCGTCGGAGCACCTCGCGCAGTCGGCTTGCCTCGACCGGCCGACCGAGCCGGGTCAACCGTCGCAGCCGAAACAGCCAGCGGAGGTCATCGGCTCGTGTCTCCTCGTAGACGCCGGCGATGAACTGCACCGACCCCTGATACAGAACCAGCACTACCTGCGTACCGACCCGCTGCCTCCCGAGAAAGGCGATGGTGCAATCGCCGTCCCGGCGTGCGTTGGCACGCCCGTCGGCGACCTCCCGAAGATGGTTGATGACTGTGTCATCGGCGAAGACCGTGCCCAGCTGTCGACCCATGGTGCCTCCCCGCATCCGGTCGATGTCGCTGTGTCAAGGAGCCGTGGTCGTCCATTCGGTGGCGAAGGTTTCCAGCTGGCGCAGGACCAGGTCGACGGCGATCCGCTCGTGGTCCGGCGGGTAGTCGTAGCGGGCCAGCAGTCGGCGGATGTGGGTGCGGAGCTTGGCGCGCACGGGCTCGCGAGAGAACCAGTCGACCGTGATCGTGGACTCGATCGATTTGACCAGCTCGCGGGCGATGTCGGCGAGCTTGCCGACGCCCATGAGTTCGGTGGCGGCGCCGTTCTGCGCGACGGCGTCGTAGAAGGCCAGCTCGGCGTGGTTGAGCGGCGGATCGAACTGCTGGCCGCGGCGGGCGTCGGCGGATACCTGTTTGGCCAGCTCGACCAGTTCGACGATCAGCTGGGCGCTGGTCAGCTGCTGGCGCATGTACTTGTTCATCAGGTCTTCGAGCAGAGCGGAGAACCGCTCCTGGCGGACCACGTTGTGCTTGGTGACCTCGCGCATCTTGCGCTGGATCAGCCGGCGCAGCGCTGCGGCGGCCAAGTCCGGGGTCTCCGATTCCTGCAGTCGCTGCAACGCCACCCCGTTGAGCTCGGTGATGTCAAGCTTGCCGAGGCCGGCTTCGGCGTAGATGTCGGTGATATCGGCAGCGTCGACCACCTCGGCGGCCAGCTGCGACAGGTAGCGCTCCACCTCGGCGGTGTTGGGCAGGCCCTTAGCTTCCCGGTCGGCGGCCTCCTCCTTGACGATCCATACGCGTACGTCGCGGAAGTAGTGGATGTCGCGGCGCAGGCGCTCGATGTCGCCGGCGCGCTCGACGAAGTCGCGACTGGTGGCGCACAGCCGGTAGAAGCGCTCGAGCCGGCCCGCCGAGTCGCGGAACCGCTGGTGTAGCGGCTTCTTGCCGGGCTCCACGACGTTGCCGGGGGTCTGCGGGCTGCGCAGGAAGTTCGCGGCCCTCTTCACGGCGCGGGGCCACCGGGCCGGGTCTTTCTCGTTGCCGAGGATCTCCCGCCACGGCACCGGTGCCAGCATGGCCTCGACGACCGAGATCTCGTTGTGCACCTCGCTGATGGCTCGCTCAATCTCCCTGCCGAGAGTCTGGTCCTCCTGATCGGTGGGGGTGTACTCGGTGAGCGCCTTGCGCAGATTCTCGGTCAGCGGGGCATAGCCGACCAGCAGGCCGTCCTGCTTTTCCCGGAACCGGCGGTTGACCCGGGCGAGGGCCTGCATCAGGGTGGCACCCTTCATCGGCCGGTCCATGTAGATGGTGTGGATCGGCGGGGCGTCGAAGCCGGTGAGCAGCATCGAGTGCACGATGATCAGCTCCAGCTCATCGTCCGGGTTCTTGGCGCGGGCTTGAATGGTCTTCAGTTGCGACGGGCGCAGGTGGTGCGGTTGCAGGATCGGCTTGTCGCTGGGCACACCATGGAAGACGATCTTCATGGTGCCCTTGTCAACGGCCGGGTCCGCCCAGTCCGGTCGCAGCTTCTTCAGGGCGTCGAAGACGCGTACGCAGATCTCCCGGGTGGCGCAGACCAGCATGGCCTTGCCCGGCCCGCCGAGCAGGGGACGCATCAGGTCGCGGCGGGTCTCCCAATGCTCGACGAGGTCCTTGGCGAGGGTTTCGACGCGGTCGGGGGCACCGTAAACGGTGTTCATGGTGGCCGCGTACGCCTCGGCCTTGCGGCGTTCGGCGTCGTCGAGGCTGGCGGTGAGCGTCTCTACCTGCTCGTCGATACTGTCCGGGTCGATGTCCGGCGGCAGCGACACCGGGATGATCCGCGGCTCGTGATAGACGCGGACCGTCGCTCCGTCGTCGACGGCACGCTTGAGGTCGTAGACGTCGATGTAGTCGCCGAAGACGGCGCGGGTGTTGACCTCAGCGCTCGAGATCGGTGTACCGGTGAAGGCGATGAACGTGGCGTGCGGCAGCGCGTCGCGCAGGTGCCGGGCATAGCCGTCCAGGGTGTCGTAGTGGCTGCGGTGCGCCTCGTCGACGAACACCAGGATGTTGCGGCGGTCGGAAAGGAGCGGATGCGGCCGCCCGGCGTCCTTTTCTTCTTTCGTACGCCCGAACTTCTGCAGCGTCGTGAAGACTATGCCGCCGGCGTTCCGGTTCGACAGCTTGTTCCGCAGCTCGGCGCGGGTGTCGGCCTGCTCCGGCGCCTGACCGAGCAGCATCTGACTGTCGGCGAACGTGTCGAACAGCTGGTCGTCGAGGTCGGTGCGGTCGGTGAGCACCACGATCGTCGGATTCTTCAACGCCGGGTGGCGGACGGACAGCGCCGCTGTGCACACCATCTCCTCGGACTTGCCGGAGCCCTGGGTGTGCCAGACGACGCCGGCCTTGCCGTCACTTTGCGAGGCCCGCACGATGCACTCGACGGCGCGGGTCACGGCGAAGTACTGGTGCGGCTTGGCGATCCGCTTGGTCGTCGACGTGAAGTTGACGAAGCCGGACGTCAGCCCCAGGAACCGCTGCTGGTTGAACAACCCATGCAGGGCGACGGTCAGAGCTTCCGGGCCGTCGTACTCGGGGGAGCTGGTGTCGACGCGCTCGCCGTCGGTGTCGATGTTCCACGGCGCGAAGTGTTCGTACGGGGTGAACGGGGTGCCGTACTTTGCGGTGATCCCGTCCGAGATCACGCAGAGCACCGCGTGCCGGAAGGCGAGAGGGAACTCCGCGAGGTAGGTCTGGAGCTGGGCGTGCGCCCCGGTGATCGTCGCGTTCTCGTCGGCGGCGTTCTTCAGCTCGATGATCGCGACCGGCAGACCGTTCAGGTAGAGCACGATGTCGAACCGGCGCTGGTGGTCGCCGTCGACGATCAGCACCTGGTTGATCGCCCGGTAGACATTCTGCTCGGGGCCGTTCAGGTCGACCAGGCGCACGGTGGGGTTGTGCTCGGCGCCGAACGCATCGGTGTACGTGATCGAGCGGATGCCGTGCACCAGCCGCTCGTGCGCCGCGCGGTTCTCGGCGAACGCCTCCCGGGAGGCCACGTCGGTGGCCGCCCTGACCGCCTCGGCGACCACCGACGGGGAGAGGCCGGGGTTGAGCCGCTCGATTGCCGCCCGTAGGTCCTCAACCAGCACCAGGTCGGCCCAGGTCTGCCGCTGCCCTGTACCCGGCCCGAAGTCCTTCCCGGCACCCGGCTCCCAGCCGAGGTCAAACAGCTCCTCCAGCGCGAGCGTCTCCCAACCGGCCTCGTTCAGTCTTCCGTCGGACCCCATCCCAACCCCTCCCCGTGAACTGTTACTCAAACCGCTTCTTCGACGACTTTTTCGGCATCCTTGACCCGCAACCGCCCCGACATCAGCTCTGCAGCCAACACATCCCGGAGTTCTGCGAGAACACGATTTTCGTGTACGGAAGAATGTGCGCGCAGTCTGACATTGAACGCTATCGACTCGAACTTCTCGCGCTTTTCGGCGGTGATATTTGGAATAGGTGCTGCCAGGAACCTATCCGCCCTAACCGCCGGGTAGGCACTGCCTTCGGCTACGCTTTCAAGGTAGGCGACGAAATCGTTCCGTCTGGCGCATTCGTAAAGGAATGCGGGACCGACAGCGCGCGGAGTAAGGACCGCAAATCCGGTCGACGCGACCAGCAGCGGATCGTCGTCGAGGATGAGCGCTCGCGAGCAACGATTCGGTCGCACGGTGGACCAGATGGTGTCACCTACTGATACTTTGCGCCGAGCCCGGCCCGGAGCGGTGTCCCATGAGCTGGCGGCAGGCCAGTCGATCCTGCCGTCAGCGACGCTTGAAATGTCGATGTATCGGAGGCTCGCGCCAGGAATCGGCTTGATCGATGCAGCGTTAACCGTTGCGATGTCACCTAGCTTGACGGGTTTGCCGCAGCCAGTGACAACAATGTCTTGGAGCAGTGCAGCGCAATACTGGTCGCTTGAAGCGGTAAGGCGATCGTTTGCTGCAGCCTTGTCATCTAAAGCCCGAAGTACCGATGAAATGGCACGTTGTTCCGCCAGTTCAGGCCACGGAACTCGCAGGTTCGCCAAGTCACTACTGCGTATTCCGGCCACGGCCACCTGTTCTACGATTCCACCTATAAGATTCCGGCCGTACGGCGCCTGGAACATGTAGAAATAGTAGTCAGGGTCGGCTTTGTCTCTATTCAACCTGGCTCTAATGATCGAGCTTTCCCAGGTTCGAGGAGTCGGCGCATCCAGGACGATAGCGCATTTTCCGGCGCCTTCGGCCGTCAGCGAGCGTCGGGCGAACAGGAGGTCGCCGGGTTGGACCAGGAACCGCTCCTCGTTCCGGTAGTCGAAGTCGACCAGAGCCATCTCGGTATCCGGAATGCGCGGATAGCGAAATAGCTCTCCCATGTTAATCATTTTTATGCCAGTACCACGGTTTCCCTTAGGAATGGTGACGCCACTGCGAAGGGGAGTGATCAGCAGGTCAGCGAAGCGCGCCGTCTTCGACGTCATGAGAGGCTCCGCAGTGCCTCGCGGACGACCTGACTCAGGCGGTCAGAATCCTCGTAGCAGGTGTACAACTCCTTGGTCAGGCGTTCAACGCGAGCGGCGATTGGTTCCGCGTCTGGATCGTCCTCGGTCCCGGCGGTTCCCACATACCGTCCAGGAGTCAGGATGTACTCGCGGCTGGCGACTTCCTCAACGGTCGCAGAATAGCTAAATCCAGCCTCGTCCTGGTAGGAGATACCCTTCTCCTTGGCAGATTTCATACCGCGCCAGGAATGGAAAGTGTCGGCAATACGCTGGACGTCCTCGTCGGTCAGGATGCGCTCGGTGCGGTCTACCATTCTGCCCAGATCTTGAGCATTAATGAAGAGTATTTCGCCGCGCCGGTCGGCCATCGCCTTTGCCCCTTGCGGGCTTTTATCTTTGGTGAGGAACCACAGACAGGCGGGGATGGCGGTGGTACGAAACAGGTTCGGAGGGAGGGCAACCATGCAGGCGACCAGGTCGGCCTCGATCATTGACCGGCGAATCTCGCCCTCACCAGATGTCTTCGCGGCCATCGAGCCGTTCGACAGCACGATGCCGGCGCTGCCGCGGTCGCCGAGCTTGGACACGATGTGCTGGAGCCAGGCGTAGTTGGCGTTGCTCTGCGGCGGGACACCGTACCGCCAGCGGGGGTCCGATTCGCGGCGGGCCCAGTCGCTCATGTTGAACGGCGGGTTGGCCATGATGAAGTCGGCCCGCATGTCCGGGTGCTTGTCGTCCGAGAAGGTGTCGGCCCAGCGGTCGGCGATACCGACGGGGTCCATGTGGTGGATGGCGAGGTTCATTTTCGCCAACCGCCAGGTGCGTTCGTTTTGCTCCTGGCCGTATACGGCGATGTCGTGGGTGTGCTCGCGGCCGGCGCGGGCCTCGATGAACTTCTGCGATTGGACAAACATGCCGCCGGAGCCGCAGCACGGGTCGTAGACGCGGCCGGAGTAGGGCTCCAACACCTCGACGAGGATCCGGACGACGCTGGACGGGGTGTAGAACTCGCCGGCCCGTTTGCCTTCGGCGCGGGCGAACTTCTCCAAGAAGTATTCGTACGTTTCGCCGAGGACGTCTTGGGCCGGGCGGTCGCCGTGGCCGGTGAACCGGGCGTCACTGATCAGGTCGACGAGTTCCTTGAGGCGCTTCTGGTCGACGTTGTCCCGGTTGAAGATCTTCGGCAGGACGCCGGTCAGGGCCGGGTTCTCCCGCATGATCGCGTCCATGGCGTCGTCGAGCAGCTTGCCGACGCCGCTGGGCGCGTTGTCCTTCAGGTAGTCCCAGCGGGCGTACTCCGGGACCCAGAAGACGTTGGCGCTGGTGTACTCGTCGCGTTCGTCGAGGAACTCCGCGCGGCGGTTCTCCGGGATGTCGGAGAGGCTGTCCGCGATTTGGTCGCGGCGCTCGGCGAAGGCGTCCGAGACGTACTTCAGGAAGACCAGGCCGAGCACGAACTCCTTGTACTGCGCGGCGTCCATGGAGCCGCGCAGCTTGTCGGCGGCCTTCCACAGGATGTCCTGGATCTGCTTGGTGCTGGACACGCCGAAGAGTTCGGCCTGTCCGGCGGCGCGTTTGCGTGGGGGCACTGTGTCTTCCGTTCTGATGGTGTTCAAGAGTCCGTACCGTACAAAGTCGTAAGGGTGCCGTCGGCGAAGCCGGCCACGGCGAGTCCGCGCACTTCCGCCAAAAGGTCCGCCTGCCGCTGCAGCAGGCGCTCCCGTTCCTCGAGTTGGCGGAGAAGTTCGTCCAGACGTGCCGCTTCGTCGCGGCTCAGGTCGGGGATCGTCACGTCTCGCAGGCGTTGCGCCCGCACCGCTCCGGGGCTGCGAGCAGTGTTGTCGGCGATGTCGAGCACGGCCTTCAACACGCGCGGAGTAAGGCTGTCGCCAGGGACCACCCGGAGACCGCGCGCCGGAAACTCGACGACGGAGAGGCCGGCCTCGTCAAGAAACGCACCGAACTTGGGCACCGTGGTCACGACGATGTCACCCGGTTCGGTGAAGGCCGCGTGAGGATACTCCGCATTGAGAGTGAGCCGGTCGATCCAGCGTTTCGACGACTGCGCGATGACCTCGGCGGCACCGATGACCCGATAGTGGCCGCGCGACGAGACATGTGTCGCTGACAGCCGATGCCCAGGGAGCTGGCGGACGCGGCGAGCGGTGCGCAGCGTACCGAGAGAGACGGCGTTCGGCGGCGCTCCCTCGCGTTGCGCGGCACCGGTGTTCAGCGGGCCCTGCCGTTCCGCGTACTGAAAGGTCTTCTGTTCGGTCTCGGTGAGACGGCGCTCGGCCTCGCCGATCAGTGCGGGCCGGTCGGCCGCGAGCCTGGCGCGAACGGCCAGCGGTGCCTGACTGGGCGGTCGCAGCGCGGCGCCGCGGTGCCGGGCAAGATCGGCGATGTCGACGATCCCGCCGGTGCGCGGGTCGTGGCCGTCGACCCGGTACCCCTCGGCACGCCACAGCAGGATGTCCTCGACGGCTGACTCGATGACGCGCTGGTCGAGAGCGCTGCGACTGAGGTCGGATACCAGCAGACGGCCTGCAGTGGTCGGCACCGGGTTACGGGTGAGCAGCCATAGGGCCGCCGGATAGCCAGGGCGAGCCGAGTAGACCCCACCAGGCAGCCGGACCACAGCCTCGACGTTCCCGCTGGTCAGCAGTTCCTCGCGGCGCCGGATCGCAGAGTGGTCGCGCAGCGCGTCGACCAAGCTCGTCGCCGGGCCGATGACGGCTGCGGTGCGGCCGGGGCCGAGCAGGTCGGCGATGTCACCAATCTTGTTGAGGTCTTCGAGCGGATCGCGGGACTCAGCCGGCCGGTAGGGGAGCCGGGTCACGATCACGTCGGCCTCGGCGAAGTCGTCGTTCAGGTCGTCGGCGCAGACCTCGAACTGAAAGTCCGGAACGCCGGCCAGCAGCAGGCGGCGGCGGATCAGCCGAGCCAGCGCCGGGTCCGACTGCACCGCGTTGAAGGCGAGTCCGTCCGGGTCCAGACCGTTCATCAGCGCGGTCAACAGGTCACCGGTACCGGCGTACGGATCGGCGATGCTGAGCGGGCCGTTCGCGGTGAGCCGGCCTAGCACGTCGACGGCGTTCTTAATCAGGGTGACCAGGGGCGGCGCGAGAGCGTCGGCGTCGAGCTCGGGCCAGCCGAGCCGGGCGGCATTGCCGAGCAGGAAATGGTGCGCCCCACCCACGTCGTAGGCACCCTCAATGAGCTGCTCGACCATCTCCGGATGATCGGTCAGCGCGGGGGCATCCTGAAGGTCGGAGAGGAGAAACTCGTCCTCCAGGTCGAACCGGCGAGCGGCTGGCAACAGGTCCGCCGGGAGGACCCGCCCGGACATCTCGCGCAGGCAGAGTGCGGCACCCAGACACAAAACCAACCGGCGGCCGCCGTGCTCGCGGGCTGCCGCGCTGAGAGTGTGCAGCGTGCGCTCGGCGCGCAGTGCCTCCGGGGCGGCGTTGCCGAGTTTGCGGTCCAGCAGCCAGTCGAGCACCTCGTCAGCGGGAAAGAGGAGCTGGCCGTTGGTGTCGGGAGCGGGGGCGGGGAAGTCGGCGTGTCGACGGCGCCAGGTGGTAACCACCGGGCGCTCGACCTGAGCCAGAGCAGCGATCTCACCCGACGACATGAGCTCGTTCGGCATCCTCTTCACCTCCTCCGTGATCGATTGGCTCCACTGTAGTCAGATGCCCACCTATGTCAAGAACCGTCGTTTGATAACCCGGGTTATCGCAGACGCGCGAGCGCAACTCCCGGCATGGCGCTTTCCTTGATGAGGCTTACACCGACTTCGACACGGAGGCTCTCATGACGTATCCGCAGCACCCCACGACGCCGCCCGCGCAGCCCGGCCCGACGCTGTCGGCACCGGTTCCGGCACCCGCGAAGAAGCGCAGGTGGCCGTGGATCCTGGGTGGGCTGGTCGCCGTGATGCTGATCGGCTGCATCGGCGCGGTCGCCTCCGGCGGTGACGACACAAGCGGGTCGACCGGTACGACCGAGGCGACGACCGCCGCGAAGAAGCCGGCGGCCACGCCGAAGAAGACCGAGCAGGCGAAGGACGACACCCCAGGCCTCAACCAGCCGGCAGCCGACGGCGACTTCCAGTTCACCGTCACCGGCATGAAGTGCGGTGTCAGCAAGGTCGGCAGCAACCTGCTGGGACAGGCGGCGCAGGGTCAGTTCTGCCTGATCAGCGTCCAGGTCAAGAACATCGGCAAGGAGGCGCAGACCTTCGCCGACTCGGCGCAGAAGGCGTACGACGCCAAGAAGGTCGAGTACTCCGTCGACTCCAGCGCGGCCCTCTACGCCAACGGTGACCAGCAGATCCTCTTCACGGAGGTGAACCCGGGCAACACGGTCAAGGGCAAGCTCGTCTTCGACGTGCCCAAGGGCACCAATCTCACCAGCCTGGAGCTGCACGACTCGTTGTTCTCAGGTGGCGTGAAGGTCTGGCTCAAATGACCATGGTCCAGCCTCCCTGGTTGACCGACGGCAAGCTGAGGTTTTGCCGTGAAAGGCCGGCGTAACGGGAAGCGACCGACCGAGCAGGCATCGTGCCACGGAAAGCAGCGACATCGTTCCCGGGCGGCGGCGTTGCACTCGCTCGCCCGAGATACGGGAGCGGCGACCTATCGGTGGCAGGCGTACCGATGCAGATTCTGCTGGATCGACACCGACGGCATCCGCAGACGGTCATGGCATGTGGGCCACCGTCGATGATCAACCTGGCCAGGCATGATTCGGCACATCGGGCTCGAATCAACCGGGAGCCCATGGCCGGACCCCCGTCTCGGTCCGGCCATGGACCAAGCAGCGCGTGAAGACGGCCCGGACGGCTGAGTGTGGGCTAGTAAAGTCGACCTTTAAGTTCGATCAGATCTCCATGAATGATGACATCACTCTGCCCAGACTCTGCACGATCGTGCACCACGATCTACGTGCACTGGGGCATGCCGCCGGCCCACGTGCCCGGACGGGACATGGAGCATTTAACTTCTCGACCTGCGCCAGTGCAGCGGCGCGGTACCGAGATCCGAGACGTGTGGCGGGGATGGGGAAATCGGAATGGATGGCAGCGCTGGTATGACCGAGAACTATGCAGCGCGGGATCGGCTACTGCAGGCGACCATCCGCCAATGGCGGGACAGCCTCATCAACCTCTCCGGCACGAACCGGCTCCTCAACTTCCGACTGAGCAAGACGGGGGCGGTCCGGGTGCTCGACCCGGCAGCCATGGAAATCCTGGCCGGGCTTAGCGCGGGACGTAACTTCCGGTTCCGTCCCGCAGAGGATGCCGGAGGAGAGATCGAAGGTCCGACGGCCGGATCGAACCCAGCACTCCCCTTGGGTGATGGCGCGACTCCGACCAAAGGTTTTCGGGTCGAGGTACTCCGCACGGACAAGCCGGTCAATGACCTGGGTGCGGCGCTTCGCAACCTGATGCGCCGGTCGAACCAGGAGTTTCTGGACCGCGGCCTGTGGATTCTCTATCTGGCCTTCGGTTCGCTCACCTGGACCGACGGCGATAAAACGCGATACACCAGTCCGCTGCTGCTGGTCCCGGTCCGGCTCGACCCGACCGGCCCTCGGCAGCTCCCGTTGTTGCAGCGGGCGGACGAAGACCCCGTCGTCAACCCGGCGCTGGCGCTCAAGCTCAACCAGCTCATGGTCACGTTGCCATCCGTCGACGACCTCGAGGATCTCGCATACACCGAGTTCCTGGCCGAGGTGCGAGCCGCCGTAGCGGGGCAGACCGGCTGGCGGGTGAACGACGAGGTCACGCTCTCCTACTTCTCGTTCGCTAAGGAGGCGATGTACCGCGACCTACTCGACAACGAAAGCTCCATCGCTGAGCATCCGGTGATCCAAGGGCTGGCGACAGGCGGGCGTGGCTCTGGAGGAGGGAGTTTCCTCTTCGAAGAGCTGACCGAGGACCGGGTCGACCGCGACATGCCGGCCGAGCAGATCCCGCTGGTGCTCGATGCCGACTCATCTCAGCGAGCCAGCGTCGCCGCCGCTCTGGCGGGCCGCTCGTTCGTCATGGACGGCCCGCCCGGAACCGGCAAGTCGCAGACCATCGCCAACATGATCGGAGCGCTGCTGCACGCCGGCAAACGGGTCCTGTTCGTCTCCGAGAAAGCGGCGGCGCTCGAAGTCGTCCGCAACCGGCTCCACGACGTGGGCCTCAGTGCCTACCTGCTGGAACTGCACTCCCACAAGGCGACGCGAAAAGAAGTCGCCTCGGCTCTGGGACAGGCGCTGGAGACTGTTCCGGTCGCCCCGAGCGGCATGACCGGTCTCGATCTGGACAATGCGCGGCGCCGGCGAGAAGACCTGAACGCATACGCCGAAGCCATGAACGTGCCGCGGGCACCGCTCAACTACTCGCTGCACGACGTCCTCGGCATGATCGCCAACCTGCACAAGGTTCCCGCTGCCCCGATGAGCGGCATCGCGCCGGTCGATCTGACCGTGGAGATGTTCGGGACCGTACGGGTCACCGCTGCGGCACTGGCCCGGGCCTGGCGGCCGGCCGTGCAGGGACGGTCCTTCGTCTGGAGAGGCGTTACGTATCGCGGTTCCCTGGACGCTCGCCTGTACGCAGCGGCGTCGGCGCTCGATGCGTTGCGGGGCGTCACCGCGGTTCACGCGTCACTGGCCGACGCGTTCGACGTCAACCGGTTGGGGCAAGCGTCCGCTCTCGCGCGTATCGTCGCTCACGCCGCAACACGGCCGGAGGGCCTACCGCAGCAGTGGCTGACCGCTGGCCAGCTCACCTTCGCCAAGGAGTCCGCGGACCGGCTCACCACTGAACTGCGCAAGCTCGCCGATCGGCAGGAGGCTGCCAGTCGTGCCGCCGGTGTTTCGTGGTCCGAGCTTCCCACCGCGGACAGCACGCCGAAGGTCGACACCTCTGCGCTGGAACGTCTCACGGTTGCACCCCTGCACCTCACATCGCTGACCGCGGAGCAGGCCACGGCCCTCGCCGACACGTTCCAGCGCGACGCTGAGACGCTGCAGACGGCCAGCCGATCGCTCAGCGGGGTGGCCGTCATGCTGGGCCTGCCGCCGGTCGTGTCGTTCGACGACGCCGAGGCGACGCTGGTCACAGCCAACCTCGGCTGCGGCGAAGACCGCCCCGAACGTACGTGGCTGTCCGCCGAAGGCCACGCTGCCGCGACTCGGGCCGCCCACATCCTGCAGCAGGCCATCGCTGCCCTGGTGGAGGCGGAGACGGCGGCGGTGGCGCAATACACCGAGGCCGGACTTGTCGCGGACGTCGAAGGGCTGGCGCACCGCTTCACGCAGGAACACCGCGGCTTGAAGAAGCTGAGCGGCGCCTACCGCGCCGACAAGCGCACCTTGGCGACGATCACCTGCGCGGGCGTGGAATGGCGGTCGGCACGTGACCAACTGCCGCTGGCGATCACCTGGAAGCAAGCCGCAGCTGCCCTCCACGAGGCGGAGACCCAGCATGCGGCGGCTCTCGGCAGCTACTACGACGGCCGCTCGACCGACTTCAACCTCATCACCCGGGCATTGGCGACCGCAGACACCGCGATCCGCCGAGCCCGCACCACCGACCTGCACAAGCTCGCCGATCACATCGCCCGTGAAGCCAGCCCCAACGCCAGCGTGCTTGCCGTCGCGGACGAAACACGAGCGAAGCTCCACGACTGGCGATCTCGCCTTGCGCCAGAACCGCTGCACGCTGCACGACCGGAACTTGTCCTGCTTCCGATCACCGACGCGGCCGGCTGGCTGCACAGCCACGAGGCCCCGCTCAGAGCGGCAGCCGCGCTGGCCGGCTCCGTCAGTACGGCGGTGAACCGACAGTTGACCGTCGCGGAGTCTGGCCACTTGCTTCAGCTGCGTGCGGCTGTCGACGCAGCCTATGCCGCGCTGTCGGCACACGACGATTTCTTCCTGTCGAACCTCGGTCTGCTGTACGACGGCGAAGAGACCGATCTGCCAGCCGTGTACGCGGCCCTGGACTGGGCGACGCAGATGCGTGCCTGCCGAGTCGGTTTCGATCGACGTTTGACCGACCCCCAGGTCGATGCGCTCGGGAGCATCGTTCCGACACCGCAACTGGGCGAGATCGAGCGACGGTGGGCCGCAGCCCGTGCCGACCTGCTGGTCGCTTTCGATCCCAGCCGGCACGCGGAGCTGGAGGCCGAACTCGACGACTACGCCGAGGCTGACGATCTCATCGCGGCATTGCGTGAGGACAGCGCCGGGCAGCAGGAGTGGTTCGCCTATCAAGGCGCCCGTGCTGATCTCGCCGCCGTGGGACTCGAGACCGCTATCGACTTCTGTATCACCGAGGGACTGAGCGCCATCCAGGTGCCGCTGGTTCTCGAACGCGCCCTGCTGCAGGAGTGGGCCGACCATCACCTGCAGCAGGATGCGGCCCTGCGCGTCGTGCGAGCGGAAGATCGGGACTCACTCGTAGCCGAGTACCGCACTCTCGACCGCGGTCTCATTACGGCGGCGACCTCGCAGATCATCACCTCCTGCAATGCGCGTCGCCCCCGCAACAACCTGGGTGAGTCGGGCGTCATCCGCCGCGAAGCCGGCAAGAAGAAGAAGCACATGCCGGTGCGGCTGCTGCTGGAGCGCACGCGCCACGTCACCCAGGCGATCAAGCCATGCTTCATGATGTCTCCGCTGGCAGTCAGCCAGTATCTCCCGTCCGACATGCGGTTCGACGTCGTCATCTTCGACGAAGCGAGTCAGGTCGCACCCGCTGACGCGGTTAACTGCATCTACCGGGGCGACGCCCTGATCACTGCCGGTGACCAGAAGCAGCTCCCACCGACCAGCTTCTTCACGGCCGGTGTTGCCGACGATGGCGACGAGTGGGACGAGGAGGCTGAGGACGGCGTCGACTTCGAGTCTGTCCTCGACCTCATGAAGGGCTCCGCCGAGTTCCGGGCGCTCACGCTGCGCTGGCACTACCGATCTCGGCACGAGGCGCTCATCGCCTTCTCGAACTCGTCGTTCTACAAGGGCAAGCTGATCACGTTCCCCGGCGCCGAGGATGTCGGGCCCGATGTCGGCGTGGACCTTTTCTATGCCGCGGGTGTCTACCGGCGAGGTTCGTCGCGCGACAACCCGGTCGAGGCGGCCAAGGTTGCCGAGCGGGTCATCCACCACTTCACCACCCGCCCACACCTCACCCTCGGCGTTGTCAGCTTCTCCGAGGCGCAGGCCGCAGCGATCGAACATGCAGTGGAACAGGCTCGCCAGGACCGGCCGGAACTGGACAGATTCTTCACCGACGACCGACTCGACGGCTTCTTCGTCAAGAACCTGGAGTCGGTGCAGGGCGACGAGCGCGACGTGATGATCTTCTCAATCGGGTACGGCCCCGACGAGGCCGGCAAGACCACCATGAACTTCGGCCCACTCAACCGGGCCGGCGGTTGGCGGCGCCTGAACGTGGCCGTCACCCGGGCGCGATACCGCAACGAAGTCGTCACCAGCGTGCGCGCGTCCGACATCGTCGCGTCTGCCAATAGCGAAGGGCTGCGGCATATGCGCCGCTACCTGGATTACGCCGAGCGCGGCATTGCGGCGCTCGCGCTGGACACCAGCACCGGCGGCGACGCCGAGTCACCGTTCGAGGAGTCGGTCATCTCCGCAATCCGTTCCTGGGGCTACGAGGTAACCCCGCAGGTCGGCACGGCCGGCTACCGGGTCGACATGGGCGTACGCCACCCGGATCGGCCCGGCGTCTACGTCCTCGGCGTCGAGTGCGACGGATTCCAGTACCACTCCTCGAAGGTTGCCCGGGACCGGGATCGACTGCGTGAGCAGGTGCTGCGTGGCCTCGGGTGGAACTTGCACCGGATCTGGGGCACTGCCTGGTATCGCAACCGGCTCGGCGAGGAGGAACGACTGCGCGCCACCATCGAAAGGGCTGTAGCCGCGCCGGTGCGGGGGCTGTTGACTCAGGCCGAGGACGTGATCGAGCGTCCGGCCGTCACCACCGAGGCAGCGGCTCTCGACCAGCGGCCGAGCTGGGTGACGCCGTACCGGACAGCGATCGTTGACCGCCTGCCGTATTGGGTCGATCCCGGTGAGCGCGGCACCGCCCACGTCATGAAGATCGGTGTTGCCGAGGTCGTAGCCGTCGAGGGCCCGGTACACCTCGCTGTCCTGCACCAGCGGCTGCGTGACAGCTGGGGCATCGGACGGATCGGGGCGCGGATCCGGGAGAACATCGATCTCGCGATCCTCCAGGCCGGCCTCGATCGTGAAGGCGACTTCGTACGCGTGCCCGGCGTCGCGGTCAGCGAGGTCCGCAGCCCTTCGGAGGACTGCACCCGGACCGTGGAGCAGGTCCATGACGAGGAGCTGGCGCTCGCCCTGTTCAACCTGGTCCGCGATACCGGTGGTGTGGGCCGCGACGAGTTGAGTGCCCACGTAGCAAAACTGTACGGCTGGACGCGGAGGGGTGCTGATATCTCGCGCCGGCTCGAGACGCTGATCGACAGACTAATGTCCAAGGGTGTATTGGAAGCCAATGGTCACAGCCTGTCGGTCAATCTTCTCGCCCTTTCCGAGTCCGGATTCTGAGTTCATGCCGGCGTATGCAACGCATTGCGCCACAGTGCTGACGTAGATTAGGGAACCTGGGGAGCCCAATGAGCAAGTGGTGGGAACTGTACCGGGGTTTGATGCCGGACGACGTGGACCTTGTGTCTTCGAGAGGCACTCCCGGATTGTTGCGCGGATTCTTCCTGAACGAGGACGGAATCCGGGGCCACGCTGAGTTCTCGAAGGTTGATCTCCGAAAACCTGCAATAGCCTTATCAGCTGTTGCCCTTGCAACAGGTCTAGTTGGCGGTATAGCAATCACAAAGAATGCCCCACGGATCAAGCGCTGGTGGGGCGACGAGGTAATCCCCGCCGCCCGAGCGGGCTGGAAATGGGTCGCTCGTCAGCAAGGCGAGGATGCAAACGCCGCAACGGGGACAACCTTCCTGACTCCGGCGGCGCGTGAAAGCTTATCCAGAGAAATCGACGTCGCACTGGACGAGAACAAGACCAGCATGAGCAGTGCGGAGGCTCAGCGGTATCTTCTCGAGATCCTCATGGCAGCGTCGATCATCGCCGACCGAGTCCGAGCCCTGTCCAACGCCCGCATCGAAGATGACGCCGGTCTTCCGGAGCTGAAGGTGGCGATGGAGAAGCTCACGACCCAAGACGTGACAGACACGATCAATCGCATGCTTGCGGCAGACACTTCGATGCTCGACGACGAGACATCCAAGATATTCGTGGACGTCTTCGGCGGCGGTCACATTGTTGACGGCAAGTACGTGCCGTTGACAAATGAGCGAATCAAAAAGGTGATGAGCCTTGATCCTCGGACGGATGACCCGCTTTCCTGATTGTCAGTATTGCCTGCGTCATTCATCCGATCGGGCGCGCGAACCACTATCTATGACTCCAATAGATGTACGCGGCCGAAAGGTGCAATAATGAGCGAAAGATTTCCGGACGTTGATTGGTTCTGTGACCGTTGCCATGATCACCTGAACGCCCAGGATGGATTCGACGACAACAAGTACACGTGGAAGTGCACGAGCTGCAGCCACAAGAACAGCATTTCAAGGGACAACATCTACGACTCTCGGGAAGATTTCCTCGGATCGGAATGAGCTACTGAAGTTCTTGGCCCGCAGCTTCGCGAAAAGCCGGCAGAAACGGCCAGATGCCTTCCGCTCAGGAACACGCTGTTGAGATATTTGCGCGTTCCTGTCGCGGAAGGCACTGTTCGTTAACACTGCTGAGAGCCGTAGCATCAGATGTTCAGCCGACTGTAATCATCTACGTCGACACCGTCCCTACTGGACTGTCTCGGATGCTTATTCTCCCGCCTAAGCTTGATAACCCGTCTTATCACCCTCACTGATGTACGCCATCGCGGCTGTCGCGTTTCCTTAGTGGACCGACGACATCAGGGGGTCTGATGAGCGACACCATGACGCTGTACCAGGAGCTTGCCGATCGGCTGCGCACCGCGAACGTAGCCGAGTCGGTGACCACTCTGGTCCTCGCCGCTTTCCAGGGCGACAACACTCTGGCTGCTGTGCTCCGCGGCGAGCTGCTGCCGACGCTGCCAGCCGCCGCGGCTGCCACCGACGATGGACCGCAGGTGTTCCTGGAGTCAGTGGAGGCCACCGGGTTCCGGGGAATCGGGCCGCGGACTGCGCTTCGACTGCAGCCGGGCCCCGGCCTGACCGTGGTCGCCGGGCGCAACGGCTCGGCCAAGTCGAGCCTCGCCGAATCGATCGAGTACGCCCTCACAGAGGACTCACCGCGATGGGCGCAGCGGCCCGCCACCTTCCGCGACGGCTGGCGCAACCTGCACCACGTCGGCGACCGGGAGATCGCGGTGAGGCTGCGCCTCGGCACCGGCCAGTCGGTAACCGTCCGCCGGTCATGGGCCGCCGGCGTGACTGACCTGGCTGCCGCGACGGTCAGCGTCGCACAGAGCGGCGTCACGCTGCCGACTGGCAACCTGCCGGCCTGGGCCGGCCCGGAAGATCGCCACAGGCCGTTCCTGTCCGCCCGGGACCTGGAACGGGTAGTCACCGCCAAACCCGCCGAGTTGTACGACGCGATCGCCCCGATCCTCGGCTTGGCCCCGCTAACTGCTGCCGACGCCCGCCTACAGGCGCGGCGCAAGGAACACGACGACCGGGTCACGGCGCTCAAGGCCGCGTTCAACGAGCTTCACTCGCGGCTGGGGACGCTGGACGACCCACGAGCTGAGGAGGCCACACGTCTGCTCGGTCGCCAAGCCGGGCGGGCGAAGCTGCCGGAGCTCGCCGAACTGGCCGGTGGCGCCGACGCAGGGGTGGACGCCGAGGCCGCGTCGGCCGCGCGACGGCTCGCGGAGCACGGGCTTCCGGATCTCGGCGGCACAGTCGATGAGTTGGCGGAGGCGGAGGCGGCACTACGCAAGCTCGCCGGAACCGAGGCTGCGATCGCCTACCGGATGGCTGACCTGCTCTGGGGCGCTCTCGAGGTGCACCGCGACCTCGGTGACCAGGCATGCCCGGTGTGCCAGGTGGGCGTTCTCGACACCGGGTGGCGAGAAGGTGCCGAGGAGGAACTCGCGCGGCTGCGCACGGCGACCGAGGCGGTGCGTACGGCAAAGGGGCGGCACGAGACGCAGCTGAAACGGGCGGAGGGCCAGCTCGAGGACGTACGCAAGATCATCGAACCTGCGCTGGGAGCACTATCGGCGCAGCTGCCGCAGCAGTGCGCCGCAGTCGAGGTCGCGTTGGCCTCGCTGACCCTCGACGAGGCCTCCTGGGACGCGTTCGTGACCGCCCACGCCGGGCTGCACGCCGCGGCAGCCGAATGGCTGGCCCGTAGGCACGACGCCTGGCAGGAGCCCGGCGCCGCTCTCCGCCGGTGGGTGGAGGACGCCACGGTCGTCCAGGCCAGGGCGGACGAGCTGGCGCTGCTGACCACAGCGCGCAGGGAGTTGGGCACGGTCATGGACCGGATGCGGGCCGACCGATTCCGGGTAGCCGCCGAGCAGTCCGAGCACATCTGGCAGCTCCTACGCCAGGAGAGCAACGTCGGAGTGGGCGAGATCAAGCTGGGCGGCACCAACACCCGGCGACGTGTCGAGATCCCGGTATCGGTCGACGGCTCGGACGAAACTTCGGCGCTGGCGGTGATGAGCCAGGGCGAGCTGCATGCGTTCGGGCTGGCCCTGTTCCTGCCACGGGCGTGCAGCGAGGCCAGCCCGTACCGGTTCGTGGTGATCGACGACCCGGTGCAGAGCATGGACCCGTCGAAGGTGGACGGCTTGGCCGAGGTGCTGCGTGAGGTGGCACTGACCCGGCAGGTCGTGGTGTTCACCCACGACGACCGCCTGCCGGAGGCGATCCGGCGGCTCGGCGTGGAAGCCGACATCCGCGAGGTGACGCGCCGCGAGGGCTCCATCGTCGAAGTGCGTAAGAACCTCTGGCCGGCCAGGCGTTACCTCGAGGATGCCCGGGCGGTCGCCGTCGCCGGCGACATCCCGGATCACTCGAAGCGTCTGATGGTGGCCGGGTTCTGCCGCTCCGCGATGGAGGCCACAGCGATGGACCGGTATCGCGCCGAGCAGTACGCGGCCGGCACCCCACAGCACGAGATCGACGCTGCACTGAACGCTGCGCACAGCGTGCAGGACAGGTTGACCCTCGGGGTCTTCGGAGATCCGGGGCGCCGTGGACAGCTCTACGGATACCTGAACCGTCTCGGTGTGCCGCGAGCCGTCGACACCGTGCAGGCCGTGGCCAAGGCGGTGCACGGGCAGTGCGACATGGCGACCGCCGACATGGTCGCCAGCACTGAGGCACTGGTGCGGAGGCTGCGATGAGCGAGTGCCTGGAAACCGCGGACCGGCTACTTACCAGCGTCATTCGCGGCGCCCGAGGCGCCTGGCCACGGGCGTGCGCCTGGCTACTCCGGTATGAGCTGGAAGCAGCCATGGATCGCTACTGGCAGCGGGTCTGCCCGGAGATCGGGCAGGCCCGGGCCCAGCGCCCGAAGCTGCTGCTGCTCACCCACTACGCCAGCCCGGAGATCGGGCACCGGACCGGTTACCTGTGGTGGGCCCTGTCCCGGGCCGGCCACCACCACTGCTACGAGCTCGGCGTGACCGCCGCGGAACTGACCCGGCTGCGTGCCGAACTGACCGACGTCGTCGCGCTCCTCGACTCCCGGGAGGTCTCGTCGTGCTGAAACGTGACTACGCCCTGCTGATGCTCGGGGTCGAGGCGCTGGCCGTAGTGGGTGTCGTCTACTACCTGGTGATGCTGGACTTCATGAGCCTCGCCTGGGCGGCATCCATCGCGGTCGCCCTCCCAGCCTGGGTGCTTGCGGTGAAGGCGCCGACGACATGCGGAGTGACCACTCAGGCCGGCGGCCAGTGCAGCCGTCCCGTCAACGGCCTGATCTTCGGCTGTGGGCGGTCCAGCCACACCTGGGCGAAGTTCTTCTCCCGCTTCGGATGGCGTCGCCAGTCGGATCCGAACGCGCCCGATGCTCGCTCCGGCCGTTCGGTGAACGGAGCTGATGGCGTTGAGGTCGTGACGGTGAAGATCGCCGAGGACTGGAAGAGCACGGCGGCGTTCTGGCTCGCCCTCACCGCGACGCTGTGCGCCGTCATCAGCGCCACCGTCGATGCCACCAACTTCGTCAAGGATCAGCAGCCGCCGAGGCCACCGGCCGCCGCGACGACAAGTAACTGAGGTGAGCGTTGCTGGCGCCGGGCACTTCGGCCCGCAGGGTGGCGTGTTGGCCATGGCGTCGGGCGCACGATCCGCTGTCCTGGCAGGTCAAGTCCCGGTTTCCGTACGAAGGAACGTGTTGGCCTGACGATCCACATAGGCGTACATTGCTTCGTCAGTTCGATCATATGTACGAGTAAGATCATCTACAGCGACAGGGACGACTGTGTACGAAGTTGATTTCCTCAAGGTGGAGAACGACAACCAGAACGGCGGCAAGAGCGGCGACGCCATCACCATCCGATTCACCGTAGAGTCCGAAAGACGGGAAGCGGTCGTCGTGATCGATGGCGGCCGGGGCTACACCAGCGAAGAGATCGCTGAGCACATCGAGCGGTACTACCAGACCAGGCATATCGACCTGATGATCTCCACTCATCCCGACGCGGACCACCTGGACGGGCTCGCCGGCGTGATCGAGGTCCTCGATGTCGATGAGCTGATGATCCACCAGCCTCGGCTGCATACCACCGACGTATCCGACTTCTCGAACCTGGAATCGCTGGACAAGCTGCTCAGTACCGCTCGCGCCAACGGGGTGATGCTGAGCGAACCGTTCACCGGGGTGACGCGGCTCGGCGGGCAGTTCACCATCCTGGGTCCGTCCCGCTCTTACTATGAGGAGTTGCTCGCGCAGCACCTGCGTGAAGAGCGGTCGAAGGCGCTGTACGCCGCGGGCACGCCGTTCCGGCAGCGGGGGATGAACCTACTCGAGCGCAAAGCGTATGGGCTGCCCGCGGAGACGCTCACCGACGAAGGCGAGACGAGCGCTCGTAACAACTCGTCGGTGATCAGCCTGCTGACCGTCGGTGGCGAGCGGATGCTGTTCACCGGAGACGCCGGTACCCCCGCCCTGGAAGCCGCCGCGTCATACTACGAGTCCACTATCGGGATGTTCCCGTCATACCCGCTGAGTTTCCTACAGGCCCCGCACCACGGCAGTCGCCGGAACCTGGGACCGACCATCCTGAACCGGATGATCGGATCACCGATCGCGCCATATCCCGGTTCTCGCGTGGCGTTCATCAGCTCCGCTCTCGCCGCACCGAAGCATCCGTCGCCGAAGGTCGTGAACGCTCTGACCCGCCGCGGCTGTTTCGTGGCTGCGACCGAGGGCCGCAACATCTGCCACACCGGGGACGGCGCGCCGTCCCGGCCCGGCTGGGCCACCCTCGCTCCCCTTCCCGCGCTGGTGGAGGACGACGATGACAACTGAACTGGCGCCGAATCACGAACAGGGCGGATCATGACTGGCCTGCTGCAACTGGTCACTGACCAGTACAGTCGCAAGGCCAGGTTCCTGCCCGCCGTGCTGGTCGTGGCCCCGGTCTGTGTGCTGGCGGGCCTGGCGATCCCGGTAGCGACTCAGATCGGAACCAAGGTGGCGGCCTTGGCTGCGGCCTGTCTGCCGTTCCTCGTCTCGCAGATCGTCCGAGACCGCGGGCTGCTGATCGAATCCCGCCTGTTCGTGGCGTGGGGCGGCCGACCGTCCGAGGTGCTGCTGAGGTGGCGCGACGCTCCGTCAAGAACTGCCGTCGAACGCCGGCACCGGCTGGTCGAGACCCACTTCGGCATTGCGCTGCCGGATGCAGCTGCGGAGGCCGCTGACCCGGCCGAGGCAGACGCCGTCTACGCGATCGCCACGGCAGCGCTTCGAGAGCGTACCCGCGATCGGGACCGCTTCCCGCTGGTGTTCGCTGAACTCGTCGCTTACGGATTCCGGCGCAACGGCTACGCTTGTCGCCTTCCCGCGATCGCGGTCTGCATGCTGACCGCAGCAGGGACCGTGGTGTTGGCCCGCTGGTCGGTGGTTCCGTTGGGCTGGAAGCAGCAGACCGGCCTGATCTTTTTCGATGCATTGTGGGCTGCCGTTTGGTGGTTGGGTTTCACGCCAGTTGCAGTGCAACGCGTGGCGCAAAAGTACGCCAACCAGCTCTTCGTCTCGCTGGAGAACCTCAACACGGGACCGGTCAGCAACTCACAGCCCACGGAGCCATAGCCGCCGGCCACCTCCAGCAAGTTGCGACATCGGGCACGAAGCGGCGCACTAAACGGGCAAATGGCAAACACGGGCCGTGAGAGCCTGATCCACCAGCAGGCGGGCCATCTGGCTGCGCTTGGCGTCGTCTGGTAGCGACGCGAAGCCAGCCAGCCAGCCGAGCTTCGGCGTCCAGCACATCCCATGCGTCCACGGAGAAACCACAGCGTCACGGGCGACTCGCCGGCGACCCGTTCGAAGTCGTCGAGGTCGCGAGCGACGATTGCCTGCAAGGCAGCCAGCGCGGCGTACCGGTTGCCGAGGCGCGGAGGCCGTGCGGTCGAATCACCCGATGCACCCGGGTGACGAGGTTGATGATCGTCTTGTCGCCGATCCACTCGTCATCAGCATTCCGAGTCGAATCTCGGGCGGCCGGAATCAGCGGCTGATCTATACGGTCCGAAGCGAATGAATCGGCGCATGAGACTCGAGGTGGGACCTGTCGTTTGCGAGTGCCCGGATCAGCCACTCCTCGACCGCGACCGGGCCGCGTCGTTGGTATACGCGATACATGCTGGCGTCGAGTCGCACAGCGAGCACGTCGACTTCAGCGGAACTCAGGATGGCCAGGCGCTGTCTGCATACGGCACGAAGGCGCTGCTGCTCCTCGGTCAACGTCGTAGGCAGATCCGGTAGACCGCCACCGTCGAGCAACTCCACGAGGGGCAGCGCCACCGGGTCCATCCCACCGTCCCGGTAGAGAGCCTGCAAAGGGTGCGAGAGGCAGCTCGCGAGCTGGTCAACACGGTCTGGGCCGAGCGCAATCAGCCGGTCCTGAGCCTTGATGAGCCTTGCTCGGAACTCCGCGGATGTTCTGAGCTGAGCAGCACCGGTCACCGTCCCGGATGAGTATTGGTCCCTGGTAGCCGGTGGTCCCAGACGATCAACCCTAGACGCATACAGCCGGCAGACGTTTCGAACCGCTCCAGCGTCGATCGATGGCGGTGCGGTGGCCTGCATGAGCAGTTTCCTCAGGTCCCATCCGCGCCGAAGCTGCGCGATCACCGCCTCACGCAGACGCGGCCAATCATCATGCTCGCTTTTGATGCGGTCACACAGTCTCTGCTCGCCGTGCACCTCCAAGGCTGCGTACAGCAGCAGGGCAGCTTCCTTGACCTCATTGACGTCATCTGCCGGGGCTGGACTGGCCTGATGGTCCGCATGCACTTCGCCGCTCACGAGATGGGCCGGAAGCATGAGCTGGTAGACCGAGCAGTCCGAACGGCCCCGCCCGCCGGGTTGGTAGGCCAGGAAACCCGCTTTTTCCAGGATCCTGACATGGGCGGTGAGTGACTTGCGGTCCTTCCACACGCAGGACTCCATCAGCTTCGTCCGGGACACGCGGGCGACTCCCGTCCTGCCGTCGGCGAAGGTCGCCAGTACCAGGGCGAGCATACGAGCCTTTTGATCGAGCTCGTTCTCGACGATCGGTCGACGGACTCCGCGCTCGAAACTGAATCGGTCCACTGCCACCCCGGCTACCTAGGTGGATGCCGATCCGGCCATGGCGGATGCGGTGATGGACGACATGCGGCCCGGCGGCGTGCTGTGCATGGTTTGCCCTTGGGGTAGGCGGACGCTGACGGAGAAGACCGTGCAGCGCCTACCGCATCACGCCACTGACCTGCCTTGTGGATTACGTCACCGCCGACCCCGTGAACGAGGTTGGATGGGTTGTCATGAACAAACATGAACGGGGGGATGAGCTGATCCCTCCTTTACCGGGATGAGCTGATCCCCCCAAGCCACTCGCTCGATCCCCCCAAAGGCCATCACGCATCCCCCCACGACCGCAACGCCGATCAAGAACCGGTTCGGGCGCTTGATGGCCACCGTTGTTCAGATCGCCGACGGCACCGTTCGCAACATGCCCGAGCGAAGGTTCGTGGACCAGGCGGTGTCGGCCTTCGATGCGGTGCTCCAGGACCGCTAGATGAAGATGGCGCTCCTCCGATCCGAGCACTTCGGCATAGGCGTGCCGAGCAGTGGCTCGATCGTGTGAGATCACCCCGCACCCGATACTGAAGCCCGTTCCGCAAGCCAGATGGCGTGATCGACCATCCACGGCGTGACCGGACGGCGGAGGCGTTCCGTGAGCTCCTCGGCCACCTCGGTCAGCAGGTGGCGCGCTTCGTCAGGGGCGATGTCGGAATGGAACCGGGCGAGCCACCTCAGCACCATGCGATCCGGTTTGATCAGGTCGTCGCTGCCGCACAACATCCACAGATAGCCGCGGCGGATGCCATGGTTTCCGTCGCCTGGCACCGCGGACAACGCGCGGTCAACCGTCGTCCAGGCTTCTACTGGGCCAGCCAGCAGCATCTCGGCTGCGGCAAGGTCGACGATCTCGTGTTCTACGAGTGTTTCGGCATACCGCAGCACAGCATCAGCCCGGAGGATACCGTTTCTCGGGGACGTGACTTGTGCGTTCGTGTCTTCCATAAGCGCCTTCGCGTCGCCATACCGCGCCAGCAAATACGGCAATGGAACCGGGTCGGCTTGCGGGAAGGCCCCCGTCGGCTGAGTGTCGCCGAACACCGCCGCGACGCGTCCGACCAGGGGAACCACCACGCTGTAGTAGCGAGTATTGAGAGACCAGACGGCGTCCAGGACGCAATATGTGAGGCTGGTCCACCTACTGTCACGCGCCTGCGGGTCAAGCGCCGCTACCGCATCACCGATCGCCAACATGGCGGACACCGTACCTACCAAGATTTCCGATGGAAATGGGTCTCGGCTACCCATATGGCTACATATAGCTCATCTACTGCGGGAAGGAGCCACTATGTACGCGAAATCTGAAGGACCACAGGAGGCGGTTCTCGGCCGACGAGTGGCCTAACGAGCCGAATCGTTTGGGATCTACGCAGACAGCCGTTTGGACGATCGACGACCTGATGCCGAACCTGCATATCATGCGGGAACGCACCACGTGTCGGGGGATATATGGCGTCTTCTATCAATGACTGGTACGACAACGCAGCCAGCAGACGCGACGGTGGGTTCAGTTACGATCCCGAAAACGACGATCCCATCGACCATACGCCGGACGCATGGCTCGACCGTCTTCCTCAACGCTCCACCCCTGCACTTCGCCGCCCCGTGCCATCGAGGCGGAAAGAGTCTCCGCCAACAAGCGGCAGGCCGTCGGCACGGCGAAGCACGGACGCCGCCACACCTGGTGAACTCACGCGGGTCGCGCGAGCCGTACATGCGCGCCGACCCGACATCAAGATTGACCGGTTGACCGAAGAACTGCGTGAGAGGTTCGGCTGGCCAACGCTGAATGTCGCTCGGGTGGCCGAGGCGCTCGGCAGGAAGCGCGGCACAAGCCTCGTCGATGATGCGCGGAAGATCATGACGTCGATACCAGGGATCGGCCCAAAGAAGCTCGCCGCACGGTTACGAGAACTCGGCTGGTCCGGCGCGACCGCATCCTCCATCCAAGCCATGCTGCAGAAGACGCCGCGGACATCACCGACATCCGAGCCGCGTCCTACCGCGCGCCGGAAGCCGGGTCCGAAGCGCGACGAGGGTTGGATTCGCGAAGTACATCCCGGAGTCCTCCGCGGGAGCGCACCGGCTCCTGCGGCGACCACACCCCGGACGCACAAGACGGGGCCACTGCCGAAGAAAGCACGAGTTGAGCCGCCACGGAAATCGACGGGTAGGGCTCAGCAGCAACCGAAATCACCGAGTAAGGCCCAGCAGCAAGCGAAACGTGCTCAGAGATCGCAACCGAATCCGCCGATGAACCGGTCTGGCCCTCAGAGATCTCTCGACGTCCGCGAACGCCCGGACGTCCCCACCTGCCACGGCTGCGGCCGGATGATTTCAAGTCTCGGCTACTGCGGCTGCTCCTGACGGCCGCGTGACTACCGGCCAGCAAGACGAGTCGGACGCTCGCATCTCATTCACAGCAACACGCGTTCTCAGCGCCCAGGATGTCCGAATCGGCCACGCCGGCACGCTCATCGCAGCCGCTCCCGGCCTTGGCTGGCTAGGTGGTGATCCGTCGAAGCCCAGCACTGTGACATGGACTCCGAACGCACTCCTGCCCACCAGGAGTACTCGGCTCGGGCGGCCAACCGGCTGATCATGGACGGCCTCACAGCCGATCAGCACGGCGCCGGCTCCGGAGCAGCGCGCTGGAACCGAAACTCGGGGTCGCCCGGTCGGGCTATTCATCAGACGATCGGCATGTCGATGCACTTTAGTGCACCGAATCGGCGATACGTTTCCTCCGTCCAGCACCACGGCATCGACTCGACCTGGCACGCGCCAGCGGATCGATGCCCCCGCCGAATCGAGTGACGGCGGCACAACACCACATTCCCGACGAGGAAGCCATGAACACCGACGAAGCCGAGCCTTCGCTGCCACGAACTGAGGCAGCCGACGGGGGTGCCCAGACACCCAAGAAATCCTGGCGCCATCCGGTCAATGGTGCGAGCAAAGCGCTTCGCGCCTTTACGGCGGGCCGGCGGATAGCCGCTCGCTACAACTCCGTGTGCGCTAGATGCGACAGGCCCATCGCGTCCGGGGAGGTGATCGGTCGTCTCCCACGTGAGGTCGCTCGGTACGGCGACCCCGGCTGGGTCTGCCTCTCGTGCCAAACCACAAGCCAGGCCTCGTTCGACATCACCATGCAGCACGTCATCGCGCGGGTCTACCTGCGCTGGGCGGCGGGCAAGCCAGTGGGGCTGAACAAGGGGGAAGTCGAGACTCTCTGCGATGCTGCATTCCATGCGGATGCCGAGTTGGAGCCCGCGACGAGGTGCAACGCCGACGACCGCGACTTCGATCCCGTTCGCCCGTCGGCACCCTGGCAGGGCTGGGATCAGTTCGACGCGTCGATCGAAGAAATCGTCGGGCACTTGGTCGATGCGGTGAACTATCAGTTCGCCTGCTCGCTCAGCACTTCCAACGTCTTCGTACTCTTGTCGCACCTCATTGAGCACACCTGCACGTGCGGGCAGCACATCCCGCCGGATCTCTTGTGCGTGTACGAGCTGATGGAGATCGTGAACGCGTGGGACAACCTCGACTGGCACCACCCAACTCGGCGTGGCGGCCAGGCGGCATTCGCTCGCCGGTTCCCGACGACCACTCTGCCAGCGCTTCCGAGTTGAAGCTGAAAGGCGATCCATCGAGCCAGGCCGCCGTGTCACAAGAGCCGTCACACAAGGCGTCACATACGGTGCGCCGTGCCGTGCCGTCGGGTGCCGCCGCACCGGCACCCGACGGATCATGACACTGCTTACTGACGCAGGCTATGATGCCTCTGGCCTGCGGAAACGCGGGCCGCAGGCTATTTGAGGAGCTGCCGTGCCATCACAATGCGCTGGACCTGATTGGTTCCCTCGTAGATCTGGGTGATTTTGGCGTCTCGCATCATGCGTTCGACCGGGTAGTCGCGGGTGTAGCCGTAGCCGCCCAGCAGCTGGACCGCGTCGGTGGTGATTTCCATCGCGGCGTCGGAGGCGAAGCATTTTGCTGCGGCGCCGAAGTAGGTGAGGTCGGCGTCGCCTCGTTCGCTCTTGCCGGCGGCGACGTAGGTGAGCTGGCGGGCGGCTTCGAGCTTCATGCCCATGTCGGCGAGCATGAACTGGATGCCCTGGAAGTCGGCGATGGCCTTGCCGAACTGTTTGCGTTCCTGGATGTAGCCCTTGGCGAAGTCGAGGGCGCCCTGGGCGATGCCGATGGCCTGGGCGGCGATGGTGACGCGGGTATGGTCGAGCGTCTTCATGGCCGTCGCGAAGCCCGTGCCTTCGTCGCCGATCATGCGGTCGGCGGGGATGCGTACGTTGTCGAAGTAGACCTCGCAGGTGGGGCTGCCCTTGATGCCCAGTTTCTTCTCGGGGGCGCCGAAGGTCACGCCCTCGTCCGATTTCTCGACGACGAAGGCCGTGATGCCGCGCGACCGGGCGGTCGGGTCGGTGACGGCGAAGACGGTGTAGTACTCCGAGACGCCCGCGTTGGTGATCCAGCGCTTGACGCCGTTGAGGACCCAGAAGTCGCCGTCGCGGACCGCGCGGGTGGTCATCGAGGCGGCGTCGCTGCCGGCTTCGGGCTCGGAGAGGCAGTAGGAGAACATCGCCTCGCCGGCCGCGACCGGAGTGAGGTAGCGCTGCTTCAGCGATTCGGAGCCGGCCAGGATCAGCGGCATCGTGCCGAGCTTGTTGACGGCCGGGATCAGGGAGGAGCTGGCGCAGGCGCGGGCAACTTCCTCGATAACGATCGCGGTGGCGAGGGCGTCCGCGCCGGCTCCGCCGTATTCGGCCGGGATGTGCGGGGCGTGGAAGTCGGAGGCGCGCAGGGCGTCGTACGAGGCCTTGGGGAATTCTGCGTTCTCGTCCGCTTCTGCCGCGTTGGGCGCCACGCGGGCGTCGCAGACCTCACGGACCGCGGCTCGGATGGTCTCGTGATCCTCCGGCAGCTGATACACGTCGAAATCAGACATGACTCGCCCTTCCCATGACGCGGCGCACCTTAACGCTGGCTATGTTACCGACGCGTAGGGTACTCGCACTATCCTTCGGCGCGGACGGCGATCGAAAAGCAGGGTCGACGCCGTGCGATGGTGAGTGCCCCGGCTGACTGGAGTTGACAGCGTGACCATCCCGTACCCGACGACGCCGTCAGTGCCCGTGTTCTCCGAGATCGAGGTGCCATCCGGCGCCGCGCGACCTCGGCTCGCGTTCCTGGGAACCGGATACCTCGGCGCCACGTATGCGATCTGTTTCGCGGAACTCGGGTATGAGGTGCTCGGCTTCGACATCGACGCCGCGAAGATCGGGAAGCTGTCCGCGGGACAGGTGCCGTTCCACGAGCCCGGGCTCGACACGCTGCTGCAGGCCAACCTGGCGTCGGGGCGGCTGCGCTTCACCACCTCCTACGAAGAGGTCGCTGAGCACGCGGACGTGCACTTCATCTGCGTCGGGACCCCGCAGCGTGGGGACGGCATGGGCGCCGACCTCGCGTACGTGGAAGCCTCTGTCACCAATCTTGCCCGCCACCTGAAGCGACGCGCCCTGATTGTCGGGAAGTCGACGGTCCCGGTCGGAACGGCCGAATGGGTGGAGCAGCTCGTTGCGAAGCACGTGCCTGCTGAGCTCGGCATCGAGGTCGCGTGGTCACCGGAATTCCTGCAGGAGGGCTTCGCAGTCGAGGACGTGCTGCGGCCCAACAGGATCGTCGTCGGCGTCAAGAGCGACTGGGCCAACGGCATGCTCTACGCGGCGCACAAGGGCGTCTTCGACCTGGCCGCGAGCGAGGAGCGCGAGGTCCCGCTGGTGGTGACGGACTTCGCGACCGCCGAGCTGGTCAAGGTCGCGGCGAACGCGTTCCTGGCCACGAAGATCAGCTTCATCAACGCGATGGCCGAGGTCTGCGAGGTCGCCGGCGGTGACGTCACCCAGCTCGCCAAGGCGATCGGCTACGACCCGCGGATCGGCAATAGGTTCCTGCAGGCCGGGGTCGGTTTCGGGGGCGGCTGCCTGCCGAAGGACATCCGGGCGTTCCAGGCGCGGGCCCAGGAGCTGGGCGCGGGCGAGGCGCTGCGGTTCCTGCACGAGGTCGACCTGATCAACCTGCGCCGCCGCAGCCGGGTGATCCACCTCGCGGCCGAGCTGCTCGACCGCCCTGCCGGGCCGGCCGGACCCGATCTTTCCGGGACCCGGATCGCGGTGCTGGGTGCGGCCTTCAAGCCCAATTCCGATGATGTACGCGACGCGCCCGCCCTCGCCGTCGCCGCCAGCCTCGCCAAGGCCGGTGCCGACGTACGCGTCTACGACCCCCAGGGCATGGAGAACGCGCGCGCGGTCCAGCCCGGGCTCGCGTACGAGAGCTCGATGAACGACGCGGTCGCCGGCGCCGAGCTGGTGTGCGTACTCACAGAGTGGGCGGAATTCCGCAATGCGGACCCGAACGCCCTCGGCGCCCTCGCCGGAGCCAAGCGGGTCATCGACGGCAAGAACTGCCTGGACGCGGTCCTGTGGGCGCGTGCGGGCTGGGAGTATCGCGGAATGGGCCGGCCCGCGCCAGCCCTCTAGAGACTGACCGTTTTCCGGCCCCGGCCGCGAACCTGTCGGGTTCGCGGCCGTTTCCATTGATCTCCCCCCTGTGGAGACTGTTCTAATGAGATGTCGGAAGGGCATCTCGGGGCGAGGGGAGTGCCGTGGCTCAGGCGCAGAAGCCGGACGAAGGCTACGACGAGGAGCTGGGCCGGATCGAGGCGTCCATCGCGGAGCTGAAGATCCAGGACATGGCGGCGGCCAAGGAACGCTCCAACATCGCGAGCAAAATCCAGGCTGCCCAGTTCCAGCGCGACATCCTTGCCCACGCCAACCAGCAGAAGAAGCGGGCCACCTCGACCCGTCGCTCGCGCCGCCGGGTGGCGGAGACCGAGGGTCCGCCTCCGCCCGCCGGCAAGCCCGGGGTCATGACCGACGGCGCCACCGTGCTGGTCGACGACCCGCCGCCCACCGAGGAGCCGCCGCCCCCGCCGCAGGCGAGGTCGCAGACAGCCCCGCCCCCTCCCCCGCCGCCGGGTGCGCCGCCCCGCCGGACGAGGCCGCCCAGGGTCGCTCCCCTGCAGCCCGAGCCGCTCCCGGGGCACGCACCGGAGACGTCGTCGCAGTGGGTGCAGAACATCCTGCTCGGGGTCAGCGCGCTGGTCCTGGGCGTCGCCGCGGTGGTCTTCGCCGGTGCCGCCACCAACGCCGTCGGCCGGGCGCTGATCCTCGCGCTGTTCACCGCCGTCGCCCTCGTCGCCGCCCCGGCCATCGCCCGGCGCGGACTGACCTCCACCGGCGAGACCCTGGCCGCGGTCGGCCTGGTCCTGCTCCCGATGACGCTGTTCGCGTTGCACGGCAACGCGATCTTCGGCGGCGACGCGGTGCCCGGGCCGGTCTTCCTAGGGGTCACCCTGCTCATCACGGCGGCAGCCAGCTTTGTGTACGCGGGTGCGACGAAACTCGCCGTGCCGCGCTACGCAACCGTTGTGGCCGTGCAGCCGGTTGCGCCGCTCCTCGCGTACCCGATCATTGAAAGCCCCGCAGGCTGGGCCGGCGCGCTCACCGTGACCGCGGTCATCGATCTTTTCCTGCTCACGACCGTCATCCGGCAGGGCCGGCTGCTGCCGCGCTGGCCGGTCGGGCGGCCGGCGGCGGCGGACCGGGCGGCTGAGGCCGACGCCCGCGCCCTCGGCGAGCAGGACTTCGACGACGCGCTGTTCGACACGCCGGCACGCCCGGAGACCCAGCCCGAAGAGCCCGACCTGATCATCAACGGGATGAGTGGCCGGCGGCGGCCGCGCTGGCTGCCCACCCGCATCTTCCCCGGCCCGCGCCCGGCCGGGGCGCCCGCGGCCGGATCGGTGCCGCTCGCCGCGCCCGCCTCGCCACCGACGGCGGGCTTCCTGCGGCAGGTCACCTATGTCCTGCTCCTGGTCGCCGCGGCCGCCGCCCTGCTCTACGGCACCGGTGGCCTGCTCGGCGCCGACACCGTGCCCGACGCGCTGCGCTCCGGCGTGATCCTGATCCTCGCCGCGGTGACCGCCGCCGCGGCCGCCCGCATGGTCGACCACGTCCTGGCCAGCAACATCGCGGGCGCCGTAGTGACCCTGGCGATCATCCTCGTCTGCGCCCGGATCGCCGACGTGGCGACCCCGGCCTGGACCATGGCCGCCGCTGCCGCCGCCGTCGCGCTCACCGGTGCGATCGTGGGCCTGCTCCCCGACGAGGTGCGTCGCGGCCCGCAGTTCGCGTCCGCCGCCGCGCTCACCGTCATCGGCCTGTTCATCGCCGTCGACGCATTGCGTGCCGCCTTCGCCCCGGTGCAGGCCGCGCGCCCGGTGTGGAACGCCGACACCGCCGCCTATGCCGACCGCATCGCCGCCGCCGCGGGTGACTACGGATGGATGCTCGCGTTCAGCGCGCTGCTGCTCACCCTGGCCGCCGCGCTCGCACTCCCGGCCGAATACCGGCGGGAAGGCGCGGTCATCGGGGTCGCGCTGACCGCGCTGTCCCTCCCGTCGTCGCTGGCTCTGCCCTGGTCCACCGCGCCGTGGCCACTGGTCATCGCCGCGATCGCGATCGGTGCGGTGGGTCTGGTCGCGCCGGCCCGCCGGGTCGCCATCACGCACATCGCGGTCGCGGGTGTGGTCGGGCTCTTCGGCGCGGGCGCCGCCCTCAGCGCGTCGTGGCTCACCGCGGCGGTCCTGACCGCTCTGGCCGGCGCGGGCGTGATGGTCGCGGTCGCTGCCCGCCAGATCCCGATCCGGCTGTACGCGTGGCTCGTCGGCGACTGGGCCTCCGGAGCCGCCGCCCTCGCGATCCCCGGTGCAGTGGTGACGGCCGTGCTCGCGACGAAGGACCCCGGTGGCGGTCCCCCGCCGACGGCAGCGGTCACCGTGCCGGCGCTGGCGCTCGGCTTCCTCGCCGTGGCCGGCACCCTCACCTACGCCGCCGTCTTCCAGGTGGCCCGCCGCGAGGTCAGCGTCCCGATGACCGCGGGCGCCGGCCTGGGCGCGCTCGCCATGGCCTCCGCCGCGCTGTTCGCCCCGGGCTCGACCGCGCCGGACATCTGGGTCGGTGCGCTGCTGCTGGCCGCCGCACTGCTGCTCTTCTTCGCCAAGTCACTCGACAACGGACGCCGCGCCGACCGCATGCTCGACGGCCCGGACATCGCAGCCGCCGCGGCCACCGTCGCCATCTGCGGGGCGCTGGCCCGGATCGCCGCGCTCGCCTTCCCCACGGCCCCGCTGGCCGTGGCCGCGGTGGTCGTGCTCATCGTCGGGTTCGGGGTGCGGGCGCTGCCCGAGGACTGGCGTCGCGGCCCGGTCTGGGGCCTCGCCCTGGCCGGTCTGGTCGTCACCGCCATCGCCGCGTGGCAGGCGCTCGGTCTCGGCCTGCGGATCATCTCCGCCCCCGGCCCGATCTGGGCGTCCGACGTCAGCAACATCCCCGGCAACGTCGCCGGCAACGCGTGGCAGGCCCCGATCGCCCTGATCATCGTCGCCATCGCGGCGGCACTCGCCCTGCCCCGACCGTGGAAGCACTACATCAGCGGCGGCGCGGCCGCCCTCGCCACGATCGGCGCACCCGCCGCGTTCGGCCTGCCCTGGTGGTCGCCGCTGCTCATCGGTGGCGCGGTCGCGCTCGCGTTCGGGATGGGCGCCATCGCCGCCACGGACCCGGTCGCCGCCCTGTCCCGGGCCGGGGTCGCCGCTGTGGTCTCCCTGCACGCGGCCGGCGCGGGTCTCGTGCGGCCCTGGTCGACGGCGCTGGCGCTGGGCTTCATCGTCCTCACCGGCGCGCTGGTCGCCTGGCTGTCCCGCGCCGACCTGACCCCGGAACGCCGCGAGGAGTGGATCGAGCGGGCCCGCACCGAGGACGGTGTGGCGATCTCCCTCGACGACACCGGCATGCCCCGGCACCGCGCCCAGATCGGCGGCGCGGCCACGATGGGTGCGCTGCTCGCCGCGCCCGGGGTGCTGGCCGCCGCGGCGGCGAACCAGGGCCAGACCGCGCAGGTCGTGCTCATCGCCGCGGTCGCCGGGTCCAGCCTCATGCTGGCCCTGCTCGCGCTCGTCGCCACCTGGGTGCCGCAATACCTCCCCTGGGCCACGGCCGGCCTGGTCGGCGGTGCCACGGTCACCGCCATCGCCTCGATCCCCAGTGACTACCCGACCGCCCTGTACGCCGCGGCAGCCGCCCTGATCGGCGTGATCGCGGAGCTCCTGCGCGGCTCCGTCCGCGCACCGGGGATCACCGTCGCCGCACCCCGCTCCGCGCCCGGCTTCACCACCCGTTACGGCCGCTCCCGCTGGTCCACGATCCGGCCGAGCGGCCTGCGCGAACGCTGGATGGTCGACCCTGCCACCGGCGCGGTCTGGGTGGCCGCCCTGCCGACGCTGCTCGCCCTGCTCTCCATCGCACCCGCGCTGCGCGCCGCCCTCTTCGACCCGTTCCAGCAGCTCAACGCGGTGTGGGACGGCCCCGTCGACGCGCTCACCAACCCGGCGTCCGGCAGCGTCGACGGCACCAGCGTGCTCGCCGCCGTGCTCCTGACGGTGGCCGCCGCGCTCGCCGCGCTGGGCTTCGGCGCCCGGCCGGCCGAAGCCGTGCCGGTGATCCTGCCGGGGCTCGCCATCACGCTGCTGATCGCGCCCGTCGCCCTGCACGCGGCCTGGCCGGCGGCGACCTCGGCGGCCCTGGTCGTGTTCACCATCTCCATGCTGGGCCTGGCACTGACCCCGCCCCCGGTCGCCACCCACGCCGCGATGCTCCGGACGACCCGCAACATCGTCTTCGTCATCGGCCTGCTCGCGGGCGGCGCCGGGCTCGCCGGCAGCCTCGCCACCGAACAGCTGACCCTGTTCACCCTCGGTGCCGCGGTCGGCGTCGGGCTCGTCGGCGCGATCGCCGGGCGCAGCCGCCAGGCCCGCATCCTGGGCTGGATCTTCACCGCGGTGATGGGCCAGTTCTTCGTGCTCACCGTCGCCCTCGTCGCCGGTGTGCGCCCCGAGTGGGCGGCCTTCGGCGTCCTCGCCGTCGGCGCGGCCCTGCTGATCCTCGAGTCCACGCTGCCCCGCCTCGGCCTGCCCGAATACCGCCTCGAAGCAGCCACGGTCGAGTGGAGCGGCTACGCCTCCGCCCTGATAGCGGGCGCCCTCGCCTACGACTCCCCCGCCCACCTCGCCGCCCTGCTGGCAGCCTGGGGCGCGGTCCTCGGCCTGGCAGCGACCCGCCCCGGCCGCTCCCCGGCCCAGCGCCGCAACCTGTTCTGGCTGGCCGTCGGCTTCGAGATCATCGGCATCTGGCTCTTCGTAGCCCTCGCCGACGTGGCCCTCCCCGAGGCCTACACCCTCCCGTTCGCGGCGCTCGCCCTGCTCGTCGGTGTGCTGGAGGCCCGCCGCCGACCCGACCTCAGCAGCTGGTCGGCGTACGGTCCGGCCCTGCTCGCGGCCTTCGTCCCGACCACCGGCCTGGTCATCGCCACCGACGCCGGCGACCTGCGCGAGCTCCTGCTCCTGCTAGGCGGCGTCGCCTGCCTGATCATCGGCTCCCGCCTCCAGCAGCAGGCCCCGGTGGTGATCGGCGCCGCTGTCACTGCCATCGCCACCATCCACTTCGCCACCACCCTGGTCGGCCCCTGGCTGGTCCTGGTCCCGGTCGGCGTCATCCTCCTCTTCCTGGGCGCCACCAACGAAAACCGCCGCCGCACCCAGGACCGCCTCCGCGGAGCCCTGGTCCGGATGCGCTGATGATCTAACTTGGAGGCAATGCGCATCCCACCGCTACCGGCGCCCGCCGCGCCGCTCACCCCCGGCCAGATGAAGCTGCGCACGGTCGGGGACCGCCCATCCGAGGTGACCAAACCAATCACGGTCAGCGCGTACGACCCGGAGTGGCCGCACATGTACGCCCGCGAGGAAACCCGCATCCGTGCCGCGCTGGGCGACCGGGTCATTGCGCTCGACCACGTCGGCTCCACAGCGGTGCCCGACCTGCCCGCCAAAGACCGCCTGGACATCGACCTGATCGTCGCCGACCCCGCCGACGAGAACGCCTACGTCCCCGACCTGACCGCGGCCGGCTACACCCTGCGCACCCGCGAGCCCCACTGGTACGAACACCGCTGCCTCTGGACCGACTCCCACGACGTCAACTTGCACGTCTTCGGACCCGACTGCGACGAATACCTGCGCCACCTCATCCTGCGCGACTGGCTCCGCACCCACCCGGCAGCCCGTGACCGCTACGCAGCCCAGAAGTACGAGGCCGCAGCCGCCCACCCGCTCTCGATGGCCAACTACGTCGGCAGCAAAGCCGCGGTGATCGTCGACATCCTCAAACGGGCAGGCCTCCGCGACTGATGGCCACGCCCGTAACCGTCATCCGCGACGGCGCCATCCGAGCCGCGGGCCACCGCGACGGCGCGGCGATCGCCTACGACTGGGGCTTTCCGTGGCACGGCGAGGAGAAGCTCCAGCGCAGTTTCATCCTGCTCGACACCGGATTCCAGATCAACCAGCCGGTCATCTTCCCGGGCCAGCAACGCGGCTGGTGGTACTGCGACCTCGACGAATACGGCGACGCGATCGCCGCGGGGGAAATCGACGCCGCTGCGGGAGTCGACGGGCTCCGGCGTACACAAATCTTCCTGGACGGCACCTCAACCGCCGCCACGACACCCGCCGCGACTCCTGGCCCGACTTCCCACCCCGCGCCATCGCCGGCCTGGCAGCTCTACCCTTCGACCCGCAGTGGGAGCTTCTGCACCTTTGATCAGCTACCCGAGGGTGTCGCCGGTGAGCAGCAGCGGCGTCAGCTCGGCGTTGTGCGAGGCGGCGAGATCCGGGCGGGCCATGTACTTCGCCGGCGTGCTCTGGAACAGCACGATCTTCCCGTCCTCCACCACGACCGTATGAACGGCGTTCAACGCCGGGTCCAGGTCGTACGAACCGGGCGGCACCACGCCCACGATCGCGTACAGCAAACGGTCATCCCGGATGCGCCGAACCTTGGCCACGTAGGAGCCTCCTGCCGGAACCTCCACCCCGCCGGTCTGGCCGCCGTCGAAACCGATCAGCAGCCCGCCGTCCGCGAACAGCACCGCGGCTGCTTCGGCATCTCCCGCATTCCAGGCATCCAACAGCCGCCCGTACACAGCCGTGATCTCAGCACTCATGCCAACCATCCAAACACCGCCACGAACCAACCGCGCAGCAGACCCGTCGGCGACGAAAACGGCACTGACCACCGTCGCCATCACCGTCGCTGAGCGCGGTCACCGCAGCCAGGTCACCCAGCGTGGACAACCTCCGTGACGCTACGAACAGCCCCGACCCCCACGACCACACACCGTGAGCGTCACACGCGCAAATCCAGGCAGCCTACGATCTCTGCACAGGGAGGCCACGACAACAGGGCAGGGCTACGACAACAGGGCAGGGCTACGACAACAGGGCAGGGGCTACGACATGAGCCGCTTGCGCAGCGCCTCGTCCTTCTCGGCAACAACCTGCTCGAGGTTCGCCTGGAACGCCTGCATCTTCTTGAGCAGCACCGGATCGGACGCGGCAAGAATCCGCACGGCCAGCAGCCCGGCATTGCGCGCCCCGCCGATGGACACAGTCGCCACCGGAACCCCAGCCGGCATCTGCACGATCGAGAGCAGCGAATCCATCCCGTCGAGATACTTCAACGGCACCGGCACACCGATGACCGGCAACGGCGTCAGCGCCGCGACCATGCCCGGCAGATGCGCCGCGCCACCCGCTCCGGTGATGATGACCTTGAGCCCACGATCAGTGGCCGACGTCGCGTAGTCGACCATCTTCTGCACCGTACGGTGAGCGGAGACGACGCCGACCTCGAACGGGACCTCGAACTCGGCAAGGGCGTGCGCCGCGGCCTCCATCGTGGACCAGTCGGAGTCGCTTCCCATGATCACGCCGACAACGGGACCCATCACGAACCTTCCTGAAGCCATCGGGCGGCGCGAACCGCTCTGGCGCGTACGGATGTCATGTCGTCACCGAGGACCGTGACGTGACCGATCTTGCGGCCGGGACGCACCTGCTTGCCGTAGAGATGAACCCGCGCGCCGGGGTCCTCGGCGAACAGGTGGTGCAACCGCTCGTCGATCGACATACCGCCGGGTTCGCCGCCGAGCACGTTGGCCATGACCACAGCCGGCGCGGTCAGCGACGTCTCGCCCATCGGATAGTCGAGCACGGCCCGCAGGTGCTGCTCGAACTGTGAGGTCCGCGCGCCTTCGATGGTCCAGTGCCCGGAGTTGTGCGGCCGCATCGCCAGCTCGTTGACGACGATCCCGTTGTCGGTCTCGAACAGCTCGACAGCGAGCAGCCCGACCACCCCGAGCTCGTTCGCCAGGTCGATGGCCAGCTGCTGCGCCTCGACGGCCAGCTCCTCGGCCAGCCCCGGCGCGGGCGCGAGCACCTCGACACAGATGCCGTCCTGCTGCACGGTCTCGACGACCGGATACGCGGCGACCTGCCCGAACGGCGACCGCGCGACCAGCGCGGCCAGCTCCCGCCGCAGCGGCACCTTCTCCTCGACGATCAACGGCGTTCCCGTGCTCACCAGGTCCGAGGCTGCCTCGAGACCGCCGAGCATCCACACGCCGCGCCCGTCATACCCACCCCGAACAGCCTTGGCGACAACCGGCCACCCCGTACCGCCGCGAGCTTGGGCAACCGTAGAAGCAAAGTCCGAAATGTCAGCGGCCGACGACACCGCCCGCCACAGCGGAACAGGCGCCCCCATGGCAGCCAGCCGCTCCCGCATCTGCTGCTTGTCCTGCGCGAACAGGATCGCCTCAGCGCCGGGATAGATCTTCACACCCTCGGCGGCCAGCGCGGCGATATGCGCGGTGGGCACATGCTCATGGTCGAAAGTGACCGCCTCGCACCCCTTCGCGAACTCCCGCAGCGCAGCAAGATCGGTATGGGTCCCGATCCGCACATCGGCGGCAACAAGGGCGGCACTGTCGTCAGGCTTCTCGGAAAGAACCCGCAACGACTGACCAAGGGCAATCGCGGCCTGGTGGGTCATCCGGGCCAACTGCCCGCCACCCACCATGCCGACAACAGGAAGACCAGTTCGATTATCCATCGCCCCACCAGCCTATCGACCGCCGGACGTGAGTGATTCCCGAGGTAGCGAGGTTCACAAGTACGCGCTACGACCCCGACAAAAGCACCACCCACGTCACCGCCTGTCCGGCCGGGCCGTAACCACTGGAGCCGCTGCCGCCCCTTCCGGCATACGTGCTCCACCACTGCCCACGGGACAGCACCCTCCAGAGACCGCAGCCGGACTCGAACCGGCGTGAACCGCTTTGCAGGCGGCCCCCTCACCACTCGGGCATACGATCAAGCTTCTCCCCTCAATGTGCGCGTCCCTGGTGCCGACCCAGGTATGCCCGAAGGCGGCGGTTTTACAGACCGCTGGACGTGCCGACGTCCACGACGCGCTTGCCCCACAACCGCTCCGCGAGGAGCAACGTGCCCGCACCAGGGATCGAACCTGGGACCTTCCCGGTGTGAACGGGACGCTCTCCCGCTGAGCCATACGGGCGGGAAAAAAAACGCTCCGGCGGAAGGACTCGAACCTTCACCTGTACGCATTAACAGTGCGCTGCCCTGCCATTGGGCGACGCCGGAATGACACTTACGTATCGCCGGCTGGATTCGAACCAGCGACCTCCGCCTTATCAGAGCGGCACTCCAACCATCTGAGCTACAGCGACATGACCAAAAAGAACGCGGAGAGCGGGAGATTCGAACTCCCGGTAGAAGCCATACGACCCCTACGGCGGATTAGCAATCCACTGCCTTAAACCAGACTCGGCCAGCTCCCCTTCGTGAACCCCGTGAACCCGTGGACCCCGTGGACCCGTGGACCGTCGGGGAGTCGAACCCCGCACAGAGACCTTGCGAAACTCTCCTGCGCACCAGCACCCAGCCCTGGAAAACAAAACGTGTCCCCGGCGCGATTCGAACGCGCACTGACGACGCCCTCGACGTCGCGCCTCTACCGTTGGGCTACGAAGACATCAAGCCGCGGACCCACCCGCAACCCGTGGACCTGGACGGATTCGAACCGTCGACCCCCGGCATGCCGCGCCGGTGCGCTACCACTGCGCCACAAGCCCAAAAAATATTGCTGTCCACTGTGCAGTTTCTCAATTCATGTGCCCCGGACCCTGCCGTGGACAACAAAAAACCGCCCGATCCCACGTGCGGGGAGGGCGGCGTTAGAACGCTAGCAACTGCTAGCCACGCCACCACCCAAGGGCATAATTGCTGCAGCTGCCGACATATGCGGCACTAGCTACAGCGCCGGCACCATTGGCCGCGCCGGAACAAATACTCGCCGCCGCGAGACAGACAACCCGCACGCCGCTGCAGGCACCAAGGCCCTGCAGTGCAATAGAAGCTCGCTGCGACATCTGTCTCTCCTCACCACTCGGCCCGGCTGTTGAGAACTACGTTAGACACCCATTCACCACGGGGCAACACATTAAAGGATCGTCACATTAAAAAGATCGTCCCGGCCGGAGTGGATCAGGGCCGGCCGGGACGATCACCTGCGTTTCGTCACCGCGCGGTCAGGCTCGCGGTGAGTTCGTCGACGGTGGTGGCCGGGCGGTCGCAGACGAAGCCCCGGCACACGTATGCCGCGCCGCTGCCGTTGATCAGGGGCCGGTCCGCCAGGAGGGGGATGCCGTCCTGGCCGGGGCGGCCGGTGACGATGACCGTTCCGGGCGGGGCGTGGCGGTGGGCGGCGGCGATCAGGGGGTCCTGGGGGTCTTCCGTGACGATGGCGATCTCGTAGGGGCCGGCGAGGACTGCCTCAGCGACCGTTGCCGAATAGCCGGCGAAGCGGCCGTGGCTGCCGATCAGGGGGCCGACCGTGGCCAGGGCTGCGTCGGCGGCTTCGCGGTAGCGGGTTTCGCCGGTCAGCGCCGAGTAGGCAACGAGGCCCGCGCAGATGGCTGACAGCCCGGAGGGAGTCGCGTTGTCCGTCGGATCAGCAGGCCGCGTGACCAGTCGTTCCGCGTCGTCGGCCGTGTCGTAGAAGCCGCCCTCGCCGGTGCCGAAATGGTCCAGCGCGACGTCGAGCAGCTGACCCGCGAGTGTGAGCCAGCGCCCCTCGCCCGTGAGCTGGTGCACAGCGCAGAAGGCCTCGGCCACCGCGCCGTAGTCCTCGAGCACACCGGCCGGCTCCCCCACCACGCCGTCCCGCGAAACCCGGCGCAGCCGCCCATCGACAATGTGCCGCTCCGCAAGCACCCTCGCCAACTCGACGGCCGCAGCACCCGACGGTGCGGAGTCGAGCAGGGTGGCGTGTTCGGCCAGCGCCGTGATGGCGAGTCCGTTCCAGGAGGCGACGACCTTGTCGTCTCTCTGCGGTTGTGGGCGCTGGGTGCGTACTGAATAAAGGCGGGACCTGATTTCCTGCCAGCGCGACACGAGGTCGGGTGTTGCTTCGTCGATGTCTCTGGCCAGCGCCAGAACGCTGGTGCCGTGTTCGAAGGTGCCGGCCGTCGTGACCGCGAAGAGGTCGGCCGCCCAGGTGCCGTCGTCTTCGCCGAGCGCCTGGATGAGCTGCGCCGGGGTCCAGGAGTAGGTAAGGCCCTCGGTGCCGTCGGTGTCGGCGTCGAGGGCGGAGGCCAGGCCGCCGGCGGGAGTGGCGAGGTCACGCAGCAGGAAGGTCGCGGTCTCGTCGGCCACGCGCCGGGCGAGAGCATCGCCGGTCAGGCGCCAGAGCTGGGTGTAGGCGCGCAGGAGCAGCGCGTTGTCGTAGAGCATCTTTTCGAAGTGCGGGACCGTCCACGTCTGGTCGACCGCATAGCGCGCGAAGCCCCCGGCGAGCTGGTCGTAGATGCCGCCGCGGGCCATCTGCTCGGTGGTGTGACGGACGATCTCGAGGTCTTCGGGCGAGCCAGTGCGCTGGTGGTGACGCAGCAGGAAGAGCAGATTCATGTGCGGCGGGAACTTGGGCGCGCCGCCGAAGCCGCCCCACTGCTCGTCGTGGTCCTTGGCGAGCTGGGTCGCCGCCGCGTCGAGAAGCTCGGCCGAGATCGGGGCGGTCGGCCCGCCGACGAGCTGGGCACCACCGATCGCCTTGACCACCTTGGCCCCCTGGTCAAGGATGGCCTCCCGCTGATCCCGCCACGCCTCGGCAACCGAGTCGAGCAGGCGGCTGAAGTTGGCACGCGGGAAGTAGGTGCCGCAGAAGAACGGGTCGCCGTCTGGCGTCGCGAAGACGGTCATCGGCCAGCCACCCTGCCCGGTCATCGCCTGGGTGGCGGTCATGTAGACGGCATCGACGTCGGGCCGCTCCTCCCGATCCACCTTGATCGCGACGAACTTCTCGTTGACCGAGGCGGCAACAGCCTCGTCCTCGAACGACTCGTGAGCCATCACGTGACACCAGTGACAGGCCGCATAGCCGACGGAGATCAGCACGGGCACGTCGCGCCGGCGTGCCTCCTCGAACGCCTCTTGCGACCACGGCCACCAGTCGACCGGGTTGCCGGCGTGCTGGAGCAGGTAGGGCGAGGTCGCATTCGCCAGCCGATTTGCCATGCCCCCACGCTAGCCCGGGGGTCCGACAACTTCCCACGGCGCCGGGTGGCCCGCCTGCCCGGAACCCGGGCGGCCCTCGCCGCGGGCGCCGGGGCCGGCCGGAAAGTCAGCTCGCGCCGTCGACCCGCAGCGGCACGATCCTGGGTGGGGCGGCCTCGGTCATCTGCCGCAGGGTGTGCACGATCTTGTCCGCGGGAAGCGGGCGGCTGAAGTGGTATCCCTGCGCCGAGGTGCAGCCCAGGGCCAGGAGGGCGGCTCGCTGCTCGGCGGTCTCGACGCCTTCAGCGACGACTCGCGCGCCGAGACGGGCGCCCAGCTCCACCGCACCCCGGACGATGGCCGCCGCGATCGGCGACTCGCCCATGTCCTGCACGAAGGAACGGTCCACCTTGAGCTCGTCGACCCGTACGCGCGTGACAAAGGCGAGCGACGAGAAGCCCGTACCGAAATCGTCGACCGAGAGCTGCACTCCCAGCTCTCGCAACGCCGCCAGGACCTCGTCGACCACGCCGGACTCGCTGACCGCGAGTGATTCGGTGATCTCCAGCACGAGCTGGTCCGGGATGATCCGGTGCCGGCGCAGCGCCTCGGAGACCTGGGCCGGGAAGGTCGGGTCGAGCAGGCTGCGGGAGGAGACGTTGACCGAGATGGGTACGTCCAGCCCCGCCGCAGCCCAGTCCGCGGCGGCCGACAGTGCGCGGTCGAGCACGTAACGCGTGAACGGTGCGAGCAGGCCGCCGTTCTCCGCCGTGCGTACGAAGGAATCGGGGGTGAGCAATCCACGCCGCGGGTGGTTCCACCGGATCAGCGCCTCGACGCCGTTGGGTGCCCCGGTCTCGAGGTCGACCTCGGGCTGGAGCATGAGTACGAGCTGGTCGTCAGCGGTGAGCGCGTCCAGCAGCTCGGCCGGCAGCGAGAGATGATCGGTGCTGGTGGCGTCGCGGGTGCTGTCGTACGCGGCGACCGCGACGTTCAGCTCCTTGGCCTGGTCGAGCGCGACACTCGCCCGCCGGATGAGCTCACCCAGCTCGGCACAGCCTGCGTTCTCCACGACGACACCGACGGCCACTTCGGTGACCAGCCGCACACCGTCGATGTCGATCGGCTTGCTGACCGCCTCGATGATCTCGCGGGCCCGCCGCACCGCCTGCGGCAACGGATTGGGCACGTCCCGCTGCGGCAGCGAGGAGTCGGTGAGGGTCGCGAGCGACGGCAGCAGGACGGCGAACTCGTCGTCGCCCAGCCGGGCGATCAGCTCACCCTCCCGGGCAAGATCGGCAAGGCGCTCCGCGACGGTACGCAGGACGGCGTCACCCGCTCTGTACCCGAGAGTGCCGTTGACCTCGCGGAAGTTGTTGAGATCGAGCAGCAGAACGGCGACCGGCCGGTCCCGGTCCAGCGACTTGACGAGGTCATCGCCGTCCGCCAGCAGCGCGGTCCGATTGGCCAGCCCGGTCAGCGGATCGTGCACCCCCTCGTACGCGACGCGCGCGTCGAGCAGCGCCAGCCGTTCGTGGGCCGCCGCGTCGTGCAGGGCACCGGCCAGGGCGTCCGCGTACGCGGAGACGGCCAGCTCGTCCTGCGTGGCGGGCATGGTCGGCTCGGTGAGCCAGACGGTGAGGTCGCCCACGTGCGTACCTCCCACGGTCATGGCCCGGGTGATCGCCGGTCCCGGCATCGCCCCGGGCATCGGATCCTGCGGAGCGTCCTGCACGTATCGCCGATCTTCACGGGCGTCGGGGCCGAGCGACAGGGTGACTTGCATCTCCACCCGGCGGGCACCGAACACGTCGAGCGCCCCGCGCAGCCCCGCGGCGGCGACGGCATCCTCGGTGGCCAGGCCCAGCGTGCGGGTGGCACGGGCGAACGCCTCCCAGACCCGCCGCTCCTCATCGGCCCGCAGGTGCTGGCGATACGCCCGCTGCAGCAACCACAGCACCGCGGGCATGGCGATCAACCACAACGGACCGTTGACCAGCGCGAACAGGGCGGAGAGTCCGACCAGGACATTGCCGGCGAACATCGGCAGCTTGGCATTCAGCGCCCGAGCTGTGATCTGCGTCGCGCTGTCCTGGGAACCCGCGTCCCGGTTTACCGTAAGCGTGATCACGGCAAGACCGACCGTGATTGTCAGATAGACAACCGCACCGGCGATGAGACCGATCTGCGTGCGGATACTGCCGATGGGCGCAGCGGGTCCCGTGATCGCATACGCAACCGCGGTCGCCCCGGCCGCACCGAGACTGAGTGACGCGGCCAGGTGCGCGATGGCCCTCGCCACGCGCTGACCGTTCAACCACGTGATGAACAGCCACGCGCCACCGACCCCGGCAAGGGTCAGCGCGGGCAGCCATCCGGGCGGCACGAGCGCGAAGCCGAGAATGAAGGCGACCTCACCCCAGGACACGCTGACGGTGCCGCGCCCGACGCGGAACCGCAACCGGGCCAGCTGACCAGCGGCGACGAGCAGCAGAGCAATGCCACCCGCGGCCACCGGCGTGAGCGTGAAGGCCTCCGGCCGCTGCCCCGGCAGCAACACCCCGACCAGCGAAAACACAAGTGCTAGACCAAGAACGGACCCATGCAGCATCCGTACGCCCGAAGCGCGCCGAACAGGCGCAACAGCAGCGCCCCCAGTTTCCCGGGAAGCCACGGCCGACACAGCGTAAGGCGAAGTCATGCCACCTCCTCGCCCGAACGACGTGGACCGGAAGCGGACCTGCTCCCGGAGTTCGTGGCGATCGGGGGCGCCGCGGTTACCCACCGCGGCGAACACACCCGCATACCGCACCAGCGTGACTGCGCCGGCGCCGCTCCGCTTCCGAACCCACCCGCCGCGACCGGGGTAACGGTCGCGAACCGGGCGCCGGCAGCGCGCGCGGTGATCGAGGCAGCGACCCGAGCGGTGGTTCGCACCCTCGACCGCGCCTCACGCTTGATGTCAAAACGGCCCGCCCGGGAGCCATCGTCCGTTCTTGCGCCATTCGCACACGTCGACACGTCCGTGCAGACGGCGGTCGCGCTCGCGACGGCCCGGCCGCTCACCGGCGACACCGCCGAACGGGCCGCGGAGGCTCGTCCATCCCGCCGCCGTGCCACCTCGGGTGTCGCATTTCTGATTGCGCGGACAGCCCCGCGCACTGTCCGCGAGCGATCTTGTCCGAGGTCACACCGCAAGCCGCTGACCAGCAGCACTGGCGGATGCACGTGCATCTGCAGTGGAGAATGCGGGGGGCGGGAGATGGTCACCGACGGCCCCCTTTCCGCGCAGGGTGGAGGGACGTCAAAGCCCCCCGGCGGAAGGCTAAGCCAAACCGGCGGAACGCAACAGGGGTTGACGGTGGGGCACTACCGATGTTCGGAACGCGACGCGCCGCGCCCGCGGCCGAATCCAGAAACTTGACAAAGTGGAATCACGCCACTCGACATCAAGCCCGCTCGCCGCGCCCGCCGTCCTTCGCCACGCCGTCCGTGGATTCCACGCCCGCGACCTCGGCCGCAGCCTCGGCACCGTCCACACCGGAACGATCACCGTCAGCATCATCCCGCGCTGGCCGACCCTCACCGCGAGCAAGATCCGCCTCGAGCCGCGCCACCTCAGCGTCCCGCGCAATCGCACGGTTGTCCGGGAAACTGTCGGGAAGCCGACGCAGCCGCTTGTTCATATTGCGGATGAGCAGCACCGTCGCAATGGACATCAACACAATGATGAAGAGCCCCATCGGCCCGGCAAGCCCACCGGACCGGGTATCCCCGAAGTTGTTCACAGCATCGAAATCCACCCCCCAAAGGTACGCCCACCAGCCCCGAACCCAACCACTGGATCCCGCAATCCCACCCAACCCCCACCACCCACCCAAACCGCCCAACTCCAGCTCCTCTGCGCGAGACCCCCCAGACCGCGAGTCGGGATGCGGGCCAACGACAAAGCCAGCCGATGACGCCGCCCGATGAGGGAGGCGACCTTGGCCCGGCGAGACCGCACCGGGCCAAGCGGTCCGGGCCGGTGCGGCTGAGCCAGGCAGCCGGGCCGGAAGCGCAGGGCCTGGAAGACGAACTGCGAGCGCGGAGCCTGGAAGGCATGGCCGGGAGCGCGTGCCCCAGGAACCTGGATCCGGGAGCGTGGGCGCCCGGGACCTTGGGGCCGGGAGCCTGGGCCCGGAAGCGTGGGGCCGAGAGCGTGGGCGCCCAGGACCTTGGGGGCGGGAGCCTGGGGCCGGGAGCCGGGAGCCCGGGAGCCCGGAAGCGTGGGGCCGAGAGCCTGGGGGCCTGGAAGGCCCCCGGGCGGCGATGAACGAGATCAGGAGCGCCCCGCCAAGAAGCGCAAAGCCAAGTAGGGCCTGACCGAGCCGGGAAGCGCGGACCGAAGGCCTACGCGAACGTGTTTTCCTCTCGAACCATAGGTAACCGGACATCCACCTCGGCCAGAGGGATCCCAAGCCAAGCAAGGCAGACGAGTCGAGCCACGCCGATGGGACCCCAGCCGGGCCAGCCGGAAGGCACGGCCGAGCCGACAGGGACCGTCCCAGCCGGGCAGCCTGAGCCAGGCAGTCGCAGACCGAGCCGAGACCCGGTCAGCCCGCAGGCAAGCCGAGCCAAGCCAACCCGACCCGACCCGACCCGACCCGAACCAGACCAAGCCAAGCCGAACCAGACCAAGTCAAGCCAGCCGGACCGAACCAGACCGAGCCAAGCCGGACCAGACCGAGCCAAGGCGGCCCGGCATAGCCAGCAGGGGCCAGAAACGCGTGACGGCAAGGTTCCATGGGTCGCGCAGAGCGGCGGGACGAACCAGCGACCAACCCCAGAACCACAAGATCAAGGAGCGACAGGCGAGCCCCAGGCCAACAACCCGCAGGTCACCGTCACGGCGCGATCGTCAAGGACGAACCCACGCGAGTAGGCCCCCCAGCGCCCCACCCCAGCCGGGACGTCCAGCACTGCGACGAACCCCCCACTCAGACGGCGGTCAGTGGGTGTCCACCGATTCGCGGATGCCGGCGAAGAGGTCGGACTCCGGGGTGGGGCTGTCGACGAGGGAGCGGGCGAGCTCGAAGTCCTCCGTGGGCCAGACCTTCTGCTGCATTTCCATGGGGACGTGGAACCAGAAGCCGTCCGGGTCGACCTGGGTGGCGTGGGCTCGGAGGGCGTTGTCGCGGATTTCGAAGTACTCGCCGCATTCGATGCGGGTGGTGATTTTGTCGCCGCGGTCGGTGCGTTCCTCGTTCTGGAGCCACTCGGTGTAGGGGGACTCGAGGCCGGCGGCGAGCATGCCCTCGTGGAGGGCGAGCATGCGGGCGCGGGTCCAGCCGGAGTTGTAGTAGAGCTTGGAGGGCTGCCAGGGCTCGCCGAGCTCGGGGTATTTGTCCGGGTCGCCGGCTGCGTCGAAGGCCACCACGGAGATGTTGTGGCACATGATGTGGTCGGGGTGGGGGTAGCCGCCGTTCTCGTCATAGGTGGTCATGACGTGCGGGCGGAACTCGCGGATCAGCTTGATCAGCGGTTTGGCGCCCTCTTCCGGGTCGACCAGGCCGAAGCAGCCCTCGGGCAGCGGCGGGAGGGGGTCGCCCTCGGGCAGGCCGGAGTCGACGAAGCCGAGCCAGGCCTGGCGGACGCCGAGGATCGCGCGGGCCTCGTCCATCTCGCGTTTACGGATGTTGGCGATGTCGGCCAGGACCTCGGGCCGATCCATCTGGGGGTTCAGCACGCTGCCGCGCTCCCCGCCCGTGCACGTCGCGACCAGCACGTCGACGCCCTCGGCGACGTAGCGCGCCATGGTGGCGGCGCCCTTGCTGGACTCGTCGTCCGGGTGTGCGTGCACGGTCATCAGACGCAACTGCTCAGCCACTGAATTCTCCCTCGACCGGACCTCGTTCGTAGGACCCGGTTTCGGCTGCGAAGATGGACAACGTCATTCTGTCGGATGGCACTGACACTTTTCGCAGGAGAGGTCCCCCTGGTGAGCGAGACGCGCGCCACAAACCCGATATTCCCGCCGGGCCGCTACGGCCGGCGCCGGGATGGGCGCCGCAGGCTGGCCGGGCCGATCATCTTCGCAGTGGTCATCGCGGTAGCGGCGGCGGCACTCACCGTGCGCCTCTACGGTCAGTACGGCGATCCGAACTACGACGCCCAGATCGTCCGCTGGACAAACATCACACCCACGCAGGTGACACTCGATTTCACCGTCCGGGTCCCCGCCGGTGGCGCGGCGAAGTGCGGGCTGCGCGCCCGCGACTATGACGGCGCCGAGGTCGGCAGCCGCACGGTGACGGTCCGGGCGACCGGCCAGGAGACCACCATCGAGGCGTCCGAAATCGTGCAGACCAGGGCCGAAGCCTTCGTGGGTGACGTGCTCAAGTGCCAGGCCGCTGACTGATTTTCACCGTACGCCCGGAGCCCGCGAACGCCACCGCCGGTGACAACGGGCTTCCTCGCCATTCGCAAAACGTAACCATGCGAGTGACCCGGACGAAGGAAACTGTCAGACCCACCGGGTACCAAGGAAGCGCACGTCCGTTTCCACCTGTCCCGCATCGAGCGAATCGACCGAGTGTGCACCGCTGGTAAGCTTGGTGATTCGCTCCGTACGCTCATCCCGTTTCAAGGAGAAGAGTCTGTGACCAGTTCAGAGGCGTCGAAGACCTGGCTCTCCCAGGACGCTTACGACCGGCTGCAGGCCGAGCTCGACGAGTTGATCGCAGCCCGGCCGGAGATCGCCGCAGAGATCAACGCCCGCCGCGAGGAGGGCGACCTCCGCGAGAACGGCGGCTACCACGCCGCCCGCGAGGAGCAGGGCAAGCAGGAAGGCCGGATCCTCTACTTGAAGGAGTTCCTGCGCAACGCCGAGGTCGGCGACACCCCCACCGCCGACAAGGTCACCCCCGGCATGGTGGTCACCATCTACTTCGACGACGACAAGAGCGACACCGAGAAGTTCCTCCTCGGCTCCCGCGAGATCGCGTCGACCACCGACCTCACCGTCTACAGCCCCGAGTCCGCTCTCGGCAAGGCGATCCTCGGCGCCGCCACCGGCCAGACCGTCACCTATACGGCTCCGAGCGGCGCCGACATCAAGGTCACCGTCGTGGAGTTCTCGCCGTTCGGCGGCTGAGCTTCGGCAAATGACGCATTCGGGTCCCAATCCCCCACCCCCGGCTATCCGGGCCGGTGTGGTGTGGGGCGGGCCGGTTAGATCAGGGAACGGCGGCGGGAGCCTGGCTGCGGCTGGGTGGGCTTTGGGCCAACCCGGCGAACAGCGGACAAGAAGCCTGGCCACAGCTGGGTGGGCTTTGGGCCAACCCGGCGAACAGCGGGCAAGGAGCTTGGCTGCGGCTGGGTGAGGCTGAGAACAGCTGCAAGATGAATGTCGCAAGCCCGTGCGAACAGGGCTCAGCCATGACCAAAGCCGGAGGGCCTCGCTGGCGCGGGGCCCTCCGTGCGGTGGGTAAGAGTTCGCGGCTGGCCGCAGTGCCGGGGGCTGTAGGGATGGCGCTCATCGCCGGTGGTGCCGTTCAGTCCGCCGTCGAGGACGTCGGCTGCTGCGGCCACTTCCCAGGTCGGCGGTGATGACCTGACCGCTACTCGTAGACGAGTGCCGCACGGAATATCGCAGCGATCATCGACCAATCAGGAGCGCCAGGAACCGGCACTTCGAGGATATTCGCAAAGAAGCCGTCCATCGATGCCGTCCAGCGGCCTGCCGCGTCCACAAAGGCCGCTGTGGACGGGTTCTCCGTCGAGATTGTGCCCTCGCGAAGACTTGCCGCGAGGGCTTCCAGATAGCGAGCAAGATCCTCACGGGTCTCGACAGCGCTCAGCTCAGGATCCTGCCAGTCCAGGATGCCGCGCCCTACTGGACCCCGCCGGCCGGGCCTCTGCCAGTGCGGAAGCCGGTGAATCTCATCCAGGCGGAGATTCATCGGCGGCTCGCGGCGCTGCCTCGGGCACCCTGCAGGCCAAGGTCAGCGAACACGCGACGCTCTACGTCCGCTCGAAGCCGGTCGAGCTCCCTGAAGATCACCCACGCACGCTCGCGGCTTTCGACGGCGCGGGAATCAGTGCATGCGCGGTACGGATCGGGGTGGAAGTGCGCTCAGGGCGTACCTGAAAGGGGGGTGACCAGGTAGCCGGAGTCCCGGAGGGAGCCGATCAGGGTGTTGGTGTGGTCCGGGCCTCGGGTTTCGACGGAGAGCTGGACCTCGACCTCGCCGAAGTTGAGGTGCGGGTTGTGCCTGGTGTGGACGATGTCGACGATGTTGACGCGGTGGCGGGCGATCTCCGAGAGCAGGCCGGCGAGCTGGCCCGGTTTGTCGCCGGTGCTGACCGAGAGGCGGACGAAGCGGCCCGCCGAGGCCAGGCCGTGCTCGATGACGCGCATCAGGAGCAGGGGGTCGATGTTGCCGCCCGAGAGGATCGCCACCACCGGGGGCTTGAGGTCGATCTTGCCGGTGAGCAGGGCCGCGACCGCTGCGCCGCCGGCTGGTTCGACGACCATCTTGTGTCGTTCGAGCAGGACCAGCAGGGCTGCCGAGAGGTCCTCGTCGGTGACGGTGACGATCTCGTCGACGAGTTCGTTGACGTGGGCGAAGGTCAGGTCGCCGGGGCGCATCACGGCGATACCGTCCGCGATGGTGGCCGATTCCGTGAGCGTGACGGGGGCGCCCGCCGACAGTGACGGTGGGTAGGCAGCACATCCGGCGGCCTGGACGCCGATGATGCGTACGTCCGGTTTGAGGGCCTTGGCCGCGACCGCTACGCCGGAGATCAGGCCGCCGCCGCCGACCGCGGTGATGATGGTGCCGACGTCGGGGCGCTGTTCGAGGATCTCAAGGCCGACGGTGCCCTGACCGGCGATGACGTCGTGGTGGTCGAACGGGTGGATGAGGATCGCGCCGGTGCGGTCGGCGAATTCGCGGGCGGCGGCGAGCGAGTCGTCGACGGACGTCCCCGCGTACTCGATGGCGGCGCCGTAGCCCTTCGTCGCCGTGACCTTGGGCAGCGGCGCGCCCTCCGGCATGAAGACCGTGGCCTGCGCGCCGAGCAGGCCCGCCGCGAGCGCGACACCCTGGGCATGGTTGCCGGCGCTCGCCGCGACCACCCCGCGGGCCCGCTCGGCGTCGGTGAGCCGGGAGATCCTCGTGTACGCGCCGCGCACCTTGTACGACCCGGCACGCTGCTGGTTCTCGCACTTGAGGTACGCGGGCATGCCGAGAACGGTGCTGACCGGCACCGAGTGCTCGAGCGGGGTGGTCTTCACGACGTCGCCAAGCACCTTGCGGGCCGCCTCGACGTCGGCGAGCGAAAGCAGGTCACTCATGAGGGAGATCGTCGCACCCGTTCGGTGATCTTGAAAAGTGGATCAGACGAATGCCTGCCGGGTCCACGGCCGGGCGACCTCCAGCTGCCCCGCGATCGAGAGCAGGAGCAGCTCGGAATCCGGCGGGCCGACCAGCTGCACGCCGACCGGCAGACCGTCCGGGCGCAGACCCATCGGCACGACGATCGCGGGCAGACCTGCGACGTTCCAGGGCGCGGCGTACGGAGCGTAGGTGACGTTGGTCCGCATGTTGGCGAGCCAACTGCCGCCCGCGTGCCCGCCGGCCGGTGGCGGTGTGGCTGCCAGGGCCGGGGTGAGCAGCACGTCGATGCCGTTCTCCTCGAAGAACGCGATGCTCTTGGCACGCCACGCGTCACGCGGGCCCTGCTTCGCCCAGCCCCGGTTCCAGGCGAGCTTGCCCAGCCGGATGTGCCGCCGGGTGCGGGGCTGCAACTTCGACAGATCAAGGCCCTCAGACTCACGGTACGCGCAAGCGAACCAGGTCATCAGCCCCGACAACCCCAGCGACGGGGTGTAGTCGGGCTCTGCTTTCAGCGTGTCGTGCCCCGCCTCCACCAGCAGCTTCGCGGCCGTCGACACTGCTTCACGGTTCGGCTCGTCCGGGCGTACACCCTGGACCGGAGAGCGCAGGCCGACGCCGACCCGCAGCTTCTCCGGCGGGGTTAGTTTTGCCGGGGAGCGACCGGCGAGGACGCTGAAGCCGAGCGCCGCGTCGGCGACGGTGGTCGCCAGGATGCCGTGCTCCACCAGCCCGAGCCAGTCCTCGCGACCCAGGTCGACCGGGACGACGCCACGGCCCGGCTTGAGCCCGATCAGGCCGCAGTTGGCCGCCGGGATGCGCACCGAGCCGAGGCCGTCGTTGCCGTGCGCGATCGGCACCAGACCGGCGGCGACCGCGGCGGCCGCACCACCGGACGAGCCGCCCGGGGTGCGGTCCAGCGACCAGGGGTTACGGGTGGCCTCATCGGGGTCGTCGGTGGTCGCCCACAGCCCCATCTCGGGCATGCGGGTGACGCCGACCACGACGGCGCCCGCGCCCCGGAGCCGGCGGACGACCTCGTGGTCGTCCTCGGCGATCCCGGTGCGCGCGGCAGCCGAACCGTGCCAGGTCGGCAGGCCGGCGACCGGCGTGTTCTCCTTCACCGCGACCGGCACCCCGGCCAGCGGCAGGTTCGCCAGATCCTCCTGCTCGTCGACCTTCTCGGCCTCGACGATCGCCTCCGTCGCGCGCACGACCCGGAACGCCGACAGCGCCGGGTCCGAGATCGCGATCTGCTCCAGGTGGTCGGCGACCACCTGGGTGGCCGTCGTGTCACCGCGACGGACAGCACGGGAGATCTGCTTCGCCGTGGCACCCACCCACGTGGTCGCCAGGTTTTCCATGGCCCGTCTCCGCCTGTGGTCTCTAGTAGATCTAACCGAGCGCCTGCTCGAGGTCGGTGAGCAGATCGTCAGCGGTTTCGATGCCGACAGACAGTCGCACGAGATCGGCGGGGACTTCAAGCGGTGAGCCCGCCGCGCTGAGGTGTGTCATCTGCCCGGGGTGCTCGATGAGCGATTCGACGCCGCCCAGCGACTCCGCCAGGACGAAGAGCTTTGTCCGGTTGCAGATATCGATGGCCTGCTCAGGGCCGCCCTTCGCCCGGAACGAGATCATGCCGCCGAAGCGCGACATCTGCTTCGCCGCCACCTCGTGTCCGGGATGCGACTCAAGCCCGGGATACAGGACCTCGGCCACCTTCGCATGGCTCTGCAGGAAACCGACGATCCGCTCGGCGTTGTCACAGTGCCGATCCATCCGTACGCCGAGAGTCTTGATCCCCCGCAACGTCAGCCACGCGTCGAACGGCCCGTTGATGGCGCCCATCGCGTTCTGGTGGAAGGCGAGCTGCTCCCCGAGCCCGTCCTCGGCGGTGACGAGCGCGCCGCCGACCACGTCGGAATGCCCGCCGAGGTATTTCGTCGTCGAGTGGATCACCACGTCCGCGCCGAGCCCGAGCGGCTGCTGCAGGTACGGCGAGGCGAACGTGTTGTCGACGGCGAGCACCGCGTCGTACTCGTGGGCAAGCCCGGCCAGCGCCGCGATGTCCGCGATGTTGAGCAGCGGATTCGTCGGCGTCTCGGCCCAGATCATCCGGGTCTTGCCGGGCCGGAACGCCGCCCGGACCGCGTCGAGGTCACCCAGCGGCACGGCGGTCCAGTCCAGCCCCCAGTTCTCGGCGACCTTGCTGAACAGCCGGAACGTGCCGCCGTAGGCGTCGTCCGGGATCACGACGTGGTCACCGGGCCGGCACAGCGTCCGCAGCAGCGCGTCCTCGGCGGCGAGCCCGCTCGCGAACGCGAGGCCCCGGCGGCCACCCTCGATCGCGGCCAGGCACTCCTGCAGCGCGTCACGGGTCGGGTTCCCCGATCGGCTGTACTCGTATCCCAGCCGCGGCGAGCCGACAGCGTCCTGGGCGAACGTGCTCGTCTGGTAGATAGGCGGCACGACGGATCCGGTCCGCGGGTCCGGTTCCTGCCCCGCGTGGATGGCCAGAGTGTCGAAGCCGTACTCATTACCCGTCATGAGGGGCAAGGCTAGTCTGCGCGGATGGCCGCTTGCCTCTTCTGTGGGATCGTGGCGGGCACCGTTCCCGCCTTCAAGGTCGTGGACACCCCGGACGGGGTCGGCTTTCTCGACGTACGCCCGGTGTTCAAGGGTCACGTCCTCCTCGTCCCCCGCCCCCACGTGTCGCAACTCACCGACCTGCCCGCGGATCTCCTGCCCGGCTTCTTCACCCTCGTGCAGCGCGTCGCCGGGGCGGTGCCCCAGGCCCTGGGCGCACAGGGCACGTTCGTGGCGAACAACAACGTCGTGTCGCAGTCGCAGCCACACCTGCACGTCCACGTCGTCCCCCGGACAAAGGGTGACGGACTACGTGGTTTCTTCTGGCCGCGCACCAAATACGCCTCCGACGAGGAGGCCCATTCCTATGCGGCTCGCATCGGCTCGGCGCTTGGTAAGGATCCCGAGGGGGTTGTTGTTACACCGAGCGGATGAAGGGAGTCACCGTGTTCCTGCGGTACAAGAAGCTCGAGCTGCCCACCCCCGACAAGGCCCTCCCGGGACGCTTGATCGAGATCCCGGTGGCCGACACGCACACGGTGCTCGGAACCCCCCTGAAGGGCCCCTGGCCGGCCGGCCTCGAGACGGCTGTGTTCGGCATGGGCTGCTTCTGGGGCGCCGAGCGCATCTTCTGGGAGATCCCCGGCGTCTACTCGACCTCGGCCGGGTATGCGGGCGGCTTCACCGAGAACCCGACCTACGAGGAGACCTGCTCCGGCTCCACCGGCCACACCGAGGTCGTCCAGGTCGTCTACGACCCCGCCAAGGTCACCTACGAAACCCTCCTCAAGGCCTTCTGGGAGAACCACAACCCCACCCAGGGCATGCGCCAGGGCAACGACAAGGGCACGCAGTACCGCTCGGCGATCTACACCACGACGCCTGCACAGGCCAAGACCGCCCAGGACAGCCTGGAGGCCTTCCAGCCGATCGTGAAGACCGCCGGCCACGGCGCGATCACGACGGAGATCAAGCCGCTCGGCGCGTACTACTACGCCGAGAACTACCACCAGCAGTACCTCGACAAGAACCCCGGCGGCTACTGCAACCACGGCCCCAACGGCATGACCTGCCCCATCGGCGTCGCCAAGACCGCCTGACAATCGGGCACAGGACGGCACAGCAGGCCACTGAGCTGCGGCTCGGTGGCCTTGCCGCGATGACCGGTTTGCTCCAGGAAAAGGATCAAGGCTGGTCGGACCGAGATCCTCAAAGCTCTCGGCACTCCAATGCCGTAGCTTGAATGCATCGAGGCCGGAGGGAACAGGGTGCGCCGTTACGCGAAGCCAGTGGTGATCGCTGCGAGCCTGCCGGCACTGCGAGGCCCCTTCGGCGGCATCGTGGTGTTGCCGGCGCATCTCGATTGGTCCGGGTCTGCGAGCTATGACCTGGACGACGATGCGCGGCTCATCGATTATTACCGGACGGTGCTCATCGAGGCCACCAAGCCGGATGACCTGCATGAATACCTCGATCGGGGGACATTGGTCCGGCTATGGCCGATGTTGTGGCTCCCGGCAGACCTGCGCGGCACCTGGGAACGGCGTTTCCCCGAGCTGAGGCCGACGGGAACGAGTTCGGCAGCCGCGTAGGGTCCAGGGCATGGATCCCAGGCATCGGCGCTTGGCCGCGATCGCTCTCGAGGCCGCGGGCGGGGAGCATGGGCTCGCGCTCGCCGGCGGTTATGCAGTTCGGATGCACGGCATGGGTGACCGCCCGAGTGGTGACGTCGACCTGTTCACGGATTGGTAACGGCGGGCGAACTTCCCGGCAATGGCCGACCTGGTCATCCAAGCTCTGATCGCGAACGGCTTTACGGTGACTGTCGGCGCACAAGCGTAAACCTTCGCCCGTCTTCTCGTGACGCGGGACGACGAGCCTGAAGCAGCCCCGCAAAAGATGGAGTTGGCCGCTGACTGGCGTGCGCATGCCCCCGTTTCGCTGGATATCGGGCCGGTGTTGCACCCCGATGATGCTGTCGGCAACAAGATGGCGGCCCTCTATGGCCGTGCCCTTCCCCGCGATTTTCTCGACATCGAAGCGGTCCTGCTGAGCGGGAAGCACACCAGAGACGACTTGTTGCGGCTGGCTGAGGCAGCCGACTCCGGGTTTGACCGGCAGATGTTCGCCGCGGCGCTCGGCGCCCTGCAGCAGATCAGCGATGCCGCGTTCGCCGCTTACGGGGTGGAGCAAGTCGCCGTCGGCGTGATGCGGGAACGGTTTGCTGAATGGCGGGGCGAGTTGCTCGCAGCGGGCGGGTAATCCTTGTGGGTGGAAAAGATCGACACCTGACGAAGCGCGATCACACACTGGGAGACAGGGCGTTTCGGGAGGTTGGATCGGTCGGAGGTGGGGATTGATGCCCAGGTTTCACAGTGCGGAGGAGCATGCTGCTTGGATTTTGGCGGAGGCGCTGATTGAGCAGGCCAGGTCGATGATGCGACAGGCTGAGGGTGCTCTGGAGAAGTGGCGGGTGGGGAAGGCGCTTACCTTGCAGCAGTGTGCGCTGAGGGGGATCAGTCAGACCGATGCTGAGATTCGGTGGGCCGAGACGGTGAATGCTCGGAATGCTTTGAGTGACAACAGTTTTCATGTGTCGCTGGCGACCATGTATTACGGGGCGGCTGCGGCTGAATACTCGCGGGCCCATTATTTGCATACGCGTTATGGCACGCGGATCTAGCGTAGAGAAAAGCGCCGCTTCGACCGGGGCGGCGGTCTTGGCGGCGCTTCTCGTCGGCTGCGAAGTCCGGCGCCCGCACGGGGGACGGGAACCGGGGCTTCGGGTGCCTGTTGTCCAGTGTGCAAGATCAGGCTGAGAAAACGCTGAAGCACAGCACGGGATCAGCTGGGAGTCGGCGGCGGGTCCGTGGCGGCCGGGTCTGCGGGGGCAGAGCTGGCCGGCGGGCGGGCCGCGGAGTCGTCCTGGACGGGGCCCGGGGCGGAGAGGGTGAGGCCGAGGACGGCGCCGGCGCTGAGCAGGCCGAGCCCGGCGAGGGACACCTTGCGGCGTTCGGGTTCGTTCACGCGATCCAATATGACGGGCGGGGCTGTGCGTTGGCTGAGACGCTGGAGTAAATCCCGTCGAGATCGGTAAGACTGTCCCTATGCAGACGGCGACGGAGACCGAACGTAAGTATGACGTTCCCGCCGGTTTCACTTTGCCCGATCTCACGGGCGCGGTGGCCGGTCTCGGCGAGGCGGAGGTCCACGAGCTGGACGCCACCTACTTCGACACCGAGGATCTCCGGCTCGCCCGTAACAAGCACACGCTGCGCAGACGGACCGGTGGCAACGATGCGGGGTGGCATCTGAAGACGCCGGGGACCGGGTCGAGTCGTCGCGAGCATCAGGTGCCGCTGGACGACGAGGACGTCGTGCCCGCCGAGCTGACCGGGATTGTGCGCGCGATTGTGCGTACCCGGGAATTGAAGCCTGTGGCCCGGCTTCGCACGCACCGGATCGAGACGCCGTTGCGCGACGGCGAGGGCCGCACGCTGGCTCTGGTCGCGCAGGACGAGGTCGGTGCCGAGACCGACGCGGGTGAGCAGCGCTGGCAGGAGCTCGAGGTCGAGCTGGTCGACGGGAGCCCCGAGCTGCTCGATGCCGTCGAGGAGTTGCTGCGGGCCGCGGGGGCGACTCCGGCTGCCGGGCCGTCGAAGCTCGCCCGGGCGCTCGACGACCGGCTCAGGAAGCTCAACCGCAAACCCAAGAAGCTCAACCCCGTCCTCAGGTACGCGAGGGAGCAGCGCGACACCATCGCTGAGCAGGACGCCGCGGTGCGCGCGGTGGACCCCGAGGCCGTGCACAAGATGCGGGTCGCCACGCGGCGGCTGCGGAGCACCCTGAAGACGTTCAAGGGATCATTTGAGCAGGAGCGGGCGGCGTCGCTGAAGGACGAGCTGAAGTGGCTCGCCGACAGCCTCGGGGCCGTCCGGGACGCTCAGGTGCTCTCGCAGAAGCTGGGCAGTGCCGCGGAGCCGTTCCCGACGGTCGCCCAGGAGCTGCGGGACAGGTTCGCCATCGCCGTCGAGCAGGGCAAGCAGCAGCTCCACACCGATCTCGACTCGGACCGCTACCTGGCGCTGCTGGACGCGATCGACGACCTGGTCGACGACGCGGTGGCGAAGGGAACCGAGGACGCGGGGGCCCTGGGGCGGGCCGGTAAGGCGCTGCGCAAGGCCGATCAGCTGCTCGACGAGGCCCAGGCGGACGACGGCGAGCTGCACGAGGCCCGCAAGAAGTACAAGCAGGCCCGGTACGCCGTGGAGGTCTTCGCCGGTGACGCGGGGAAGCCCGGCAAGCGGCTGGTGAAAGGTCTGACCGAGCTGCAGGACGTGCTCGGCGCGCACCAGGACTCGGTGGTCGCCCGGGAGGTGCTGCAGGACGCGGCGTGGGAGCGGCCTAACGCGTTCGACTACGGCATCCTCTTCGCCCGTCAGGAGCAGGTCGGCGAGGAGACCCGGCGCGGGTTGCCCGAGGTGACCGAGAAGTCCAGGAAGGGGAGCCTTCGCTCCTGGCTCAGTTGATCGTTAACCCTGCGTCCATGTTTCAGTCACCTCTAGCGAGTTGGGGTGTCGCGGCGACTGGGTAAGAACCTTGTTCATGCAGGCCGAGGAGCACCAGTTCGACGATGAGTTGACCACCCCGCCCTACTCGGGGCCGATCGCCGAGCTCGGCGGCTACCGGGTCTCCGACAACGATGACGACGACCCGGTGCTGATCAATGCGGACGGCAGCGCCGTGGACACCTGGCGCGAGGACTACCCGTACGACGAGCGCATGCCACGGATGCAGTACGACCATGACAAGCGGCTACTGCAGATCGAGCTGCTCAAGCTGCAGAACTGGTGCAAGACCACCGGCGAGCGGATGGTGATCCTCTTCGAGGGCCGCGACGCCGCGGGCAAGGGCGGCACCATCAAGCGCTTCATGGAGCACCTCAATCCGAGGGGCTCGTCCGTGGTGGCGCTGGAGAAGCCGAACGAGCGCGAGAGCACCGAGTGGTACTTCCAGCGCTACATCCAGCACCTGCCCGCCGCCGGCGAGATCGTGCTCTTCGACCGGTCCTGGTACAACCGGGCCGGCGTCGAGCGGGTGATGGGGTTCTGCACCCGCGCCGAGTATCTCGAGTTCATGCGGCAGGCCCCCGACCTGGAACGAATGCTGGTGCGTTCCGGCGTACACCTGGTCAAGTTCTGGTTCTCGGTCTCCCAGGGTGAGCAGCGCACCCGGTTCGCGATCCGGCAGGTCGACCCGGTCCGGCAGTGGAAGCTCTCGAAGATGGATCTCGAGTCGCTGGACAAGTGGGGCGACTACACCGAGGCCAAGGAGGCGATGTTCTTCTACACGGACACCGCCGACGCGCCGTGGACCGTCGTGAAGAGCAACGACAAGAAGCGGGCCCGGATCGAGGCCATGCGCTACGTGCTCGACCGCTTCGACTACACCGGCAAGGACACGGACATCGTCCGCACCCCCGACCCGCAGATCGTGGGCCCCGCATCGCTGGCCGTGGAGGGCACCGAGATGTCCCCGCGCGTATTCCCTCGGTTGTAGTGACCTTAAAAGCGTTGTCGCCGAGCCCCTCGCGTGGTTAACGTAGCCGTACACGTGAAGGGAGGTGGTCCGAAGTTGCATAGCATCGGGACTCGTGAGGTGGCTGTCCGCTAGCCGCTGTCCTCGACAGCTTCGAAAGTTCGTGTAGTACGTCGAGACCGTGTGGCAGCGGTTCGGCGAGCACCAGGCAGCCACCCGACCCCCGGGGATCCGGCCTTGTCCGACCGGACCACCCGCTCGTGAGAGCGTGTGGAAGTCCCCGGGGGTCGCCTTAATTTCGGGACAGAAAATGCGCGAGCTGACCATTCTGGGCACGGCCAGTCAGGTGCCCACCCGGCACCGCAACCACAACGGCTATCAGCTGCGCTGGGACGACGAGGTGATCCTCTTCGACCCGGGTGAGGGCACCCAGCGCCAGATGCTGATGGCCGGGCTCGCCGTTACCCCGCTCACCCGCATCTGCATCACGCATTTCCACGGCGACCATTCACTCGGGCTGCCCGGCATCATCCAGCGCATCTCCCTGGACAAGGTGCCGCACCCCGTCCGCGTGCATTTCCCGGCCGGCGGGCGTCAATACCTCGACCGGTTGTGGCACGCCACCAGCTTCTACGACGTCGCCGATCTGCGGCCCGAGCCAGTCGGGCCGGGTTTCCGGGTCGAGACCTCCGCGGGCGCGCTCACGGCGCTGCCACTGCGGCATTCCATCGAGACGTACGGCTACCGACTGGTCGAGCCCGACGGACGGCGCATGGTGGCGGCGCTGCTCTCGGCGTACGGAATCAGCGGTCCCGCCGTGGGTGAGCTGCAGCGGACCGGGCGATCCGGCCGGGTCTCCCTCGACGACGTGAGCGTGCCCCGCCCGGGCCAGAAGTTCGCGTTCATCATGGACACCGGGCTGTGCGACAGCGTTTTCGCGCTGGCCGAGGGCGCCGACCTGCTCGTGATCGAGTCGACGTTCCTGGCGCAGGACGCCGCGATGGCCGCTGAGGTCGGCCATCTGACGGCAGGCCAGGCCGCGTCGGTGGCCCGGCAGTCGGGGGCGCGCACGCTGGTGCTGACCCACTTCTCCCAACGGTACGCAGACAGCACGCGTTTCCTCGACGAAGCGCGCGCGGAGTTCGACGGCGACATCGTGCTCGCGGAAGACTTGATGCGGGTGAAAGTCCCCCCGCGTCTAAGTTTGTCCCATGAGCCTGCTTCTGCGTCCCGTAACTGACGACGATCTGCTGGGCATCGGCGACCTGCACTACCGGTCACGGGCCTCGGCCTACGCGGACATCCTCACTCCCGAAGCGCTGACCTTCGGCTCGCCGGCCGCGCTCGGTGAATGGTGGAGCGAGCGGTGGAAATGGGAGGCCGACAACCACCGGATGACCGTCGCGATCGCCGACGGGCGGCTCGCCGGTTTCACCTATCTCGGTCCCAGCGAGCAGGACGGGACCGGTGAACTGGGCGCTATCCACGCCGACCCCGACTTCGTGGGGAAAGGGGTCGGGCGGGCGTTGATGGTGGACGCGCTGGGTGCGCTCACGGCGTACGGATATCGGGCTGTGCTCTGGGTCCTGGAAGGCAACGCACGGGCCCGCGCCTTTTACGAAAAGGGTGGGTGGGCAGCGGACGGCACCACCCGCGTGGAGCCGATCGGCGCCGAGCCGGTGCTGCAGATGCGTTATTCGCGAGGTGTGGGGCCCGGGGCCGGACCGGCCTGAGGGGGGCCTACGGACCGGTCCGGCCTGGGGCGGGGACCGGCCGGTACCCCCCGATTGTCGCGTCGCCTCGAGGGGCGAGCAACGCACACGCACCGGCCGATCACCCGGCGAGGAAGCTAATCCGGTGGCGCCATAGATTTTTCATAGGGCGCCACGGAGAGATAGGTTTCGCTGATCATGATCAGAGACGGGGGCCGGCGCGGACGAGGGTTCTGGGTGCTCGGACCCGTCGAGGCGCGGGGGCCGGAGTCGGCCATCGCGTTCGGTGGTGAACGGGCCCGGAGCCTGCTGGCCTGCCTGCTGCTGAACGCCGGGCGGGTGGTCTCGGTCGAGCAGCTCATCGACGCCGTGTGGGACGACCAGCCGCCGGCCGGCGCGCGGATCCAGGTGCAGAACAGGGTCTCGACGCTGCGCAACAGGCTGCGCGAGGGCGGGCTCGGCGACGAGGTGATCCTGCGCCGCTCCCCCGGATATCTGCTGCGGCTCGACGCCATCCCGTTCGACCTGGCCGCGTTCGACGCGGGTGTGGCGCGTGCCGAGGAGCTGGGCGCCGCCGGGCGGATCGCCGACGCGAGCGCCGAGCTGGCCGCCGCCCTGGAGTTGTGGCACGGGCCGGCGCTGAGCGGGCTCGACACGGCGTACCTGCGGGCCGCCGCACAGAACCTCGAAGAACGACACCTGCGGGCGTTGGAGACCCGGTTCGGCTGGGAGCTCGATCTCGGCCGGCCCACGGAGGTCGTGGACGAGCTCACGGTGCTGGTCGACCAGCACCCGTTCCGGGAACGGTTCGTCGAGTTGCTCATGCTCGCGCTGACCGGGGCGGGGCGGCGGTCGGAGGCTGTCGACGCGTACCAGAATCTGCGCAAGCGACTCGCCGCCGAGCTAGGCCTCGATCCCGGGGTGGCCGTGCAGCGGGTTTTCCGGGCCGTCCTCAACGGGCCGGTCACCGTGTCGGGAAACCGCCGGCCCGCGCCCGCCCAGCTGCCCGCCGACCTGCCCTTCGCCGGCCGCACCCGGCAGCTCGACGAGCTGGACGCCCTGCTGGGTGCCCGGTCCTGTGTGGTCATCACGGGCACCGCGGGGGTGGGCAAGTCCGCGCTCGCCGTGCACTGGGCCCGCCGGGTCGCGAGCCGCTTCCCCGACGGCCAGCTCTACGTAGGACTCCGGGGCTTCTCCACGCGCGGTCAGCCGCTGCCCGCCGAGGAGGCGCTTCTCGGATTTCTCGACGCGCTCGAGGTCCCGCCCGAGGACATCCCCGCCACGCACCAGGCCCGGATCGGGCTCTATCGCAGCCTGCTGGCCGGGCGGCGGATGTTGATCCTGCTCGACGACGCCCACGACGCCGACCAGGTGCGCGACCTGCTGCCCGGCGCACCCGGCAGCCTCGCCGTGGTGACCAGCCGCGACCCGCTCGCCGGGCTGGTGGTGAGCGAGGGCGCCGCGCAGCTGGCGTTGCGGCTGCTCGACCCGGCCGAGGCCCGTGTCCTGCTCGCCCAGCGGATCGGTGCGGACCGGCTCGACGAGGAACCGTCGGCGGTCAGCGCACTTATCGAGGAGTGCAGCCGGCTGCCGCTCGCCCTCGCCGTCGCGGCGGCCCGCGCGGCGAGCAGCACCTCGCTGGCTTCGTACGTGGATCGGCTGCGCGCGGCCCGGGGGACGCTGGACGCGTTCACCATGAGCGATCGGGCCACGGATGTGCGGGGCGTGTTCGCGTTGTCGTACCGCACGCTCAGCCCGGATGCGGCGCGGCTGTTCCGGCTGTTGCACCTGCGGATCGGCGGCGCGATCTCCACGGCGGCGGTGGCCGCACTTCACGCTGGGCAGCTGGACGAATTGGTGGACGCGCAGCTGGTTTCCCGCGTCGGGGACGAGCACTACACGACACACGATCTGCTGCATGCGTACGCCGGGGAACTGGCCCGCGAGATCGACACCGAGCCCGACCGGACCGCGGCCTGGCACCGCCTGCTCGACCACTACCTGCACAGCGCGGCCGCTGCCGACCGGATGATCTACCCGGCCCGGCCCCCGATCGAGCTGGGCACGCCCGCCGACGCATCCCGCCCGGAGCAGTTCGCCACGGACACGGCCGCGATGGCGTGGTTCGCCACGGAATACCAGGCCGCCATCGAGGCTGTCCGGCTCGCGGCGGAGACCGGCGAGCACCGGCGCTCCTCGGACCTGGCCTGGACGTTGAGCACCTATCTGAGCCGCAGCGGTCATTGGAACGAGTGGTACGCCGTCCACCGCACCGGGCTCGCCGCGGCCCAGCAGGCAGGCGACCTGCCCGCACAGGCACGCAGTTTGCGCGACATGGCCAACGCGTGTGTCCGGCTGCGGCGCTACGACGACGCGCGGGAGAGCCTGCTACCGGCGCTGGCGATCTACGAACAGCTCGGCGACCTCGACGCGCAGGGGCGCTGCTTCGGTCAGCTCGCCTGGATCGAGGAGCGCGAGGGTCGGTACGACGTCGCCCTGGAGCTCGCCCAGCGCAAGCTCGAACTCGTGACGCGGGCGGGGCTCACGGGTCAGCTCGCCGGGGCGTACAACAACCTGGGCTGGGCTCAGGCGCTCGCCGGTGACTTCGAGGCGGCGATCGCCAACTGCGTCCGCGGGGTCGAGCTTTTCGCCGCGCAGGACGACAAGTTCGGGGAGACGTACGCCCGGGACAGTCTCGCGTACGCCCTGCAGCATTCGGGTCGTCACGCCGCCGCGATCGCCGAGCACCGCCGGGTGCACGAGATGAGCGTTGAGCTGGGCGATCGGTACCAGCAGGGGACCACGTTGCACCGGCTCGGGGACACGTATGCGGCGGCGGGCCAGACCGACGCGGCGCGGGACAGCTGGCGGCAGGCGCTGACCATCCTCGACGAGGTGGACCTCAAGGACGCCTCGGTTGTCCGGGAGAAACTGAAGTAGTAGGGCGGAAGTGCGTGACCGAGTGAATGCGGGGGAACCTGTGGTCACGCACTCCCGCCTACCGCGCCCGCCCGAACCGGTTGCTGCGCCTGGCCGGAGGCGCCGACCGGCGGAGGCGTGCCGGTCGGTCGGTTCTGGGCGGGTCCGGGGTGCGGGACACCGGCGCGCTGGCGGGGCTACGCACGGCATCACCGCGGGTAGGCGTCGATCCGGAGGCTCTTGCCGGGGGACGGTCGAGCCACGTGGACGACGCCCGTCGTCAGGTCCGGCGTCTGCGTTTGTCGTCCTGCATGTTGGGCAGGTCGCGCATGCTGTTGAGGTCATGGCGGACCGTCCAGGCCTCGCGCCACGGGCGCCGGGAGGCCAGGTCGGCACGCTCGGCTATCCGGCGTGGCGCGCAGGGCCAGCGCCATCCACACCAGACACAGTTGCCGTCATGCCCGGCCTCCGAGTGCCGCCCGAGCATCCGCTGGGCGTCCTGCCAGAGCAGGCGGTCCACAACACCGGCCGGCGCGGACTGGTCGACGATGACCATTTCTCCTCAAACCTCCCCGATGCGTCGCTGGCGTTCCTACCAATACAACGCCCGGCAACCCCGCACCGATCGGACTGAGTGTGCGACCTCGGCAACTATCAGTGACGACCGATGGCTGCCACGGTGATCGGCAACGATCTGCCGATCACCGTGCCTTCAGCTGAGGTGGGCCAGGAGATCCTGGCGGGTGAGGACGCCGGCGGGCTTGCCGTCGACCAGGACCATCGCCGCGTCCGACTTCTCCAGCAGGGCCACCGCCTCGCCGACCGGCTGACCGCCGCCGATCATCGGGAGCGGCTCGCCCATGTGGCGCTCGATCGTGTCGTGCAGATGGGCCTGACCCGTGAACAGGGCGTCCAGCAGCGCCTTCTCCGCGATGGAGCCGGCCACCTCACCCGTCACGACCGGGGGCTCCGCCTTGAGGACGGGGAGCTGGCTGACGCCGTACTCGCGCATGTAGTCGATCGCGTCGCGCACCGTCTCGGTCGGGTGGACGTGCACGAGAGGGGGCATCGAGCCGCTCTTCGAGGCCAGGGCCGCCGACACCGTGGGCGTGCCGTCGGTGGCCGACAGGAAGCCGTACCGTGCCATCCAGCTGTCGTTGAAGATCTTGGAAAGATAGCCGCGGCCACCGTCCGGGAGCAGCACCACGATCACGTCGTCGGGGCCGGCCTTGCGGGCGACCTCGAGCGCCGCGACCACGGCCATGCCGCAGCTGCCGCCGACCAGCAGGCCCTCCTCGCGGGCCAGGCGGCGGGTCATCTCGAACGAGTCCGAGTCGGACACCTCGATGACGCCGTCGCTGATGTCCCGGTCATAGGTGGTCGGCCAGAAGTCCTCACCGACACCCTCGACGAGGTACGGCCGGCCGGTGCCCCCGGAGTAGACGGAACCCTCCGGGTCCGCGCCGATGACCTTGACCGTGCCCTGCTCCTTGAGGTATTTCCCGACACCGCTGATCGTGCCGCCCGTGCCCATGCCCGCGACGAAGTGGGTGATCCGGCCCTCGGTCTGCTTCCAGATCTCGGGGCCGGTCTCCTCGTAGTGCGAGCGCGGGTTCGCCGGGTTGCTGTACTGGTCGGGCTTCCAGGCGCCCGGAATCTCGCGGGTCAGCCGGTCGGAGACGTTGTAGTACGACCGCGGGTCCTCAGGGGCAACTGCGGTCGGACAGACAACAACCTCCGCACCGTACGCCCGGAGCACGTTCTGCTTGTCCTCGCTGACCTTGTCGGGACAGACGAAGACGCAGCGATAGCCGCGCAGCTGAGCCACCAGGGCGAGCCCCACACCGGTGTTGCCGCTGGTGGGCTCGACGATCGTCCCACCCGGCTTGAGCAGGCCCGCCTTCTCGGCGTCCTCCACCATCCGCAGGGCGATCCGGTCCTTCACCGACCCGCCCGGATTGAAATACTCCACCTTGGCCAGAACCGTCGCCGCGATGCCCTCGGTGACGCTACGCAGCCGGACGAGGGGGGTGTCCCCGATGATCTCGACGACGTTGTCGTAATACCGCACGTCAGTGTGCCCTTCTCCGTGCCGACCTATGGTCAGGTCAGCCTACGGGTCAGGGACGCACTGTCCCGGGTAGGACCGCATCTCGATGCTTCTCCCACTCCAGGAAGCGCTCGGTCTCACTGAGCACACTGCCCGCGAGCCACGTGATCATGACGGCGTCGTCGGCGAGCCCGACGACGAACAGGAAGGCCTCGGGCACAAAATCCAGGGGCGAGATGACGTACGCCGTGGCAGCGGCCATCATCGCCACCCGCATCCCGCCGTCGTACTCCCGGCGGGCCGTAGCCTTGATCATCCGCGGCACCGCAGCCAGCCGGGTGCTCAGCGAGGGACCACCCCTCGCGCCCGACATCAACTGCTTGGCGAGCGCGGTGAACGCAGCGGTCCGACGCAACGTTCTAGCCATGTTGTCCCCTTTCGCTGCTTCCAGCATGACGGGCGCGCGCTACATCCGCGCGTTCGGCTGCGGGTCATATTTCTGTCGCACTGTCGCGTTACGTTTGAAGACTCCAGGTACCCCCTGGAGCCGGGTCGCAAGCGGCGAGGGAGGGTGAGAGTTGCAGAAGATGCGCACTTTGACAGCGGAGGATCGGCGGAGGATCAGACTCGCCGGTCAGGTCGCGGGCGGGGTCACCGGCGCCGCAGCCGGAATCACCCTGCTCTCGGCGGGCGTGCTGCTACGACAGGCGGCAGGCGCACGACGCATCATTCCCATGGCCGAAGCGCCCCCACCCCGCGGCGACGGACTCTACGGGCCGAAATTTCCCGGCAGGGCGCTGAGCATGGTCATCCTCGGCGACTCGTCCGCGGCAGGCTACGGCGTGCACCGCCCCCGCGAGACCCCCGGCGCCCTGCTGGCCACCGGTGTCTCCCGGCGCCTGCGCCGCCCGGTCCGCCTGCACCGGCTCGCCGTGGTCGGCGCCGTCTCCGCGGCCCTCACCCACCAGGTCGACGCCGCCCTCGAATACGAGCCCGAAGTCGCGGTCATCATCATCGGCGGCAACGACGTCACCCACGTGTCGGCACGCGCCGCCGCCGTCCGCCACCTGGGCGACGCGGTCCGCCGCCTGCGCGCCACCGGCTGCAAGGTCGTCGTCGGCACGTGCCCCGACATGGGAGCCGTCCAGCCGATCAAGCCTCCGCTGCGCTGGCTGGCCCGCTCCTGGAGCCGTCAGCTCGCGGCCGACCAGACCGTCGCCGTGGTCGAGGCCGGCGGTTGGGCGGTCTCCCTGGTCGACCTGCTCGCCCCCGCCTTCGTCGCCGACCCGGTCCGCATGTTCGGCTCCGACCACTTCCACCCCTCCGTCGAGGGCTACGCCCGTGCGGCAGCCGTCATCATGCCCACGCTGATGGCAGTTCTCGGTGAGGACGACCGCACTCCGGCCCCCGGCACCGAAACCGTCCGTTCCCTGCCCGAAGCCGCCCAGGAAGCCGTCCGCACCGCCGGCACCGAGGTCAGCGCCGTGCAGGTCAACGGTCGCGAGCACGGCCCGGCCGGGCGCTGGGCCCAGCTGCGCCGCCACCCCTGGTTCGGCGAACCCCGCCTCTGGTTCGGCCACCGGACACCCTTCACCGACTCTTCATCGACCGGATCCCCCACACCCGGCCCGGCCCCCGCATCATCGGAACCAACCCCCGACACCCGGGCACATCTCGCCAGCCGCCGGGGTACTCGTGTTACCCGTGGGTCGGGCCGGTCCGCCTCCGGGGCCGTAGGCTGGACACCGGAGGATCATCAGACAACCGATTGACCCACCCGGTCTCTCGGCTCCGACAACGGCCGGACCCATCACCCGGCCATTTTGCACAACGCCGGTGTATTTTGACCGGCCAGGCCGGAGCTCTCTGACCGGCCGCGGGACACGGCCGGGGCCTTTTGCCCGGCCAGCGGGACACTGCCGGGGCATTTTCCCCGGCCAGCGGGACACTGCCGGGGCCTTTGCCCGGCCAGGCCGGGGCCTTTCGCCCGGTCGGACCGGGGCCTTTCGCCCGGTCAGCTGGACACGGCCGGGGAGTTGGACCGGTCTTCGGGAACGTGGCCGGGGCGTGCGACCGGTCCTTGGATTCGGCGTGGTTGTCGGCCAGGCCGGCACCGACGGCAGGAGGCGACATGACGGGTCTGACGGGACGAGTTGGCAGAACCGCGGCCACGACCCTGTTCGCCTCGGCGGTGGGCGGTGCCGCCCTGCTGGTGGGCGAGGTGATCGCCGCCCGGAGCCGCCGCTACGCCAAGCCGACCATGGGCCTTGCCCTGCGTACCTCGATGGGTCCCTCCGGCGCCCCCACCCTGCGCCTGGTCCTGCTCGGCGACTCGGCAGCGATCGGCGTCGGCGTGGAATGGCTCTCCGAAACGGTCGGCGGCCAGCTCGCCCGCCTCCTCGCCGAAGGAACCCCGGAAACCGGCCCCCGGCACGTCCTGCTCTCCAGCGTCGGCGTAGCCGGCTCCCGCTCCAGCGACCTGGCAACCCAGGTCGCCCGCGCCCTCCTCGGCGACCGCCCCGACGTCGCCGTGGTCCTGATCGGCGCCAACGACGCCACGGGCCTGCGCAGCCCCGAAGACTCCGCGGACCACCTCGGCATCGCCGTCCGCCGCCTCCGCGACGCGGGCGTCCAGGTGGTCGTCGGCACCTGCCCCGACCTGGGCGCATCCCGCTCGATGGCCCAGCCCCTGCGCCAGGTGACGGGCTGGCTCGGCCGCCGCATGTCGAAGGCCCAGATCATCGCCGTGGAGGGCGCCGGCGGCACGGTGGTCGACCTCGCCGAGGAAACCGGAGCGGTCTTCCGCGCCGACGCGGGCACCCTCTGCTATGACGGCTTCCACCCCTCAGCGGACGGCTACCGGGTCTGGGCCCACGCCCTCTACCCGGCGGTCTTCGACGCGGCCCAGGCCGCCGGCCGCCGCTCCATCCAGGAGTAACCCCTCCGTGCGGGCGGCGCGTGGAGGGTCAGCGAAAAATCCGACATTTGGGTGTGACGAAGTGGTGCTTCCCCGCTAAGTTACCGGCGCGTTAACGTGGGCTCATGCCGGAAGCTGTCATTGTTGCCACTGCCCGCTCCCCGATCGGGCGTGCCCACAAGGGCTCGCTGCGGGAGCTTCGTCCCGATGATCTCGCAGCCACGATTGTCGATGCCGCGCTCAACAAGGTGCCGCAGCTCGACCGGACCCTGATCGAGGATCTCTATCTCGGGTGCGGGCTTCCCGGTGGGGAGCAGGGCTTCAACATGGGCCGCGTGGTGGCGGTGAAGCTCGGGCTCGACGGGCTGCCCGGCGCGACCGTGACGCGTTACTGCTCGTCCTCGCTGCAGACGACCCGGATGGCGTTCCACGCGATCAAGGCCGGCGAGGGCGACATCTTCGTCTCGGCCGGGGTCGAGACCGTTTCCCGGTTTGCCCGGGGCAGCTCCGACGGGCTGCCGTCGGCCGCGCAGGAGCTGGTCGGGGGCAGCTGGGGCAACCCGGAGTTCGCCGCAGCCAACGCGCGCACCGCCGAGTATGCGCAGGGCGGCAGGACCTGGCACGACCCGCGGCAGGACGGGGCGCTGCCCGACGTCTACGTCGCGATGGGGCAGACCGCGGAGAACCTGGCGCAGATCAAGAATGTCAGCCGCGAGGACATGGACGAGTTCGGGGTTCGCAGCCAGAACCTCGCCGAGAAGGCGATCGCTGACGGCTTCTGGCAGCGGGAGATCACGCCGGTGACCCTGCCGGACGGCACTGTGGTCTCCGCCGACGACGGTCCCCGGGCCGGCGTGACCATCGAGGCGGTTTCCGGTCTCAAGCCCGTGTTCCGCCCCGACGGCCGGGTCACCGCGGGCAACTGCTGCCCGCTCAACGACGGCGCCGCCGCAGTGGTGATCATGAGTGACACCAAGGCTCGCGAGCTGGGGATCACGCCGCTGGCCCGGATCGTCTCGACCGGCGTCACCGCGCTCTCGCCCGAGATCATGGGCCTCGGGCCGGTGGAGGCCTCCCGCCAGGCGCTCGCCCGCGCCGGCATGACCATCGACGACGTCGACCTGGTGGAGATCAACGAGGCGTTCGCCGCCCAGGTGATCCCCTCCTACCGCGAGCTCGGCATCCCGATCGACAAGCTGAACGTCAACGGCGGCGCGATCGCCGTGGGCCACCCCTTCGGCATGACCGGCGCCCGCATCACCGGCACCCTGCTCAACGCCCTGGACTGGCGCGACAAGTCCATCGGTCTCGAGACCATGTGCGTCGGCGGCGGCCAGGGCATGGCCATGGTCCTCGAGCGCCTCAGCTAGCCGGAATCTTCCGCCGGGCCTGGCTGCCGAGGAGGGCGCCGGGCCCGGCGGTTCACAATGCCGCGAGGCCCGGCGGGATCCCGCCGCGCAAATCCCGGCGGGATCACGTCGAACGAAGCCCGGCGGTCACGTGGCGGGCCGTTCTATGCGGCGGCGAGGAATTCCTTGATCCGGGCGATGGTCAGCTCGTTGTCCTCGAAGAGAACGGCCTGCAGGCCAGATGCGCGGGCGGCCTCGATGTTGGGTGCGTGATCGTCCACGAAGAGGCAGTCGGCCGGGGCCGTCGCCAGCCGCTCGCATGCCGCGGTGAAGGCAGCCGGGTCGGGCTTCTCGACGCCGATCTCGTGCGAGTAGAGAATTTCCTCGACGAGCGAGCTGAAGCCGTACGCTGCGTCCTCCCGCTCTCTCGCACCCACGAAGCTGTTGCTGAGAATCCCCAGCCGGCACCGCCCCCGCAGCCCCCGCACATATGCGATGAGCTCCTCGTTGCCGGTGCCGAGGTACTGCTCCCACAGGTCCGCCATGAACGGGCCGGGGTCGATCCCGAGCTCCGCACCGATCCGGCGGGAGACGTCCGCCTCGGTGACGGTGCCGATGCTGCCCGCGTGCCACAGGTCTGCGAAGCGGATGTTCAGGTCTCCGGCGGGAAGGCCGAGCCGGTGCTCCCAGCGTTCACCCCAGCCGGTCGCGGGGGTGATCTCCAGGACGCCACCGATGTCGAGGATCAGAGCTCGTTCAGTCATGATCACGACCCTGAGACCTTCCCCTGGGGAAAGGTCAAGAGCTTCAAGAGGGCCCTGGGGGGAAGGTCAAGCTCAGAGGGCTGCGCGCACCGATGTGATCGCGGTGGTGGCCTCGGTCAGCAATTCCGGCGAGGGGGTCGCGGCGAGCAGATCGTCGGACAACACGCGGAGCTGGTCGGGGAGGATCATGTCGTGCTCGCGGGGCACCGGGTGGTGCGGGCGGTGTTCCGCGTCGGCGCCGAGGTCGGCCAGGCGCTGGACGAGGGTGTGGACGAGGTCGCCACGGGTGCCGGGCGTGGCGGTGGCGGCGTGCGCCCAGCGGCCGGTCTCCCAGTGGCCCACCTGGGTGAGGAGTCGCTGGACGGCGGCCTGGAAATCGTCGGCACTCACGCCGGAACCCTACCCGGCCCGCAGGAAGCGGACCGGGTAGCGGCCGGGGCGTCAGACTCAGTCGTCGCCGCTCTGCAGGAAGCTGAGCAGGCGCAGGATCTCCAGGTAGAGCCAGATCAGGCCGACCAGGATGCCGAACGCGGCCGTCCAGGAATAGCGCTGGGGCAGGCCCATGCGGACCGCCTGCTCGATCTCGTCGAAGTTCAGGATGAAGCTGAGCGAGGCGACCACGATGCAGACCAGGCTGAAGATGATGCCCAGGGCGCCGTTGTCACGCAGGCCGGTGTGAACGCCGAAGAGGGAGAGCACGAAGTTGATCAGCATGACGGCGAAGAGGCCGCCCATGACCGCGATCAGCCCTCGGGTGAACTTGGGCGTCGCGCGGATCACCCGGGCGCGGTAGAGCGCTGCCATCAGGAAGAAGACGCCGAAGGTGGCGATCACCGCCTGCAGGACGATGCCCTGGTAGAAGTTGTTGAAGGCCTCGCTGACCAGGCCGACGAAGGCGCCTTCCACCACGGCATACGCGACGACGAGCGCCGGGTTGGCCACGCGCATGAACGAGATGACGAAGCCGAGAACCAGGCCGACGACCGCGGCACCGATCCAGGCGACGCCGGAGAGGCTGTCGGGGATGAGGTTCCAGGCCGCGACGGCGGAGACGCCGGTGATGCCGAGCAGCGTCACGGTCTTGACCACGACGTCGTCGATGGTCATGGGTCGCACGGACGGCGGGGCGGCGGGATAGCCGGGTGCCGATGCGTACGGCTGACCGTAACCCGGCTGGGCGGGCGGCCCGTAGGGTCCGTATCCGGCCCCGCGTTCCCGCTCGGCCGCCTGGCCGAGGCGCGAGAGCACCGGGTTCGATGTCTTCACTTGGAACAGCCTCCCTGATGTTGTGGCACGTCCGTGGATCGTGCTTTTACCAAGGGTAAGCGCACTATCGACGCGGTTCAGGCTACGGAAGCTGTGAAGGGGCTGAAAACCAGGCGTCGCCCCACTCGACGTCCCGCGCCACGCGGTAGAGATCGCCGGCCTTCTTCGAGACGACCTGCGGGCGTACAGTGCCGTCGGCATTGCAGAGCTGCATCGTCACCATGCCCTTGCGGAACTGGGGGTGGCGCAGAACACGCCCGTCCGGCGGCTCGAGCACCGGGGCGGCAGCGCCCGCGACGAAGGAGAACTTTTCGTCCTCGTGTCCCAGTTGGGCGTTCTTCAACCTGCGGTGCAGGGCGCTGCGGTTGACCCGGGCCGAAAAATGGCACCAGTCGCCGGGCGTGGCGGTGAGCGGGCACGCGCCCTGGTGCGGGCACGGCGCGACGATGGTCAGCCCGTGGTCGAGCATCGCCTGGCGGGCGTCGAGGATGCGGGCGTACCCGGCGGGCGTACCCGGCTCGATCACCAGCAGCAGACCGGAAGCCGCCCGCAGAGCCCGGCCCAGCAGCTCGGCCCGCGCTTTCTCGCCGAGCTCGCCGAGCACGTAGGAGATGGTGACGAGGTCCGCGGCGGGCAGCTCCCCCGCGGTCTCGGCCTGCCACTGCTGCCAGGCGGCCTGCGGAAGCAGCCGGCGACCCACCGCCAGGGCCTCTTTGACCTGGTCCAGCACGGTGACTTCGGCCAGGTCCGGAAAGGCATCGGTCGCGGCCCAGGCGGCCGCACCGGTCCCGCCACCGACGTCGAGCTGAGTGCGCGGCTCAAACGTGGGGTACGCCCGGACGACCTGCTCCAGCGCCGTCCGCACAGCGGCAAAAGTCGCAGGCATCCTGTACGCGGCATACGCGGCCACATCCGTGCCGGTAACCAGAATCGGCGCGGTCGCGGGCTTACCCGACCGATAGGCCTCGATCAGCCGCTCCACGGACGACGACATCCGGTCCTCGGAAGCACGCCCGGACTCGGCCACTAGCCCGGCACGAAGGCCGGAAGGCAACTCAAAGCTCACGCTGCGCGATCCTAGGCTATCGAGATCCGGTAGTTGAGGCCGCTCCAATTTTAGTAGCTTGGGGTTCTCCAATTTTGGTAGTTTGGGGTTCTCCAATTTTGGTACTTGAAGCGTGGGAGGCAAGCGGGATGGAGTCGCTCACCGGGATCGCGATGCGACGCGTTTCCGCTCAGCTCGTTGACTTGCTGCACGTGGAGCCCGTCATTGCCCTGCATGGCCCGCGCTCCGTCGGCAAATCCACGGTGCTGAACGCCATCGCCGAAGCCCGGCAGGTGCCCGTCCTGGATCTGGACGATCTCGGCACTCGTGATGCCGTGACAGCCAACCCGCAGACCGCCGTCGCGACGCCGGGCCTACTGTGCATCGACGAGTATCAGCACGTCCCGCAGATCCTCGACGCGCTGAAGGCCCGCCTCAATCGCGAAGGCACCTTGGCCGGCACAGCCGTCCTCACCGGGTCGACCCGGCAGGACGCGCTGCCCCGGACAGCCCAGGCGCTGACCGGCCGGCTACACACCATGACCATCTGGCCGCTGTCACAGGGTGAGATCAACGGTCAGACCGAAAACTTTCTGCCGACGCTACGAGCAGACCCTGAGGCCATGGTCGCGGCTCGGCCAACCTCGGGAACCACTCGCAAGGAATATGTGGACCGGCTCTGCGCTGGAGGATTCCCTCTGGCACTACGCCGCAGCGGCACGGCAAGGGACCGGTGGTTCGACGACTACATTCGCCAGTCTCTGGAGCGGGATGCCATCGAGCTTGTCCGGGTCCGCCAACGCGCGATGCTCCGCGAGCTGCTGGATCGCCTCGCGGGACGCACCGGGCAGGTGCTGAACCTGGCCAACGCATCCCAGGGCCTGACCGGTGAACGCAGAACAATCGAGGAATACGTCCGCCTCCTCGAAGACCTCTTCCTCATCGACCGGTTGCCGGCCTGGGGCAAGACGCTGCGCGTGCGAGCCGCGGCATCGCCGAAAGTGCATGTCGTCGATTCCGGAGTGGCCGCTCGGCTCATGCGGGTCACGCCCACCAGGCTCGCCACTCTCGATCCGACGGCCCTGTCGGAGTTCGGCCACCTACTCGAGACTTTCGTCGTCGGTGAACTCCGCAAGCAGGTCTCATGGCTGGATGAGCGGGCCGCCACCGGGCACTGGCGTACCCACGACGGCGATGAGGTCGACTACGTCATCGAGTTCGACGACGGCCGGGTGCTCGCTTTTGAGGTCAAGGCGAACGAACGCGTCAGCGGCAACGACCTCAAAGGCCTCCGCAAGTTACGCGACACTCTTGGTGACAGATTCATCGCCGGAGTGGCCTTGAGCACCGGACTGCGCTCGTATACCTACGAGGATCGCATCCACGTCATGCCCGTCGACCGGCTCTGGACGCCCACCTGAGGAGGGGCCCACCTGAGGAGGGGCCTGTGCCCGGGGCGGGTCTCGAACCCGCACGCCTTTTTGGGGCAGCCGCTTTTAAGGCGGCCGTGTCTGCCGTTCCACCACCCGGGCCGGAGTGCTGTAAGCCACCGTAGCGGGTGGTGCCCGCCCGGCAAGAAGCCGGACGGGCACAAATGCTACATCGCGATGTCAGCGGGTGGCGGAGACAACCGACTTGTCGTCGGTCAGCGGGGGCGTGACGTCGGTGAACTCTTCGCGGGGCTGGTGGAGCTGGCCCAGGGAGACGGTTTCGCGCTTGAGGACCGAGGCCAGGGCCCAGTCGGCGACGACGCGGACCTTGCGGTTGAAGGACGGGATGTGGCCCACGTGGTAGAGGCGGTGCATCATCCAGGCCGGCCAGCCCTTGACCTTGATGCCGTAGACGTTGGCGACGCCCTTGTGCAGGCCGAGGCTTGCGACGCTGCCGAGGTACTTGTGCTTGTACTCCTTGGGGGTGCCGCCGTAGACGACCTTGCGGATGTTGTCGGCGAGGACCGCTGCCTGGCGCACGGCGTGCTGGGCGCTCGGGGAGCACCAGCCGCCCGGGTTGGTCAGGTCGGGGACCTGGGCGCAGTCGCCGGCGGACCAGGCGCCGTCGAGGACCTTGCCGTCCTCGTCGACGACCTGCAGCGTGGGCAGGCAGTTGACGTGACCGCGCGGGCCGAGCGGGAGGTCGGTCTGCTCGAGCATCGGGGACGGCTTGACGCCGGCCGTCCACACGATGGTCTCGGCGCGGAAGACCTCGCCGTCGGAGAGGTGCACCTCACCGTCGACACAGGACTTCATGATGGTCTCGAGGCGGATGTCGATATTGCGCTTGCGCAGCTGCCGTGCCGCGTAGGCACCCATCTGCGGGCCGACCTCGGGGAGGATCTTGTTGGCCGCCTCGACCAGGATGAAGCGGACCTCGTCCTGGTTGAGCTCGGGGTAGTACTTGAGGCTGTCGCGGACGACGTCCTCCATCTCGCCCAGCGCCTCGGCACCGGCGAAGCCACCGCCGACGAAGAGGAACGTCAGCGACGCCTTGCGGATCTCGGGATCCGGGGTGACGGCGGCGACGTCGAGCCGGTCGAGGATGTGGTTGCGCAGGTAGATGGCCTCGCCGATGGTCTTGAGGCCGATGCCGTGCTCGCGCAGACCGGGGATCGGGAGCGTGCGGGAGACGGAGCCGGGCGCGACCACGATGTGGTCGTACTCGATCTCCGTGACCGGGCCCTCGATCGGCTGCACGGTCACCGTCTTACGGGCGTGCTCGACCTTGGTGACCTCGCCCGCGACGATCCGGCAGCGCTTGAGTTCGCGGCGCAGCGGGACCACCGAGTGGCGGGGCGAGATGTTGCCCGCAGCAGCCTCCGGAAGGAACGGCTGATACGTCATGTGGGGCTGGGGGTCGATGACAATGACCTCAGCCCGGCGCGAGTTGAGCTTCCTCGACAGGCGGAGGGCCGTGTACAGGCCGACGTGCCCTGCCCCTACCACCACGATGCGTTGCGGGTTCACGTATTGATTGTCGCGCCCCGACCGGCCCCGTGCCTCGTTGTGTGACCAAGGACAACCCGTGACGGCACGCGGCGTAACGCTCGGATTTCAGATCCGTGTCGACGACTACTCAAAGCACAGAAACGGTTACGTACGGCGCAACATGCGGGCTAGGACCATGGTCGCGCCGACCGCCGCGGCGAGCCCCACGAGGGTCGCGACGAGGAACGCTCCCCCGGCCAACTCCGAGGTCAGACCCAGGACGATCACCGTGAGGACAGCCGATCCGAGGACCACCAGGGCGGCCCGGAGAAGCCAGGACGTGAGGACGTCCACGTTGACCATGGCGTCGTAGGGAAGGACCGCCGCGAGGGCCACCAGGGTGTGCCCGACGTACGTCAGCGTGGCGATCGCGAGCACCCGCCACAGCGCAACGCGGGCGTCGTAGTAGGTGGTGTCCGCGATCCAGCCGCCCACGACGACCAGGATGGCGAACGTGGTGCCCCGGCCACGCGGCGCGAACGCCGGGTAGACCGCCACCACGGCGAGGATGGCGAGGTAGCGGCTGACCACGAGCGACACCGGCCAGGCGACCGTCAGTGCACCGAAGAAGACAAGGGCGATGGCTGCGCGTACGAGCAGCGGCAGGATCGTCGCCCGCACCACCGCCGTCCGTGCCCGCCCCGCCCGTTGCGTGATCCCACCGGCCATGTCAACGCCCCCGGGGTGCGGAGGCGAGCCGCGAGACGTCACGCAGCACCAGGTCGAGGCTGCCGGCGCCGGCCCACTCGACCACGGGGACGCCGTGCTCGCGGAGCCTGCCGAGCACGTTCTCGCGTTCCATGCGCCAGAGCCGGGTGGCCAGCGGCGTCCACGTGCCGCGCTGCGGCGGCGCGGCGCCCTCGGGCAGGGTGTCCACGGCGACGGTGAAGCGGCCGGACTGGACCAGCCCGGCGAGCATGTCGGCGGCCCGCGGGTCGACCAACGGGGTCAGCACCACCACGAGCGCGTCGGAGGAGACGTTGTGGGCGGCGAAGACAAGCTCGGCCGGGGCGCGGTCGCCCCGTTCGGCCCGCACGTCGAGCAGCCACTCGAGAACGGTGAGGTACTGCCGGCGGCCGGTCGCGCCACGCAGGCGGCGGGCGGACCCGCCGTACTCGGCCAGCGAGACCCGGTCGCCGCGTTGCAGGTAGTGCTCCGCGATGGCGGCGGCCGCGCGTACGGTCGTGTCGAGCACCGACGCCTTGCCCTTCACCCCACCGGATTCCCCCGCCTCGCCGAGCACGTCGAGCAGGAGGAGAACCTCCGCGTCGCGGTCGGAGAGCGTGGAGGCGACATGCAGATCACGCGTACGCAGAGAAACCCGCCAGTCGATGCGCCGCAACCTGTCCCCGGGCGCGAACGGGCGCACACCGGCCAGCTCCCCGCCCTCGCCGGGCCGGCGTGAACGGTGGTTACCGACCAGGCCGGCCGCCGCGGGCATCGCCTCGGTGGCGGCGAACGGCTCGGTCTCCGGGTAGACCCGCACGCCCTTGGCCGGGATCACGACCGGACGACAGGCGAGCAACCCGCCGCACGCCGCGACCCGGGCGGCCGCCGGACCCACGGACTGCCGGCCCCAGCGCGTCGCCCGGCCGCTCAGGTCGACCGCCGTCCAGCCGTCGGGTGCGACCGTGATCGCGTGCGGCCGGTCGGCGTCCTCGAGCTTGAGCCACGGGGAGGTACGCGTACGCACCACCACGAGGTCGTAATTGATCACGTCGGGATTCGCCACCGTGAGGCCGGCCTCGACCTCGCCGCCCTCGACGATGTGCTCCTCCTCGGCCGAGATGGTCAGCTCGGGCGCGGAGCGTGGCATCCGGCGCAGTCCGACCGCCGCACCGATCGCGAACGGCGCGGCGAGCAGCACGAGGTCGACCCGCCCGAGGGCGACGCCGAGCACCAGCAGCAGCCCGGTGAGCAGGACCGTACGCCCGAGGGCCCGGGTGGGCACCCAGACCGGTGGCGCCCAGCTCTCCTCGGACCCGGGCGCCCCGGTCGGCGGCACGGCGGCCCGCAGCGTCGGCGATTCGGTCCCGGTCACTGCTCGGCGTATCCGCCCGCGTACGTCGGCAGCGCGCCGCTGGCCGGCGCCGCGACGTTCTGCAGCACCTCCTGGACCACGAAGCCCGGGTCGACCCGGCGCAGCCACATCTCCGGCCGCAGCGTGAGCCGGTGTGCCAGGGCCGGCACCGCGACGTCCTTGACGTCCTCGGGCACCACGTAGTCGCGGCCGGACATGACCGCGCGGGCCCGTGCCAGCAGCAGCAGCGCCAGGGAACCACGCGGGGAAGCGCCGACCAGCGTGGCGGAGTGCTCGCGGGTCGCCGCGGTCAGCTCCACGATGTAACGGCCGATCGAGTCCTCGACCTGCACCGTCTCCAACGCCGCCTGCATCGCCTGCAGGGTGTGGGAGTTGACCACGGGGGTCAGCTGCGACTCCTCCTGGCGGCGCGACATGCGCCGGCGCAGGACCTCCCACTCCTCGTCGGCGGTGGGATAGCCGAACGAGACGCGCAGCAGGAACCGGTCGAGCTGGGCCTCGGGCAGCGGGTACGTGCCTTCGTACTCGATGGGGTTGGCGGTGGCCAGCACGTGGAACGGCGGGTCCAGCCGGTAGGTCACGCCCTCGACCGAGACCTGCTTCTCCTGCATCGCCTCGAGCAGCGCCGACTGGGTCTTCGGCGGCGTCCGGTTGATCTCGTCGGCCAGCAGCATGTTCGTGAAGACCGGGCCGGCCCGGAACGCGAAGTCGCCCTTGCGCTGGTCGTAGAGGAAGGAGCCGGTCACGTCCGCGGGCAGCAGGTCCGGGGTGAACTGCAACCGCCGGAAGTCCAGCCCGAGCGCCTGCGCGAAGCAGCGGGCGGTCAGCGTCTTGCCCAGGCCGGGCAGGTCCTCCAGCAGCACGTGCCCGCCGGCCAGGATCCCGGCCAGCACCAGCTCGAGGGAGTCCCGCTTGCCGACCACCACGCTGCCGACCGAGTCGAGGACCGCGCCGGCCAGGCGGCCCACCTCGTAGGGCGCCATCGCCTCCACGCTCGAGTCCGTCACCGATCCACCCTTCTGGAGATCCGTTCCAAGGCGTCGACGAGTGCCGACAGATCACGGGGCTTCGGCGCACGCCGGCCCGGTTCGTTCAGCAGCTGCCACAGCTGCTCGCCCATCAGCTCCCGCGCGCGCCCGGGATCCGATTCGCGGGTGAATCCGTGCCGCAGCCGCAGCCGTTCGTCCGCCATCTCCGAGAGCGCGGGCAGGACGATACGCGAAAAGCGGTCGGCGTCGTTCTCCGACCAGTCGAGTTGCTGCTCCCAGCGGCGTACGCCCACGCGCAGCAGGTCGCCGGAGGCCCAGAGATAGTCACCGGACTCCTCGCCGCCCCGAGCGCGCCGGCGGGGAGGTGCCGGCGGGGCCACTTCGGACACCGCGAACATCAGCAGCCGCAATGCCACGAAAGCGACCACGGTCAGCAGCACCGAGATCTTGATGCCCTGCGAGCGCGACACCGCGATGGTGATCACGGTGGCCGTGCCGATGAGCAGCACGTTGCCGGCGATCCGGTCGATCCGGATGCGGCGCTTCTCGACCGGGCCGGGCGGTTCCTCGGCGCTGTACCGCTCATCGGTGGCACCGAACAGATCGGCGAGACCGCCGTCAGCGTCGAGACTCATGCGGAAACCCCCGCTCCCAGGTCGGTACGGAGCCGTTCGAGCGCCGCGCGGGCCTGCTGGCGCATCTGGTCGTCAACCGTGTGCGTCGCGTAACGGGCCTGCCGGTAGACGTGTGCGAACGGCGTCAGCACCGCCGTGTCGAGGTTCTGCTCGTTCAGCAGACGCGCGACCAGGTCGGTCGGGCTGTCGCCGGCGTGGCGCGGTGTCCCGGCAGCGGCGGCGGCCTGCTCCAGGCGCACCCAGCAGGCGATGACGGCGCGGCGTGGATCCCTGTCGGTGTCGGTGAGCTCCTGCAGGCCCGCGTCCACCGCGGCCACGATGTCCTCGGCCGCACGCGCGTTGGAGCGGGGCGCTGCCCGCTTGCCCTTGCGGGGTCCCCGCCGCCGCGCGACGTCCCGCAGCAGCGCGACGGCCACCAGGACCAGCACCGCGGCCAGGGCCACGCCGATCACGATCCACGCGACGGTCCCGACCCAGTCGGGCAGCCCGGCGGCGGCCTCCACCGGGCGGGGCGCCTTGCTGGCGATCGGCTCCGGGGACGGCGGGAGCAGCGGTGCCAGCGGTGCCTCGGGCTCGGCGTCCGGGTTGAAGCGCTCGAGCTGGGGCGCCGAACGGGTCGCGGCCAGGGCGGCGAGACAGAGCAGCGCGAGGACGGCGGCCAGCGGCCACCAGCGTCGCAGTGCGGCGAGATCCAATTCTCAGGCCCTTGATCGTTCGTGCTTCGGTCCTTGGTCTTCCACCGCGGGAGAGCTCAGGGTTCGGCGTGGGGAAAATGCGGTGGCCCGAATCATGCCAGGCCCGCGAGGCGTTTCGCACTGCCGAACACGTCGTCGAGCATCGCGGGGGTCAAGCGGCCGGTGAAAGTGTTCTGCTGGGACACGTGGTAGCAGCCGAGCAGATCGGGTCCGCCGGGCAGCACGACATGGGCACCGTGAGTGAAGCGGGGGCGGGGAACCGGGGCGCTCACGGCGTACACCTGCTTGAGAACCGGCCACCACGCGGCCCAGGCGAAGGCACCCAGGGCGACCACGACGCGCAGGGTCGGTCTGATGAGTGAGACCTCGCGATGCAGCCAGGGTGCGCAGGTGTCGCGCTCGACCGGCAGCGGCTTGTTGTCCGGCGGGGCGCAGCGGACCGCGGCGAAGATTCGGGTGTGCGCGAGGGTCAGGCCGTCGTCCGCGCTGACGCTGGTCGGCTGATTGGCCAGGCCGGCGCGGTGCAGCGCGGCGAAGAGGACGTCGCCGGAGCGGTCACCCGTGAAGATGCGGCCGGTGCGGTTGCCGCCGTGCGCCGCGGGGGCCAGACCCAGGATCGCGATCTCGGCGTCGCCCGGGCCGTACCCGGGGATGGGCCGGCCCCAGTAGGTCTGGTCACGGAATGCGGCACGCTTCGTGGCCGCGACCTCCTCACGCCAGGTGACCAGGCGCGGGCAGGCGAAACAATCCGCGATGTCCGCGTCGAGCACGCTCAGTCGCGGCGCGGCGGCCGCTCGGGCGCTGACTTCCTCAGGGGTACGGGTGGGCACGCGCCCAGCTTCGCACCTCCTGTCACCTACTTGCTGGGCGACGGGCTGACCGAAGGGCTGGGCGTCGCCGGGGCGTCGCTGGGCTCGGCCGCGGACGGGCTGATCCCGCTGGGAGCGGGGCTGGGCAACGGGGCGTCGGAGGCGTCCGGCATCCGGAAGGGGGCCTTGCTCGCACAGTACGGATAGACGCCCTCGGGCGCGTCGGCGTAGGTGCCCTCGTCGTCGTAGCAGTAGGCGTTGCCGAGATGGATCGGCTGGCCGTTCTGGTCGAGCAGCCGCGCGCCGGTCACCAGCCGCCCCTGCGCGTCATAGACGAACACATCCTCGACCTGACTGTACGGATTGTCGTAGGAAGTGACGTTCGAGTAGTACGAGTCGCGGGTGTAGCCGTCGGCCTGGGTGAACCCGGTCAGCGCGACGATCACGAGCACGAACGACGTGCCGTAGAGGACGGCCTTCGGCCAGGTCGACAGCCGGAACGAGCGCCGCCCGAGCCAGATCGACCCGAGGATCCCGGCGGCGAGCAGGATCAGCGCGACCCCGTCGCTGCCACCGATCCGGGGCAGCAGGCCGATCGGCTGGTCGCCGCCGTCGAGGATCTCGGCGACCACCATCGCCGCGAGATAGCCGCGCAGCACCCACCAGGCGGGGCGCAGCAGCCGGCCGAAGTCGCTGGCCCGCTCGTAGCCGAGCACGCCGCCCACCTTCACATCCGCTGTCCGCAGGACCGGCAGCACCTGGTCGCGCAGCTCGATCAGCGGGTTGGGACGCGTGGGCGGATCGGGGAACCCGCCGACGAACGGGGCCGTGCCGCGCAGCTCGGCCGCGTAGGCCTCCGGGCTGCCCACCCGGTCGGTGAGCGGCCCCTCACCGTCGGCCATGACCTCGGTCAGATGCTCGGTGAGGTCCTCGAGCAACTCGTCGCGCTGCGCCTCGGGCAGATCGCCGAGCGCCGCCCGGACCGCGAAAACATACGCGGTGATCTCGTCCTGAGCCGTCGAATTCACGCCGTCCCCCGCTCGCGAAGCAGATCGTCCATCGTAGATGCGAAGCCTTGCCACACTTTGCCCGACCGCTGCAACTCCGCCCGGCCGGCGGGATTGAGCGAGTAGTACTTGCGGTGCGGCCCCTCGTCGCTGGGCACCACGTAGGTGGTCAGCAGCCCGCCGTTGTAGAGCCGCCGCAACGTGCCGTAGACGCTGGCATCCCCGACGTCGCCCAGCCCCGCCGTGCGCAACCGGCGCAGGATGTCGTAGCCGTAGCCGTCCTCGTCACGGAGCGCGGCCAGCACGGCGAGATCGAGGACGCCCTTGAGCAGCTGCGTCGTATCCACGCGATGCACACTACTGTGCGATGCGAAGTAGTGTCAAAAGAAAAGTAGTAGCGGCCGTGCCGGCGGCGTTCTATGCGAGGGAGAAGGCGATCCCGTCGAGGATGTCGTGCTCGCTGGCGATGACGGAGGCCTGACCGGTGCGCTCCATGATGATGCGCAGGATCAGTGCGCCGGCGGCGATGACGTCGGCGCGGCCGGGGTGCATCACCGACAGTTCGAGGCGGTCGGCGACGGTTGAGCCGAGGAGGTCGGCTGTCACCCGGACCACGTCGTCGTACGCGATGCGGGCGTGGTGGATCTGGTCGGAGTCGTACTCGGCGAGGTTGAGCGCGAGCGCCGCCACGGTGGTGACCGACCCGGCAAGGCCGACCAGCGTCGCGGCGTCCTTGCCGGAGACCGCGCGCAGGGCCTCGTCGACAGCGGCGGTGATGTCCTTCTCCGCGGCCGCGATCTCGGCCTCGGTCGGCGGGTCGCTGCGCAGATGCCGCTCGGTCATCCGGACGCAGCCGATGTCCATGGAGATGGCGTTCCGGACACCGGTGTCGCCGACGACGAACTCGGTCGAGCCGCCGCCGATGTCCACCACCAGGTAGGGCGTCTGCGCGTCGAGGCCGGTGACCGCGCCGGCGAAGGAGAGCAGCGCCTCCTCCTCGCCGGTGATCACCTGGGGCTCGACACCCAGCACCGAACGCACCATCGCGCGGAAGTCCTCCGCGTTGGAGGCGTCGCGGGAGGCCGACGTGGCACACATGCGGACCCGGTCGACGCCCAGCTCGGCGATCTCGGCGGCATATCCGATGAGGGCCTTGCGGGTGCGCTCGATGGCCTCCGGGGCCAGCTCACCGGTGCGGTCCACGCCCTCGCCCAGCCGGACGATCTCCATCCGCCGGGCGACGTCGGTGAGCGCCGGCATCGTCCCGTCGGGAGCGGAGAGGTCGCCGCTCACGTCAGCGATCAGCAGACGGATCGAGTTGGTTCCGCAGTCGATGGCGGCGACACGCAAGGCAGTCTCCTAGAGATGTAGCAACATCCGCTTGTTGCCGAGCGTATTCGGCTTGACCCGTTCCAGGTCGAGGAACTCGGCGACACCCTCGTCGTACGAGCGGAGCAGCTGCTCGTAGACCGTGTGCGGGACCGGCGCGCCGTCGATCTCGGTGAAACCGAACGACCCGAAGAAGCGCGTCTCGAACGTGAGACAGAAGACGCGGGCGACGCCGAGCAGGCGGGCCTGGTCGATCAGCTCGGCGACGAGCCGGTGGCCGATCCGCAGGCCGCGGCAGGCCGGGTCGACGGCGACCGTGCGGATCTCCGCCAGGTCCTCCCACATCACGTGCAGGGCACCGCAGCCGACCACGCGCTCGTCATCGGTGACGGCGACCCAGAACTCCTGGACGCTCTCGTAGAGCGTGACCGTGGCCTTGCTGAGCAGCCGCCGATCCGCTGTGTACGTGTCGACGAGCGCACGGATCGCCCGGACATCCGAGGTGCGCGCCCGGCGGATCTCCACCTGCACGGTCACTCGGTTTCCAGATGCACGCAGGCACCGTCGGCCCACCAGGGCTCGATCGCCGCGCGGACCTCGTCGCCGAACGGGTTGACCCCGGGGCCGGCAGCGAGCGCGTGACCGAGCTGGACGTGCAGGCACTTCACCCGGTCGGGCATGCCGCCGGCGGAGACCTTCGCGATCTCGGGGACGTGGCCGAGCGCCTCGCGGCGGGCCAGATAGTCCTCGTGGGCGGCCCGGTAGCGCTTGGCGAGCTCGGGATCGGTGGAGAGCCGCTCCTGCATCTCGCGCATGACCCCGGCGGACTCGAGACGGCTGCACGCCGCCGTGGCCCGCGGGCAGGTCAGATAGAAGGTGGTCGGGAACGGGGTGCCGTCATCGAGGCGGGGCTCGGTCTCCACCACGTCCGGATTGCCGCACGGACAGCGGTGGGCGATGGCACGGGTGCCCCGGGGGCGGCGGCCGAGCTGCTCGGCGACGATCTCGAGATCGGTCTCGGAAGGAGTCGTCATCTACTTTCGGGATTCTGCATTGGCTGCTGCGACACTTCCCCACAGTGTGTCGTACCACCGGCCGGGCTCGGCCGTCGCGGTCTTGGTTCCGTCGCGTTCGGCGCCGGTCGGGTCGTCGAACACGACCAGCGGCACCTCGCCCGGTTTCACATACATCAGCCGGTCACGGGCCTGGCTGCGGACGTATTCGTCGTCCTGCCACTTGTCCGCCTCCTCCTGCAGCCCCTTGATCGTCGACTCCTGCAGGGCCTGGTCGGCCTGGATCTGAGCGATCTGGGATTCCTGCGCGAGATAGACGCGGACCGGGTAGGTGTAGGCGAGAGCGAGCACCACGAGGACGGAGATCAGAACGGTCGCCCGGGCGGTGAACGCCTTGGGCCGGGTCGCAACGGTGCGCTTGGTGGCGCCGGACGCGGCCGCGCGGCGGGCTGCCGCCGGTCTGCTGCTGGATCTGTTGACGCTGCCGGTGCTGCGGGCCGACGGCATGTGCCGCGGCTCGATGCGGGTCGGCACGGTGTCACGGGTGCGCGAAGGACGGGCGCCGTTACGGACACCCGGACGCCCCGCATAGCCGGTGGAGCGGCGCGACGGCCCCTGTCCACTCGGACTGCGGCGCTGCGTCATCCCTGCCCTCCCCCGGCACTCGCCAAAGACCATGGAGTTGCGGCACCTGTCCCTGGACACTATGCCCAAAAAACGGGGAGCCACAACTCCATGATCTCGTGACAGAGCGTTACGCGGAGCGGTAACGCGGGAACGCGCCTGCCCCGGCGTAGCGGGCGGCGTCGCCCAGCTCTTCCTCGATGCGCAGGAGCTGGTTGTACTTCGCGACCCGGTCCGAACGCGCCGGAGCACCGGTCTTGATCTGGCCGCTGCCGACGGCAACTGCCAGGTCGGCGATGGTGACGTCCTCGGTCTCGCCGGACCGGTGGCTCATCATCGTCTTGAAGCCGGCCCGGTGCGCGAGGTCCACCGCGTCGAGCGTCTCGGTGAGCGAACCGATCTGGTTGACCTTCACCAGAACAGCGTTGGCGGCGCTCTCGGCGATGCCCCGGCCGATTCGAGTGGGGTTCGTCACGAAGAGGTCGTCGCCGACGATCTGGATTTTGTTACCCAGCTGTGCGGTCATCGCCGTCCAGCCGGCCCAGTCCTCCTCCGACAGCGGGTCCTCGATGGAGACGATCGGGTACGCCTCGGCGAGCTTGGCGTAGTAGTTGATCATTTCCTCGGTCGACTTCGGCGAGCCCTCGAAGACGTACGCGCCGTCCTTGTAGAACTCGGTCGCGGCGACGTCCATCGCCAGCACGATGTCCGTACCCAGAGTGAAGCCGGCAGCCGCGACGGCCTCGCCGATCAGGTCCAGGGCGGCGGCGTTGGTCGGCAGGTTGGGGGCGAAGCCACCCTCGTCGCCGAGGCCCGTCGAGAGGCCCTTCTTCTTCAGCACCGACTTGAGCGCGTGGTAGACCTCCGCGCCGGTGCGAAGCGCTTCGCGGAAGCTGGCCGCACCGATCGGCGCGATCATGAATTCCTGCACGTCGACGTTCGAGTCGGCGTGCGCCCCGCCGTTGAGGATGTTCATCATCGGCACGGGCAGCAGGTGCGCGTTGGGGCCGCCGACGTAGCGGAACAGCGGCAGCTCGGAGCTCTGCGCGGCGGCCTTGGCGACCGCGAGCGAGACGCCCAGGATCGCGTTGGCGCCCAGCTCCGACTTGTCGGCCGTGCCGTCCAGGTCGAGCATCTTCTCGTCGATCAGGCGCTGCTCGCTGGCCTCGTAGCCGATCAGCTCGTCAGCGATCTTGTCCTCGACGTTGCTGACCGCCTGCTCGACACCCTTGCCGAGGTAGCGGCCCTTGTCGCCGTCACGCAGTTCGATCGCCTCGAAGGCGCCGGTGGAGGCGCCGGACGGGACCGCGGCACGGCCGATGGTCCCGTCGTCGAGCCCGACCTCGACCTCGACGGTCGGATTTCCCCGTGAGTCGAGGATTTCCCGGGCGACGATCGCTTCAATGGTGGCCATCTGTCGTGTCGCTCCCTATTAGTTAGAAACTTTGAGCACGAGTCTGAGGGTATAGACCTCGGATGAGCGGGGTGCTGGGGGCTCATGAACTTCCCAGAACACTTGCGCCGTTCTTGAGCGACGCGGGGCTCATGGCCGGGCCGGGCGGGCCGATGTCCCTGGTCGCTATGACTACTCTCGCGCAGCTCCCCGATGCCGGCTCGTACGTCGAGATGACCGCCTCCGACGAGCAGGCCGCCCGTGTCCGTGTGGTTCACGCCGGTGGCGCGGGCCTGACCCTCTCCACGCCGCTGGCGGCCGTGCCCCGGGTGGGCTCGTCCGTCACGCTGCGCTGGTCGGCGGCCCCGCGCGGCAGGTTCGCCCTGCCGTGCGCAGTCGTCGAGGTCGAGGAGAACCGGGTAGAGGTCCTGCCCGCCGGTGAGGCCCACGTCGAACAGCAGCGCCACTTCGTCCGCGGTGGCGGCGGCGAGCAGATCATCCTGCGCCGCGACGGCTGGATCGACGCCCACGGCTGGGTCCGCGACATCAGCGAGCACAGCGCCCGCGCCCACTTCGAGGGCACGAACGTGGTCGAGGGCGAGGAACTACGGCTCTGGATCCAGCTCGGCAGCGAGATCATCAACGTGCCGGCCACCGCCTCCCGGGTCGCGATGCTCCCCCAGCAGGTGCCGCCGGGCCCGATGTCGGTCGAGATCGTGGCCGTCTTCGACTCCGGCGAGGCCCAGGCCCGGCTCATCCGCCGGTACGTCATGCGCCAGCAGCTGCTCAGCCGCAGCCGCGCCTGACAACTCGTTTGCGCCGGGTTGCGGGCATCGGCAAAGGTGGGCCCGTGCCCTCATTACGCCTGCGTTGCGCAGCGGTTGCGCTTGTCGCCCTCGTCGCCCTGCCGGGCTGCTCGGATCTGGACAAAGCGTCGGCTTCCGGACTGAGCCGCAACGACCTGGTGGCCGATCTCGCGGCTCAGCTCGCCGGCGCGGGAGACCTGACCTTCGAGGCGACCTATCAGCTAACCGGGGGCAAGACCGGGACGATCGCACAGGTACGCGATCCAGCCGGCACGGCGTACGTCTACCCGGGCGGCAAGGTGCTCGTCACCTCGGCGGCGATCACCTCGTGCACCACCACGCCCGCCCCGGTGACCTGCACGTTGACCGCGCCGGCCACCGCGACGAGCCCACCGCCCGCCGCGGTCTTCCGCGGAGCCACCAACGCCGGCATGGTGATGCCCGACGCGGTGCAGACGGCTCTCAACCGCGCCTCCCTCGACCCGGACATTTCAGTCACTCAGCGCGACACGACGATCGCCGGACGACACGCCACGTGCGTCAAGCTGGACGGCTTCGACGCCTGCATCACCAACGACGGCCTGCTCGGCAGCTTCACCGGCCTGCTCGGTGCGGGCCGAGCCGACGTGGCGATGACGCACTACTCGGAGCAGGTCTCCGCCGACACGTTCGAGCTGCCCGCGGGCGCGAAAATCATCGACCACCGAAAGAACTGAGAACGGCCCACACCTCCGCGGGCTCTTCCTCGAGGGTGAAATGCCCCGCGCGCGGAATCCGGACACCCCGAACATCGTCGACCCCTGCCGCCCGGAACCCCGCGACGTAACGGTCAAGATCGCCGCCCTCCTTCTCCCCACGCACATAGAGCAACGGCGTCCCCACCCGCCGCGCGTCGAGCGCGATGTCGGACGCCGGCCCTACGTCAGGACCGGACGGGGCAGGGCCGGACGTGGCGGGTTGTGGGGTGTTGTTGGCGGCATCGGCGTGGAGTTGGCGGTACCAGGAGAAGCCGGCGGCGAGGGATTCGGGGGTGCTGTAGGCGGCGACGGCGGCCTGGCGGGCGTCGTCGGTGATCCGGGCCGGGTCGGGTGAGAGGACGTCGAAGAAGTAGTCGAAGTAGGGCCGCTCGCGGCCGGTGACCATCGTCTCGGGCAGCCCCGGGATCGAGTGGAACGCGAAATGCCAGAGATACGGGTTGGCGAGCACGTCGTTCCACGGGTCGATCCCGGGCACGACGGTGTCGAGGATCGCGACGGCCGCGACGTCGTCATAGGTCTGGAGGTAGGACCAGCCGATCATTCCGCCGCAGTCGTGGCCGGCGAGGACCGGGCGGTGCAGCCCCAGCGCGCCGATCAGCCCGTGGACCACCTCGGCGAGGGAGCGCTTGGTGCCGTCGGTCGCGTCGCCGGTCGACTCCCCCACCCCGGGCAGGTCGAACGCCACCATCCGGGCACCAGCCGCCGCGCCGGCGGCCATCACGCCCCGCCACGAGAACCAGGACTGGGGCCAGCCGTGCACCAGGAGAAAGACCTGGCCGTCCGCGGGACCCGCCTCGACGACGTGCAGCGTGGACGCCCCCACCGCGACGTGGCTGTGCCGGAAGAGGCCGCCGGTCGGGGAGCCGGGGGCGAAGCCGGCCGGACGCATGGTCACACCCCCAGCAGGAAGCGCAGGTGGCGCGGCGGCGGCGAGCCGTGGGCCAGCATCGCGTCGTGCCAGGCCTTGGGGGTGGCGCCGAAGGGCCGGGCGGCCGCGATCTCGGCGATCTCGGTGTAGCCGACGAAATAGGTGGAGAGCTGGGTCGAGGTCAGCAGCGCGCGCTTCCATTTGCCCGCTGCCTCGCCCTCCTCCTGGAAGCCGAGCCCGGTCATCATCGCCATCGCCTCCGCCTCGGGCAGGTCCTCGCAGTGCACGAGCTGGTCGAGCACGGCGTTGAGGCTCATCCGGAGCTGCATCTTGAGCTGCTGCAGCCGGATCGGCAGACCGCCGAAGCCGAGGCCGGTCATCAGCTCCTCGGCATAGACCGCCCAGCCCTCGACGAACGGGCCGGAGAAGCCGAGCGACCGCACCCGGGTGGCGGCGCGGAACCGGCGGGAGTGGGCGAGCTGCAGAAAATGGCCGGGCATGGCCTCGTGCACGGTCAGGTTGCGCAGCATGTGGTTGTTGTATTCGCGGTAGAACGACTCGCGGCGCGCGGCGCTCCACTCGGCCGGGGCCGGGGCGATGCAGTAGAACGTCGGGACGTCGGCGGTCTCCAGCGGGCCGGGCGGGTCGCAGTAGGCGACGGCCACGCCGCGGGCGAACTCCGGCATCTCCTCGATGACGCAGGGGTCGTCGAACAGCGTCATCAGGTCGTGCTCGCGGACGAAGTCGGTGGCCTCGCCCATCGTCACCTTCGCCAGGTCGACGATCGTGGCGTCGTCGGGGTGCTCGGCCGCGAGGCTGTCGAGCGCGCGGCGCACGGTCTCGTCGGTGGCCGGACCGCCGACCAGCTCGGCAGCAGCCTCGCGCAGCTGGGCACCGACGTCGTCGAGGGTGCGCCGGGCCCGCGCGAGGATCTCGGCGGCGGGCAACTCGGTGTCGAGCGTGTGCCAGAGCCGCGCCTCCCAGAGCGGGCGCCCGAGGCGGGGGTCACGGCCGGAGTCGGCGCTCTCGAGCCGCCGGGCGAGGAAGCCGTCGAACTCCTCGAAGGCCTTCAGCGCCGCCGCGGCAACGGGCTCGATCGCCGGGCGCGGGCCGGGCGCCTGACCGACGAGCCCGGGCAGCTCGTCGCGGATCAGCGCGGCGGAACCGGCGAACTGGCCGCGGGCGACCTCGGTGTGCAGCCGGGGCATGTCGCGCAGCACCGCGCGGGCCGTCGCCAGCGCGTCGGGGATCGCCGCGAGCCGGCCCTCGAGGCTGGTCAGCCGCTCCTCGGCGGGCGCGAACGGACGCGCGATCAGCATGTGCAGCAGCGGGCCGGGGTTGTGCTCGAGGGGGTTCCACTCGTGCTCGCGCACGTCGGTCAGCTCGAAGATGCCGCGCTCGACCACCGCCGAGAGGATCGCGTGGTCGACCTGATCCTGCTGGTCGAACGAGTCGGGGTCGATGCCGGAGAGGGCGTCGGCCGCGTCGCGCAGCATCGTGACCCGCTCGGTGACCGCACCCGGGGACAGGTCGGGCAGGGCGGCGTCGAAGCGGTGGTCCCCCGCGTAGGAGGCGAGGGCGGGGTCGCTTTCGAGGATCGCGTCGACGATGCGCTCGGCGAGGGGTACGAACTCCGGCATGGAGCAGAACTTACTCGGCCGGTGCGACACTTTCCGCGTCGCGCACGGCGCCGGCGTAGCGCAGAGCGGCCGCACGCAGCAACGACTCGGCATCGAGACCGTCGACCCGGGACTGCGCGACGAGCCGTAGCAGGGTGGACCCGAGGTCGGCATCGGACGGTAGCGGCACGTCCAGACCGGCGCGCTCCGTGCGCTGCAGGATCTTCGCGGCGAGCGCCAGCGCGGGCTGGCTCAGGGCGATTCCCTCCAGGACGGACTCGCGGGACTTCTCCGCTTTCTTGATGCGTTCCCAGTTGTCGATGATGTCCTCGACACTGGCGACGCTCTCCCCGGCGAACACGTGCGGGTTGCGCCGGACCATCTTGTCGACCAGGTCACCGGCCACGTCGTCGACGTTCCAGCGCTCGTCCTCGGGCAGGTCCTCGGCGAGCCTGGCGTGCAGGACGATCTGGAGCAGCACGTCACCCAGCTCCTCGCGGAGGGCGTCGAGGTCGTTGTCGGCGATGGCGTCGTACGCCTCGTAGCTCTCCTCGAGCAGATACTGCGCGAGGGTCTCGTGGGTCTGCTGCTGCTTCCACGGGTCACCGCCGGGCGACACGAGCCGGTCCATCACGGCGACCGCGTCGAGCAGCCGCGCACCGGGCGGATCCCACGAGCCGTGACACAGCTCCAGCTCGGCCAGCCCGGGCTCGCGGGCGAGCCGCATTCCCAGCCGGCGGGCGAAATCCTCGTCGCCTGCGGCACCCGCCAGCCACACGACCGTCGAAGACGAAGTCAGCGACCCGACAAGTTGATCGATAGAGGGAGAAACAACGTTCACAGTCACCCCGGAGGCACGCAGGGCGACCACCTGCGGCCCGTCGTAGGCCGTGAAGACCGGGTTGCTACGGACCAGATCCCACGCGTACGCCGTGAGCAGCCCCGCCGGCAGCCGAGGTGACGTAACCAGGAGAACGATGCGGCCGGCGGGCTGGGTCATCAGCCGAGGGTAGTCACGGCCGAGACGTCGGTGACGTACGGGGCCTCGTCAGCATTACCGGCGAACGACACCACCACGAGCGGCACGTCCTTGCCGTCCGCGGACTGTGCCGACAGCAGCGTGACCTGCTGGTTGCCGTACCGCGGGTTGAGCTTGACCTTCGCGTCGGCGGCGATGTCCTGCAGCTCGTTACGCATCGCGACATACGTCTCGAGCAGCTTCTTGTTATCGGCGGAGAGCTGGCTCGCGAACTGGTCGTACGGCGTGCTCGGGTCGGCGGCCCCGCCCGCGATCAGGCGCTTGTAGACGTCGCGCAGGTCGGCGTCGGTGAGCGTCGCCGGCGTCACCTTGCTCTGCAGCGCGGCGCGCAGCTGGAACGTCTGCGTGTAGAGCTTGGTGTATTCCCAGGTCGCCGAGTAGCTGCGGGACTGGGCGACCTGGTCGACGGTCGGCTCGGCGGCGGCCTGCACACCGTGCGCCTGCGCCGCCTTGCTCAGCACGTCGATGCTGAGCAGCGTGTTGACCACGTCCTGCTGCTTGATCGGCATGACGAGCGGGCTCACCGCGCCGGCCGAGGCACCGCCGGCCTCGCCCGTGGCCGCGGCCTTGCTCCGGGCCTCGGTCAGATCGTCGCGGACCTGATCGAGGATCTTCTCGACCCGGTCCTCGGAGATGCTCTGCTTCCCGACGTAGGCAGCGACGTCCGGCGACTGCTGGCACGCGGACAGGCCGGTGACGGCGATGGCGGCAACGACGGCGGTGGATGCGATACGGCGGGCACGGCGCATGGTCACGACTCTCTCACGCCTTGGCTGTGACGCCCGACACCGGGGCCGGGATGTCGCCGAGGACGTCCTTGAGCAGCTGCGTGCACCATTGCAGCAGTGCGAGGTCGCGCAGGGGCTCGCCGCCGACCCGCCGGGTGCTCGGCCGAGGCACGCTGACCTGGTCGTTCACCGACTTGTAGACGGAGTCGGGGTGATAGCGCTTGAGCCGCATCTGCTTCGAGTCCGGCAGTGGCAGCGGCGAGAAACGCAGGTGCTTGCCCTGGACCGAGACGTCCGTCAGGCCGTACGCCCGCGCCACCTGCCGGAAGCGTGCGACCGCGATCAGGTTGGCGACCGCCTCCGGGGGCTCCCCGTAGCGGTCGGTCATCTCGGCGACCACCTCGTCGAGGCGGGCACCGTCGCGGGCCTCGGCGAGCTTGCGGTACATCTCGAGGCGTAGCCGCTCGACGGAGATGTACTCGGTGGGCAGGTGCGCGTCGATCGGCAGGTCGACCTTGACCTCCGGCTCCTCCTCGGGGCGCTCACCCTTGAACGCGCTGACGGCCTCGCCGACCATGCGTACGTAGAGGTCGAACCCGACGCCCTCGATGTGACCGGACTGCTCGCCGCCGAGCAGGTTGCCGGCGCCGCGGATCTCGAGGTCCTTCATCGCGACGTACATGCCGGCGCCGAGCTCGGTGTGCTGGGCGATGGTGGCCAGCCGCTCGTGCGCGTGCTCGGTGAGCGGCTTCTCCCGCGGGTAGAGGAAGTAGGCGTACGCCCGCTCGCGCCCCCGGCCGACCCGGCCGCGGATCTGGTGCAGCTGGGAGAGCCCGAGCAGGTCGGCCCGCTCGACGATCAGCGTGTTGGCGTTGGGGATGTCGATGCCGGACTCCACGATCGTCGTGCAGACCAGGACGTCGAACTCCTTCTCCCAGAAGCCGACCATGACCTTCTCGAGCTGTTCCTCGCTCATCTGGCCGTGCGCGACGGCGACCCGCGCCTCGGGCACCAGCTCGCGCAGCCGGCGCGCGGCCTTGTCGATCGTCTCGACCCGGTTGTGCAGGTAGAACACCTGGCCGTCGCGGAGCAGTTCGCGGTGTACGGCGGCGGCGACCTGCTTGTCGTCGTACGCCCCCACGAACGTCAGCACGGGGTGCCGCTCCTCGGGCGGCGTGGCGATGGTCGACATCTCGCGGATGCCGGTGATCGCCATCTCCAGCGTCCGCGGGATCGGGGTGGCCGACATCGTCAGCACGTCCACCGAGGCCCGCAGCGCCTTGAGCTGCTCCTTGTGCTCGACACCGAAGCGCTGCTCCTCGTCGACGATGATCAGGCCGAGGTTCTTGAACTTCGTCGAGTTGGACAGCAGCCGGTGCGTGCCGATGACGATGTCCGCGGTGCCGGCGGCGGCCTCCTCCAGCGTGAGCGTCGCTTCCTTCGGCGTCTGGAACCGGGAGAGCTGCTTGATGCTGATCGGGAACTGGCTCATCCGCTCGGCGAACGTGTTGTAGTGCTGCTGGGCGAGCAGCGTGGTCGGCACGAGGATGGCGACCTGCCGGCCGTCCTGGACCGCCTTGAACGCCGCTCGCACGGCGATCTCGGTCTTGCCGTAGCCGACGTCGCCACAGATCAGCCGGTCCATCGGGACGGCCAGCTCCATGTCGTGCTTGACCTCGCTGATCGCGGACAGCTGGTCGGGCGTCTCCTGGTAGGGGAAGGCGTCCTCGAGCTCACGCTGCCACGGCGTGTCGGGGCCGAACGCGTGGCCCTTGGAGGCCTGCCGGGCCGCGTAGAGCTGGATGAGCTGGGCGGCGATCTCGCGGACGGCCTTGCGGGCGCGGGCCTTGCTCTTCTGCCACTCGGAGCCGCCCATCTTGTGCAGCGTGGGTGTCTCGCCGCCGACGTAGCGGGACAGCTGGTCGAGCTGGTCGGTGGGGACGAAGAGCCGGTCGCCGGGCTGGCCACGCTTGCTCGCGGCGTACTCGATGACGAGGTATTCGCGGTCGGCGCCGTTGACCTTGCGCTGGACGAGCTCGACGTAACGGCCGATGCCGTGCTGCTCGTGCACCACGAAGTCGCCGGGCTTGAGCTCAAGCGGATCGATCGTGTTCCGCCGGCGGCTGGGCATCTTGCGCATGTCCTTGGTGGACGCGCCCCGGCCGCCGGTGATGTCGTTGCCGGTGATGACGGCGAGCTTGGAGCCCTCGTCGACGAAGCCGTGGTTGATCCCGCCGCGGGTGATGATCAGGCTGCCCGGCTCGATCGCCTTGTCGATCGAGTCGGCGGGGGTGATGCCGAGGCCGGCGTCGCGCAGCAGCTCGGTGGCGCGCTGGGCGGTGCCGTGACCCTCGAAGATCAGCGCGATGGCCCAGCCGTCGGCCGACCACTGCCGCAGGTCGTCGGCGAGTTTGCCGGTGTCCCCGTGGTAGAGCGGCACCGGTTGGGCGTGCAGCGCGATGGCGTCGCCGAGATCCGGCGAGACCTCGACGGGCGCGGTCTCCAACCAGGGCGTGTCGCTCTCCGGCGAGTCGGAGTCGGCGAGCCCGAAGGGAGAGACGGTCCACCAGGGTTCACGCAGCGTTGCGGCGTGTGCGCGCACGTCCGCGAGGGTGCGGAACGCGGCGGCGCCGACGTCGATCGGAGCCTCGCCACCGACCGCGGCCGCGGCCCAGCTCGCCTCGAGGAACTCGTTCGAGGTGCGGGTCAGGTCGTGCGCGCGGGTGCGGATGCGCTCGGGGTCGCAGAGCAGCACGTGCGTACCCGCGGGCATGCAGTCGATCAGTAGTTCCATGCTGTCCGTGCCCTGCAGCAGGGCCGGCGCCAGCGACTCCATGCCCTCGACCGGGATGCCCTCGGCGAGCTTGTCGAGGATCTCCCCCAGCTCGGGGTGCTCGGCGGACAGCTCGGCCGCCCGGGCCCGCACCTGCGGGGTGAGCAGCAGCTCACGGCAGGGTGGTGCCCAGAGCCGCTCGACCGGGTCGATGGTGCGCTGGTCGGCGACGGAGAACGTGCGGATCTCCTCGACCTCGTCGCCCCAGAACTCCACCCGGGAGGGGTGCTCGTCGGTCGGCGGGAAGACGTCGAGGATGCCACCGCGCACGGCGAACTCGCCACGCTTGGTGACCAGGTCTACGCGGGCGTACGCCATGTCGGACAGCCGCCGTGCGACCCCCTCCAGCTCCGCCTCGCCACCGCCGCGCAGCTCCACCGGCTCGAGATCGCCGAGCCCCTTGAGCTGCGGCTGGAGCAGGGAGCGCACCGGCGCGACGACGACCTGCAGCGGCTCGACGCCGGTCTCGTCGGGGTGGGCGAGGTGCCGGAGCACGGCGAGCCGGCGCCCGACGGTGTCGGAACGCGGCGACAGCCGCTCGTGCGGCAGCGTCTCCCAGGAGGGATAGACGGCGACGCGGCCGGGCGTGATGAGACAGCCGAGCGCTTCGGCGAGGTCGTCGGCCTCGCGGCTGGTCGCGGTCACGGCGAGCACCGGGCGCCCGGCGCCGCCGATCTCGGCCGGTCCGGCGACGGCGGCCACGATGAACGGGCGCAGCGAGGCGGGGGCGGTCAGGTCGAGGGCATCGGAGTCGGCTCCGCCCTTGCGGGCCAGGTCGCGGGCCCGGGCGAGCCCGCGGTCACGCAGGGCGGCCGGGATGAGGCCACTGAGTTGCATGAAAAAGACTCTCTAGAAGACACATCGAAAAACCCCGACGCCAGTTGGACGGGGGGTACCCGTCCAGCTTAGTCCGCGGACGGGGTGACGGAGGCGACGCCCGCTATCGGACAACAAGTCCGACATAACCCGAAACGGGTAGCGAAGACTCGCCATTTGTCGGGGGAAGTTGTCTGGGGAGGCGATGTGCGGATCCTTCTTTTGGTGTCGGTGTTCAACGGCCTGAGCCAGCGTGTCTGGTGTGCGCTCGCCGACGCCGGGCATGACGTCGGGGTGCAGCTGGTGACGGGTCGCCAGGAGATGGTCGAGGCCGTCCGCACCGGCCGCCCCGAGCTGGTCATCTGCCCCTTCCTCAACGAGCGGGTGCCCGCGGAGATCTGGCGGCACCAGCGCACGGTGGTCATCCATCCGGGGCCGGTGGGCGATCGGGGCCCGTCACCGCTGGACTGGGCCATCGCGGAGGCCGCCCCGATCTGGGGAGTCACCGCGGTCGAGGCCGTCGAGGAGCTCGGGGCCGGGCCGGTCTGGGCCTCCCGGACCTTCCCGATGCCGCCCGCCGCGCCGCGCAAGGCGTCGCTCTACAACGGCCCGGTCGCCGACGCGGCCGTGGAGTGCGTGCTCGAGGTGGTCGCGAAGGCAGCCGACCCCGGGTTCCAGCCGGCGACCGCGAGCGACCTGACACTCGAAGTGATGAACGCCCGGCCGCGGCCCGCGATGAAACAGGCGGAACGGGCCTTCGACTGGGCGGAGGGCACCGAGCCGATCGTCCGGCGGATCAGGGCGGCGGACAGTGCTCCGGGCGTACGCACAGAGCTTGCGGGTTTGCCCGTCTTTGCCTATGACGCACATCCTGGACTCACCCGCGGTGCCCGGCCCGGCACCCTGCTCGGCCGCCGGCAGGGCGCGGTGCTGGTGGCCACCGGCGACGGCAGCGTCTGGCTCGGCCACCTGCGTGACGATCGGCCGGGCGCGGTCAAGCTGCCCGCGACCACCCTGCTCGGCGGGCGGCTGCGCGGCGTTCCGAACTCCCCGCTCGTCGCGGGCGCCGAGCCGGAGGGACCGTCGTACCGGCAGGTCAGATATCGGCGCACCGGTCCGGTCGGGTGGCTCTGCTTCGACTTCTACAACGGCGCGATGTCGGCCGGGCACTGCCGCCGGTTGATGGGGGCGCTGCGGCACGCCATCGGCCAGGACACCCGGGTGCTGGTGCTGCGGGGCGGTACCGACGCGTTCAGCAACGGCATCCATCTCACCGTCATCGAGGCCGCCGCGGACCCCGCCGGCTCCGCATGGGCCAACGTCAAGGCCCTCAATGAGATCTGCCGCGAGCTGATCGGGTGCACCCGCCAGGTCGTGATCTGCGCGTACGCGGGAAGCGCGCGAGCCGGTGGCGCCATGCTCGGCCTCGGCGCCGACATCGTGGCGGCCCGCGACGGCATCGTGCTCAACCCGTACTACGACATCGGGCTCTACGGCTCGGAACTGCACACGTTCACGCTGCCCCGGCGCGTCGGACAACCCATGGCACAGCGGCTCGTCGAGGCGAAGCTGCCGGTGAGCGCCCAGCGCGCCCGCTCGCTGGGACTGGTGGACGAGGTCGGGCCGCGTCACCCGGAGGCGTACGCCGAATGGCTCGGTGACCTGGCCGCCCGGCACGCCGACGCCCGCGCAGCCCGGGTGCTGCAGTCCGCCAAGGCCCGTCGCCTCGCCGCCGAGCGGGTGCCGCTGGACGTCTACGAATCCCGCGAACTGGCCGAGATGAGCAGCGACATCTACGCCGACCGGTCCGGTTTCACCGCGGCCCGGCGGGCGTTCCTCGCCGGTGTCCGCCCCGCCCGCCCCCACCTGACGCCCCCATCGTCCCAGGGTGCGGGAGATCTGGGACGTCATCCCGCGGTCCGGCCGGCGGTTCCGATCTCCGCCTGACGCCGGCGACAACTGAGCACCGCACCACACCGGGATGACGGCTGGCCGGCCGTCGTCACGATGCGTCACGTCCACCGACGGAAGGAAGTCATGAGCGTCGTTCAGACACCGCCACCCGAGCCCCCTGACCTCGACGAGACCAGGGTCATCCCGGCGCCCCGCGCCCGGCTCGACATGGAGAACCTGAGCGGCGGCAACGACCGGACCGACATCCTCCCGCTCCGGTTCAGCTACAGCGCCTACAGCGTGCTCGCGGGTCCCGCCGAACTCCGCCCACAGCGCCGGGACCAGCCGTACCGGGTAACGATGAAACCGCTCGCCCGGCGACGCCCGATCGCGACCGTCCTCATCACCCTGTTCGCCTTCGCGTTCGAGTCGACGTTCTTCGGCTGGCTGCTCGCCTCGATCGCACTGCCCGACCCCGACCTGCACACCGCCGTCTTCGCGGCGACCATCTTCATGATCGCGGCGACCTGCCTGATCGAACTGTTCCGGCTGGTCAACGTCGTCACGCTCTGCCTGGCCTCGATCTGGGCGCGGGACCCCGTGCCGGTCGTCCCGGACGCGAACCTGCGCGTGGCGTTCCTGACCACCATCGTGCCCGGCAAGGAACCCCTGGAGATGGTGGAGCGCACCCTCGCCGCGGCGATGAAGATCCGCCACCCCGGGCCGTACGACGTGTGGCTGCTCGACGAGGGCGACGACGACGAGGTCAAGCAGATGTGCCGGCGCCTCGGGGTGCGGCACTACACCCGGCGCGGATTGCCACGGTTCAACACCCCGGCCGGCGCGTTCAAGGCGAAGACCAAGCACGGCAACTACAACTCCTGGTGCGAGCGGCACGGCGAGTCGTACGACGTCTTCGTCTCGGTCGACCCCGATCACGTCCCGCAACCCAACTTCTGCGAACGCCTCCTCGGCTACTTCGACGACCCGGACGTGGCCTTCGTGGTCGGGCCGCAGGTCTACGGCAACTACGACAGCGTGGTCACCCGCTGGGCGGAATCGCAGCAGTACCTGTTCCACTCGCTGCTCCAGCGCGCCGGGAACAAGCGCGGCATCGCGATGCTGGTCGGCACTAACAACGCGGTACGCATCGCGGCGCTGCGCAGCATCGGCGGCCTGCAGGACTCGATCACCGAGGACATGGCCACCAGCGTGGTCATGCACAGCACGAACAATCCGCGTACGGGCAAACGCTGGCGCTCGGTCTACACCCCGGACGTGCTGGCCGTCGGCGAGGGCCCGTCGAGCTGGACCGACTACTTCACCCAGCAGCACCGCTGGTCGCGCGGCACCGACGAGGTCGTGGTCCGCAAGTTCGCCCGGATCGGCTGGAAGCTCGGCATCGGCCGGGCGCTGCACTACGCGCTGCTGATGGCGTACTACCCGCTGACCGCGCTCGCCTGGGTGCTCGGTGCGCTCGTGGCCGCCTGCTACCTGATCCTCGGTGCCAAGGGTGTCCAGGTGCCGCAGCAGGTGTGGCTGATGCTCTACGTCGACGCCGCGCTGTTCCAGATCGGGCTCTACCTCTTCAACCGCCGGCACAACGTCAGCCCGCACGAGGAGGACGGCTCGTCCGGCCTGCCCGGGATGCTGGTCTCCACGTTGTCCACGCCGCTCTACGTGTCGTCGTTCTTCGGCGCGCTGCTGGGCCGCAAGGCGGGCTTCGTGGTGACCCCCAAGGGCGACTCGACCAGCCCGGACCGGCTGCTCACGTTCCGGCACAGCCTCGCCTGGGCGGGCTTCTACGCCGCGCTGCTGATCGCGTCGCCGTTCCTCGGTCACGTGGACGGCGCGATGTGGCTCTGGCCGACGCTCAACCTGGTGATCTGCCTGCTCCCGGTGGTCGTCTGGCAGATCCAGAAGGTCCACGCCAGGACGACGAGGAACCACAAGAAGAGAGTCCTGGACCCCAAGACCATGGAGAGGACGTACGCGTGAAGCCACGCACCCGCCCCACCGTTGCCCGCCGGCTCGCGAGCGGTCTGGTCGCGATGCTGGTCCTGGGCATCGTCCTGGTCGTGAACCGCCCGATGGTCGCCGCCGCCTCCGAGGCCTACCACGAGTTCAGCATCAACAGGCAGTCGTACAAGCAGCGGTACGGCCACTGGTCGGACCTGCCCGTGCCGCAGGACTTCAAGGTCAACGCGATCCACGCCGCCCTGCTCAACACGGGCAAGCTGCTGATCATCGCGGGCAGCGGCAACAACCGGGACGCGTTCGAGGCGGGCACGTTCCGGACGGTCGTCTACGACCCGGCGAAGGACGAGTTCTCCGACGTAGACACGCCGAGTGACGTGTTCTGCGCGGGCCACACGTTCCTGCCCGACGGCAACCTGCTCATCGCCGGGGGCACGAAGGACTACGAGGTGCTGCCGCAGGACATCGAGCACGCGTACGGCGTGATGAAGTTCAAGAACGAGTCGGCGACCAGCGGCCCGCACACGTTCAAGAAGGGCACGAAGCTCGTCTCGAAGACCGGCCACATCTACCGAACGCGCGACGACGTCGTGCTGGGCAAGGCCACGACGATGAAGCACGGCGAGATCGTGATGACGCACGCCGCCGAGGCCGAGGTCTTCGTCGACGCCGTGGAGAAGGGTGACGCCCCGCTCGTCGAGACGCCCGGGCAGTACACCGTGCAGGGGCTGACCGGCGCGGACAAGCAGAACGTCTACGGGGTCTCCGACAAGATCACCCATGAGAAGCAGGAGTACGCGGGGGACAACAAGTCGTACGAGTTCGACCCGGTCACCGAGTCGTACGTGAAGGTCGGCGACATGGTCGAGAAGCGCTGGTATCCGACGCTGGCCGAGCTGCCGAACGGCGACGTGCTCGCGGTCTCCGGGCTCGACGAGTTCGGCCGGATCATCCCGGGCGACAACGAGAAGTACATCGCGTCGCAGAAGCGCTGGGTGGATGCCCCGGAGCTGCACCGGACGTTCCCCACGTACCCGTCGTTCCACCTGATGCAGGACGGCAATTTCTTCTACTCGGGGTCGAACGCGGGCTACGGCTCGGACACCGTCGGGCGTACCCCCGGGGTCTGGGATGTCCGGAAGAACACCTTCCGGGAGGTGCCCGGGCTGCGCGACCCGAAGCTGACCGAGACCAGTTCCTCGGTGCTGCTCCCGCCCGCCCAGGACCAGCGCGTGATGATCTTCGGCGGGGGTGGCGTCGGCGAGTCCGAGGTCTCCACGAAGCGCACCGACATCATCGACCTGACCGAGGACTCGCCGCGCTACGCACCCGGGCCCGACCTGCCCGCACCGGCGCGCTACCTGAACGCGGTGGTCATGCCCGACGACACCGTCTTCACCACCGGTGGCTCGTCCGGATACCGCGGCGGCAAGCACGGCTCCAGGACCCGCTCCGACCTGTTCAACGCGCAGATCTACCAGCCGGGCACGAACGTGTTCACCACCGCCGCCGAGTCCACGGTCGGCCGCAACTACCACTCCGAGGCGATCCTGCTGCCCGACGGCCGGGTCGTGACGATGGGCAGCGATCCGCTCTACGACGAGTCGGGCAAGGGGCCGGGCACGTTCGAGAAGCGCATCGAGGTGTACTCGCCGCCGTACCTCTTCCACGGCGCGCGACCGAGCATCACCGGCGGGCCCTCGCAGGTGAAGCGCGGCACCACCGTCGCGTTCACCAGCCCGGACGCCAGCCGGATCAGCAAGGCGCGACTGGTACGCCCGAGCGCGGTCACCCACGTCCTCGACGTCGACCAGCGATCGGTGGCCCTGGACATCACCCCCGGGAGGGGCGATTCCCTGAAACTCTCCGTGCCCAAGGCGCGGGGCCTGGTGCCGTCCGGCTGGTACATGCTCTTCCTGCTGGACGCCAAGGGCATTCCGTCGGTCGCCCGCTGGGTTCAGGTGCTCTGATCTGATGCGCCATGCCAGGCCCGCTCCTAGGGGGCGGCGAATGCTGCTGGCGGCGACCGCGGTTCTCGCGGTCGCCGTCGGCGTGGGCGCGTTCGCCCTCACCCGCGACGACGCCCCGGTCTCCGAGCCGCCGGTCACCGAGTCGCCGGTGGCCGCTCCGAGCGCCACCGGCAGCCCTGCTTCTGCGCCCGTTTCGCCACCTTCGGGCGTACCCTCCGCTTCGGCTTCTTCCGCGAATTCGCCTTTGCCTTCGCCGAGCGCCTCGTCGACGCGCGCCCCATCTCCATCCCTCTTCGTCGATCCCTCGGGCGCGGCCGCGAAACAGGTCCGGTCGTACGAGAACGCAGGGGAGATCGAGAACGCCGCCCTGGTCAGGAAGATCGCGAACAGCTCTACCGCCACGTGGTTCGCCGACTCCTCGGCCGGCACCGCGAGCCGGGCCCACAGCCTGGTCACCGCGGCGGCGAAGGCCGGGAAGCTGCCGGTCCTCACGCTCTACAACATCCCGTACCGCGACTGCTCCGGGCAGTCCGCGGGCGGAGCGGCCGGCGCCGACGAGTACCGCTCCTGGATCTCGGCCATGGCCGGGGCGATCGAGGGCAGGGACGCGCTCGTCGTCCTCGAACCCGACGCCGTGCCCCAGGCCGTCCAGGGCTGCCTGGACGAAGAGCGCAAAAACCAGAGATACGAGCTCCTCGCGTACGCGGTGAGCACGCTGAGCGAGAACGCCGGCACCCGGGTCTACCTGGACGCGGGGAACCCGACGTGGATCACCGACACCGCCCTGCTCGCCGGGGCACTGCGCCAGGCCGGGGTCGAGCGGGCCACGGGCTTCTCGCTCAACGTGGCCAACTTCGAGACGACCGGATCCAACGTCACGTACGGCACCGCGCTCTCCGGCCGGCTCGGCGGCGCGACGTTCGTGGTCGACACGAGCCGCAACGGCAACGGGCCGGCCGAGCAGGGTCCGCAGGGCAACGAGCACTGGTGCAACCCGCCCGGGCGCAAACTCGGGGACCCGCCGTCGACGCGGACCGGGAACGCGCTGGTCGACGCGTATCTGTGGGTGAAAAGGCCGGGCGAGTCCGACGGCGCGTGCGGGAACGGTGCCCCCGCGGCGGGCCGGTGGTGGCCCGAGTACGCCCTCGAACTCGCCCGTTGACGGTTAGTCCAGCCCGTTCACCGACGGGACCTCGAGGGTGCGCGCGGTGGGCGTACCGCCGAGGTGGATCTCTCGAAGTGCCGTGTTGTTCGTCGTGCTGAGCTCGGTCAGCTTGTTCGACGGGTTCGCCTTGACCTCGATGTAGTACGTGCCGTTCGGCAGATCCGTGACCTCGAACGACTGACCCGGCCGGGCCTGGGTGTACGTGTCGCCGCTGCCGATGTCGAGCACCTCACGCACCGCGACGGCGGTGTTCTGCCCACACGACGTGGAGAGGTCGGTGTTGTCGGGGCGCCACTTGGCGTTCTTGATCGTGTAGTCGATCGCGTCCGTGTTGGCCAGGCAGAACGCCTCCTTGCCACTGCGGACGGCCAGCTTCTGGTCCGCGGCGAGCAGGTTGTACTGCGCGAAGTCGGTGAAGTGCCAGTGCCGGTGCCCCTCGCGGGCGTCCCACTCCATCGTCCCGGCCTCGACCGAGCCGACCTCCTTGCCGTTCGCGTCGAAGAAGTACTGGTAGGCGTCCATCAGCTCGGTGCCCGTCCGCCGGAACCCGTCCACCAGCAGCGGTGAGGTACCCGCGTTCCACACGGTCGCGCCGAAGTTCACGTAGGCCTTCTCGCCGTCCTGCTCCAGCGAGATGCCCCACGCCGGCAGCGAGCGCAGGTCGGGACGCGGTCCCTTGGCAGCGGCGCTCGTGGCGAGCGCGCTCTTCGACATCGCCTTCGGTGCCTTGGCGGGCGGCCGGAAACCCGGCTTGTACGCCGACACCTGGTGGCTCGCGTCGCCCTGCCCGCCGTGCTCACCGTGCTCGGCGACCGCCGCCTCGGGCGACGTGTCAGCGCCCTCCTGAGCGGCCTTGACCCGGGCGGCGGCCACGCCGGCAGCGGTCTCGTCGGTCTCGTTGACGATGGTCAGGTTGATCGTCTGCGTGGCGTCGGCGTCGGCGATCGCGAAGTAGTCGCGGTACTGCTGGTTCAGTGCGACCGTCACCGTGTACTGCCCGGGCTGCAGGTCGAACTGCTCGTCGCCGGCGGGCATGCTGTTCGTGGTCGCGTTCCAGCCGGCCTGGATGCCCCAGACCCCGCCGAGGTTGAACGGGTTGTACTCCGAGCAGCCCCGGGGGTAGGGGTTCTCCGCGGGCGCGTCGCGGCGGGTGCGCACCGACTCGTACGAATTGGGGCAGAAGTCCGTGGTGAAGCTCTTGACCTCGGTTCCGGCGGCATCCTTGAAGGTCACCGTGGTGAAGTCCTTGAGACCGGACCAGCCGGTGACCATCCCGGAGGGCAGCGTCACCTCCTTCTTCTTGCCGTTCTTGAGCACGATCTGCTTGGCGACGATCGGGTCGGCATACGACTTGCGGGTGGCCCGGACCTCGAACGGGTCCTTGCCCGCGATCACGTTCACACCGAGATCGAGATACAGGTACGCCTCCCCGTCCCAGACGTACCGCTCGGCCGTCACGTTCGAGGTGGCGAGGGTGAACGCCAGTGGCGGCGGATCGGTGGCCGCGTTGGCGACGCCGACCCCCGCTCCGGTCAGCGCCAGCGTCGCACCGACCGCGACCGCTGTGCGGATCTTGGACCTTGTTGTCATGGTTCCTCCCCGGGGTTCTGTGTCGCCCAGGTAAACCGGAATGGTGTGAAGCCGACGTAAGGGGCTATGAGACTTACCTCAAATCACGCCGGTGGGTGGTCGTACCGATACGATCGCGGGGTCGGGACAGCGCGGTCCTGGAGCACCTGAAGGCAAAGGAGCGCCCCAGTGACAGACCAGCAAGGCCACTTAGATCCGGACGGGCCCGACGCCGCGCTGCGCGCGGACATCCGTCGCATCGGAACCCTGCTCGGCCAGACCCTCGCGCGGCAGGAGGGCAAGCCGCTGCTGGACCTCGTCGAGGAGGTCCGCGCGCTCGTCCGCACGGACGCCCCGGCGGCAGCCGAGCGCCTCGCCGCCATGGACGTCACCACCGGCACCAAGCTGGCGCGGGCGTTCTCCACCTACTTCCATCTGGCGAACATCACCGAGCAGGTGCACCGCTCCCGGGACCTGCGGCGCCGCCGGGCCCGTGACGGTGGCTGGCTCGACCAGGCCGCCAAGCTCATCGCCGAGAAGGGGGTGCCCGCCGACGAGATCGCCGCGGCCGCCCGCCGCCTCGCGGTGCGCCCGGTCTTCACCGCGCACCCCACCGAGGCCTCGCGCCGCTCGATCCTGTCCAAGCTGCGCCAGCTCGCCGACACGCTCGACGCCGAGGCCAGCGCCGCGATCCTGTTCGGCGCGTCGGACACCAGCCAGTCGACCCGCCGCTTCGCCGAGCTGATCGACCTGCTCTGGCAGACCGACGAGCTGCGCCTCGACCGGCCGGACCCGACCGACGAGGCCCGCAACGCGGTCTACTACCTCAAGGACCTCTACGCCGAGGCCGCCCCGCAGGTCCTCGACGACCTCGCGGAGACCCTGCGCCAGCTCGGCGTGGAGACCGCCCCGACCGCCCGCCCGCTGACGTTCGGCACGTGGATCGGCGGTGACCGCGACGGCAACCCGTTCGTCACCCCGGCGGTCACCCGCGACGTGCTGATGATCCAGCATGAGCACGGCATCCAGGCCACCGAGCAGGCGATGAACGCGCTGATCGACGAGCTGTCGGTCTCCCGCCGGCTGCGCGGGGTCTCGCTCGACCTCTCCGCCAGCCTCGCCGCCGACCTCGACGCGCTGCCCGAGGTGGCCGAGCGGTTCCGCCGGGTCAACGCCGAGGAGCCCTACCGGCTCAAGGTCCGCTGCGTCAAGGCGAAGCTCGCCAACACCCGCGAACGCCTGCGCCGCGGCACACCGCACGTGGCCGGCCGCGACTACCTCGGCACCGACGAGCTCATCGCCGACCTCGAGCTGATGCGCGCCTCCCTGGCCCGCAACTCCGGCCAGCTCACCGCGGTCGGCACGGTCGCCTCGGCGATCCGCACGGTTTCCGCCTTCGGCCTGCAGCTGGCCACCCTCGACGTGCGCGAGCACGCCGAGAAGCACCACGAGGTGCTGGCCCAGATGTACGCCGAGGTCGGCGAGGTCGACGACTACAACGCGCTGAGCCGCGAGGAGCGCACCAAGCTGCTCGCCACCGAGCTGACCGGGCGCCGCCCGCTCTCCTCGGCCGACACGCCGCTGACCGACTCGGCCCGCAAGACCTTCGACGTCTTCGGCACGATCCGCGACTCCCAGGACCGGTTCGGCTCCGAGGTCATCGAGTCGTACATCATCTCGATGACCCTCGGCGTCGACGACGTGCTCGCCGCGACGCTGCTCGCCCGCGAAGCCGGCCTGATCGACATCCACACGTCCCGCGCGCGGATCGGCATCGTCCCGCTCCTGGAGACCCCGGCCGAGCTCGACGCCGGTGGGGAGCTGCTGGACGAGATGCTGTCGCTCCCGGCGTACAGGGAGATCGTCAGGGCCCGCGGTGACCTGCAGGAGGTCATGCTCGGCTATTCCGACAGCAACAAGGAAGCCGGCATCACCACCAGCCAGTGGTCCATCCACAAGGCGCAGCGCGCGCTGCGTGACGTGGCGGCCCGGCACGGCGTCCGCCTGCGGCTCTTCCACGGCCGTGGCGGCACGGTCGGCCGTGGCGGCGGCCCCACCCACGAGGCGATCCTGGCCCAGCCCTACGGCACGCTCGACGGTGCCATCAAGGTCACCGAGCAGGGCGAGGTCATCTCCGACAAGTACACCCTGCCCGCCCTGGCCCGGGAGAACCTCGAGCTCACGGTCGCGGCGGTCCTGCAGGCGACCCTGCTGCACACCGAGCCGCAGGTCGACCTGAATTCCCTGGTCCGCTGGGACGCGGCGATGGACCTGGCGTCCGGCTCGGCGTTCAAGCAGTACCGCGCCCTGGTCGAGAACCCGGACCTCCCGGCGTACTTCTGGGCGGCGACCCCGACGGAGCTGCTCGGCGCGCTCAACATCGGCTCCCGCCCGTCCAAGCGCCCCAACGCCGACGCCGGCCTGGGCGGCCTGCGAGCGATCCCGTGGGTCTTCGGCTGGACCCAGACCCGCCAGATCGTCCCCGGCTGGTTCGGTGTGGGCACCGGTCTGACCGCCGTCCGCGAGGCGGGCCAGTCCGACGTCCTCAAGGAGATGTACGCCAACTGGCAGTTCTTCCGCACGTTCATCTCCAACGTGGAGATGATGCTGGCGAAGACCGACCTCAGCATCGCCCGCCGCTACGTCGAGACCCTGGTCCCCGAGGCGCTCCGCCCGATCTTCACCACGATCGAGGAGGAGTACGCCAAGTCGGTCGAGCAGATCCTCGACATCACCGGCCACGAGACGCTGCTGTCCTCGCAGCCGGAGCTCTCCCGCACCCTCGGCGTCCGCGACACCTACCTGGAGCCGCTCCACCACCTCCAGGTGGCCCTCCTGCGGCAGTACCGCGACCTGGGCGAAACGGAACGCCAGATGGCCACGGCCCCGGGCGGGCGCCGCTCACCGTCGGACTCGACGGCCCTGGAGCGGGCCCTGCTCACCACGGTCAACGGCATCGCCGCCGGCATGCGTAACACCGGCTGATCGGATATTTGCAGGTCAGGGGCGCTTGTTCGTCGTTCCCGGAGTCCATCCGGAGACGTCGGACAGGCGCCCCCGCCACAGCACCCCGTCGCCCGACGCGTCCTGGTTCGGGTGATAGATCAGCGTGTTGCGCAGGTGGATGTAACGGGTCGGCGCGGTAAGAGCGACATATTGCCGCTGGGTCATCTCGCCGCCGATGTCGCGGACCTTGGTCGCCTCGTGGGCGAGGTCCGACTGCTCCTTGACGTTCTCGGCCACGCCCACATAGAAGGCGTCGGCGTGGTCGTTGAGTTCGCTGAGCTCCGCGAACCACTGCCACTGCGGGATCAACTCCCCGCTGACCAGCAGGCCGTCCACGGTGAGGCTCAGAATCGGGCCGGGGTCGACAGGCTCGATGAGGTGGTCCATGAGCGTGACGTAGGTGGCGAGCACGCTGTCGGGCTCGCCCCAGTCGGACCGCAAGGAATTGGGCACGGCCCTGACTGTAAGCCAGCATCCGGTCGCTTCTAGTGAAAACGGGTGATCACCTCAGGGTTGGCTCCGGGTCATCACCGATCCCCGCGGGTGCGTGGCGTCCCTACTCTGAGTCGCGTGAGCCTCATCGTGACCCAAGGGTTGACCAAGACATACGGCGGGCGGGTGACCGCGCTCGACAACCTGACCGTCGATGTCGAGCCCGGCATCGTCGGCCTGGTCGGCGCGAACGGCGCCGGCAAGTCCACCTTCATCAAGATCATGCTGGGCCTGATCGCGCCGACCAGCGGCACGGTCCGGGTCTTCGATCTCGATCCGACCTCGCAGCCCGACCAGGTCCGCAACCGGGTCGGGTACATGCCCGAGCACGACGCGCTGCCGCCGGATGTCTCGGCCGCCGAGTTCGTCACCCACCTCGGGCGGATCAGCGGCCTGCCGCGGACGGCCGCGCGCGAGCGCGCCTCCGAGGCGCTGCGCCACGTGGGGCTCTACGAGGAGCGTTACCGGCAGATCGGCGGCTACTCGACCGGCATGAAGCAGCGGGTCAAACTCGCTCAGGCGCTGGTTCACGACCCCGATCTGCTGCTGCTCGACGAGCCGACCAACGGGCTCGACCCGGCCGGCCGCGACGCGATGCTCGCGCTCGTGCACCGCATCGGCACCGAGTTCGGCATCTCCGTGGTCACCTGTTCGCACCTGCTCGGCGAGGTCGAGCAGATCTGCGACTCGCTGGTCGCGATCGAGGGCGGCAAGCTGCTGCGCGCCGACCGCATCTCGAACATGACCGAGGTGAGCGACGTTCTCGCGGTCGAGGTCTCGGAGGGTACGCAGGAGCTGGCCGACGCCCTCGAAAAGCTCGACCTGCCGGTGCGCATCGACGGGCGGGTGCTGCTCGTGCCGCTCGAGCGCGAGGACACGTACGACCGGATCCTGCGGGCCGTCGCCGACCTGGATCTTCCGCTGCACCGCCTTGACCAGCGCCGCCACCGCGTGGCCGAGCTCTTCGCCCCGAGGGAGAAGGCTGATGTCTGAAGCCAGCGTCATCCATGACATCGGATACCAGCGTTACGAGGGCCCCCGGCTCGGTCGCGGCGCGGTGTTCAACTCGCTCTACGTGCACGGGCTGCGCGCGGCGTACGGTTTCGGCCGCTCCGCCAAGGCCAAGATCTTCCCGTGGCTGGTGTTCGGGATCGTCAGCCTGGTCGCGGTGATCCTCGCGGCCGTGCGTGCCCAGACCGGTCTCCTGCCGCTGAACTACATCCAGTTCGCCGACGCGATGAGCTGGCTGATCATCTTCTTCGTGGCGATCGTCGCGCCGGAGCTCGTGTCCCGCGACATGCGCGCCGGGGTGCTGCCGCTCTACTTCAGCCGGCCGTTGCGTGCCGCCGACTACGTGGGCGCGAAGGTCGCCGCGATGGTGACGGCCGTGTGGGCGCTGCTCGCCGTGCCGCAGTTCATCATGTTCCTGGGCGCGGCCTTCACCGCCAAGAACGGCATGAGCGACGTCTGGAAGGAGCTCGGCGACCTGCTCCCGGCATGGGGTTACAGCCTGTTGTGGGCGCTGCTGTTCACCAGCATCGGCCTGCTGATCGCGTCGCTGACCGGCAAGCGGGCGTTCGCCGCCGGTGGCATCGTCGCGGTGTTCCTGATGACCACGCCGGTGGTCGGGGTGCTCTCCATCCTGCGCTCCACCGACGCCCAGGAGCTCGCCGGTCTGGCCAGCCCGATGACGCTGGTCAGCGGGGTCGGTCAGTGGCTGGTCCCGGATGCCAACACGGGCCTGTTCATCGGCCGCTTCGGCCCGGTGTACCTGATCGAGGCGATCACGCTGATCGCCGGCTGCCTGCTGCTCCTGCTCGCCCGCTACCGGAAGGTGGCTTCGCTGTGACCACCGTGAACCTGCAGAACGTGTCGCGCTGGTACGGCAACGTCGTCGCCGTCAACGACATCAGCATGACCCTCAACCCGGGCGTGACCGGCCTGCTCGGGCCCAACGGCGCGGGCAAGACGACGATCCTGCACATGATGGCCGGGTTCCTCGCGCCGTCACGGGGCACGGTCACCGTGGACGATGCCCCGACCTGGCGGAACCCCGATATCTACCGCCGGCTGGGCCTGGTCGCCGAGCGGGAGGCCGTCCACGGCTTCCTCACCGCCCGCGAGTTCATCGCCGCGTCGGCGCGGATGCAGAAACTGCCGGACCCGAAGGCCGCCACCGAGTGGGCGCTCGGCATGGTCGAGATGAAGGACGCCGCCGACCGGCGCATCGAGACGTATTCCAAAGGCATGCGCCAGCGCACCCGGGTGGCGGCGGCGCTCGTGCACAACCCGCAGGTACTGCTCCTGGACGAGCCGTTCAACGGTATGGACCCGCGCCAGCGCATGCACATGATGGAGCTGCTGCACGGGCTCGGCGACCAGGGCCACACGATCCTGTTCAGCTCGCACATCCTCGAAGAGGTGGAGCAGGTGTCGGGCACGGTCCAGGTGATCGTGGCCGGCCGGCTCGCGGCCTCCGGCGACTTCCGCCGCATCCGCCGCCTGATGACCAACCGCCCGCACGTCTTCGCGGTGCAGTCCTCCGACGACCGCCGCCTCGCCGTCGCCCTGATCGGCGAGAAGTCGGTCAGCGGCGTCGAGATCGACGCCACCGGCATGACGGTCCGGGCCGCCGACTACGGCAACTTCACCCGCGCCCTGCCCCGCATCGCCCTCGACTCGGGCATCCGCCTGCGCAAGCTGATCCCGTCCGACGAATCCCTGGAGAGCGTCTTCTCCTACCTGCTGGAGGCCTGACATGTCGACCGTCGCCTGGATCACGGCGCGGGGCCTGTTCGGCCGCCGCCGCGCGCTGCTCCTGCTGCCACTGCCGGTCCTGCTGATCGGCCTGGCCACACTGTGCCGCGCGGTCGGCGTCGCACCCGCCGACTGGGGTGTCCCGGTCCTCGTCGGGCTCGGACTGGCCGTGGTCCTCCCGGTGATCTCGCTGATCGTCGGCACCGGCGTGCTCGGCTCCGAGGTGGACGACGGCACCATCGTCCACATCCTCACCAAGCCGCTCCCCCGCCGCGACATCATCCTGGCGAAGCTCGGCGTCGCGGTCGGCGTCAGCGCGCTCAGCTCGGCGATCCCGTTGTTCATCGCGGGCTGGCTCGCCGACTCCGTACGTTTCGGGTTGGCTCTCGCCGTGGCGGCAGTGGTCGGCGCATTCGCCTACTCCGCACTGTTCCTGCTGCTCAGCCTCCTGACCCGCCGCCCGGTCCTGCTCGGCCTGGTCTACATCCTGGTCTGGGAAGGCCTGCTGGGCCGCTTCGTCAGCGGCACCCGCGTACTCTCGATCGAGCAGTACGTGATCACGATCGCCGACAAGATCGAGCCGACCGCACTGCTCGAATCCAAGGTCTCCCTGCCGGTCGCGGCGATCATGGCAGCCATCTTCATCCTCGGCTGCGCCATCGCCTCCATCGACCGGCTGCGGAGCTTCTCCATGGCGGGAGAGACCAGCTGACCGAAATCCCGGATCCGCGATGGCCACATCGCGATCTCGACGTGGGCCGCCTCCGCAGCAGCGGGTGGCGGCCGACGCCGTTGCGGGAATTCGTGCTGAAGGTTCATCAGCGCTGCAACCTGGCCTGCGACTACTGCTATGTCTACGAGCTCGCTGATCAGAGCTGGCGGGATCGGCCAAGGGTCATCACGCCGGCGCTCTGGCGGGCGGCAGCGCGGCGGATCGGCGAACATGCCGCTCAGCACGGGCTCGACCGGGTGCACGTGGTGCTGCACGGCGGTGAGCCGCTGCTCGCGGGGACGCGACGGCTGATCAGCCTGATCGGTGACCTGCGGGCCGCGATGCCGTCCGGGTGCCGGTTGACGGTCGGCATGCAGACCAACGGGGTCCTGCTCGACGACGCGATGCTCGACGCGCTGGCCGGTGCGGACGTCAGGATCGGGGTGAGCGTCGACGGCGTCGAGGAGGACCACGACCGGCACCGGCGATTCCGCGACGGCGGGGGTAGTTACCGTGCGGTGGAGAAGGCGTTGCGGCTGCTCGGGGCCCGCAAGGGGGTTTTCGCCGGGCTGCTGTGCACGGTCAACCCGGCGGCCGACGCGGTCACGACGTACGAGAGCCTGCTCGCGTATGCCCCGCCGGAGATCGATTTTCTGCTGCCCCACACGAACTGGGCGAACCCACCGGCAACGGGCCGGGCCCATGGCGCCTGGCTGACAGAGGTCTTCGACCGCTGGTACGCAGCACCCCGGCAGGAGACCCGGATCCGGCTGTTCGAGGACGTCATGAGCCTGGTGCTCGGCGGCCACGGCCGGTCCGAGCAGGCCGGGCTGAGCCCCGTCGCCGTGGCGGTGATCGAGACCGACGGCTCGATCGAGCAGGTCGACTCGCTGAAGAGCGCCTACCCGGGCGCCGCCGGGACCGGGCTCAACGTGCTCACGGATTCCTTCGACGCGGCACTGCGGCATCCCGGGATCGTCGCGCGGCAGATCGGCGTCGAAGCACTCGCCGAGACGTGCCAGCAGTGCCCGATCCACCGGGTCTGCGGCGGTGGGCACTACGCGCACCGGTTCCGTCCCGGCGAAGGATTCCGCAACCCGACCGTCTACTGCGAGGATATGCGGCTGCTCATCGGGCATATCAGCCGTCGGCTGGCCGCTGACCTCGCCCCACTCGTCACTCTGTAGTGACTCAGGTCACAACAGCCCCGTAAAGAGCAGTATCGGAGGACCCCGCTCGACCTTGGGGAGCACGACTGAGAAACTGTCCATCAAGTCACTGCAGGGGGAGTCTCAGGTGAACGACGGTTCCGTGCTGCCCGAGGACGTGCTGCGTGACGCGCCGTCCTACACGCCGCGCGCGCACGAACTCGCCGACCTCGAGTTGTTGTTGTCGGGTGCCTATGCGCCGCTGACCGGGTTTCTCGGCCGGGCGGATCTGCAGGCGCTGCGACGCCGTGGCCGCTTGGCGGACGGGACGTCGTGGCCGGTGGCGGTGACCTGCGAGATTCCGGCTGAGCTCGGTGAGCGCCTCGACCTGGGCGATCCGCTGCGGCGCACGGTGGTGCTCACCGATCCCGAGGGGGCGCCGGTCGCGGCCGTCGAGGTGACCGACACGTGGCCGACCGCCAATCGGATGTGGGCGATCGGTGGCACGGTGCGGCGGATGGGCGACGGCGGGCACGGGCCGTTCCAGCGTCTGCGGCGTACGCCCGAAGAAGTGAAGGCTCTGCTCCCACCGGGACGGGTCCTCGGGGTGATCGCCGACCGGCCGTTGCACCGACCGCAGCTGGCGCAGATCGCGCATGCCGCGCGCACGCTCGCCGCCCACCTGCTGATCTTCATTCCCGTGGTCGGGCCGGGGCCGGACGGGTTGCCGCCGGAGGCGCTGGTCCGGGCGATCTTCGCCGCGCGGGACCGGATGCCCCCGGCGACGATCGTGGCGGTGCCGCTGATGACCCGCGGCGACGAGATGCGCGACGCGTTGCTGCGGGCGCGGGTCGCCGTCTCCTACGGCGTGACGCACGTGCTGTCCACCGGGGACATGCTCTCCGGTGGTGGCCTGCGGGTGCTGGTGCCGCGCGAGCTGGCGTACGACAACCGGGACGGTCAGTGGCGCTGGCGCGACGACATCCCACCGCGCAACAGGCGGCTGGCGATGCGGCCGCAGGAAATCAACGACCTGCTCGACCGGGGTTTCCCGCTGCCCGACTGGCACACGCCGCCGGCCGTGGCCAAGGAGCTGTCCCGGGTCCGGCCGCCGCGCCGGCATCGCGGCCTGGTGGTCTTCTTCACCGGCTACTCGGGCTCCGGCAAGTCCACGGTCGCCCGCGGGCTGGCCGACTCGCTGCGGGAGAGCGGCGAGCGCACCATCACGTTCCTCGACGGTGACGTGGTGCGCCGCGAGCTCTCGGCCGGGCTGGGGTTCAGCCGCGCCGACCGTGATGCCAACGTGCGACGGATCGGCTGGGTGGCAGCGGAGGTCGGCCGGCACCGGGGCATGGCGATCGCGTGCCCGATCGCCCCGTACGAGGACGCCCGCGCGTCCGTGCGCGCGATGGCCACGGATGCGGGAGCCGGCTTTGTGCTGGTGCACGTGGCGACCCCGCTCGAGGTGTGCGAGCAGCGCGACCGCAAGGGCCTCTACGCCCGAGCACGCGCAGGTCAGCTGCGGGGCATGACCGGCATCGACGACCCTTACGAGGTGCCCGCCGACGCCGAATTGACGATCGACACCACGGACATCACAGTGCCCGAGGCCATCGATCAGGTCCTGGCATACCTCGTGGAGAGCGGCTGGGTGGAGCCCGCCATGAAGTAACACGTCGCGGCGGAGTAGTTACGCAACGCCGATCGAGCCGTTTACCCCTCCGGGGGCAACACGCCCGATCGCCGTTGCAGCTATTCCACCCGCGAAAGGGCCGCCGTACCGATGGAAGCGACTCGCCCGTCCGCCGATTTCTCGCACTTCCTGGGTGTGTTCCGCCGCCACTGGTGGCTGGTGCTGCTGCTGACCGTGGCGGGGGTCGCGGCCGGCGTAGCGGTGACCCGGATCATGCCGAAGGTCTACGAGGCCTCGACCCTGGTGCTGGTGCTGCCGGTCGAGCAGGATGCCAACTCCCAGAACGGCCGGACCAAGGGCTCCGTCAACCTCGACAACGAGGCTCAGCTCGTGGTCTCCGGCGCGGTGGCCACCCGGGCCGGGGCGCTGCTGCGCTCGCCGGTCTCCCCCGTGGAGCTGGCCCGCGACGTCTCGGTCGAGGTGCCGCCGAACACCACGGTTCTCACGATCCGGTTCTCGGCGGACAACGCGCGGGACGCTCAGACGGGGTCGCACGCGTTCGCGGAGGCGTACCTGCTGAACCGGGACGAGACCGCGCGGGCCGTGCTGGATGAGCAGATCAAGTCGCTCAACCTGAAAGTACGGCAGCAGAACGCCAGCCTCAACCTGATCAACACCAAGCTGTCCCGGTCGCCCAGCGGCAGCTCCGAGCGCTCCAACCTGGAGAGCCTGCGCAGCAACTCGCAGAACCAGCTCAACGATCTGACCGGCCGGCTCAACGCGCTCACCACCGCGACCATCAACGCCGGCAGCGTCATCAGCGACGCGCGGGAGCCCGAGTCACCGGTCAGCCCGAACTCGATGCTCAACCTCGCCGGCGGCGCGATGATCGGCCTGCTGCTCGGGCTCGGGTGCGCGTTCCTGCGCGAGCGGTTCGACCGGCGGCTGCGTACGGCCGTCGACGTCAGGGACCGGGGGCGGATCCCGGTGCTGGCCGCCCTGGACGAGCGGACCACGCCGACCTTCGACGACGTCCTGCAGCCGTACGGGCCGGGCGGGCGGATCTTCAACCGGCTGCGCAACGAGATCCTGGCCAGCCTCACCGCCGGCGATCAGATCATCGTCGTCACGGGGGCCAGCCGGGGTTCCGCGACGACGCTCGTGGCCGCGAACCTGGCGACGTCGCTCGCGCGTACCGGCAGCGATGTCGTCCTGATCGGCGCGCACCTGCCGGACAGCGTGATGGACGCCGCGCCGCTGGCCCGGATGCTCGGGGTCTCGACCTCGCCGGGGCTGTCCGAGCTGCTGGCCGGGCGGGTCGTGCTCAAGGACGTGCTGCAGCGCACCCCGCGGATCCCGGCGCTGCGGGTCATCACGACGGGTGGCGCGGCCACCGCGGCGGGGCTGATGCAGTCGCAGCGGCTGCGCGACACGCTGGACGCGTTGCGGCGGCAGGCTGCCTACGTCGTCATCGAGGCGCCGTCGACGAGCAGCAGCGCCGACGCGCAGAGCCTCGCCAGCCTCGCCGACGCGGCCATCCTCGCCGTCGAGCTGCGCCGCTCGAAGCGCCCGGCCCTGCTGGACGCGGCGGAGCAGCTGCGCCGGGTCGGCACCCGGCTGCTCGGTGCGGTGGTACTGCCGCAGCTCAGCAAGATGCCGCGCAGCATCGCGGAGGAGAACCTGCCCGCGGTCATGCTGGGCGCGCAGCAGGCGCCGGAACTGCCGGCCGTCGACAGCGACCGCACCCAGAAGCTGCCGACCGTGGCCGGCGCCCGCGCCCCGCGGCAGATCGAGGGCGCCGGTGAGGTGACCACCGTGATCAAGGCGGAGAAGGCCACCGCCGGTGCCGGTAAGAAAGAGCAACCCACGGACGAGAAGAAGTGACACTGGTCGTCCCGGGCGGGGCGCTGCGCGGGGCACACAGCGCGGAACCGCCACGGCCGACCGCGCTCCCGGCCTGGCCGGTAGCGGCGATCCTCGCCCTCTACCCGCTGTGGTGGGCGCTCGGCCTCGGGGTGCTGATCTTCCCGATCATGGCGGCGCCGATGGCTGTGCTGCTGGTCCGGCGCCGGACCGCCGGCCGGGAGCTGCGACTCCCCCCGGGCGCCGGCTGGTGGGCGCTCTTCCTGATCGCGGTTCTGATCAGCATCGCGGCGCTGGGTGCCGATCCGGCGGGGACGGTGGCCGAGCACGCGGGCGATCGCCTGCTGGCAGTCGTCTACCGCCTCGTCATGTACGCGTCCCTGACGCTCCTGCTGCTCTACACCGGCAACCTCACCGAGTCCGAGCTGTCCCGCCGCCGCCTCGTGCGACTCCTCGGCTGGCTTTTCGTCGTCACCGTCGCGGGCGGGCTGCTCGGCATCCTCGCGGGGAAGTTCGAGTTCACGTCGCCGGTCGAGTGGCTGCTGCCGGAGGGCGTACGCGGCAAAGGCTTCGTGCAGTCGCTCGTCCACCCGTACGCGGCCCAGATCATGGACATCGTCGGCACCGAGAAACCCCGCCCGGCCGCGCCCTGGGGCTACACGAACACCTGGGGCAACAACTTCTGCCTGCTCGCGGGCTGGGTCGTGGTGGCCGCGTGGGCGACCCGCCGGACCGGCCCGAAACTGCGCGCCCTGCTCTGCCTCGTGGTCGCGATCGTGCCGGCCGTCGTCTCGCTCAACCGCGGACTGTGGATCGGGATCGGCGTCGTGGTCCTCTACGTCGCCGGACGCTACGTGCTGATGGGCCGGCTGTGGGTCCTCGCGGCGCTGGGCCTGGCCGGTGCCGGGCTCGCTGTCGCGCTCACCGTCACTCCCCTGGGCGACGTGGTGAACGCCCGGCTCGACAACGGCAAGTCCAACGGCGTGCGTACGTTCCTGATCGAGCGGGCCGTCGACGGTTTCACCGAGTCGCCGATCATCGGGTACGGCTCGACCCGCAACACCATCGGCGGGCGCAACTCCATCACCGTCGGCGAGAGCTCCGCGTGCGAGCGCTGCGGCAACTTCACCGTCGGCGGCAACGGGCAACTCTGGCAGCTCATGTACGCCCACGGCACCGTCGGCACCATCGCCTACCTGGCCTTCTTCGGGTACGGGCTGTGGCGCTTCCGCCGTGACCGCACCCCGATCGGCATCGCCGCCGGAGCCGCGATCGTCAGCTCGTTCTCCGCGATGCTCTGGTACAACGCCATCCCCACCCCGCTGGCGTTCATGTTCCTGGCCTACGCGCTGCTCTGGCGCAACGAACTCGAGGGGGACGTTCATGGCAGTTAAGACCGCGCCGGAGCAGCTGACCGCCGGCGACTCGGCGCTGCGGACGCAGTACCTGACCGAGGTCCTGGAGCTGCTCTATCCGGCGCCCTGCGAGACCGGGTTCACGTTCGGCCAGCATCGCGGCGGCGGTGACCGGCACGGCGAGCCGATCGCGGAATACCTCGTCGTGCCGGATGCGCGCCGCCCCCGGCTGCTGGTTCCCACCACGTCACGGCGGGTCGCGACGGCGGCCGTACGCCGCTACGCCGAACCCCAGTCCCGGGCCGCCCGGCTCAAGCGCGACGCCGTCGTCGCGGCCCTGCGCACCGGGGCGTCGAGCGTGCTGCTCCGCGACCGGGTGCGGGTGACCGGGCCCGCGTCGGCGAGCATCGACGGCTACCTGCGGGAGGCACTCGGCCGGGACCTGTCGATCAGCATCCACATCGGACCCGTGCGGGCCAACCGCAAACCGGTCCTCCAGCTGATCAGCCCGGACGGCGAGACGTTCGGCTTCGGCAAGGTCGGCATCGGGCCGCTGACCCAGCGCCTGGTGAAGGCCGAGACCGCGGCGCTGATCGCGCTGGACAAGACCGGTCTGGAAAAGCTGACCGTGCCGAAGGTGCTGCACGCCGGTCAGTGGCGTGGCCTGCAGGTGCTGGTCCAGTCGGCACTGCCGGTGTGGCTGCCGCGGGCGCCGCTGACCCCGCGCCGGCTGGCCGCCGCGATGGTCGACATCGCCGGGTGCTGCGGCTACACCAACGGGTCGCTGGGGGTGAGCGCGTACTGGCACGACCTGCGGGGACGGCTGCACTCCGTCGGCGACCGGCCGGAAGGGGTTGCGCTCACGGCGGCGGCCGAGCTGCTGGTGGCCCGGTCCGGCGAGCAGAGCATGCGGTACGGCGCGTGGCACGGCGACTGGGCGCCCTGGAACATGGCGAACCTCGCGGACGCGCTGCTGGTGTGGGACTGGGAACGGTTCGCGAACGGCGTACCCGTCGGCTTCGACGCCGTGCACCACGACCTGCAGCGCCGCATCCAGACCAGCGGCGACGCGGGGTCGGCGGTCGAGGCGACCGTACGCCGCGCCGATGAGCTGCTCGCCCCGTTCGGCGTACCCGCCGAGCTGCGTGAGCTGACCGCGCTGCTCTACCTGGTCGACCTCGCCACCCGCTATCTCACCGATCGCCAGGCCGAGGCCGGCGCGCGGCTGGGAGTGCTCGGGACGTGGCTGCTACCCGTACTCATCAGAAGGGTTGAGGAGCTGTAATGGATGTGCGGAGGGTTCCCTCGCCGGTCAAGCGGGTGGTGCACCTGGGGTCGCGGTCGTACGGGCGGCTCACCTCGCCCAGCCGGATGACACCGTCGTTCCTCATCTGCGGCGGTCAGCGCTGCGGCACCACGTCGCTGTACCGCGCGCTCGCCGCCCATCCGGTCGTGCTCAAGGCCGTCCTGCACAAGGGTGTGCACTACTTCGACATCGACTACGACCACGGCATGTCGTGGTACAAGGCGCACTTCCCGCGCAAGCGGCACGCCGAGCGGATCCAAGAGTTGCACGGCGTGCCGGCGCAGACGTTCGAGTCGAGCCCGTACTACATGTACCACCCGCAGGCCGCGGCCCGGATCGCCGCGGACCTGCCCGCCGCGAAGCTCGTGGTGCTGGTCCGCGACCCGGTGGAACGCGCCTACTCGCAGCATCATCACGAGGTCGCGCGAGGGTACGAGAACGAGCGGGACTTCGGCAACGCGCTCGCGCTCGAACCCGCCCGGCTGCACCGCCAGGAGGACAAGCTCGCCTCCGATCCGGCGTACTACTCGTTCGCGCACCAGCACCACGCCTACAAGGCCCGCGGCGAGTACGCGCGCTACCTCAGCGTCATGGCGCAGCACGTCGGCCGGGAACGCATCCACGTCGTCGAGAGCGAACGCTTCTTCGCGCAACCCGAGCAGGTCTACGACGAGGTCTGCGCGTTCCTCGGGCTGCCGATCAACATGAAGCGCCCGGTGTTCGACCAGCACAACGCCCGCCCGCGCGAGTCCGACATGGACCCCGGCCTGCGGCGTGAACTGAAGAACTACTACGCGTCACACGACGAGGCGCTGACCGCTTGGCTGGGTCGCGTACCCGTGTGGCGTAAAGCGTGAGTCTCGCCTTTGCCGAGAACAAAACGCGGGGTGTCGCTCGTGGGGGTCTCGCCAACATGGTGGGGTCCGCGCTCGCGGGTGGCACCGGCGTCATCGTCACGTGGGTCGTCGCGCGCGCGCTCGGTGCGGAACAAGCAGGCGCATTCTTCGCGGCGACCGCGGCCTTCGTGCTGGGTGGCGGTCTCGCCAAGCTGGGTACGCCGACCGGGCTCGTCTACTGGCTGGCCCGCCTCCGGGCAACGGGTCGCGAGCACCTGCTCGGCACGTGCCTGCGTACCGGTCTCGTTCCGGTCTTCGTGCTGTCGTTCGTGCTGGCCGGGGCGTTGTGGTGGTGGGCGCCGGCGTTCGACCAGCACGCCGCGGGCCTGCGGATGCTCGCCGTCTTCCTGCCGTTCCAGGCGATGACCGACACGCTGCTCACCGCGACCCGCGGTTACAAGGCGATGCGCCCCACCGTGGCCCTCGACCGCGTGGTCCGCAGCGTTCTCCAACTTCTCTGCGTGGGTACGGCTGCCCTGCTGTTCACCTCCTCCCTGCCGGCGCTCGCCTTCGCCTGGGCTGTGCCGTACGTGCCGGTCACCGTGCTGGCGGCGTTCGCGCTGCGCCGCGTCTACCGCTCCGGCAGACCGCGCGAGCGCAGCAGCCGGGGTAGCGAACGGCTCGCCCTGCGCCGCGACTTCTGGCGCTTCACCGGCCCGCGCGCGCTGGCCAGCGTCGCGCAGCTAGCCCTGCAACGCGTGGACGTGCTGCTCGTCGCGGCGCTCGGCGGGCTCGCCGCGGCTGCCGTCTACGCCGTCGCCGGCCGTTTCGTCGTGCTGATCCAGTTCGCCAACCAGGGCATCTCGCAGTCCGTGCAGCCCCGCCTCGCCGAAGCCCTCGCGGTCGGTGACCGGGCCACGGCGAGTCACCTCTACCAGACCGCGACCGGCTGGCTGGTGCTGGTGACGTGGCCGATCAACCTGCTGGTGATCCTCTACGCGCCCGTCTACCTGCGGATCTTCGGCGGGCACTACACGTCCGGCGCGCCCGTGGTGGTGGTGCTGGCGTGCGCGATGCTCGTCGCCACCGGGTGCGGGATGGTCGACATGGTGCTCGCGATGGCCGGGCGTACGTCGTGGAACCTGCTCAACGTGCTCGTCGCGCTCGTCGTCACGATCGGGCTCGACGTGCTTCTCATCCCGGCGTACGGCGCGCTCGGCGCGGCGATCGGGCTGGCCTGCGCGATGGTCGCCAACAACCTGCTGCCCCTCGTGCAGGTCGCACGGTCCGCGCGGCTGCACCCGTTCGGGCGCGGGACTCTCGCCGCCGGGACGTTGTCGATCGCGTGCTTCGGCGTACTCCCCCTTGCTGTGACAGCGATCGCCGGTGAGGGCGCGTTCGGTCTCGGCCTGTCCACCGCCCTCGGTGCGATCGCCTTCGCCGCCGGCACGTGGTTGCTGCGTCACCGCCTCGCGCTCCACGCCTTCAAACCCCGACAGCCTTCGAGAGGATCGCTTTGACCACGAACTACACCAAGGTGTTCCAGGACGCGGACGCCGTCGAGAAGTACGAGCACATCACGTACGCGCCGGACAGTTACGCGTCGCGGATCAACGAGCGGCAGCAGGCATACCTGCGTGACCTCGTGGCCCGCCAGTTCGGCCGCAAGCTTCCCGCGCAGCACGACTTCGCCTGCGGGACCGGGCGGGCGATCCGTACGCTGCACGGCCTGGTCCGCGAGGCGCACGGCTACGACACCTCGGCCGAGATGATGGCCAAGGCGGAGCAGGTCGGCTCGCAGGCGAAATGGCACCAGATCCCGGCGGACGGCCCGGTCCCGAACCCGGTCCCCGCGGGGCACCCGGCGATCGTGACGCTGTTCCGGCTGCTGCTCAATGTGGACGAAGCCGTGCGCGACCGGGCGATCGAGTTCGCCGGCAAGGTGCTGTCGACCCCCGACTCGGGCGTGCTGGTCGTGGAGAACCACGGGAACGCCGGCTCGGTGCGGCACCTGCGGGCACGGCGGCACTCGGGGGAGCGCTGGTTCGCCGAGCTCTCGCACGCCGAGATCGTCACGCTGCTGGACCGGCACGGCTTCGAGATCATCGAGCGCAAGGGCTTCACGATGCTCACCGAGTCGCTCAGCCGCAATCCGGTGGCGCGGGCGATCGACACGGCTGCCCGCGCGCTGCCCGGTACGGACGGGCTGGCGGTCAACGTGCTCTACACCGCGCGGCGCAGGAAGTAGCTGCATGCGTCGCGCTGCCGCGTTTCTCCTCGTGCTCGCCCTCGCGGGGTGCACCTCGCACCCGAAGCCCGAACCGCCACCGGCTCCCGACCTGACCAGCCCGCCGGCCGCGGTCGCCGTCAATCCCGGACCGTTCGAGGCCGGGCCCGTCGACGCGCCGACCTCGGGCGCGTACGTCGGGGCGTGGATCAAGCCGGCCGACCTCAGCGACAAGGGACGGCTGCGGGCCGTCGACTCGCTGGAGGACGACCTCGGGCGGCCGCTCGACATCGTCAACACGTACCGCCGCTTCGAGCAGCTCGTCGGCACCGACTCCGACTACGAGCTGCTCGACGAGGGCGCGACGCTGATGGTCAGCTGGGCCACCGGCGACAACCGCTCGATCACCGCGGGCAACTACGACCGGCTGATCCACAAGCAGGCCCGGGCCATCAAGGCCGTGGACGCGCCGGTGCTGCTGCGCATCCGGTGGGAGATGGACCGGCCCAACCTGCGGGCGACGATGTGGTCGGGTCCGGACTACATCGCCGCGTACGAGCACATCCGCGAGATCTTCGCCGAGGAGCACACGAGGAACGTCTCCTGGGTCTGGTGTCCCACCGCCGAGGGTTTCACCCGGGGTGACGCCCCGGCCTTCTACCCCGGCGACGACCAGGTGGACTGGACCTGCGTCGACGTGTACGCCGGCAACGCGTTCCAGCCGATCGGCGCACTGATGGGCCCGTTCCTGCAATGGGCCGCCCAGCGCCCGAAGCCGATCATCATCGGGGAGTTCGGGGTGGCCCGCGCGTGGGGCTCGGCCGGGCGCGCGGCGTGGCTGTCGGACGCCGAGCGCACCTTCAAGGCGAACCCGCAGATCAAGGCCGTCGTCTACTTCGAGTCCGACCCCGACGGCAACGGCCCCAACCAGCAGTTCCAGCTCACCGGCGACGAACCCGCGTTCGACGCCTTCACCAAGCTCACCGAGGATCCCTACTTCAACCAGTAATGGGCTCCAGGAACTCCAAACGGTTGCCGTGACCGTCGAAGGAGTACAGCCGCCGGTGGCCTGGGAAGCCGCCGTCCCAGTCCACCGGTCGGCCGTGCGTCCCGAGCCGGGCCGCGAGACCATCGAGATCTTTGACGAGTACGCCCGGATGCGCCTTTCGCGCGGGTACGAACTCCTTCTCCACGCCGAGGTGGACCTCCCACCCGCCGCTGCGGAACCAGCACCCGCCGCGGGTCCGCAGCTCCTCGGGCTTCTCCAGCTCGGTCATGCCCAGCACGTCGCGGTAGAACGCGCGGGCGTCGTCCTCGCCGCCGGGCGGGATGGCCAGCAGCACGTGGTGCAGTCGCTCGAACATGACAGCCTTTATAGCAAGACGGACGTACGGTTTCTAGCGCCTGCTTGCCTGAGCGAGGAGCCGGAGCGCGTACGGGGCGTCGTGTTTGAGGTAGCGGCCGGCGAGGCGCTTCGGTTCGGTGCCGAGGCGGTGGGCCCATTCGAGACCGGTGCGCTGCATCCAGCGCGGCGCCCGGTCGACGTCGCCCGCTACGAAGTTGACGGCGGCGCCGCAGCCCATGAACCAGGCCCGGGGGAGGACCTCGCGGAGGCGGTCGATCACGGCCTCCTGCTTGGGGAAGCCGAGGCCGACGAAGACGAGGTCCGGGTCGGATTTTGCGATTGTCGCGCGCTGTCGGGCGTACGTTTTGGCGTGATTCTCAAAGCCGTGAGGGGGACAGAGCGTCCCTGCGATGGTGAGTCCGGGGTGGTCTGCGGCGAGTCGCTCGCCGGCGCGGGCGGCACCGTCCCTGCGACCGTCCGCGGCCGGCCTGCCGCCCAGGATGAAGATCGAGCGGCCGTCGCGCGCGAGACCCGCCGAGAGTGACCGGATCAGGCTGCTGCCGGCCACCCGTTCAGGCAGGGGGGTGCCGCTGAGCCGGCTCGCCCAGACCAGGGGCATGCCGTCCGCCACGGTCAGATCCGCGCTGTTCAGGTACGCCCGTGCGCCGTCGTCGCGCCGGGCCTGCCGCAGGATGTCGATGTTCGGCGTGCTGATCCGGCCGCCGCGACCTGCCGCGATCGCCTCCCGTACCACCGCGACCACCTCGCCCTCGGTGATCGGGTCGAAGCCCGTGCCGTCCAGCCGCACGCGCTCGAAAGCCTCGATGGACAACCGTCGCCTCCTTAGCCGTTGTTCGCTCGTTATAGGAGCGAAACGAGTGAAGGTGGGCCAAAGTGGCACGGGTACTTTATTTGGGCGGATTGGGACGAAGTGGCACCACACTCGTCGAACGTCTGCTCGGCGAACTGCCGTCGGTCCGCACACTCGGTGAGATCGTGCATCTCTGGCAGCGCGACATCCGGGACAACGAACGCTGCGGCTGCGGCTCCCGGTTCGCGGCGTGCTCGTTCTGGCGCCGAGTCGGTGACCTCGCGTTCGGCGGCTGGGCCAATGTGGACGTCACCCGAGTGCACGCGCTGCGCGACGCGGTGGAACGCACCCGCTACATCCCGCGGCTCGCCCGGGCTTACCACCCCGATCCTCAGGTACGCGAGTACGCGAGCTTCTACTCCCGCGTGTACGCCGCCGCGGCCGAGGTCTCCGGCGCGTCCGTGGTCGTCGACTCGTCCAAGCACAGCGCACTCGCCCACGTGCTGCGCTGGTCGGAGGACATCGACCTGCGGGTCGTACACGTGGTGCGGGATGCGCGCGGGGTCGCGTACTCGTGGACCAAGACCGTCGCCCGCCCCGAGGCCGACGGCAGCGACATGACGCGCTACTCCCCCGGCCGGTCCGCCCTGCTCTGGAACGCGCACAACGCGGCCTTCGGATTGCTGTCCCGCCGCGGAGTCCCCGTGCGCCGGATCCGCTACGAACAGTTCCTCGAGGACCCGCGCACCGCACTGTTGTCGCTGGCGGGATTCGCCGGCCTCACGATCGGGCCGTCGGACCTGGACTTCCTCGGTGACGGGTACGCGGACCTCGGCGTCGGTCACAGCGCGGCCGGCAACCCGATGCGCTTCACCGTCGGGCGGCTGCCGCTGCGTCGCGACGACGCCTGGGTCCGTTCCCTGCCCCGCAATCAGCGGCGACTCGTCGGTGCCGTCTGCGCGCCCATGCTGCGGGCGTACGGCTACCCCCTCAACCCCTCCCTGGAGCCGTCATGAACTGGCCTTCCGTAGGCGTTGTCATCCCCACCCGCGACCGGCCCACCCTGCTGCGCAAGACGCTCGACGCGGTCCGCGCGCAGAACTACCCCGGAGCTTTGAAGATCATCGTTGTGTACGACCAGACCGAACCCGACTACCTCCTCGCTTCTCTACCGGGCACCCAGGTCCTCGTCCTCACCAACTGGCGCACCTCCGGGCTGGCCGGCGCCCGCAACACCGGGGTCCTCGCCCTGGACACCGAGTTCGTGGCGTTCTGCGACGACGATGACGTCTGGGCGCCGGACAAGCTGCGTCACCAGGTCGCCGCCCTGGTCGCCGCGCCGGAGGCCGAGTTCGCCACCTGCGCCATCGAGGTCGAGTTCGAGGGCCGGACCACCCCGCGACTGGCCGGCCGTAGCCGGGTCACGGTGGATGAGCTGGCCCGGTCCCGCCTGGCGATGCTGCATTCCTCTTCTTTTCTAGTACGCCGCAGCGCGCTGGGCGACGACGCGATCGGACTCGTCGCCGAGGACGCACCGGGCAGTCAGAACGAGGACTGGGACCTGCTGCTGCGGGCCGCGCGCCGGAACCCGATCGTGCACCTGGACGAGCCGCTGGTCCGGGTGCTGTGGGGGCGGACCTCGCACTACGCGTACGAGTACGCCACGAAGATCTCCTCGCTGCGCTGGATGATGCAACGCCACCCGGAGATCAGCGGCTGCGGCCCGGGCGCCGCTCGTGTCTACGGGCAGCTCGCGTGCTGGTCCGCGGCCACCGGTAACCGGTCACAGGCGTGGCAGTTCAGCAAGGAGGCCGTACGCGCCAATTGGAAGGAACCACGCACCGCCATCGCCCTCGCCGCGATGACCGGAGCGGTGAAGGTGGAAAACGTACTGTCTGCCCTGCACAAACGCGGGCGAGGGATCTAACACACTCTTTTGCGCACACCCGCTCACCGGGTAGTGTTCGCACGTGTTCGAAATAGTGCGGTTCCCGCTCTGCCGCCTTGTCGCGGGCTTCTGATGCTTGCCCAGCAGCGGCAGGCTGCGATCCTCGATCGGGTGCGGGCTGCGGGCGGCGTTCGCGTCAGTGAGCTTGCCACCGAATACAACGTCTCCGACATGACGATCCGCCGCGACCTGGAAACGCTTGCAGAGCGTGGCCTACTCGCGAAGGTACACGGCGGAGCGACCACGGTCAGCCCAGGATCCGCGCACGAGCCGGGATTCGCCGCCAAATCCGTGCGCCAGCGCGCCGAAAAGGCCGCCATGGCCATGCGCGCGGCGTCCCTGGTCTCCCCCGGCGACGCGATCGCCCTCTCCGCCGGCACCACCACCGCGGGCCTGGCCCAGCGCCTCGTCGACGTCCCCGACCTGACCGTGGTCACCAACTCGATCCCGGTCGCCGACGTCTTCTACCGCGCTGGGCGCCCCGACCAGACGGTTGTCCTCACCGGCGGCACCCGCACCCCCTCCGACGCCCTCGTCGGCCCGGTCGCGGTCGCGGCGATCGGCACCCTGCACCTCGACATGCTCTTCCTCGGCGTCCACGGCATGAGCGAACGCGCGGGCTACACCACGCCGAACCTCATGGAAGCAGACGTCAACCGGGCCCTGGTCGAAGCGGCGGAACGCCTCGTCGTCCTCGCCGACCACACCAAATGGGGAACGGTCGGCATTTCTTCTATCGTCCCGCTCGACCGCGCCGACGTGGTCATCACGGACGACCAGCTCGACGAAACAGCACGCACGATCCTCGCGGAACAGGTGAACGAACTCATGGTGGTGAGCGCCCAGTGATCGAGAAGCGCACAGCGATCCGGCTGTCCGACGGCCGGGAGCTCGTCTATTTCGATGAGACCCCGACCCACGACCGCGGCGAATGGCCGGACACCCGGGAGCTCCCGCCCCCGCCGCCCACCTCCCAGCTGCGCTACGACCCCCTGGTCGACGAATGGGTAGCGGTCGCCGCCCACCGCCAGACCCGCACTTTCCTGCCGCCCTCGGACAAGTGCCCGCTCTGCCCGTCCACCCCGGAGTTCGCCAGCGAGATCCCGGCGCCCGACTACGACGTGGTCACCTTCGAGAACCAGTTCCCGTCGTTCAGCGACCGCGTCAAACCCGACGAGATCACCGCGCTGACCGACCTGGTCCCCGTCCGCCCCGGCGTCGGCCGCTGCGAAGTGGTCTGCTTCACCAGCGACCACAACAGCTACTTCGGCAACCTCACCCCGGCCCGGGTCCGCACGGTCGTCGACGTCTGGGCCGACCGCACCACCGAGATGTCAGCCCTGCCCGGCGTCGCCCAGGTCTTCCCCTTCGAGAACCGCGGCGTGGAGATCGGCGTCACCCTCAACCACCCCCACGGCCAGATCTACGCCTACCCCACGGTCACCCCCCGGACCCAGGCCATGCTCCGCGCCGCAGCCCGCCACGCCGAGAAGACCGGCGGCCGCAACCTGTACGCCGACGTCCTCGCCGCCGAGATCAAATCCGGCATCCGCATCATCTCCGCCAACGAACACTGGACGGCGTACGTCCCCGCCGCCTCCCGCTGGCCCTTCGAGGTCCAGATCGCCCCGAACCGCCACGTCCTCGACATCCCCGCCCTGAACGACGCCGAGAGGGACGCCTTCGGCCCGCTCTACCTGGACATCCTGAAGCGCTTCGACGCCCTCTTCGACAAGCCGATGCCCTACATCTCCGCCTGGCACCAGGCCGTCACAGGCGAAGGCCGCGAACTCGGCTACCTCCACCTCCAGCTCTTCAGCATCCGCCGCGCCGCCGACAAGCTGAAATTCCTCGCCGGCTCCGAATCGGCCATGGGCTCGTTCATCAACGACGTCATCCCCGAAAAGGCCGCCCAGACCCTGCGCGACATCATCTGACCCACCCCCCGGCTTCCCCGGGCCTCGCCGAGCGGTCCGCTCTCGGCGGGGCCCGACCCATTTCAAGCCCCCACCACCCCGGCACGCCACCCGGCTGACCGCCAGGGCCACCCACCCATGCCCGGCGTCAGAACCCAGCTCAGCCTCAGCGCCAGCCCAACCCCAGCCCCAGGCCGGCCCTAGCGCCAGGCCAACCTCCGTGCCTAGGCTGGCCTCAATACCAGGCTGGCCTCCCTTTGCCCGAACCGGCCTCAAGGCCCGGGGCGG
>NZ_BOQP01000028.1 GCF_018332715.1 Winogradskya consettensis | reverse complement strand
ATCCGGACACGTTCCTCACCCACTACACCGCCGGGGTGCCGGTCGGTGGTCTCTTCCGTTTCATGGCCGACCTGAGCGACCGTTACCGCGGCCGGGGCACCAACAAGGCGACCACCAGAGCCATCGATCATCACCTGCAGTCCGTCGAGTTCGCCCGCAAGATCTTGGCCCGCCGGCTGGGGGTCGAGCTCAACGACACAGCGATGAGTACGCGGACCCTGCGCCGGGCGCAGATCCCGGAGTTCACCTCCCTGCTGGGCTTCATGGCCCTGAGCTACGTCCAGGTCGCCGCGGTGATCTCCGGGCATCTCGGCGCGACGGCCGGCCAGCCCAAGAACTTCGCGATGGTCGCGAGCCGGACAGCGCTGCACGCGTTGCGGTCCGGGCTCCCCGAGGACGCGCGCGCCTATGTCGAGTCGAACTGGCAGGACATCCGTGATCAGCTCATCACGGAGTACCTCGTTGCGAACCGGCACGACAACGATCCGGCCGAGGTGCTGGCTCAGCCCGTCACCGCGACCGACGAGGCCGGCACGTACGAGGTCGGGGAGTATCTCGAGAGCATCCTGCGGCCGGACGCGCCGAGACTGATCGACCAGAACCAGGCACTCGAGATCCGCACCCACATGACCACGCTCGACGACGGTGCGGGCAGCCTGCACGACACCCCGCTCGTCGTGGTGGAGCTCCGGCATCACCACAAGGGCCGCCCGACCTTCGACGTGATGGAGACCGAGTTCCGGCAGGTCGTCCACGATCTCGACAGGCACATGCGCAGGGCTCCACGGGCGGTTCCCGTCGAGGTGCCGGCCGGGATGGTGTTGCTGGATCCGGATTCGGACGACGGGTCGAGCCGGGCCGCGCAGGACTTTCCCGCTCAGCCGGACTCGTTCATCGTTTTCGCTCACGGCGGGGCGAACGGCGGCCCGCTGGTCCGCGGCACCGAGCTCACCCCGGAGTCCGTCGCAGCCCTGATCCGCGCTGATCCGAGGTGGGGCAACCGGCGGATCGTCCTCATGACCTGTGGTTCCGCCGACGCCGGTCTCGACAGTTTCGCCGCCCGCCTCGCCGGTCTGCTCGCGGGCGAGGTCACCGTCGTCGCCCCGGCCGGGACGGCCTGGACCACCCCCGACGGCCGGGCATACGTGACCGGCACGGCCGGCGACTTCGACGGATCGGGCCGGCCACGGCTGGGCACGCCGGGATCCGGCTGGCGGGAGTTCGACGCGACGGACTTCACCGAGCTCGGCCCCGACCTGCCGACCGTGAACCCGCCCTCGGGTACGGCCGGGCCCGCGTTCCCGTGGGGCACGACCTACGCCGTCCAGCCGATCGTCGAGACGCAGCCGGAGATCTACCACCGGCAGGCCGAGCTGTTCGAACGCAACCTCGGGGCGTGGCTCTTCCAGCAGCCACACGTACGGTATGCGGCGCTCGCCGCCGTGGCCCGGCTCCGGGAGGTCCTGGCCCGCGCCGGCACGCCGAGCCCGCTGCGTTCGTTCGTCCGGGATTCCCGGGCGAGCGCGGGACAGGTCGGGGAGGGCCTGGACGACGCGGCGATCGACGCGATGCTGACCGGCGGCAACCTGCGGGAGCTGATGACCGCGTTCTACAACGCGGCCTACTACAACGCCGACGGGCGCAACGAGAGCTCCCCCGCGCCGGCCACCTTGAAGAGCGTCGTCCAGGACATGCTGGCCGATCAGGATCTCAGCGAGGCCGAGGAGCTGGGTCTCGACACCGGGGCGCTCAGCACGGTCATGGACGAGTACCGGACCTGGCGCCGCACGGTCATGTACGCGGCCGCCGGTCTGCAGGGCAAGGGCCATGTCTTCGCGACGGACCCGTTCGCGCTGGGCGTCCTGGCCGCGAACTCGGACTGGTCCACGGCGAACCTCGCGTTCCTGCTCAGCCAGCACGGCAAGATCACCCGGCCGGGCCCGCAGCCCCGGGAGACGTCCGGCACGATCACCGCGGCCGAGCTGGACGGCCTCGGCATCGCGCTGAGCGACCGCGAACGGCGCTATCTCGCCCCCGACGACGATCAGGCGCCGCTGCCCTGGGTGACCGGGCAGGCGACGTGGCAGCTGGACCCACGATCGTGGTGGTACGGCTCGACCCACGATGCCGCCGGTATGCCCGTCACCGCGGGTGTCTCCGGCACCACGGCCCGGATGCTCGCCGCGTTCGACTGGCTCAGGGTTCCCGGCGTCTCCCGGGAGGACTTCCAGCTCGCCGTCATGGCCTGGATGCTGACCAGCAAGGACCATTCGCTGTACGAACTGCTGCGCGGCGCCGAGATCATGAACGTGGGGCCGCGGGTCTCGGCGATGACCTCGGCCGAGCAGATGTACGAGGGGCTCACCGCGTTCGGCATCACGCCGTCACAGATCCGCGGGTTCAGCGCGATGGACGTCGGTGCACTGCCCGCCGAGTTCGCCGGGGTCGGCACACCGCGGATGCTGCCGCACGAGGCCGCGTACGCGATCACGGCCCTGGGTGTGCTCGGCGGTGACGGCCCGTACTTCAGCGGCGTCTCCGGCAAGGATCTTCACCAAGCGGCGGAGCTGCACCACGCTCTCCGGCTCGGCACCGGCCCGTTGGACGAGTGGTTCGAGCGGAACCCCGGAGCGCGCGAGGCCATGCGGCGCGGCTTCACGTTCGCTCACCTGGTCGCGCTGCGCGCGTACACCAGCGAAAGCCATCAGATGATCAACATGATGGCGCCACAGCCGGGTGTGCCCCGCGAGATCAACGCCCTGCGGGTACGCGACCAGGTGGCTCGCGAGGTCGACCTCGCCGTAGACAGGGTGCTGGACCGCAGGCCGCACGGACTGTCGCACGCGCTCGCGAACGACCGGGTGATGACGGCGCTGATGGGCAGACTGGGCACTGCCGTCAAAGCCGGCCGGCAGCATGACGTGGACTTCGTTGTCGAAGAGCTGTCCGCGCACGTCAAGACGCTCGGTGCCGTACTGCCCGGCCAGATGGCGGTGCATTTCGACATGGCCGTCGAGGCGCTACGACTGCTTCCGCCGGTGACCGCGGAGACGTTCCGCGGTGACTGGGCCGCGCCGGTGGGATCGATGTACTACCGGAAAGCCTTCTCCACCTCGCAGTTGACCAGCACGGCGCGGAACAAGGACAAGGCGCTGCCCTTCGCGCGCAAATACACGGGCACCTGGAAGCATCCGGTCCTGCTCACCATCGGCCTTCGCGGGCGCGCCGGGCGGGACATTTCGGGGCTGTCCCAGATCGAGGCGGAAGATGAGGTCCTGCTCCTGCCGGGTGCCACCTTCGCCTCCGAGAAGCCCGGCGACGACAGCGGCTTCCATTCCATCGTCGTCGCAGAACAGGAACCTGTCGGGATCGCGGCGGCGGCCGAGAAACAGACGGCCACCCGGCTCTCCACGGTCGCCACCGACCTGTCCGCGGTGGCGGCTTCCGTGATCACCGACCTGACCCGGCGCACCGCCGGGCTGTCCACCGCCTCGACGAGGCTCGGTGAGCTGAAACGGGACATCGAAGCGCGCCTGGACCGGGTCCGGGCCCTCGACGACGCGCTGGACCGTGCGGACGACGACATCCGCTCCGCCATGAAACTCGTCCCCACCCATCCCGACCTGGACGCACTCCTCGAACGCAGCACGGAGCTGCGGTCCGGGACCCGCCTCGCGGCGGCCCTCGCACTCGAGGTGGAACGAGCCGCATCGGCACTACCGGACCTCACCGCGGATGTCTCCCGCGCCGAGGACGCGGGGGCTCGGGCGCTGTCCTCGGCGGAGGCCGCCCGGAACACAGCCGCGGAACTGCGGGCCCTGTCAGCGGACGGGCCGATGTCCGGCCCGATGATGACGCGACTGGACGTCACGCAGTCCGCGCTGGAGGCTCAGATCCTCGCCGCGACGCGGGAGCGGGACACCGCGCGAGCCGACATCACCGATGCGACGCGGCGGGTGGAGACAGCGATCCACGAGGCGGCACTGATCCTGGGCCGGCCTCTGCTGGCGCTGCGGGTACACGAGGCCGGAAAGGCGGAGAGCCTCGCCGAGGAGGCCGCGCTGCTGCTGGACAACGCCCAACCACCTACTCCGCAGTCCGGCACCGGTTCCTACGCCGAGCACTTCCTGCTCTCCGACGTGAACACCACGCTGCGCAGCGCCGACCTGGATCGAGCCGGGCTGCCCGAGGTCGAGGCCGCGCTGGCAGGGCTGACGCGGTCGCCCGGCGAGAACCACCGGGTGCTGGCATGGCGTGTCGCGCACCGGATCGCCGCCCTGCGGGATCCCGGCACGCCGCCGCCGTTCCCCGAACGACCGCGCCTGCGCGGCGGCGGTACCGGCGTGGAGTCCGAGGTCCCCACCGACGCACGGCTCAGGGCCCGCGCGCTGGCCGGTCTCGACGCGTTGCCCGACGACACGATCCTCGAGCTGGCTCAGGTGCTGCGCGACGATGCCCGCCCGATGGCCGACCGTTTCCTCGCCCACTACCTGGGGCTCAGGGTCGATCAGCTGGTCGAGCAGACGCCGGGGCTGACCCGGGTGGACGCGGTCCGATCGATCCTGGCCCACGAACCGGAGATCCTCAACGACGTCGTCGCGCAGATCAACGCGGTCGTCGCCCTGCACCGCATCCGGTACGCCCGCATGCTGGAGTCGTCGCCCGACACCGACGAGGCGCGCGCGGTGCTGGCCGCGGCGCTCGGCGCCTCCCCCACCGGAACGGACCACGGCGACGGGCCGGTCGTCGGCGGGCAGCCGTACCAGCTGTCGGTGCCGCCCGCCGGGCCTGATCAGATCCTGCACGCGCTGATCGCCGCCGACGGGCCGCTGCTCGGCAAGCTGCTGTGGCCGGCGGGGCCTCCGGCACCGGCGGACGCTGATCTCGCCGCATGGCTCGAGGACGACGAGAAGGTCCGCAAAGCGATCCGCAAGGGCACGGACACGCATCGGCTCACCCGGGCGGCGGAGTTGATCCGCGACCGCATCGGGTCGGTGGCGGATGGGCAACAACTGCTCCAGCAGGTCGCGGACGCACTCGCAGTGCGGATCCACGTGCTGGACGACACGCTCACGCAGGTCGCCGACGTCGGGCACGGGCCGGCGGGGCCGCTCCAGCTCGTACGCGCCGACGACGGCTCGTACGCCGGGCTCGCGGTGCGGGCCCGGGTCTCCCGGCAGGACGGAGACAGCGAGCTGGACCGGGCGTACGGGGAGCTGGCAGGACCGAAGCGGGTGAAGGCCGGCGAGCGGGACGACCGCGGTGACGTCCGGGTCAACCCGCTGCGGTACCCGCTGTCGGAGTTCCCCCGCGCGTTCCTCGACCGGCACGCAGCCCGCTGGCACTACGTGGTCGACGAACAGGGCGAGATCGTCATCGGCACCGAGGAAGTCGGAACCGTCCTCACCGATGCGGAGTGGCGGGAGCTGGCCGGCTGGACGTCGACGGAGGTCGACGAGCTCAAGGCCGAGCTGGACCACCAGGGTCATCCGACGCTCGGGGCGGGGTTCACCGCTGACGGGCGCACGGTCAGGCGGCCGGCCCGGATCGCCGGTGAGATCTCGTACGACGGGACCGCCGGTCGCTGGGAGATCAACGACAAGTCCGGCCGCCACATGAGCGCGAAGGTCCGCCAGAACGTCACCCCGGACCGGATCCTCGGCTGGGTCGAACGGGTCGCGGGCCGTTTCCACGACCGCTTCCCCGACGTCGAGTTCCACCCGGTCCTCACCAAGGCCGGACGACCGGCAGACCTCGGTACGCGCACCGGCCTGGACGTCATCGCGGTCAACCCCGAGCTCGTGCGTCGTGACCTGGACTGGCTGGCGATGGTCAACCCGAGCCGGCACGACAACGGTGCGGGCCGCACCAACTGCGTCCTGGTCGCGACCGTCGTGGACGACGTGCTGCGCACCGGCACCGTCCAGATCGCCCCGCCGACGTCGGACTCCCCCATCGCGGACCTGCTCAACTACACCCAGGGGCCGCTGCTCGCGGTACCCGATCAGGGTTCGCTCACCCGGGTCGTGGAGCGCGCCGGTCCCGGCGCCCGCGGGATCGTCGTCGCCCGCCGGCCCGGCAACGAGATCGCGCACGCCTTCAACGTCGTCAACCACGACGGCGAGGCGCTGTACCTCGACGGTCAGAGCGGTGACCTGGCCGTCTGGCCGACCGACGCGGACGCCTACTTCCTGGCGACCGCCGTCGATCCCGCGGTGCTCCCGGACTGGCCGTCGCACACCCCCACCGGCCTGGCCGGGTCCAGCCCTGGCGAGGCCGGGCCGTCGAGGCTCACCACGCCCGCGCGGCTCGGGCTCTACGAGACCCACCCCGAACTGCTCTACGAGGTGGCCGGGGCGACCGACCCGGAGCAACTGGTCGCGGACGTCGTCGCCGCGGCACGACGCCGGGTGCAGGACCAGATCACCCGCAAGGTCGCCTGGTTCACGCCCGGCGGCCGGTACGCCGTGAAGGTCGGCACCGAGGCGATCGCGGCCGCACTCCGTGACGATCTGCCGTCGTTCTTCGTCGATGGCGGGCGCACGTTCGACGTGAAGGACGGCTGGGGCCGCTGGCACAGCGTCACGGTGGCACCGACCAGGTTCACCGGCGCTGAGCAGCGTGTCGATCTGGACACCACGAAGTTCGACACGCGCGTCGACGCCACGACGGCAACCCGGGAGACCCGGAGTTCGGGCGAGAGCCTGACCGTGGGTACGGGTGCCACGCTCGGCGGCCGGGTCGGGCCGGGCGGCGGCTTCACCGTCGAGATGGCGCTGGCACAGGCAACCGAGAACACCGAGTACAGCACCGGCCTGACCGACTCGCACAATGTCCGGGGCGGCCGGTCACATCTGGTCCGGTCGCCGGTGAGGTTCACGGTGACGGCCACCCGCACCGGGCAGCTGCCCCCGGCGGTGGCGATGACCTCGGGCGGCACTCCGGCCGACGGTGACATCACGGCCGACGTGTCGTTCCATGCCCTGGACGACATCGCCACCGCCACCGCCCGGACCGACGGTCGCGACGGTCCGTTCGACGTCTCGACGCTGGTGGAGAACGTCAGCGCGGTGCGGATCAAGGGCGCTGCCATCCCTGGGGTCCCGGGCGCGGTCAGCTGGAACCACGCCGCCGAACATGTCCTGCGGCAGCTGACGAGGTCGAACATCGCGGGCCCCGGCAGCGTCAGCCGCGAGCAGGTGCGGGCCCTGCTGACCGAGTCGAACGTCCTGGGGCACCTGATGCCCTCGCTGGAGAGCCCGGCACATTCCCCGCTGATCCTGAGCGACTCCCGGCGACAGGCAGTGGGCCTGGAGATGAGCGCCGAGGTCACCTCGGTCGCGGCGGTCGCGGACATCGCGAAGTCGTCGTTCCGGTGGCAGCCGGGCATCACCGAGACCGTCAAGCAGGAGCACCTGATCCAGGTCGGCGGGGGTGCCGGTGTCGTGCCGATCCGCTGGGGTTTCGGCATCGGCTGGATCCAGGCCCGGTTCGCGGCCGGGTTCCGGCGCACCACGGGCACCTCGGCGCGGCAGAGCGGCACCAGCAGGACCGGCACCGAGTTCAAGGACGTCGCGAACACTCTTGCCGAGTTGAAGGCCAGGCTCACGATCAGTCCGGCCGTACGCCTGAACGCGCTGCGGCACCCGATGCGCCGCACGTCCGACGCCGATCCGGTCGTGGTCGACCTGACCGTGCTCGCCCGAGTCCCGCAGGACAAGCTGGCCGAGCTGCTGGCCCCGGTGCAGCCGCCGGAAGCACCCGAGGCTGCTCCGGAGGCACCGGAGTCGCAGAAGCCCGCACCGCCGTTCGCGGTCTGGGGCGGGCACGCGATGCCGCTCGGGATGAGCCGGTTCTCCGGCCTGCGGGCGAGCACCGAGACCTTGATCCGCCGGGTCGGTGGTGGCTTCCTGCCGCGTTACCGCCGCTCTGTCGTCTCGGCCCGGCTCGGCCTGGCCGGCTCGGCCGCGGAGCGGCAGCGCAACCAGGCCGAGCTCGACCGGGTGCTGTCCGTCCCGGGACTGCGACAGCATTACACCGCGCTGCTCAACGGAGGTGTCAGCGCGGTACTCACCCGCAGCGGGATGTTCGGCGACCGGCACACGGTGGTGCACGTCGAGGCGGCGCACCCGCTCGGGTTGCGGTACGCGGGCGTCGAGCCGCGGGTCGCGGTCCGTAACTCTCAGGGCAACGACCGGCAGGACGCCGTCGCGGCGGGCGGGCAGTGGCGTGGCACCGCTGCCGTGGAGGGCGCGTTCATCGGCCGGATCCCCGGCAAGGTGGTCAACACCGGCCTGACCATCGGCGCGGGTGTCGAGGGCAACGTGCGCAGGGGGCACGACGGTGGCGTCGAGACCAGCGGCCAGGAGACCGCGTTGCACGGGGGGACAACGGATTCCGAGGCGTACGAGGGTGATCTCGAACTGGTCGTGAAGGTATACACCTATCGCACCTCGATCGGCTGGGACCTGCGCTCGCGGATCGGACTGGGTCGCATCGTCAAGGGTATGAAGACCCGGTTGGCACCCGGTTTCACCCGCACGGACATCAGGCTCGGCAGCCGGTCGGTCCCGCGCTACACCCGTACCGAGCGCCAGAAGGTCCGGGTTCTCTATGCGAAGAGTGCCGTCACCGAGTCCGTGACCGCCGCCAACCCGATGACGGTGGGACAACGGGAACAGGGACGGGTGCTGCCCCAGACCGCCACCGACCTGTCCACGCTGCGGGGCTTCGTCGACCGGCGGCCGGACCAGGCGACCGTCACCGATTGGCAGTACGTCGAGTCCATGCCCGGTGCCGGGGAGGTCGCGGAGCTGGCTCTGGCGGCTGCCCGGCAGATCCGGGTCGGTTCGCATCGGCAACTCGCCGGGCTACGAGGTGACGTGGCCCTGACCGAGGGCATGCCGCTACGGGCCGAGTTGAGTGACCGGGTGACCGTCACCCGGCAGATCGCGAACCTGAGCGCGATGACCGAGGCCCACTGGGCGCCGGAGCCGTTGACCACCATGGACGACGGCGGTCGCCTGGACATCGCGCTGGCGGCCCGGATCACCAACCCGCGTATCGTCGGGGACCCCGCGACGACGACCAGTGAGAACGCCTCCGGGGGCGGCACCCAGGTGTGGGGTTCGACGACCACGGAACGGCAATTCCTGGCCCGGGTCACGGGCGGCTTCTCGCTGCGCAAACCGGGCACGGCCAAGGACCGCTACGGCGGCGGCGCCACCGGTCAGGCCGGCTACCAGCGCATCATCACCAACAAGCTGAAGCGGTTCCGGGACCGGGTCGGCGGCTTCATCGACCGTAACGTCAACAACCGAAAGGGCAAGGCCCGTACCTACCTGGTCGTGGCCGATCTGCGGGCCTCCGTCTCGGCCGAGATCGCCTCCCCGGCCCGTTTCCCGAAATCGATGGTCCCCGCCCCGCTGCAGCCCGGCAGGTGGGAACGACACAAGGCGGTCCAGCACAGCGCCGAGATCAGGAACGGCATCTATCTGCGCGTCACCGAGGCTCAGGCGGGGCGGCTGGGCCTGTTGGACGGTGCGGGACGGGTCGCGCCCGCGCCGGCGAGTCCGCCCGCCTTCCTCGACAAGGTGCGCGAGCAGAAGCTCCAACTGCCACCCGGCCGCTCCCACGGCCAGGGACTGCTGGTGTTCCACCGGGTGCCGTCCCTGGTCGGACCCGCCATCCAGGCCCTGAGCCGGGTTCCTGCGGGTTCTGAGCAGGCGACGCAGCTGAAACCGGTACTGGACGCGCTCACCGGCACCGGTCTCGCCGATCCGATGCTCAACCGGAACCGGATCCTGCAGATGCTCGCGAGTTCCGGCGTCAAGCGGTCGTGGGGCAATCTGTTCGACGGCGGGGTCTCCCTCATCCATGCCGAGGCCGGCAAGGTGACTCAGAACCTGCACGACGTACGGCTCGAAGCGAGCCTGCGCCACGAGATCACCTTCGCCGGTTTCCAGGCCGACCACGACGACATGGACATCCGCACCGTCGGCACCCGGGTCGGCACCAAGGTCGTCCGCACCACCCGCGGGGGCCAGGGACTCGCCGGTGCGGCGGGCACCGGCATCGTCAATCCCCACGGCAAGCAGGCGGCGATCGGGGGCGGCCACCAGTACGCGGCGACCCACCTGACCGGGCACACCTCCGTGGTCGAGACCGAACGCCGGGAGATCAACATCTCGTCCGCCCGCGGGGTGAAGGCTCGCATCGTCCTGCGGCCCACGTTCGAGATCAAGGTCTTCCGCGACGGCAAGGCCGTACCGGGCCCGAGCATCACGTTCGAGTCCGACGTCACCGTCGACCGCTGGGCCGGCGATCTGCGGACCGTCGTGACCGCCCGCGAGCCCGTACCGCTGGACGCGCCCGGCGCGTACACCCCGGGCGGTGTCGCCGGCGCGGAACCCGGCTGGGCCGCCGTCAACGGGCTGCTCGTCCCGCCGCTGTTCACGCCGGAGGACATCGGCGACGCGCGGGCGCTGCAGGAGATGGCGGCCGCCATGCTCAGCGAGGCGAGCGCCCGGCTGCGGCTGCCCGGCTATCCCGGTTCGCATCAGGTGCGCGCCGGTCTGACCCCGGATGTGCTGCTGTCCAACGCGGCCCGGTTGCTCTCGCCGGAGATGCTCGACTTCCCGGCGGTGACCAGCACCGACGTGCGGCTGCGGTCCCTGCTTCCCCAGCTGGGGCTGGAGCCGATCGCGGTACGGCTGGCCGGTCTGGACGCCACCGTCTACCGCGAACACGTCACGCAGAGCATCACCGGCGCCGGCACCTCGATGAACCACCAGAGCATCACCAGCACCATGCCGCGGCTCCTGCTCGGCCGCGGTTACATGGGTGATCCGTACCAGGCGCTGGAGAACAGCGGGACCGGTCCCGCCAGTGGTGACACCGCTGCCCTCGCCAGTGGTGAGGGCAGCAGCTCCACGTCGTTCGGCAACGCCAAGCCGGAGAACCACACGGTTCTCCTCGAATACGTCACCCGGCCCCGGCTGAGCGGCACGCTCACCAACCAGATCACCGGACGGCACCCGCATGCCGACGGCACCGACAGGCAGATCCGGCTGGTCGTGCGCACCGGGATGGCCGAGGGACGGCGGATCCTCGGCATCGACGGCAACGCTCCGCAGAACGCGAAGGACGACTTCGAGGACCTCGTCCGGCGCCAGCAGGTTCTGGAGGCCGCCGCCGATCGGTTCATCGCGGCTGCCGACGCGGAGGCGGAGGCCCGCCACAACGGTGTCAGGCAGGACATCTACGACAACACGCTGACCGCCCGCCACCGGCAGGAGGAGCGTTACTGGAAGGCACTGCAGAGCTACTTCCGCGGGCTCGGCGATTTTCAGGCCACCCACGTGGCGATCGGCACCGGCCCCGACACCGCCGGCGGGCCCCACGCACGGCTTGTTGTCCCCGCCGGTGTCGCGCTGCTGGACAACGGGCCGGAGGGGCCGACCGCCGAGGCCGCCCGGACGTTCCCGCCGCGCCCCGACTCGTACTTTGTCTTCTTCCATGCCGGGCGCGACGGCACGGGCCCTGCACCCGAGGCCGTGGCGTCGATCATCACCGGCGACGAGAGGTCATCCGGCCGGGCCGTCGTCCTCATGGCCTGCGGCACGGCTGAGGACACCGGCAACGGCTTCGCCGCCCGCCTGGCACGAGCCCTGCCGCCGGGCACCCGGGTCATAGCTCCCAACGGCACCGCCTGGACCACACCGGACGGCCAGGCCTACGTCACCCGCACCGAATACGACCCGGACGGGCGCCCCCGCCTGTTACCACCCGACACCGCCCACGGCTGGCGGGCACTCACCGCCACCACCACCGACGAGCTCGGCACCGACCTGCCCGCGACAGTTCCGCGCCACGACGACGACGCCGTCTCGCCGGTTGCCTGGGGTTCGGAGGGACGCCCGTACTCCACCCGGCCCATCACCGAGCTCGAGGCGGCGATCCATCGCGACCAGGTCCTCGCGTTCGAGCGCAATCTGGGCAGCCGGCTGGCCGGGCAGCCCCGGGTCCGGCACGCGGCCCGCGAGGCGGTCGCCGGGCTGCGCGGGAGCGTTCCCGGCCAGGACCCAGGCGTGCCTGACCTCATGGCCGCCTTCCACGCCGCCGCCCTGGTCGGCCGGACGGCGGACCGGGACGGCGCCCGCACGACCGCGAGCCTGGTGAGCGCGTTCGACCGGCTGGCCCTGCCCGATGTCACGCGTCATGACTTCGTGCTCGCGGTCATGGCGTGGGGGCTCACCACCGGGCAGCAGTCTCTGCACGACATCATGCGCGGTGCCGCGACCGTGCAGGCCGGCCCTGCGGTGGCGAAATCCGCATCCGCCGAGGAGCTGCACCGGGCGCTCATTGCCTTCGGCCTTACGTCCGGCCAGGTCCGCGATCTGACCGGGACGAGTCCGGGCGACATCGCGGCCGTCACCGGCAGGGACGTGCGAGGCCTGGCTCACCTGCCGAACATGCTGCCGCACGAGGCGGCGTACGTGAAAATAGCGCTGGGTGCCTTCGGGGACGGCGAGCCGCGATTCCACGGCCTGTCCACCGAGATGATCCAGACCGCCGTGCATTTCAGTAATGAGCTGCGCACCGGCACACCCGCGCTCGAGACCTGGTTCACCCAGAGCCCGGGAACCCGGGAGGCCGTGGCCCGGTCCCTGACGTTCGCCCATGTGCTGGCCATCCAGATGTACACCGGCGATGACCACGAGCTGATCAACCTGATGGCGCCCCGCAAGGCAGTTCCCCGTGTCGCGGCCGCGGCTCTCGTGGGTCGCCGGGTGAAGAACGAGATCACCTCGGCCGTCGCCAGGGTGAAGCGTGGAGTACCGCACGGATTGTCGTCCTCGTTGTCCACGAACCAGGCGGTTATAGAGCTGTTCGACGATCTCGAGGACGCGGTCGGGAGCAGGGACAAGGCGAAGATCGCCACCGCGACCAGGAAGCTCGATACCGAGGCCGCCCAGCTCGCGCGGACTCTCCCGGACCAGATGGCCGCGCACTTCGACATGATCGTGGATGCGTTGCAGTTACTCCCGCCGGTGACCGCCGCCGTATTCCGCGGGGACGGGGCCGCACCTGTCGGCTCGATGTACGACCGGTCCGAATTCACCACGACGGACCTGAGCAGCACCTCCCGGCTGCGGGCGGCCGGTCTGCGGTTCGCCCTGGACCACGAGGGCATCATCGACAGGCCCATCCTGCTGGAGATGACGCTCAACGGTCATGCCGGACGCGACATCTCCGCGCTCTCCAACGTCAGCAACGAGAGTGAGGTCCTGCTCCTGCCGGGTGCGACGTTCAAGATCGAAAACGTGGACCGGAAGGGGTCCCCGCGTGTGGCGACGGTCCGGGAGCAACCGTCGATGGGCGTGGCGCGGCAGACCACCGATCTCACCGTCGAGCGTGCCGCTACGCATGCGATTCAGCTCGCGTCGGTGATGTCCTCAACCGGCGATGCCCTGGACAGCCTGCGCGAGCGCGCGGCCGACCGGACCGTCGTGGCCGATCGCGCTCTGCGCGACATTCCCGCGCAGATAGCCCGCGCGAAGGGCACTGCAACGGCGACCATGGCCCGTCTCACCGCTCTTCACAAGCCCCTGAGACAAGCCCAGCTGCGGCTGAACTCCCCCCGTCGAGAGCTTCCCGAGGCCGCGGACGCCCTTGAACAACGCATCCTCAGCCTGCACCAGCGGATGGGCACGTCTCTGGAGGCCATGCGTCGGAGGGCGAAGACCGTCGAGGCGATCCCGGACCTGGACACCGCTGCCGTCCGCGACACCCTGGAGGCCGAGGTGACAGCGTTCATGGCGGCAGCCGGGACTGTCCTGCATGCGACGACGGAGCTGTTGGACACGGCCGCCGCAGCCCGCGGTGGTGACCAGCAGGCGTCGACTCGGCTCGACGGCCTGCAGACCGCACTCGACATCGCTTTCACCATGGCACAGCAGCATCAGGACCGGGCGCTCACCGCGTGGGAGCAACTCTCGACGATCCCCACGATCGCCGCGGCCGCGCTCCGGGACGCTGAGGAAGGGCTGGCCGGGATGCATGCCGTGGAGCAGCAGATGGGCCCGGACATCACCGCTGCCGGGGAGATCGCCACCGAGGTCACAGCATTGATCGGCCATGCGACGCGGACCCGCGCCCTGGGCAACAGGCACGAGAAGGTGAACGCCGGGATGGCCCTGACCGATGCGGCGCTGTACGGTCCGAGAACCCGTGACATGGCGGTGGGCTTCCCACCGGTCCCCGGTTCGTACGTCGTGTTCGTCCACGCCACGGACGGCATCCCGACCGTCGACGGCACCGAGGTCTCCGCCGAGGCGCTAGCCGTACTCATCACGAGGGACACCCGGTCACTCGGCCGGACGATCGTTCTAGTGGCCCACGGTACGGCGAACGATCCCGGCAGCGGGTTTGCCGCCCGCCTGGCTCGCGCGCTTCCGCCCGGCACCCGGGTGGTCGCACCCGCCGGGACCGCTTGGACCACCGCCGGCGGGCAGGCGTTCGTCACCGGCACCGCGTATGACGTGGACGGGCGCCCCCGCCTCCTGGCATCGAACGCCGCTCACGGATGGCGGGCGCTGACCGCCACCACCACCGACGAGCTCGGCACCGACCTCCCGGCAGCGCCGCACCGCAGCGACGACGCCGGGGATGACCCACCGTTCCCGTGGTCCGGCATGCATGCCGGTGCTGAACCGGGTGCGGGCACCGAACGGCACCGACAACACCCAGAAGACCGAGAGGTGAGCGACCGATGACGACACCCACCGAAGCCGGCGAGACGGCCTACGAGTTCCGGCCGGCCCTGACCGGGGAGCCCGGCCCGATGATGTTGGATCTGACCGATGGGTCCGGGCAGGACACGGTCGACGCCGCGGCGGTGGCCGCGGTCGCCGGTGTGCCGGACGCCCAAGCGCTGTGGCGGGCCTGGTGGTTCGGTCCCGACGCGGGACCGGAGCGGGTATTTCTCATCGAGGCGGATTCCGATCGGGCCGCCAGTGCGTTACTGGCCGTCACCGGTGAGGACGACGCGCGGGTGGAGTCCTACCTGGCCGGGGATACACCGCCCGATCACCTGCGGGCGGCCCGGGGCCGGTCGGCTCTGCTGTGGTCCGCGGAACCTGCCGTGGCGATCCAGCTGGCCCGGGTCTTCGACCGTGCCGACCCGGTCACGGGTCCGATGTTCGACCCCGAGCATCCCACCATGACCGGCCCCGACCAGCCCCACCTGGTGCTCGGCTATCTGAACGGCGGGCAGGTGCTGCTCGCCACCACGGATCGGATGACGGACATCCTCGACCCGGCCCGCGGTGCGGTGGTCCCGATGAGTTACCGCACCGACGGGACCTGGATCTGGACCGACACCGTCGGCTACTACCTGACCACGTACGGCCTGAGCCCTGACGCCGATCTGCTGGCCCACATCCGGGCGCACGACCACACCGTGCCCGCGGTGAGTGCGGCCGCCGCGCATCGGGCCCTGGCCGTGCTGTTCGGGTGAGCGCGGCCGCCCAGGTGCGCGTACGTCACGGCGTCCACTGCCCCTTACCTGCCGCGCGACATCGCGCTCAATCCCCCGGCGAGCAGGATCAGGAACAGAAGCGCAGGAACCGTCGACGCTGTGAACCGGCCGACCGACGGCGTGCCTCCGGTACAGTTTCCGGCCGTGACCTCCTCGACGCCGCGTTTCTCGGCCGTGTTCTTCGATTGTGACGGCGTGCTCGTCGACTCCGAGCCGATCACGAACGGTGTCCTGCGGACCATGTTGATCGAGCTCGGGTGGGATATCTCCGAGCGGGAGTCCATCGCCCTGTTCATCGGCCGGGCGCTCAGGGACGAGTGGGAGGTGATCCACCGGCACACCGGGTTCCGCATCGACGAGACCTGGCTGGCCGACTTCCGCGGCCGGCGCAATGCCGCCCTGCGATCGGGTCTCCTCCCGATCCCCGGGGCCCTGGAAGCAGTCCAGGCCGTGGCGGCCCTCATGGGCGACCGTTTCGCCTGCGTGACCGGGGCGGACCGCGGCAAGGTGGAGATGCAGCTGGCGATCGCCGGGCTGACCGGGTTGTTCGGCGGCCGCGTCTTCAGCGGCGCGGAGATGCCCCGGACCAAACCCTTCCCGGATGTCTATCTCGCCGCCGCCGAGGCGTTGTCGGTGGACCCGGCGACGGCCGTCGTGATCGAGGATTCCGTCGCCGGCGTCACCGCCGGGGTGGCCGCGGGGGCGACCGTGTTCGGGTTCGCCCCGGTGAGCCCCACCCACGCGGCGCCGGAGGACCTGCGCGCCGCCGGTGCCGGCCTCGTCTTCACCGACATGTCGCAGCTGCCCGGCCTGCTCCGCGCCTGACAATCCGGTCAGGGGACGCGCCTGACGATCCGGTCAGGAGAACAGCGCGGAGTAGCCGTTCAACGCGACCTGCCCGCCGAGGTGCGCGTACAGCACGGTGGAATCGGCGGGGATCTCCTTGCGGGAGATGAGGTCGATGGCCGCGGCCAGGCTCTTGCCCTCGTAGACCGGGTCGGTGACCATGCCTTCGGTGCGGGCGCCGAGCTTCATTGCCTCGATGGTCGCCTCGTCGGGGATGCCGTAGGTGCCGGCGTGGTAGCGGTCGTCGAGCAGGATCTCGTCCTCGGTGAGGTCGCGGTCGACGCCGATCAGGGCGGCGGTGGCGCGGGCGATCCGGGCGACCTGGTCACGGGTCTCGACGGGTTTGGCCGAGCCGTCGATGCCCAGGACCCGGCGGGGGCGGTCGTCGCCGAGTGCGGCGAACCCGGCGATCATTCCGGCCTGGGTGCTGCCGGTGACCGAGCAGACCAGGATCGTGTCGAAGAAGATGCCGAGGTCGGTCTCCTGCTGGGCGACCTCGGCGGCCCAGCCGGCGAAGCCCAGCCCGCCCAGGCGGTGGTCGGAGGCGCCGGCGGGGATCGCGTACGGCTTGCCGCCGGATGCCTCGACCTCGGCGAGGGCGAGGTCCCAGCTCTCCTTGAACCCGATGCCGAACCCGGCCTTGACGAGGCGGACGTCGGCGCCGGCGAGCCTGCTGATCAGGATGTTGCCGACCTTGTCGTAGACGCTGTCGGGCCAGTCGACCCAGCTCTCCTGCACGAGCACACACTTCATCCCGGCGTACGCCGCGACGGCCGCGACCTGGCGGGTGTGGTTGGACTGCACCCCGCCGATCGAGACGAGCGTGTCGCAGCCCTGCGCGAGGGCGTCCGCGACTAGGTACTCGAGTTTGCGGGTCTTGTTGCCACCGAACGCGATGCCGGAGTTGCAGTCCTCCCGCTTGGCCCAGAGCGCGGCGCCGCCGAGGTGGCGGGTGAGGCGCTCGAGCTTGTGGACGGGTGAGGGGCCGAACAGCAGCGGATAGCGGTCGAAGTCAGTCAGTGGCACGGTTGTCTCCCTGGTGGATTCGGCCCCAGATGGTGCGGTTGACGGCGATCACCAGATCGTCGTCCTGATTGGACAGGGCGGTGATGAGCTCGTCGTGCTGGCGCACCGACCGCTCGCCGTGCGGGGATGCCCACAGCAGCCGTTCGGCCCGGCGGATCAGCGGGGTGAAGCGTTCGATGGTCATCGCCGCGGCGGCGTTGCCGCAGGCGAGCACGGGCACGGCGTGCAGGGCGTCGTCGGCGTCGAGGGCCGCGTCGAGGTCTCCGGCGCGGACGGCTGCGGCGAAGTGCGCGCCGGCCGTCCGCATCCGGTCGAGCTGTTCGGGGGTGAGCGTGACGGACCGCAGTGCCAGGTCGTGCATGGCGCCGACGACCGCGGCGGCGTCGCGGACGTCCTTCTCGACCAGGGGTGTCACGCGGGTGAAGCTCTGCGGTTTGCTCTCGACGAGGCCCTCGCTGGCGAGCCGGCCGAGGGCGTCGCGGATCGGCGCCTTCGACAGCCCGAGCCGTTCGGCGATGTCGTCGCTGCGCAGCACGACGCCCGGTTCGAGGGTGCCGTCCACGATCGCGGCGCGCAGTCGCTCGTACGCGGCGTCACGCAGCAGGTTCCGTCCGACCTTCTCCACGACTGAAATGTTAGATGTCAACGACGGGATGGGCAAGACGTCGCTGGTGATTTCGCCGATGCGCATCCGCGCCGGGAGGGTTTCCATGAGCTGACCCGCCGCTCCCGGCGGCGTCCGCCTCACCGGGCGAAGGAGTTCAGGTCTTGACCACTCACCGGCCTCACCGTCAGCTGCGTGACCGTGCCGCAAGGCTCGCCACGACAGTCCTGCTCACCATCGGGCTCGGCGTCGGAGCCGTCGCCGTCGCCTCACCGGCGCACGCCGACGAGATCGGCTCAGCGCCGACCGCCGCCACCATCACCGGCAACGGCAGCTTCGCCACCGCATCGACCTCCGTCAGCAGCCCGTCCGGCTTCCGCGGTGGTCAGGTCTACTATCCGAGCACCGCCGGCACCTACCCGGTGATCGCCGTGGTGCCCGGCTACCTGTCGTACTGGTCCAGCATCAGCTGGCTCGGCCCCCGGCTGGCCTCCTGGGGCTTCGTCGTCGTGGGTATCGAGACCAACTCGATCTACGACCAGCCGGCCAGCCGCGGTAGCCAGCTGCGCGCCGCGCTCACCTGGGCGGTCAACACCTCACCGACGACGGTTCGGTCGCGCGTCGACGCGAACCGCCAGGGGGTCGCGGGCTGGTCGATGGGCGGCGGCGGCTCACTCGAGGCCCTCAAGGCCGACACGAGCGGCAGGATCAAGGCCGCCGTGCCGATGGCGCCGTGGAACAGCGACCAGAGCTGGCCGGAGGTCACCGAATCGGTCGCGATCGTCGGCGGCCAGTCCGACAGCGTCGCGCCGGTCTCCAGCCACTCGATCCCGTTCTACAACAGCCTCGCCGGCCCGAAGTCGTACGTCGAGCTCGCCGGCGCCAGCCACTTCTTCCCGAACAGCGACAACCCGTCGCTGTCGCGGATGATCGTGTCCTGGTTCAAGCGCTGGATCAACAACGACACCCGCTTCACCACGTTCACCTGCGGCTTCACCGGCTCAGCCATCTCGAGCTTCCGCACGAACGCCTGCTGAGAACCGACGTCCGGGCCGGCCACCCGTCACATCTCGATGACGTGGCCGGCCCGCGGCGGCGTCCGCCCACCGAGGACCTCGAGCCAGGCGTGCCGCAAACCCTCAGGCCCTTTACCGGTACGCACCTCAAGGCGCGCACCCGCAATATCAGCAAACCGCCGCCACGCCTCGGCGAACCGCTGATCGAGCCCGTCACGCCCCCAGTCCTCACGCCGCTTCCGCATCTGCACCGGCGCGAAGAACACCTCCCCCGCCGCCTCCATGTTCGGAGTCTGCGTGGTCAGCCCCACAGCGATGTCGCGCACAAGCCGATCACCCAGCCGCGCCCGCATTGCGGCACGGGTCCCCGGATCCCCGGACAGATCAAGATAGACAACCGATTCAACGGCCAATTCATTGATCTCCGCGTACGGAACCACGTCGTCATAACACCCCAGTGACCGGGTGAACTCGACGTTCCCCGCCGACGTGAGCCCCACCAGCCGAGGACCACGCCCCGCCAACTCGGCAGCGGCGGCATACGCGGTCTTGCTCGACGCGGACGAGAACACCAGTGCGCTGGCGCCGTACCAATCGTTGTCGATGATCTGATCGGCCAGCATGAACGAGGTGAAGAACAACGGCCGGAACAGCGTCAGCAGATCTTCCTCGTCGGCGCGGTACACCGGGTCACCGCTGGTCGCGCGGTACGCGTTGTACGGCGACGGCAGTCCGGCCCGATGCTCGCTGGCATCCCGGAACCCCTGCCCGTCGACCCGCTCCGGTCGCACGACGAGATGACCGGCGGGCGGCAGGTAACCGTAGACCCGCTGCCCCACGACAACCTCGGGCACAGTGGACGCGACCACGTCAGCGAAGCCCCAGACCGGCGGCAGCCCCCACTGCGGCGCCAGCCCGCGCGGCTCGGGCGGGAAGAACTCCCAGTAGCGCATGGCGTCCCCGAGCACGGCGTACGTCACGTTGTTGGCGGTGAGCCCGACCCGGTCGACCCGCAGCAGCACCTCTCCCCCGGCCGGCTCGGGCAGCTCTTTCTCGACGACCGTGGTCTGCTCGAGATCGTCACGGGCAACAGCGAAGGACCAGGACGAGGACATCCCTCGACGCTAAACACCCTTGCCCCACGAAACAATTGCACTCGTGATGCAAAAAGTCACAGGCGGACGATCACGTGAGCACAGGCGCGTGACAGATAGAGAAGTACGTACTAAAGTACTGCTTCACTATGAAGGATGTAGGTAACATCGAGGAGAGCCTCACCCGCGATTCGGACGATCTGCTGTTCGACCCACGAATCAGAGCCACGCTCACCCGATTCACGCGCGGCGATGACACCGGGCCCTTCGAAGCCGCCGCCGCCCTGCGCACCGCCGCCCGCGGTCTCGAACGCCTGCAATCCCGGGGTACGGGCAACCGCGGACTGAGCCCCGGGGCGCTGGACGTTTTGATCCGCCTCAGCGAGAACCAGGACGGCATCAGCATCAAGGACCTGGCCCGCTCCACCGGGGTGAGCTCCAGGAACGTGACCGGCCTGATGGACACCCTCGAAGGCAGCGGGCTGGCCCACCGAACCCCGGCACCCCATGACCGGCGGTCCGTCCTCGCCCGGATCACGTCCCTGGGAACGACGTGGCTCGACGATTTCCGCCAGCCCACCCAGGCCGCCATGGCAGCCCTCTTCCAAGGATTCACCCCCGCCGAGACGACGCTGCTGCGGCACCTCTGCCTGCGCGTCACGCAGAACCAGCAGCACCTGGCCCGCTATCTGGAGGAACAGACCTAATGACCACCACGACCGACCGCACCCGGCAGACTGTCCAGGCGTACCACCAGGCCAGGTTCGGCGGGGACATCACCACCGCAACCGCCCAGCTCGCTGACACGTTCACCTTTCAGAGCCCACTGATCAGTTCCGGCGACGCCGCCGGTCACCTGGCCGACCTCCCCGGCTTCCTCCAGGTGGTCACCGGGGTCGAAATGATCAGCGATCTGTACGGCGAGTCCGAAGCCACCCTCGTCTACGACGTACACACCGCCACTCCGGTCGGCACACAACGCACCGCTGAACACTTCACGTTGCGCGACAACCGGATCGAGTCGATCACCCTGATCTTCGACGCCACACGCTGGCACTCGATCATGGCAGCAGCCGGTCAACCCGGAACTGCCTCCGATTGACCAACCGTGCAACGCACGGGCGAGCTACGGCACCGGCGGCAGCCCCCACCGCGGCGCCGACCCCCGTGGCCCGGGCAGCTATTTTCCAGGACGGTGGTCTGCCGGAGATCGTCCCGGGCGACGGCGGAGGACCAGGATGAGGACATCCCCGCTCCGGACCGGCAATGATCAGGAAGTTGTCAGGTTTTGCTGCCCGGTCGCGGCGCCGCCCTATAGTCGCCGTCGTGTGCGCTCATGTCCTCGTGGCGGAAGATGACCGGCGGCAGGCCGAGGTTCTGCGGCACTGCCTGCAGGCGGCGGGGCATGCGGTCGCGGTGGTGCACGACGGGCGGTCCGCGCTCGCCCAGGCCCGGCGCCAGCCACCGGATCTGCTGATCCTCGACCTGATGATGCCCGAGCTCAACGGGTTGGAGGTGTGCCGGGCACTGCGCCGCGACAGCGATGTGATGGTGCTGATGCTGACCGCACGGACCAGTGAGGACGACATGCTCATCGGGCTCGACGTGGGCGCCGACGACTACCTCACCAAGCCGTACAGCCCGCGCGAACTCGTGGCCCGGGTGCGGACCCTGCTGCGCCGCCGGCACACCGGACTGCCGCCGACCGGCCGGATGACGAGTGTCGGGCGCCTCGTGGTGGATCCGGGACGGCACCACGTCGAGTACGCCGGGACGCCCGTCGACTGCACGCCCGGTGAGTTCGCGATCCTGGCCGCGCTGGCCGGCCGCCCCGATCAGGTGTTCACCCGGGCCCAGCTGCTGGCTCACACGAAGGGCATCGAGCGGCATTCGACCGAGCGCACCGTCGACGTGCACGTGATGAACCTGCGACGCAAACTGACGCCGGAGCTGCTCGTGACGGTCTACGGCGTGGGATACAAGCTCTCCCGGGACGCGGCATGACCGGCGATCGCCCGCACCGCGTGCCGTTGCACCGCAGCCTGGTGGGGCGGCTGCTGGCCACCTCGGTCCTGATCGCACTGGCGGCCGTCGTCGCCACGGCATGGCTCGCCACCCAGACCACCAGCCGGGCCATCCGGCAGGAGCAGGGCCGTTCCCTGGCCGAGGACACGAGCGTCTACGACATGCTGATCGGGTACGCCGCCGTGCACCGTGACTGGTCCGGTGTGCAGGGCCTGGTCGAGGACAGGGCGGCCGACATCGGCAGGCGGATCACGGTGACCACCGAGGATCGCGAGCTCATCGCGGACTCGGGGTCGTGGGTCTCGCCGGGTGCGCGGCGTGCCTCGGCCATGGTCGACCCGCTGCGGCTGGATCAGGGGCTCACCGCGGGCACCGATCGCATCGACGCGCGTGTGCGGGGACCGTACCGGCTGTCCGCGAAGGAGCATGCCGAGCTGCGCCGATCCGCCGAGGACCAGCTGGCGTGCTTGGAGGGCGTCAGGCTCAAGGGCATCCTGGCCGACGGTCCGGACGGGCGACCCACGGTGCAGGTGACCGTGGCGGATCCCCACGGCCTGGCTGGGCTGTGTGCGGCCAAGACGCGGGCGGTCACGACCACCGAGAAGGTGGCGCTCGAGGATCTCGCCGGCAGGACCGCGCGGTGCCTGGGCCTGACCGGCAGGGACGAGATCTCCGTCGGCCGTGACTTCACCGTCGAGTCGGTACGGCGCGGCCGGTCCGACAGCACCGTGGACGTCAGCGACACCCGCACCAGGTCGTGTGTGCGCGAGGCCCGGGTGCAGCAGCTGCGCCCGTACGTGGCGCCGCCCGCCCTGCTGTTCATCTCCGATGCGGACAACGCGGTGAACGAGCCCGTGTTCAGCCTGTCGCGGGCCAACATCCTGCGCATCGTGTGGGTCACCGCGGCGGTGCTGCTCGCCACGATCGTGCTCACCGTGCTGACCGGCCGCCGGCTGGTCCAGCCGTTGCGGGCGCTGACGGGTGCCGCCGCGCAGCCGCTCAGCCGGTCGGTGCCCATGCCGGTGACCCGTAACGACGAGATCGGCTACCTGGCGCGGACCCTCAACGACCTCGGTGAGCGGCGTGAACGGGCCGAGGCGCAACGCCGGCTGATGGTCAGTGACATCGCGCATGAGTTGCGCAACCCGCTGACCAACATCCGGGCCTGGCTGGAGGTCGCCCAGGACGGCGTGGTGCCGGCCGAGCCCGCGCTGCTGGACCTGTTGCAGGACGAGGCCATCGTGCTGCAGCACATCATCGACGATCTGAGCGACCTGGCCGCCGCCGACGCCGGGAACCTGCGGCTGCATCCCGAGCCGGTGACCGTACGCGACGTCGTGAACCAGGTCGCCGACTCCCACGGCAGCGTCGCCGCACAGGGCCGGGTCACGCTCACCTCGCGGGTGCCGGGCAACCCGGTGATCAACGCCGACCCCGTGCGGCTGCGTCAGATCGTGGGAAACCTCGTGTCGAACGCGATCCGCTACACCCCGCCGGAGGGAACGGTCTCGGTGACGGCCGAGGTGACCGGCACCGAACTGACGATCGCCGTCCGGGACACCGGCATCGGCATCGCCCCCGGCGACCTGCCGAAGATCTTCGACCGGTTCTGGCGTGCCGATACCTCACGGGCCCGCGCCACCGGCGGCAGCGGCCTCGGGCTGCCGATCGCCCGCCAGCTGGCCGAGGCCCACGGCGGGACCCTCACCGCCCGCAGCAGCCCGGGTGAGGGCACCACCATGAGCCTGCGGTTACCGCTCACTCCTTGAACGCCTCCTTGCGGCAGTCCTCCATCTTGGCCGACCCGAAGTCACCGTTCGGGCCGACCTCGGTGAGACCGAACTGGCCGTCCTCCTCGGGAGGGGTGAGCTTGTAGCCGGCTTCCTTGGCGCACTTGTACCACTCACGCTGGTTGTCGCGGAACGCCGCGATGTCCGTGCGCTGCTGACGCTGCTCGTAGGTCTCCGGCTCCTTCGACTGGCATGCCACGCGGATCTTCTCCGCCTTGGCCTCACCGCGATGCCAGATCAGGCTCCGGGGATCCTCGTAGCCGGGACCGCCCAGCTTGAACACGCAGGCGGCCCAGAGCTTGATCGAGTCTTCGCGTTCCTCGTCGGAGGCATCCAGCCGCACCAGCGGGCGCTGGTCGTCAACCGATGTCGAAGGGCTGGCCGCAACGTCCGCGCTCTGCAGGGTGGCGACCTTCGGGCTGCCGGTCGAGGAGTCGGAGGTGCTGCCTGAGCAGCCGCCGAGCAGGCCGGCGGCTGCGGCGAGTACGGGAACGGCGAAGCGCAGTGCGGGAAACAGTGGCATGAGGAACATGCTTCGTGATCATTGTCAGAAGCCTGTTCGACGCCGGCGATCTGACAGGTCTCTGATCATTATCCGCTGAAGCTGCGCGGCGATATTTTCAGTTGTCTATGACTCCTCACGACGGGCGTCCGTAACACTTTCCCGTCACCGCAAATTGTTCTTCCAGGAAATAACGATCATCGCGCCCGGGCCGGTCTCACTGCCATTTCCTTGAGCTCTCATCAGCAGCGCCGTAACATCCCAGACACGATTGTTAGCGTTCACCTGGCGAGCTCGGCGAGGTATGCGTAACCGTCGAGCCGCCTTCGCATCCCCGTCCCCCCGATGCGCTGGAGTCCGCCCATGTCCTCCTCATCCCTCAACCGCCGTCAACTGCTGCAGATCGCCGGGGCCGGTGCGCTGGCCGCTGCCGTCGGCGGCACCGCCGACTTCCTGACCAACCCGGCCGCTGCGGCGGTGCTCCCGCCCGCCCGGCCCGACATCGGGGTGTCGGCCTACCCGTTCGACCTGGACCAGGTACGGCTGACGGCGGGCCGCTTCCAGGACAACGAGAACCGCACCCTCAACTACCTGCGGTTCGTCGACGTGAACCGGCTGCTGTACGTGTTCCGCGCCAACCACAAGCTGTCCACCAACGGCGCCACGGCCAACGGTGGCTGGGACGCGCCGAACTTCCCGTTCCGCAGCCACATGCAGGGCCACTTCCTGACCGCGTGGGCGCAGGCGTACGCGGTGCTCGGCGACACCACCTGCCGCGACAAGGCCACCACCATGGTCGCCGAGCTGGCCAAATGCCAGGCGAACAACGCCGCAGCCGGGTTCAACACCGGTTACCTGTCCGGCTTCCCCGAGTCCGACGTCAGCGCCGTCGAGGCCGGCACACCGGTCGCCGTGTCCTACTACTGCATCCACAAGACCATGGCCGGGCTGCTCGACGTCTGGCGCTACCTGGGCAGCACCCAGGCCCGCGATGTGCTGCTGAGCCTGGCCGGCTGGGTCGACTGGCGTACCGGCCGGCTGAGCTACAGCCAGATGCAGACGGTCCTGAACACCGAGTTCGGCGGTATGAACGCCGTGCTGACCGATCTCTACCAGCAGACCGGTGACGCCCGCTGGCTCACCACCGCCAAACGCTTCGACCACGCGGCGATCTTCGACCCGCTCGCCGCCAACCAGGACCAGCTCAACGGCAAGCACGCCAACACCAACCTCCCGAAATGGGTGGGGGCCGCCCGCGAGTACAAGGCCACCGGCACGACCCGCTACCGCGACATCGCCGGCAACGTCTGGGCCATGGTCACGGGGGCGCACACGTACGCCATCGGCGGGAACAGCCAGGCCGAGCACTTCAAGGCACCGAACGCGATCGCCGGTTACCTCACCAACGACACCTGCGAGCACTGCAACACCTACAACATGCTTAAACTGACCCGCGAGCTGTGGCTGCTCGACCCGGACCGCGCCGACTACTTCGACTACTACGAGCGGGCGCTGCTCAACCACCTGATCGGCGCGCAGAACCCGGCCGACAGCCACGGCCACATCACGTACTTCACCCCGCTGAACCCGGGCGGGCGGCGTGGCGTCGGCCCGGCCTGGGGCGGCGGCACCTGGTCCACCGACTACAACAGCTTCTGGTGCTGCCAGGGCACCGGCATCGAGACCAACACCAAGCTGGCGGACTCGATCTACTTCTACAACGGCACCACCCTGACGGTGAACCTGTACGTGCCGTCGGTGCTCACGTGGACCCAGCGCGGCATCACCCTCACCCAGTCCACGACGTACCCGGTCAGCGACACGACCACGCTGACGCTGTCCGGCACGATGAGCGGCTCCTGGGGCATCCGGTTACGCATCCCGGCCTGGACCGCCGCTCCGGTGATCAGCGTCAACGGCACCGTCCAGAATGTCACCGCGACCCCCGGCAGCTACGCCACCATCACCCGGACCTGGGCACCCGGCGACACCATCACGCTCCGCCTGCCGATGCGCGTGATCATGAAGGCGGCCAACGACAACACCAACGTCCAGGCCATCACGTACGGGCCGGCGGTGCTGTGCGGCAACTACGGCACCACCGCACTGTCCGCGCTGCCCTCGCTGACCGTCTCGTCGATCACCCGAACCAGCACCAGCAGCCTGGCGTTCACCGCGACCGCGAACGGCACCACCGTGAACATCGGCCCGTTCCACGACGCCCAGAACTTCAACTACACCGTCTACTGGAACACCGGCGCCACCAGCACCTACAAACTGGTCAACGTCGGCACGGGTCTCGTCCTCGGCGTCCAGAACATGTCCACCACCGACGGCGGCCTGGCCGTCGGCTGGGGCGACACCGGCACCACCGACCACAACTGGGTCCGCATCACCGACGGCAACGCCGTCCGCTTCCGCAACGTCAACAGCGGCAAGGTCCTCGGCGTGGAGAACATGTCCACCGCCGACAACGCCCACGTCCTGCAATGGGCCGACACCGGCACCGCCGACCACCGCTGGACCCTGATCCCCAACAGCGACGGCTCCTACCGCATCCGTAACGTCAACAGCGGCAAACTCCTGGCCCTCCTCAACGCCTCCAGCACCTGGGGCACCCAGATCGTCCAGGACCCCGACAACGGCAGCACCGACAACAACTGGCGCCTGGTCCAGATCGCCTGACCACCGGCGGCCGGTCCGGGCAACACCCCACCCGAGCCGGCCGCCGACCGATCGGTCCTATGGTTTGTCAACTCTGTCGATGGTGACCACCCTCAGCACACCATTGGCTGCCGCCACGGGGCGAGCGGAGCAAGAGCCATGTTGCAGTAAGTCACTACGGCGGGCCGTGCGAAGTGCGGTACGCGGCAGATGAGTGTATCTGCTGTGGCTCGCTCTGCGAGGATGCCGGCTCGCTTCGCGGCGCTTCGGCAGTATGCTGCGATGCGCAGCCCCGTTAAAGTGGACTGATGTTCGAGTCTAAGGATGTCTCCGTTGTGAACTTCAGCGCTAGCACCCCAGGTGCCCTGTTTGCAAAGGCCGCCGAGTGGTGCAATGCGAACGACGGCAGGTACGAGATCGGGGCCGTCCAATTCGAAGAGAACATCCACGGTGTTGCACCAGACGAGCGCTATGACCTCGGCATCTACTTTGGGCCTCAAGGGCAACCAGGGTGAACGGCGTCGCCTACCTGCGCGCTCGCGTAGTCGGTGAACGTTGAAGCTCCGGGGGCGGCTTCGGCGCGCGGCGGCCCCCGGAGCAATTGATGAACGCGCGGATCGCGGCAGATGAGCGCGCCTTTCGTCATGCTTAGGATGTGAAACCGGCGTACCGGCCTTGGGAAGACCGATAAAATCGACGTTCAGGCCCGCCCAACGCGTGCGATGCCGGGTAAGTGCGCGTCACCGAACTCAGGGGTGGCTGCCACGTTCGAGTCGAGCCGGGCTCCCGGGACAACAATCGTTCATTTCATTTTAGGTTTTTACGGCACGCAGGAATTTGCCATCTGCAGCACGAGAGTGCACGTCACACTTCGCGAAATAGCTTGTTCCCACAAATAGGCATTTCAGACCGCATCGTTATTACGCCAGAGGCACGACAGCCTCTTGTTTAGAAATCTGCACCGGTGCGTAAACGATGCGATCCAGCTCGGCGATGACGTTGTAGTAGTGCGATTCGCCGGTGCGGTCAGCATATTCATCCAGAAGGCGCGCGAGGTCAGCCACGTCCCATCGACGTCGCAGGCCCTCGACCGCCATAACGCGAATAGGACCATCTGGATGGTATAGGAGATCAATCAACTCTTCCCCAGTCACATCTCCTGACGCGGCGAGCGTTGCCACTCCGATACGTGCGTTAATTCTATCGTCATCATCCGATAGGCGACGCGCCGAGTCAAGGCCACCAAACCTGATGGATTTTGTCATAACGTCACGCCGTTTTTCTTCGGGGTAGATATCCTTGGCGAACGCAAGAATTAGGTCGATGTCAGACGAGTCGCCCATCACAGCCAGGGCGGCGACCGCGTCCAAATGAGTCAGCCAAAATTCTCGCGCAATTTCGTTTCGAACGCGGTCGACGTCGCCTTCCTCGCGATGTTCCGGCGGCAGGGAGGCAAGTACGCTGATGGCCGCCCGTCGAGCACGAGCCTTGAGATACTCGAGAACGCCGTTCACTTTTTCCACCCCTTCTAATCCGGCAAGGGGTTCAGTCAGCTGCGCAGCATCGGTATCAAGCAGTTCACGTGCCTCTGATCGAAACTCATTACCCAATTTCCACGCTAACGCCTCCCATGCGTCAAATCCGGAAATGGGCGTGTTGATCTGCATACGCAACGATTCTACACTGTTCGACAAGGCCATTAGGAGGAATCTCAGGTCAGCATTGACCTCTTTTTCATCAATTTTACCCAGTAGCTCGATTGCCGGATACTCGAGTTGCCTCAGGGCATCGAGAATGCCTGCCTGAATGTCAGCCTCGCCCACTTTGAGAACGGACTGCAAAGTTGATGAATTGAGGGCGCCACGACGGATTATTTCCCTGAAAGCTTCAACGCGAAGGGGCGTACTGGCAGCCGATATCGAGGTCAGCGTCTCCAATGACTCTGTTGACAGGCTGGAGATTTTCTGAAGAAGCGATGACAGCAGCCAATCGGGCGTCCGGTATCGCAAGGCGATTAAGCCAACCAGCGGGTCAAAATGACCTTCGAGGGAGTCGAGTAGCGCGGCGATCACTAGCTTCACGTCTGGATCAACGAAGTGTTCTTGGAGCGTATGCAGGAAGGTGGAATCACCGGTCTCTGCCATCGTGAAAAGATAGGACGCGATGCCGTCGCCCATTCCTCCACTTCCAATCAACCTCTGCCAGTTTCCCACGATCTTTAGGTGATCTTCTGATACGTCGACATCCTGCTTAGGCGAGGACGGAGACGCTGCACCAGTTGGGCGACGAATCCATAGAGATTCCGGCCTTAGCTTTAGGTTCTCTAGCAACAAAATGGCACCACTTGCAACGGCAGCATTCCCTTCAATCGCTACCTCCATAATGCTCTCGCCAAAAATGTCGATCTGATCGTCAGTATTTGGCCTAATAAAATACCAGCCGGGAATAGTGCGACCCCAACCCGTGTTTCGCGAGTTAGACGCATCCGCGGCGAAGCTGCGCATCCACGCCTTACGCTCCCCACCCGCGAGCGCTAGCTCTGCGCGCCTCTTATAAAGGCGATTGGCTGCATGTGCTGGAATTAGCCCCTTCTCCCGGTTGATTGACAATGAGAAAAGCAATAAGCGGTCCGCGTCTAGCGAACCTGCAACCCGACCTGCCACAAGGTTGTTAAAGCTGGACAGAACCTCACCGAGTTGGGCCTTCGCATCGTCAAATTCCGCGCCAGTATGAGTGGGAGCCGGCGCTGTATCCACCTCGGCCCCTTCAGGCGCCTGCGATCCTGCGATCTGTCGAACCGTTACGAGCTGTCGCATAAAAAACTTAAGGAGCGCGGATTCCAACTCTTCCGCACTGTTGAAATCGTGATATAGGACAATCCGCTCGTCCTGGAGTTTCTTCTTGAAGGCTTGAACTTTCGACAGTTCGGGCCCTGGGTCAGCCAAGAACTCTGGACCGACCTTTTTGAAGAACATTCCAATAGTCAACTGGCCATCGGTGACACGACGAGTCAACGCGCCTTCGAATTCCTCCTCGAATCCCGAAGTGTGAGTTCCACTCGGACTACCCCAACGACGGCTCATAATCCCAACGAAAATATCGCACCTTTCCACGAGCGGATTGATAAGCCCTTGCGGTCGACCGTAGTCCGGCTGAACTTCCTCCCAGCCTCGCACTTGCAATGTTACGCCCACGCTGTCGCCCATTAGAGTGTTTACAGCATCCGCAGCACGACGCACTACGGCGCGTTCCTCGGCTACGTCGCTCGGCGAAGCAACAAAAACCATCATGCTGCGGGAAAGTTCGGACATCTGATCCTCCAAGCGTCGACTTGACGCTAAACATGTGAGTTGGTGCTGGTACTCGCCTTGCTGCCGCATTAATGGCACCGGCCATTTGCCACCTTAGCGTGGAGGTGCGCAGTATCGAGCTCCGCAGTCATATTGCATTGTTGGTACTTGGGTTCATGTTCGGTGCGAGTCCCCGCTCGCCCGACGTGAACAGCAGTGCGCCCGGGAGGGTATGGCAGCGCCTTGTTCAGCCAGCGGCGCACTCTCATCGGCAGAGTCGCTCGTTCTGGTCCGTCGCTCGCTGTTATGTGCCGGAGGCCATGTAGGCGGCGAGGATGTAGTTGGGGTGTCGGTCGAGGTTCTTGCGGGCTCGGTCGTAGCGCATGGTGGTCTTGGGATCGGCGTGCCGGGCGGCGATCTGGACGTCGCGGAGGCTGACGCCGGCGTCGAGCATGGTGGTCACGAAAGTGTGGCTCAGCATGTGTGGGTGCATTCTCGGCATCCGGATGCCGGCGGTGGCGGCGAGGTGCTTGAGTCGGCGGGTCGCGGCGTGCCGGTCCATCCGGGCGCCGATGGTGTTACGCAGGATCGGCCCGTTGAGGCGTTCGCCGACGGCCCGGTCGATGGCTCGGGCCACTGCGGGTGGCAGTGGGGCGAGGACGATCTTGCCGCCCTTGCCGTGGACGCGCAGCACGCGGTGGCCGTGTTCCTCGCCCAGGTCGGTGATGCTGGCACCGCAGGCTTCGAAGATCCGTAGCCTGCGCAAGCCCAGTAGCGCGATCAAGGCGAAGTCGTTCGGGTTGGTGGACTGCCGGGCGGTGGTGATCGGGGCCTCGAACTGCAGGTGTCCCAGGCCGAGGGTTGGTGATTCGGCCGGGACGGTGGGGCGGCGGACGTAGTCGGCTGGGGAGTGTTCGAGGATGGCGTCAATGACGCAGACCCGGTAGAAGCCGACCACGACCGACAGCCGCCGAGAGACCGTCGAGGGCTGGTAGCGGCGTACCTCCTGCAGCCAGCGCACATACCGCTCGACATCAACCCGGCGCGCGGTCAGCGGGTTAAGGTCCTGGTCGGTGCACCAGCGGAGAAAGACGCGCAGGTCGGAGTCGGTATGCACACGAGTCTGGCCGCGGTAGCGGCCCAGGAAGGCCGACGCTGCGGCCCGCACGACGAGTTGATCGGAAGAGACGACATCGGACACGGAGATGGGAGAGGCAGCCATACACCACCGTGCGTCACCAGCGACGATGAACGCCAGCACGCCCAGAGCGGCAAATGAGGATGTTCCGGACCTCGCCGCTTGACGGCAACTGGCCCTGGAGTTCCTACCATTGTGCGACGTGATCGGATACCCGCGGCGCGGGGTGCCACCGCCTGCTGGTGCTCGGGGTTTCTCCGGTGCCCGACTTGCGGTTGACGAAGGGCGGAAGCGTGACCAACGAGCAGCTCAGACAGGTGTTTCCCGATCTGGATCTGGGCGGGTTCTGGGAAGACAGTGCGTATGCCGGGGAGACCTACAGTGGCGGGTACCCCACCGATGAACTGGTCGCGTCGGTTGAGGCAGAGCTCGAGTTTAGGTTGCCGGCCTCGTATCCGGCTTTGATGCGGATGCGTAACGGCGGAATGCCACGAAACACGTGCTGTCCGGCACCGAGCAGAACGACCTGGGCCGAAGACCACGTCGCCCTCACCGCGATCATGGGGATCGACCGCGAGAAAGAATGCTCCCTGGCTGGGCGATCGGGTAGCCGGTTCCTTGTCGAGGAGTGGGGCTATCCGGAAATCGGCGTGTACTTCGCTGATTGTCCTTCGGCCGGCCACGACATGATCGCGTTTGACTACCTGGACTGCGGCCCGGAGGGCGAACCGCGCGTTGTCCACGTCGATCAGGAGGTTGGCTACCGGATCACCGTACTGGCGCCGGATTTCGTCAGCTTCGTCCAAGCGTTGCGGCTGGAGAGCGACTACGACTGAGCGGCAGTCGGGCGGGGTTGTCACCCACGGTGCGTGACCTACTCCAGGCGACCTGTGCGCGGATTGCGGCAGAAGAGGGCACGTGATCAAGCCTCGCGAGTGCCACCTGAACGACGATATGCTTAGTTGCTGCGAGATGATGAGGCCAATGGATCGCGTCGAAAGCCGGTGCCACCTGGACTGGTGGGCGAACTCTGTAACCTTGCTCGCCAGCGTTGAGATCGCGGTGGTCATTGCCGCCGCCGATACCGGCTGGGCCGCCGAGGGCTGCTTGATCAGCGACGACCAAGAAGAACGCGATGGATTCGCCTTCCTGTGCGACATGGATCCCGTCTTCATCCTGAGGTTCGACGATGAAAGCACGATCACCGTGACCGTGCATCCGCCTGCCGACAACAGGCGGTTCGTTCTGACGGAGTACACCGGGCCAGCGCATCGACCGATCAACCACAGAGTCACGATTTAGTCCGCCGCGCCGCCGCCCTATCCGCGGCAGATCCGGATTCCTTCTACGGTCGGTACCCATCCGCATCGCCGATCACCTCGAACTCCGACGAGGTGTTGCCGACGATCTCCGTCGCTCACGGCCCCTGTGGCAGGCTGTCGGCATGAAAGACGAGATCGTGCCGGGGTTACATCCCCTGCTTGCCGCACGGTGGAGCCCCACGATGTTCGACCCGATATTCGAGTTGGACGCGGACCACACCGAGCTACTCGTGGAAGCAGCGCGGTGGGCTCCATCCGCCGGTAATTCTCAACCTTGGGCGTTCATCGTGAGTCGTCGCGGCGACGACGCGCACCCCCGGCTTGTGCGCCACCTCGCCGCCAGTTCGGCCCGCTGGGCCCCCTCAGCCAGCGTCCTTGTAGCGAATCTGTCCCATCGGTATGTCGAAGGCACCGATTGGGAATATTCAGAATTCGCGCAGTACGACCTAGGGCAAGCGGTCGCCCACATGACAGTCCAAGCGCAGGCCCTCGGACTGTTCGCCCGTCAATTCCGCGCTTTCGACCGCAAAGCCCTGGAGAACGAGTTCGGCGTACCGGACCACTGGGAGATCACGACCATGTCGGCATTCGGCCGGGTGCCGGACGGCACTGGCTCGTCTGCGCGCCGGCCCCTCGATCCGGCCCGCATTCGACGTCCTGCCGGAGAGCTGCTCTGGACAGAATAATGACCGCCTACCCGTAGGCAACGACGAGACCACGTGCACGCAACTCGGCATGTCCGTGAGCTGGTCACCGCAGCGCATCGCTACGCGACGTAGCGACCGGATCGCGGCAGATGAGGGCGTCGTCTCGCTGGTAAGAATCGGCGTTCTACCGGATCCGACTTGCCGTACGGTGGTTACCGTGACAGCTCAAAGGCGGCTGCAGGAGAGCCTTGAGGAGTTCTTGGCGGCGGCGGCAGACCAGGCACGCCTAGTGCTCGACGCCGGCGCAGGCTTGCCGACCTATGACGCGGGTGTCGAGTTTCAGGCTTTGGCTGTGCGAGCTATGGTCAAGGCCCCCAAAAGCGGACCGCTATCCGAGGTAACGGTTGGCCTCAACCTTATCTGGGGCGCGCTGACCGATGAGATGGACGCCCCCGGAAGGGGATCTTCGGAGCAAGATATCGAGGCCGTCAGGCATATGAAGCAGGCAGCATTTGAATGGCTCAGCGTCCAGGACGCACCAGGTGACCGCGCTGCATATCTCGATTTCTGGGTGCATGATGAATGCGGTTACTCTAGAGATCTTCCCGAATTAGGTTAAGCGTTTCTGGTGTGCAGAACCGAGGCATACTCCTGTTTGGACACGCACTATCATCGGCATGATCGTGACTTACGGCAACGTTATCCTGCTGGGGCCGGAAAGCCGATGGCCGCCGCCGGTGCCTGTCCGGCATGATGGCTGGCCATGGACAACTATCCGGAGGACACAGACCGGCGGCAGGGCATCACCAAGGTCGTCGAGATGGGAATCGCGGCCGTGCCGGGCGTCGGCGGTCCTTTGCAGATCGCGTTCCAGGAAGCGGCTGGCCGGCGTCTGACCGATCGGCGGACACGATGGCTGAATGATCTGGCCGAGAAAGTGCACCGTCTCGAGGACCAGATCGGGGACTTCGATCACCTCCTCGACCAGGACACGTTCATGGACGCGGTAACTACCGCATCGCAGATCGCCGACCGAACGTCGCGCGCAGGGAAGCTGGAACTTCTACGCAACGCGGTGGTGAACTCCGTTCTGCCGGACGCGCCGGACGACGACACTCAGCAGCTGTTCTTCGACATGCTCGATCGGTTCACGCCAACCCACGTGCGGCTGCTGAAGCTGCTCTCCGATCCTCCCGGATGGTTCACGCGGTTCCACATCACCAGGCCGAACGTGATGATGGGCGGCAAGGCAGTGATCATCGAAGCCGGAATGCCAGAGCTTGCCAGTCGAAAGGACCTCATCGACCGGTACGCCGCAGCACTGGGCAACGCTGGCTTGATTGCGCAGTCACTCAGCGGAGTGATGTCTGAGGCTGGGCTCTGGGCTGCTGCCACGACACCGCTGGCAGCTGACTTCCTGGCATTCGTCGCGGATCCTGAGGGAAACGGGGCGGACTGACAGCTGACTGTGGTACGGCAGAGATCTTGCCGGAACCTAGGGTTTGCATGCCACGACGCCCATGGTGTTTCACTCCGTCTGACATCGCCCGTGCCGGCGCCGCAAGTACGCAAGTAGGATCGCGCGCCCGAAGCAGGTCGAGTTCGATCGGCGGAGTGGTCGGGTCGGCTGCGGAAGACCAGAATCGCGCTCGCATCGGCACGAGCGTGCGTCGGGCCGTTTCCCGACGTGCGTCACGCCGCGTGACGGCTCGCCGCCGACCGACGCGCGGTCGGCGGCAGATGAGTAAGCTTCGACGTTCAGAATCCGGCGCACTTAAAGTTCTGACACGCGAGAGGGTTGCACCGCGATCCATTAAGGTCAGCCTGGAGGGACTGGCGCGGCGTTGTCGAACTGAAAGGCTAACCTCGTATGGACATACAGGCTGCCGTAGCTAATTTTGAAAAGTCAAGAGTTCACTGCTTGAATCTTGCGGAGGTTCATCGTGCCGCTGGCGCCTCCGGCGGACAGGCGCCAAAGCGAGGATTACGTACGCGAGAGATTTCCGTAAATCGAGGCATTGTCGTCATGGCAATCGCTGGGTGGCAAGCATTTGTGCAAGACATCGCGAAGGCGCTGCGCGATGCGGTGAAGTCTGAATTGATGGTCGCGAACACGGCTGTCAACACGACCTCGACTCTTCCAAATTTCCTGCATCTGACCACCAAAGCAATTGACCACTGGGATCGCCAATTCGAACTGTCGCTTAATCGCTATTCCACGCCCGGCAAAAGTGAAACGCGCGACTTGCTGAAGTGGTTCGGATTCGATCCAACACCAGATTGGCGGTGGAGTCAGACAGGGGGCCGCGGTTCATCCCCCTTTCAGGTTACGTCTGATCATGCCTGCGACGTACTTAGTCAATGGCTAGAGGTTCGTCACGCTGTAGCGCATGGTCATGCCGATTTCAGCCGAAGAGGTAAAGGCATATCAGGACATCGAAAGATGGTCGTTCTTTCTGCAGTTCGGGATACGAATACGTTAGGTCCGCCAGGGCTGAGGCTACGCGACGCTGAAGCTTGCGTGCGCTTCTTGAGCGCCCTGGCTCGGCTTACGGCTGATTCCGCCGCCGATCATATTGGCGCACCAAAGCCGGGTTGGACTCCAGGCGCACCGCGGCTCGTTTTAGGCGTCAAGCCAACAGAGCTATGAGACTCCACGGTTGCTGTCGATAAGCGTTCATGCCGCTAAAGCGGACCCGGCTCCCGAGAACATCTCTCTAGCGATTGCTTGAAGGATGCATGTTAAGCTCGTGATTAGCGGAGGCGCATGGGGTCGGCCGCCACGGCGGCTGTAGAGTACCGTTTTGACGTCGCACGGTCGACGGGCCAAGTCGATGTCGGCGGCCCGTCAAGTGTCGCGAGTTCTGTCGTCATGAAGGTATGGGGCAGCCTATGGGCGGTAGATCCGACGCCCCAACTCCCCACCTCGTTGGCTGAGGTCTTGATTGCCAGTAGGCACCGGCCGCCGAACCCCTCGCGTACCGTGAGCGTTGTGCTGGATCATTACCGTGGCCACGTTGGTCTGCGCCTTGGTCGATTGCCCGCGCCTACGTGACGGTCTGGGTCCAGGGTCGTCCACCCGAGGGCGGCGGCGCGAGCTTCCATGCCTCGCTAGGCTGAAGCTCATGACGAACCGCGCACTTGACGTCAATGCCCCGTTGTCTTGGCGCAACTGGGATACGCCTCGGGAAGTCAGTGTCGGCCGGTTTGTAGAGATTGCGATGTATACCGATGCGCATCCTACAGGGGAGAATGTGGAGGCTGGACCCTACTCGGCACTAATCACATTCTCTAACTTCTTCGGGCACGCTCCACAACTCGGAATAGTTTTGCGAATGGCATACGGAGTGGCGCTCGATGATCCGCATGGGTTGAACGCCGACGACCTAGGATCGAAGACTCGGGACAAGGCTTACCACGGCGGCGACATATACGACGAGCTGGCGGCCCTTCTGAGTCTCGCTCTTGGCATTCGATGCCAGTCTGGCGGTGAAATTCGACGCTGGGACATCGCGTCTGATCCGTTGGGTCGCCACTTTGAATGGCATCATGCCAAGCCGTACCTGCCGCCGCCGAGCATGCAAGGTTCGGTGCTCCCGCACGCGGCAGGCGATGTCAACCTCGCCGAGGCGCAGCCGTACTTGGCAGCATATCGTGCATTGACTGCCCGAAAGGCAACGGCCGTTGTACGCGCCGCACGCCTCTATCAGCAGGCACTGTGGATCTCTGACTCTGATCCAAGCATGGCTTGGATCCTGTTGGTCAGCGCGATAGAGGTCGCTGCAGAAAATCGATCGAATATACCTGCTCTGAACATTGAAAGGCTAAGGCTTTCCTGGCCCGAGATGGGTGCGGTACTGGAATCGGTGGATCCAAAACAACGCGATGCTATTGCCGATCTCCTCGGCCCCACAGTCAAGGTGGGAGCAAAATTTCTACAGTTTCTCGCCGAATTCATGCCGGGACCACCCGAAATTCGGCCAAGCGAATATGGCAAGGTCGACTGGGTAAGGATGCATGATCACCTAGTGCTTGTGTACCGATACCGATCACTTGCCTTGCATGCGGGTAAGCCATTCCCATATCCGATGTGCCAGCCGCCCCATGTGCTTGAGGAAGGAGTGCCGCTAGAGGTCCCGCTGGGCCTCTCGTCACAGATTGGGGGATCTGCGTGGCTCGCGAGAGATACGCCAATGCTGCTACATGTGTTTGAATACTTGACACGCGTGGCACTGCAGAAATGGTGGTTGGCTTAGGCTGATCATTCGACGAAACGATGTCTTAGTATGGCTTTCGCTCAGTTGATTAAGCGCCCTCTCCTCGGCATGAGCGTGCGTGGCCGCCTCCGACGTGCGTCACGCCGCGTGACGGCTCACCGCAGACCGCCGCGCGGTCGGCGGCAAATCCGTGCGTCTGACCAGCGTTCTGGGCCGACGTAATCGAGATGCGGCAGGTGCTGCGACCGGTGGATCATCGCCGGAGTGAGTACGGACATCAATCATGCACGAGGCCGTTTCGAGGGCACGCTGCGTGGCCTGCGGGGTCGGCGGTTGATGAGGGTGGATTACTGGGACGTCCACAACTTCGGCCCTGAACCGGCCCCGTGGGACTTCGGCGATTGGCATCACGCTGTCATGGGCGTCGAACTCGGCACCGATCGGGGGCCGGTGACCGTGACCTGGACCGACACGTTCTATCCGTACGGCGTCGAGGTGCTCGACGAACCGATCGGATACCGCCCCGCCTCGGGCGACGAGGGCCCGGAGCGGGTCGGTCCGGATGGTGAGGGTGTACGTGCCTGGTCCTCGTGTCTGGGATCGCCGGTCCGGGGCGCCGAGTGCTGGTGGGAGCGGTTTCGAATCGGGCCCGGCAGGCGTGCGGATGACAGCGTCGCCGGCGCGGCGTACTCGATCGATGTGCCTGTCGCTGTTCGCCTGGACTTCCCCGCCGCAGCAGTTTGGTTCGTCGCAGGGATGCCGCAGCTGTCCGACAGTTCGACCTCTTTCATTCCCGCCGACGAGATCATGGCCGTCTTCTCTCCCGACAAAATGCGCTCCCTGGGCTTCGATGATGCGGCGTTTCTGCGAAGGGCCGGCTGACGTGCCGTCGGGTGCCAGACCGGATCGCGGCTGGATGAGAACGCCAGTCCGGCATCGTGGACCGGTGGTAACGGGTATACCTGGCCATACCTCAAGAGTCGTGCTGGACACCTGGCTCGCGTCGGCCGGTCCCGCATAGCGTGACCGCGTCCGTTCGGAATGAGGAGCAGGTTATGACGACTATGACGACCCCGCCGCGAGCCCGCGCTCGACCAGCAGCACCGATCGCGCTCATCGCGATGGTGCCGGCGCTCGTGATCGCGTTCGTCCTCGGCCCGCCGCGGCTGGCCGGGGACCGCGCGCTGGGCGAGCGGGGCGGGATGGAGGCGGCGTTCCGCCCGGCGCTGGTCGACTACTGGCGATCGCGGGACCCGGGCCAGCCGCCGGCGGTGCAGCGGCTGGTCGACTACTGGTTCCGGTGGCACCTGATCAAGATCGGGATCGCCGCGCTGATGCTGATCGTGCTCGTCGCGCTGACCGTCATGCTGTGGCGTGCGTTCCTGCGCACTGATCGGCGCGGCGCGGGACGCACGGCCGCGCTCGTGTCGGCTGGCGTCGCCCTTCCGATTGCGGCGTTGTTCGCGCTGGTGGTGTTGGACGCCAACATCAACACCACGGCGGTGCCGTTCCCCGCGCTGTTCCCGTTCCTGGTCGACGGCGCCGCACCCGATCCGGTCCTGGCCGGTGTCCTGGAACAGGCCAGGGCTCAGCTCACCGGGTCACACCTGACGGGTGGCTACACGCCGCCCGCGCTGGACGACATGGTGGGCGAGTTCGCCCGGTATCACACCGTGCTGGCCGTGGTCGCCGCCGGCACGATGGTCGCCTTCGCCGGCCTGGCGGTCGTTCTGTGGCGGCGCTTCGCCCGGGCGGCGAGGGCCGACCGCCGGACGCGAGGGGTCCTGGGCTGGTTCGGCGCCGTCGCGGTGGTGGCCGCGGTGCTCACGGCCGTGTTCGTTGTCGCCAACGTGACCGTCGCGCTGGACCCGGCACCAGATCTCCTGGCCCTGCTCAACGGGAGCGGCGACTTCTGACGGTCCATCACACAGACCGCGTACGGACATGTGACTCCGGTGCAGGGATCGCAGCATTGCGGGGACGGGTTGCCCGTGGGCGTACCCGTCCCCGCAGTGGCCGGTGGTTATTGGAGGGTGGCGTCGTCGAGGTAGAGGTTGTCGGTTCCGGCGGCGGTCTCGACGTAGAAGACCGCCTTGGACAACGTTCCGCTCCACGACACGGTCGCTGTGCCGGAGACCTGCGTCCAGCCCGACGCGCTGACCGTCGCGGTCGGGGTGAGCTGGAGATAACTGGTGGTGCCGTTGACGGTCAGGGCCAGGGTGGCCTTCGCGGCGGGGGTGCCGCTCGGTGTGCGTACCCAGACGCTGGTGGTGTAGGTCTTGCCGTTGGTCAAGCGGGACGTCACGTCCTGGCCGGGGCCGTTCCATGCGCCCGTACGCCCGGTGATGGCGAGCGAGCGCGTGCCGCCGCGTACGACGTCGGTGGCGGCCGTGAGTGTGCCGCTGCCGTTCACCAGCCACCCGGTGGTGCCGTCCTCCGCGCCGGGATTGGTGAGCAGGTTCAAGCTGGTGGCTCCGCCGGTGAACTGCCACCAGTTCACGTTGAGCAGGAAGCCGCTGCCTCCGGTGAACCGCAGGTACAGGTCCTGGGTGCCGGTGAGCCCGCTGACCGGGCAGGTGACCGAGGTCCAGCTCTGCCAGCCCCCGGTGCCGGGAACGGTGCAGGTGCCCGCCAGTGCGCCGGTCGGGCTGCCGGTGCGTACCTCGATGCGCCCGCCGCTGGTGGCCGACGCGACCCGGGCCGTGAACGCTGTGGCCCCGCTGCCGAAGGCGACGCCTTTGACCTTGACGTAGTCGCCGCTCTCGATGTTGGCGACGTTCATCCCGCCCTCGGACGAGACCTCCGTCTCGACGCCGCTCTCCCAGGCGATCGTCTCGGCCTCCTGGCGTACGAACGGGTCGAGGGTGCCGACCTGCGGCGCGCCGGTGGTGGTCATCGTCATCGTGGGGATGGTGCCGTCGGCGTTGTAGGAGAACCTTTCCACGGCGACCGAGCGGGTGTATCCGCCGCCGCCGGGCAGGGCGCCGTTGTGGTAGAAGAAGTACGAGTTCCCCGCGAAGTCGATGATGCCGGGGTGGTTGGTGAAGCTGCTCCCCTGCGTCGACATGACCGTGCCGCGGTAGGTCCACGGGCCGAGCGGGCCGGGTGCGGTGGAGTAGGCGATGAATTCCGAGCAGCATTTCGCGGCGTAGACGAGGTAGTACAGGCCGTTGCGCTGGTAGACCCAGGGGCCTTCTTCGAACAGGGTCGGCCGGTTGGCGTCGCCGGTACGGGTGCCGAAGCCGGCGGTGGTCAGCGGGATCTTGGCGGGGCTGCCGGCGTACGAGGTCATGTCGGCGTTGAGTTTGACGTACCAGAGGTCGGGGTTGCCCCAGTAGAGGTAGGCCTGGCCGTCGTCGTCGACGAACACGGTGGGGTCGATCTGGCCGTTGCTGACCAGGGGCCGGCCGATCGCGTCGGTGAACGGCCCGGTGGGGCTGTTCGAGACGGCCACGCCGATGCCCATCTGACCGGTGGCGCGGACGGTCATCGGGACGTACCAGTAGAACTTGCCGTTGCGGTGGACGGTCTGACCGGCCCAGGCGTTGCTGCTGGCCCAGCTGAAGCTGGCGAGGTTCAGCGGGGAGCCGTGATCGGTCCAGTTGACCATGTCCGCGGACGACCAGACCCGCCACTCCTTCATGGTGAAGTAGGTGGAGTTGTCCTCGTCGTGCCCGGTGTAGAGGTAGACACGGCCGTTGTAGACCAGCGGTGCCGGATCGGCGGTGTAGATGGTCTGCACGATGGGGTTGTCGGCCTTGGCGGGCTGGCCGAGGGCGGGGGCCATGGTGATCGCGAGCAGCAGAGCGGCGATCACGGTGATCGCGCGCCGTGGCCGGGTGGGCATCGCAGGAAGTGTCGGCATGGCTCAGCGCTGCCTGGTCAGCAGCCCGGGCCGGTACGGCAGCAGGCCGTAGTCGACGCCGTCGGAGTTGGGGTTGCGGCCCTGGTAGAGCAGTTGCAGGTTGCAGGGGTCGACGGTCATGGTCTGGTCGGCGTTGGTGCGGATCAGTTCGCCGTGGCTGATGTCGTTGGTCCAGGTGGCGCCGCTGTTGGCCTTGCCGGCGAACGGGTTGTTCTCGGTGGCTGCCTGCGGCGTCCACGAACCGCCGAGGCTGGTGGCGGTGAAGGACCGGAAGTAGCGCCCGTTGGCGCCGATCGCCTCGACGATCATGAGGTATTGGTTCTGCCCTTGGACCTTGTAGACCTGGGGTGCTTCGAACAGGTTGTTGGTCGTGTCACTCATGATCGTGGTGTACGAGGTGCCGAAGTTGCCGGGGAAGTTCCCGATCGGCATGCTGGCCCGGTAGATCTTGCCGTTGTCGCCGGCGAAGAACAGGTACATGTTCTGGCTGTCACCGATGATGGTCTGGTCGATGGGTCCGGTGCCCGATCCGGTGATGCTGCCGGTGAACAACGCCTGCGGTGCGGACCATCCGTTGGCGTTGGTGGGGTCGCTGGAGGTCCGGTAGATGAACGGCCACGAGCCCCACTGGTAGGTCAGCACCCAGATGTTCTTCGGCGCGAAGTAGAACAGCGACGGCGCGACCGTACCCGAGGTCATCGCGGTCTGGGTTGCCGAGCCGAGCTCGGAGAAACCGTTGACGAGGCTGAAGTTCATCGACCCCCACGACGTCCCGTAGTCGTGCGTGGTGGCGTACACGAGTTGTTTGCCGTTGTAGGGAGCGGTGGTGAAGTCCTTGAGTGACACCCACCCGGACTTGGGGTTCGCCAGGGCGCCGGTCGAGGACCACCGGTAGCTCGACGGCAGGGTGCAGGAGCCGCTCGGCGGTGGTGTCGTGGGGCTGGTGCCGCCGACCAGGGCGAGCTGCCATTGCTGGTTGGTGCCGTTCCAGTCGGCGTACTGCACGATGTTGCCGCCGTCGGCGGTGGAGGCACCCTGGACCTCGAGGGCCTTACCGCTGTTGCGGTTGATCAGCTGGATGTAGCCGTCGACGTCCTGCACGCTGAACTGCTGGTTGGTGGTGTTGTTGTCGGTCCACTGCACCACGGCGGCACCGTCGGCGGTGGACAGGTTGTAGACGTCGAGGACCTTGCCGGACAGCTTCGACTTCAACCGGTAGTAGCCGCCGCCGGAGTCGACGAACTGCCACTGCTGCTGGGCGCCGTCGTTGCGGGCCCACTGGGTGATCCGCGCGCCGTCGGTGGTGGCCAGGTTGTAGACGTCCAGGGCTTTGCCGCTGTTGCGGTTGACCAGCACGTACGAAGCGCTGGTGTCGATGGTCGCGGCCGAGGCGGCGGGCGCCTGGGCGATGGCGAACAGTCCGCCCGCCAGGGTGGTGATCACGGCGGCGGCGGCTGCGTGCCAGCGGCGCCGCCGGGGTGCGGGGCTGCTGAGGGTCTCGGGATGCACGGGGACTCCTTGTCGGGGACGGGTGGATGCGGTCAGGGGGTGGTCAGGGCGAAGCTGCGGACGGTGACGGCGCCGCCGAGGGCCTGGGTGGCGTAGTCGAAGATCCCGAAGCGGTAGCCCATGAAGAACTGCCAGGCGTTGGTGAGGGTGAACGCCGGGCCGAGGGTGGTGAAGGTGACGCCGTCGGTGCTGTACGAGAACGTGGCCTGCCGGCCGGACCCGGGCCGGATGTCGGCGGCGGCCCGCAGCCAGATCCGGCCTCCGGAGACGGTGGCTCCGGCCGTTTCGTTCCCGGTGCCGGTGGTGTTCCAGCTGGCGTCCATGGTGAGGCCGTTGACCATGGTCACCCGGGTGGTGCCGTTGTCGCGTTTGACGCCGATCCAGGCCGAGGAGTCGCGCAGCATGGCCAGGCCGGTGCGGTCGCCGTCGCGCATGCTGCTGTAGTCGAGCTCGACCGTGGCGGTCGACGTCGGTCCCTGGATGCGGTGGGTGAGGGTGTTGCGGGCGGTGTAGAGGTCGTTGGTGACGGTCGCGGTCGACAGGTGCAGGCCGCTGCCGGCTGTCCATTTGCTGTTGTCCGGGTTGTGGTTCCACTCCCACTGCGGGCCCAGGGCGGATCCGGTGAAGGTGTCGGTGCCGGTCATCGGGGTCAGCGGGTGCGAGGGCAGGTTGGGGCGGGGGTAGGTGGTGCTCCATCGGCCGTTGACGGTCTGCAGGACCGGCCAGCCGTCGCCGCTCCAGGTGATCGGGGCCAGCGTCGGCATCCGGCCGCCGGGGTAGGCGTCGGTGAAGGCCATGTACCACCACTCACCGTTCTGCGTCTGGACGAGACCACCCTGATGGGGTACCCCGCCACCGCTGATCGGTCCGGGCAGGTCGAGCAGGACCTGACGCTGTTCGTACGGTCCCCACGGGCTCGTCGAGCGCAGCACGTACTGACCGTTCGCCGGGCGGGTGAGCCAGATGTAGTAGTAGTTGCCGCGCCTGTACATCCGTGAGCCCTCGAGGGTGCCGATGTTCGACGGGGTCTGGTAGACGGTCTGCGAGCGCACCTCGGAGGTGAGGTCGGAGGACAACTGGGCCACGCTGATGGTGCCGTTGCCGTACGCGACGTAGGGGGTGTCGTTGTCGAACAGCAGCCCGGCGTCGTAGTAGCACTTGTTGATCCGGGCCTTCTTGGCCCATCCGCTGCCCGCCGAGGCCGAGGTGTAGACGTAGGTGCGGTTGAACTCGGTGCAGCCCAGCCAGTAGTAGGTGCTGGTGCTGGGCCGGTAGTTGAAAGCGGACGCCCAGATGCCCTTGACGTACGCCCGGCCTCCGTTGAGGTCGTAGGCGTTGGAGTCGAAGTCGAGCCGGGGTACGGAGTGTCCTGCGTACTCCCAGTTGACCAGGTCGTAGGAGCGCAGGATCGGGGCGCCCGGGGAGTAGTGCATGGTCGACGCCGAGTAGTAGTAGACGTCCCCGACGCGGATGATGTCGCCGTCGGCGAAGTCCTGCCACATCACCGGATTGGTGAACGTGCCACTGGGCGGTGTGGTGGGTGTGGTGCCACCGACCGGGACCAGTTGCCATTGCTGGTTGGTGCCGTTCCAGTCGGCGTACTGCACGATGTTGCCGCCGTCGGCGGTGGAGGCACCCTGAACCTCGAGGGCCTTGCCGCTGTTGCGGTTGATCAGCTGGATGTAACCGTCGACGTCCTGCACACTGAACTGCTGGTTGGTGCCGTTGTTGTCGGTCCACTGCACGACCGCCGCGCCGTCGGCGGTCGACCGGTTCGCGACGTCGAGGACCTTGCCGGACAGCTTCGACTTCAACCGGTAGAAACCGCCGCCGGAGTCGACGAACTGCCACTGCTGCTGGGCGCCGTCGTTGCGGGCCCACTGGGTGATCCGCGCCCCGTCGGTGGTGGCCAGGTTGTAGACGTCCAGGGCTTTGCCGCTGTTGCGGTTGACCAGCACGTACGACGCACCGGTGTCGATCGTGGCCGCGCCGGCCTCCGTCGCGGTGCCCGCGACGACGATCCCCCCGGCCAGCACGGTCATCAGGGCAAGGACGGCATGCACCAGGCCTCGTCGCCGCGGAGCTGTCGGCGGACCCTCATCGTTGGCATTCATCGTGCACTCCATTCATCGGGCGGCGGCCCCGGCGCGGTGATGTGAGCGTTCACATCGCACGGCAAACGTCTAGATCCACTCCATGCCGAGGGAAGGGGGACGAAAGAGACGGGTACTACCCATTCAGATTCGCCAATATTGCCAGATTGTTTCGAGCAGCTCAAGGGGGCGTCACGGCAATTCACGAAGTCAGTCCGGCACGTTTATCGCGGACTCGGAAACCGATCGCGGCGTAACACTTTTACGCCGAAGATTTTTTCAGGGCACATTTCCGGGATGGACGCGCTCGCCCATCATCCGCCGGAAGTTTCGAAACAGTGATCATTTCAATTCACGGCCGGGCAATTGCAGAAACCTCGGAAAGCACTGCTGCCTGACGGAAGTCGCGACAAGGGCCGCTCCTTCGCAGCTCACAGCCGGAAGATCACGTGCCGGGCGGCCGCGCTGAGCTTCACCACGACGGCAAGGCCGGGAGCAAGTTCCGAAAGACGCTGCACCAGCGCCTGACCCAGATCCCTGTCGTCGGGCCGGAAAAGCAGTACGACCTCCCCGGCCTCGCTCACCGACGTGTTGAACGGGGTAAGGAACCATCCTTCACCACGCAACAGAGGAAGCAGGACCACCAATTGTTCGACGACCGCGCCCCGCTCCCCCGCAGGATCAGTCTTCAGGGTCGATCATCTCGCAGATCGGCACGGAAGCTCGGATCCACGCACAGAGGGAAAGCCCTGCAGGCCTCACAACAGAGCCAAGGCCCCCGTGACCCGATCGATCTGCTCAGTGTCACCGGGCCCGATCGCGCAGCACGTCATCGTGCCGGCGGAAACCTGAGTGCGGCCCGCATCCCGGATGGCGTGCACCGGCAGACCGGCAGCCTTCGCCCGCTCGCCGATCTCGGTGAGGGCGGCCTCGCTGCCGATCCGCAGCACCACCTTCGGCTGCCCGGCCCGCCACCACGCAGCGAAAGCAGCCGTCTCCTGCTCGAGCAGCGCCGCAGTCACCGCCGCATGCGCCACCTGCGCCGCGATCTTCCCTTTACCCATCGCCAGGTCGGCCCGCACCACGACCACCAGCTTCGTCCCACGTTCCACCGCCGCAGCGTAGCCGGAACCCATTGGCGACCGTTCGGTTAGAGGCCTCCAGTCAGAACGCGAGGTACTCGGCGTCCATCATGTCGATCAGCACGTAGCCGTGGTCGAGGTACCGCGTCACCAGGCCCGCGTCGTCGATCGGTTCCGCGCCGATGTGATCGGCGATGCGCGGCGCCGGTTCCGGGTGACGGGTCTGGCCGAGTTCGATGAACATTCCGGCGGTCCGCATCAGGAACTCCCTGTTCTACCGTGGCCGGTGGTGGTCGCCTATTCTCGGAGCGTGGGCGAGGCGGAGGAGGACCTGGGCCGCTTTGACGCCTTCACCTACCTGACCGTGCCCGAGCGAGCTTCATATCTCGTGATCATGCGTCTGTTCACCCATTCTCTGATGACCGATCTCTCCGCCCAGCAGGTCGTCGAGGAACTCGCCGCCGGCAACCTCGAGATCACCCTCGACACCGCGGTGAGCCGGCTCAACAGGCTTGTCACCTGGGGCAACCTGCTCCCCAGCTCCCACACGGTCCGCGTGAAGAGCATCGAGGAGTATCAGCGCACGAGGTCGCGTTACCAGCTGACGCCGCTGGGTGAGCGGGTGCAGCGGCAGGCCGACGAGGTGCAGTCCAGCGCCGACGCCGCGCGGGAGATCAGCCGGGAACTGCTGGGTCTGATCAGCCAGGGCCTGACCGATCTCGCGGACCGTCTCGAACAGCCGGGCGGCATCGACGCGGGCACCGCCAGGGAGCGGGTCGCCACGGTGTTCGCCCAGTTCTGGACGTTCCGGGACTCGGTTCGCGACTTCTACGCGTTCCTCGGTCAGGTGCTCGCCCGTTATGACCTGGACAGCGCCGAGTACTCGGGGTTCAAGGATCTCCTGCTGGACTACATCGAGTCGATCACCGAGGAGATCGTGCTGCTCACACCCCGCATCGAGCGACACCTGGAGCGGTTGTGGCCACACCTTCCAGCGCTCATGACAGTGCTGCGGGAGGGTGGCCTGGCCGGGGCAGCCGCTGACCTCGGTGTCGCCGTGCAGCACAGCCGCGGTCACGACCTGGCCGACTGGATGGGGCTGCGGGCCTGGTTCAGCGACGTCGACGGCCGACGCAGTGAGGTGTCCCAGCTGCGTGACGCGACGATGCGGGCCTTGCAGTCGCTGCTGGCGAACGCCAAACGGATGATCCGTTCGGTGGGTCAGGGCGCGTCCCGGCGCCGGGAGCTGCTGCGGCTCGCGTCCTGGCTCGACGCAGCCGACGAGGACACCGCCGCTGACCTGTTCACCTCGGCGTTCGGGCTGTACCCGGCGCGGCATCTCGGCATCGCCGCCGACGCCCAGGTCGTGGTGCCGGCGACCACGAGCTGGTGGCCCGCCCCCGCGGTCGAGGTGCCGGTGTCGTTGCGCGATCGAGGTGTCCGGGCGGCACGCGGCCGGGTGTCGGGGATCGCCGACCGCAGCACCCAGCGGCAGGCGCTCATCGACCGGGCCGCGCAGGAGCAGCGGCAACGCTCAGCGGCGGCCGCCGAACTGCTGTCCGCGGCGGCGAACCTGGGTGACGTGCTGCTGTCCGAGCCCGCGATCCGGCTGCTGCTGGAGTTGATGGCCCAGGCCCTGGGCGCCGGCGATCCGGAACGAGGCGACGCGGTCACCGCCAATCTGGACCTCTCGATGCGGTGTGAACTGATCAGCAAGCCACGCCACGAGCTCACGCTGCGGTCGGCGACCGGCGACCTCACCACGCAGGACATCGACATTGCGATCACCCGGTGGGAGCCGAGCGTTGACTGACGACCACGACATCGCACTGGAGGCGGAGCGCCGCCGGGCGATCCGGGCGCTGCTGGCCGAGCCGCTCCTGCTGCCCAACAGCGACGAGTTCGCCCTGGTCCGCCGGCACGCCGAGTGGTTGCGGACCTGGTTCGGCACGTTCCTGGGCTACCGGCTCGTGGTGGAGGCCGGTTTCGCCCGACTCTTCAAACCAGGCCTCGGCCAGGGTCGGGGCAGGCCCCTGCAACGTCCGACCGGGCAGTTCACCCCACGGATGTACGCATACCTCGCCCTGACCACCGCAGTGCTGCTCACCTGTCCCGAGCAGGTGCTGCTGTCCCAGCTCGTCGCAGACATCCGGGCAGCCGCCGTCGAGGCCGGCATCGAACTGGGTGACGCGCAGCGCCCCGCCGAGCGACGGGCCCTCGGTGCCGCGCTGCGCCAGATGGTGGCGTGGTCAGCGCTGCGTGAGGAGCAGGGCAGCGTGACCGGATACGCCGACGATGATCAGGCCGAGGCGCTGCTGACGGTCGAGAGGGACATCGTCGCGCACCTGATGGCCACGCCGCCCGGGCGCACCGCCACACCCGCGGAGTTCGTCGCCCACGCCGCCGGGCCGGGTCAGGGCGGTTCACGGCATCGGGTGCGGCGGCGGTTGTGCGAGGAGCCGGTGCTCTACGTCGACGATCTGACCGGCGCCGATCGGGTGTGGCTGCGCCGCGAACAGCGCCGCGACGAACGCTCGTACCTCGATTATCTGGGTTTGCAGGCGGAGCTGCGGGCCGAGGGGGCTGCCCTGCTGGATCCGGACGACTCCCTGAGCGATGTGTCGTTCCCCGGCAACGGCACCGTCGCGCAGGCCGCGCTGCTCACGATCGGTGCCCTGACCGAGCGGCTGCGCCCGGATCCCGGTGCGCTCGTGGTCGGCGTACCGGTCCCGAAGGATCTGCTGGACGACATCCTGGCCGGGCTCGCTGAACGCCACGCCCGGAGGTGGGCAGGGCAGTACGTCACCGATCCGGTGCTGTTGCGGGAGGCGGTCGTCGCGTTGCTGGTCAGCATGGACCTGATGGCCCGATCGGCGCCGACGGTCGCCGACGTCGAACCCGAGGAGTCCTTGGCAGCCGCGGAACGTGCCGTGGACGCCCGCCATGTCCGGGGGACAGCGCCGGACGGCGACCTCGTGCTGCTGGCCGCCGCGGCCCGGTATGCGCCGGCGGAGAAGGTGCGCTGATGCACCCGTACCGTTTCCATCTGCATCGCGCCGGGATCAGTAATGTCTGGCAGTACGACGACCAGGTCTTTCATTTCGAGGGCGGCCGGTTGCTGCTGCGCGGCAAGAACGGCGCGGGCAAGTCGAAGGCCCTCGAAATGATGTTGCCGTTCCTGCTCGACGGCGACACGAAGCGCCTGGACGCCGCCGGTGGCGGGCGGACCACGTTCCGCTGGTTGATGAGCGAGGGCGCGATCGGCGTGAACCGGCAGGGCTTCCTGTGGCTGGAGTTGCGCCGCACCGACGAGCAGGACACCGAGCATTTCCTGACGCTGGGAGCGATCGTCAAATGGTCGTCGTCGACGGCCGAGGCCCGGCTGTCGTACTTCATCACCGCGGCCCGGGTCGGCGTGGACGTTCACCTGATCGAGAACAGCCAGCCGGTGCCGATCGACCGGCTCCGGGAAAGTCTGGGCGAGAACGCGCTGGTCGGCAGTGCCCGTGACTATCGGGCACGGGTGGGCCGGGAGGTCTTCGGCATCACCGACGCCGGCCGGTACCGCAACCTCGTCCACCTGCTCTACCGGCTGCGGCGCCCCACCATCGGTGACCGGATCGAGGCCGGTCAGCTCACCACCGAGCTCAGTGAGGCGCTGCCCCCGGTCGACGATGAGGTCCTCGATTCGGTGGCGCACAACCTCGACGACCTGGAGACGGTGCGTACCGACCTGGGCCGGTTGGAGGCCACCCACGGCGCTCTCGCCGAGCTCATGACGGCGTACCGGGGTTACCTGCGCGGCGAGTTGCGCCGCCGTGTCCACGCGGTCGACGAGGCCCTGTCCCGGCTGCGGGGTCAGCGGCGGCGGGCGGGCGAGGCCGAACGGCAGGTCACGCGGGCGCTCGACGCCGAGGAACAGGCACTCGCCGAGGTACGCCGCTGGGACCAGGCTCAACGGCAGGCCACGGCCGAGCTTCGGGCACTGCGGGAGAGCGCCGGCTATCGGGCCGTTCAGGAACTGGGTCAGCGCCGCCTGGCGGTGCAGGCGTTGCAGGCCGCGGCCCGGTCCGCCACCGCTGCGGCGGCCGCGGACCGGCGATCGCTGAACGCGCTGGTCGAGAGGTTGCGGGCCGAGACCGGCCGGCTCGCGTCCGCCGTCACCCAGCTGCGTGACGGTCACCGTCAGCTGCGGGACCTCGCCACCGGCGCCGGGCTCGACATCGCTCACGTCGGCACCGTGCCGGAGCTGCGCTATCAGGGCGCCGTCGACGACGCCTCCCTGGAGATCGTCCACCACGCCCTGGCCGAGCAGGAGTTCCACGACCATCGCACGCACCTGGCCGCCGCGGAGAACGCGGTCCGCAGCCGCCGGTCAGCGGTCGCCGACGTCGCCACGATGATCGACGAGGCGACAGCGGCCGCAGCGACGGCGGCACGCACCGAGGACGAACGCGACCTGCTCGACGGTCAGCAGGCAGCGGCCCAGGTCCGCCTCGGCGAGGTTACGGCCGGCCTCGTCACGACCAGCAGCCGGTTCGCCACCGCCGTCCATCACTGGTTCACCCTGCCGGTACTGGCCGGCGCCGACCTGTCCGCCGCCCGGCACGCCGTGGCCGTCGAGGACCCGATGCCTGCGGAGACCCCGGCGACGCTGCGACAGGCTGCCGAGGCTGCCGCGGAACCCCTGCGATCCGAGGCCGAGGCTCGCCGGGACGCCCTGCGCGAGGAACAGAACAAGACCCGAGCAGAGCTTGACTCAGTACGCGCGGAGCACCGTCACTGGCACTCCCTCACCGACCCGTCACCACCCCGATCCAGGTTCCACGTCCCAGGCGGCGTCACCGGAACGCCGCTGTTCCGGCACGTCGACTTCGCCGAGCACCTCGACCAGCGCAGCCGGGCCGGGATGGAGGCCGCCCTGGAGTCCAACGGCCTACTCGACGCCGTGGTCGCCGCGGACGGCTCGGTGCTGGACCCGGCGACCGGCGAGATCGTGCTGCGTACGGAGCCGGCCGTGTCCGGGGCCTCCCTGCGCGACGTGCTCGTGGTCGTTCCCGGCGCCGAGCCGGTCGCCGCCCTGCTGGCCGGAATCGGCTGGGGCGCGGACAGCACGGCCCCGAGCTGGATCGCCGCGGACGGCCGGTGGCGCCTCGGCGTCGCCCACGGCGCGTGGAGCAAACCGGAGGCCGAATATGTGGGCGCCACCAACCGGGAGGCCCTGCGCCGGCGGCGGCTGGCCGAACTGGACGCCCGCATCGACGAGTTGTCCGGACAACTCACTGCGTTCGGCACACAGATCGACGCTGTCGAGCAGCAGCGGCGGGAGCTGACCGGGGCGCTGCGTACGGTGCCCGACGGTCTCGACCTGCGGCAGAGCTGGACCCGCCGTGACGAGGCCGACAAGGCGGTGCAACGACTCGTCAAACAGGTCGCGGACGCCCGGCGCCGGGCACGGGAGCTACGCGTGCTCGCTGACCAGCGCCGAGCCGCCACCGAGTCCGCGGCGGCCGCGCACCTGCTGCCGACCGACCGGGCCGAGCTCACGCTCGTGGACCAGCAACTGCGGCAGCTCGCCACCGACCTGCCCCGGCAGAGTCGTGCCACCGGGCAGTTCGTCGCGCAGCTCAGCCCGTACCGAAACCTGCTGGGTGAGCACCGCGCAGCCGTCACCCGGACGGCCGAGTCCGCCGACCTCGCATCCGTCGCCGCTGAAGATCATCTTTCCGCCGAGCAGGAACTCGCGGTCCTCGAACGCTCCCTCGGCGCCGAACCCGCCGAGATCCTGCGGCAGGAAACCGAGACCGAGGCACGGGTACGCGCCGCGGACCAGCAGCTTCCCGCCGCCCGCCGCGACTACGAGCACAGCCGGGACCACCGGGTCCGAACCGCGGAGATCCGCGACCAGGACCGGCTCCGGCTCACCGAACACGAGCAGGCAGCCCTGCACGCCGGCTCCGCCCTGCCCCGGGTCCTCACCCTGCCCGGCGTCCGCCCCGCACTCGACCTCCCGGCCGACCTGAACATCGAGGTCGCGACGGGTACGCCACCCGAGCGGATCCGGCACCTCGACGAGCTCGCCGCCAGACTCCGCGACGCGCTCGGGCGCCCCCAGCAGGACCTCGGGGAGAACGGCCTGCACCAGCGCTACACCGACGTCCGTGGCCGGCTCCCCGGCGGCTTCGACCTGGTCTGGGAGGACCGCGACGGGGTGAAGGTCGTCGAGATCACCGACGACATCGGCCAGCACCCCCTCGCTGCGGCCACCCACCGGCTCGGCGCGGAACTCGACCAGAAACGCTCCGCCGTCGCCGAACGCGAACACCACGCCTTCGAACGTTTCCTGCTCGGCGAACTCGGCGACGCTCTGTCCCGCCAGATCCGCTCGGCGGAGAACCTGGTCGCCGCCATGAACACCACCCTCGCCGAGGTCCGCACCTCCCACGGCCTGGGCGCCCGCCTGGTCTGGGCGCTGCGCGACGACTCCGACGCCGACACCCGCAACGCCGTGAGCCTGCTCCGCACACCCCTCGAGCTGCGCACCCGCGACAACAACGACCGCCTCCGCGAGGCCCTGGCCCGCCGCGTCGAGGACGCCCGCCGCTCCGACCCGACCGCCGGCTACACCGTGCACCTACGAGCGGCGCTGGACTACCGAAGCTGGTTCTCGTTCACCGTCAGGGTCACCGACCACGCCCGCCCCGATCGCGAACGCACCCTGTCCGCCCGCACCGCCATGTCGCAGGGCGAACAGCGCGTGGTGTCCTACCTGGTGCTGTTCGCCGCCGCGGCCGCCCACTTCACCTCGGTCGGCGAAAGCCATCCCCCGGCACCGCGGCTCATCCTGCTCGACGACGCCTTCGCCAAAGTCGACGAACCCACCCACGGCAGACTCCTCGGCCTGCTCGTCGACCTCGACCTGGACGCCGTACTGACCAGCGAACGATTGTGGGGCTGCTTCCCCGAAGTCCCCGCCCTGGCCATCTACGAATGCCTGCGCGACCCCACCCAGCCGGGCGTCGCCACCCTCCACTTCCGCTGGGACGGCCACCGCCGCACGGTGCTGACCACATGATCCCGGACAGCACCCTCACCTACCTGAAATCCCCTGCCCTACGCCCGCTCTGGGCCGCCGCCCGCACCCGCCTGACCCGCAACGGCCGTGCCGCCCGCGGCCGCCTCACCCTGACCGGCCTCGACGCCGACCAGCGCGAAGCCGTCAGCCGGCTCCTCAACCGCGTGGTCGGCACCACCCACACCGTCGACCTGGCCCACCTGGACCAGCAACTTCGCGCCAGCGCAGCGGAAACAGGCCTCCTCGACGTGGTCGAAGCCGTCATCGGCCCGGTCCAGGACCGTCGCGCGGAAGCCTCGGCAGAACGCGAACGCCGAGCGTCATTTCGGGAGGACGCGAACACCGCCGTACTCGCCGCCGGCCTGGACGGACACGAATGGGTCCCGGAATGGCTCGCCCGGGTCGGGCGTCACGGCATCACCGCAGTCAACCAGGCCACCACTACCCTCGGCCTGACCATCGGCGCCCACGCCCGCACCTGGTCCCGCGGAGAACTCGCCCAGACCGTCACCGGCACCGCCCACGGCCTCGACGACGACACACTCTTGAACCGCCTGGTTCTGCGCGGCCTGGCCCTCGCCCTGAACGGCAGCGCCGACATCCCGCCCAGCGCACCCGAACGGCGCGCCTTATGGGATGCCGCAGGCGTCGCCGGCGACACGATCGCCACCACCGTCCTCACCTATGGCCTACGCCCCTACAACGTCCCCTGGCTCCACGAACGCGCCGACCTGGGCGCGGAAACCCACCTGACCCTACGAGAGATCCGCCGCCTCGCCCCGCTGCACCTGCTACCCCAGACCATCTACGTCTGCGAGAACCCGCGCATCGTCGAAGCCGCCCTGGACAACAGAATCGACGCCCCGATGATCTGCACAATGGGCAACCCGACCACGGTCACCCTGGCCCTCCTCGACGCGATAACCACATCAGAGGGGGTCCAACTCGCCTACCACGGCGACTTCGACTGGCCCGGCCTCACCATCGCCAACCGCATCCTGACCCGCTATCCCGCCCACCCCTGGCAGTTCAAGGCAGCCAGTTACCGCGCGGCCGTCGAACAGGCAGCCTCAAACGGCATTCCCCGCCAGCCACTCACAGGCCGTCCCGCCGCTTCCCCGTGGGACCCGGCCCTGACCAAGGCAATGACCGACCTCGGCATCTCCATCCACGAGGAAGCCCTCATCGAGAGCCTCCTCCCCGACCTGCAGGCTTGAAAAACCAGCTGTTCGACGACCGCGCCCCGCTTCCCCACAGGCTCAGTCGTCAGGCCCCATCACCTTGCCGGAGTATCTGAGGGACGAGGCCCGGTCGATCTCATCAAGGTCCGCAGGCTCGAAACTGGCCATCGGTGGCCGTGCGGCCCGGGCTCGCCAATCCCGCATCGGCACGGAGGCGTACTCAAGCTCGACCGAGCCGTTCTCGGTATGAAATCCGCCATCACGCTCGAAAAGCAGCATCAACGGCTCGAACGGATCGTCCAGACCCTGCGGCAACTCGTCGCCGAGCGTAGGCCGCAGCGCCGCCCAATGCAGGATGAAGGGCGTGACCTGCTTGACGTTCCACCCGCCCTTACCCACCTCCGCCAGCACCTGATCCACCACTTGCTGATCGGCCCGAACGGCCGGATTCACACATGCGGCGATATCAAAGAAAGGCACCCGGGTATCACACTGATAAGCCTCTGCCCACTGGGCTGCACGCCGGAAGTACTCCAGCATCAACTTACCCTTCGACCAGGTGCGATACCCGTGGCGCTGCCAGTCGACAGAGCTCAGCCGGACAGCAGCGGCCTGAACAGATTCATCGGTTGTCATCGACCCAAAATCGTTCGTGGGCTCAGCCTTCAGGGCCCATGACGTAGCCGAACTGCCTCATCGACCCCGCCCGGTCGATCTCGTCCAGCGCAGCCGGATCGAGACTCGGCAGCGGCGGCCGCGAAGCCCGCTCACGCCACTTGGCTATGGGAACGGAGAGGAACTCCATCTCGGCGTACCCGTTCGAGGTATGAAATCCGCCGTCCCGTTCGAAAAGCAGCAGCAGCGGCTCGAAAGGGTCTTCCAAGCCTTCCGGAAAAACGAAGCCCAGCGTGGCACGCACCGCCGCCCAGTTCAAGACGAACGGCACCACCTGCTCAGCGTTCCAGCCGCCTTCAGCCGCGCGACGCACCGTCTCCTGGATCACCTCGGGATCAGCCCGCACGTTCGGGTCGACGTAGTTCGCAAGGTCGAAGAAGGGCACAGGTTCGTCACAACCATAGGCGTCCGACCACTGGGCGACACGCCGGAAATACTCCAGCATCAACTTCGCCTTCGACCAGGTGCGGTGACCGTGACGCTGCCAATCAACGGCGTCGAGGCGCGCCGCGGTGGCGCGCACGGATTCATCAGGTGTCATCGGCCCAATCCGAGCAGAACGCGGTCCACGACCTCCTCGAGGTTCCACGCGACGACTCAGCGTATCCATGATCGAGTCCTCATTCTTCCGTCGCTCCAGCCGACGCGGGTCGTCCTCAGCCAGTGATCGTGTCACGCTGTCCCGTGCGGATGTCGTGGTACTCGACTCGGTAGCGACCGGCCAGCTCCCTCGCCAGACGCCGCGCGAGCTGCGCCCCTCGCTCAGCGAACGCGTTCTCCGACGCGTCATCGGGAAAACCGGACGAGGCGGGGTCATCGATAACGAGGGTTGCGTCGTAGTCGTCGCCCCAGGTGTTCAGCTCCTCGGCCAGCTCGGCGGAGATAGGTAGCTTCCCGGGTTCGACGTTGTACTCATCAGCACCCGGCTGCCAGGTCGGGTAGGACTGGTAGCCGGGCATCACTCGGATGACGTCAGTGTCCAACTGGATTCGCTCCGTTCGGTCAGCCAGGCGTGGCGCAGTGAACGCTGTGACGGTGGCCGGCTGCGCCAAGCGAAGTAGCCGGAGACGGAGACCTCGAGCACGCGGCAGCAGGCCTCGATGGTGAGACCTTCAGCGGTCATCGTCTGGATGGCCGTGGACCGGGCTTTTGGGGGCACCACCGCCTCGAGCAGACCGGTGGCGCGGCGGTGGATCTCCAGTTCGGGCTCCAGCTCCGCGATCCGGCGCCGGGCAGCTGTCAGCTCGGCATGGTCGGTAGAGGTCACACCAGGCCGCTGGCCGGTGTCGATGGCCTCCTGGCGGCGCCAGGGGTAGATCGTCTGATCGCTGATATTCAGATCGTTGCCCAGCTGAGCCACCGTCCTACCGGCCTCCAGCAGATCGAGAACCTTGCTTCGAAACTCGGGTGGATAACTTCTCGGCAAAGGTCTCCTCAAGGAACGCCGAGCATAGAAGACCAACAAACCAACTCCACCGAAACCGGGGAACATCAGCCGGTCACGACGCAACGTGGGAGGCAACGGGATGGCTGTCCGGCGAGGTTATGCTGCTCAGAACGCCTCCCAAGAGATCCAGCCAAACTTCAGCTGTAGCGAGATGCACCGTAACGCCTGACCACGCTGGAGCTTTAGGACATCAGCTCTGGAAGATGCGTGACAAGCTCTACCGCCTCCATCAAATGCGATGCGGAACAGTAATGTCCTACCGACTTCGACGGAGGCAAGCGTTGGCTCCAAGATCTCGCGGTCACGGTGGCGGCGATGGCGACGGACCGCCCTCCGGCGGCCGGGGCCGCCGGAACCGCGGTGGCCGACCGAGCAGTGTAGAACAGGGTGAGGGTCATGCCCGCGATGCGTTTCAGCAGGGCCGGCCATCAGCCGCGGGCGGCGGCCCGTCGTCGCCTTCGGGGTCACGCTCGCCGTCGTCAGGACAGCCTCAGGGCGTGCCGTACGGGTTCCGAGACTTCGGGCATTTTCGAGAATTCTCGAGCCGATTCCGGGACCGCATGCGCGAGCTCTATCCCGACTTGGACATGGGATTTCAGGGTAGTTCGGTCACCGGTCGCAGCGCGGACAGTGGGGCACCGTTCGACGAGGGCCGGGTCAGCGACTACGACATCGCGATCAGCGGCGACTCGATCAACCAGGCCGCGCACGAGAACGGCGTACAGTTCCGCGGCGACGGGGTGTCGACCGGTCCGCTGAGCGAGCGCGACCTGGACCGGCTCGGGCTTGACGGCATAACCGACGATGCGTCGGCAGAGACCGGTCGCGAGGTTCACGTCATGATCTTTCGTAGTATTGAAGAGGCCGCCAGCCGAAAGCCGACCATCAAGATCTGGTTCTGAACGGGAAGCACACAGTGATCTACGACGTGTACGGATACGGCGAACCCAGCCTCGGCGATCAGCCCGCCCAACTCGCGGCGACCCTCGGGGTGCAGTGGGTTCAGCATGAGAGCGACTATCGCGGCAGCTACTTCGCGGCACGCCCGCGAACCGGCACCGGCAAGCTCCGGCTCCAGTCAAACGACCTGCGCGACGGCGACGTCGAATACTTCCAGGAGCCCGACTTCCCGGAATACCGCTATCTGCTGTTCCTCGACAAGTTCGACCGACCCGACGAGTTACGGTCCAAACTCGCGGCTCTCCCGCATTGGCGGTTCCTTTACCGCAGCGTTGTGGAGTAGCGAACCGATGCGACTGGTCGACACCCGACCCGAGCGACTGGCGACGGTTCCCTACCGGGCGGCAGGCCCCGGCAGCTTCCCCCAGAACGTCCACCTCACCGTTGAGCGCCTGAGGGTCGACAAGCTCCCGGCCGGATGCGATGCCGTCCTCGCGACGGGAGACCTGCAAGGCATAGCCTCACCGCCGCTGGGCGGAGACGCGGGACTCCTCGGCATCGCGATCGCTGACTACCTGGCAGTCTGGGCAGAGAGCGGGCTGTTACCGGAACCCGACCGCGTCGGCGTCCTCATCACCGGCGACCTGTTTTCGGCGCCCGGCGCCGACCGGCGCGGCGCTTCCGGCACGGTCTTCGACGTGTGGCTCGCCTTCGCCGCAGCGGGATGCTCCATGGTGGCGGGGGTAGCAGGAAACCACGACGAGGTGAACGCGGAGCAAGTGGCGGAGCTCGGCTCGGACATAGCGCTGCTTGACGGTGCGCGTCGCAGCTTCGGGGGCATCACAGTCGCGGGGATCTCAGGAATCGTCGGCGACCCCGGTCGTGCACTGCGGCGTACAGAGCGAGATTTCCTGACTCTCCTCGGGAAGCTCACCACACCACCCCCGGATGTGCTGCTCCTGCACGAGGGACCAACCGGAGATCGGGCGGGCCAACTCGGTCGAGCCTCCCTGCGCACCACGCTGGAACGACGAGCGCCAGCTCTGACGCTCTGCGGTCACATGCACTGGGACGAGCCAGTGGCTACCCTCGGCGACGGACACATCGTCAACGTCGACGCACGAGTGGTCGTTCTTACGACGTGAACATGGTATCGGTCGTTGTTACACTCCGGCTCATGCCCGATGTTTCCGACACTCAGGCGTTCTTGGATCCTGACGCCTCCCGCGAGTACCTGCGCTCGTGGCAGGAGAATGTCGACCGGACAGCGACACAGGCGGCCATCATGAGCGAACAGATGGGGCGGCTACGCGTCACGGCACGGGACCGGAACGGCCTGGCCGGGGTCACCATCGATTCTGCAGGAGTGCTGGTCGACCTGGAGCTCACTGACCGCATCCACCATTTCGAGCCGGCGACTGTGGCAAGAGCGGTGATGAGCGCGCTGCGCGAGGCGCGGACCGAGGCCGCCGACCGGGCGCATGATATCGCGGTCGAAACAATGGGGCCCGATTCGCTCTCGGCGCGTACCACCGCCGACCGGATGCGCGACGCGCTGGAGCAACCGGACGACAACCGACGGGCTGATGAGGACGACCCTGATGGGCCGAGACACTGACATGTCGGACGCCTTCCAAGTTGACTCCTCTCAGCTATTGCGGCATGCCGCCAACGTCCGCGCGGTACGCGATCAGCTCACGGCGATCAAGGGTGCCAGCAGCGCAATCTCCCAAGACGACGCGGCATACGGTCTGTTGTGCGGGTGGATCTCGGCGATCCTGGAGCGCAGGCACAACGGTCAGGACCAGCTCTACACGTACGTGGAAGAGAACCTTGAGCTACTGGCTGAGGCACTCGACGCAACCGGCCGCGACTACGACGCCGCCGACGGCAATGCGCAGAGCGGGATCCGCGCCGCTGGCGGGCTGGGCTGACTATGGTGTCGAATTCCTCCCTGGTGGCCACGTCAACGACCACCCGGACCGCGTACACCGGTATCTCGCTCGCCGACGGCTTTCAGGGCCTCCACCAGTCCGTGGAGAGCGGGAGCTGGGTAGACGGCGTCCTGGCAGGCGGCTCGCTGGTCGGTGATGCCGCCGCGACCGTCATCGACCCGTTCAGCGCTCTGCTCGCCAACGGGCTGGGCTGGGTGATGGAGCATTTCGAACCGCTGCGTGAGCTGCTCGACAAGCTGGCAGGAATCCCCGACAAGGTCACGGCGCATGCGCAGACGTGGGCCAACATGGCCGGTTCGCTCCAAGCTATGGCCGAGGACCTCCAGTCGCACCTCGCTGCCGACCTTCCCGACTGGGGCGGGAGCGCCGCCGATTCGTACCAGTCGATGATGACCAACAACGTAGATGGTCTCGGCGCCCTGGCGGTATTGGCCGACACCATGTCAGCGGCCACCCAGGCTGCGGGAAACCTGGTTCAGTTCACCCGCGACATCGTCCGTGATCTGATCTGCGACCTGGTGGCGCGGGTGATCGTGTGGGCCGCAGAGGCGCTCGCAATCGTGACCATTCCGGTGGTCACCGCACAAATCATCTCGGCGGTCGCGAAGTGGTGTGCACGCATCTTCGGCTACACCGGCGCGCTGATCAGCAGCCTGCAAAACCTGACCGCGCTAATGCAAGGCTGAGCGGCTACATCCTTCCGCTGTAATGAACGGATACCGCCGAGGGGTTCACCTCAAGGTGACGGAAAGCGTGCTTACGCCTACACAGAGCTTTAGGGGTTCACCAGCACATCGATATCGCTCATGCGATTACAACGAAGGCGATCACTTTCCGTCAACACCGCAAGTGAGACAGAGCCGTTCGTTCAACAGTCCCGGATGTCAGTGCCAGGTCCGCATGGTGTCCGCCAGCGGTTGGGTTGTATGCCCGATCAGTGTGGCCAGGTCGCCGTTGGTGAGGGACATGGCGCCGTTGCGGATGTCGGCGTAGGAGCTGTTGAAGAGGTCGGCGGTGGGCTCGTCGAGGCCCGATGCGATGAGGTGTTCGAGTTCCTGTTCTCTGGTGAGGACGTCGTAACGCACGGGGCTGCCGAGGACGTCCGAGGCGGCTTCGGCGAATTCGGGGAACGACCAGGCGGTGTCGCCGGACAGCTCGTACGCGCGGCCTTCGTGCCCGGGGGTAGTCAGGACCGCGGCGATGGCTTCGCCGTAGTCGCGGCACGGTGCGGAGGCGATGCGTCCGTCGCCGATGCTGTTCGCGATGACGCCCCGCTTGCGGGCGCTGTCGAAGTCCGGGCGCAGGTTCTCGGTGTACCAGCCGTTGCGCAGGAATGTGGCCGGGATGCCGGAGCCGGTGATGACCTTCTCCGTCGCCCGGTGGTCGGCGGCGATGCCCAGGCGCGTCGTGGGTGCCTGAAGGACGGACGTGTACACGAGGTGACGCACCCCTGCGGCCTCGGCGGCGGCGACCGCGTTGGTGCGTGGTGTGACGCCTCCGGTCATGCCGCCGATCGAGATGAGGACCAGGCGCTCGACACCGGCCAGCACGGCGGTGGTCGCCTCCACGTCGTCCAGGTCGACGGTTGCCGTGCGCAGGCCGAGGTCGCCCAGCTCGGCAAGCCGTTCTTCGTTACGCCCGAGGGCGAGGATGTCGCGTGCGCTCGTTCCCCTGGCCAGCAGTGCGTTGACGGCGTGGCCACCGAGCCGTCCCGTGGCGCCGATGATGGCGATGCTCATGGTTGTGCCTCTCGTCCCGCGGTCGGTAAACATTGGTTACCTGGTAACCGTAGGATCGACAGGAGCGGGGCGTAAGAACGCACTTCTACGGAAGGGGGGTACGGGGTGGTAACCACCTCCACGGCCCGGTCGGAGCGAGGCAACCTGTTCTCAGCCGGCTGTCCGACCCGGATACTGATGGACCGCGTCGGCGGTAAATGGGTCTCCATGGTCATCACGCTGCTGGCGGAGAGCCACCCCGGGGAGCGAGGCTTCGCGGAACTGAACCGGGGCATGCCGGGTGTCTCCCACAAGATGCTCTCGACGACGCTCAAAGGTCTGGTCCGTGACCAGCTCGTCGAGCGGCGGGTCGAGGATTCCGTGCCGCCGCGGGTCCACTACCGGTTGAGCCCGCTGGGGCTCTCCCTGAACGAGCCGCTGGCGATGCTGCGTTCCTGGGCCGAGGAGCACGTCGCGCAGATCCGCGAGCTCAATCCGGACGCCTTCCCCGAAACCGCCTGACGGGCACGACGATATTGGTCAGAGCCAGCCGGCGTCGCGGCAGATGCGGATCGCGTCGATGCGGTTGCGGGCGTTGACCTTGGTGATGGCGTTGGAGAGGTAGTTACGGACCGTCGCCCGCGACAGTGACAGCACTGCCGCGATCTCGTCGGTCGAGATACCGAGCCCGGCGGCGCGCAGCACGTCGGTCTCCCGCGGTGTCAGCGGGCTGCTGCCGGTCTCCAGTGCGACCGCGATCAGTTCCGGGTCGATCACCCGCTCCCCCGCGGCGACCCGTCGTCGGCACAGTCGACCTCATCCTCAACGAAGTCCTGGCCCGCCCCGCCCCGGCACGCTGAACCCCGGCTCCGCGGACTCAGATGGCCTGGTGGGGGGTCTTGTACTGCTCATCGGTGACCGGTTCGAGCCAGGTGGTGGGGTCACCGCCGGCGGGCTCGGCCTCGAGCATGGCGAGGTGGCTCATGAAGGTGTCCTCGGTGGCGCCGTGCCAATGGTCCTCGCCGGGCGGGCAGATGACGGTGTCACCGGCGCGAGCGCGTACGACGGTGCCGTCGCGCGTGCCGACCAGGGCGACGCCCTCGGTGACGTGCAGGGTCTGCCCCACGGCATGGGAGTGCCAGTTGGTGCGGGCGCCGGGCGTGAAGCGCACGAGGGCGACGGTCATCCGTGACGGGCCGGTGCCGTTCACGATCGGGGTCATGTAGACGTCGCCGGTGAATGCGGTGGCGGTCGTCTTGACGGTGGCGTTGACGTGCTTGAGTTCCATCAGGATCTCCTGGTGATGTCAGGGACGCAGCAGGGCTTTGACGGCGCGCCGCTCGTCCATCGCGGTGTATCCCTGCGCGGCGTCGTCCAGTGACAGTTCGAGGTCGAAGACCTTGCCCGGGTCGATCTCGCGCCGCAGGATCAGGTCGATCAGTTCGGGCAGGAACCGGCGCACGGGGGCGGGGCCGCCCAGCAGGTGCACCTCGGCGAAGAAGAGTTCCAGACCGGGCAGCTCGACTTCGTGTGCGACACCGACGTAGCCGACGTGCCCGCCGGGCCGGGTGCACCGGATGGCCTGCATCATCGACTCCTGCGTGCCGACCGCCTCGATCACCGAGTGCGCGCCGTACCCACCGGTCATCTCCTTGATCTTCGCGACGCCCTCGTCGCCGCGTTCGGTGACGATGTCGGTCGCGCCGTACTCCAGGGCCAGCTTCTGCCGGTCGGCGTGGCGGCTCATCGCGATGATCCGCTCGGCGCCGAGCTGCTTGGCGGCGAGGACGGCGAGCAGGCCGACTGCACCGTCACCGACGACCACGACGGTCTTGCCCGGGCCCACCTCGGCGGCGACCGCCCCGAACCAGCCGGTGCCGAGCACGTCGGAGGCCGCCAGCAGCGACGGGATCAGGTCCTCGTCGGGCAGCGACGGGGTCGCCACCAGGGTGCCGTCGGCCAGGGGAACGCGCAGATACTCCGCCTGAGCGCCGCCTGCGCCGACCGGTTCGACGTGGATGCACCGGCTCTGATAGCCGTCCAGGCAGATCTCACACGTGTTGTCGGAGGCCATGAACGAGCCGACCACGAACTGCCCGGGCCGGATCGTGGTGACCTCGGTTCCGACTTCTTCGACGATGCCGACGTACTCGTGGCCCATCGGGGTGGGTTCGTCGACCTTCTGAATGCCGCGGTACGGCCACAGGTCGGAGCCGCACACGCAGGCGGCGGACACCTTGATGATCGCGTCGGTCGGGTGCTGCAGGGTGGGCTTGTCGCGCTGTTCCACGCGGACGTCGCCCGGGGCGTACATGACTGCCTGACGCACTTTTCAGTTCTCCTCAGAAGTGGTGCCGAATACCTGTTTGGCGACGGCCATGGCGGACATCGCCCTGGGCCAGCCGGCGTAGAAGGCCAGGTGGGTGATCGCGTCCTTGAGCTCGGTCTCGGTGAGGCCGTTCTGCTTGGCGAACGCGAGGTGGAAGGTGAGCTGCTCGGTGTTGCCCGCGGTGAGCAGCGCGGCGACGGTGATCAGGCTGCGGTCGCGCTTCGACAGCTCCGGGCGTTCCCAGACCTGCCCGAACAACACGTCGTCGGTGTACGCGACCAGGGCGGGTGCGAAGTCACCGAACATCTTCTGCGCGCCTGACGGTTCCTTCTCAGCAGCCATGGTGCGTCTCCTCAACGACGTCTGATCTCCAGTGAGCGATCACGGTTTCCAGGAAAGCGACCGGACCGGATGCAAGGGAGTGCTTGACGAAACGGGTAATGACAGGGCCCCCTTCGCCGTCAGGCCACGTCGTAACGTGGATGGCGTGGACAACCGGGACGATATTCGCGAGTTCCTGACCTCCCGCCGAGCCAGGATCACCCCCGAGCAGGCCGGGCTGCCGGACTTCGGCGGCAGCCGCCGGGTCGCCGGGCTACGCAGGGCCGAGGTCGCGATGATCGCCGGGGTCAGCCCCGACTACTACACCCGCCTCGAGCGCGGCAACCTCGCCGGCGTCTCCGACAGCGTCCTCGACGCGCTGTGCCGGGCGTTGCGCCTCGACGAGGCCGAGCGGTCCCATCTGTACGACCTGGCCCGCGCCGCCGGCTCCACGGCACGCACCCGCCGCCGTCCCGCCAAGCCGCACGTACGCCCCGGCACCCAGCACCTGCTCGACGCGATGACCGACGCCCCCGCGTTCGTCCGCAACGGCCGCCTGGACATCCTCGCCGCCAACCGTCTCGCCGAGGCGCTCTACTCCCCCGCGTTCGACACCGCGGGCCGGCCGGTCAACCTCGCCCGGTTCTGCTTCCTCGACGCGCGGGCCGAACAGTTCTACCCCGGCTGGAACGACGCCGCGAACACCACGGTGGCGTTGCTGCGCACCGAAGCCGGCCGCGACCCGTACGACAAGGCGCTGACCGATCTGGTGGGCGAGCTCGCCACCCGCAGCGACGACTTCCGCATCCGGTGGGCCGCCCACGACGTACGCCTGCACCACACCGGCACCAAACACTTCCAGCACCCCCTCGTCGGGAGCCTCGAGCTCGGATTCGAGGCCATGCCGATGCCGGCCGACCCGGGCCTGACCCTCACGGCGTACAGCGCGGAGCCGGGCAGCCCCGCCTCGAATGCGCTGCGGCTGCTGGCCAGCTGGGCGGCCCCGGACCACCGAGCCGAGCACCCGGCGGTCACCGACCGGCCCTGAGCAGGGCAGGCAGGGGTGTACGCCTGCTCCGGCTCGGACGTGAGGTAGTCGGTGCGCGCCTCACACCCAAAAGGAAAACCCCTGAACCTGCGTCGCAGGTTCAGGGGTTTCCGATGCGGCCCGTTGTCAGGAGGTGACCTGGACGACGACGCGGCGGTTGGCGGTACGGGATTTGGCGGTGCCGCCGATGATGACCGGCCGGGCGTCTTTATGGCCGACGGTGGCGATGCGTACTTTGGCCCCGTACTGGATGAGGGCTTTGCAGACGGCGAGCGCGCGTCCCCGGCTGAGGGTGAGCTCGTGGGCGTCCTGGCCGGCGTAGTCGGTGTAGCCCTCGCAGCGCACGGCCTTCGCGATGCGAAGGTGCGAGGCCAGTAGCTTGACCTGGGCACGACCCGTGGTGGTCAGTTTGGCGCTGTCGAAGCCGAACAGACCCTTCTTGGACACCGTCGCGGCCTCCCGGACGGTGAGTTGATGGGTGCCGAGGGCGGTGATGGGGCGGGCCAGGGCGCCGCTGAACGTCGTGTAGAGGGCCTTGGTGTATCTCACCTTTCCGCGATAGGCGTCCGGGTTGGCCGGAATGGGTACCAGGGGCGCCGGCGGGACGATCGGCGGCAGTGTCGGCGAGTTCGGTACGCCGGTTGCTGCCGCCGAGGCCTCGCTGGGATAGCGGGCGTTGAGGGCCCGGATCTGCACGCGGTAGGTGACACCGTTCTGTAGTCCCTCGAGGGTGGCGAAGCGGGTTTCTCCGGCGCCTTCGGAGGTGGCTGCGGAGCGCCACGTGCGGCCGCCGTCAAAGCTGACCTGGTACCCGGTGATGGGCGCCCCACCGGTGAAGGTGGGCGGGGTGAAGAACAGCAACATCCGCTGGTTGCCGATGGTCGTGCTGACTGCGGTGGGTACGCCGGGTGCGGTGACGTCCTCGTCCACGGGTGGCGACGTGTAGGTGTAGACGGCGGTGGCGTTGCCGGTGTCGCCGCTGACTACCAGGGAGACCGCGCCGGCCGCGTCGACCTTGGGCGTGGTGAACGTCAGCGTGGTACCGGCCTGGTTGACCGTGTAGTCGTTCGATGCCAGGGTCACCGCGCCGATGCGTACGGATCGGACAGCGCCGAGCCCGGTGCCGGTGACGGTCACCGTGGTGCCGCCCGCCATCGTGCCGGTTGCCGGTGAGACGGCGCTGATGACCGGCGGCAGGGTGATCACCGGCGGGGTGGTGGCCGGCGGCTGCACCGGTGCGACCGGTGTGCCGACGGCGGGCACGGAGGGCACCCCGGCGCCGAAGCTGTTGACCGCCCGGATCTGCACGGCGTAGGAGACCCCGTTCTGCAGGTCGGTGAGGCTCGCGACCCGGGTGTCTCCGGTGCCCGCGAACGTAGCCAGGGCGGACCAGGTGCCACCGCCGTCGACGCTGACGTCGTACGAGGTGATCGGTGCCGAACCGGTGGACGTGGGCGGGGTGAAGGTGATGGCCAGGCGCTGATCACCGGCGACGATGCTGACCCCGGTGGGTGCGGCCGGGGGTGCCGCGGAGTCGACCGTGAACGACACCGGCGCCGAGCCCAAAGAAACGTTGCTCGCCGCATCAGCCTGTTTGACCGTTACCGAATACGACCCGTCAGCCAACGGCAACAAAGGACTGCACGACCACGACCCACCAGGCCCCACAGGACTCGTACACGTCGTCTGCGTAACAGCCGGATCCGGCCCGACAATCGTCGCCGTCACCGTGGCACCATTTTCCCCGCCATCACCGCTGACCGTCACCGCACCGTTGGACAACGCCGCACCGTCCGACGGCACCGAAACAGCAGGCGCAGCCGGTGCCGTGGAATCAATCGCGAACGACCTCGACGCCGAGCTCGGCGATGTGTGGCTCAACGCGTCGGTCTGTTTGACGCTGACCGAGTACGACCCGTCAGCCAACGGCGACGAAGGACTGCAAGACCACGTCCCGTTAGACCCCACACTGCTCGTACACGTCGATTCCGTGACAGCCGGAGCCGGTCCAACAATCGTTGCCGTCACCGTGGCGCCGGTAGTGCCACCGGTGCCGCTGACCGTCACCGTGCCGTTCGTCAGCACCGCGCCAGCGGACGGAGCGGAGATCGTCGGAGGGGTCAAATTGCAGTAGTTGTCCCCCATGCCCGCGATCGTGGCGCCGGCACACGTCAGTGCCGGTGTCCCGGTACCGGCGCTCGGAAGCGCCTCGGTGATGAAACGGACTCCGTTCCTTCCCGTCTGCTGAACCCCGGCCAGAATGTTGACGTTGACACTCGCGCCAGGAGCAAGTGACGAGCCGAGGGTGACCAACAGGCTCGAGTTGAATCCGCCACCATTCGGCTGCGACGGCGGCTGCTGCAGGGTTGTGGCGGCGACCGGCACGTCCGAGCTGGATCCACCACATGACGTGCGATCAACAGTGACAGTGCCGCCCGTGGCGGTCCGCGGCCGCAGATCAGCGTAGGTGCTGGGAGCCGGGAACGTCCGGATGTCAGCGACCCGAAGACGCAACAGAGTGACCGGCGCGCCGGTGTTGTTCGTGACCGTACGTCGATACGTGACCGTACCGAAGGTCGAGTTGTTCGCTGGATCAGAAGTCGTGTCACGGGCCACATTTGGCGCGGCATCTTCCGAAACACAATCGTTGAGCAGGCTCACGGCAAGCCCGCCACCGGACACCGGCGAGCTCAGGTTTTCCGGCCCCGGGGCGCCAAGCCGTTGGCCGGCACCGGCCGAGGTGCCGTTGGTGTCGACGAAAATGAGATCCGTCGCGTTATTGTCGGTATCTTTCGGAATGCCCGGTGTGGGAGTGTCGATCTGGTTCTGGCCGGATATCGTGCCGGTGGAGAGGCTGCGATAGAAGCTGTAATCGATACTGAAAGGAGTGAGCGCCGGATAGCCGGTACCCTCTTTGTAGAGGGTGTTCGCCTCAGTCGCGCTACCCACCGCGTCCAGCCGATTAGCGAGAATGTAACTCCCCCCGCCGGTATTATTGTTGAACAGCGCAATACCTGCATTGTCCGGAATATCCGTGGTATAGGTGGCATTTCCACTGCCGCCGGGGTAGCCGGCCAGCGAATAGGCACCACTGTTGACGCACAGATAATGCCCGCGGCCGGGGATCACGGTTCCGTCAGGGATGGTGCAACGTGTTACGCCATCGGAGGCAGCCACGCCATACCCTGTGCCACCCGACGAGGCGACGGTATGCGGCGAGCCGTCGATGTTGGCGATTTCAATGAACTCGTCGTTGGCTCCGCTCGGGCCACGAACCCGAAACTCAGAAATAACCAGCGGTGCTGAACCGCCGACGGCGACAGCAAGCGACGCCGGCACCACAACGGCAGCCCCGACGACCAGCGCCATCGCGGTGGCGGCACGCGTCGTCCGAAGCAAGGCGGGGAGAGTGCTCTTCATAGGTCTACGCTGCGGGGTCGAACACCTTCTGTCTCAAAAACGCTAATGGTCAGACATTTTGCCTCAAGAACCCCACCGACCGCATCCTCACGCCGCCCGGCCGGTCGAACCGAACAGGATCACACTGCTGTAGCCCTCCATCGGGGCGAACTCGCAGTGGCTGCTCTCGAACTTGTCGATGAGGTAGTTCCAGCCGGCCGTGACGTCGTCGATCGCCTTCATGTTGGCAGCGAGGTCGCCGGTGACGGGGTGGAAGAAGTCGTTCCAGTGCAGCGGAACGAACAGTTTCGGCTGCACCTTGGCGATCGTCTGCTCGTAGAACTGCTCCCGGAACGACGCGTCCTTGCCCATGCTGCCGGCCGTCGCGCAGAACATGGCGTCGGCCCGGACGTTGTCGAGCGCGCCGGGCCGGTATCCCGCCGAACCTTTGACCAGCAGCGAATGGCCGCCGTGTTCGACCAGGAGGTCGTAGGAGCCGCCCTCGTAGAAGTCGCCCGCCCTGGCGGGTTGGCGCAGCGGGCCGGTGATCGGGGTGCCGTCCCCGCCTTTGGTGCCGGGTGAGTGCTTCGAGGCCAGGGCTGTGACGGTGAAGGCGCCGGCTTTCACCGGTTGATCGACTTGGTACGCCTGCAGCTGCGCCTCGGGGAGGTCGCCGCCGCGGCCGATATTGAGCGTGGAGGGCGAGCCGTGCAGGATCGCGCCCGTGCGCCGGGCGATGTGGGCGACGTCGAGTGCGTGGTCGTAGTGCGAGTGTGTGGTGAACATTGCCTCGATCCGATCGGCGCCCACCCGGGCCAGAGTGGCGTCCACCTTCGCCTCGTCGGTGCTGAGCTCGCCGAAGACCGCCGTGCGCAACGAGATGTCGGTGATGAAGGCGTCGAACAGCAGCTGAGTGGTCCCGTCGTCGACGAGCAGCGTTGTCGCGCCGAGGAACGTGACCCGAACCTCGCCGGACCGCAGCGCCCGCTGATCGTTCACCAGGTGTCCGGCGTACTCGTGCACGTCGCCGGACGGTGCCAGGAAGCTGTAGTAAGCGCCGCCACCCGCCGCGACGACGCCGGCGCCCACGGCACCGGCGATGACCTGCCGCCGGGAAAACTTCTTGGTCGATGTCATGACGCCTCCGCTAAATTGGCAGTCACTGCCATAATCACCTGAGGCGACGGTAGCGCAATGTGGCAGGGCCTGCCACATTGCTAGGCTGCCGGGATGGAGCAGGCCTCTTCCCCCGGACGCCGGGCCACCAACGCGGCCCGCAAGCAGGCCGCCGTACGCCTGGCCCTGCTGGAGTTGTCAGAAGAAGCCGGATTCGCCGCGGTCTCCATGGCCGACATCGCCGAGCGCTCCGGGGTCCCCGAACGCACCGTGTTCCGCACCTTCGGCAGCAAAGCGGAGATCCTGTGGCATGACCCCCTTCTGCAGAGGCTGGTGCGGCACATCGATCCTGGTGACGGCCCACTCGACCCGCTCGCGGCGGTGTCGCGTGCCGCCGCGACGGCAGCGCGCGAGATGACGGAGCAGGACCGCAGCCTGGAAGCCCGCCGGCGCGCGCTCATCCTCGCCGAGCCCGACCTGCTCGGAGCCGGGGCGCAGTCCATGGGTCGCAGCGTCGGCGACCTCGCCCGGCTGATCACACCGGCCGGAGCAGACCCCGATCAGCGCCGCCGCCGCGCCCTGTTCGCGCTGTTCGCCGCAATGGCCCTGGCCTTCGTCCCGATGGACGCGGCCAAACCGATCGACGACTGGATCGCCGCGCTCCAGGAGTCACTCACGCTCGCTGCCTTCGGCCCTCTGACCGGCGGCGGCTCGTGACCCTCCGGCATCACCTCACGAGGCGGACCCGCCCGACGGCAACGAGTACTCCCGGGCATGCCACAGAGTCAATGCCGGGATCGCCAGCAGTTCGACACCGAGGGCGGTGGTGAAAACGGGACCGGGCCATCCCTCGGCCGCCACGGACACCGCCCGGGCCACTCCGCCCACGATCATGGCGACGAGCAGGAACCGGGTGGTGGCCGCCCGGGACACCGGCAGGCGGATCGACCACCAGAGCGCGATGCCCGCACAGATCCACACGCCGTTCAGGAAACGGTACTCGCTGTTGAAGTAGAGGCTCGAGTCGTCGCCGCTCGGGTCAAGCGTCAGGCCGCCGATCACCCCCAGCAAGCCGGTGCCGACGGGCACAAACCCCAGAAGGGCCAGCAGCACCCGGAGGGTGTTCGCCGAGCTGAATCTCATCTGTTCCTCATCCGATCAACCCTGACCGCATTGCGTACGCGACGGCGTGCGGCCGATTGCGCACGTCCAGACCATTCGTCAAGCCATGCACGATGGACTCGACCGTACGCTCCGACAAGTTGAGGTCCACCGGCCGGCATCACCGAACGCCTCACCAGTTCCTGACATCTCCCAACAAGACTCCCCAACACTCCGCCGTCGATCCCTGCGGCACCAGCTGCACCAGCGGAGCCGGAGGTGGTGGAGGGAATGACGCAACAAAGTTGGTCCGGCGGCCGGCGGGCGCTTCTCACTCTGGGTGGCCTCGCCCTGCTCAGTGCCTGTGCCGGGCCGCCGCCGCCAAAGCCGGGCGGACCGGCAGCGAAACCGGCAACAGTGCCATCCTCGCCGGCGCCGTCAGTGCCGCCGCCGTCACCCACGCCGACCGCACTGCCGCCCATAGCGATTCAGACCAAGCCGCTCTACGTCGTACCGGCCGCTGCTGTGCCGAAAGGGTCGAAGGCCGTGGCGCTCACCTTTGACGACGGGCCGGACCCGGCGTACACGCCGCAGGTGCTCAAAATCCTGCGCCAGCAACACATCAAGGCCACATTCTTCGTGATCGGGCAGCAGGCACACGATCACCCTGCTTTGATCAAGTCCATCATCGACGAAGGACACACCATAGGTACGCACACCTGGTCGCACAAGGACGTCAGCCGAATGCCCGCCGCACGCGCACGAACCGAGATCGGTCGCGCCATCGACACCGTTGCCGCAACGACCGGGCACATACCCCACCTCTTCCGGGCCCCGTACGGAAGTTGGTCACCCACCGCGTTCAAGGTGTGCGCGGAACTCGGGCAGACCTCGATCGCCTGGGACGTCGACCCCCGCGACTGGGACAACGCGGGATGGGACCAGATTCGTTCGAAGGTCCTGCACCAGGTCGGCAACCGGTCCATAGTGCTCACTCACGACGGCGGCGGCGACCGGTCCCAGACCGTACGCGCGTTGCGGAAGTTCCTTCCCGTTCTGATCGACCGCGGCTACCGTTTCGTGGGGGTGTAAGCGATGGCCAAGTCTCGTCGTCTGCGAATCGTGCTCGTCGTCGTGCTGGCCCTGCTCGTCGTCGGATCGACGGCCGCGGTCGCCGGCACCCAGCTGCTCTCGCACCGATACGAGGGCGCCGTCGAGCGCGCCGACCTGCTGCCTGCCGCACCTCCGGCCTCCCCCGGCGCCACGACCGAGCCGCCGAAGGTACGCGGGCCGATGAACCTGCTGATCATCGGCTCGGACAGCCGCACGAAGGGTGAGCCGGGCGACGGTCGCAGCGACGTCGTCATCCTCATCCACATCCCGAAGTCGACGAACAAGGCGTATGTGATCTCGATCCCCCGCGACACGTACCTGCCGATCGCCACCGCCGGCGGCGGCCGCGGGCCCCGAAACAAAATCAACTCGGCGTACGCATGGGGTGGCGCCCCACGCCTCGTGCAGACCCTGAACCAGTACGGCGGCATCACGATCGACTGGCCGCTGATCGTGGACTTCGCCGGCATCCGCAAACTCACCGACCTGGTCGGCGGCGTCGACGTCACCATCGACAAGGCAACCGTCGACACGTACCGCTTCCTGCCCGACCACAGTCCGTACCCGTCGGCACCATGCACCGACCCGCAGGGCCGCTCGCGTCGCTGCGTAGCCTTCGCCGCCGGAAAGCAGCACCTCGACGGCCAACTGGCCGAGTACTACGTGCGTCAGCGCCGCGGCCTGCCCAACGACGACATCGACAGGTCCAAGCGCCATCAGCAGTACCTGCGGGCCCTGGCCGAGAAAGTAGCCGACCAGAACATGCTCACCAGCCCACGCGACCTGGACCGCCTGGTCCGCACCGCGGCCAGCACCCTCACCGTAGACCGGCGCATGCCTGTGCAACGCCTGGCTTTCACACTGCGTGGCCTGCGGGCGAACGACATGACCTTCATGACACTGCCGATCGCGGAGAACCGGGACGTTCCCGGCGTGGGCTCGGTGATGGTCCCCGACGCCGACCGCTCCCGCGAGCTGTTCGCCGCGCTCCGCGAGGACAACCTCGACAAATACGTCCGCGACAACCCACCCAACGACGTACGCCACGGCCGCTGAATCACCCCGTGTGCGTCGGCGACCGACCTGGTAGCTCCCCTCAGGCGGCCAGCCTCGGTCGAGCTCGTCAGCTACCCGGCTGACGGATCGGGGAGCTCGGATCGGTGCTCTGCTCGAGGGCCGTCCACCACTCCTCCAGTTCGTCGACCCGGCTCTGGAGTGCGGCGTTCGCCGCCCGAGCGATCGCTAGTTCCTCGGTCAGCGCGCCGATCGGCCCGGAGGCGGTCAGGGCCTCGAGCAAACCCATGACCAGCCGATCCTCAGCGGCGACCCTACGGAGAGCGGAGGCGACCACCTCCGGTGACAGCTCAGCCACGAATTCCCTCGGGAGCGTGAGCAGACGCGCGACCTCGCTGAGGCTCCGCGCGGCGCCCATCTGGCGGCGGAGGCGCTCAGGGGACGGCACCGCCGGTTCGGCCGGTGTCGCGGCGGCCGCAACCGGCTTGGCGGGCGCAGGTGCGGGTGCGGGCTTCGACGCGGGCGTAGGGGTGGCCCGCTCCGGTTCCGGCTCGGGCTCGGCGTCCGACGGAAGATCGGGCAGGTCGTCGCCCACCCAGGCGTAGGCCAGGGTGTCGCCCTTGTGTCGTCGGACAACACCCGGCCACTTGGGCAGAACCGCTAGCACGCGGGGCCAGTGCCGGGCCCAGGTCTCGTTCCGGAGCCCGAGCCCAACCAGATGCTCCCGGATCTCTCGTACGTTCAGCGGCGCCGACGACTCGGCCAGCAGGTGGAGAATTACCGCGAGAGGCTCCTGGGCGAAGACGGCATGGAACAGCCGAGCGTCGGACAGGGCTAGGAAACGCAGCGAACCCCTCGTCGCGACGTGCACGTCGGCGGCTCGTGGGACGCGCTCTTCCTCGTCGGTATCATCCCATTTGACGAGATAGATCGTCCCATCATCGGCGAGAATCGATCCAATTCGGGCGCGGCGTACGCCGAACGAGTCGGACACCCGAACAAGACCCTGGTCTGCGCTCACGATGCGACTGTAATGGTTGTCGTGGCGGCCCGGACGCCCACCCAAGTCAGCCCGTCCTGGCCAGACGTATCGGCCGTCCGTCCACCCGGCGCCGACTTGGCGAACAACTCGGCGAGGAAATAGGCCTACACCGATCTACCAAGGCGACCAAGCCAGAAGCCCACAACGATGCGCGGCGCTCGACTCCTGCGACCATTCCCAGGGGCCTAGGCTCGTCGGGAGGGATCCGGCTGAAGACGGATAGTGGCTCAACGCCACCTGTTCAACTGGGCATGGCGGTAGTCGCCGGGTCGAGCCCCGGATTAAATGGCCGGAGTACACGCGTACGAAATAGGAGATCCGATCCTCGTCATTGCCCACGGGCGCCACGGTTCCGAACCGTGCTCCCGCCGCCCGAGCTCCCCCGCCACCCCTGGCGGCACCGCCGTCGAGGACGTACGCCCGGGAATTCCAGCCGGGCAGCTGCTCCGTCACCACCCCGGAAAGCGAAGCCGGATAGCGGCGGGCAACTTTCCGTGCATCTTCCATGGTGCGCAGTCAGGAAGTAATCGCCCCGGTTCCCCCGAAGGTGGGCGTGGCCAGGCGTTGTGCCGTTTGGCGCTCAGGCCCCGGCGGCGTCGGCCGGTCGACGCGTGTGAGCGGGCTCGGCACGGCAGCGCGCGGCTGTCCGGGCGAACCGGACGCGGTGACCGACGCGGTCACGGCCATCCCCTGCCTGAGGGTCGCCGCCACCAGGCAACCGCGTTCAGCGACCTCGACGAGGTGCTCGAGGTCAGCGGGCGGACACGAGTCGCAGGACACCTCGATGTGGATCGAACCGAACCGCCGGGGGTTCGCCACGAACACGCCCGTGACACGTGAGGTCGCACCCTCGACCGGGACGGACCGGGCCTGGGCGGCGGCGTAGAAGGTACTCATAAAGCAGCCGCCGACCGCGGCGAGCAGCGTCTCGCCACCCATCGGGCCGGCGTCCGATCCGCCGTGCGAGGACGGGCGGTCCATCACGACCGCGTGATCGCGAATGCTCGCGACCGATGCCGTCTGCCCGCTCTGAACGAGAGCCACCGTCATCTGATCCATACCCGCCGTCCCCCTTCGCGCGATGATCATGGCCGATGCCAGACCTGCCGACGTTCCGTCGATCCGCCCGGCACGACGACTGTAGCCGCCGGTGCCGGCGGCTTCCGCATTGACGAAGTGGCGCCGCCGCGTTCCCGGCCGTCAGAATCGGTGGATCCACAGAGTGATCACACGCGTAGCTCCGGATGATGAAATCATCCACATAGGCTGGTCAACCCGTCCTGCCGTTGACTCACATGGAGGCAGGGTTTGCGTCGTCGTCCTCGGGTTCTCATCGTCGGCGCCGGACTGGCCGGCACGGCAACGGCCATCCGGCTTCTCCAGTTCGCCCGTGAGCCCCTCGAGATCGTCCTGCTCGAGCGCCGCCAGGACTACCGGTACGCGGGCGTGGCGTATCACCGGGACGGCAACCCGTGGGATCACGTGTTCAACATCCAGGCCGGCCGGATGTCCGCGTTCCGCGAAGACGTCAACGACTTCGTGCGCTGGGCCAATCATGAGGCCGACCGCAGCGGATGGTCCGCGCCGTGGTCGGACTTCACGTTCGTCGACAGCGGGCCGGCGCCGCGCCGGATCTACCACGACTACCTGACCGATCGCATCGCCGAGGCGCGCCTGGAAGCGTACCCCGATGTCGAGCTCGTCGAGACCGAAGGCGAGGCAGTCAGCCTGGCCATCAGCGGCGACCATGTCGAGGTGTCGATCCGGCAGTCCCCCAGCGACGGTGACGCCGATGGGGTGACGCCGACGCGGACGCTGACGGCCGATCACGTGATCCTCGCGACCGGCATGGAGCTCAAAGAGCCGGCGTTCGCAACCGAGGTGCTCGACCACGATGCGTTCATCCGGCACCCGTACTCGACCGACGGTGTGGGGCGGCTCCTCGCGACCCCGGCCGGTGCGAGGGTGGTGATCGTCGGAACGGTGCTGAGCGCGTATGACTCGGTGGCTCTGCTGCTGCGCCAGGGCCACACCGGCACCGTCCACCTGGTCTCCAAGTCGGGAACGACGCCGCGGACATACCCTGAACACCACGAGCACGGCGTGGTCCGGCTCCCCGCACCTGCCACACTGTTCGAGCCGTACCAGGACCGGACGGAATTCCTGGCGCGCGTCCAGGCCGAATGGGAGGCTGCCTGCGACGCGGTCACCACCGACCACCCCGACATCGACCGGATGATCGTCACGGAACGCGTGGCCAAGGCGTGGGAGCCCTACCTTCCCCGGGTCATCGAGCAGATCCCGACCGGCGAGCTCCGGCAGTTGCTCCAGGAGTTCAGTACGCAGATCGCCTCGCTGCGAGTCGGCGCGGTGCTCTACACGACGTCGATCGTCGAGCATGCCATGGAGTCCGGCCAGGGCTCGGTCGAGCTCGTCGTCGGCAGGATCGGCAAAGTCGCACCGGCCACGTCGGGACGACTCGACGTCGTCGTGGCGACCGAGGACGCCACCCGCGTCATCCGAGCCGACCTCGTGGTGTGCAACTTCGGGCGAGAGTTCGACTACACCCACGTCGACTCCCCGCTGTGGATGGATCTGCTGGCGAAGAAGCTCATCACCCCCCACGAGCGCACCGGTCGCGGCATCGAGATCAACAGCTGGGGTACGCCACTGCGGCCCGGTGGCGAGCCGAACGAGATGCTCTCCGCCATCGGGGTGATGCGCGAGGGTGACGAGATCGTGCGCAACGGCCGCACCGGCGCCTTCGCGTTCAATCTCGCCGCGATCAAGAACCATTCCATTGTGGTCGCCGCCCATGTCGTCGAGCGCCTCGAGCTGGGTTACGACGGCGGGGCGGCACTGCACCGCTCGTTCACCGTCGACGAGACGACCCACGACGAGTTTGAGCAGGCCGTCGCTGTGGAGGTCAAGCGCCTCGCCGCACGGTCGCGGGCCGCGCGCGAGCGCCTCGATGCACAGCTGGCCGACCACCCTAGCTCCGATCGCCGCTTCCCGGCCACCACTGCTGAACAGGACATCAGGCTGATCCGCATCGCCGTCAACCAGGCGGCGGTGCGGAGAATGACGGACATCTCGGTAACCCCGCGCCAGCTGCGACGACAGCTGGGCATCGCGAATGATGAAGAGGCGGAGTACTCGTGATTGAACGACAGATCCGTGGCGTCCTGCTCACCCGGGGCACCGAATCCGTAGTGGACGGGCCGTGCAATCGCACCGCACTGCCGGTGGAGGGTTCGATCCTCGTAGCGCAGGCGATCACCCCCGAGCTGTACGGCGCGCTCATGACCGCCCGCGCGGTCGTCTGCAGTACTGGCGGGCGCACCGGCCATATGCAGTCCATCTGCCGCGCCAAGGGCATTCCGGTCCTGCGCGTCGACCCGGCCGACCTCGACAAGCTCGCCGGCGTGGTGACGCTCGACCTGGAACGAGAGTCGGTCACCGTCGGCGCAGCCGCAGCCGGAACCGGTGTGGCGATCACCAGCCCGGTCGGTCCGCCGCCGGAGGTTCTCGGCTCGGCCTGTGCCGTGATCGCCGACCTCCGGGACATCCGCGGCCTCAACTCGGGTGTTCCGCGGCCGTCAGTCGTCGAGTCCTTCTTCGTCCGGGAGGAGTTCCTGTGCTTCGCCACAGGTCTCAGACCCATCGACGATCTGCGCGGCGGGGCCGCTGTCAACGCCTACGGGCGGGCGATCGCCGAACAGCTGGCGGTATGCGCGGAAGCGCTGCTGCCGGGCCAGCGGCTGATACTGCGAATGCTCGACCTGCGTTCCAACGATGCCGTCCACATCACCGGCGAAGCCACGGTGCCGCGGGAACCCAACCCCGACATGGGCCTGCACGGCACCCGGTGGCTGCTCCGCTCGGCCGCGTACCCCCAGGCGCTGCACGTCATGCTGGACACCCTGCGCGGACGACTCGGCACCCAGGCCGCCCGTGTCCATCTCTCGGCGCCGTTCCTCACCGACGCCGAGGAGTTCGCTAAGCTGCGACCGCACCTCGGGCTGTCGCCCGAGACGCCCCTGTCCGCGTTCATCGAGACGCCGGCCGCGGTCCACGCCACCTCGGACATCTGCGCCGCCGGCGCCGATGAACTGTTCGTCGGTACCAAGGACCTGGTGCAGTTCTACCTCGCCGCCGACCGCAGCAATCACCTGGTCGCCGAGTCCTACCGCACCCGGCACCCGGCCGTCCTCGACGGGCTGCGGCGGGTCATCGAGGACGCGCGCGTGACCGGCACCCCGACCCGGGTATTCGCGCTCGGCGCCGACCTCCAGCACTACATCGAGCGGCTTCCTGCGCCGACCGGATACATGATGTGCGTCTCGGAACTCACGCACGTCCTCCGATCCCCCGGCCCGCCGGCACTCACTGTCGGGAAGGCCGCCTGAACCCGCGCCGGTCGGTGTGAGAACTGCGCATGGCTGAAGATGTGGGCCCGATCACTTTGTGCCACGGTGGGCGTATGGCTCATATCGACCTCGGTTTGGACGAGCACGAGTTCCCTGGGATCACCGGCCCGATGCGGTTCCGCCCGGAGACCGCACAGCCGCTCAACATGCTTGCCGAAATATTGCTCCGCGCCCCGCACTCCCTGCCGCCGGGCGAGCGGGAGCTGATCGCGGCCTATGTGTCCGGGCTCAACGAATGCACCTTCTGCTGCTCGTCGCATTCGGCGTTCGCGGCCGTCCAGCTCAACGCCGGCATGTCCCTTGTGGATAAGGTGCGCGCCGACCTGGACTCCGCGCCGGTGTCGCCGAAGCTGCGGGCGCTGCTGCATATCGCCGGTGCGGTTCAGCGGAGCGGCCGGGCGGTGACCACCGAACTCATCGACGCCGCCCGCGCTGAAGGCGCCGACGACGTCGAGATCCACGACACCGTTCTGATCGCCGCGGCGTTCTGCATGTTCAACCGCTACGTCGACGGGCTGGGCACGTTCGCCCCACAGCGACCTGAGGACTACCTGCCGATGGCTTCGCGCATCGTCGAGCAGGGCTACGGCGTGTGACAAGTCAGCACCGTGCGAGATGCCGTTGAGTCGTACCCGTAGTCGCTGATCCAGATCTTGGTCTCGATGAAGACCTCGGACCGGTCGAGGCCCGACTTGGCGATCACCTCGCCGACCTCACGCTCGTTTGCCGTACGCGGCGGCGGTGTCGATGTGCCGGTAACCGGTCGACAGGGCTGCTTGGACGGCATCGCGGGTCTCGTCCGCGGGTCTGGAACACGCCGAGGCCGATCGCCGGAATCTCGACACCGTTGTTCAGCGTCAGGTTCGGAACGGTGGACATGAGAAGTTCATTTCAGTTCCGGGAAGCAGGCGGATGGGTGACTCCGTGCGCCTTCTCCCCCACGACGCAGCCCACAACGGCGGGCCCGTACCGGTCGTATTTGGCGCGGTAGGCGGCGTCAATGCCGGCATGCGCATCGTCAGCCGCGGCGAAGACGACGTCGCCTTCCAGGCCACCGGCGCGGAGGCGCCCGGGTTCCGGGCGCAGGGCGCGTACGTACGTACCAGCCACCGTGCACGCCGCGCGCGGAGGGGACACACAGCTCGTCACCGGTGCGGACGACCCAGATCGTCACGTACGGGCGCAGCATGCCGTTGTCGCGCAGGGTGGCGAGCTCGAGTTTCTCGGTGCGGCCGATGGCGGCCAGCTCGCGGCCGTCCACGATGCCATCGTTGATTCGGGTGCCACAGCGTTTCCTCCCAGCTGCAGGCCAGTGCCTTCTGACAAGCACCTACCCGCCTTTCACCAGCCGACTCCACGGAACCCGGGGAAGATCAGACCGGCATGTCACAGTCCGAGACCGCCCGCACCTACGGTGTCTCCCAGGGCTGGATCAGCCGTCTCATGACCCGCTACGCCCTCGAGGGCGAGGTAGCGTTCGAGGCCCGCTCACGCGCCCCGAAGACCCGGCCCACCACCACCCCGGCACCGACCGTGGAACTGGTCCTGCAGCTACGCAAACACCTCGCCGACAGCGGCCTGGACGCCGGCGCCGACACCATCGCCTGGCACCTCGAGCATCACCACCAGACCGTGTTGTCCAGGGCCACGATCAACCGGATCCTGACCCGCCACGGCCGAGTGACGCCCGAACCGGCGAAACGACCGAAAAGTTCCTACATCCGGTTCGAAGCCGACCAGCCCAACGAAACCTGGCAATCCGACTTCACCCACTACCGCCTCACCACACCCGACGGCACACCCGGCCCCGACACCGAGATCATCACCTGGCTCGACGACCACTCCCGCTAAGCCCTGCACCTCAGCGCCCACCACGGGATCACCGGCCCGATAGTGGCCCACACGTTCCAGCAAACCGTTGCCACCTATGGGATCCCAGCATCAACGCTGACCGACAACGGCATGGTCTACACCGTCAGATTCGCCGGCGGCCGCGGCGGCAGAAGCAAACTCGAAACCGACCTGCACCGCCTCAACATCGTGCAGAAAAACTCCCGCCCGAACCATCCCACCACCTGCGGGAAAGTCGAACGATTCCAGCAAACCCTCAAAAAATGGCTCCGCGCCCAGACACCGCAACCCGTCACGATCACCCAACTACAGACACTGATCGACGTTTTCTGCGACGAGTACAACCACCGCCGACCCCACCGATCCCTACCCCACCGGGCCACCCCCGCCACGGCCTACCACCACCGCCCGAAAGCGACCCCCAGCACCGACCGCAGCCACGACACCCACGACCGGGTCCGGCACGACAAAATCAGCAAAGCCGGCACCGTCACCCTGCGACTCGCCGGACGATTACGCCACATCGGCATCGGCAAACCTACGCCGGAACCTACGTCCTGCTGCTGATCCAAGACCTCAACGTCAGGATCACCCACGCCGCCACCGGCGAACTCCTCCGCGCCCTGACCATCAACCCCGACCGCGACTACCAGCCCACCGGCCGACCACCCGGCCCCACACCCACAAACAAAAAACCCGGACCTACGAAAACGTAGGTCCGGGCTATTCTGATGTCCCGAGACATCACATCGTCGGGCTGACAGGATTTGAACCTGCGACCCCTTGACCCCCAGTCCGGTTGCAATTCGGTTAAGCACTGTCAGCCTGTGTCTAAATGTACACTAGAACGGACAGAATGGCATCGCAATGCCGTCCGGTTTCACCCAATCCAGCCGAAGTTGATCAATGCTGTGACCAGGCTTGTGACCACGGCCAATCAAGTGCGGCGGGTGCCGGCCCATGCGCAGTAAAGACTGCGATGGATCCAGACTGCTTCAGCTGTGGGCGGTTCACCTATATCCAGAATGAGCAGACGGCCCACACGAGATGTCACCGTGACTCAGCCCGAGTGACCACTTGACAACCTATGAGAGCACACGACTTCCCCCACGGTGAAACGCAGAATGCTTCGCCTCCGCGTTCCCGAGAAAATGATATCGCGAGATCACGGCCATGCGTCGACCCCGTTCGATGGTATGTGTGCATCGACCACAGAATGCCGCATTTTCGGCCGGATGGTCGAGTGAGTTCCGAAACGGTAACCGTCGCGAGACCAGCGTCCGTATTCGAAATGATCCGCGATCCACCCGGCGAGGAGACCGCCAATTATTGGAGCGAGCAAGTAGACCGCGAGCAGGCGGGCCTCGCCGGAGAGAAGCGCGGGTCCTAGCTGGCGGGCAGGGTTGGCCGACCCACCCGTGAGCGTCCCCAGGACCGCACCTTGCAAACCGAAGAGGACTCCGACGATCCAGGCCAACGGCCACCTGGGCCGACGGATCTTCACCCGGCACATAACCGTGACGATGATCCCGAGGGTTACTGCCTCGGCAACGGCGACGGACAGCCCGTGCCAGCCATGTCCCGGCTGAACGACTGCCCACCTGACCGGCTCTTCGGCCACCGCCGGCCCCCACAAGAGTCTGGTGACCACAGCGGCCAGAATCGACCCGACCGCTTGGGCTGGCAGATACAGCACGACCCGCCGGGCCGGCACCGCTCCGAAAGCAAATAGTCCCAAGGTGATGGCCGGATTCATGTGTGCGCCGCTGAAACGACCCGCCCGGGAGTTGGCAAATCCCACGATGACCAGACCGACCAGCGCCGAAACGACCACGACCCGGACACGCAGCTCGACGGCGGTAGCAGCGGGCGTCACGGTGCCGATACCCCAGCGCACAGCGCTGAAGACGATCGTCATGAACGCCGTAGTTAGACCAAACTCGGCCAGAGCGGCTCGGGCATCGTCGTCGCTCGGCCGCGTCACGCCGTCACTTATGAACTTCATGATCACGAGCTTCGCCGAAAGATCAGCCGCCGAGCAGAGCTCATGGTCCCGACCTCGGCGGCCGTCCGTCCGCTCTGTGCCGCAGTTCCGCCGTGACCAAAGCCGTTCATCGGCAGTCACGCCAGGGGCAGGGCCATCCCGGTGAAGTGCGACCTTCACTCCGGGGCGGATCAGCCAGGGAAGACAAACTCTTCACGGTCAGCTTGCGCCGGTCACGCCGATCGGCTCACCGAGTTCCGGCGGAGGTATCCGCGGGCCCTGCTGAGGCCGGCGGCGCAGATGATGCAGCCGCGAGCGGAGCCGCTCCTGCATGAGGTCGGCCGCTTCCTGCATCGTCGAACCGACACCGTGAACGTGAACGCCGACTCCGTTGATGTTCACGTGGGCGTCCACGCGGTCGCCGGGCGCAGCCGCGTCCAGGGTCAACGAAGCGCGAAGCACGGGGCCAGGAGCGTGGTGCAGCACTGCCATGACCTTGGCGACGGCGTAGGCGGAAACCTCTGGGGTTACTTCACCGCGGAGGTGCACCTGCGGGCTGATGACTTGTTCGATGCGCGTCACGACGCCTCCTCACAGTCCCGCCCGGCCCACGTCGATCCGGACGTATTTACATGATCAGCCGAACCGAAGTAGTACATGTAGGGCCGTTCGGCACCCATACGGCCCCTCGGGACCTGCCGATGACCAGGACCTGACGGCACTCCTTGCCGTGCGCAGCGGCCGGGGCCCAGATCCGACTGGCTGCCTGCAGGCGGCCGACTCGGACGCTGCTCGGCTGGTGAATGCGAGGCTGTCTGACGGCGCCCTGGTTGCTCCGCAAAGTAGTCGGCGCAGGCCGAGCCCGATGATTGACGATGTAACGGCCGCCGTGATCAGGCCGCCGATGACCCTGATAGCCGCTACGACGGCGACTGGCTGTTCGGGTTGCCGCAACGATGGCGAAGCCCAGGAAGACGGCGAGGCCGACGAGTCATTCGAGCGCCGTGGTCACGATCCAGCTTGCCGGGCCGAGGGCGACATTCCGATCGCGTACGCCAGGACTGTGGCGGCCGCGGGGTCGAGATCCAGCGGCGTGCCGCCGATCGCAGCAGCGTGCCGTAGCGCGGCGGCTTGAGCGAAGCCACGCTTCGTGCCGCGTGCGGCCTCGGCTGCAGGATGGCCGCGAGTGCGGTCATGGCGGAGGCGTGAGCCGTGAGCGTGCCGGTGACGGCGGGTACGGCGAAGCCGATGAACTCTCCCGCTGTGACGGTCAGGAGCCAACGCTGGGACAACGAACTCGGCGAAGCTCGGAGGGCGTCCGGGAATCGCAGCGCAGCTCGACGAATACGGCAGGCTCCGCTCCGGCCGTTCTGGGAAATCGACGACGATAGAACGAGGCGGCCTCGCCGGTGCCATCAACGACCTCGCCGACGACGTGGTGCGATTCGCCGTCCAGCCAGACCTCAGCGGAGGCGGCCCGCCGGAAGTGTCGCCACCAGCGTTTGCGTCCGGCATTTCCCACGAGGACAACGAACCGTTCGCTGTCCTGCGCTGCTTGGACAGGCAGAGTGATGGTGGCACCGGTTGTCGAGACATAGCGGAGCAGCACCACAGACCGAGGCAGGACGTGACTGATCGGTGACTGCAGCACCGGCACCATCCATCTGGTAGATCCTGGACTACCGGACTGACGCGTCGTCATCATCGTTCACCTCCCTAGCCCCTGCCTGCCGAGCTGACAGCCCTGGTCAGCGCCGGGCGAGACGGCGAATGCCGGAGACGGTTCCTTCGACGCCGGCCGCGACCAGAACGACGATGATCGTGCTGGACAACGGCAGCAGGACGGCGTAGCCCGCCGCGATCAAGTTGCGCTTCAGCATGGTGGCCCTCCTCGTGAGTGCCTGCTTTGTTGACACCTCCAGGAGACCGCGTCCGCTCCTCCCAAGTGCAGGGCCGGAGGGCACCCCGTATCCGTTCGATAGACCTCACCGTTGCGGGCCTTTGGGCCCTGACCACATCCCCGGCCAGCGTCTTAGCGTCACTATGGGGGCTACGGGAGTTTTCCAAACTTGGGAGCCGAGATGAACGTCCTCAGGAGGATGTTGTGCTCAATCGGCCTGCATGCGGGGCAGTGGTTCCTTCCCGGCAGTCGATGCGAGAGTCAGCGGGTCTGCACCGTATGTGGAAAGTTGAGCGAGAAGGTTCGCCACAGCTGGACCGAGTTCGCGTACGTTGCTGCCGGAGGATGCGAGCAGGTTCGCCGCTGCGAACGATGCAGTGCTACGGAGTCTCGGCCCGAGCACGATTGGGGACCGTGGTTCTACACGAACATGGAGTTCAGCGCTCCGCAGGCCCACAGGTGCCGCCGGTGTCATCAGACGGAGAAGACCATCTACACGATGCGATAGAGCAGGCCCATCTCAACGTGGCGGATCAGCACGGTTCTCTCTCGAGTCCGCTGTGGGTACCGGCGATCCAGGTGCGGTATCCGCCGTCAAGGTTGACCGCGTTGCGGCCGAGCCCGTTGAGGAGAGCAGCGGCGGTGTGGCCCCGCACGCCGACCTGGCAGTAGACGATCAGGTCGACTGCAGGGAGTTCACCGAGCCGGGTGCGCAGCTCGTCGACCGGAATGTGGATTGAACCGGGGATATGGCCGGCTTCGTACTCGTCGTCGGTGCGTACGTCGAGGAGAGTGGCTCCGGCGGCGATCTCATGCCACTGGACGGTGCGTTCGGTGCCCGACATCAGGTTGTCGGCGATGTACCCCAACATGTTGACGGGATCCTTGGCCGAGCCGAACGCCGGGGCGTACGCCAGTTCCAGGTCAGCGAGGTCGGGAGCGGTCAGGCCTGCGCGCATGGCGGTGGCGAGGATGTCGATGCGTTTGTCAACGCCCTTGCCGCCGACCGCCTGTGCACCGAGGATGGCGCCGTCTCGCGGGTCGAAGATCAGTTTCAAGGACATCGGGTCTGCGCCCGGAAAGTAGCCGGCGTGTGAAGCCGGATGGGTGTGGATCATCTGGTAAGGCCGGGCAGCCGCGCGCAGGCGTTTCTCGTTCCAGCCGGTGACGGCGATGGTCAGGTCGAAGACCTGCACGATCGCTGTGCCGATCCGCCCGCCGAGGTGCACCGAGTGGCCTGCTATTGCGTCAGCCACGAGTCTTCCCTGCCGGTTGGCCGTGTTGGCCAGCGGGATCAGCTGAGGTCTGCTGTCGGTGGCGTCGATTTTCTCCACCGCGTCACCGACGGCGTAGATGCACGGGTCGCTGGTACGCATGCCCTCGTCCACGGCGATCCCGCCGCGCGGGCCGATCGCCAGGCCGGCGTCGCGGGCCAGATCCACTTCGGGACGGACACCGATGGCCAGCAGGACGACGTCGGTATCGATGAGTTCGCCATCGTCGAGTTCGACGGCATCAGGGAGAACTTTGGCCAGATTGGCACCCAGACGCAGAGTTACTCCATGTCGCGACAGTTCGGCGTGCACGGCGTCCGCCAGTTCCGGGTCCAGCATGCCGAGAACCTGAGCGTCGCGCTCGACCACCGTCACCGCCATACCGCGGTGGGCCAGGTTCTCAGCGGTTTCCAGTCCGATGAATCCACCGCCGACGACGACGGCCGTGCGAGCGTCGGTCAGCGCGGCCCGTATCTGGTCGGCGTCAGCCACCGTGCGCAGGGTCAGGGCTCGCTTGATTCCGGGCAGCTCGGGCACGATGGGGACGGCACCAGGGCTGAGTACCAGACGGTCGTAGGTTTCTTCGTACTCCCGGCCGAGTGTCAGGTCCCGCACTCGTACCGTTCGACGGTCCCGGTCGATGGCGAGGACCTCGGATTGCACTCGTACGTCGAGGTCGAAGCGGGCCTGCAGGCTCTCTGGCGTCTGCAGCAGCAATGCCTGGCGCTCGGCGATCACGCCACCCACGTGGTACGGCAAGCCGCAGTTGGCGTACGAGACATGCTCGCCGCGCTCGAACACCACGATGATCGCCTGAGTTGACAGACGGCGCAGCCGGGTTGCCGTCGACATTCCACCGGCCACTCCACCCACCACGATCGTCTTCACGGCTCCTCCTGTGCGGCTGGCGTGAACTCACTCTCCGAACATACCCGCGGGGGTATGCCAGAGGGGCAGAGTCGTTAGTCCCCTCTTGTGGCATGGCGATCGTCCACCGTTCGCCGGCAACAAGCAGCAGGTGAGGACTGGATCAAGAACGTCAAACGCCAGTTTTCTTCGAGGCCTTCAACTGGACAGGCTTCCTTGCCGGCGAGAAACCTTTGCCACGGCAGTTACTTGGGGTGACTGGTTCCACTCTCGATTCCGGTACCCCGGGGGGTATGCTCGGCTGTGGAGGTGGGCGACGTGGAGATGGACGCCAAGGTGCTGTCGAACCCGTTGATGCGGCTGAAACGCGCGAACGGACAGCTGGGAGCGGTGATCGCCATGATCGAGAACGGTGACGACTGCGAACGGGTACTGACGCAGCTCGCTGCCGTTTCACGCGCGCTGGACAAGGCTGGCTTCAAGATCATTGCAACGGGCATGCGGCAATGCCAAGAGGCTCGCGAGCGCGGCGAGCAGCCACCCATGAGCGAAGAACAGCTCGAGAAGTTGTTCATGGCCCTGTCCTGATCGTCTGACTGTCGATGCCCCGCACATGTGGGGCCTCTTCAGCCTGCCCACATCCCACCAGTCCGTCCGGCACATACCCCCGGGGGTATCCAACTGAGCCATTGACGTTGCCGGTCATCCGACCGTCCGGAGCCGCGACGCGTTCATTGAGCTCACCAACCCGACCAGGCGTAAACACCGAAAGGAGAAGGCGGATGTCACTTATTGAGGTTGAGGTCGTGGAGACCTCGTCGCTCGGGGACCGTAGCTACCTCGCCCACGACGGACGGGTGGCGCTGGTAGTTGACCCGCAACGCGATATCGACAGGGTGCTGGCGTTGGCCGGCCGGCTCGGGGTTCGAATCACCCACGTGGCCGAGACGCACCTGCACAACGACTACGTATCCGGCGGGCTGGCCCTGGCCCGCGTTGCTGGTGCGACCTACCTGGTGGCCGGCATCGACACGGTCGGCTTCGAGCGGCTACCGGTCGCCGACGGCGACGTGATCACCGTGTCCGACGCGATCAGCGTCACGGTTGTTGCCACACCGGGGCACACCTTCCACCATCTGTCGTACGTGCTGCACAGTCCCGACGGACCAGTGGGTGCATTCACCGGTGGATCCCTGCTGTACGGCACCACGGGGCGCACGGACCTGCTCGGCCAGCAGCGTGCTCACACCCTGGCCGGCCGCCAGCACCACTCGGTACGCCGCCTCGCCGAAATACTGCCCGACGGCGCTGAGGTGTGGCCGACACACGGATTCGGTAGCTTCTGCTCCGCCACCCAGTCCGACGCAGATGCCTCGACCATCGGGCGGGAGCGGCGGGTGAACCCTGCCCTACGCCTCGAGGCCGACGACTTCGTCACCGAGACCCTCGCCGGGTTGGACGCCTACCCTGCCTACTACGCACACATGGGAGCACGCAACGCCGCTGGCGCCGACCTGCTCGACCTCACCCCCGCACGCCGCGCCGACCCGGTTGAACTCGCCGACCGGATCACCGCCGGCGAATGGGTGGTCGATCTACGCACCCGTAAGGCATTCGCGCACCGACACCTGGCCGGTACCTTGAGCTTCGGACTCGACGGGCCCATGTCGACCTGGCTCGGCTGGATGGCCCCTTGGGACACCCCGATCACCCTGCTCGGCGACAACGAGCAGCAGATCGCCGACGCCCAGCGTGAACTGACTCGTATCGGTATCGAACGGCCCGCCGCCGCAGCGACCGGCCGGCCCGAGGACTGGGCCGCCGGCGACGACGCTCGTTTGGCCGAGCTCCGTACGGCAACGTTCGAAGATCTGGCCTCGGCTCGCCGCGGAGCCGTACCGCACGGACTTCCTGCGCCCGAGGTACTGATCGACGTACGGATGACCAATGAATGGCGGGCCGGCCACATCAACGGTGCCGTGCACATCCCCCTGCCCGAGCTGCCGCACCGGCTCGCCGAGGTGCCCACCGGCACCGTGTGGGTTCACTGCGGCTCAGGCTATCGCGCTGCCGCCGCTACCAGCCTGCTGCAACGAGCCGGCCGCGCGGTGGTGCACCTCGACGACGCCTATGAAAAAGCCGCCGATGCCGGCCTGACCATCACCAGCACCGAGGAGAACGCGTGAGCAGCGGCGACCCGGCCGCGGTGCAAGCAGCCGACCTGAGCCATCTCATCACCACCGGGAACGCTCCGCGCCTCATCGACGTGCGTACGCCCGCCGAGTTCGAAACCGCGCACATCCCAGGCTCCTACAACGTGCCGCTCGACCTGCTGCGCGAGCACCGCGACGAACTCCGCGCCCACCTGGACGAACAGGTCGTCCTCGTCTGCCGGTCCGGGCAACGTGCCGTCGCCGCTGAAGCAGCACTCGCCGCAGCCGGTCTGCCCAATTTGCGCGTACTGCACGGCGGTATCACCGCCTGGCAGGCGGCCGGCGCCCCTCTGCGCACTGGCGTACCCCGATGGGATCTCGAACGCCAGGTTCGGCTGACCGCCGGGTCAATCGTGCTCATCGCCGTCCTGATCAGCCTCCCGGTGCCGGCGGCGAAGTGGGTCGCGGCGGTGGTCGGCGCGGGGCTGGCACTTGCCGCGGTAACCAACACCTGCGCCATGGGAATGCTGTTGTCTCGGCTGCCTTACAACCGTGGACCGCGAACCAGCCTCGACAAGATCGTTTCTGATCTGGCCGGCCCGCAACCGTGACCGCCGCCATCGGCCTCGGCACGCTCATCGGCATCCTGCTCGGACTGCTTGGGAGCGGCGGCTCCATTCTCGCCGTCCCGGCCCTGGTCTATGGAGCCGGACTGCCACTGAGCACCGCGGTACCGACGTCATTGCTGGTGGTGGGGATCTCCTCGGCCGCCGCGCTGTTGCCACGGCTGCGCACCGGGCTGATCCGTTGGCGTATCGCAGCGGTCGTCGGCGCCGCCGGCGCCGCCGCGGCGTTCGGCGGGGCCGCGGTCAACCGGCTCCTCGATCCGCGCATGGTGTTGCTCGGATTCGCCGCCCTCATGGTCGCCGCCGCTGCCCGGATGCTGCGCGACGACGACAAATCCGGCGGCGACTGCGCACTTCCCAGCGGCGGCGTCAACTGGCGCGGCTGCCTGCCGAAGTCTGTCGGCGCCGGCATCGCCGTGGGATTCCTCACCGGTCTGTTCGGCGTCGGTGGAGGATTCCTCATCATTCCTGCGTTGGTCGTGCTGCTCGGCCTGCCCATGCCGGCTGCCGTCGGCACCTCATTGGCGATCATCGTCGTCAACTCCGCCGCCGGGTTCGTCGCCCACGCCGGCGACGCCACCCTCGATTTCCGCGTCACCGGCGCTTTCACGGCCGCCGCGATCATCGGCTCGCTCGTCGCAGGCAGATTCGCCTCACGGCTACCGGCACGGCGACTCAGCCGGGCGTTCGCCTACCTCATCCTCGCCATTGCCCTCTTCGTCCTCCTCCAAGCTGCTGTCCATCCGCCGGTCAGCTGAAGGCGATGCCTGAGCTGTCAGTCGCCAGGACCGCCGAGAAATCCTCTCGTTCTGAATCACCGATGCCAGGGTGATGGCCGACTGGTTGGGACCTTCGACCCTGACCCGTCCGACCACAGCCTGCAACCGTGGAGAAACGCTACGAGTCCGGAGGTTCTGCCATGACCAGGCCAGCAGAAGACGTGACCCGTGCCGAGGCGCGCACGGCTCTGGAGATCGCTGCCCGGGCGTCGCTGCGTGCTCCATCGGTGTTCAATACACAGCCTTGGAAGTGGCGTCTCATCGGTGACGTCCTGGAGCTGGCGTCCGACCCGGGCCGCCGTCTGGGCGTCACCGATGCCGAGGGTCGGCTGCTCCTGCTGAGCTGCGGTGGCGCACTGCACCACGCTCGAATCTCACTGGCGGCGGGCGGATGGTACGCAGAGGTGGACCGCTTTCCCGAGGAGGGGCACCCCGACCTGCTCGCCCGGATCCGTGTCCCGGGCCGCACCACGCCGGACCCGGACGCCGGGGAACTGGTCGCCGCCATCAGCCGGCGCCGCACCGATCGCCGCGCCTTCGGTGACCGACCGGTATCCGAGCGAAGCCTGACCCGCTTGCGGCGGCTTGTCGAGGCTCAGGGCGCCTATCTGCACCTCGTGCCCGATGACCGAGTGCCGGAGCTGGCCATCTCGGTCGATGAGGCCGCCGACGCCAACTACTTCGACCCGGCCCACACCAGTGAGCTCACCGACTGGACACATCGACCGGCGTGGACCGCCGACGGTGTGCCGCCTACGACCGCCGTCGAGCCCAGCCTTCGGCGGGTACCAGTGCGCAACTTCCTGCCGGACGGCTCGCCCGGTCTGCTGCCCGGCGTCGACCACGACGAAGGCGCCGCGTACGTCATCATTTTCGGCACCACCGACCAGCCGGGCGATCTGCTCCGCGGCGGGGAGGCCATGTCCGCCCTGCTCCTGCGAGCAACCGCCGACGGCTTGGCGACCGCTCCCATCAGCGAGGCAGTCGAGGTGGCCTGGCCACGGCGCCTGCTCGGCCGGCTGCTCTCCGGGGTGGGCGAGCCCTATCTGGTTGTTCGGCTCGGCTACGTCGAGGCGACCGATCCCGTCCCTCCCTCACCGCGCCGTGCGCCCGCCGACGTGATCCGCATCGAAAACTAATCCGTCGTCTCTGGGTCTCTTGGCCTGTTTCAATGCAGTATCTTCTGCGTTCTCGCAGCTCAAGCAGACCGCGGATCGTCGAGTTTCTTCCCGCGACCAGCGCTCTGCCGGTGACGGCTGCTCGAGGACAAGCCTGTACCAGACAGGCGGCAGACCAGCCGCGACGGCAACCGAGGTCAGAGCATCCGGACGGCTTCGGAGCGGGCGACGGTGGCGGTGCGGGCGGTGCTGTGCCAGGTGAACTCTCGGACGGCGTCAACGGAGAAGGCGTAGGCGGGTCCGGTGACAGCGGCGGTGAGCTCGCCGCATTCCTCGCCGGGATCGACCTTCTGCCGTACCTGCTCACGCTAACCACCGGGTCGCTGAAATTCTTCGGCGTGCCCGCGACAGCGGCGTCGCCGCCGCGTCAGCGAACCCGGTACATCCGCCGGGCAGGGACCATCGGCCCTACCGGCCCCGCGGATCCAGCGTCACGATTGCCGGGACGGCCAGGGAGGCACCAGGCCGGGGCATCCCGGATCCGATCGTCCACAGGCCGCCGATACGACCGGCTGGTCCAGCACAAACAGCGGAGGTTGAGATGACGGCCATTGCCAGTGCACCCGTGGTAGTAGGCGTCGACGGGTCACCGTCAAGTCTCGACGCCGTCGAACTGGCCGCGACCGAAGCCCAGCTGCGTCGTGCCCGGCTGCACATCGTCTACGCATTCGTCTGGCCGGCTGCGTTGGTCGCCGCACGGCCGGCTACGGAAGGCGCGCCCGAACCGGCCACACTGGTCCGGGCCCACGCCGACGCGATCGTCGCCGAGGCGAAAACCCACGCCGAGAAGGTAGCGCCTGAGGTTCCGGTCACGACCGAGGTAGCGGACGGGCCGGCGGCGTACGTGATGCTGCAACGCAGCCGCCACGCGGCAGTGGTCGTTGTCGGTGACCGAGGTCTGGGCCGCTTCGAGGGCATGCTGGCCGGCACGGTCGCCACCCAGCTGTCCACCTACGGATCCAGTCCGGTCATCGTGGTCAAGGGCGCTTCGAAATCTGAGGGGCCTGTGATCGTCGGCGTCGACGGCTCCGCGCGGTCGTTGCGGGCGCTTGAATTCGCCGCCGACGAGGCCGCACGGCGCGGCACCGAACTCGTGACCGCGCATGTTTGGCGCACACCGGCAGGAACCGGACCGGGCGCCATAATGCCGCTGGTCTACGACATCGACCTGCTCGAGGCCGACGAAGACCGGAAGCTGTCGAAGATCGTAAAGAGCCTTGCCGACCGCCATCCCGGCCTTCCGATCCGGCGGAGGCTGGGTCGAGGCTCGGCCGGGCCGGTGCTGGCGTCCTGGTCGCATAAGGCGCAGCTGCTGGTCGTCGGTGATCGTGGCCATGGCGGCTTCGTCGGTCTGTTGATCGGTTCCGTCAGCCAGCATCTGATCTTTCATGCCGCCTGCCCGGTCGCGGTGGTCCGCGACGAGCAGCAATCAGACTGAGCTCCTCACTTCCAACGGCGTTCCGCCGCACGCCGAACCTGCGGCCGCTCACGCCGCAGAGTCGTGGTGATACCGCCCATCGCGTTCCTGCCCAGCCCAGTCGCTACGCCGAGGATCGGCCACGGCGAACGCTCCGGCGACCAGTACGCGCGAGTCTGTCCGTGGCTATGGTCGTCTGGGGCGCGGTCGGGATCGCACTCACGTGCGCCAGCGTCGCTGCCACCGTCAGCGCAATCACCTTGAAGCTTCGCCGTCGGCAGACCCGCTGAGTTCGCGGTGAGTTCCGTCTAAGACGTCGGCAAGAACGCGTGTCACACAGCGCAGGCCTTCGCTCAGCTGCCTGAACCGGCCGGTCCGTAGAGGGGCCGGTTGCCTCTGGCGGGGCGTTCAGGAAGAGAACACCCTCGAACCGAGGGATGTCCTGTAAACCGGCGTCAGGAGGCGGGAAGCTCATGGGCAGGACCGCAGTACGGGTATTGGTTGGCTATGACGGATCGTTGCCGGCGGGCGTGGCGATCGAGGAATGTGCTCGGCTGCTTCCGGGCGCCCATGCGGTGGTCGTCCATCTGTGGACGCCTCCGTTCGCCAGCGAGCAGCTACGGCGGCGGCTCTGGAGGGGAACTCAGCAGGTCGACGCGTTCGTCGCGGCCGTCGAGCGTGAAGGGCAAAGAGAATCCGATCGGGTCGCGGGAATGGGCGTCGCCCTGGCGCGGACCGCCGGGTGGACAGCCGAACCTTTGACGGTGCGCTGCTACGGCGGTGAGGGATTCGAATTCACCGAGGTCGCCCGCAAGGTCGACGCGGATCTGCTGCTGTTCGGATCCCGCGGACTCGGCGGCACTCGAGCCGTACTGGGCAGCGTGTCCGACATGGCCGTGCACTACGCCACCCAACCGGCGCTGGTAGCGCCGTACCCGCTGCTCGCCGCCGACGACGAGGCCCTGAACCAAGGCCCCGTGCTGGTGGCCTGGGACGGATCCGCCGGAGCCGCCAACGCTCTAGCCGAGGCCGTGCGTTTGTGGCCGCAGCGCCAGATCGTGCTGATCAGCGTCGACCATGACGTGGAGCCGGTGAGTCTGGCCGGCGAGCCTGCGATGACCGTGCAGCGGGTGAACAGTCGCCACGAAGGTTCCGCACCCGCGATCGCTGACGCCTTGGCCGCGGCCGCCCGGGATCACCGTGCTGCGGTGATGGTGCTCGGCTCACGGGGCCGATCCGCGGGGCGCGAGCTCATCGTCGGCAGCGTCGCCATGAGCACATTGCACCGGGCGCACCGCATGGTCATGATCGTGCATAGCCGTGAAGAATCCGGCACCGCCACCGCACCCGGTTCGTGAACGGAGGCGACGAGATGGCCGGTCGTGTCATCGTCGGATTCAACGGACCTTCCGCCGTGGCGGCCGCGCTGCGGTGAGCAACGGACGAACCCCCGGACTGCGCCACGTGCCGTTCGCCGCCCACACGATCACCGGCCATCACCGCGACACGACAGGCTGCCCGCACAGCTCACCGACGGCTACCCGGTGTCGGTACAGCACCGGACGCGCGGCCCCACTACGTGTCTGCGCGCCGCTTGTTTCCCAGGTCGTCCGGCAGTTGCTCCGCGCCGGACGACCTCACCTGCACGTGCAACTCCAAACTGACGTCGCAGCGGTGCGCTCAACACAAGGAGGGACGAGACCGACAGGTTGACGGCGGCCCCGAGCTTCGGAGCCGCCGCCAACCGGAGCCAGTGCTTACTTCGCTGTGGTGTCCAGCGACCAGTTGCGAACCTCCGGCATGTCTTCTAGATGTTCGATGACGTACGCCTCGTGCCGCTTGAGTTGCGCCTCGCACCACGCCTTCAAGTCGGCGGCGCCGCGGGGCAGGCGGTGGGCGTTGTTGATCGCGTCCATCACCAGGTGGTAGCGCGACGCCTTGTTGCGGACCGTCATGTCGAACGGCGTGGTGGTCGTACCCTGCTCGATGAAGCCACGCACCCGGAAGCGGTCGGCGTCGGGCCGGCCGTGCACGAGCTGGTGGATGGCGCCCGGGTAGCCGTGGAAGGCGAAGACCACGTCGACGGTGTCGGTGAACAGCTCGGTGAACTGGGTCCCGCTCATGCCGTGCGGGTGGTCCTTGGGCCGCGGCAGCGTCATCAGGTCGACGACGTTGACAACCCGGACCTTGAAGCCGGGGAGCCGGTCGCGGAGGATCTGCGCCGCGGCGACGGTTTCCATGGTGACTACGTCGCCGGCGCAGGCGAGCACGATGTCGGGATCGCTGCCGTCGTCGTCGGTGCCGGCCCAGTCCCAGACTCCCGCGCCGCGGGTGCAGTGCTCGATGGCCTCGTCCATGGTGAGGTACTGCAGCTGCGGCTGCTTGTCGATGACGATCAGGTTGACGTACGACCGCGATCGGAAGCAGTGATCCGCGACCGACAGGAGTGTGTTGGCGTCCGGTGGCAGGTAGACGCGGGCCACGTCCCCCCGTTGGGTGAGCACCACCTGGATCAGTCCAGGGCCCTGGTGGCTGAAACCGTTGTGGTCGTTGCGCCACGCCGTCGAGGTGAGCAGCACGTTGAGGCTGGGCACCTTTTCCCGCCAGGGCAGGTTCTTCGCTTCCTGCAGCCACTTGCCGTGCTGGACGGTCTGGGACGCGCTGACCATGGCGAAGGCCTCGTAGGTGGCGAACATGCCGTGCCGTCCGGTCAGGTTGTAGCCCTCGAGCCAGCCGTGGCAGTTGTGCTCGGACAGCACCTCCATCACCCGCCCGTCGCGACTGATCGCCACGTCGCCGGGGCCGACGCGCTCCATGAACGCGCGGTCGGAGACCTCGAAGATGGCGCCGAGGCGGTTGCTGTTGGTCTCGTCGGGGCAGAACAGCCTGAAGGTTTCCGGGTTGCGGGCGTAGATGTCGCGCATCATCTCGCCGAGCCGGCGGGTCGACTCGGCGTGCTCGGTCGCCGGCTGTGTCACCGGGAAGGCGTAGTCGCGGAAGTCGGGCAGGTCGAGATCGCGGGTCAGGACGCCGCCGTTGGCGTGCGGCGAGGCGCTCATCCGGAGATCGCCGGCGGGCGCCTGTTCGCGGATCAGAGCGGTCGGCGCTCCGGTCGCGTCGAAGAGCTCCTCGGGGCGGTACGACTTGAGCCAATGCTCGAGGATCGCCAGGTGTTCCGGGTTGTCCCGCACTCCGGACAGCGGAACCTGGTGCGACCGCCACGAGCCGGTGACCCGCACGCCGTCGACCTCGTCCGGTCCGGTCCAGCCCTTGGGTGAACGGAGGACGATCAGCGGCCAGACCGGCCGGGTCCCGTCCCACTTGCCCTCGCGTGCCGCAGTCTGGATGGCGTGGATGCGTCCCCACGCCTGCGCGAGGGCGGCGGCGAACCGGAAGTGCATGCCGGGCAAGTCCTCACCGGAGACTTCGATGACGTCGTAGCCGTGGCCGCGCAGCAGTTCCTGCACCTCGTCGGCGTGCTTGCGGGCCAGCACGGTGGGGCCGGAAATCTTGGCTCCATTGAGGTGCAAAATCGGCAGGACCGCCCCGTCGCGGGCGGGGTTGATGAACGAGACACCCTTCCAGGAACCCTCGAGCGGGCCGGTCTCGGCCTCACCGTCGCCGACTACCGCGATAGCCAGCAGGTCCGGGTTGTCCATGACGGCGCCGAACGCGTGCACCAGCACGTAGCCAAGCTCGCCGCCCTCGTGGATCGATCCGGGCGTGGTGACCGAGACGTGGCTCGGGATGCCGCCGGGGCTGGAGAACTGGCGGAACAACTTCCGCATGCCGTCCTCGTCCTGGGTGATCTGCGGGTAGATCTCCGAGTATGTGCCCTCCAGGTAGCCGGCAGCGACCAGTGCCGGGCCCCCGTGGCCGGGCCCGGCCAGGTAGATGGCCTGCTGGCCGGTGTGGCGGATCAGCCGCGATACGTGGGCGTAGATGAGCGACAGGCCCGGGCTGGTCCCCCAGTGTCCGAGCAGCCGGGGCTTGATGTGCTCCGCGGACAGGGCCTCGCGCAGCAGGGGGTTCGCCTTGAGGTAGATCTGCCCGATGGTCAGGTAGTTGGCGGCCCGCCACCACGCGTCGAGGCGGGCGAGCTCGGCCTCGTCGGGTTCGGCCAGGGTCTGCAGCAGGTCGGACACAACCGCGGTCACGGCGATTCCTTTCGGAGGATCTTTGTCGTTGTGTCCGACCGTAGGGCGCGGGCGTGTCCTGCCCGTAGGGCCGGAAGCCAGCGCCGGTGGGACCTTCGGCCCTACGGGGCAGGACGGGTTACGAGGAACACCGGGTAGTCCCCCGCGATCGCCTCGAAGGCCTCGAGCGGGGCATGCCGATCAACTGGGATGTGCGGTCGCGCTCCGGGGGCCTTCTCCAGGTAGCGGCGCAGAATCGGCGGGCGGTCCTGCACCGCTACCTCGCTGAGATGGATGTTCTCCCTGCGCCCGTGGCTGAGGGAAGCGTCGCCGCCTGCGGCACGCACGTTTGCGACCCAGTTGGCGTCGGTTCCGAGCATGGAAACCAGGTAATCCCGGCCCTCGTATCGGGCAACCACGAGCGGGCAGGACACCATCCGGCCCGTACGCCGCCCACGCACCTCGAGAGTCGCCCAGTTGGACGGCACGAGCAAGCCGGCCCGGAACTGGACAGCGGAGAATCGGTTCATCAAGCGGGCCAAACCCTGCGGGCGTCCACCGCGGTACATCCAGCGCTTCAAGGAATCTGCGAGCAGCATCGTCAATCTCCCGGGTAGGCATAGACCTCGATCAGCCGATGCCGGGCGTGCTGCAGGCGGTCCGTCACGATGTCCAGCATTCGGCCGGTCAGTTCTCGCCCGAGGTCGGCGTCTTCGGCGATCAGGTTCTGAACTCGCGCGGCGTCGAACTCCAGGGCACGGACGTCCTCCGCGACGATGGCGCCGAAACGCCACCGAAATGGCGGCCGCATCCACGACCAGCCAACCGGCGCGCCGGCACCGACCCGCTCGACGACGATGTCGCCGCGGCCCGGAACGGAGAAATCGATCGCGACCGCGCCGGAGTGGATCAGCCAGAACTGCTCAGCCGGGGCGTCTTCGCGGCACAGCCGGTGCCCGGCGGCGAAGTAGACCGGTCGCCCGGCACCGGCAAGCCGATGCAGCCAGGTGGCCGGAAGGTCGGCGACGAAGTCATGCATGGCGAGCAGGTCGAAGACACTCAACGACGGCATGGGGTTCTCCCGTGGTGGGCGCGGGGCCCGGTGGCGGCCAAGCCCCGCGCACGTGTTCAGGCGACGAAGAAGACGCCGGCTCCGGTGGTGTCCGTGTCCTGGAACGCGACATCGAACTTGTCGATCACGTCCACGACGCCGGGGACCTGCCGGGTCAGCCGGATCGCCAGGTTGGCGGTCGAGCGCCGGTCGATCGGCCCGGTCAGCCTCACCACTCCTTCGGCCACGGCGACGTCCACCTGTTCGGAGCCGTCGGGCAGCAGTACGTCGAAGACGTTGTGGCCGATGTCGGCGCGGATCTCGTCGTCCGGCCGCAGGTGCACCTTGAGCAGGTCACCGCGGGAGACGATGCCGATCAGCCGGCCCAGATCGTCGACGACGGGCAACCGCTTGACGTTCTCGACGTCCATGAGCCGGGCGGCGGCCGCGATCGGTGTCCCGCTGAGTGCCAGCACCGGCGGACTGCTCATCAGGTCGGCTGCGGTGCCCGCATGTGCCTTGGCTCGCTCGCCCCGGCGACGGCGTCCCTCGAACAGTCGAGGCGCGTCGTCACCCGCGTACTCGATCTTGCGAAGCAGATCCGCTTCGGAGATCACGCCGGTCACGTGCTGGAATCCGTCCACGACCGGTACGGCACTGAAACGCCGGCCGATCAACAGATCCACCACTTCGCGGTAGGTCGCCGTCGGCTGCACCGACACGACCGCCTTGGTCATTACGTCGTCCACTCTCCACACTGACATGGCAGCCTCCTCGCTACGTACTTCTCACGGTAGAAGTCCGGCCCGCCACCGGTCAGGGCCGAAAGACCTGACGCAGACGTGCCAACAGGTCAGGCTCCGACGGGCTCCGCTGAACGACCGATCCGCTCAGCCCGCTCCTTGATGCCGCGGAGCATGCGGCGCTCCATGATCAGGCTGCCGGGAGCCATCATCACGTCGTAGAGCAGCCGGGCGGCCCGGCTGGTTCCGGGCGGGGAGATGCGGTTGCGGCTGATCAGCCGGGTCCCGCCCTGGACGGGACGCAGATCGAAGATCCACACCCAGGCTCTGTCGACGGAACGGAAGGCCAACGTCTTCGCGTGATCGCAGATCTCCACCTGCATGGCCGGCCCGTCGGTACCCAGCGGCAGACTGTCGCTGACGGCCAGGCGCTGGAACTGCGGCAGAATCTCGTCGGCACTGCGCATGTTCAGCCCGAACAGGTTCTCGATCCAGTCGTACGTGTAGGCGCCCCCGCGGCCGCTGCCCATCTGTACCAGCCACGGCCACACTGCCTCGGGTCCTGCGTCAATGGTGATCGAGCGGGTGGAGACGAGGCCAGCATCCGGCAGCAGATTGTCGCCCGGCATGGGCCCGGATGCTTCCTCGGGCGTGGCGCCCCAGGTGACGTAGTGCCTACGGGCCCATGGCGACAGTGCCACGGCCAAGCCCGTTCCGATCACCAGTAGTCCGGTCCTCATCGCGACAACACCACCTTCAGCGCGCCGGAGCGCCCGGCGTCGGCGAACACGTCGTACGCAGCCATGAACTCGTTCAGGCCGAACCGGTGCGTGACCATGTGCCCGAGATCAAGCTGCCCCGCCACCAGCATGTCCAGCAGTTTCGGGGTCGAGTAGGTGTCGACCAGACCAGTGGTGATGGTGACGTTGCGGATCCACAGGTCTTCCAGGTGCAGGGTGGCCGGCGCGCCGTGCACGCCGATGTTGGCGACTCGGCCACCGGGCCGTACAAGCGTGGTGCACAGCTCGAACGTCTGCGGTGTGCCGACTGCCTCCATCGCCACGTCGGCGCCGAGACCGCCGGTCAGTGCCTGCACCGTGTCGAGGGCGTCGTCCGAACCCACGAGAACGGTGGTGTCGGCGCCGAACATCTTCGCTGCCTGCAGGCGGCTCTCCGCTTTGTCGATCACAACGATGTGCGCGGGCGAGAAGAGCCGCGCCGTGACAACGGCGGCGAGCCCGATCGGCCCGGCACCCACGATGGCCACGGTGTCACCCGGCCGGACCTGGCCGTTGAGCACACCGACCTCGTACGAGGTGGGCAGGATGTCAGCCAGCAGCACGGCCGACTCGTCGTCGACCCGGTCGGGCAGTTTGTAGGTGGACAGGTCCGCGAACGGGATGCGGGCGTACTCGGACTGCACGCCGTTCATGAGGTGGCCGAGGATCCAGCCCCCGCCTCCACGGCATTGGCCGTACGCCCCTTGGCGGCAGTAGCGGCAGATGCCGCAGGCGGAGATGCACGAGGCCAGCACCCGGTCGCCGGGCGCCAATCCACCCACGCCGCCCCCGGTCTCGACAATCGTGCCGACAGCTTCGTGGCCCAGCACCGTGCCTTCCGTGACCTCCGGCACGTCGCCGCCCAGGATGTGCAGATCGGTGCCGCAGATGGTGACCGCGTCGACCTGGATGATCGCGTCGCGTGGGTCTTCGATTCGGGCGTCCGGGATCTCCGTCCACGATCGGACGCCCGGTCCGCCGTACACAAGGCCTCTCATGACCTTCCCCTTTCTCGGTCTTCGCCTCCACGCTCGTCCGGCCGGGACCCGCCGAGTAGGGACGTCCGGCCCTACAACGGGGGCCGTCGGCCGGGCTACCAACAAGGAAAGGGAAAAGGGGTGCGACCGGCGATGACCAGATACGTCTACGACTTCATCGAGGGGAACAAAGACCTCAAGGAACTGCTCGGCGGCAAGGGCGCCAACCTGGCGGAGATGACCCGGATGGGTCTGCCGGTGCCGCCCGGCTTCACCGTCACCACCGAGGCGTGCCGCGACTACCTGCGTACGGGAACGATGCCCGGAGGGCTGCTCGCCGAGGTCGAGCGCCACCTGCACCTGATGCAGACCCGGATGAGCAAGACGTTCGGGGACGCCGACGACCCGATGCTGTTGTCGGTTCGCTCCGGTGCCAAGTTCTCGATGCCCGGGATGATGGAGACGATCCTCGACATCGGCCTCAACGACACCAGCGTCGCGGGCCTCGCCCGGCAGAGCAACGACGAGCGCTTCGCGTGGGACTCCTACCGGCGCTTGATCCAGATGTTCGGCAAGACCGTGTTCGACGTGCCCGGCGAGGAGTTCGAATCGGAGCTGGCCGCCGCCCGGTCGACGGCGGGCGTCCGCACCGATGCCGAGTTGACCACCGAGCAGCTGCAGGACCTGGTGCACGCGTACAAGAAAGTCTTCCGGGAGCACACCGGCCGCGACTTCCCCCAGGCATCGCACGAGCAGCTGTTCCTGGCGATCGGCGCGGTCTTCCGGTCGTGGAACGCCGAACGCGCCACCCTCTACCGCCGGCAGGAACGCATCCCGCAGGACCTCGGCACCGCGGTCAACGTGATGGCGATGGTCTTCGGCAACCGCGGTGAGGACTCCGGCACCGGCGTCGCCTTCACCCGCGATCCGGCCACCGGCCGGCGCGGTGTCTACGGCGACTACCTGCGCAACGCCCAGGGCGAGGACGTGGTCGCCGGCATCCGCAACACGGTAGGCCTGGCCGATCTGGCCACCATCGACCCGGCGAGCCACACCCAGCTGCTGTCGATCATGCAGCGGCTCGAGCAGCGCTACCGCGACCTGTGCGACATCGAGTTCACCATCGAGAACGGCAAGCTGTGGATGCTGCAGACCCGCGTCGGCAAACGCACCCCCGCTGCCGCGTTCGTCATCGCCGCACAGCTGGTCGACGAGGGCACCATCACCCTCGACGAGGCCCTGCAGCGAATCACCGGCGAGCAACTGGCCCTGCTGATGTTCCCGAGCTTCGACACCGCCGCCGCTCCCCCGCCGCTGACCGTCGGCGTGCCGGCATCTCCGGGCGCTTCGGTCGGCGCGATCGTCTTCGACTCCGCCGCCGCGGCGGCAGCCACCGGACCGGTCATCCTGGTCCGCCGCGAGACCAATCCCGACGACCTGCCCGGGATGACCGCCGCCCAGGGCATCCTGACCAGCCGGGGCGGTAAGACCTCGCATGCGGCGGTGGTTGCCCGCGGCATGGGCAAGACCTGCGTCTGCGGCGCCGACGAACTGGTCATCGAAGGCGACACCGTCACCGTCGGGGGCCGAACCCTGCACGCCGGGGACGTCATCTCTATCGACGGCACCAGCGGCAAGGTCTATCCGGGTTCGGTGCCCGTGCGGCCCTCGCCGGTCGTGCGGTTCTTCGAGGGCGAGCTCACCGCGCACGGCGACCCGCTGCTGTCCGCGGTGCAGCGGCTGATGATCCACGCCGACCACACGGCGCGGCTGGGCGTGCACGCCAACGCCGACACCGGAGCCGACGCCGCCCGCGCCCGCCGTTTCGGTGCCACCGGCGTCGGGCTGTGCCGCACCGAGCACATGTTCCTCGGCGAGCGCCGGCAGCTCGTGGAGCGGCTGATCCTGGCCGACGATGACGACGAGCGGGACGCCGCGCTCGCGGCGCTACTGCCGCTGCAACGCGCCGACTTCGAGGAGCTGTTCGCCGCGATGGACGGCCTGCCGGTGACCGTGCGCCTGATCGATCCGCCACTGCACGAGTTCCTGCCGCCGCTGGAAGAACTGACCGCCCGCGTGGCCCGCGCCGAAGCACGCGGCGAAGACCCGGGACGCGACGCAACTCTGCTGACTGCGGTACGGCGGATGCACGAGCAGAACCCCATGCTCGGCCTGCGCGGCGTACGCCTCGGCCTGGTGATCCCCGGCCTGTTCGCCATGCAGGTCCGAGCCATCGCAGAGGCAGCGGCCAGCCGCGCGACCGCGGGCGGTGACCCGCGGCCCGAGATCATGGTCCCGCTGGTCGGCGCGGTCCAGGAACTCGAGACGGTACGCGCGGAAGCCGAGGCGATCCTGGCCGATGTGCCGGGTGCACCACCGATCCGGATCGGCACCATGATCGAGGTTCCGCGCGCCGCCCTGACCGCAGGGCAGCTTGCCGTATCGGCCGAGTTCTTCTCGTTCGGCACCAACGATCTGACCCAGATGACGTGGGGCTTCTCCCGCGACGACGTGGAGGGCGCGTTCTTCGGTCGCTACATCCAGCTGGGCGTCTTCGCGGTGTCGCCCTTCGAGACCATCGACAGCAACGGCGTGGGCGAACTCGTCAGCATCGCGGTCGAACGCGGCCGGGCCATCCGGCCCGACCTGATCGTCGGTGTCTGCGGCGAGCACGGCGGCGATCCCGCCTCGGTCCGGTTCTTCCACACCGCCGGGCTGGACTACGTTTCCTGCTCCCCGTTTCGTGTACCGGTCGCCCGGCTCGAGGCCGGACGCGCCGCGACCGGAGCGACCGGCTCGGACAGCCGATAGGAAGGCCCGACGATGACGACGACTTCTGTCCGGCGCGGCGATCGCGAGATCGGCGCCTACATAGACGGCCGATTCGTGCCGGCCGTCGACGCCACCACCGTTGCCGTGGCCGCGTTGGCCGCGGCGGCGGTGGCCACCGCCGGAATCTCGGTCGGGTTGGCGCTGCGACGGCGCCCCGCGATCGGCACGGTGACGATGGGTCCCGGCGGCTGGATCAGTCTCAGGCGCACCGGCCGGCTGCCGCTGCGCGCCGCCTCGGCCAAACGGCCGTGGTGGGCGCACCTGCTGCGTGCGCACCGGCTCGTCGAGCAGCGCTGAGAAGTCCCGCGTACCGAGGTCGATCGGCCCTACTGCGGTGATTTACGCGGGACGAGGCTCGAGGTGAAGACGAAATGAAGGAGGACGTCATGCGTGCAGCCGTGGTCGCCAGCTTCGACCAACCGCTGGAAGTCAAAGAGGTTCCGATCCCGGAGCCCGGCGCCGGGCAGATTCAGGTCCGGATCGAGGCGAGCGGTCTGTGCCATACCGACATCCACGCCGCCCGCGGCGACTGGCCCGTCAAGCCCACCCCGCCGTTCATTCCCGGCCACGAAGGCGTCGGCATCGTCGAGAAGACAGGTGCCGGCGTCACCGAGCACAGCGTGGGCGACCGGGTCGCCGTTCCGTGGCTCGGATACGCCTGCGGCACCTGCGAATACTGCGTCACCGGGTGGGAGACGCTGTGCGAGTCGCAGCTCAACACCGGCTACGCGATCGACGGTGGGCACGCCGAATACCTGATCGCGGACGCCCGCTACGTCGTGGCGGTCCCCGCCGGTATCGCGCCGGCCGAGGCGGCGCCGCTGACCTGCGCCGGAGTCACCACATACAAGGCGGTCAAGGTCGGCGGGGTCACGCCCGGCGACCGGGTGGCGATCTTCGGCATCGGCGGCCTCGGCCACCTGGCGCTGCAGTACGCGCAGATCTTCGGCGGCGAGACCATCGCCGTTGACGTCACCGAGGAGAAGCTGGCGCTGGCCAAGCAGCTCGGCGCCGCCCACGTGATCAACGCCGCCACCACCGACCCGGTCGCCGCGATCGAGGCCCTCGGCGGGGCCGACGTCGCCGTCGTGCTCGCCGCCGACCCGAAGGTGCTCGAGCAGGCGCACGCCTCGCTGCGCCGCGGCGGACGGCTGATCCTCGTGTCCCTGCCGAAGGACAACGCGATGTCGCTGCCGATCTTCCAGACCGTGCTCAAGGGCATCCAGGTGATCGGCTCGATCGTGGGCACCCGCGCCGACCTGGCCGAGGTTTTCAGGCTGCACACCGCCGGCCGCACCCAGGTCTTCTGCGAGACCCGTCCCCTCGCGGAGATCAACGACGCCATCGAGGAAGTCCTGGCCGGCCGGGTCCCGGCTCGCCTCGTGCTCGTCCCCTGACCAATCCCAGGGCCGACGAAATCGCGCCCCAGTGGCCGACGATATCGCGCCCGCACCCGGAGGTCCCGGACGGTACCTGAGTCCGGGACCTCCGGCCCTAACCGGCCGGAACGCGCTCGGCAAGGCTGAATAGAGACGAAGGAGGGGCCATGGCCACCACCACATCCCACGAGGCTTGGCGCGGCTTCCGCGGCACCGGATGGCGCGAGACGATCGATGTCGGCGGGTTCATCCACGACAACATCGAGCCGTACGCCGGCGGACCGGAGTTCCTGGTCGGCCCGACGCACCGCACCGAGCGGATCTGGCGGCAGCTGCAGCGCATGTTCGTCGAAGAGCGCCGCCGCGGCATCTACGACGTGGACGCCCACACCCCGTCCACGATCACCGCGCACGAGCCCGGCTACCTCGACCAGGATCACGAGCTGATCGTCGGGCTCCAGACCAGCGCGCCGCTACGCCGGGCGATCATGCCGAACGGCGGCCTGCGCATGGTGGAGGCAGGCCTGAAGGCGTACGGCTTCAGCCTCGACCCCGCGGTCCGCACGATCTTCAGCCAGTACCGCAAGACCCACAACGCCGGCGTGTTCGATGCGTACCCGGCCGACGTGAAGGCCGCGCGACGCTCGCATATCGTCACCGGGCTGCCGGACGCGTACGGGCGTGGCCGGATCATCGGCGACTACCGGCGGGTGGCGCTGTACGGCGTCGATCGGCTCATCGCCGAGCGGCAGACCGTCAAGGCGACGCTCGACGAGAAACTTTCCTCTGAGGACGTGATCCGCGATCGTGAGGAACTCGCCGAGCAGGTCCGCGCGCTCGAGGAGCTGCGCTTCATGGCCGACCGGTACGGTGACGACATCTCCGGCCCGGCGACCACCGGGCGCGAGGCCATCCAGTGGCTGTATTTCGCCTACCTGGCCGCGACCAAGGAGCAGAACGGCGCCGCGATGTCATTGGGCCGCACCGCCTCGTTCGTCGACATCTACCTGCAGCGCGACATCGCCGAGGGCCGGCTCACCGAGCAACAGGCGCAGGAACTGGTCGACGACTTCGTCATCAAGCTGCGGATCATCCGGTTCCTGCGCACCCCCGAGTACGACCAACTGTTCTCCGGCGACCCGACCTGGGTGACCGAGGCGCTGGGCGGCCTCGGTTGCGACGGCCGGCCGCTGGTGACCCGCACCAGCTTCCGCTACCTGCAGACCCTCTACAACCTCGGCCCGGCCCCGGAGCCGAACCTGACCGTGCTCTGGTCGCCCGCGCTGCCGGAGGGCTTCAAGCGGTTCTGCGCCCAGGTGTCGATCGACACGAGCTCGATCCAGTACGAGAACGACGACCTGATCCGGCCCGCCTACAGCGACGACACCGCCATCGCCTGCTGCGTGTCGGCCATGCGCGTCGGCAAGGACATGCAGTTCTTCGGCGCCCGGGCCAACATCGCCAAGGCCCTGCTGTACGCGATCAACGGCGGCCGCGACGAGATCAGCGGCGAGCAGATCGCCCCGGTCACTCCGCCGGTCACCGCCGACGTGCTCGACTACGACGAGGTCCTGGCCGCCTACGACCGCACGCTGGACTGGCTCGCCGAGACCTACGTCGACGCACTCAACGTCATCCACTACATGCACGACAAATACGCCTACGAGCGCCTCGAAATGGCCCTGCACGACTATCCCGTGCACCGGTTCCTGGCCACCGGCATCGCCGGCCTCTCCGTCGCCGCCGACAGCCTGAGTGCGATCAAGTACGCCCAGGTGAAAGCCCTGCGGGACGAGACCGGCCTGGTCGTCGACTACGCCGTGGACGGTGAGTTCCCGGCCTTCGGCAACAACGACGACCGCGTCGACGCGATCGCCGTCGACCTCGTCGAAAGGTTCATGGCCAAGATCCGCCGCCAGCCCGCCTACCGCGGTGCCGAGCCGTCGCTGTCGGTGCTGACGATCACCTCGAACGTCGTCTACGGCAAGAACACCGGCAACACCCCCGACGGTCGGCGCGCGGGCGAGCCGTTCGCTCCCGGCGCGAACCCGATGAACGGCCGCGACAAGCACGGCATGGTCGCCGCCGCTCTGTCCGTCACCAAGCTGCCGTACCGATCGGCCCGCGATGGTATCTCGCTGACCATCACCGTCACCCCGGACGGCCTCGGCCACTCCCGCGAGGAGCGGATCGGCAACCTGGCCGGCGTGCTCGACGGATACACCGACAGCGCTGGATTCCACATGAATGTCAACGTGCTCGACCGGGCCACCCTCGAGGACGCCATGGCCCACCCGGACAGGTACCCGCAGCTGACCATCCGGGTCTCCGGCTACGCGGTCAACTTCGTCAAGCTCACCGCCGAGCAGCAGCGCGACGTCATCTCCCGGACGTTCCACGGGTCTCTGTGATGACCGCTGTCGCCCCGCCGGTGACCGGCTCGGTCCACTCCTTCGACATCTCGACCGGAGTGGACGGGCCGGGCACCCGGTTCGTCGCCTTCCTCGCCGGCTGCCCGCTGCGCTGCCTCTACTGCCACAGCCCCGACACCCAGTACCGCCGTTACGGGCACCCGGCCTCGGTCGACCAACTCGTCACCGACATCCGGCGCTACGAACGGTTCATCAAGGTGGCCGGCGGCGGCGTCACCCTCAGCGGCGGCGAACCCCTGCAACAGCCCGCATTCACCCGCGAGGTGCTGCGCGCGTGCAAGGAGATGGGGCTGCACACCGCCTTGGATACCAGCGGATTCCTGGGTAACCGTGCGGACGACGGCCTGCTCGACGCCACCGACCTGGTGCTGCTCGACATCAAGTCAGGCGACCCCGGCACGTACCGGAAAGTCACCGGCACCGGCCGGCTGGCACCGACCGTGGCCTTCGCGCATCGCCTCGCGGAGCGCGGTATCCCGATCTGGGTGCGCTTCGTGCTCGTCCCCGGTCTCACCGACGCCCCGGCGAACGTCGACGCCGTCGCCGCGATCGCGGCGGGCGTGCCCAGCGTGGAACGCATCGAGGTACTGCCGTTCCACCGCCTCGGCGCGCAGAAGTACGCCGCGCTCGGCCTGCCGTTCCCGCTGGCGGACACGCCGGCGCCGGACCAGGCACTGCTGCACCGGGTCCGCGGGCAGTTTCGCAGCCATGGGTTGACGGTGACCTGAGCGCACGCCGGCGTGTCGTGTCCTTCGGAAACCTGATCGCGATGGTCGCCCGGCTATGCGCGCCGTGCCCGACAACCAGGAGCCGGGCAACGGATCCGTGACGGCCGGCCTGCATGCGCCGTCACAGGCCGCGCAACGCTGGGCCACGCCGGGCCGGCGCTGCGCCCGATCGAACAGGCTCCGTCTTCTGGCGTAGCGGCGACGAGTTCACGTGCTGAGGGAGAATCCACTCAGTCATCTGCAGTGGGCCGTGCGGCCCACTACCTGCGACCGTGGAGCCGGGCGCACCCCGCCGGCGAGGCCGGTGTGCAGAAAGATGGCCCGCACGGTGGTCGTCGCATCTTCACGGCCCGTCCGGGATCTCACCCTCAGCCGCGATTGCCAGCCGCCACCGATGTGCGTTGGCAATCCCAAGTACTCCGCGCCTGTCGTTCTGCCCGGTGCGCTGCGCGAGGCGGTTGCCCGGCACTCATGCGCGCCCGCGCGCGCCGACGACAGTTGCGGCTCGCACGCCCGCCAGTGCCACGGCGGCATGAGCTGTCTCGATGGCGTGTGCGGTAAGGGCCAGAGCATTCGCGGTGCTTCTCTTGAGTTGGGCATTTTCAAACCGGCACTGTGGCCGGGAGTCGGTTCAGGTCGACCACCTCGTCGACGCGGGCGGCGATGTCGGTGCGGTGGGTGATGACCAGGACACTGCGGTCGCCGACGGCGGCCAGCAGGTCGTCGAGGAGCGCGGCCGCGTTCTCGTCGTCGAGGTGTTCGGTGGGTTCGTCGAGGATGAGCACCTGGAAGCCTCGCAGCAGTGCGCGGGCCAGCGCGAGCCGGCGGCGCTGGCCGCCGGAGAGCTCGCGGCCGTGCTCGCCGACCAGCGTCTCGAGGCCGTCGGGCAGGGTGCCGACCCAGTCGAGGAGCCGGGCCTCGGCCAGGGCGGCGCGCAGTTCGTCGTCGGTGGCGTCCGGCCGGGCGATGCGCAGGTTGGCCGCAATCGTGGTGTCGAACAGGTAGGCGTCCTCGGGCAGGTAGCCGACGATCTGCCGGAGGAGTTCCGGATCGATCCGGCGCAGGTCGATCCCGTCGAGGGTGACGCGCCCGGCAGTGGGGTCGAGGAAGCGCACCAGCAACGCCGCCACCGTGCTCTTGCCGCTACCGCTGGGGCCTACCAGCGCGACCCGGGCCCCGGGCCGCAATTCGAGGTCGACGTCGTGCAGGACGGTGCGGCCCGGCGTCCAGGCGGCGTCGACCGCCTCGAGACGCAGCGTGTGCGGGCCGTCGGGGACATTGACCGGTGCCTGCGGGGCGGAGACCGGCGCCGGTGCGGACAGCACGTCGGCCAGCCGGCGCAGCGAGGCCCGGGCGGCGGCGAAGTGCTGCGCCGCGGCGGGCAGGACGGCGGCCGTCTCAAATACGGCGAGCGGGGTCAGCACGATCACGGCCAGCAGCTCGCCGGAGAGGGCGCCGGACCGGACCGCCACCGCGCCGGCGGCGAGGCCGACGAGCAGGCACATGCCGGTGGCCAACGCTGTGATGGCGGCGGAGACGCCAGCCAGCGCGCTGGAGCGCTGTTCGGCGCGGCGTAGTTTCGCATCGGACTCAGCGAGCCGGGCGATCCGGCCGCTGTCCGCACCGTAGGCGAGCAGGTCCGGCAGGCCGTGCACCAGGTCGACGGTGCCGGCGGCCAGTTCGGCGCGCAGCGGCGCCCGGCGTCCGTCGGCAAGGCGGGCTGCACGGGACTGCAATACCGGCACGACGGCGCCGACCAGCAGCAGCCCACCGGCGAGGGCCAGTCCCGCTGCTGGCGAGTACGTACCGACCAGCAGCACCGAGCCGAGGCCGACGAGGGCCGCGACCGCGTACGGCAGCAGCACTCTTGTCAGCATGTCGAGCACGGCGTCCACGTCGGCGGCCAGCCGCTGGGCGAGGTCGGCGTGGCGGTAACCGGCGAGCCCGGCCGGGGCCAGTTCGGCCAAGCGGGTAAAGACGCGGGCGCGCAACCGGCCGAGGACCCGCAGGGCGGCGTCGTGGCCGGCCAGCCGTTCGGCGTAGCGCAGGACGCCGCGGCCGAGGCCGAAGGCGCGCACGGCGACGATGGCGACCATCAGGTGCAATACCGGCGGGTGCAGGGCGGCGCGGGAGATCAGCCATGCGGAGACGGCCATGAGGCCGACCGCCGCGCCGGCGGCGCCGGTGCCGGCCAGGACCGCCAGCACCAGTCCCCCGGCGGCGGGCGAGGCCGCGGTGCGCAGCAACCGGAGCCAGCTCATCGGGCACCTACCGGCTGTGGGGCCAGGTCGACGATGCGGTCGGCCAGGGCGATCAGTTCCGGGCGGTGCGCGGCGATGATGACCGTACGGCCGTGGGCGAGGCGGCGGATGGCGGCCATGACGTCGGCTGCGGTTTCGGTGTCGAGGTTGGCGGTGGGTTCGTCGAGCAGCACGATCGGGGCGTCGCGCAGGAACGCGCGGGCGAGGGCGATCCGTTGCCGTTGTCCGGCCGAGAGCCCGGCGCCGTCGTCGCCCAGCGCGGCGTCGTAGCCGTCGGGCAGCCCGGCGATGAAGCCGGCGGCGCCGGCGAGTCGCGCCGCGGCGGCCACATCGGGGCGGGGCGCGTCGGGCACGGTGCCGGTGAAGCAGTGTGCGAACGCCGTGGGTGGTTCAGGCAGGTGCATCGGCGTCCGGCCGAGGGCGATGTTGTCGCGGATGCTGCCGGCGAACAGGTAAGGCCGCTGCGGAACCCATGCGATCGTGGACCGCCATGCGGCCGGGTCAACGCTGGCCAGGTCGACCCCGCCGACGGTGACTCGGCCGTGGTCCGGGGTGACGAAACCGAGCAAGACGTCGAGCGCGGTGGACTTGCCGCAGCCGCTCGGCCCGGTCAGGGCCATGATTTCGCCGGGCTCGACGGTCGCGGACAGGTGCAGCGCGTCCCGGTCGCGGTAGCGGACCACCACGTCGTCGAAAACGATCGTCCCGGCCGGCGCGGGCGCTGCCCCGCGTGCGGGCACCGGGGTCTCGAGGATCGCGAAGGCCTCCTCGGCGGCGGCCAGCCCCTCGGCGCTGGCGTGGTAGTGCGCGCCCACCTGCCGCAGCGGCAGATACGCCTCCGGCGCCAGGATCAGCACGAGCAACGCGGTGGTTAGGTCGAGATGGCCGGAAACCAGGCGCAGGCCGATGCCGACCGCGACCAGCGCCACCGACAGGGTGGCCAGCAGCTCGAGGACGAGCGAGGACAGGAACGCGACGCGCAGAGTTCGCATGGTGAGCCGGCGCTGCTCCGCGCTGATCCGCCGGATCGTGGCCGCCTGGGCGCCGGCCCGGCCGAAGACCTTCAGCGTGGTCAGGCCGGCGACCACATCGAGGAAGTGGTGCGACAGCCGGCTGAGTAGGCGGAACTGGCGGTGGTTGGCGGCCTCGGTGTGCAGGCCGACCAAGGCCATGAAGATCGGGATGAGGGGCAGGGTCAGCGCGATGGTCATGGTGGCGGTCAGGTCGGCCGGCAGCAGCCGGGCCAGCACGACCGCCGGTACCAGAGCCGCGAGCACCAGTTGGGGCAGGTAGCGGGCGAAGTAGGCGTCGAGGGCGTCGAGTCCGCGGGTGATCAGCGTCGTGACCGCCCCGGTGTCGCCCCCGCGCGCCGGCCCGACGGCCACCAGGTGCGCCAGCAGGCGTCCGCGCAGCTCGCTCTTGACCGCCGCGGACGACCGGACCGCGACGGTTTCCTGTGCCCACGCGACCGCGGCCCGGCCGGCGACCACGGTGGCGAGCGCGATCAGGGTGGGAGTCAGCGTCCGCACGTCGGCGCCATCGAGGAACACGGCGGTGATGCCGTGCGCCAGCAGGGTCGCCTGGGCGACGATCAGCGCGGCGAGCACCACCCCGAGGGCGACGGTCGCGGCCAGGTAGACGCGGGTGCCGCGGGCGTATCGCAGCAGCCGCGGGTCCAAGGGCTTCACGCGGGAATCCGCTCGATGGTGAGCCGCTTGCGGAACACCCAGTAGGTCCAGCCCTGGTAGGCCAGCACGATCGGGGTGAAGGCCACCGCCACCCAGGTCATCACCGTCAACGTGTACGGGGTGGACGACGCGTTGTCGACGGTGAGGCTGTTGGCCGCGGCGATGCTGGAGGGCATCACGTCCGGGAACAGCGTCACGAACAGTCCCGCGACTGCGAGCACGAGCGTCGCGCCGGTGGCCAGGAAGGCCCAGCCCTCGCGGCGGGATCGGGTGGCGAACGCGGCACCGGCCAGGGCGAGCGCCGCGGCCGCGAAGATCGCCCAGCCGGTGATGTCGTGGTGGGTCCGCGCGGTCCAGGCCAGGAACCCGCCGGCGATCAGGATCGCTGCCGGCGCTAGTCGCTCGGCGAGCCGGCCGGCCCGCTCGCGCATCTCGCCGTCGGTCTTCAGGGCCAGAAACACCGCGCCGTGCAACACGAACAGCGTCAGGGTGGTCAGGCCACCGAGCAACGCGTACGGGTTGAGCAGGTCGAAGAAGCCCCCGACGTACTCGTGGTTCGCGTCGAGCTTGACGCCGCGCACGATGTTGCCGAAGGCGACACCCCACAGGACCGCCGGGACGAGGCTGCCGCCGATGATGCAGAGGTCCCAGCGGCGTCGCCAGGTGTCGTCATCGCGCTTGCCGCGGTACTCGAAGGCGACACCACGCAGGATCAGTGCCACCAGAATCAGTAGCAGTGGCAGGTAGAAGCCGGAGAAGAGTGTGGCGTACCACTCCGGGAAGGCGGCGAAGGTCGCCCCACCGGCGACCAGCAGCCAGACCTCGTTGCCGTCCCAGACCGGGCCGATGGTGTTGATCAGCAGGCGGCGCTCGCGGTTGTCGCGGGCGAGCACCGGCAGCAGGATGCCAACGCCGAAGTCGAAGCCTTCGAGCAGGAAGTAGCCGGCCCAGAGGGTCGCGATGAGCACGAACCAGACAGTCGTGAGTTCCATGTCAGCAGTCCCTAGTAGGCGAAGGCGAGTGGGCGGTCGGGATCCTCGGTCGGCTGCTCGATCTGTGGAGCGCCGGCCCGGGCGTATTTCACGAACAGCCCGACCTCGACGACGGCGAGCACCCCGTACAGCAGGGTGAGCACGATCAGCGAGGTAGCAGCCTCGCCGGTACTCACCGACGGTGAGCCGCTCTCAGCGGTCTTGAAGACGCCGAAGACCGTCCACGGCTGGCGGCCCATCTCGGTGAAGATCCAGCCGAACGAGTTGGCCGCCAGCGGCATGCCGATCGAGGCGATCGCGGCGAACCACAGCCACCGGTTGGTGGGTGCCCGACCGCGGCGGGTGGCCCAAAGCGCGGCCAGGGCCACAAGCATGGCGAGCCCGCCGAAGCCGATCATCAGGCGGAACGACCAGTAGGTGACCGGCACATAGGGCGTGTAGTCACCGGGACCGTACTTCTCGGCGTACTCGGCCTGCAGGTTGTTGATGCCCTCGACCTCGCCGCCCGGGCTGCCGGTCGCCATGAACGACAGCAGCGACGGGATACGCACGCTGGCCATCTCCTCGCGCCCGTCGAGCGACCCGATCGTGAGAATCGAGAAACTGGCCGGCTTGGCCGTGTCGTACAGCGCTTCGGCGGCGGCCATCTTCATCGGCTGCTGCTCGGTCATGATGCGCGCCTGCAGGTCACCGGTAATCAGCACGCCGACCCCTGCGATCAGCACCACCCAGGCGCCGAGCTTGAGGCCCGGGCGGAACACGTCCTCCTGGTTGCGGCGCTTGAGGTGCCAGGCGCTCACCGCGAGCAGCACCGCCCCGGCGGTCAGGAAGCAGGCCGTGATGGTGTGCGGGAAGGTGACCAGCGTCGTGGAGTTGGTCAGCACCGCCCAGATGCTGGTGAGCTCGGCCCGTCCGGACACGGGGTTCACGGTGTAGCCGACCGGGTGCTGCATCCACGAGTTGGCCGCCAGGATGAAGTACGCCGACAGCAGTGTGCCGATCGAGGCCAGCCAGATCGTGGCGAGGTGCAGGCGCTTCGGCAGGCGGTCCCAGCCGAAGATCCACAGGCCTAGGAAGGTCGACTCGAGGAAGAACGCGAGCAGCCCTTCGATCGCCAGCGGGGCGCCGAAGACGTCACCGACGAAGCGGGAGTAGTCGCTCCAGTTCATGCCGAACTGGAACTCCTGCACGATGCCGGTGACCACACCCATCGCGAAGTTGATCAGGAAGAGCTTGCCCCAGAACTTGGTGGCGCGCAGGTAGTGCTCCTTGCCGGTGCGCACCCAGGCGGTCTGCAGCCCGGCGACGAGGGCTGACATGCCGATGGTGATCGGCACGAACAGGAAGTGGTAAACGGTGGTGATGCCGAACTGCCATCGGGCGAGGTCGAGCGCGTCCACGGGCGGATCCTTTCCACGGATGCCCCCGAGTCTCGTGATCGCACCGCCCGGCGATCAGGGCCTAAAGTCCCGTCCGGTCCCGACCGTGGTCCCGAGACAGCGCCGGCCGGCTCCCCTGGAAGGGAACCGGCCGGCACCATGATCTCGTTCAGCCGTGTGGATGCTCACCGAGCAGCCGGGTGGCGAGCACCGCGGCCTGCGTGCGCCTTTCCAGACCGAGCTTGGCCAGCAGGCTGGAAACGTAGTTCTTGACCGTTTTCTCGGCGAGGAACATGCGAGCGGCGATCTCGCGGTTGGTGAGACCTTCGGCGATGAACTCCAGGATCTTACGCTCCTGGTCGGTCAGCGAGGCGAACTCCCTGGGCTGTTCGACCCCGTGCCGGATGCGCTCGAGCACGCGCTGGGTGACCGCCGGATCGAGCAGTGACTGGCCGGCGGCGACCCGGCGCACGGCATCGACCAGGTCGTTGCCGCGGATCTGCTTGAGCACGTAACCGGACGCACCCGCCATGATCGCGGCGAAGAGCGCCTCATCGTCCTCGTACGAGGTCAGGATCAGCCCTTTGATCGTCGAGTCCACCGCACGCACGTCGCGGCACACGTCGATGCCGTTGCCGTCGGGCAGCCGGGCATCGAGGATCGCCACGTCGGGTCGCAGCGCGGGGATCCGGGCGGTTGCCTCCTGGGCCAGGCCCGACTCGCCGATCACCTCGATGTCGCCGTCGGCCTGCAGCAGGTCGACCAAACCGCGCCGGACCACCTCGTGGTCGTCAAGCAGAAAGACTCGGATCATCCCCCATTACTACCGTCTGCCGGCCGACTGTCCTAGGGACCAAAGACCCGACCTACCGACTCGGCGGCAACGACTCGTCGACGGCGGCCCGGAGCAGATCGCTTCTCGTGATGATGCCGACCAGGCGACCGGACTCGTCTTCCACCGGTAGGCGCCTCACGCCGGCCGCAAGCATGCGTTCCGCGGTCGCTTCCACAGATAGGGAGCGCCTCACCGGTGTCGCAGGTGCAGTCATGAGGTCCCGCGCCGTACGAGCAGTGGCCTTGGCGCGTCGACGACGCCCACGGCGGCTGAGCGATAGGCGGTGCGGCGCTTGCAGACGGTGAAGAAGGTCCGTCTCCGACACCACCCCGAGCACGTGCCCGAAGCGGTTGACCACGAGCAGCCCGCTCACCCGCTTGCGGATCAAGAGCCGCACCAACTCGTCATAAGGACAGTTTTCATCCACCGTCACAACATCACGAGTCATGACGTCGTCGACACGCCGCAACTTCATCTCGCGCCTCCCTGTCTACCTCCGAAGGTAGGCGCCAACACTTCGGCCCAGCAGGGCCGAAGGTCATCACACTCAGGCCGTTCCGCGACTCACGCCCGGGCACTAACCTGACGCCATGGTGGAACGCCGCACCGGGGACGACCGGATCGATCCGCCGTCGCTCGGCCTCAGCCCGCTCTCCCGGATCCGGCTCGACGAGCTGCTGCAGGAGATGCTCGACCGGGTCGGTGACGTGATGGCCAGCCGGGAGAGGCTGCGTTCGCTGCTCGATGCCGTGGTCGGCATCGGCGCCGACCTGGATCTGCGCAGCACCCTGCAGCGCATCGTCGAAGCGGCCTGCGCCTTGGCCGGTGCGCGCTACGGCGCCCTGGGCGTGCTCACCGCCGACCGCACCGGCCTCGCCGACTTCATCACCTCCGGCATCGACCCGGCGACACACGCCAAGATCGGCGATCTTCCCCACGGCCGCGGCCTGCTCGGCCTGCTGATCACCGACCCGAAGCCCGTGAGACTGCCCGACATCACCAAACATCCCGAGTCGTACGGTTTCCCACCGAACCACCCACCGATGCACAGCTTCCTCGGCGTACCCGTCCGCACCCGCGACCAGATCTTCGGCAACCTCTACCTGGCCGAGAAACAGGGTGCCAACGAGTTCAGCGATGACGACGAAGAGATTGTCATCGCGCTCGCCGCCGCGGCCGGTGTCGCCATCGACAATGCCCGGTTGTACGCCCTGGCCCAGCGCCGCGAGCGCTGGCTCGCCGCCACCGCAGAGATCACCGGAGTCCTCCTGGGCACGGTCCGGCGCACCGAAGCGCTGCGGCTGATCGCCCGGCGCGCCCGTGAAGTGTCGGGCGCCGAATTGGTCATGGTGATGCTGTACGACGAGCCGAACGCCCGGTACACGATCGAGGTTGCCGAAGGTGCGGATCCGTCCTGCGGCGAGCTCGTCGGCCAGCTCGTGCCGGTCGAGCCGGCCGCAGCCGCCGAGTTCGGGCGGGAAAGGGTCCGCGCCGTCGAAAACCTCCGTGCGGCGGCCGAGTGGCCGGGTTCGGTACCCGACGGTCCGGCGATGGCCGTCCCGCTCGCAGCCGCTGGGACCCTGTATGGCGTGCTCATCGTGACCCAGCCCGTCGGCGAGCAGCCGAGCGACGAGGACGCCGTGCAACTGTCGACCTTCGCCGGGCAGGCCGCGTTGGCTCTCGAGCGGGCTCAAGCCCAGGATGAGCGCCAGCAACTCGCCGTGCTCGAGGACCGCGAGCGCATCGCCCGCGACCTGCACGACGTCGTGATTCAGCGGCTGTTCGCGACCGGCATGCACCTGCAAGGCGCCGTGCATCAGGCAGGCAAGCCCGACGTGGCCAATCGCATCAACGCCGCCGTTGACGACCTGGACGCCACCATTCGTGACATCCGCCGCTCGATCTTCGAGCTGCGCACCCCGACCGGGCCGTCCTCGCTACGCGCCGAGCTGCACGAGACCGTCGAGGGTGCGGCCGAAGCGCTGGGCTTCCGGCCCGTCCTGGACACCTCCGGTCCGGTCGACAGCGCCATTCCCGACGACATCAAACCCGAGATCCTCGCGGTTCTCCGCGAGGCGTTGTCCAACATCGCCCGGCACGCGCAGGCCAGCACCGCCCGGATCTCCCTACGCACGGCGGACGGCGAGGTCGTCCTGTGCGTCGAGGACGACGGCGTCGGCTTCGACCCGTCACGCGCCCGCGGCGGCATCGTCAACCTGGGCGAACGGGCGAACGACCTGGGCGGCACGTTCGAAGTCGGCTCGCCCTCGACCGGAACGGGGACAGTGCTGACGTGGCGGGTCCCGGTCGGAGGGTAAAACAGGACCTTCGGCCCTGAACGGCCAAGGCTTGCAATTGGCACGGTGGTGGGAAGACGTACGGAGGTTTCCCATGACACCGCTCGAGCAGGCCGCCCGCGCCGCCCAGCACGCGCCGTCGGTCTTCAACACCCAGCCGTGGAACTGGCGGATCACCGGCGAGGCCATGGAGCTGTTCGCCGACCCGCAGCGCCGCGTCGACAGCATCGACCGCGACGGCCGCCTGCTGCTACTCAGTTGCGGCGCTGCCCTGCACCACGCCCGCACCTACCTGGCCGCAGCCGGCTGGTCCGTGACAGTCGCACGGCTGCCCGATCCCGGGCGATCCGACCTGCTGGCTCGCATCACCATCGGCCACCCGATCCCGCCCGACCCCGAAGCGACCCGCATGGCCGCCTCGATCTCCCGGCGGCGAACCGACCGGCGGGCCTTCGGCGACCGGCCGGTGACCGACTTCGAGCTGACCAAGCTACGTCGCTTCGTCGAGTCCGAGGGCGCTTACCTGCACACGGTACGACCCGACCAGATCGCCATGCTGGCCGTCTCGACCGAGGTTGCCGCCGGCGCCGAGCTCGACGACCCCGCCTACCGCGCGGACCTGCACCAGTGGACCAGCCGGCCGGGATACACCGGCGACGGTGTGCCGCCTGCCACGGCGGTCAAGCCGGAGCTACGGCGCGTGCCGGTCCGGGACTTCTTCCCCGACGCCACAGCACAGCTCGATGCGGGCGCGGCCCACGACCAGGGCGCCGCCTACGTCGTCCTGTTCGGCAACGGCGACCAGCCCATCGACCTGCTCCGCGGCGGCGAAGCGCTGTCTGCGTTGCTGCTGCTCGCGACGGCCGACGGCCTGGCCACCGCCCCGCTGAGCGACGCCGTCGAGGCCGAATGGCCCCGCCACCTGCTGCGTGGCCTAGTCGCCGACATCGGTGAGCCGTACCTCGTCGTCCGACTGGGCTACCGCCAAGACCGTGAGCCGGTCCCGGCGGCGCCGCGCCGGGATCTTCGCGACGTCATCATCATCACGAAGTAGGTGACCACCATGGGCCGCTCGATCGCGGTCGGCGTCGGCGGCGCCGGCAGCTGGCCGGCCCTGGCCTGGGCGGCCGACGAGGCTGAGCAGACCGGGGCTCGGCTGGTGCTGCTGCACGTGTGCGCACCCGGCTCGCCGCTGGATCGACCGACCGGCCGGCCGACACCGGCCGAGGTCGAGTTGGTCGATCCGCCGCTCGCCCGCGCGTACGCGAAGACGCAAACGCGCCTCGGCGGACAGTGGGTCGCCCTCCAGATCCGTAGCGGCGAACCATCCGCTGCCCTGGTCGACGCGTCCATCGGCGTCCGCCTGCTGATAGTGGGCGCGGGCGAGGGTGGCCGGACGGTACGGCGGTTGCTGCGGCACTCGCATTGCCCCGTCGTGATCGTCCGGCCCAACAGCATCTCCAGCCGTGGTGGGCCGCTCGCCGGTCACGTCGTCGTGGGTGTGGACGGGACACCGGCTGGTCAGGCTGCCACAGAGTTCGGATTTGCCTATGCCGCTGAACATCGCCTGCCGCTGGCCGCGGTCCATGTTTCGGCGGCCGACCAGGATGACTACTTCTATGACGACACCACACTTTCCACACACTTCGCCGCCGAACCGGCGGCCCTGAAACTTCTCGCCGCTGAGACGGAGCCATGGGCCTTGAAGTGCCCGGCGGTGGCGGTCCGGCGAGCAGTACTCCATGGGTCCGTGGCCGACGCATTGATCGGAGCGGGCGCGGAAGCCCGGCTGCTGGTCATCGGTGACAAACGCCGGGGCGTCATCGGCCGCGCCCGCACCGGCGACGTGCCCCTGACCGTGGCGACCGAAGCGCGCTGCCCGGTTGCTGTCGTCCCGCTCGACCAACGCGAGGGAGACCCGCTGTGAACGGCTACAACGACGCGGATCTGTCCGCGGCGGCGAAGGCGGGCATCCAGGCTCCGTCGATACACAACAGCCAGCCGTGGGTTTTCCGGCTGCGCGACGGTGCCGTCGAGATCCTCGCCGATCACTCCCGCCAGCTCGCCGTCGCCGACCGATCAGGCTGGGCGATCCGTCTCGCCTGCGGCGCCGCCACCTACAACGCCCGTCTGGCGCTCGCCGTCAGAAGCCGGCCGGCCGAGGTGCACCTGCGCCCGTCCACCGCCGAGCCGAACCTGATGGCCCGGCTCGTTCCTGGTCCCGAGCGCCCACCGACCTACGCCGAGCAAGATCTGTACGCCGCCATCCCCCGCCGGCACAGCAACCGGGCACCGTTCTGGCCCGACGCGGTACCGGCCGACTCCCGGATGCGCCTCATCGAGGCGGCGCGCAGTGAATCGGCCTGGCTCGACCTGCTGGTCGGCATGACGGCCCTGGCCGGCTTCGCCGAGATCGCCGGCAGCGCCGACCGGGTGCTGCGCCGCGACAACCGCTACCAGGCCGAACTGGTCAGCTGGGTCCACGCCGACGACGCACCGGACGGCATCCCGGTCGGCGCCGGAGCGCCGCTGCCGGAGCCACAGGATCTCCTGCCGCAACGAGTGTTCGGCGACCGGCACCGCGCGCCCGGCCGTGACTACGAGCCCGAGCCGCTGGTCGGCGTTCTCGGCGTGCCCGGCGACTGGCCGGTCGACCAGCTCACCGCCGGTCAGGCCCTTCAGAGGGTGCTTCTCACCGCGACCGATGCCGGCTTGGCCACCTCGATGATCTCCCAGCCGATCGAGGTCCCGGCCGCACGTGATCAACTGCGACGGTCGCTCGGCCGGAGCGGCTACCCGCAGCTTGCCCTGCGCATCGGTTACGGCGCCCCCGGCAAGGCCTCCCCTCGGCGGGACGTCTCCGATGTCGTCCAGGAAGGGCCCAAGGGCCACTGAGTTGGGGCCGGGCGCCCCTGATGAGCGCACTGTCGCAGCGAGACGGTGAAGGGAGACGGTTCGCCGGGTCCGATGCCCGTGACAGGAGGTCACCATGAAAGCGCTGGTCGTCTATGAGTCGATGTTCGGCAACACCGAGCAGGTCGCGCGAGTAATTGCTGAAAGGCTCCAGGAACTCACCGACGTCACCCTCGCCCACGCCTGCGAGATGCCTTCCGCCATGAACGCGGATCTGCTGGTGGTTGGTGGTCCTACGCACGCATTCGGGCTCAGTCGCCCGGCTACCCGTGAGGATGCCGCTCGGCAGGGTCAGGTCCGGGAGGAAGCCGTCGCTCCGGGCTTGCGTGAGTATCTCGACGTGTCACCGATGCTCACCGGAACGGCTGCCGCGGCATTCGACACGAAGATCAACAAGTCGTTCATTCCGGGCTCCGCGGCACGAAGTGCGCAGCGCCAGTTGCGGAGGCTCGGCTGTCGGATCCTGCAACCGGCCGAAAGCTTCCTGGTGAACGGCACCCAGGGGCCGCTGGCCGATGGCGAGCTCGACCGCGCCCGCCGTTGGGCCGCCGACCTGGCCGCGGCACTGCTGCCCGAAGGCCACCGGGTCTGAGCGACGTCGACTCGACAGACCACCGACTGCTGATCGACACCAACCCGCATCCGAGTCCAACGGCTCTGCTCGGTAACCCGGAGTCGTCCTACCGTGAAGGCAGAGGAAGCGATGTACGGATCCGTTCTCACCACACCGGAACTCGTCGAGTGCGTTCGAACGGCGACCTTGGCGCCGTCGCTGCACAACAGCCAACCGTGGCGGTTCCGGCTGGTAGGCGAGACGGTCGAGGTGTACGTGGACCGCGACCGGCAGCTCGAGGTGCTCGACCCGGACGGCCGGGAACTCCTGATCAGCGTAGGTGCCGCGATATTCACGCTCAGGCTGGCGCTCCGCAGTGTCGGCCGGGTCCCGGAGCTGGCGATCCTGCCGGACATCGATCGCCCTGACCTGGTGGCCGTCGTCCGGCCGGGTCCTTTCGCCAAGCCGTCCGCGGCATTGTCGGGCCTCGCCGATGCCATCGCCCACCGGCATACCAACCGGCAGCCGTTCCAGGCGAAAGTCGTTCCGGCCGACGTGATCGAGGAGTTGCGAGCGGCGGCCGACCACGAAGGCGCCGAGCTCACCATCGCCGGCCCCGCGAGCCGCACCATCATCGCGGGCCTGGGCCGAGAGGCCGAGCGTCGATTGCGCAGCTCCGACGGCTACCGCGCAGAAATGGGCCGGTGGACCCGCCCCATGGCGCGACGCCGGGACGGTGTGCCGGCCGCCGCGTTCGGCCCGTGGGACGCTATGGAACGGCTGCCGATGCGAGACTTCGGCATCGTCCACCCGCAGCTCCAGCGGCGGGGTGAACGGTTCGAGAGACACCCCACCATTGCAGTGCTGACCACCAGTGGCGACGAGCCGGCCAGTTGGGTCTGTGCCGGGCAGGCGCTGCAGCGGGTACTGCTCAGCGCGACCAGGCGGCACCTGTCCACCACCCCGATCAGTCAGCCGGTGGAGATCCCTTCGATCCGTGAGGTGCTGGCCGACCGACGCTCCGGCCGATTCGCGCAGATGGTTGTCCGCTTGGGGTACGGGCCGTCGGCGCCGACCACGCCCCGACGCCCGGTCACCGAGGTTCTCCAGCAAATCGCAGACTGACACGCGGTCGTTTCATCGGCACACCGAAGCCGGCCCTCAGCTCCTACACCCCGGCGGCACCTTGCTCCGGTGGGATCGAGAGGGGATGGCGTTCGTCGTCTCGAGCGGCAATCTTCGCCATTTCATGCGAGTACTGACCGAGGGTGATCTCGGCGCCCATCAGCTGGGCGACCAGGACGCCTTCCAGGCTCTCCGGTTGCCACGGCTGCTTGCTCTCCGATTCTTTCTTGTCCTCGGTCATTCCTCGGCGTTTCGTTGCGGCCACGTCTTGCCAGCCGTACATGAACGGAAGGACGCACATTGCCCCGAGAACCAGGGTCGCCACCAGCAGGAACAACATCGTCCTCACCTCCCGAGAACTATGGTCGGCCTCTTCCAGAGCGCGTGGCAGATTCCACGAGGCGACGACGTCGGTCAGCCGTAGTAGGCGGCCTTCATCAGATGCTGCATGTCCTCCAGCATCGGCATCCGTGGGTTGGCCGGTGCGCACTGATCCTCGTAGGCGTTGAGGGCCTGCCGGGGCAGAGCGGCCAGGAACTCGCTTTCATCCACGTCCAGCTTGGCAAAGGACGATTCGATGCCGACCGCGTCTCGTAGGGCCTCGACGGCAGCCGCGAGCGACGCGACTCCGTCGGCCGGTGTCGCGGCGGGCAGGCCGAGCATCCGGGCGATGTCGGCGAACCGCTCGGGCGCACGGTAGCTCTCATACTTCGGCCACCCCGAGAGCTTCGAGGGAATCGTGCCGTTGTAGCGGATCACATGCGGCAACAGCACCGCGTTGGTGCGTCCATGCGCTATGTGGAACGTCGCCCCGAGGGTGTGCGACATGGCATGGACGATGCCCAGGAAGGCGCTGCCGAAGGCCATACCCGCGACGGTTCCGGCGTTATGCATGTGCTCGCGCGCCTTCGCATCGCCGGCCACCACGGACTGCTCGAGGTTGGCGAAGATGAGGCGGATGGCGTGCAGAGCCAACCCGTCGGTGAAGTCGTTGGCGTAGACCGAGACGTAGGCTTCGATCGCGTGCGTCAGGGCGTCGAAACCGCTGTCCGCCGCGATCGCCCGGGGCAGGCTGGCCGTTAGCTGCGGATCGACGATGGCGACCGTGGGTGTCAACGCGTAGTCGGCCAACGGGTACTTCTTACCGGTGACATGGTCGGTGATGACGGCGAACGGGGTCACCTCCGCCCCGGTGCCGGACGTGGTCGGGATGCACACCAGCTGGGCCAAGGCGCCAAGGGCGGGGAAGGCGAAGGCCCGCTTGCGGATGTCGAAGAACTTCTCCCGCATGTCGTCGAAGTCGACCTCGGGATGCTCGTACTTCAGCCACATCACCTTGGCCGCGTCCATGGCGGAGCCGCCGCCGAGCGCGATGATCGTGTCGGGCCGGAAAGAGCGCATCAGTGCGGCCCCGCGGTCCACGGTAGTGATCCGTGGCTCAGGCTCGACGTCGTCGATGATCTGCAGCGCCACCTGGTTCGGCCGGCTCTGCAGGACCCGGTTGATCCGGTCGACGAAGCCGAGCCGGGTCATCGTTTCGTCGGTGACCACGGTGACGCGCTGCACGTCGGGCATGTCGGTGAGGTACCGGATGGCGTGCGGCTCGAAGTAGATTTTCGAGGGAACCTTGAACCACTGCAGGTTGTTGGTGCGGCGGCCGATCCGCTTGATGTTGATCAGGTTGACCGCCGAGACGTTGTTCGACACGGAGTTGCCGCCGTAGCTGCCGCATCCGAGCGTGAGTGAGGGCAGGAAGGCGTTGTACATGTCGCCGATGCCGCCCTGCGAGGCCGGTGAGTTCCAGATGATCCGGACTGCCTTCATTCGGCGGCCGAACTCCTTGACCAGCTCGTCGTCCTCGGTGTGGATGACGGCGCTGTGGCCGAGACCGTGGAACTCCACCATCTCGGCGGCGTAGCGCAGGCCCTCGTCCCGCGACGGAGCGCGGAGTACGGCGAGCACCGGGGCGAGCTTCTCGCGGGTCAACGGCTCCCGCGGGCCGACCTCGGCGACCTCGACGAGGATCACCGAGGTCTGCGGTGGCACGCTGAAGCCGGCCTGCTCGCCGATCCAGGCGGCGGTACGGCCGACGACATCCGGGTTGAGCCGGTCGCCGTCGCAGCCTGCGCCGTCGGCTGCCACACCGAAAATGAACTTTTCCAGCTGCCTCTTCTCGACGGGGGTAGCGACGTGCGCGTGCAGTCTGCCGAACTCGGCGAGGGCTTGCTCGTAGATGGCGTCGTCGAGGATGACGGCCTGCTCGAAGGCGCAGATCATGCCGTTGTCGAACGACTTGGACAGCACGATGTCGTGGACGGCGCGGGTCAGGTTCGCGCTCGCTTCGACGTACGCGGGCACGTTGCCGGCGCCGACGCCGAGCGCGGGTTTCCCGGTGGAGTAGGCCGCCCGGACCATGGTGTTCCCGCCGGTGGCGAGGATCGTCGCGATGCCGGGGTGGTGCATGAGCGCGGTGGTGTTCTCCACCGAGGGCTGCTCGATCCACTGGACACAGTGTCGTGGGGCGCCGGCGGCGACGGCGGCGTCGCGCACGACGCGAGCAGCCTCGGCGCTGCACTGCTGCGCCGACGGATGGAATGCGAAGACGATGGGATTGCGGGTTTTCAGCGCCATCAGCGCCTTGAAGATCGTCGTGGAGGTCGGGTTGGTGACCGGTGTGATCCCGGCGATCACCCCGACGGGGTCGGCGATCTCGACGATGCCGTTGATGTCGTCCTCGGCGATGACCCCGACGGTGCGCAGCTTCGCCATGCTGTGGGTGACGTGCTCGCAGGCGAACAAATTCTTGACGGCCTTGTCCTCGAACACACCGCGGCCGGTCTCCTCGACGGCGAGCCGGGCGAGCGTGGCGTGCTGGTCGAGGGCTGCCACGGACGCCTTCTTGACGATGTGGTCGATCTGTTCCTGATCGAAGGCCGCGTACTCGTCGAGCGCGCGCAGGCCATCGGACACGAGGACGTCCACCATCTCCCCGGCAGTCATTGCGTCTCCTCTCGAGGCGCCGCGGTCAAGCGGCACCGAAGAACCTGCCCGGGGTCAGCGACTCCCGGTCGTTGCGCACGCAGAGCTCAGGACCGGCGGTGATCGGACTTCAGGAGCACCTCGGACAAAGGTCGCCGCGGCGAGCCTTCGACGGCACGCCCGTAACCGACGCGCAGCACCATCTGGGCCGCCAGCCCCGAGCCGGGCTCGATGAGCAGGCGGCGGACCGCCGGCAGCTCGACGGGCTGGCTGATCGGCGTCGTCGCGAGGTCCTGCCAGGTGGCGGTGAGAAGCGTCCGCTGCAGGGCCTGCCCGGCCCGCACCCAGTCGACTTTCCGGTCGCCTTCGGTGGCGAGGACCAGGATCGTCGGATACGGCTCGAACGCCTCGCCGTTCCGGCGCTGGGCTGACGCCTCGGTGAAGTCGCGGACCGGAACGGATTCCAGCGCGTCCCAGGGGCCGATCGCCTCCGGCGGCACACCGTCGTTCCGTACGCGGTCTCCGGTCCAGCGGGCGAGCTCCTCGCAGTAGCCGGGCCGTTGACGGAGTCTTTCGTCTGCTACGCGCGCCAGGCGCAGGACGACATCGCGGCCGGCGGGGTTGGCCAGCGCGAGCACCGCACCTTCTCGGCGGGCGGCGTCACGGAGCCGATCCAGCGCCTCGCGGGGAACCGGTATCTGCGCGAAGGGCCATCGGTTCGTGTGCCGATGGGCGACTGCAGCGGCGAGCGCCTCCGCAGCCGGGGAAACCGGCGAGGGCCGGGTGACGGTCAATCTCGCCACCAGGTCAGGCTCGTCGGTGTCGGGGAACAGCGTGTAGTCGGAGCGGTAGCCGCTGCGCCGGACCGCGAGGCGCAGGGTGAACAGGGCCGCACCGACGCTGACCAGCTGTTCCCTGCCTTGCGGGTCCAGCACGTGCAGACGCCGCGACGGGTCCGCGTACACATCGACGCGGGCGCCCTCGATCCGGAATTTCCACGGCTGGCTGTTGTGCAGGGAAGGTGCGCCCGTCGCCGTGCGGACACACTCGGGGAGGACCTCCCGGACCAGCGGTGTGATCGTGGTGGACATTGCTCCTCCTCGTCGAGCCGGCCGCGTCGGGAACCTCCGTACCGGGCGTACGCCAGGACCGGTGGGCTCGGTTCCAGACTGTCGTGGCGCTCGATGAGTTCCGTAGGGCCGTTAGACCCGATCGCGGGGGTACTGCAGGCTCACCACCGGGTTCCCACGGCGTGCAGACTCGCGCGGAACCAATACCGTCGGGCTGGTCTTCCGCACGACAGCGCGCGCCTCACGCGCGCTGCAGAGCAGCTCAGCGAAGCTGCCACTCTGCCCGATTCCCGCCACCATGAGGCGACCACGCCGCAGAGCACGCTCGATGGTCAGCGCCATGTCGAAGTCGCCCACGACAAGCCGCTCGACGGGCACGTCAGGGAAACGCGCCGTCCAACCGGCCAGCACTTCGGCCAATGCCTGGTCCGCGACCGCCCGCTCTTCGGCGTACGCTCCCGGCCGGACGATCGGCGGGATGCCGTCCGCGGCGCCAGGCCTGGTCCAGATGTGTATTGCCGTCAACGGCGCGCTCACCAAAGCGGCACGCTCGAAGGCATAGCCAAGCGTGGCGTCACACTCCTCCGGCCGGGACGAGGTCGCCACGACGACAGGGCCGTCGACGGGCACCACCCCGCGATAGACCATCACCGGGCACCTGCTCTGGTGGGCCAGGTAAGCGGTGGTGGAGCCCCACGTCGGACGGGCGTACACCTCGTCACGATGACCTAAGACGAGCAGGCGGGCGCGTCGCGAGGTTTCGGCCAGCTGGTTGGCGGCTCCGCCGTCGAGCAGCTCGGTGGTGACCGGCACGCTCGCAGCGAGCTGACGGGCCCGGCCGGCCGACAGCTCGAGCAGCCGTTCTGCATCCGCGCGTGAGGGCACGGCGCCATGGCCGCGGTACGCGCCGGCGTACCGGCCGGGCCAGACGTGCGTGATGAGCAACGGAGCCCGGTACAAAGCGGCCTCCGTCACCGCGAGATCGACCAATGCCGGACCAATGCGTGATCCGTTCACCCCGACCACGACCGGCCGGTTCCTAGGTGTCGATACGTCGCTGTGCATAGTCGCAAGTTAGGCGCCCAACAGCGATGCGCATCACGGCCTGTAGGCACCACAGGCCGGGCCATTCGTCCCGGAACGCGATCTGGCCACCTCGAACCCATCACCCCCGTTGACCGTGCCAGGACCTTCGTCCCGCGCAGGTCAGGTACATGGCCTCACGACTCACATCCATGACCGGCGCAGTCTCGAGGTACAGACATCGATGAAGGAGGACACCATGACAACCATCGGCCGGGGCTCAGCCACTCACCTGGAACGCGTCGAGGCTCCCGGCTCAATGCTCACCACGACCGCCGCGAGGTCGCTGGCAGTGCTGCGCATCTCCACCGGCTTCGTCTTCCTGTGGGCGTTCTTCGACAAGCTGTTCGGGTGGGGCTTCGCCACCACCTCGGAGCGCGCCTGGATCAACGGCGGCTCCCCCACCAAGGGTTTTCTGTCCGGCGTCGAGGTCGGCCCCGGCTGGCTGCAGACGTTCTTCCACAACATCGCCGGCGCCCCCTGGGCCAACTGGCTGTTCATGCTCGGCCTGCTCGCCATCGGCCTGGCCTTGGTCCTCGGTATCGGCATGCGCCTCGCCGCCGGAGCCGGCGCCCTCATGATGGCCCTGATGTGGGCCGCCGAGTGGCCGCTGGACTCCACGACGGCCGCCGGAGAGCCGAGCATGTCGACCAACCCGATCGTCGACTACCACATCATCTACGGCCTCGCCGGCATCGTCCTGGCGCTGACCTACGCCGGTCACACCTGGGGGCTGGGCAAGTGGTGGGCGTCCCTGCCCATCGTGCAGAAGAACCGCTGGCTCATCTGAAGCCATGCATACCCACCGAAGGCACAACGTCGCCCGGCCGCATCGAGCGCGGCCGGGCGATCCGGCGTGCGGCAACACGGACCGCATCGTGGTCCAGGGCCTGACCAAGACGTACGGTCAGGTGCACGCCGTCGACCAGGTCAGCTTCTCGGTCGGCGACGGCGAGATCTTCGCCCTGCTGGGCCCGAACGGCGCCGGCAAGACAACCATCGTGGAGATTCTCGAGGGCTATCGCGCCCGGGACTCCGGTTCCGTCGACGTGCTCGGATTCGATCCAGCGACGGGTGGGTCGGCCTACCGCGCTCGCATCGGAGTGGTGCTGCAGTCCGCGGGATTCGAGGAGGAGTTCACCGTCCGAGAGCTGGTCCGCCTGCAGTGCGGCTTGTTTCCTCGCCGGCACGATCCGGACGAACTGATCGACCTGGTCGGGCTCGGGGACAAACGGACGGTACGGGTGAAGGGCCTGTCCGGCGGCCAGCGGCGTCGCCTGGATCTCGCTCTCGGCCTGGCGGGCGCTCCCGAGCTTCTCTTTCTGGACGAGCCGACCACCGGATTCGACCCGGCCGCTCGACATCACGCGTGGGAGCTGGTGGCGCGACTGCGTGACCTGGGCACGACGATCCTCCTGACCACGCACTATCTGGAGGAGGCGCAGCGTCTCGCCGACCGGGTCGGTGTGCTCGGCGCCGGACAGCTGCTGACGGTCGGAACGCCGGACGAACTTCGAGCGCAGAGCCGCCTGCCCACCATCATCAGCTTCCGGCTGCCGCCATCCCCGCCGTCAACCGAGATGCCGGCGACGAGCGCTCCACCCAAGATCCACGGCGATCACGTACGTGTCCTGTCCCGCGATCCGTTAGCGGACAGCTGGCAGGTCATCCAATGGGCGAGGGACCGTCGCATCGAGCTGTCCGACTTCACGGTCGCTCCGCCGACGCTGGAGGACGCCTACCTCGCGCTGACCGGGGAGGCAGACCATGCTTGACGAGCATGTCCCTGCCCGGCCGCAGAAGCCGTTCAGGCTCATGACCGCTCATGCGGTCCGCGCCTCTCTGCGCAATCCTCTCGCCGCCTTCTTCACGTTGGCGTTTCCGCTCGCCTTTCTGATCATCGTGGGGACTATCGTGGGCGGTGCGACCACCGAGGAAGGCGTTCCGGTGACGCAGTTCCTGGTCGCACCGTTCGCAGTGTTCGGAGTCGCTCAGGCCTCCTTCACGTTGACAGCGGTAGAGACGGCCGTGCTGCGCGAGAGCGGCGTCCTTCTTCGGCTCCACGCTGCCCCCATACCAGCGGCAGCCGTGGTCGCGGCACGCATCTGCGCATCGGCGGTTGCCGCTGGGTCCGCTGTGCTGCTGCTGACGGCCGTGGGCGTTCTCGCGTACGACGTCGAGATCGTGTGGAACAAGGTCCCCGCCATGCTGATCACCCTGGCGCTCGGCATCGCGTGCTGCGCCGCTCTGGGCATCGCTCTGGCGTCGTCGGTCAGAACCGTGACGGCGACTCAAGCACTGGCACAGGGCATCCTCATCCCGCTGGCTTTCGTCTCCGACGTCTTCATCGTCAACGTGGACCTGCCGCAGCCGTTGGAACTCCTCGGATCCTTCCTGCCGCTCAAGCACCTCGCCTTGGCGACGGCTGAGACCTTCCGCCCTGGCGCCGGTGCAGGCTTCTCCCCGCAACACCTGGCCGTGCTGGCCGTCTGGGCTGTCGTCGGCGTGCTCATCGCACGACACCGCTACGGCTGGACGCCCCACGAGCTCGGCGGCGGACCGGCCTCGACGCGAACACCCGGCCCGGCGCGCACGCATCTCTCGAACCCGCTGGAACCCGGCCGCAGGTCACCGTTCATGGCGCTGCACGGCCAGATCTCGTACGCGCTCCTCGGCATGCGCCGCGATGCACTCTCTGTCTTCTTCGCCTTGATCTTCCCGGCCATGCTGCTCGCGCTCTTTCCCACGGTCTTCGGTGACGCCCGAGTGCATGGCATGGCAATGGCTCAGTACCTGTTCGCCGGTCTCACGGCGTACACCATCGCGGTCACCGCCTACGTCGACATGCCTGAGGGCTTGGTCGCCGCCCGTACCGCCGGCGTGTTGAAACGGCTTCTGGGCACTCCCCTGCCCTTCGGCGCGTATGTCGCGGGCCGGGTGTGCGTTGCCCTGCTCACCGCGCTTCTGGGCGGCACGGTTCTCGCCGCCATCGGCATCGGCTTCCTGGGCGTACGCCTTGACGCGGCGCGCCTGCCCGCCGTATTGCTCGCGGCCGTTCTGGGTTCGCTGTGCTTCTCTGCGATGGGCGCTGCCCTGGCTGCCCTCCTACCGCGGGCGCGGTCGCTGGTCGCGGTAACCCTCGGGACGCTCCTACCGCTGTCCTTCCTGTCGGAGATCTTCGTGGTCGGCGACCAGCCGCTTCCCGGCGAACTCACCGCCTTAGCCGACCTGTTCCCGCTGCGGCATCTGCTGCAGGCGCTTCTCACCGCAACGCGACCGGACGGCACGGGTGCCGGATTCGCCTGGGGCCACCTCACGGCGATTGCCGCGTGGGCCTTGGTCGCGCTGGCTGTGGCCCGCCGTCGCCGGGCGGGTCTCGTCTGACCGTTGTGCCTGCGGCTCGCAGGGCTTCCGGCCCTGTTGGACACGGTTTCTCGGCGATGAACTGGAGGAAAGCCTCGGGAGGTGTCATGAACCGCTATCCCGTGCGGGTCGAGGCAAGGCACGAGGAGCCACTGAGCCGCTGGCTGTGGCTCGTCAAGTGGATCCTGCTCGTCCCGCACTATCTCGCTCTGCTGGTGCTCTGGACCGGCCTGGTGGTGCTCACTCTGGTGGCCTACCTGGCGGTGCTGTTCACCGGCCACTACCCGGTCGCCATCCGCGCTTACAACCTGGGAGTGCTGCGCTGGAGCTGGCGGGTCGGCTACTACGGCTACCAGGTGCTCGGCACAGATCGGTACCCGCCCTTCACCCTCGCCGACGTGCCCGACTACCCGGCACGCGTACGGCTGGACAGCACGGACGGCCCGCCGCCGCGTTGGCTACCGCTGGTGGCCTGGGTGTTCGCGATCCCGCACCTCCTGATCATCGGGGCGCTCAACGGGGCCGCGACGTGGTCACCGGCGGCCGGCGACGCTCGCACGGCCGCGCCCATCGGCGTGGTCTCCGCTGCGCTGCTCATCGCCGGATTCGCCCTCTTGTTCACCGGCCACTACCCCCGGGGACTCGCCCGCCTGCTGATCGGCATCGCCCGGTGGAATCTGCGCGTCCTGGCTTATCTGACCCTGCTCACGCCACGGTACCCACCCTTCCGGCTGGACCAAGGCGGGATGGAGCCCGATGGCCCGGATGGTGACCCGCCGCCGCATGCCGCCCATGCCGAGACGAGGTCCGGGGCCGGTTCAGCCATCGCGCTGGTGGTGGGAGTGATGCTCCTGGCCCCGGCGGCCGGAGCGGCGATCGGCGGCGGCATCCTGCTCGCCGTGGACAGCCGGCACGACAGCACCGGCTACGTGACCTCACCCGCGGTCGACCTGACGAGCACCACCGCGGCCGTCACAGCGGAGGATCTCACGATCACCGACGCCGACGCCTGGACACGCGGCATCTCCGACACCGGCGGACTACGGCTGAATGCGGTCTCCTCGAACGGGCGCTCGTTGTTCATCGGCATCGCCCCGCAGCACTCGATCGACGCCTGGCTGAGCGGAACCGCACACGACGAGCTGACCGGCCTCAGCGACGGCACACCCGACTATGACCGCGTCCCCGGTGATGTCCTCGCGGTCACCGATCCCACGTCCCAGACGTTCTGGGTGGCCTCGGCGACCGGACCGCAAGCCACGCTCGAGTGGAACATGGTGGACGGCCAGTACGCCGTTGTCGTTGTCAACGCGGACGGCTCCCCGGGGGTGGCTGCGGACGTCCGTGGCGCGTTCCAGGTCCCGGCCTCGGCCGCTTGGGGAGGCGGCCTGCTCGCCCTGGGCGGCATCCTCGCCATGCTGGCCATCGGCCTGATCGTGCTCGGCGGATGGGGTCTCGGCCTTCGGCACAACGGTCCGCCACCGCCGATCGGTCCGGTTCCCCAGCCGATACCGCCGGTTACGGCCGGCGTGTGATCGCCAACCGCTTCCCCGCACCGAACGCGGTACGGGGAAGCCCTGCGGTCGTGAGACTCGGGCGGTTCACGGCACCTCAGTGGAAGGCCGAGTGCCACCCTCAGGCTGGGCCAAAGCCTCTGACCCTCTGCACGCTGTCGAGGGATCGTTGTCACGACGGCACAGATTGCGGGAAGCGGCAAGGCAGCAGTCGGACGAGGCGGCCGACCGATCAACCGCCTGCAGCCGTCGACGAACGGCGTCATCTGTTCCTTCGGCACGGAGCCGGTGGGCAATCACCTACAGCGAGGAAGGGGCGTTCGCCATGTTCGCTCAAGTCGGTGACCGGATCACCGTCGACGGAACCTCTACGGCGGATGGCCGCCGTGTCGGAACAGTCATCGCCGTCCGGCACGATGATGGGGCTCCGCCGTACGAGGTCCGCTGGCTCGACGACGGCCGGAAGTCCCTCATTTTTCCCGGCGAGGAAGCGCGGATCGAGCGCGGCGACTCAACCGGATCGAACTCCGCCGACTCCGACGTGCCGGCCGACGCCAACCGGGCGTAAGTCGGCGCTTCATACCTCCACTCAGGGTGGCGCGCCCGTGTCCTCACCCTTGGGGGGTGAGGACACGGGCGCGCCGACGTCGTCAGCTCTTTCCGCGCACCACGACGACCGGGCAATGCGCGTGGTGTACGCAGTGCTGGCTGACCGATCCGAGCAGAGCGCCGGCGAAGGCGCCGTGCCCCCGGGAACCGACCACGAGAAGTGCGGCGTGGGCAGAGGCGTCTATGAGGGCCTGGGCAGGGTTGCCGGGAACGACACTCTGCAACACCTCAACGTCCGCCTTCTCGGCGTCGATCACCCGATGGACCGTCTCGTCGAGGTACTTTCCGGTGCTGACGGACACGTCCTCGTAGGGATACGCACCCGCCCAGCCGTAGTAAGTGGGGTACTCCCACGCGGCAACGGCCTGCACTCGTACGCTCGCGAGCTTGGCCTGGGCAAGGGCCCAGCGCAGAGCCGCTGTGGACGACGGCGAACCGTCGACGCCGACCACGATGTCGGTCTCCCGCACATCGGTGGGGTCGTGTAGTTCGTAGAGCGTCATGACGTGCCTCCGATCGCGACTGTGTGGCCGGCGTTCGTGTCTGGCGCCCAGCGAGGAGGACAGAGAGATACACGGCGAACCGCCGTTCCGAGCAGCTGACATGTCGCCGGCCACACCTTCACCATGCTTCGACGCAGCGGGCGTCGACAGTGCCGAAGGGCCCGTTGTCCGCACCTTCGGCACGACGTCCCCCGCTGAGGACGGTCCCACGTAGCTGGGGCTTTCGGCCCTGCCGGACGGGTCCTCAATGGCGCAGCGTGGAGCTGACACCAATGGGAGGAATAGCCGTGGAGACCACTGTCGTCCCGACCGCCCCTACCGGCTTGACCACTGCGGAAGCGACCGAACGCTTGGCGGCTGACGGCCTCAACACCGTCGCAGCGCCGGCTCCGCGCCGACTGGCCGGACGCATCGGCCGGCAGCTGGCGGACCCGCTGGTGGCGCTGCTCCTGGCCGCCGCCGTCGTCACGACGGCCCTTCGCGACATCCCGGACACGGCCGTGATCCTGCTCGTCGTAACCTTGAACACGTTGATCGGTGTGCTGCAGGAAATCCGAGCTGACTCCGCGATCGCGGCTCTCGACCAGCTTGCCGCGCCCACCGCGCGCGTCGTGCGCGATGGCCACGATGTCGTTCTTCCGGCTTCGCAGCTGGTGTCCGGTGATCTCGTACGCCTTGAGGCCGGTGACGTCGTTCCGGCCGACCTCCACCTCACGGAAGCGCAGCGTGCCGCCTTCGACGAATCGGCGCTGACCGGCGAGTCCGTGCCGGTGCACCGGGCGGCGGGGGAAGAGGCAGGCTCGGGCACTGTACTCACCACGGGCCGAGCCGCCGGCTTGGTCATGCGGACCGGGGCCTCGAGCTCGCTGGGCCGGATCGCGGCTCTGGTCTCTCGTACGAAGCCGGCACCGACCCCGCTGCAGCGGCGCATCGCGAGCCTCGGGCGCGTTCTGGGTATCACCGCGATCGCGGTGTCCGCCGTCGTCTTCGCTGTCGGCGTGCTCGCCGGTGAACCCCTGGCCCGGATGGCCATCACCGCAGTAAGTCTCGTCGTCGCGGCTGTGCCGGAGAGCTTGCCGGCCGTGGTGACGCTCGCCTTAGCGCTGGGCGCCCGGCGGATGGCCCGCACCAGGGCGATACCCCGCAAGCTGCACGCGGTGGAAACGCTCGGCTCGGTCACCGTCATCGCCTCCGACAAGACCGGCACCCTGACCCAGAACCGCATGTCGGTCCAGCAGGCCGTCACTGCCAGTGGCGCCCGGTACGTGATCACCGGCGCCGGCTACGCACCGGACGGTGAGGTCCACGTGGGTGAGGGATCGCCCGACGACCAGGAAACGCTGCGCCTGATCGCCCGCGCCGGCCTGCTCTGCAACGACGCGGATCTTGTCGCACCCGGCGAGCAGCGATCCGAGTGGACCGCGGCCGGTGACCCGATGGAAGCCGCGCTTGTCACCTTCGCTGCCCGATGCGGTCTAGACATCACCGCTGAACGAGCCGACTCGCCCCGTACTGCCGAGCATCCCTTCGACCAGGCGACTCGGCAAATGACGACTGTTCACCATCTGCGCGATGGCACCTACCTGGTGGTGCGCAAAGGAGCGCCCGAAAGCGTCCTGGATCCGGAGACAGACGCCGACCTGCGCGGCGCTGCGGCTGATCTCGCCGCAGACGGACTGAGGGTGCTGGCCCTCGCGACAGCGATCACCGCCACTCAGCCGGACCCGGCCAACCCTCCCCCGCTGCAACCTGTCGGGCTGGTCGGCATCGGCGATCCACTGCGGGCGAACGCACGGACGACCGCAGAGGCGTTCGAAGCCTCAGGCGTACGTCTGCTGTTGATAACCGGCGACCACCCCGCAACCGCAGCGGCGATCGGCGCCCAGCTCGGCATCCTCCGGCCGGGCGAACGCGTCTCCGTCGGCGACGCCGGTCCGCTGAGCGCCGACGACATCGAACACGCCCGGGTGTACGCCCGAACGCAGCCGGAGCAGAAGCTCGACATCATCGCCGGCCTTCAGCAGCGCGGCGAGGTAGTCGCGATGACCGGCGACGGCGTCAACGATGCCCCCGCACTGCGTCGCGCCGACATCGGCATCGCCATGGGCGGCGGAACAGAGGTCGCCCGGCAGGCCGCCGAGCTGGTGCTGGTCGACGACAACTTGGGCACGGTGGCCGATGCCATCGGCGAGGGCCGCCGGATCTACGACAACATCCGCAGATTCCTGCGCTACGCGCTGTCCGGCGGCATCGCCGAGTTGCTCGTCATGCTCGCTGGTCCGTTGCTCGGCATGCCCGTGGCGCTGCTGCCGGGGCAGCTGCTCTGGATCAACCTGCTGACACACGGCATCCCAGGTGTGGCGCTCGGCGCCGAGCCGGCCGAAGCCGATGTATTGCAGCGTAAGCCCCGCTCGCCGCAGGAGTCGGTACTCGGTGACGGACTGCTGGCGAGTGTGCTGGCGGGCGGCGTCTGCCTGGCAACGGTGGTCCTGGCGTCCGGAGTGTTCGCCCAGCAAAGGGACCTGCCATGGCAGTCGGTCATGTTCGTCGTGCTCGGTCTGGCCCAGCTCGGCGTCGCCCTCGCCGTGCGGGCCAAGGCCGTACCGGGTGCGCCGCGTAACTGGTCCTTGGTCGCAGCCGTCGCCCTGTCCGGTGTCTTGCAGGTCGCCGGTGTACTGGCGCCACCGTTGCGCACGTTGCTCGGCACAGAAGCGCTGACCTGGCCGCAGTTGCTGGCCTGCGCTGCCGTTGCCGTGATTCCTGGGCTTGCGCTGCTTGTCGTGCATCGCTGGATACGGGACTTCCGGCCCGCCGGACGGGGACCTGCCGCCCTGCCGCATTTCATCGACAAATCTCACGCTGAAAGCTGAGACCGAAAGGGGTACGGGCCATGACCATCAGGGGCATCGTCGTCGGTACAGACGGCACCGACCCGAGCAACAACGCCGTCGACTGGGCGGCTCAGGAAGCTGACCGCCGCCATGTGCCACTGCGTATCGTGCACGCCTTCGATTGGGAATGGCAGGGCGCCCGCTACACCATCGGGAGCGAGTTCGTCGACCTCGCCCGAAAGATCGCCGAGGCGATCGTGGCCGCGGCGTGGGATCGAGCCCGGGACGTCGCACCGGGTATCACCGTGCAGACCGACACTCTGATCGGGAACGCCGCCCCGCGGCTGCTCGAGGTGTCCCAGGGTGCGGACTTGCTGGTGCTGGGCAGCCGTGGTCGTGGCGGCTTCGCCGGCCTGCTGCTCGGCTCGGTGAGCCAGCGCGTCGCCACGCATGCTTCGTGCCCGGTGGTAGTGGTGCGCGGACCGGCCGAAGCCGTCGACGGTCCGATCGCCGTCGGTGTCGACGACTCGCCCGCAGCGGACATGGTGTTGGAAACTGCGTTCACCGCGGCGAACGAGCACGGCTGCTCGCTGAATCTCGTCCGTACCTATCTTCCGGTGATTCCGCTCTGGCTTTCCGACGTGGCACCGCCGACGGTCGACACGCCCGAGCAGGACGCAGCTGAACGGCAGCGCTTCGAGGAACAGGTCGCCCCGTGGCGCGCGAAGTTCCCGGATGTGCCGGTCGAGACGGTAGTGACCCACGAGAGCGCCTCCTTTGCCCTGGAGCGGGCTTCCCGGCATGCCCGCCTGGTGGTGGTCGGCAACCGCGGCCATGGGCCGCTCGCCGGCGCATTGCTGGGCTCGACGACCTTGCAGCTGCTGCACCACGCTGCCTGCCCGGTCTATATCGTCCGGCCGCAACCGGCCTGAGGAGCAGGTTATGACCGCCGATCTTGCACTCGACGCAGTAGACGCTCTGACCGCCGACGGTGGGATCGTCACGATCCGGCCGGTCCAGCCGGGCGACCGAGACGGCCTGACCAGGCTGTACGACAAAGCGAGCGAGGAGAGCCTACGGCTGCGGTTCTTCGCCGCACCGAGTTCGGCCAGTCTCGCCGCTGAGGTGGACCGGCTATGCGCGCCGGAGTCCGACGGCCACGTTGCGATGCTGGCCGCCGAGGGTGACGCGCTGGTCGGAGTCGCTTCGTGCGGTTCTCCGCATCGAGATGGGCGGCGTGCCGAGTTCGCGGTCTTCGTCGCGGACGCGCAGTGCGGCCGTGGAATCGGCACCTTGCTGCTGGAGCACCTCGCCGCCCGGGCGCGCCGCCACGGCATCGAGGAACTGGTCGGCGAGGTACTGCCGGGCAACACCGCGATGTTGCGCGTGACCCGCGACCTGAGCCCGGACTCGTGGTCGCGGCTCGACGCCGGGATCGTGGACGTAGGCCTTGCCGTCCGCGACGAGGAAACCGTGGGGCAGGCAGTCGACGCGCGAGACCGAGCGGCGGAACGGGCGTCACTGCGCGCGGTGCTGTCACCCACCTCGGTTGCGGTCGTCGGCGCAGGCCACCGACCCGGCGGAGTCGGCTACGAGACGCTGCGGGCGATTCGCGAGTACGGCTTCACCGGGAGCCTGTACGCGGTCAACCACAGCGGCGCGGCGCCGGAAGGTATCCCCGCCTGCCGCTCGGTACGTGACCTCCCGGCACCGACCGACCTTCTGGTCATAGCTGTACCCGCGGATCAGGTTGCCGGAGTGCTCGCCGACGGCGCGAAGATCGGCGTCCGCGGCGCGGTCGTGCTCAGCGCCGGATTCTCCGAGGACGGGCCGGACGGCCGCCAACGCCAACATGACCTCATCCGGCTCGCTCGCGGGCATGGCATCAGACTGATCGGGCCGAACTGCCTCGGTGTCATCAACACCGACCCTTCGATCAGGCTCGACGCCGGCTTCGCGCCGCACGTTCCGGCGACGGGCAGCCTCGCGGTCGCGGCCCAGTCCGGCGCAGTCGGCATCGCCCTGCTCGAGCAGGACCTCGGCATCTCCACGTTCGTGTCGCTCGGCAACAAGGCGGACGTCAGCGGCAACGACCTCATCGCCTACTGGTACGACGACCCGGCCACCCGTGCCGTGGCGCTCTACCTCGAATCGTTCGGCAATCCCCGCAAGTTCGCCCGTACGGTGCGCGCCCTGGGACGCCGCAAGCCGGTGCTCGCCCTCAAGAGTGGCCGCTCGGATGCCGGACGCCGGGCCGGCGCCTCCCACACGGCAGCGGCCGCGGCGCCCACTGCAACCGTGGATGCGCTCTTCGCCCAGGCCGGTGTGATCCGCCCGGACAACCTCGGTGACCTGATCGACGCCGCGCGGATGCTCACCGACCAGCCGTTACCGGCCGGCCCGCGTTTGGCCGTCGTCAGCAACGCCGGAGGGTTGAATGTGCTGGCCGCCGACGCCGCGGAGGTCGCCAGCCTGACCGTGCCACCGCTCACCGGGCACGGCAACCCTATCGATCTCGGCGCCGGCGCCACCCCCGCTGCGTTCGCCGCAGTCGCGACCGCGTTCGCCGACAGCGGCGAGGCCGACATGCTGCTGCTGATCGTCATCGGTACACGGGCCAACGATCCCGCTGAGATCATCGCCGCTCTGGGCAAAGTGGTGGATCAGCACGCCGACCTGCCGGTCGCGGCGGTGGTGATCGGCGGCGAGGAAGCGGTCACGCGCATCGGCATGCGTGGCGCACCCGTCTACGAATCGCCGGAAAGGGCGGTGCGGGCACTCGGGCACGCCGCCAGGTACGCCGACTGGCGACGGCAACCTCTCGGCCGCCGCCCTGACATCACCGGAATCGACGCCGCTTCCGCAGGTGCGGCCGTAGACCGAGCGCTGGCAGGCGGTGGCGGCTGGCAGCCGTACAAAGAAACCGCCGAAATCCTCGGCGCCTACGGCATCAACGTCCTTCCCGCGGCGACGGTGACCTCCCGGGTTGCCGCTGTCACTACCGCGAACCGACTCGGCTACCCGGTGGTGCTCAAGTCCGCCGATCCGGCCGTGGTCCACAAGTCCGACACCGGCGGTGTACGACTCGGCCTGACCAGTCCCGAAGAGGTCCACGACGCGTTCGACGCGGTCGCCGCGGCCGGCCGGGCCGGAGCCGGGGTGCTGGTGCAGCGGCAGGTGTCCGCACCGGTCGAGCTGGTAGCCGGTGTCGTTCATGATCCGCTGTTCGGATCGGTCGTCCTGCTCGGCCTCGGCGGCGTGCACACCGACCTGCTCGGTGACCGCGCGTTGCAACTCGTCCCGATGACCGACCTCGACGCCGGCCGGATGTGGCGCAGCCTGCGCGCCGCGCCGCTGCTCACCGGCTACCGCGGGTCGGCGCCGATCGACACGGCCGCGCTCGAAAACCTTCTTCTGCGCCTCGGCCGGTTGGCTGAGGACTTCGCCGAGGTCGCCGAGCTTGACCTCAACCCCGTACTCGCCGGACCCGACGGCGTCGTCGCCGTCGACGCGAAGCTACGGCTGGCGCCGACCGGCGCCGAGCCGGACCCGATGCTTCGCGCCCTGCGTCCGGCCGACCCCTCCCGAGAGGAGACGCCATCATGACCGCCCGAAGAATCGTCGTCGGCTACGACCATTCCCCCGACGCCAAGGCAGCCGCTCAGTGGGCACTCGACGAAGCCGCCCGCACCGGAGCAGCGGTGGAGTTCCTGTACGCCTACGAGTGGCCCACCTGGCTGCCGGCGACCTCCACGATCCCCGCTCCGTCCGTCTGGCCGGACGGTGAAACCGACCGTGCCATCAAGGGCGCGCTGCACGAGGCCGTCGCCGCGGCGAAGCAGACCCACCCGTCCGTGCACACCCACATCGCGATCGTCAGCAACAGCGCCGCGCTCGAGCTCATCGGCCGCTCCGCCGACGCAGGTCTGATCGTGCTGGGCTGCCGCGGGCACAGCGCAGTGACCGGCCTGCTCGGCTCGGTCAGCGTCGCGGTCAGTGCGCACGCTGAGTGCCCCGTCATCGTGGTCCGCGGCACCCCGGCCGCGGACGCGCCGATCGTGGTCGGCGTCGACGACTCCGCGTCGGCGCAGCTCGCGCTCGGCTTCGCCGTCGAGCAGGCCGTCGCCCGCAACGTCGACCTGCGCGTGATCCGTGCGTGGGCGCCGGTGACCGGGCTGTGGGAAGAGACGCCATTGGTGACCCGAGCCGTGACCGCGGACGAACGTCGCCCGTTCGACGAGCTCGTCGCCGGCTGGCGCGAGAAGTACCCGCAGCTGAACGTCTCGACCGACGCTGTGGTGGAGCACCCGGCGGCGGCCCTGGTCGAAGCCAGTAAGAGCGCCCAACTGCTGGTCGTCGGGACGCGGGGACGCGGAGCAACGCTGGGCATGCTGCTCGGTTCGGTCAGCCAGCATTTGCTGCGCCACTCTGCCTGCACCGTGGCCGTGGTCCACGGCAAGTAGTGAAGTCTGGTGGGCGGCGCCGCAGCGCCGCCCACCATTCTCAGGAATTCAAGCGCGTTCGCCAGCGTGCTGCGCAAACTCCAGACGATGGACACGGCGATCGTCCCGACGATGACGCCGAGGGTCAGCGGAATCGGGAGCTTGCCGACCGGCGTCTCGGAAAGGATGAGTTTGACGCCGGCGAAGGCCAGCAGCACGGCCAGGCCGTAGTGCAGGTGCACGAACCGGCGCAGCAGACCAGCCAGGCAGAAGTACAGGCTGCGCAGGCCCAGGATGGCGAAGGCATTCGCCGTCCAGACGATGAACGTGCTCGTGGTGATGGCCAGGACCGCGGCGACCGAGTCGATGGCGAAGATCAGATCGGTGGCCTCGACGGCGATCAGCACGACGAACAGCAGGGTGGCCACGCGGCGGCCGTCGATGCGGGTGAAGAACCGGTCGCCGTGGTAGGCCGGGTCGGTCGGCACGACACGGCGCACGAGGCGGACGACGGGGTTGCGCTCCGGTGGGCTCTGCTCGCCGTGGCGAAACGCCATCCGGTAACCGGTGTAGACGAGGAAGGCGCCGAAGACGTACGCCGTCCAGAAGAACGTCTCGAGCAGCTCCGCGCCGACGAAGATGAACACCAGCCGCATCATCAGTGCGCCGACGACGCCCCAGAACAGCACCTTGTGTTGCAGCGCGGGCGGCACCGCGAAGGCCGAGAAGATCAACGCGAAGACGAAGACATTGTCGATGGACAGAGCCTTCTCGATCAGATAGCCGGCGTAATAGGTGCCGGCAACGTCGGCGCCCTGCCACCACCACAGCAGCGCACCGAACATCAGACCGGCACCGATCCAGACGGCCGACCACGTCGCTGCCTCCCGGAACCCGATCACGTGGTTGTCGCGATGCAGGAACAGGTCGACCGCCAGCATCACCGCGACCAAACCCATCACCAGGACCCAAGCCCACCAGGGCACGGACATATGGAGCTCCCTCCGACCAGGCCGGCCGCGTGGGCCGGCGTCACTGGTCGACGGTCTCCCCGAACCACCACACTGGTGGCCGCGTCACCGGGCCCCGGATGGCCGGGTCCGTATTGACGGCGCCGCGCCGCACATCGGGTACTCCCCCTCGAACTACGAACCATTATTCACGAAGTATGGTTCGTACGACAAGGGGAGGCGTACGGATGCCGGCTTGGACGTTCCTGACCAACCACGCGCACGTGTTGCTGGCCATCGCCCGCGACCCGGATGCCCGGCTCCGCGAGGTTGCCGAGACCGTGGGCATCACCGAGCGGGCGGCGCAGGCGATTGTGGCGGACCTCGAGCAGGCCGGCTACCTCGAGCACACCCGCGTGGGACGCCGCAACCGCTACACCGTCAACCCGGCCGGCCGTTTCCGCCACCCGGCAGAGGCGGATCGGCGAATCGGCGACTTGCTGTCATTGTTCGCCCCGGCACCGCCGCTTAAGGCCGATCAGGGCCGCCCGTAATCGAGCAGCCCTGATCGCACCTTCCCACCGCTCATGACACCGAAGCTTCGGTGCGCACCGCTGCTACACCGGGCACGGTGCGCGCCAGCACTGTCACTACGGCCTGCTCGGTGTCGTTGGCGTATTCGCCGGTCACCGTGGCGATCCCGCCATCGACGGTGACTGTCCAGAGTTGCCGGCTATCGGCGTACTCGTCGAGCCGGTGCTGTACCTCGCGGGCGATGGCCTCGTCGCTGCGCACCACCGACCGAAGGATGTCGCGGCGGCTGATGATGCCGACCAGCGCGCGGTCGTCGAGCACCGGGATGCTGCGCACATCCTTCTCCAGCATTACTTCGGCGACCTCCGCGACGTCCGCGTCCGGCCAGGTGGTCACCGGGTACGGCGACATCACCTCGGACACCATCCCGGGCCGCTCGGCCGGGTCGGTGGCCGGGATGCGCCGCACGTGGGCCGTCGGGTCCATCGGGACCCGATGCCACAGCAGGTCGCTCTCGCTGACCATGCCGACCAGCTGCCCATCACCATCAACCACGGGCAGCGCGGTGACGGCCTTGCCGGCCATCAGCTGCGCGGCGCTTTCCACCGAAGCGGTCTGCACGACGGTATGCACGAGGCTGGACATGATGTCCCTGACGCGCATGACGTCACCGCCCGGCCATCTGCAGGGTGAGGTCGACGAGGCGGTTGGTGTAGCCCCACTCGTTGTCGTACCAGCCGAACACCTTGGCCAGCCGGCCCTGGGCCTGCGTCAGCCCCGCGTCGAAGACGCACGATGCCGGGTCGCCGACGATGTCGGTCGAGACCAGTGGAGCCTCGGTGTAGCGGATGATGCCGTGCATCGGCTGTCCGGCAGACGACGCGGCGGCGACGGCCTCGTTGATGCTTGCGGCCGTGACCTCCGTGGCGAACTCGAGCGTCAGGTCGCTGATCGAGCCGTCGATCACCGGCACCCGCAGGGCCACTCCGTCCAGCCGGCCGGCCAGCTCGGGCAGCACCAGGCCGACGGCCTTCGCAGCGCCGGTGCTGGTCGGGATGATGTTGACCGCGGCGGCGCGGGCGCGGCGCGGGTCCTTGTGCGGCGCGTCGAGGACGTTCTGGTCGTTGGTGTACGCGTGCACCGTGGTCAGGTAGCCGCGCTCGACCGTGAAGGCCTCGTGCAGAACCTTGAGCAGCGGGGCGACGCAGTTGGTCGTGCACGACGCGGCGGACACGATCTGGTGCTGCTCCGGGTCGTAGGTGTCGGCGTTCACGCCCGGCACGAGCGTCGCGTCGACGCCTTTGCCCGGTGAGGAGATGAGCACTCGTCCGGCGCCGGCCTTGAGGTGCAGCGCGACGTCGTCGCGGGTGCGCAGCTTGCCGGTGGACTCGATGACCAGGTCGACGCCGAGGTCGCCCCAGGGCAGCGCGTCGGGGCTACGCTCGGCGAAGGTGGGGATGGTGTGCCAGCCGACGGTCAGCTTGTCGTCGTCGTACCCGACCTCGGCGTCGAGGCGACCGAACGCCGAGTCGTACTCCAGCAGGTGCGCCAGCGTCGCGGCGTTGTACAGGTCGTTGATCGCGACCACTTCGAGCCCGGCGTTGGCGAGCTTCTTGTCGGTCAGCCGGCGCAGGTAGTTGCGGCCGATCCGGCCGAATCCGTTGATGGCGATGCGATAGGTCATCATTGTCCTCCCACCCTTGTTCGTACCTTCAGCCTCGTGTGCCGGCCGCGTCCGCGGCAGTGCCGAAGGACCCGGGCGTCCGGGACCGCTTGCGACGCCTCAACCTCATCCGATACAGCTCGTCCACGCCCCATACCAGCAGCGGCATCGGCAGCAGGAAAGCGATCTGGTCGAGGCTCAGCCCGGTTGTGCCGAAGATCGACTGCAGCGGTGGGAGATAGATCAGAGCGGCCGCGAATATCAATTCGAAGGCAATGCCGGCCAGCAGCAGTTTGTTGGTCCACAGCCCGATCGACCGCAGGGAAGCATGATCGGTGCGGGCGGCGAACGCGGTGCCGATCTGACAGGCGACGATTCCGGCGAACGTCATCGTGGTGGCTTGCTGATAGGCGTGGTGCAGGGCAGTCCCGGCGCCGATCGGGTCACCCGGATGCCACCCGGCACGCCACAGGACACTGAAGAATCCCGCCATCACGAGTGCAGCGGAGACCACGCCGAGCAGCCCCCACGCCCGCAGCAGGAGCCGGCGGTCGATGACGCCGGCTCGCGGCGAGCGGGGCGGGCGGTCCATCAGCCCGGGCTCGGCGCGTTCACGGCCCAGTGCCAGCGCCGGCAGTGTCTCCGTGCCCAGGTCGATCGCGAGAATCTGCAGCACGGTCAACGGCAGGGGAATCGCGCCGCCGGACAACGCAAAGATCAGGAACGGCACGACCTCGGGTACGGCGTGGGCGAAGATGTACAGCACGAACTTGCGGACGTTATCGAAGACGCGGCGCCCCGCGTCGACGGCCCGCACGATTGTCGCGAAGTTGTCGTCGGTCAGGACCATGGTCGCGGCCTCTCGGGCGACGTCCGTACCGGATCTGCCCATCGCTACGCCGATGTCCGCGTGGCGCAGGGCCGGTGCGTCGTTGACGCCGTCGCCGGTCATGGCGACGATTTGACCGTTCGCTCGCAGCGCCTCGCAGATCCGCAGCTTGCCCTCCGGCGAGGACCGTGCGAAGACGATCTCGTTAGGTTCGGCGAGCAGGCGGTCCAGCTCGGCGTCGCTCATCGCGTCCACGTCGGCGCCCGTGACGATCCGGTTGCCGGGAAGGCCGACCTGACGAGCGATCTCGGCCGCGGTCGGGCCGTAGTCACCGGTGATGACGTGGATCCGGATGCCGGCCTGGTGCGCGGCGGTGACAGCCGCCGCAACTTGGGGCCGCGGCGGATCAACCATCGCGACCAGGCCGAGGAGCGTCAGGTCGGATTCCGCGGCCGCCCGGATCTCTGGCGGGTCTTCGACCACATCGCGGTAGGCGATGGCGAGTACGCGCAGCCCGGCCGAGGCATACCGGTCGACGGTCGATGCCAGCTCGGCGCGTATCCCCGAGGACAGGTCAGCCGCCGATCCGTCAGCGTCGACGATCTTCGTGCACAACGGCAAGACCGACTCGACAGCGCCGTTCACGTGCAAATCGTGGCCCTCGACGGTGGCCATGCGCTTGAGGCGACCGTCGAAGGCGTACAGATGCCGCCGATCGTGGTCACGGTCTCCGGGCCGAACCGGTGTACCGAGTTCTTCGGCGAGTCGTAGAAGGGCGAGTTCAGTCGGGTCTCCCTTGCCGTCGCCGGCGGCAGTCGTGCACAGCGCCGCCCCGCGGGCGAGCCGTACGGCCCCCGGGTCCCCCGCTGCAGTCGCCGCTTCGAGCTCCCGGCCGTACAACCACAGCCGGGTGACCCGCATCCGATTTTCGGTGAGTGTGCCGGTCTTGTCGGTGCAGATGACCGTCGTGGAGCCGAGTGTCTCCACGGCCGAGAGCCGTTTGACCACTGCACCGTTGCGGGCCAGCTCCCGGACGCCACCGGCCAGCGCCAGGGTGATCGTGGGCAGAAGGCCTTCGGGGACGTTGGCGACGATGAGGCCGATCGAGAAGCTGATCGCGGCGGCCCATCCCAGTCCGGCGACTACCCCGATCGGCAGGAACGCCGCGCCGGCCACCACCGCCACGGCCGCGATGATCCATGTCGCACGCCGCACCTGACGCTCCAGTGGGCTGGCCTCGGGGCGTCCTCGTTGCGAGAGTGCCGCGATCCGGCCGATCTCACTGTGCATGCCGGTGCGGATCACCACCGCGTAAGCCTGGCCGGCCGTGCAGGCCGTACCGCTGAAGATCAGCGCCTGCGCTTCGAGCAGCGGGCCGGGTACCGCGCCGGCGTCGGCGTGCCGGTCGGCCGGCATGGATTCGCCGTTGAGCGCGGACATGTCGACAGTCAGATCGCCGTCGATCAGCTTGGCATCGGCGCAGATCCGGTCGCCCTCACCGATGATGACGACGTCACCCGGGACGAGTTCCCGCGCAGGCACCTCAACGGGTACTCCGTCGCGCACGACCCTGGCATTGGCCGGTAAGTAGGCAGCCAGCGCCTCCACGGCCTTCTCCGCTTGCATCTCTTGCACGAACGCGAACGCCGCGTTCAGCAGGATGACCGCTACGACGGCGACGGCGAGCGAGGGCGTGCCACCCACCCAGGCCAAGACGGCGGCGACCATGAGCAACGCGGCAAGCGGCTGCGTGAACTGCGCCAGCAGTTGAGCCGGCCATCGGGCATGCGTGCGACGGGACAGTTCGTTCGGGCCGTACACCGTCAGCCGGCGCGCTGCCTCGCGTGGACCTAGGCCAGTGACCGACGTACGCAAGTCTCGGAAGAGTTCCGGCGGCGGTAGGCGTTCGTCGACCGGCTCCGGCACTGCCAGCGTCTGTTCCATGGGTTCAGCGTCGGCATCGGACCAGCTCGCGGGCAGGGCCGGTCGGTCCCGGCGGGCACGGGACCTTCGTCCTGTCGCCAAGCGCAAGGCGCCCATGACGACCTGCCGGCGGTCCATTGGCCGCCGGCAGGATGCTGACATCTCGTTCCGCTGGGGTGACGACGGATCCGCTCACCCGACCAGGAACACGGGGCAGGAGGCTCGCTGGACCATGGCCCGGCTGACCCAGCCGAGCAACGATCCGGGCGGCCCTCCCGGGGCACGGCGACCGACGACGAGGGCGGCAGCCTTGCTCGAGGTCTCGAGCAGGACAGCAACCGGATCGTCAGCGACGGTGCGGTGGTGGACCAGGACGCCGCCGATCGTCTCTGTCCGGGCGGCGGGTGTGGCGTCCTTGTCGGCGTGCAGCATCACGACCTCGCATCCGCGCGCAGCGCCCTCCCGAAGTGCGAACTCCACGGCGGGCGTTTCGGAACGCGCCGGATCGATGCCGACGACGAGCGGCAGCTTGCCGAACTCGTGGCCGGCCGGCCAGCCCGGCATCCGGACCACCATGACTACCCCGTTGTGATGCGCGGCGACCCGGTCGCCGACGCTGCGTCCGAAGGCAGCGCTGACGGGTCCGTGCCGGTGACCGACCACCACAAGGTTTGTGTCACGGGCGGCGGATAGCAGCAGCGATGCGGGCGAACCCACAGCAAGGCGGCTCGTCACCGCCACCGACGGCGCGCAGGCATGGACTCTGTCTGTCAACTGTTCCAGCAGACGTGCACCGTCATCGCGGGATGGCTGATGCAGGCCGCTCGGGTGCTGAACGTGGAACAGCCGCAGGTTCCAGCCGTGCAGTTCAGCCTCAATGGCGGCATGATCCACTGCGGTGTAGCTCGCCGGTGTGTCATCGACGGCGACGAGGACGGTTGCGGTGGCCACAACTCGCGCCGTCGTGATCGGCTCGGCCGGCCTCTCCGCTGCGTAGCTCGCGATACCGAGATATCGGTTGATCGTTTCGCTGTAGTGCGTCGTGGCCCCCAAGCCCGCGACGCGGCGGCTTTCCTGTTGCACACGGTGTCTGTCGAGATCACTCATGGCGGCCTCCCCGAAGGGTTTGTCTACCCTTCAGCACACCCCATGACGGGGGTCGCGACCAGGGACTTTGGTCCCCTCTGTAGTCATTGCCCGTGCCGGGACCAAAGACTCTGGCCAGTACCGCAAGTCCAGGCAAAGTCTGGCGGGAGGGCTCGGCTTGCCTCGGCGGCCTGCCGCCTGCCCTGCCCTCCTGGAGGTGCTTGATGCCGCTCAACTGTCACCGAAGACGCTCGGCCGCTGAACGCACAGCGCTGCTCCACCACTTGCTGTTGACCCGCCACCTTGCCGAACGCAACGTCACCGTGCCGGGTGGACTCACGTGCCGGCTCGGCGAGGAAGCCGTCAACGTGGCAGTATCTGTGGCCCTCGGGCCGCTCGACGAAGTCGTTACGACACCGTTCCACCCGCCGACCGGGCTCTTCGCCATCCTTGTATCTCGACCGGCGGGTCGAAGTTCTCCGGAACCGACGAGGCACGTCTCGATCAGCATCGAGCGGACGTCCGCAGGCGACGAAACGGCTCGTGAAGCCGTGAACAGCCTCGATGTCGAAGACCTCTTGTCCGCCGTTCAACAAGCGCTCGGCGCGGTCCGCACCGGCGATTGCGCCCGAGCTGTTCTGGTAAGGCTCGACGAGTCCGCCGATCCGATCGACGTCCTGGTGACGCGCATGCGCATCGATCACCAACTGGACGACAACGCGCTCCGGGCGATCGACGACGATGCCCGCCAGCTCGCTCGCGCCGCATGAAGGGGACCTTGGTCCTGCCGGAGTCAGGTGTTTAGGCCCGGGTGTCAACGTCTGCGACGGAGAAGAGTCATGGCCACAGAGAGCTATAGAGGAGGAACGATGACCATCACCGGCCGGAGCCACGCGGCGCACCCTCGAGCACGTTGAGGCGCCCGGTTCCATGCTCACCAAGACCGCTGCCCGCGCGCTCGCCGTGCTGCGGATTTCCACCGGGTTCGTGTTCGTGTGGGCCTTCCTGGACAAGACGTTCGGCTTCGGCTACTCGACTCCGGACGCCCGGGCCTGGATCAACGGCGGCTCGCCGACCAAGGGCTTCTTGTCCAGCGTCGAGGTGGGCCCCTTGCAGGGCTTCTTCCACAGCATCGCCGGCGACACCTGGGCCAACTGGGCGTTCATGCTCGGGCTGCTCGGTATCGGCGTCGCGCTGATCCTCGGGATCGGGATGCGCATCGCCGCCGGCGCCGCGGTCGCGATGATGGCCATGATGTGGGCCGCCGAATGGCCGCTTGCTCAGCACACCAGCGCCGGCGAGCCGAGCGGCTCGAGCAACCCGGTCACCGACTACCACTTCATCTACGCCGTCAGCGCCGTCGTGTTCGCCCTCACCTACGCCGGCAACACCTGGGGCCTCGGGCGGCAGTGGGCCAAGCTGCCCTTCGTGCAGAAGAACCGCTGGCTCATCTGACCACGCATACGCACTCAATGCTCGGCCGGTCGACCGGCCGAGCATTGTCGTCGTTGTGGCAGCCAGATCGGGCTTCGGCACCCTTGACCTGGCGACAAGTCCGAGGGTCACACGCTGGGGTGACGTGCGGGGCTGTCGCGATGTTGTCGCAGCCGAACGGGCAATCGGTAGAGGTGACAGAAGCTGACTTCTACCGAGGAGGACATCATGAGGCCGAATCCGCACCGAGGTCGGGTCTACCGCTGCTGCGCCTGCCGCGACAGCGACGGCCGGCAACTCGGCGCCCGCTGCCCGAAGCTGACCGCCGCCCGGCACGGCACCTGGGCCTTCGCCGTCGACCTGCCGAGCCTGGACAAACGCAAGACCATGCGCCGCACCGGCTTCGCCACCAAGGCCGAGGCTTCAGCGGCCCTGGCCCACGTGCTCGAGTGCGAACGCGTCGGTGTCAGCCTCGACGACAGCGAAACAGTCGCGAGCTACCTCACCCAGTGGCTGGAGACCAAGTCACCGACCCTCAAGGTCAACACGGTGCACCGCTACCGCGACTACCTGCGCAACGACCTCATCCCCGCGTTCGGGGCACTGCCGCTGGAGCGGCTCACCCACCAGCACGTCAATCAGTTCGTGCAGCGGGAACTCGCGGCCGGCCGCGGCCTGGTCACCCTGCATCGCTGCATCACCACCCTGTCGAGCGCGCTCAACGACGCCCGCCGCAACCACCGGCTGCCGCACAACGCCGCCCGCTTCGCCAAGATCCCTCGGCCGGCACGCCCGGAGCTCACCTGCTGGAGCACCACCGAGGCCGGTGCGTTCCTGCGGCACTGCCGCACCGTCGAGGATCCTCTGGCGGAGCTGTTTGAGGTGATGATCTGCACCGGGATGCGCAAGGGCGAGGTCCTGGGGTTGCACTGGGCCGATGTGGACCTGGCGGCGCGGACGTTGTTCGTGCGCTGGACGCTGGTCAGCGTCGACAACAGCCGCAGCATGTTCAACGCCCCTAAAACGCGTCGCAGCCAGGCCTGGGTCGCTCTGTCGGCCCGGGCCGTCGAGGCGTTGCAGCGGCAGCGCAGTCGTCAGCGCCGGCAGCAGCTGGCCGCCCGCGACTACGAGAACATTGATCTGGTGTTCGCCCGGCCGGACGGTCAGCCGCTGAGGTCGCAGTACGTGCTCGACCACTTGCGTCGGCTCACCGCAGAGGCTGGGCTGCCGGCCATTCGGGTGCACGACCTGCGGCACATCGCGGCCACCATCATGATCAGCGAGGGGGTGCCGCTGGCGGTGGTGTCCAAGACGTTGCGGCACAAGAACGTGGCCACCACCGTCGACCTCTACGGCCATCTCACCCGCGATGCCGCCGACGACGGGGTCAGTGCTACCTGCGCGGCTCTGGACGCTGCTGACGCCCGGGCTGCGTGAGCGGGTGTGGGCTGCGTGCAGGTCTGCGACAGCGAGGCGACAACATCGCCCCTCGACGATCGCAGGGGATATGCCTGTTGCGGCATATCCCCTGGTCACACCCGGTCGGGCTGACAGGATTTGAACCTGCGACCCCTTGACCCCCAGTCAAGTGCGCTACCAAGCTGCGCTACAGCCCGATGCCACGCTCCGGAACCCCAGTGCGCGGCAACAACAAAAGCTTACCGCAGGCCCTCAACCGGCTTTACACCGGCACACCGGATCGGGCCCGCGGCGTCCAACACATCAGCCGTGGGCCTTACCGCGCCCACCCGGCCCAAGCTTCTTACGAGGCCGTACGGCGATCTCCACCGGACTGCCCTCGAACCCGAACTCCTCGCGAAGCTTGCGCTCCACGAACCGCTGATAGCCGGCGTCGAACGGCCCAGTCGTGAACAGCACGAACCGCGGCGGCGCCACCCCGGCCTGCGTAGCGAACAGCACCCGAGGAGCCCGCCCACCACGGACAGGGTGCGGCGTAGCCTGCGTGAGCGCCGTCAGCCACTGGTTCAGCGCCCCCGTCTGGATGCGCTGCTCCCAGCTGGCGAGAGCCTTACGGATCGCGGGGGCGAGCTTGTCCACCGCACGCCCGGTCTTGGCGGAGATGTTGACGCGAACCGCCCACGGAATCCGCTTCAGTTCCCGGTCGATCTCCTTGTCGAGGTAGAAACGCCGGTCCTCGTCGACCAGGTCCCACTTGTTGAACGCGATGACCAGTGCCCGCCCAGCTTCCACCACCGAGGTCAGGACGCGCTGGTCCTGCTCGCTGATGACTTCGCCGGCGTCGAGGAGCACCACGCCTACCTCGGCACCCTCGACAGCTCCGGCGGTACGCAGTGACGCGTAGTACTCCGTACCCGAAGCCTGGTTGACGCGTTTGCGCAGACCGGCGGTGTCGATGAACTGGAAGATCTCCCCGTCCATCTCCACGAGGCTGTCGACCGGGTCAACTGTGGTGCCCGCCACGGAGTCGACGACGGCGCGCTCTTCATGGGCGAGCCGGTTGAGCAGGGACGACTTGCCCACGTTCGGGCGTCCGACCAGCGCGACCCGGCGGGGCCCACGGCGTACGCCCTCGATGATTGCCGGTGCCGGCGGCATGGCTGACAGGATTGCGTCGAGCAGATCGCCGGACCCTCGCCCGTGCAGGGCGGAGATCGGGAACGGCTCCCCCAGCCCGAGTGACCAGAGCGAGTTCACCTCGAGCTCGAGGTTCTGGTTGTCGGCCTTGTTGCCGACGAGGATGACCGGCTTGGCGCTGCGCCGCAGCATCCGGACGGCCTTCTCGTCCATGTCGGTGGCGCCGACCATGGCGTCTACGACGAACACGACCACGTCAGCGGTCTGCACGGCGATTTCCGCCTGTGCGGCGATCGCCGCGGCACGGTCCTTGGCGTCGGGCTCCCACCCGCCGGTGTCGACCACGGTGAACCGCCGGCCGTTCCAGTGGGCGTCGTAGGGAACCCGGTCACGGGTCACGCCGGGGACGTCTTCGACGACGGCCTGGCGGCGGCCGATGATGCGGTTGACCAGCGTCGACTTGCCGACGTTGGGGCGGCCCACGACGGCGACGATCGGCTGCCACCCGTTTGGGGCGGAGGCTGTTTCCGGGTCGGTGGAGAAGCTGGGGAAAGGGACGTCGTCGAACTCTGAGAGATCGACGGGGAAGTCAGTCACGAACTCACCTTGCTGTTCAACATTTCCAAAAGGCGGGTCACGACGTCGTCGATGCCCATTCCCGTGGTGTCCAGCTCGGTGGCGTCGGAGGCCTGTTTGAGCGGGTCGGTCTTGCGGGAGGAGTCGAGCTTGTCGCGGCGGGCCAGGTCGGCCTCGGTGGCCTTGACGTCGGTGGCGTCCTCGGCGCTGCGGCGGGCGGCGCGGGCGGCGGCGGAGGCGGTCAGGTAGACCTTGAGGTCGGCGTCGGGGGCGACGACGGAGGCGATGTCGCGGCCTTCGACGACGATGCGGGGGGCGCCGGCGATGATGTCCTGCTGGATCTGGACGAGCATTGCTCGTACCTGTGGGACTGCGGCGACGGCCGAGACCGCTCCGGTGACCTCGGGTCCCCGGATGGCCGCGTCGACATCGGTGCCGTTGGCCTCGAAGTGGGGGGCCTTGGGGTCGGTGCCGATCGACAGGTCGACTTCCTGGGCGACCTTGAGGATCGCCTCAGGGTCGGCCAGGTCGGCGCCGGACTGCAGGACCGCCCAGGTGATCGCCCGGTACATCGCGCCGGTGTCGAGGTAGATGCCGTCGATCAGGGTCGCCAGGCGGCGGGAGACGGTGGATTTGCCCGACCCGGAGGGACCGTCGACGGCCACCACACACCGCTCGGGTCGTACTACTTGCGCCACCGTTACCTCCATCGTCGCCAGACAAATCTTTCCTATTGTGCCCCGTGCGGTCCGCGGCCCAGGAACCGCCGTCGGCGTACGTAAAGCTGTTACGCCTCGTCGTCGGCGATGATCTCGCCGTCCTCGTCGCCGTCGCCGACGGCCTTGAACAGTGCGCCCAGCTCACCGCGGGACAGGTGACGGAAACCACCGGGGCGCATGTCGCCGAGGCGGATCGGGCCGACGGCCGTACGGATCAGGCGGGTCACGGGGTGACCGACCTCATCCATCATGCGGCGCACGATGTGCTTGCGGCCCTCGTGCAGGGTCAACTCGACCTGAGCGGTACGCCCGAGCGCGTCGACCAGCTTGAACGCGTCGACCTTCGCCGGGCCGTCCTCGAGGTCGATGCCGGAGAGCAGGCGCCGGCCGACGTTGCGGGGCAGCGGGCCCTCGACCTCGGCGAGGTAGGTCTTGGCGATCCCGTACGACGGGTGCATCAGCTTGTGCGCGAGCGCACCGTCGTTGGTCAGCAGCAGCAGGCCCTCGCTGTCGGCGTCGAGCCGGCCGACGTGGAAGATCCGCTGTTCGAAGTTGCCGAGGAAGTCGGCGAGCTCGTTGCGGCCCTTCTCGTCGTCCATGCTGGAGACGACCCCGCGGGGCTTGTTCATGGCCAGGTACACCATCTTGGTGTTGGTCACCACACGCGACCCGTCGACTTCGATCTCGACCTTGGACGGGTCGACCTTGTCGCCGAGCTTGGCCACGCGGCCGTTGACGGTCACACGCCTGCGGAAGATCAGATCTTCGCAGGCGCGCCGGGATCCGACTCCAGCAGTCGCGAGGACTTTCTGCAACCGCACGGAGTTGTCCGGATCAGCCTGAGGCATCGAGCACTTCTTCCACGTCGTCGGGTAGGAACGGAGCCAGCGGCGGCAACTGGTCAACCGAGTTGAGGCCGAGCTTCTCAAGGAACAGCGCCGTGGTCCGATACAGGAATGCCCCGGTTTCGACCTCGGTGCCGCATTCCTCAATGAGGCCGCGCGTCACCAGGGTACGCATCACGCCATCACAGTTCACACCGCGGATGGCAGAGATCCGTGACCTGGTTACAGGCTGCTTATAAGCAACCACTGCCAGTGTCTCCAGAGCCGCCTGCGTCAACCGCGTAGACTGCCCATCAAGTACGAACCGCTCCACATACGGCGCATATTCCGGCCGCGTATAGAGACGCCACCCACCCGCAGCCCGCCGAAGATCAAACCCGTGCCCCGCCGCGGTGTACCGCGCAGAAATATCCTCCAGCGCCGCCGCCACCCGCTCCGTCGGCTGCTCAATGATCTGCGCCAGCTGCATCTCCGCCACCGGCTCATCCACCACCAGCAAAATCGCCTCAAGAGCAGCGCGCAACTCACCCTCATCGAGGGGCTTGAGCTCTAATTCTTCGAGGGTACGCGCTGACTCCTCAACAACCGCAACAGCAGCTCCCGTCTTCTCCCCGCGCTTCCGGCGCCGCCCCTGAGCCGGAACACCGGACGCAGGCACACCTGAAACCGGAGCAGCCGCTCCCCCACCAAGCCCAGCCGCCACATCCGCCGCACCCGCAGCCCCGGCCGCCACAATCTCGGCCCCACCCACCGCCCCGGCATCGACGGCAACAGCACGACTCCCAGGCTCATCGCCGCCCCCCGCCGCAGCCAAGCCCAGCTCAGGCTCGTCGCCGGCAGCACCCGACTCAGGCTCGGCGGCATCGTCGCTCGGCTCAGGCTGATCGTCGGACTCGGCACTGTCAGGCTCGTCGTCAGCAGCGGGGACGTCCTCCTCGAACGGGAGATCCACGTCAGCGTCGTCGGCTACGTCATCATCGGCGGCACGATCGAACACGTCACCGGCGTCGTCGCCTTCCAACGGCAGAGGCGCATCGACCAGGGGCGACTGGCCGATCTCGTTGTCCTCAGCCTGTTCGATCGCCTCAGGCATCGGCAGCAGCGGCCCACCCCCGACATCGGTCGGATCCGGCTCGTCCTCACCCGGCAATTCCCGAGGCGAGTCAACAGTCGCCGGCCCGCCCCCCTCCTCCGGGAACGGCGGCAACTCAGGCGGAACCCCGGTGCCGCCCTCAGCCGGGTTCGGTCCCTCGAACGCTGGATCGAAGTCGTCATCGTCATCCGACAGGTCAGCCTCGGACAACTCCTCGTCATCGTCCCCGCCGTACGCGCCATCCGCCCGATCCGAATGAATCCGACCGCCACCGCCCAGCTCGTCACCAGAAGGCTCGTCATCATCGGGCTCGTCGGCGTCGGCATCGCGGTGAGCGGCGGCGTACTCAGGATCCGGCGGCCGCTGCTGCCGCTCCCACGGTGGAACCCACGACGCTGCCGCCGCAGCCAGGGAATCGGGGCGCTCGTCGCTCATGACCTGTCCTCTTCGTGTTCCGTATCCGTCCCAGCGGCATTACCCACCGCGCCCCCGCCATCCGCGCGAACACGCGAATCCCCCACCTCAGCCTCCGCCAAAGCCGCCAACGTGGGATCAACCTCAAGAATCCCAGCAGCCACATGAGGCACGCCCTCAGCCCCAACGGGGTCAACGGGGTCAACGTCATTTTCAGGGAGTCGGACGTCCTCGAACTGCGCGTCCATGTCCTCGTCGACTGCGGCGTCAAGGAAACCCTCGGCCGGCTGCGCGTCATAGCTGCTGTCCGCGAAGCCACCGGCGGCGTTCAGGTCGCGCGCATCCTCGCCGTTCAGCTGCGCCACATGGTCGTGGTCAGCGGTGAGGTCGTCGTCATCCCGGACCTCGACGTCCGCACGAGGCGCCCGGTCCACCGAGAGGTCCAGATCGCCCAAGACATCCTGGCCGGCCGGAAGAGCCCGGTCCGCCGAAAGATCCCGGTCGGCTGAGAGATCCCGATCCGCCGAGAGGTCCGGGTCGTCGTCGTCATCCGAGGCCGGGCTGCGGTTTATCGAGAGGCCGAGATCCACGTCCGGGAGAACAAGATCGTCCTCGTCGTCGAGGTCGTCGTCATCCTCGTCGTCCTCGGCGGGCTCCTCGAGCACGGGCAGACGGCGAGCCTCATCCGCGACGTCATCCGGGTCCACGGGAAGGTCGTCGGGGTCGAGGGCGGCGGTGTCGAGCTCGGGTGCCGTGCCTTCGTAGTCGTCGATGTCGAGTTCGGCTTCGGCTTTGTCGCCGCCGATCCAGCGGACCGTCAGCTCGTCCAGTGAGACGGGCTGCTCGAAGTCGACGAGCCCCTCGCGGTACAGCTCCAGCAACGCCAGGAACCGTGCGACCACCTCGAGTGTGTTCTCGCAGTCCGCGATGAGCAGGCTGAACGTTGCCACACCCGCACGGCGCAGACGGTCGCGGATCAGGGTGGCGTGTTCGCGGACGCTCACCCGTACCTGGTGGATGTGAGCGATGGAGACCTGCGGCGGCCCGGGTTTCGGGGTGAATTGTTTGATCGCGAGCTTGAGAAGCCGCTCCGGGCCGATGCCTAGCACCAGCTCGGGCAGCGCCTCGGCATACCGTGCCTCGAGGGTGACCATGCGTGGCCAGCGGCGGGCGCCGGTGCCTTCGAGCTCGGAGATGTAGCCGGCGGCCTCTTTGTAGGCCTTGTACTGCAGGAGGCGGGCGAACAGCAGGTCGCGGGCTTCGAGCAGGGCGAGGTCTTCCTCGTCCTCGACGTCGGCGGCGGGCAGCAGCCGGGCGGCCTTGAGGTCGAGGAGGGTGGCGGCGACGACGAGGAATTCGCTGGTCTCGTCGAGGTCCCAGTCGTCGCCCATCGCGCGGATGTAGGTGATGAAGTCGTCGGTGACCTGGTGGAGGGCGACTTCGGTGACGTCGAGTTTGTGTTTGCCGATGAGCTGGAGGAGCAGGTCGAACGGGCCGGTGAAGTTGGTCAGCCGGACGGTGAACTTGCCGTTGTCGACCTCACCCGAGAGCTCGGCGTCGGCGTCCACCGCGACGACGACCTCAGCGCCGGTCGCGGGGTCGATGACGACCAGCTCTGCGGAGGCGGGGGTGGGCGCAAGCTCTTCGGGCACGTGCTGACCGTAGACCACGAGGTCGGCCAGCTGTTCCAGGCTCATGCACTCGACCCCCGCCACCTCGGAAAACATCCGTCGTCAAGGTCAACGCCGGTCGTGGCAGCGGGTAACTGAGCAGGTACAAAACGTGCTTAGCCGACGCCCTGGACCGCGCCCTTGTGGACGTGCACGCCCGCGCCGAACTCGACCATCTGGTCGCCGGTCAGGCCGATCTTCTGCCAGAACTGCACCTGCGCGTAGATGTCGTTGGGCTGTTCGATCCACAGCGTGGTGGCGTCGCTGCCCGCCGGGTCGCCGACCAGCACGCCGCCCGCGTCGCCCACCTTGACCTTCTTGCCGCCCTCGGGGGCGCCCTGGTCCTTGGACTGCAGCATCACGACGATCTTCCCGACGAAGCTGTGCGGATCCTCGAGCGGCGCCACGGACGGCTCGACCCGCGGCTGGCCCTTCGGTCCGTTGTAGGGGTTGTCCACCGGCGTCGACAGGTCCTCCGGGGCGATCACCAGCGAGCCTTCGTCGCTGTTCTGGATGAACCAGCCGTCCGGAACCTTGTCGACGGTGAACCCGGCGGGCTGCTTGCCCTTGTAGGCGACAAGGTCGAGCTTGCCGAGCGCGGGTGCCGGCACCGACGAGGCGGTCACCGTCGGAGCACCCTCCGCCGTATAGGCGGGAGCCGTGCTGCCCGAGTGGGTGGCGGTGAACGACACGGCGGCGATCACGGCGACGGCCGCGAACGCGGAACCGGCGGCGGCCTGCATCGTGCGGCGGCGGCGCAGAGCGCTGCGGCCGCGGGCGATGTCGGCGTCGACCTGGCCGTCGGTCGGCTCCTGGGCGGGGCCGGCGACCTGGTCGAGCCCGCTGCGCAGGTCCATCATGAGGTGACTCCTTGCTTGACAAGAATCGGGTGAGCGCCGAGGACATCGCGCAGGCGGTCCAGCGCCCGGGCGGTCTGGCTCTTGACGGTCCCCTGGGAACAGCCGAGCGCATCCGCGGTCTCGGCGATGTCCAGGTCGTACAGGTAACGGAAGACGATCGCGGCACGCATCCGCGGCGCGAGCTCCTTGAGCGCGGCCCGCATGTCGTCACCGAGATACTCACTGCCCGCTTCGGCGGCGCCCCGGTCCGGCAGCTGCGCCACCGGTCGTTCGCGGCGCCACCACAGCCGCCGCCGCTCGTCGATCAGCGCGTTGACCAGCATGCGGCGCACGTACGCATCCGGGTTGTCCGCGCGGCGCACCGACGACCAGGCCAGGTACAGCTTGGTCAGCGTCGACTGGACCAGGTCCTCGGCCAGGTGCGCGTCCCCCGCGGTGAGCAGGGTCGCGGTCCGCACCAGTTCGGCGCGGCGGGAGAGCACGAACTGACGGAACTGCTCATCTCGCTCGGATCGGCCCGAGCCATCGTCTCGTCTCACGCCCCCACGACGGACGGCGTCCCGGGAAAGTTGCATGCGGCTCAAAGTAGTTCTGTGGTCACAGAGGAGAGTCCCGGTGTGCCCTGGATCAGGGCGTTCTGCGAGCCTGGTTGGCGCCCGGTCACGCGATGGGCCAGATCCAGACGTCGAGGTTCTGCTCGGGGGCGCGGCCCATCAGGTCCTCGACCAGGATGCGGACGTTGTCGAAGCGGGGTTCGTTGCGCAGGACCAGGACGCCGGCGTCGTACCGTACGAGATCGGATTGGACCTGGGCTCGGTCTTTGTCACTGACCTTGGGGGCCTTGTTGTCCTTGACGGTCTTGTTGGCCAACCAGGTGAGACGGCTCCAGTCGGCGCCGGGCTGGCCGTGGCCGTCCTTGCCGGGGCCGAGGAAGTAGCCCTCGGGGATGGGGAACTCCTGGGTCCAGGCGGCCCAGCCGAGGGTTTCGCGGCCGATCGGGTAGCGGTTGGGCACCGGCACCGGGATCAGCGACCGACCGGCCGGAACGTACGGCTTCCACGCGCCGGAGGTGATGAACACCGGCGGCATCGGGTCTTCCTTCGCCGGCAGCGGCTTCGGGATGAGCGGGACAAGGGCCGCGATCACCAGCAGACCGGCCAGCACCGACGCGCCTCGCCCCAGGATCGTTTTTCTTTCGCGTACGCGCGCAGCAGCGTCGAACGCGAGCGCCACCATGATCGCGAAGACCCCGACCACCGTGAACGTCAGCCGGCTGGGCGTGAGCAGCCCGAGCACCGGCAGATCGTCGGGGATGTAGTGCCACGGCCCGGGGATGGTCGTGTAGGTGCCGTTCCAGCGGACCTTCGGGCCCATGGACATGATCGCGAGGATGACGCCGGCGACGAACGCGACCCGCACGATCAGGTTGCGCCAGATCAGCACGAGGAACGCGACGGCGACCACGATCGTGAGGGGCCAGCCGAACCAGCTGTTCTGCTCGGGGTAGCCCATGGTCTTCTCGACGATCGGGTCACCCCAGATCGTGTCGCGGGAGAAGTAGAAGTAGGTGGCGATGTCCTCGCCCCACGAGTGGTAGAGCGGCAGCGCCTCAAAGGTCTGAGGACCCTTGAACTGAAACCACAGTGGGTACGCGAGGAGCGCGCCCGCCACGACGGCGGTGACCGTGGCACCGAGCAGGAACGCCTTGGCCCGCCGCCACGCCATGCGGGGGCTCAGCACCGCCCAGGCGAGGACGGCGACGACGCAGCCCGCGGCGATCGCGACCAGCATCTCCTCGTTGATGAAGACCTGGTAGACCACGAGCAGGCCGAGGATGACGCCGTCGCGCAGCCAGCGGCCGTTGATCCCGAGCCGGAACACCATGAGGATCAGGAACGGCAGGGCGAAGTTGCTGGCGAAGTTGGGCTGCCCGTTGGCGTGGTGCACGATGCCCGGCGCGAACCCGGCGAACGCGCCGCCGAGGAACGCGGCGATCGGCGAGCGGACGACCCAGCGCTGCAGGACGTAGTACGCGGCGAACGCCGTCCCGGCCAGCGCCCCGATCATCCAGATCAGATAGGTCACCCGTGCGCCGAGCCAGATCGTCAGCGGCGCCAGGGGCAGCGTCACACCCAGCACGGACGTGTTCGCCATCATGTTCACGCCGGTCGGGTAGTTCTGCCGGGTGGAGAACAGCGGGTTCTCGAGATGCTGGATCGAGTAGGCGCCGTGGGTCAGCAGCCACTGGAACCAGGTGTTGTCGTTGGCGAGGTGGCTGGAGACGGTCTCGTTGGGGTGCTCGAGCCAGTTACCCATGGCCACCATGCCGACCACGATGTAGATCAGCGCGGCGCCGATGTGCCAGGGCCAGCGGCGGCGCCGCTCGGCAGGACCGCCCGGCTCGGGCCCGGAGGCGTCCGTGTCGGCCGCTTCCGGCGCATCGGTGATCAGCGTCGGCTGAGCAGTCACTGTGTCGAGCCCTACCTCTCGGTCCCCCGCGGCGGGCGTGGAGCCCCTCACCTTACGAACGCGCGTCAATGATTTTGGGCGGCCGGAGCGCTGTCAACCCCGCCTGTGGATGACGCCGTTGAACAATCAGCGCATGGGGAGGGCGGTCCGGACGTGGCGGCGTCCGGACCTGCCTTCTTTGAAGACGCGCGACCCTCCCCCATCGGTTGCATGCTTTATGGTCCGGGTTGTAGACGACCTCAGTCAGCCATGTGTCGAATGCGGTGCCACCGTGACCGGAGAGCCCAGTGAGACGGTGTCGGACGGGGCCACGATCGCGGAGGCCACCGCTTACCTCTCCACCCTGCTCACCGACGGGCTCACCGCAACCTCGGCTTGGGCGTGTATTGCCGCTCTCACCGACTAGACGACCGGTCTACTGAGTCTCTAGAGTCTCGATCATGACAACGCACACCGCCTGGCGCCGCCCGGCCGCCGGAGCTCTCGTCGTGGGCTGGGGCGCGAACATGTTCGCCTCGCTGCTGCAGACCTACCGCGGCGATCTGAGCAGGGTCCAGGTCACAGGGCTGTTCGGCGCGTACGCCATCGGCCTGATCCCTGCACTTCTGGTCATGGCCCGCATCTCCGACCGGTTCGGCCGCCGCCGGGTGCTGTTGTCGGCGCTGCTGCTGGGTGCGACGGGGTCAGCGGTGATCCTCGCCGCGGGCAGCGCGTTCCCCGGGATCCTGGCCGGGCGGATCATCGTCGGTGTCAGCGCGGGCGCGGCGTTCGGCCCGGCCACCGCCTGGATCAAGGAGCTCTCCGGTCCCGGCGAGGGTGCCCGGCGCGCGACGATCGCCCTGACCTCGGGGTTCGCGGCGGGACCGCTGGTCTCGGGCATCGTCGTGCAGTGGCTTCCCGCACCGCACACCACGTCGTACCTGATCCACATCGCCCTGGTCCTTCTCACCCTGCCCCTGGTGTGGCGGGCACCCGAACCGGGCCATCAGGGCGCCGCGGCCGGCGACGGGCTCGCCCTGCGGCAGTTGCTGACCAGCCGGGTCTTCCTGACCGCGGTCGTCCCGACGGCGCCGTGGGTGTTCGGGGCCGCAACGGTGGCCCTCGCCGCGCTCCCGGTGCTCGTCCCACTGGGTGACTACGGCCCGGTGGGCAGTGGCGCTGCGGCGGCGGTCACGCTGGGGACGGGGATCGCGGTGCAGCCCTGGGCGCGGCGGCTCGCGCTGCGTTCGCCGGCGGCACCGTTCCGTACGGGCGTCGCTGCGGTCATCACCGGCATGCTCGTCGCGGCTCTGACCGCGGCCACCGCGTCGGTGGTTCTACTGATCGTCAGCGCGGTGCTGCTGGGTTCCGCGTACGGTCTGCTCCTGGTCAGCGGCCTGCAACTCGTGCAGTCACTGGCCCGCCCGGCCGATGCGGCGACTGCGGTGGCGGTGTTCTACGCGCTGACCTACGTGGGGTTCGCGTTCCCGGTCCTGGTGCAGGCGCTGGGTGATCTCTGGACCCCGGCCGTCGTGCTCGCAGCTGGTGCCGGACTGGGCGTCCTCGCCATGGCGTCCACCGTCGCCGCCTGGCCCGGGCGCTCCAGGCAGGCCTGCCGCGGTGCGGGCAGGTAGGTGCCGGGAGTGTGGCCCGTGACCCGGCGGAACGTGGCGATGAACGCGCTGGGTTTGCGGTAGCCGACCGCTCGGGCGGTGGTGTTGACCGGTACGCCGCCGGCCAACATCGGGATGGCGGCGCGGATGCGGACGTGGGCGCGCCAGGTGGCGAAGGTGAGGCCGGTCTCGGCGCGGAACAGCCGGGACACGGTACGGACGCCGGCGTGGACGTGATCGGCCCAGGCGGCTCACCGACCGCTTCGGCGCCGGGGTCACCGCGTTCACGGGCGCCGTCATCCTCGCGGTCTCGACCATCCCGTTCGTGTTCCTGACCGCCACCACGCCGTACCTGCTGATCTGCCTGGTCATGGTCGTCCGGGGCGTCGGGTTCGGCCTGTCGGTCATTCCGGCGATGACCGCCGCCTACCGCACTGACACGTCCACCCACCCTCCCCGCCCCACAGACGCGCCCGCCCTCCCGCCGCGCTGACATGTCCATCCTCGAGGCCACCGACGCCGACCGGCCCGTCACCGGCAACCGGAGCGCCGCAGCCGGTGTGGTGGCCGTGGTCGCCCGCAGCGCCAGTCTGGCCCGGGCCTGCCGCGCAAGACCGGCTAGGGGTCACATCTACTGCGACGAGCGGCAAGCTCATCAACGAGCCGACACCACCAGCCTCACAGTCAGGTCAGGAAGCTCCGGGGGCAGCAGCCGAATCGGAAAAGCCGGCCAACCACCGAGCGTGCCCGCGCATGCGGAACAAGTCGTCGGGGAAGCAGCTCTCCCACGCGTGGTCCAGGCTCATCCATGCGACGGGCTGACCGGGCTCGGCCGTCAGCGGAGCCGCAGGGTCGGCGATAGCGACGTAGGACAGTCCCAGGGTCGCCGGGTGAGCGGGATGGTACGAGCGGACGGCGACCGCGGCGGGCAGGGCGTGGAGATCGACATCCTGTCCGGTCTCCTCGCGCACCTCACGGCGCGCTGCCTCGCGGGGTGTCTCCCCCAACTCGACTTTCCCGCCGGGCGGAACCCAGCCCCGCCACGGATTGCGCACCAGCAGGACCCGCGACAGGTCCGCATCGAACACCCAGACCTCGGCCCCCAGTGGATTCTCCGGACCGGCACCGGCGGACGCCGCCCAGCCCGCGACGTCGTCGAACTCAACCCGTGCAGCACCGGCGTCGCCCAGTGCAGCCTCCAGCGACTGCCGATACCGCTCCTCACAACTCATGACGGCAACCTAGTGAGGGGGTACGACAATATTTTGTTGCCCGGGGCGGGTGACTGCGGCACTCTTCGCGACGTGATCGAGATGCGGGTCCTGGCTGAGGACGACTGGAAGTTGTGGCGGGAATTGCGGCTGCGGGCGCTCACCGAGGCCGCTTATGCGTTCGGCTCCACGCTGGCCGACTGGCAGGGTGAGGGCGACCGGGAGGGGCGCTGGCGAGCCCGGCTGGCGCTGCCGGGCTCGTACAACGTCATGGTGCTGCTCGACGGGCAGGCCGTCGGCATGGCGAGCGGGACGGCGACCGATCACGACGGTGTCGTCGAGCTCATCTCGATGTACGTGGCCCCGCGGGGCCGCGGCCGGGGCGTCGGCGATCGACTGATCAGCAGCATCGAGCAGTGGGCCCGCCAGTCACACGCGCGGACGCTACGGCTGTCCGTGGTGGAGGGCAACACGAACGCCGTGGCGCTCTATCAGCGCCACGGCTTCCAGGACCTGGGCGAGCTCGGCGACCTGATGCCCGACGGCGTCCGCCGCGAGCACGTCATGACGAAGGCACTTTAGCGGCGAAGTCGACGTCGGCGGCCGGGACGACCGCGGCGACGCGGCCCGGCGCCCCGCTGTACTCCCAGTAGAGGTTCGTGTGGGCGATGACCTTGTCGGGGGTCGGTGCACCGTACTCGGTGAGGTCGCCCGTGGTGTGTGCATCGGCGACCAGGGTGGTGTCATAGCCGCGGCCGATCGCTCCGTGCAGCGTCGACCGGATGCACGCGTCGGTCTGCTCGCCGGAGATCACGACGTGGCCGACACCCCGGGCGGCGAGGACGTCCTCCAGGTCGGTGGCCTCGAACGAGTCGCCGTAGCGTTTGTGGACCAGGGCCTCGGAGTCGGCGCGCTTGAGCTCGGGGACGTACTGCCAGGCTTCACTGTCGGCGGGCAGATCGTCGCCGCTGTGCTGGATCCAGACGACCTCGGTGCCGCTGGCGCGGGCCTTGTCGACCAGGGCGGCGATGGTGCCGACGATAGTGTCGCGTTCGTGGGCGCCGGTCACGACGCCGTTCTGCACGTCGATGACGAGCAGGGCCGTGTTCGGCCGGTTGTCGAGCGTAGTCATGCCATCGACCCTAGGCGCACCCTATGACAGGAAAGAAGAAGTGATGAGGATTCGACGGCGTACGGCTGCTGATCTGGACGTGTGCGTGGCGATGTTGCGGGCGGTTCACGAGCGGGACGCGTACCCGATGAATTGGCCTGGTGATCCTCGGTCCTGGCTTTTGGAAACGGCGTGGGTCGCCGAGCGGGACGGGGTTGTTGCCGGGCATGTCGCCGTGCAGGACGGGGAGATCCAGCGGTTGTTCGTGTCGGTGGATGCGCGGCGCCGGGCAGTGGGCGAACAGCTCGTGCGGCACGTTCTGGACCAATACCGCGGTGATTTGAAGCTGGTGGTCGTCGAGGGCGACGCGGCGGTGCGGTTCTATGAGGCGACCGGGTGGCAGCACGTCGGCACGCAGCAGTCCGAGTGGGATCCGGGGGTGAATGTGCGGCGCTACGAATTAGCCCCAGAGGCGCAGGAACAGTACGCCCAGCACGTCCAGAATGATCAGCAGGATCGGTGACGAGAACGGGAAGAAACAGAAGACCAGCAGGATGAGTACGCCGATGTTCTTCTCCTCGAACCACAGGCGCATCCATTGCATACCCGCGCCGGGCCGGCGCATCGCCGACCACAGTGCCCCGAAGCCGTCGAGCGGCGGGACGGGGATCAGGGCGAGCAGGCCGAAGGTGAGCAGGCCCACGCCGAAGCAGGCGAGGAGCTGGTCGGTGAACGGCATCGTGATGCCGCGGAGCACATCGGACGGGTTCAGGACGGAGAAGTAGTTCACCGATGCCGTGAGCGCGTACGCCAGGAAGAAGAACTGGGCCACGATGATGCAGGTCAGCGGCCCGGAGAGAAAGACCGCGGCGGCCCGGCCCCGGCCGCGCCAGCGGGGGATCTCGTCGACCGAGATGGCCTTGCCCCAGCCCATGCCACCCACGGCGGCGGCGACCGCGCCGAACGGGTCGATGTCCTCGCGCGGGCGGGGGCTGATCGATTCGTTGCGGTTGACCAGGCCGAGGGTGCGGGCGGAGACCCGGATCGCGACCGCGCGCAGGACCAGGGCCAGCAGGAACGCGAGGACCAGGGCGACGAACGCCACCGGCTCGACGAGCGCGAACAGCAAGGGTCAGCTGCGTTCGGCGTGCGCGGCGATCACTTCGCGGGCGAGCTGGCGGTAGTTGCGGGCGCCGGACGACGCCGGGTCGAGGCTGGTGATCGGGGCGCCGGCCACGGTGGACTCGGGGAACTTGACGGTCTTGGTGATGACCGTCTGGTAGACCTTGTCGCCGAACGCCTCGACCACGCGCTGCAGGACCTGCCGGCAGTGGGTGGTGCGGGAGTCGTACATGGTGGCGAGGATGCCTTCGAGCTCGAGGTCGAAGTTGAGGCGCTCGCGGACCTTGTCGATGGTGTCGAGCAGCAGGGCGACACCGCGCAGGCTGAAGAACTCGCACTCCAGCGGGATGAGCACGCCGTGGGCGATGGTGAGCGCGTTGATCGCCAGCAGGCCCAGGGAGGGCTGGCAGTCGATCAGGATGAAGTCGTACTCCTTGCGGACCGTGCGCAGCACCCGGGCGAGGGCCATCTCGCGGGCGACCTCGTTGACGAGCTGGATCTCGGCCGCGGAGAGGTCGATGTTGGCGGGCAGCAGGTGCAGACCGGCCACATCGGTCTTGATGATGACGTCCTCGGCGGTGACGTCGTCCTGCATGAGCAGGTTGTAGATGCTCAGGTCGAGGTTGTGCGGGTTGACACCGAGCCCGACGGAGCAGGCGCCCTGCGGGTCGAAGTCGACGAGCAGGACCTTGCGGCCGTATTCGGCGAGGGCGGCACCGAGGTTGATGGTCGTGGTGGTCTTGCCCACGCCACCCTTCTGGTTGGCCAGCGCGATGATCCGCGCAGGGCCGTGCCGGTCGGTAGGCATCGGCTCGGGGATCGGACGGCGCATCGTGTACGCAGTGGGATCCGCCGGGCCCAGGTCGGCACCCAGGTCGAGGGAATTCTGCTGCTCCCTCAGGGCCGAGGTCCAGGCCTCCGCACGCTCACCGTTACCTGCCATGACCTCTAGCCCCCTCTCGACCCGCAGCCGGAGCCGATGCCCGACTGTACGCCACCCGGACCGCCCATCCGGGGTCACCCGTTCGGCGTGTCGCCCACTGGTGCCTATCGGTTAACGAGCGCGGGGATGGGAGGTGGCGTACACCTCACGGAGCCGGTCCACTGTCACCAGCGTGTAGACCTGCGTCGTGGTCACCGATGCGTGACCCAGCAACTCCTGCACGACGCGGACGTCGGCGCCGCCGTCGAGCAGGTGTGTCGCGTACGAGTGTCGCAGTGTATGCGGTGAGACGGCGTGCGCACCGTCCACAGGAAGATCCGCAGCGTGCGCGGCGCGGTGCAGGATCGTCCAGGCACTCTGGCGCGACAGTCCACCCCCGCGGGCGTTGAGGAAGACCGCCGGAGTGCCCTTGCCCGCGGCCACGAGCGGAGGACGACCACGCACCAGGTACGCGTCGAGCGCGTCACGCGCGTACGTTCCGAGCGGCACCACCCTGGTCCGGCCGCCCTTGCCGTGCAGTGTCACCACGCTGCGGTCCAGGTCGTCGATCGCCAGCCCGACCGCCTCGGAGATCCGCGCGCCGGTGCCGTAGAGGAATTCCAGCAGCGCCCGGTCGCGCAGGGCCAGGGGCTCGTCGCCGGTGACCGTGCCGAGCAGCCGCGTCACCTGGTCGACGTCGAGGGCCTTGGGCAGGCGTTTCGGCGGGGTGGGGGGTTTGACGTCACGGCTCACGTCATGCGCGGCGATGCCTTCGCGGGCGGCGAAACGGTGCAGTCCGCGTACCGCTGAAATCGCCCGTGCGGCCGACGAGGCCGAAAGCGCTGGATGCTCCGGTGACCCCTCCCGCAGCTGGAGCAGGTGTCTGGTGAGATCGGCGGGGGTGACCGCGGCCAGGTCGGTGACCCCGGCCGCGGTCAGGGATTCCAGATAACGATCCAGATCCCGCCGGTACGACGTGAGCGTGTTGCGGGACAGGCCCCGCTCGACGGTCAGGTGGTCGAGATAGGTCTGCACCGTCCGCTGCAGAACGGGAACGCTCAGCTCAGCACCTCGGCGAGCGGGACGGCCGTCATGCCGTGCGCCTCGGCGACCGGGCCGTAGACGACGTTGCCGTCGTGGGTGTTGAGACCCAGGGCCAGCGCCGGGTCGGCCTTGACGGCGTCGCGCCAGCCCAGGTTGGCGAGCTCCAGGGCGTACGGCAAAGTGACGTTGGTCAGTGCATATGTGCTGGTGTGCGGCACTGCCCCGGGCATGTTGGCCACGCAGTAGAACATCGACTGGTGCACCGGGTAGACCGGGTCGGCGTGCGTCGTCGGCTTCGAGTCCTCGAAGCAGCCGCCCTGGTCGATCGCGATGTCGACGAGCACGCTGCCCGGCTTCATCCGCGAGACCAGGTCGTTGGAGATCAGGTTGGGTGCCTTCGCACCCGGGACCAGGACCGCGCCGATGACCAGGTCGGCGTCGATGACGGCCTTCTCGATCTCGTACGCGTTGGACGCGATCGTCTGCAGATGCCCTCGGTAATCGGCGTCGGCCGCACGCAACCGGGCGATGTTCTTGTCGAGCACGAGCACCTCGGCCTGCATGCCCAGCGCGATCGCCGCGGCGTTCATCCCGGACACCCCGGCACCGATGACGACGACCTTCGCCGCGTAGACCCCGGGCACCCCGCCCATCAGCACGCCACGACCACCACCGGAGCGCATCAGGTGGTACGAGCCGACCTGCGGCGCGAGCCTGCCCGCGACCTCGGACATCGGGGCGAGCAGCGGCAACGACCGGTCGGGCAGCTCCACGGTCTCGTACGCGATCCCGGTCACCTTGCGATCCAGCAGCGCGTCGGTGCACTCCTTCGACGCGGCCAGGTGCAGATACGTGAACAGGACCTGCCCCTCGCGCATCCGCGGATACTCCTCCGCGACCGGCTCCTTCACCTTGAGGATCAGGTCCGCGGTCTGCCACACCTCGTCGGCGCCCGGCAGGATCTTCGCCCCGGCCGCCGCGTAGTCGGCGTCCGCGATCGAGGAGCCGTCCCCGGCCCCCGCCTGCACGAAGACCTCGTGACCCGCGCGGCTCAGCTCGTAGACCCCGGCCGGCGTGATCGCCACCCGGAACTCGTTGTTCTTGACTTCGCTCGGAATGCCGACCTTCACAGCCGACACCGTCCTTTCCGGGGGTGGAGACATCGATGGCTCATACCCGAGACGGGCTGCTTCGCAGACTACCGTCCCACTCAGTGGAAGATACTGCCGATCAGTTACCCGCCGATCAAGATCTCGTGTCGGACGCTTCTTCCGATCACACCTCTTGATATGTACGTTCATCTATATGTGGAAGCGCTCCCAAATCCTGGGTGTCACCCTCGCTGCCGCGGCGACCGTCCTCGCCGCCGGCTATGCGACCGCACCCGCCTTCGCCGTCACCGCCTGCGATGTCGCCTGGGCCACGAACTCGTGGAGCACCGGCTTCACCGCAGACATCAAACTCACCAACAACGCCGCCCCGCTCACCTCGTGGTCGCTGACCTGGACGTTCCCGGGCAGCCAGCAGATCACCTCGGGCTGGAACGCGGGCGTCACCCAGTCCGGCCGTGCGGTCACGGCGACCAACGTCGCCTGGAACGGCTCGCTGGGTACGGGCGCCTCGGCCTCCTTCGGCGTCCAGGGCACCTCCACCGGGTCCTTCACCACGCCCACGGACTTCGCGGTGAACGGGATCTCCTGCTCCGGTGCCGCCCCTTCCCCCTCCCCTTCCTCGCCGTCGCCTTCCTCTCCGCCTACGTCCACTCCGCCGCCCTCATCCGGCTCGGGCGACAGCTTTGAGAACCAGGCCGCGGGTACGCCGGCAGGTGACTGGTCCGTCTCCACCCCCGACTGCTCCGGGGCGGGCACCGCGACCATCGACAAGGCGGTCGCGCACACCGGCACCACGTCGCTGCGCATCAACGGCGCCGCCGGCTACTGCAACCACGTGTTCGCGGCCAACACCAGCATCCTCAACCCGGCCGCCACCGCCTGGTACGTCCGCTACTGGGTCCGCCACACCACCGCGCTCCCGGTGGCCCACACCACCGCCGTGGCCCTGCGCGACGCCGCCGACGCCAACAAGGACCTGCGCTTCGGCGGCCAGAACGCCGCCCTGCAATGGAACCGCGCCTCCGACGACGCGACCCTGCCCGAACAGAGCCCCGCCGGCGTCGCCCTGTCCCGCCCGCTGCCCGTCAACACCTGGACCTGCGTCGAGTTCTCCGTGAACGGCGCGGACGGCACGATGGAGACCTGGCTCGACGGCGTCTCGGTGCCGGGGCTGCGCCAGGACGGCGTACCCACTCATGACATCGACAGCCAGTGGCTCAACCGCACCTACCGCCCCCGCCTCACCGACCTGCGCCTGGGCTGGGAAAGCTACGGCGAGGGCGCTGACACCCTCTGGTACGACGACGTCGCGGTGGCAGCCACCAGGATCGGCTGCTGACGTTCGCTACCTTGTTGCGGGTGAACCCCTCTCTCAACGTGCACGTGACCGGCCGCCGCATCGTCGCGACCCTGATCGACGGCCTCGTGTTCAGCATCCTCAGCGCCATCATCAGCAACGTCTTCAACCTCGACCTCCCCACCTCGGACATCGACCTCACCCAGCTGGACGTCGGCGGCAGCGGCATCCTGCTCGTCCTCGCCCTGGCCTACTACCTGCTGATGGAGGGCTTCCTCGGCCGCACGGTCGGCAAAATGGTCACCGGCATCCGCGTCGTCAACGAGGACGGCGGCCGCCCCGACTTCGTCTCGGTCCTGGTCCGCACCCTGCTACGCCTGATCGACGGCCTCATCGGCTACCTCGTCGGCCTCATCATCGTGGTCAACTCCTCACGCCGCCGCCGCCTCGGCGACATGGCCGCCAAGACCCTCGTCGTCCGCAACTGACCTCATGGCGTACGTATTGCGGGCCGTCCTGGGCTCCCCGGCCGTCGTGACACAGGCCGGGGAGCCGCTGCCGCTCGACCAGGGCCTGGCTCTCGTACGGATACCGCCCGACCTGCGCCTGGGTGACACCGACAACCGCACGCTGGAGGCCTGGTCGGCGGCAGGACCGATCGCGTACGTGGAGGCCGAGTACTTCGCCGGCACGGGCTCGCAGTTCGCGGTGGTCTGCGCCGGCGGCGACCTGGTCCTGGGCCCCCTCGTGCAGGACGAGGACGACCCACCCACGCACCCCACCCCGATCTCCCAGGCCCTGCGCCACCTGGGCGCAATCCCCGGCGGCCACTTCGACGAGTTCGACGCCGTAGGCCTGGGCCGCTACCGCTGACCAAGCAAAAGGCGCCTGGCCGCACGGCCAGGCGCCTTTCAGCTGAACGGATCAGTAGTGCAGCGTTGCGTGGTTGCCGAACGGCAGCTACCGCTCTCAGTTGACGAAGTCCTGCGTGACCCACACGCGCCCGTCAGCGCCCCGGGTGACCGCCAGCCCGATCCGCTTGAACCCGGAGTTGAGGAGGTTCTTGCGGTGCCCGTCGTTCGGCGCGACCTCGGCCAGCATCAGATCGGTCAGCCCGTTGGCCGCGGCGATGATCTCCGCCTGGTTGTTACCGGCGTTGCCCTGACCGATGTTCTCCCCGGCCGACGTCCACGACACCCCCGCCGCCGTGAACCGGTCCCCGAGCCCTGCCTCACCCGCACACTGGTGCGAAAGCCCGCAACCCCCGACCATCAGAGCACTGTGGGCCGCTGAGGCCTTCGAAAGATCAGCACTCAGCGTGTACGCCGAAAGCCCGCTCGACGTCCGCGCACTGTTGATGTGCGCGAGCACCTGATCAAGCACAGCATCCCCGCTCGGCGGCGCAGTCGTCGGCGCGGTGGTCGGCGCAACAGTGACCGGCGGCTTCGTGGCCGGCGGAGTCGTCGGCGCCGTGGTGGCAGGCGCGGTCGTGGGCGCCGTCGTAGTCGGAGCGACAGTCGTCGGGGCGACCGTCGTCGGCGCGGGACTGGTCGGCGTCGCGGACGGGCTGGCCGTCGGCTTGCTCGTCACAGACTTCGTCGGCCGCGGGTGATACCGCCCCCGCGAGGCGTTGACCGTGTTCGTCGCCGCCCCGAGCGACGGATTCGCATGCCGCACAGCCTGCGGCCGATGATGGGTCGTCTGCGCGGACGCGACACCGGCAGCACCGGCCCCGAGCAGCCCGAGGGTGCAGGTGGCGAGCACGATGTAACGGGTCCGCTTGATCGGCATACGGTGACGCGAAGACACGATGTACCTCATCGATCGGGCGGGCGGTGACTCCCGCGGGCTGGGGGGTGGCGCGCTCGACTATGCGGGAGCGCGCCACGGGCGTACCTCTTCTTTGAAGAAGATTTAAAGATTGATTGCCCTTACGCACCCGAGGCGTCCGGGCCGGGTAGACGTGCCACCGCGGGCCCGCCGGGCGCGGGCGGCATCACGACCACCCGCCACCGCCCGGGAATTACAGTTACCGCATTCCCGGAATTCGCCCCATTTCGACGGCGGCGGCGGCTTCGCCGAATTGACTTACGTGAATAAGTATGGGCATTCGCCCACCGTGCGTATCATGAGCTTGCCCGGCGCATTGAGAGTCGTCGACGTCAGGGCATGACGCTGTCGCTGGGGGGACCGATGCCGTTGTCGAACCATCGCCTCCAAAAGTCCCACCTGGACCTGCTCTATCGCGGTCAGGGCAGCGCGGAACTCACCCACGAACTCCGCATTACCGAATTCAGCCGCCGGCTGCTGATCGTCAAATCCGTCACCGATCTCCTGACCGGCCGGCCGGAGTTCCTCGGCAACCTGCCACCCGCGGCGCACGCCCTCGACCTGCTGCAGAAGGTCGACGACGACGATCGGGACATCATCCGGGACGTTCTGCTCCACCCCCAGGTGGGAGCGTGGGCCGCGTACCTGATGCGCCGCTCCCTGGGGTTCGTCGAGTCCGACGCACCACTATGGGTGGATGCGGGAGTGCTGCACGCGGTGGCATTCGTCGCCGCCGTAAGGCACGGCCACGACTGGACGACGCTCATTCCCGCCCGTGATGGCCAGGCGATGCTCCCGGGCCTGGGGGCGGCGGTCTTCCCCGCCCATACCCGGTGGACCGTCGTGGAGGCGGAGACACACGCCGGCGAGGTGACGCTGCGCTGCGGAGGAACCGTCATCCGGCGCCCGGTCGACGGGGAAGCACCGGCCGACGACACCGGATGGCGGGAGCTGCGACAACTCAGTCTCGGCACCGACCCTGCGCTGAACGTGACGCTAGATGATCTGGACCCGTTCCGGGACCTCGGTGATCCCGCCGAGCCACGCCGTCTGCCCCGGGCCGAGGCCGACCGGTGGACGGCGCTGACAGCCGGCGCGTGGGAGATCCTCTGCACCACCCACCGCACCAGCGCGCAGGCCATGGCGTCGGCCATCCTCTCGATCGTGCCGCTCGCCGACGACGGCGGGAATGTGACCCGCAGCGCCTCGACCGGGGAGGCATTCGGCAGCGTGCTGGTCTCCGAGCCGTACGACGCACGTTCCCTCGCAGTCGCACTGGTCCACGAGCATGCGCACATCCAGCTGGGTGCACTCCTCCACCTGCTACCCGTGACGACCGGCGGCGACGACGAGATCTTCTACGCCCCCTGGCGCGACGACCCCCGTGGCTTTCCCGGATTTGTCCAGGGGATATATGCATTTGTCAATATTGCCGGTTTCTGGCGCGACGAAGCCCGCGCGCACCACGACGTCGTGGCCGAGTTCGAATATCTCCATGCCCGCCGCCAGGCCGAGCTGGCCATCAGCGTCGCAGCAGCGTCCGGACGGCTCACCGAGGTCGGCACACAACTCATCGCCCGCCTCGCCGACCGGGTCGCCGGATGGTCGGGCGACATCACCACCGGAGCCCCGTTCCACGCCGCCGGCGTCGTCACCGACCGCCACCGCGCGGGCTGGCGCATCCGGCACCTCACCCCCGCCCCCGAATCGATCGGGCCACTAGCCACCGCCTGGTCACGTGGCGACCCCGCGCCGCTGCTTGACCCGGGCTACCACGTCGTCGCCGGCGACAAGCGCTGGTCGCAGGGGCAGCTTGCCCTGGCCCGGCGCTGGGCCACCCGGGGCGACGCGACACCGACGCCCCGGCTGCGTGCCCTCGGCGTGGACGACGCCGACGCCGCCCTGCTGGCCGGGGAGAAGCCCACTGCCACGGCCCGCTACGCCCGCCGGATCATCGATGATTCGGGCGACCTCGACGCCTGGAGCGGCCTCAGCGTCGCCCTCGACGGCCCGGCGGGACGGACACTGGCTGAACATCCCTCGCTGGTCCGCGCGATCCACGCCGGGACCGACGACTTCGTCAAGGATCCCGTCGCGCTGGCAGCCTGGCTGAGCCAAACCTGGCACGACCGTTAAACACCGTTCCAGTTCTGCCGGACGGTCTCCTCGAGGTGTGCGAACTCCGCCGTCTCCGCACCCAGCAGCAGCCCCACCGCTGCGAGCAACGCGGCCCGGCCCTCCTCGAAACCCTCACACGCCCGGACGATCGAGATGACATGCGTCCGCGCCGTCGGGCTGTAGGCGATCACCGAGCGGATATATGTGGGCAGCTCATCCACGAGCAGCCGCCGCTCATGCTCGTCGCGGACCAGCCGTACTGCCAGCATCGCCTCCACGATCAAGGCCAGTGCCGCAACCCGCCCCGGCCGGCCGGCGGCCTTCTCCACTGCGGGAACAGGCTGGACCACCCCGAGCAGGGCACGAACGTACGCCGCCGCCCCGGCCGCCGCGCAGCCGTGCCATCCGTCGTTCTTACGGTCGTCGGCCAGATCGGAGACCCCCCGCACCATGAACCACTCCCGGCCGTGCAGAGCAGCGCCGACGGAGATCCCCGACCCCTCCATCTCGAACGCGATGATGCCGTGCGCGTCCGCGAGCCCGTCGCGCAGACCCTCGTCCCGCAGGAGCACATCCGCGCTGCCGATCGCACCCCGGTGAACCAGAGGTGGCCCGCCCTCCGGCGACGGCCGCCGGAACGTGGCGTTGGCACGCTCGAGTGTCGCCAGCACCGGCTCCCAGGGACGCTGTCCGCGGTGCTGCCCGACGGCGAGCTGGTTGTCAGCGGCTAGCAGCCTGGTGGAGATGTCCCCGCTCGCCCGGCGAAGCTCACGGTAACCATTGGTGGCCCGCAGATGCCCGTAGTCGACAATGCCCTGGGTAGCGCTGACGACATCACCCAGCCGCACCCCGGCCGCGGGCAACCCCGCCGCGATGCCGCACATGACAACGACCCGCATTGACGGAAACGACCGGGCCATGTCGACAACTGCCGCCGCGGCATTCCGGGTGCCGTCCCGGGTCAGCATCACCGCCGCGACCCGATGTGGCGTGCCCTCGTCCGCACTCGGCAACGCCCCCACGCAGTAGTGGCCCGGATCGCCGGCCACCCGCAGATCCCGCACCTCGTCCAGCACCGCCCGCACCGTGGCAAGCTCGACCGCTATCGCAGTTACGATTCCGATCGTCACTTCCCCGGGCATCGGCGTGTCTCCCCCGCTCACCCCAGCTAATTCGCACCGGATTCGGCGCGGCACGGCGTGAATACTCTATCGAGCTTTGCTCACGCGTGACCACCACTGAATAGTGCCTTCGGTGACCCGCGCGTATGAGACACTGACAGAGCTGAATGACCGGAACTCGGGGCGCCACCGTGACGGCCTTCAAGCCCCACTGGTTCTGACTTAAGCGCAGGGTCTGACGTAAGCGCAGGGTCTGACGTGAGAGCAGGGTCTGACGTGAGAAGGGAATCCACACCGTGGACCGCGATCCCCCGGAGATTGAAACGGATCTGATCGACCTTTCGGCCACTTCCTTCCGGCAACTGCGCGAGACCGACCAGCGCCTGCTGACCACGTCGCAGGAGGCAATGATGGAACAACTCGAACATGCCCGCGCAAACCTGGGAACGGGGCCTCCGGGGCGCGTCGACTAAAGCGGGGTGGCGCCGATGCAGGGCACCGGCGCCACCCCCCGACAGCTCGTCGCCCTACAGTGGCATCGGATCGATGTCGCAGTCTGCCCGGAGATTCTGCAGAGCGTTCAACGTGGCCGGGTGACGCGCGCCCAGCGCACGTCGAAGGCTCGCCAACGTGTCCGAGAGGATCCGGTCCGCCTCGCTGATCCGTCCGGCAGTCCGCAGATCCAGAGCCAGATTGACACTGCACGCGAGCGTTGACGGGTGCTCCGTGCCGAGGACCCGTTCCGATCGCGCGAGCGTGTCGGTATCCCGCTCGTAGGCCTCTTGAACCTCGCCCACCTTGAACAGGTCACTGGCGTAGTTGGTAGCGCAGATGAGGGTGACCGGGTGATCGGGGCCGAGCGTCTCCTCCAGCAGGGCCAGCGACTCCCGGTCGTGCTCCAGCGCTTTCTCGACCGCTCCGTCAAGCCGCAGCACCACCGCGAGATTGGTCCTGGCCGACAAGGTGTAGGTGTGCCGCTCGCCGAAGAGCCGCAGGTATCTTTCCAGCGTGTCTTCGCCGACCTTCTGGGCGCTCTGGAGGTCCCCGTCGTGGCGAAGGTCGACGGCAAGGTTCTGCGCGGTGGCGATCGTGTCGGGGTAATCCTCCCCGTAACGACGCTGATACTTGTCGAAGGTCTCACTGGAAAGCTCCAGCGCACCCGGGTGATCGCCGGCCTTGCGGCGGGTCACTGACAGCGCCCTGCCCATGCGCAGGGTCGCCGGTGCGTCGCGGCCGAAGACAGCGATGCTGCGCTTGTAGGCGAGCTCGTGCTCCTGCCGGGTGGCCATGTAATCGCCGGCCTCACGGCGGTCGATCATCAAGTTGTAGAGCGAGAGCATCGTCGCGTTGTCATCGGTGCCCAGAACGTTGATGCGCCGACGGTAGTTCTCCCGGTCGCTGCGCTCTGCCTCACGGAAATCCCCCAGGAACCGCAGGCTCACCCCGAAACTGTTCACGCCGTTCAGGGTGATGGGATCGTCCATGCCGAACGCGCGCCGGGCGACATCGACCGCACTGCGGTCCAATTCCTTAGCGGCCTTGAAATCGCCGCCCGCCCTCAGGTCGGCCGAGACGACCCACATCGCATCCAGGGTGCCCTCGTCGTCGCCGCCGAACGTCTGCCGGTATCGCTCCAGCGTTTCCTGGTTGAGCGTCCGCGCTTCCCGGTATTTACCATTGACGAAATACATCCAGCCGAGCCACTTCGCGACGCGCAAGGTATGGCCGTCGGCGGGGCCCCGGTCCATGACGCGATGAACGTGGGCCTGGGCGGACAACGCCTCGCTGCCCTCGTGGTCACCGAAGTAGAAGAGGTACTGCATCACGCCGAGAACGAGATCCTGGACCCGCGGATCGGGCGATGCGACCGCGCCGGAGGCATCGACGTGCGCGCGCAGGGCGCCGTATCGGTCCCACTGCTTCCGACCGCCCGGATCGTTCGGGTTCGCATTTGCCAGCAGAGTATGTGCGCCCTGACGCATCAGGTGCTGCTGATCCGGATCCATGCTGTCCGTCAGCACCAGGCGGATGAGGCGGTGGATCTGCAGCGTGTTGTCCCGGTGGTCGTACTTCGCCAGCCCCAGTCGCAGGATGTCGCGAATCACCCGGCCGGTGCTGTAGGTGTCACGCAGCGTCGCGTCGAGTTCCGGCGTGATTTCGGCCGCGCTCGAACCGGTGAACAGATTGCGCGAGATGGGCTCAGGCGCAAGGAATGAACAGACCTGCAGAAGTTGCAGCGCCGCAAGGTTGTCGACGGTGAGTTTCTCGAGGGACATGCTCCATGCCGCACGGACGGTGAGACGGTAGTCCGGTGGTGGGTCCACATCGAACAGCTCGAGCCGCTTCTCGCTCAGGAGCCGCAGATATTCCGTGGTGTCCATGCCGGTGGTCGCGCGCCAGGCGGAGGCCGCCTCGATCGCCAGCGGCAGGTCGCCGAGTGCCACCGCCAGGCTGTCCGCATCGCCGTCCGCGAGGTCGGGGTTCCTGTTCCGCAGGAAAGCGATGCTCTCCTCGCGGGTGAACACGTCGACCTCCAGCGCACGGGTGCCACGCTCCCATTCCGGGTTGCGTGAGGTGACGAGAATGCGTCCGGCACCACCGGTGGGGAAGAACTTCCGCACCTCCACCGGATCTTCGGCGTTGTCAAAAATCAGCAACCAGTCACGATAGGCCGTGCCTCCGGTGCTGAGCGCTTGTTTCACCGCCGGGACGGCAGCGTTGGCCTCGGGGCTGACATCGAGCTCCAGTCGCTGCGCGAGCTTGGTCAGCGAGGTCAAAATCTGGCCGATCTCCTCGGCGGGAATCCACCACACGAGGTCGAATTCGCTGCTGTGCAGATGAACGTATTCAATGGCGATCTGAGATTTACCGACGCCGCCCATTCCGTGAATCGCCTGGGGCAGAACCGCGGTTTCGCGGCGCATACTCAGCTCGCGGTGCAAATTGTCGAGAAACTCACCACGCCCGGTGAAGTCAGGGTTGCGCTGCGGCACGTCACCCCAGACCTGGGGAAGCTTCTCCAGGTCTTGCTTCGTGTCGGCGACCTGAGCCATATCTTCTCCATTCTCAACGCTCATGTCGCCATGAGTCACCGAAGCGGCCTCGACCTCCGCATCCGGGGCGCCCACGTCGAGACCATCGTGAGATGACCCGAGATTTATTTGCATTTCAGGCGTCAACATTACCCCATTTTGCGGGAGTAACGCACTTAATCGTCCGTTTTCCGAGACCGACGCGCCACCCTCCGGATCTGCCGCTTCGAGGGTGCCCGCAAGGGGTGGACCCGGGGCGGCGGCCGCCGCCCTCACCTCGGCGAAGACCTCATCCGAAAGCTCGAGCCGATCGGCGACCTCGGCGATCCACGTGGCAAGCTCAACGCGCAGCGGACCGTTCAGACCCGCCGTAGCACGGTGAGCGAAAATCAGCGCAGTCGCCACGTCGTCAGCGCTGCGCGCCGCCAGGCCCTCGAACACCTGGACCAAATCCCGCCGGCCCGGCGCAGCCTCCGGCAGGATGTCCCGGGCGAGCGGCTGCCACCACCCCGGATCGTCGGCCTCGGCCGCCGCCCGGCGGAGCAGCTCGTGCACCTGCTGCGTCTCACCGGGCAGCAGCAAACTGGCCAGCGATGCCGACTCCACCAGCGAGCCGACCAGTCGAGTGGCCGGCGCCTCCGGCGCCATCACCGCCAGCGCCTCCTTGAGGGCACGCAGCGCCCCTCGGGTGCCGATGCAGGTGAGCACTATTTCGATGACATGCGTACGGGCCTGGTCGCGTTCCGGCACATCCGGGAACATCCGCACATCGCGCCGAACGAGGTTGATCAACAAGCGCCGGTCCGCGAGGCTATGGGTGACAGGCACGTCGACCAACGCAGCGACGAGCGCCTTCCGGAGCTCTGCCGCCGGGTCTTTTCTGACGGCGTGAGTCACATCAGAGCCCCCAATGCGCTGACGAAGGTCGATGGACCCCATGCTCTACCCAAAGTGCCGATAACGTAAAGACCGATATGTGTCAGTCATCGCCTGAGGAAACCATAGATGACCACCACAGGACCTTCGGCAACCGACAATGCCCGCCGGGGAAAGCAATCAACACGCGGTTAACCGGTAACCTGCCCCTGCGCCGACTATGCAGCCGCGAACGAGAGAATAGCAGAAGAATTCGAACTCCAGCTCCTGAGTGGACGGTCCTATGCAAACGCCCACCAGGCGTTTCCGGCGGCGACGCCGGACGCAGCGGATACGCCTTCCGATCCGGATGTGGGCCGAGTTCGCCGTTGTCCGCTCCATGGGATCGCAGAATGTTGACCAACGCCGCGAGCCGACAAGGGGACCGGCTGCTCGCTACATATTGCTGAGCGCGACCACGAAGGCAGCGGCGGAGAGCACGGCCACGGCGGTGTAGGCAGCTGCTCCGGCCAGCAGTGCCAGCTTGCGGTTCTTCAACCAGGGACGGGCCAGCAGGTACGCGCCGATCGCGACAACCCACGCGACCACGGCCAGATACAGGATGAACATGAAGCTGAGGCCCACGGCCAACCCCGTGGCGACGGCGATCCCGGTGGCCGCACCCCGGCTCAAGTCACGGCGTACGACGAAGAAGGTGGCGGTGCCGGTCAGCAGGGCGGCGGCGGTGAAGAGCGACACGGTGAGATCCATGCGCTGCATAGTGACAACGGGTTTGCGGGAATGCTCGTCCTCGCGCCGATCTGCACAACGTCTCCACAACCGCCGCCGGGCGGGTCAGTTGCCGGAGATCTGCGGGCGGGAGTACGGCTTGGAGACGACTTCGACGTTGCTGAACCAGGAGGTGACGGTGACGCGGACCTCGGGGGTGCTGGGCACGCGGGGCACCGGGGCGAGGTGGAGGTTGCGGGAGGTGAACATGGCCGGGCCGCTCACGTCGACCTCGACGCCCTCGGGGACGATGATTTTGAGTTCGCCGAAGGTGCAGCTGCCGTCGATCTCGATGATGCTCTGGTCGGTGAGGATCTCGCGCAGGTCGAGCTCGGTGGCGCCGAAGACGGTGCGGACGGTCAGTTTCGGGGAGCGCAGGCGCCAGCGGCCGCGGCGTTTGACGTCGCTGAAGATGCTGACGACCCGGTCGACCGTCGTGGCGGAGCCCACGATCGGTGCGGGGGCGAGGTCGGCGGTGGCCTGCACGAGTTCGGCGGAGGTCGCCGCGGCCCAGACCGCACCCACCCGGACGCTGAATTCTTCGAGGGTCAGTTTGCCCTCGCCGCAGGCGCGCTGCAGCACCTCGGCCGCGCGGGCGCGGTCATCGTCGGAAGGGTCTCCATCGGACGGTGGTACCCGCATCGGCGTAGTCACGCTGCGATCCTAGGCGGTGCCGCACAGAAGGGGGCCGCCGCGGTGAGCGGCGGCCCCGGAGAAGCTATGCGGGGCGCAGGGTGGCCCAGCCGTCGTCGCGGGCGCGGGCCGTGCTCAGCAGGCCGGCCACCGCGGCGGCGTTGGTGATGTCGCCGCGCAGGACCATCGCGACCGCTTCGTCGAGCTCGATCCAGGCGAGTTCGATGTCGGCTTCCTCGTCCTGGCGCTCGTGGCGGTCGGCCTCGGGCACCGGGGAGAGGTCGCGGGCGAGGAAGATGCGGATGGTCTCCGCGGTGAAGCCCGGCGAGGTGTGCAGGTCGACCAGCAGGTCGTAGCGGGCTGCCACGAGGTCTGCCTCCTCGCCGAGCTCGCGGGCCGCCGCGGCGACGAGGTCCTCGCCGTCGACGTCGCGCAGGCCTGCCGGGAGCTCCCAGAGCTGGGTGCCGACCGGGTGGCGGTACTGCTTGATGAGTGCCACCCGGCCGACCTCGTCCAGGGCCACCACACCGACGGCGTTCTTGTTGATCACGACGTCGCGGTGGGCGGTGCCGCCGCTGCTCATGGTGATCTCGTCGGTGTAGACGGTGAAGATCGGGCCCGAGTATCGCTCCGTACGCGACTTGGTCTCGTGCTCGAAAGCGGTCATGAGGCGGCGACCGCGGTCTTCGAGGTGTCGGGCTCGGCGGACGGCTCGACCTGCACGGGCAGCTCGTCGGCAGCGTTGTAGTCGACCGCGGCCTTCACGAACGCCGTGAACAGCGGGTGCGCCCGGGTGGGGCGGCTCTTGAGCTCCGGGTGGGCCTGGGTGGCCACGAAGAACGGGTGCTGCTCGCGGTCGAGCTCGATGAACTCGACCAGGCGGCCGTCCGGGGAGGTGCCGGAGAACTTGAGGCCCGCGTCGGTGAGCTTGTTGCGGTACGCGTTGTTGACCTCGTAGCGGTGCCGGTGACGCTCGGAGATCTCCTCGCTGCCGTACGCCTCCGCGACCAGCGACCCCGGGGTCAGCGCGGCCGGGTACGCCCCGAGGCGCATCGTGCCGCCCAGGTCGCCCTTGCCCGCGACGATGTCCTCCTGGTCGGCCATCGTGGAGATGACCGGGTAGGGGGCCTGCTCGTCGAATTCGAGGGAGTTGGCGCCCTTGAGGCCTGCCATGTTGCGGGCCGCGTCGATCGTCATGCACTGCAGGCCCAGGCACAGGCCCAGGATCGGGATGCCGTTCTCCCTGGCGAACCGGGAAGTGTTGATCTTGCCTTCGATGCCGCGGATGCCGAAGCCGCCGGGGATCACGATGCCGTCGACGCCCTTGAGCGCTGCGGCCGCACCGGCCGGGGTGTCGGCGTCGTCGCTGGGGACCCAGCGCAGCTGCACCTTGGCCATGTTCGCGAAGCCGGCGGCGCGGATCGCCTCACTGACCGAGAGGTACGCGTCCGGCAGGTCGACGTACTTGCCGACGAGCGCCACGGTGATCGTGCGCCGCGGGTGGTGCACGCGCTCGAGCAGGTCGTCCCAGGTGGACCAGTCGACGTCGCGGAACGACAGGCCGAGCCGGCGCACGACGTACGCGTCGAGGCCCTCGCGGTGCAGCACCTTGGGGATGTCATAGATGCTCGGGGCGTCCGGGCAGGCCACGACGGCCTCACGGTCGACGTCGCAGTACAGCGACAGCTTGTGCTTGAGCTTGTCCGGGATCTCGCGGTCGCTGCGACACACGAGCGCGTCGGGCTGGATACCGATGTTGCGCAGCGTCGCCACCGAGTGCTGGGTCGGCTTGGTCTTCAGCTCACCGGACGGCGCGAGGTACGGGATCAGCGACACGTGCAGGTAGAAGACGCGGTCGCGGCCGATCTCGTGGCGTACCTGCCGGATCGCCTCCAGGAACGGCAGTGACTCCATGTCACCGACCGTGCCACCCACCTCGGTGATCACGACGTCCGGCACGCGGCCGAAGTCGTCGGGTGAGGCCATCGCGAAGATGCGCTCTTTGATCTCGTTGGTGACGTGCGGGATGACCTGCACGGTGTCGCCGAGGTATTCGCCGCGGCGCTCCTTGGCGATGACGGCCGAGTAGATCTGGCCGGTGGTGACGTTCGCCTTCGCCGACAGCGGGCGATCGAGGAAGCGCTCGTAGTGACCGACGTCGAGGTCGGTCTCGGCGCCGTCCTCGGTGACGAAGACCTCTCCGTGCTGGAAAGGGTTCATCGTGCCGGGGTCGACGTTCAGATAGGGGTCGAGCTTCTGCATGACGACCCGCAGCCCGCGTGCGGTCAACAGGTTGCCGAGGCTGGAGGCGGTGAGGCCCTTGCCCAGCGAGGAGGCAACGCCTCCGGTGACGAAGATGTGCCGCGTCTCGCGCACTGAAGGTGCCAAGGCCTGCTCCCGTGGTCGGTCAAAATAAAGTTGCAGACCGACGCCGACCCCAGATTCCCCAGAAAGCAGAGCTCAAAGCAGGCGCCATCCACGGGATTTCACGATAACACCTTGGTGGGACGACGCACGTTCGGGCTGGTCGTCGCGCGTGTCTCAAGTGGCGCTAACGTCCGTTTTGTCCGGCACGCGGCGGATAAGGCCGGGCCCGCCGGGGCCATCGGTCTCCCCCTCGGGCCGGGTCCGGTCGGCGGCGTGCTCAAGAACACGCAACGTGGTCAGCACGAGCAGCGGCACCGCGACGGCGGCTGCCGCACCGGCGACCGCGAACCCGGCACCCTGCAGCACCCCGGCACCGAGCACGGCGACCGTCGTGCCGCCCAGCGCCGCCCGCAGCGCCGGATGCAGACCGAAGACCCGGTTGAGGCCACCCCACGCCGAGAACTGGCTGAACGCGAGCATCATCGCCCCGGCGAGCGCCAGGATCGTCAGGGCACTGTCCAGGGCGTGCCCGCTGGACGCCGCGGCGCGTTCCATCGCCGGGCCGGCCGTGCCGTCGAGCAGCTCTCCGAGGAACTTACCGAGACTGCCCCGCTCCGGAACCGCGCGCTGCAGGTCGAGTGCGGCGAACCCGATGGTGACGGCGAGCCCGGCGACGGTGGCCCACGCGAACCGCGGGAACGTCAGCCAGCCGCCGGTGCTGATCGCGGCGGCCACACAGACCCCGCCGGTCACGGCTACGGCGCCGACCGGGTCCGCACCCAGGTACGGGCTGCCCACCATGATCACCGCGAACCCGCCGGCCAGGACCACCACGACGGGTCGCCACGGACGCCGTACGAGCTGCGCGACGCACCCCGCCACGACCAGCGCCCCGGCGACGAACACCCCGAGCCCGACGCTGCCCAGCCCGGCGTACCGCGAGCCTTCGATCGCTGAATACCCCGCCACGCCGTTGAGCTGGAGCTGCGCGCCCGTCATCAGGTCCACCCCGACCACGACCACGGCGACGGCCGCGACCGTGCCGAGCGGCCACAGCGTGCGCCCGTAACGCGGGGAGAACCGGATCGCCGCGGTACCGGCCGCGACGAACGCGAATGTCAGCGCCGCGAACACCAGCGTCGGGTGCCCGCTACGCCACCAGGGGACCGCGTCGGCGAGCAGCGCCGCCGGAATGGTCAGCCCGGACGCGATCAGCAGCACCTCGGTGATCCGCACGAGCAGCCGCGACGGGGACGCGGGACCGGTCGGCCCGGCATGCCGGCGCGCGCGCATCATCAGCGGCACGACGAGGATGAACAACGCGACCTGCAGCGCGGCCAGGCCGAGGTAGAACCGCCCGGTGACCCCGGACTGCGCGACGGCGCGCTGGTTGGCGTCGTGGGAGCCGAGCATCGAGGCGGCCGGTGATGCCGCACGACCGTCGACGACGCTGGCCGTACGCCCGCCGAACAGCCCGTCCGGCCCGGCCCGCCCGAGCGCGGTGAGGATCGTCGGGGCGAGGTCGACCAGCTGGACGTAGCCGTCGCGGCCGGTGCCCGCGGAGGTGAGCCAGCCACCCTGCCAGCCCGGGCCCTCCGCGATCGCGACGTGCAACCGCGCGGTGGTGTCGGTGTCCGAGACCCCGGCGATGACCATCAGGGAGTTGCGTGGGCGGGCGGCGAGGACCCGGGCGAGCAACGCGTCGGCCTGCGCGACCTGCGCCTGGCGGGCGGCACCGGACCCGGTCACCGTGCCGAGGTCGACGATGTTGAGCTGGCACAGGTCGAACACCCCGGCCAGGTCGTCGGGCAGGGTCGGCGAATACCGGTCGACCCGGCCGTACGGGCGGGCGGCGGCCACCGCGGCCCCCGTGCCGACGGCATACGTGCACCGCTGCGACTCGGCCAGCGCCCCGGGCACCGCGCCGTACGGCTGCGTGTCGTTGGTGCGCACCACGCCGGGCAGCTGCGGCAGGTTCGCGCCGATCTTGTCGGGCTGCTCCACGGTCGGGGCCATCGCCGTGCACTGCCCCGCGACGTTGCGGGTGCTCCACACCGAGAAGTTGCCCGCGCCGAGAGTCAGCCACCCGTCGTCGGGGCAGGTCGTCGCGTGGGCCGACCGCACGGACAGCCAGCCGACGGCCCCCGCGGTCGCCTCGTGCCACAGCGTCGGGGTGCGCTGCGGGTCCAGGTCGTCCCAGCGCAGCCCGGCGGCCCCGGCGACGATGACGTAGTCGGCGGTCTTGCCGGAGACCCCGGTGGCCGGGCGCAGTGTCAGCCCGGCGAGGCTCGCGGCGACGGTCAGCACGATCAGCAGGTAGGGCACCCACACCCGGCGGTCCCGGGCGATGGCGAACAGGGCTTTCACCCGCGGCTCGCCCGGCTGGTCTCGGTGACCGACGCGTACGCCGCGAGCACGTCCACCACCGTGTCGTGCTCGGTGGGCCACGTGGCGGCCTGCCGCGGCCCGCGCAGCGCATAGTCGGCGCGCCGCTCCGGATCGGCCAGCATCTCGCGCACCGCGGTGTCGAGGGCCTCCACGTCACCGGCCGGGATCAGCACCGCGGCGTCACCGACGAGCCCGGGCAGCCCGCCGACCGCCGTGGCGATGAGCGGCACCCCGGCCCGCAGCGCCTCCTGGGCGAACAGTTGCCGGGCCTCCCAGTCGCTGGTGACCAGCGCGATGTCGGCGCCGCCGAGCAGGTCGGGCACGTCGGTGCGGTGACCGAGGAAGTGCACCTTCGCGTGCAGCTCGGAGGCGCGCTGGGCGAGCCCCATGTAGCTCGGGCCGGACCCGGCCACGACGGTGACCGGGGCGGGGTCGATGTCACGCCACCGCGCGGCCGCCTCGACCAGCACGTCGTAACGCTTCTGGGGATGCAGGCGGCCGACGGACAGGACCAGCGGCGTGGCGGGGGCGAGGCGGAACTCCGCGCGTACGGCGGAACGGGATCTTTGGGGTGGGGCCGTCTCCAGGGCAGCGACCGGGGAGAGCCGCGCGTTGCGTGCCCCCAGCCCGACCGCGCGTTGCACCAGGTCGTCCGAGGCACCCAGGGTGAGGGTCGCGGAGCGGGCGACGATCCGCTCGACCAGCGCGGACGCACTGCCCCGCAGCCCCTTGGCGAGCACCGCGTTGTGCCACGTCACGATCAGCGGCGCACCGGGGCGAGCGAGCGTGGCGACGAACGCCGCCCGCAGCCCGTGCGCGTGGACCACATTGACGGGCCGGCTCGACAGTGCCCGGCGCATGGCCCGGATCGCGCCGGAATCCTGCGGGCCGGGGCTCGCCGGGATCTCCACCGGCAGGAACTCCGCACCCGCCGTCGTGAACCCGAACAGCTCGTCGTTGGCGGCGGGCCCGCACACCAGCACAGGGCAGCCCGCGGCGACCAGGCCGCGCACGAGCGACAGGACGTGCCGGCCCACCCCGCCGGTGCTGGAACCCAGCACGAGCGCCACGGATCCTCGCCACGCCGGCTGACTCACGAGCGTCCCCTCCTGGTGATCTTCTGGACGAGCGGCCGCAGATCACGGCGGTCCAGCGGGTACACCACCGCCACGAACACGACCGCGACCACGACTGCGCCAAGCATGCCCTGCAACAGGCTCGCCCCGGCTGCCGGGGTGCCGCCCAGCGCCCGGCCCAGGCCCTGCGACGCGGCCCATCCGGCGGCTCCGGCGGCGAGCGCGGCGGCGACACCGACGGCTGTCACCCTGCTCAGCCCGGCGAGTGCGGCCGGGCCGGCGTGGCGGCGCACGGCGAGCACGAGCAGCAGGCCGATGACCGACATACCGATCGCGTTCGCGGCGCCCAGCCCGGCGACCTGGTCCGGCTCGGCGAGCACCGCGCAGAGCACGATCGCGGACACCGCGGCGACGGCCCAGCCCACGGCGGTGGCGGCTGCGGCGGCGATGGTGGCGCCGCGGGCGTACAAGGCACGGGACAGCAGGGCGAAAAGTGCATATCCGACCAGGCCAGGTGCGAATCCGACGATGCCCGGGGCGGCCGACGCAGCTCCGATCAGGTAGGCGGCGGGCCAGGCGACGGCGGCAAGCAGCGCGGCGCCGAGGCAGGCCAGCAGCACCACCGTGCGCGCAGTGGACGACAAAGCTGCGACATATCCGTTTTCGTCTTGTTGCGCGTGCGACGCCGCCAGCCGGGGGTAGACAGCGGTCGACAGTGGCACAGCGAGCACTGCCCACGGCAGCAGGAACACCGTCTGCGCCGCGGTATAGATGGTCAGCGGGCCGTCGGCAGCCAGCAGGATCACCACCAGCACCATGATCTGCTGCGCGCCCACCGTCACCGCCCCGGCCCAGCCGAGCCGGACCGCCTGCCGCCCCTCATCGCCCGGGAACCGGTACGACGGGCGCAACCGCAGCTTCAACCGACTCAACGGGATCACCAGGCACAGCGCCAGCACGACCACCCCGGCGGTGGTCCCGGCCGACAACCACAGCTCACCCGGGCGGGTCAGGCCCGCGATGTCGCTGCGCGCCCCGTCGACCAGGGCATAACTCAGGTACGCGCCCATCACGGTCACCGACGACAACAGCGGCGCGATCACCGGCCACGCGAAGCGATGATGCGCCTGCAGCACCCCGGTCAGCACGATCCCGATGCCGTACAGCGGCAACTGCGGAGCGAACACCCGCAGCATCCGCGCGGCGACCTCCTGATCGGCGACCGGCACGTCGAGCAGCCCCGCGATCGGCCCGGCCAGCAACGCCACCAGGACCGCGAGCGGCACCATCAGGGTCAGCACCCAGGTGAGCAGCGCGGACGTGATCGCGCTGACGTCGTCCCGGTCCCGCCCGGCGATCAGCGGCACGACCAGACTGGCCAGCGCTCCCCCGGCGACCAGCTCGAACACGATGTTCGGGATGGTGTTCGCGGCGTTGTAGACGTTGCCCAGCCCGCCGGTGCCGACGGTATGCAGGAAGACGAAGGTGCGGCCGAACCCGGCGATGCGGGCCAGGACCGTCAGCACGGTGATGACCGCGGCGGCACCGGCGAGCCCGGTGGCCCGCGAGCGGGTGGCGGCGGTCACGGAGTCGGGCGCCGGCCCAGTGCGTCGGCCGCACGCAGCCACGGGGTGTCCTGGATGACCTTGGTGAAGCTGACCTTCTCGCTCGCCGCGGTCAGCCCGGCGAGCACGCTCAGCGCGACCGCCCGCCCGAACGGCCCGGTCTTCGCCACGAGCGCGACCCCGAGCAACGCACCCAGCGCGTTGGCACCGGCGTCACCCAGCATGATGTCCTCGCCCAGGTCGGCGCTCAGCAGCGCGGAGCTCGCCCCGAGCGTCCCGGCGGCGATCCCGCCCGCCCGGCCCACGAGCAGCGGCGCGCCGATGACGGTCCCGGCCTTGATCGCCCGGCCCGGCCGCAGATCGAGCAGGTTCAGAAGATTCGCGCTCCCGGCGATCACTCCCGCTCCGAGCAGCACATTCACCGTGCCTTTACGTACGCCCGGAGCCCGCGACAACAGCACCGACGCCGCCAGCCCCGCCGCACCCACCCCGGCGATCTTCACGAGTCCGCTGGTGACCCGCCCGTCCCGCAACGCCGCGAGGTGCCCCTTGAAGCCCTTCGCCGCCTTCTGCTCCGGCCGGTTGCCGACGATGTCGTCGTAGAAACCGACCGCCCCGGATGCGGCCCCCGCGACGACGACCGCCGCGGCGGCAGCGGCCCCCGGAGCACCCAGCGCGGCACCCAGCGTCGCCCCGGCCGCGAGAGCCGGACCACCCGCGAGGGTGACCGTGCGGCCGTGGAAGTTGGTGCGCTGCAGCTGACCGGCGTGCGGGTCGTGGCGGATCCAGGCCAGCGCGGCGCGGGCCGCGAGCGCCCCGAACCCGGACGACGTCACCCTGCCGGCCATGCGTGTACTCCCTGCGCTCGCCTCACCCACGTCATCGCGGGCCCACCGAGTGTAGGGGAACGACCCCAGCCTCAGCTGGCGACCACGGGGACGCGCGAGGTCGACCCGGCCGCGACGCCGTACTGACCGATCTTCCCGGCGACCAGCCGCTCGACCACGGTCAACGCGGTCGCGAGCTGGCCCTGCGGGGTGCTGGCGTTGTCCACCGTGGAGATCTTGACGACCAGCGCCGGGTCGCCGCGCACCGCGGAGACCAGGTTGCCGTCGCCGGAGCCGGTGCCGGCCACCACGACCGGGTGCTCCGCGGGCAGGAACCCGGTCAGGAACTGCCCCGTCAGGGTGACGGCGTTCTTGTTCTTCGCGGCTGCCTTGCTGTCCGACGGCGGCTGTCCCGACACGATCACGGTCGCCTCGGCACCCGGCACGATCTTGTCGCTGACCGTGATGTAGCCGGGCTCGGTGTACGCGGTGAGCACGGCGGTCAGGTCCGCGGGCGTCACCGCGACCGTCTTCGTCAGCAGTGACTCCGCCAGCAGCGCGCTGGACGTCTCGACCCCGTCGCTGTTGAGCGGCAGCACCTCGGACGGCACCGTCGGCTGCGACGCCCGCTCGGCGAGCTCCAGCATCTCCAGCGAGTTGTCCGGGTCGAAGAACTTGTCCTCGATCGAGACCTGCCCGGTGATGGTGGCACCGGCGGTGGTCAGCATCTTGGTCACGCCGTCGGCGTAGTCCTTGCCGGTGGGCAGCACGACGACCAGCAGGCGGCGGTTGGCCAGCTTGCCGTTGAGCAGCGCCGGCGACACCTCGGTGACGAACTCCTGGCTGCGGTTCAGCTCGTCGCGGTACTGGTTGGCCTGGTCGCGGTAGTTGCTGTTGTCCTTGTTCAGCGAGTCGACCCGGGCCTTGAGGTTGTCGGCCACGGGACCGTTGAGCGCGGTCGTGCCGACCACCAGGCCGATGGCCAGGGCGAGGAAGACCGCGGTGAGCGACACCACGTGGTACCGGAAGTTGATCACGCCAAAGCCTCTTGGTCCGTCTCGCTGTTAAAAGAGCTGTCCTAGTTGGAAGACCAGATTGTCCCACCACTCGGACACCACGGAGAGATAGGCCTTGCCGACGGTGGACACGGCCACCGCGGAGGCCAGCGCCGCGATCGCGGACAGCACGAGCAGCAGCAGCGACGACCCGGAGATGTTCTGCTTGTAGAGCCGGCTCACGCCCTTGGCGTCGACCAGCTTCCCGCCGACCTTGAGCCGGGTCAGGAACGTCGACGCCATGCCGCCGCGGCCCTTGTCGAGGAACTCGACCAGGTTGGCGTGCGTGCCCACCGCCACGATCAGCGTGGCGCCCTTGTCATCGGCGAGCAGCATCGCGAGGTCCTCGCTGGTGGCCGACGCCGGGAACGTGATCGCCTCGACCCCGAGCGCCTGCACCCGGGCCAGACCCGGCGCGCGCCCGTCGGTGTAGGCGTGCACGATCACCTCGGCACCGCAGCGCAGCACGTCGTCGGTGACCGAATCCATGTCCCCGATGATCATGTCGGGGGTGTAGCCGGACTCCACCAGCGCGTCGGCGCCGCCGTCCACGCCGATCAGCACCGGCTTGAACTCCCGGATGTACGGGCGCAGCACGTCGAGGTCGGCCTTGTAGTCGTAACCGCGCACCACGATCAGCACGTGCCGGCCGGCGACCTTCGTCTCGACGTCGGGCACACCGACACCGTCGAGCAGCAGCTCACGCTCCTGCTTCAGGTAATCCATGGTGTTCGCCGCGAACGCCTCGAGCTGCACCGACAGGCCCTCACGGGCGTCGGCCATCGAGGCCGCGACGCTCTGCGCGTCCTGCCGGATGCCGGTGGCGACCGCCTCGCCGTTCAGCAGGACCGCGTCGTTCTCGATCGCGACGACGTCACCCTCGCTCAGCCGGTCGAACAACTCGTCACCGAGATTGTCGACCAGCACGATGCCGGCCTGGACCAGCACCTCCGGCCCGAGATTGGGGTAACGCCCGGAGATCGACGGCTTCGCGTTCAGCACCGCGGCGACCCCGACGGCGACCAGCGAGTCGGCGGCGACCCGGTCGATGTCGACATGGTCGATGACCGCGATGTCACCCGGGCGCAACCGCCCGACCAGGCGCTTGGTCCGGCGGTCGAGACGAGCGGTGCCGGACAGGTCCCCGGCTTCGACACTCCGGGTCCGGCGCAAGGTGGGAAGTCGCATCCACGCCATCCTGACACGCCGGATCGAACGCCTCGCACCCGACATGCACAACGTCACCCCCGAAAGGGGCATGACCGGCCAACCCCCCACCTATTGCCGAGTCGTTCAGCCCCGCTTCTCACGGTCCGCAACCGCCAGCAGCTCCTCGGCATGCGCGATGCCGAGATCCGAATCCGGCAGACCCGCCAGCATCCGGGCCAGCTCCCGCGCCCGGTCGGTCTCCTCCACGATCTTCACCCCACTGGTGGTGATCGCGCCGCCGGTGTCCTTCTGCACCACCAGGTGCCGATCGGCGAACGCCGCCACCTGCGGCAGGTGGGTCACGACCAACACCTGATGGGTACGCGCCAAGCGCGCCAGCCGCCGTCCGATCTCCACCGCGGCCTGACCACCCACACCCGCGTCGACCTCGTCGAACACCAGCGTCGGCGGCCCACCGGCACCGGCGAACACGACCTCGATGGCCAGCATGACCCGCGACAGCTCGCCGCCCGACGCGCCCTTCTGCAACGGCAACGCCGGTGCGCCGGGGTGCGCGATCAACCGGATCTCGATCTCGTCGGCGCCGTCCGGGCCGACCGCGAGCTCGTCGATCACCGGCTCGTCACGACCCGCCGTGCGCGCCAGCACCGCGATCTCCACCCGCGAGTGCGGCATCGCCAGCCCGGCCAGCTCCACCGTCACCTGCTCGGAGAACCGCCCGGCCGCCTCGACCCGCGCCGCCGTCACCCGGCCCGCCAGCTCGGCGACCTGCGCCGCCAGCCGCACCCGCTCCTTGTCGAGCTCCTCGAGCACCTCGTCGGAGGTGTCCAGCAGCGCCAGCCGGGAACGGGCGTGATCGGCCCACGCGATGACGCCCTCGACGTCGTCGGCGTACTTACGGGTCAACGCCCGCAGCGCCGCGCGCCGCTCGTAGATCGTCTCCAGCCGCGCCGGGTCGGCGTCGAGCTGACTCAGATAGGCCGACAGCTCCGAGGACACGTCGGCGACCAGCGTCGCCGCCTCCTCGATGCGCCCCGCCAGCTCCGCCAGCGCCGGGTCGACCGAGGCCTGCGCCTCCAGGGTGCGCTTCGCGGTGCCCAGCAACTGGGTCGCGTCGAGCCCCTCGTCGGTCTCCTCCACGCCACCCGCGAGAGCCTGCCCCGCCAGCGCCGCCGCCGTGCGCAACCCCTCGGCGTGCTCGAGGCGCTGCACCTCTGTGCGCAGATCCTCGTCCTCACCCGGCTGCGGATCCACCCGGGTGATCTCGTCGAGACCGAGCTTCAGCAGCTCGGCCTCCTGGGTGCGCTCGCGGGCGTTGCGGCGCCGGTCGGCGAGATCGTCCACCACCGTGCGCCACTGCGCATACACCTGCCGGTAGGTCTCCAGCAGCTTCTCGTGATCCGGGCCCGCATAACGGTCGAGCTGCGCCCGCTGCTCGGCCGGGCGCAGGATCCGCAACTGGTCCGACTGCCCGTGCACCGCGACGACCTGCTCACCGACCTCGGTCAGCATCGCCACGGGCATGCTGCGCCCGCCGACGTGCGCCCGCGACCGGCCCTCGATCGTCACCGTGCGGCTCAGCAGCACCGAACCGTCGTCGTCGACCTCGCCGCCGGCGTCCGTGATCCGGGCCTGCACCGAAGCGGCCAGCCGCCCGTCAAGCCGCAGGCGGCCCTCCACCACCGCGCGCCCGGGGTCGGCGCGCACTCGTCCGGCGTCGGCCCGGCCCCCGAAGAGCAGGCCGAGACCGGTCACCACCATCGTCTTACCCGCGCCGGTCTCGCCGGTTATCGCGTTCATGCCCGTGGTCAGCCGCAGCGTCGTGTCATCAATGACGCCGAGCCCGGTGATCCTGAGTTCCTCCAGCACAGGGCGAACAGTATCGGTGCCCACCGACAATTGCCCACCGGCATCCCACCGAAGACGACGCTGATCAGCGTCGATTACCCCGCCAGCCCTCCACCGGCAGGTGGAACTTGGCCACCAGCGTGTCGGTGAACGGCTTCGGGTTCAGCCGTACCAGCCGCACCGGAAGATCACCACGATGCACCGTGACCTGCGCACCCGGCGGCAGATCCCACGTACGCCGCCCGTCGCAGCACAACGTCGCGAACGACGTGTACGGATCGACGGTCAGCACGAACGTCGACGTGGGCGCCGTCACGATCGGTTTGCTGAACAACGCGTGCGCGCTGATCGGCACCAGCAGCAGCGCCTCCACCTCCGGCCACACCACCGGACCGCCCGCCGAGAACGCGTACGCCGTGGAACCCGTCGGTGTGGCGCACACAACACCGTCACACCCGTACCGTGACAGCGGCCGCCCGTCCACGTCGACCAGCAGCTCGAGCATCTGCGCCCGCTGCCCCTTCTCGACGCTGACCTCGTTGAGCGCCCACGAGTCGGCGATCAGCCGCCCGTCGTACTCCGCCCGCACGTCAAGGGTCAGCCGTTCGTCCACCGTGTAGTTCCCGGCGACGATGTCCTTCACGGTCTGGTCGATGTTCTGCAGCTCCGCCTCGGCCAGGAAGCCGACCTTGCCGAGATTGATCCCGAGCAGCGGCACCTTCGCCGGGCGCGCCAGCTCGGCCGCGCGCAGGAACGTGCCGTCACCGCCGAGCGCGAACACGATCTCCACGCCCTCGGCCGCGTCGGGATCGTCCACCGGGGTGACGCCCGGCGGCAGCTCCAGATCGTCGACCTCCTCGGCGATGACCTTGACCTCGAACCCGTTCGCGACCAGATCCCGCGCGACCGTCTGCGCGTACTGCGTGCTCTGCCGCCGCCCGGTGTGGGTGACCATCAACGCCGAACGGCTCATGAGGGCCCTGCTCCGGCACGCAGCGAACCGGGGAAAACCATCACACGTCCTCCAAGGGGGGCGAAACCGGCGTCGATGCCGGCTCGCCGGAACTTACCTCGCCGGACGGCCCCGCTGCGACCACCGCGCGTACTCGCTCAGGATCAGCCGGTGATGCGTCCCGGCGGAACCACACGAAGAACTCCACATTGCCGCTCGGACCCGGCAACGGACTCGCCGCCACCGACGCCACACCCAGCCCCAGCTCCGCCGCCGTCGCGGCGACGTCCAGCACCGCCTCCGCCCGCAGCCGCCAGTCCCGGACCACACCCCCGGTGCCGACCCGCTCCTTGCCGACCTCGAACTGAGGCTTCACCATCAGCGCCAGATCACCGTCGACAGCCGTACAGGCCGCCAGGGCGGGCAACACGAGCCGCAACGAGATGAAGGACAGATCGGCCACCGTGAGTGCCACCGGGCCTTCGATCATTTCCGGCGACAACGTACGCACATTCGTGCGCTCCATCACCACCACCCGATCATTGGTACGCAGTGGCCACGCGAGCTGCCCGTAACCGACGTCCACGGCGTACACCTTGGCAGCCCCGGCACGCAGCAGCACATCGGTGAACCCGCCGGTCGACGCCCCGGCATCCAGGCACCGCCGGCCCTCCACCTCGAGGCCCTCGAACGCCTTCAACGCCCCGTTCAGCTTGTGACTGCCCCGGGAGACGTACTCGTCAGCCGGGTCCTCCCCGGTCACCACGACCGGATCGGCCGGGTCGATCATCGTGGCGACCTTCTGCGCCACGGAGCCGCGCACCTGCACCCGGCCGGCCGCCACCAGCGTGGCGGCCTGCTCCCGGGACCGGGCAAGTTTGCGGCGTACAAGTTCGGCATCGAGCCGCGCGCGACGAGCCATCAGCGATCGATGCTCGCCAGCGTCTCCTGCAGCACCTGATGCGCGGCTTCGTACTCGGCGAGCTGGTCGGCGGGAGCGAGCGTGGCGGCATTGGCAAGCGACTGCAGAACAGCGTCAACGGCGGGATGACCGGTCGTCTCCGACCCGTCGAGCATCCCCTCGGTGACCTGCGACGGGGCCTGAGCCTGCGCCGGCTGCGACTGCACCGGCCGCGACTGGGGCGCATAGGACGGAGCGGCGGGCTGGAATCCTCCCGGACGCGGCCCGCCCGGCGGCGGACCGGGCCGGAACCCACCGGGCATCGGCCCCGGCCGCGGCTGCTGCGGCTGCTGATTCGGGTAACTCACGACGTGCCCTCCGGAGCGCTGTCATTCGGGGCGGTCCACTGCACCGGCGCCGCCTTCTTCACCGGCGCGGCCTTCTTGACCGGCACGGCCCTGTCGACCGGCGCGGCCTTCTTGACCGGCGCTGCTTTATTGGCCGGCGCTGCTTTCTTCGCCGCGGCCTTCGAGGCCGCAGCCTTCTTCGCCGCGGGTGACGTCGGCGGCAGCACCGTCTCGGCGGCGGCAGCCTTCACCGACGCGGTAGGCGCGGCCATCGTCCCCGCCGGCTCAGCCGAGGGAGTGACCGTCGCGGCCTTGGCGGCCTTCGCCACCTTCGTGGCCTTCGCGGGAACAGCCTTCTCCGGCGCGGCCTTCGCCGGACCGGCAGTCGCAGGCGTCGGCGTCGGCGTCGGCGTCGGCGTCGGCGTCGGCGCAGCCGCTCCCGGCACTGCCTTCTTGGCAACCGCCTTCTTCGCGACGGCCTTCTTCACCGGCAGGACCGGCGAGACCGGCGGGGCCTTGGAAACGGGCGGGGCCTTGGAAACGGACGAGGCCGCGGAAACGGGCGGGGCCGGTGGCGTGACCGTGGCCGGGCCCGGCTCGGCGAGCGTCACCCCGGCACCGTCCGCGCGCTCCTGCGCCTCGCGAAGCTCCTTCTCCAGATCCTTGACCCGCGCGGTGAGGTCGGAGACCTCCTCGGCGGTGGCCAGCCCGACCCGCCCGAGGGCCTTGTCCACCTCGTAACGCACCAGGTTCGTCAGCGCCTCCCGGTTGGCCACCCCGGTGGACATCAGATCCTCGACCAGGCCCTGCAGCTGACCGGCGGTCGCGCCGCCCTTGTTCAGCAGCTCACCGGCGACCTTCTGCGCCCTCTTGCGCGGTGCCTCCGTCAAGCCGAGCGCCATCTCCAGATACGCCCGCCATGCGTCCTGCATCTCGCCCACACCCCTCTCGCGCTGCGCCTGCGCTTTCGCTGGTGCCACGCTACCGGGCTACCCCGCACGCCCGTCGGGTACCGTGCGTTACGAGATCAGGTGTCGTGACAAGGAGCGTCCGCAATGGCCACCGTGGAAGAGTGCCGTGAGGCCCTGAGCAAGCTCGCTGCCCGTCTCGACGCCAACGCGGAGACCCGCGGCAAACTCGACCTCGACCGCACCCTCGCGTGCCGGGTCCCCGACCTGTCGACCGCGTTCCACGCCCGCCTCGAGGGCGGCCGGCTCGTCGACATCACCGACGGCGACGACCCCAAGGCGAAGATCGCCCTCACCGCGGCCAGCGACGACCTCATCGCCCTGCTCACCGGCCGGCTCGACGTCACCAAGGCGATCGCCTCCCGGCAGGTCTCGATCAAGGCGAACCCGTTCGACCTGCTGAAGCTGCGCAAACTGCTGTAAAACGAGAAATGGGCCGCGGGAAGCCCCGCGGCCCATTCTCACCAGAACTAGAGACCCCACTGCTCCAGCAGCTTCGCGGCCTCGTCCGAGCCGGCCGACGCCTTGCCGCCACCCCACACGAAACCGGCCAGCAGCCGCAGCGCGTCAACCGGCGTACCCGAGCCTTCGAGCCGCCCGTCGCTCAGCCGCCAGCCGCCCGCCTCGCCGCCCGTCACCGGGATCCGCGCGTCCTCGGCCGGAGCGAACAGCCCCGACAGATCCGCGGCCACGTAAGTGGGCCGACGCGACTCCGGCGCGGACAGCAGTTCGGCCGCGTCACTCACACCGGTGAGCACGAGCAGGCTGTCCATGCCCGCACCGACCGCGCCCTCGATGTCGGTGTCCAGCCGGTCACCGACGGCCAGCGGACGCTGCGACTTCGACAGCGACGCCGCCGTCTCGAACAGCGCCGGCGCCGGCTTGCCGACCACGAGGTCCGGCTCGCGGTCCAGCGCCGTCCGCAGCACCGACACCAGCGAACCGTTGCCGGGCAGCGGGCCGCGCGGGCTGGGCAGCGTGCGGTCGGTGTTCGTCGCCACCCACAACGCCCCGGCCCGAACGGCGAGCGCCGCCTCGGCCAGGATCTTCCAGCCCACGTCCGGGCCGAAGCCCTGCACCACCGCGGCCGGCTTGTCGTCGAGACTGTCCACCGGCGTCAGGCCCGCGTCGCGTACTTCCGCACGCAACGCCTCGGCACCGACCACCAGCACCGGAGCACCGGCCGGCAACTGCTCGGCCAGCCGGGCCGCGGCGGCACCGGCCGAGGTCAGGACCTCAGCCGACTCCGCCGACACACCCATGCCGTTGAGCAGGCTCGCGACGTCAGCCGCGCGCCGGGACGCATTGTTCGTCGCGTACGCGATGGGAGTGCCGTCCGCACGCAACTGCGTGACGGCCTCCGCAGCGCCGGCGATCGGCTTGTCGATCAGATAGACGACCCCGTCGAGGTCGAAGATGACCAGGTCGTACCCGTCGACCAGCCGCCCGCTCACTCCTTGTCCCCCGCCTTCGCCTGCTCAGCCTTGCCGGCATCGGCCTTCTCAGCATCGGTCTTGGCGGCGAGGTCGTCGGCGTCGGCACCGGCGAGGTCACCATCGGTCAGCGCCTCGGCGTCGTCATCCTCGTCCTCGGCGGCGACAGCGGCGAGGTCGTCATCCTCGTCCTCGTCGTCATCCTCATCGTCTTCGTCGTCGTCCTCGTCGATCCCGGCGTCGACGTCCTGGTCGAGCTCGTCGTCCAGGTCCTCGTCGTCGTCATCGTCGAGCTGCGCCTCGGACCTGGTGTCGGCGCCGTCCTGCGCGTCGTCCTCGTCCTCGTCGTCCTCGTCGCCCTCGATCGACACACCGTCGAGCTCGAGCAGGCGCTCCGCGGCGTCGGTCATGCCGTCATCGTCCGCCGCAGCGGCCCGCGAGAACCACTCCCGAGCCTCGTCACGCCGGTCGGCGGCGAGCAGAGCATCCGCGTACGCATACCGCAGCCGGGCCGCCCACTCGGCGTCCGCCTCCGTGGTCAGCTCCTTGACCTGGAGCATCGCCACCGCGGCGTCGTTCTGGCCGAGGTCGCCACGCGCACCGGCAGCCACGATCAGCAGCTCGATGGCGCCGGCCTTGTCCAGCGTCTCCTTGTCGGCACCCCGGAAAAGATCGATCGCCCGTTCCGGACGACCCAGGGCCCGCTCACAGTCGGCCAGCTCGGCCAGGTGCGTCTGCTTACCCGTCATCCGGTGGTACGTGCGAAGCTCCGCGATCGCCGTGGTCCAGTCACCCGCGGCGTACGCGGCCAGCCCGACAGCCTCCCGCACCACGGCGATCCGCGACGCGAGCCGCCGTGCGGCAATTGCGTGCAGCAACGCCAGCTCGGAATCCTCGTCGATGATCTGCCCAGCGGCCACGAGGTGCCGCGCCACCGCGTCAGCGGTCTCCCGCGACAGGCTCAGCAGCTCGGAGCGCACGTCCTTGTCCAGGTCGGTCGCCGCGATGTCATCGGGAATCGCGGGAGCCTTGAACGCGGTCGGGTCATCCTGGGGCCGGTCCTGCGGAGTCCCCTGCGCATCGCGCGCCGAACCCCGGTTGCCCTGGTAACCACCCCGGTCGCCGCCACCCTGGTATCCACCACGGTCGCCGCCCCGGTCCCGGTCGCCGCCACGGTTGCCCTGGTAGCCGCCACGGTCGCCGCCACCCTGGTAGCCGCCGGTCGAAGCGCCACGGTCCCGGTCGCCGCCACGGAAGCCACCCTCGCGGGTGCTGCTGTCACGGTTGCCCTGGTAACCCGGACGGTCGCCACCACTGCGGAACCCGCCACGCTCGCCACCGGCCGAGGAGCCCCGGTCACGATCCCCGCCACGGAACCCACCGCGGTCGCCACCACCCTGGTAGCCGCCGCTCGAAGCACCGCGGTCCCGGTCGCCGCCACGGAAGCCACTGCTCTCGCGAGGGCCGCTGTCACGATTGCCCTGGTAACCCGGACGGTCACCGCCACTACGGAAGCCGCCACCGGCCGAAGAGCCCCGGTCACGATCCCCGCCACGGAACCCACCGCGGTCGCCACCACCCTGGTAGCCGCCGCTCGATGCACCACGGTCACCGCCGCGGAAGCCACCCTCGCGAGGGCCGCTGTCACGATTGCCCTGGTAACCCGGACGGTCACCGCCACTGCGGAAGCCGCCACGGTCGCCACCGGTCGAACCGCCACGGTCTCCGCCACGGAAGCCACCCCGGTCGCCACCACCCTGGTAACCACCACGGTCGCCGCCACGGTCCCGGTCGCCGCCACGGAAGCCGCCTTCACGCGGTCCACGGTCGCCCTGGGGCCGGTCGCCGAACGAGGGACGGTCACCGGAAGGCCGGTCGCCGCGGAAGCCGCCGCCGGTGCGGTTGCCCGGACGGTCGGAACCACCGCTGCGGAACCCGCCACGGTCGCCGCCACCCTGGTAACCGCCACGGTCCGAACCGCCACCGCTGCGGAAGCCACCCTCGCGGGGGCCACTGTCACGATTGCCCTGGTAACCCGGACGATCGCCACCACTACGGAAGCCACCACCGGCTGAGGAACCACGGTCACGGTCGCCGCCACGGAAACCGCCCCGGTCACCGCCACCCTGATATCCGCCACGGTCGCCGCCGGTCGACGAGCCCCGGTCACGGTCGCCACCACGGAACCCACCGCGGTCGCCGCCACCCTGGTAACCGCCGCTCGAAGCACCGCGGTCACGGTCACCGCCGCGGAAGCCACCCTCGCGAGGGCCACTGTCACGGTTGCCCTGGTAACCCGGACGGTCACCACCACTACGGAAGCCACCACCGGCCGAGGAACCACGGTCGCGGTCGCCGCCGCCCTGGTACCCACCACGGTCGGAGCCGCCGCTGCGGAAGCCGCCACGGTCGCCGCCACCCTGGTAGCCGGGACGGTCGCCACCACTACGGAAGCCACCACCGGTCGAAGAGCCACGGTCACGGTCGCCGCCACGGAAACCGCCGCGGTCGCCACCGGTCACGCCACGGTTGCCCTGGTAGCCGCCACGGTCCGAGCCGCCGCTGCCGCCACTGCGGAAGCCGCCACGATCGCCGCCACCCTGGTAGCCGCCACGGTCCGAACTGCCACCGCTGCGGAAGCCGCCACGGTCGCCGCCGGTCGAGGGGCCACGGTCACGGTCGCCACCCCGGAAGCCGCCGGTGGATCCGCCGCGGTCGCCGCCACGGAAGCCGCCCCGGTCGCCACCACCCTGGTATCCACCACGGTCGGAGCCGCCACGGTCCGAGCTGCCACGGTCGGGGCCGCCGCTGCGGAAACCGCCGCCCGAGCCACCACGGTCGCTCTGGAAGCCACCGCGGCGCGGGGCTCCTCGGTCTCCGCCCCGGTCACCCCGGTCGCCGCGCGGTCCTTCGGAGCCGCCGTCGCGAGCGCGGCCGGACCGGGCCTCGTCGTCGCGGTTGCCGCCATCCTGCGGTCCTGGGTTCACGGGTCATTTCCTTCCAAGGTTCGGCGTGGCCGGCCACGAGGGCCCGGTCGCCGGAGCAGATCAACTACAGGGGGCATTCACTTGCACGTCGTGCCGAGCTCTCGCTCTTGACTTGTCGAGCTCTCGCTCTGTCCTGCTCACGTTCGGTCTTGCTCGGTCTTGCTCTTGCTCGGTCTTGCTCACGTTCGGTCTTGCCCGGCACCGCGGCGCGCTCGAGGCACGCCGACGGGCGTCCGTACAACGCTACTAGGCGCTGAACGCAGAAAAGCAGTCGAGGGCCAACCCCATCCGGGGAAGGCCCTCGACTGTACGTTGAGTCCGGCGGCGTCCTACTCTCCCACACCCTCCCGAGTGCAGTACCATCGGCGCTGGAGGGCTTAGCTTCCGGGTTCGGAATGAGACCGGGCGTTTCCCCTCCGCTATAACCACCGAAACAGCTATCAGCGTTAAACCATCAACCCAGCCCAACAACATGACGTTGTTTGGGGGGATGGTTGTTTGCTGTGAATCACACAGTGGACGCATAAACGCTTTTACAAGAGCTCACATGGAGCGTCAAGTTTAGGGTGG
>NZ_BOQP01000027.1 GCF_018332715.1 Winogradskya consettensis | reverse complement strand
ACCACCCGCTTGCGGCGCGACTCCCCCGAAGCCCGGACACCGGACGGCAAACTGATCTGGATCGAGGCCGCACGAGCACTGTTCCGCGAGGCGAACACCCACCGGGCACAGGCCACCGCTGACCATGAACGTGACCGCAGACGCGCCGCCGGTGACCTGTTCGACTGGAGCCGGTTCACCAACCGCTGGCTTGTAAAGTACGCCGCCGCCTACTAACCCACGAACACCGAACTCTGCCTCACACCCGGGGCTCGACACGACAATCAACACGCGCACGTGAAACCACTCAACCAAAGTCCACAACCGGTGGCGAATCCGGCGGGAACGGACCCGACATGGGCGACGTGGTGGCTCTACGCGTACGAGCCGGACACAGGCAGGCAGGCATTCCTGCGTAACGGAGGAAATCCTGCGCGTCTTCTTCACGAGGCCCGCCCATGCCGTACTTCGCCTCGGCAATGGCAGCAACCCTGCCGCGATCGAGCAACAAACCGACTATTCCGGCGACACGCTCGCATACCGCGATCCGCGCTTCTGGCAGAGCCGGCGGCGGTCCCCTGCTCAAGGTGATGCGGCCGCGTCACCAAGCTCAGACTCGTAGTTGCTCACCTTGGAGTGTTGCGACGACCGCCAGAATTCGCCCCTGTTGTTTGAGGCCACCGGATCCACTCGAGCGAGCCGCTGCCTACCCGAGTGAGTAGGGGTGGTGACCTTTTTCGATCACTAGCCTGAAGTCGTCGCCAGGAAGCGAGGCAACGATGACCGGCATTCCCTCCACAACGGCCTACCCGATGCCCGACACCCTCCCGCCCGCCCGCGTACCGTGGCGACTTCGCCCGGAACGCGCCGTGCTCCTGCTGCACGACATGCAGCACTACTTCCTCAGGCCCTTTTCCCCGACGAGCGCACCCGGCGCTGCCCTGATGCGCAACTGCGTGACCCTGCGCGACCGCTGCGCTGCGCGCGGCATCCCGGTGGCCTACACCGCCCAGCCCGGCGACATGAGCGATGAGGACCGGGGTCTGCTCAAGGACTTCTGGGGCGTGGGCATGACCGCGGGCCCGGCCGACCGGGAAGTCGCCGGTGAACTCGCGCCCGCACCCGGCGACTGGACGTTCACGAAATGGCGTTACAGCGCGTTCCACCGCTCGGATCTGCTGGACCGGATGCGCCGGGCCGGCCGTGACCAGTTGGTCGTCGCCGGTGTCTATGCCAGCACCGGCATCCTCGCCACGGCGCTGGATGCGTTCGCCCACGATATCCAGGTGTTCCTCGTCGCCGACGCGGTGGCCGATTTCGACGAGGCGCACCACCGGCTCGCACTGGATCTGGCCGCCGAACGCTGCGCGCGGGTCCTGACCACCGGCGATCTGCTCGTCGAGGTGACCGGGTGAGCGTCGACCTGCTGACCCGGATCCTGTCCGGCGAGATCCCCGCGTACGCGCTGCTGCACCGTCCCGAGACGGACCCTGACGCCGTGCAGGTGCTGGCAGGGACGGTCACGCCGGTGCCGGACCTCGCGTCCATCCGCCTGCCCGCACCGACGGGCGAGGCACGGGCGGATGCCGTGGTGCTGATTCCGTTCGCGCAGATCGCCGAGCGGGGCTACGCCGTCAACGCCGACGATGACAAGCTGCTCGTGCTGAGCATCGACGAACGGCAGGACCTGCCGCTCACGGCGGTGCACCGGCGGTTGCCGGATGAGCCGGTGGTCCTGCGCGGCACCCATTTCGACCTCGACGACGAAACGTACGCCACGATCGTCGCGAACGTCATCACTGATGAGATCGGCCGGGGTGCCGGCGCCAACTTCGTCATCAGACGCGACCTGATCGCGGACATCACCGGGTTCTCACCGTTCAGCGCGCTGTCGTTCTTCCGCAGGCTGCTGCGCCGCGAGACCGGTGCCTACTGGACGTTTTTGATCCACATCGGTGACCGTACGTTCGTGGGCGCGACCCCCGAACGGCATGTCAGTCTCCGCAGCGGCGTAGCCGTCATGAACCCGATCAGCGGCACCTACCGCTACCCCTCGGGCGGCGCCGATCTGCCCGGCCTGCTGAGTTTCCTCGACGACCCCAAGGAGACCGACGAGCTCCACATGGTCGTCGACGAGGAACTCAAGATGATGGCCCGGATCTGCACGACGGGCGGCCGGGTGCGCGGGCCGTACCTCAAACAGATGGCCCGGCTCGCCCACACCGAATACCTGATCGAGGGCGAGACGACCCGCGACGTACGCGACATCCTGCGCGAGACGATGTTCGCCCCGACCGTCACCGGCAGCCCCCTGGAGAACGCCTGCGACGTCATCCGCCGCTACGAGCCCCACCCTCGCGGCTACTACGGTGGAATCCTGGCCCTCATCGGCCACGATGCCCGGGGCCGGCAGAGCCTCGACTCGGCCATCCTGATCAGGACCGCCGACATCAACGCCACCGGACGGCTGCGCATCGGCGTCGGCTCCACAGTGGTCCGCCATTCGGACCCGCGCGCTGAAGCCGCCGAAACCAGGGCCAAGGCGGCCGGCCTGCTCAGCGCACTCGACACCGGACCGGACCGGCTGGGCTCCGATCCACAAGTACGCGAACGGCTGGCGCGGCGCAACCGTACGCTCTCCGGCTTCTGGCTGCGACCGGCCACCGACCGCGCCGGCCCCGTCGAAGCACTGACCGGCCGCCGGGTCCTGGTGATCGACGCCGAGGACACGTTCACGGCGATGATCGCGCAGCAACTCTCCGCCCTGGGCATGTCGGTGACGGTCCGCCGCTACGACGAACCCGGCCCCGCCCCCGACCTCGTCGTGCTGGGACCGGGCCCCGGCGACCCCCGGCAACGACACCACCCCAAGATCGTCCGGCTGCGGCAACTGACCGCCGACCGCCTCGAACACCGGCTCCCGTTCGTCGCCGTCTGCCTCAGCCACCAGGTCCTGTGCACCCTGCTCGACCTGCCCCTGCTCCGCCGCGCCCGCCCCAACCAGGGAGTGCAACGCGAGATCACCCTCTTCGGCCACAGCGAACGGGTCGGCTTCTACAACACGTACGCCGCCCACTGCGACACCGACGAATTCCTCCACCCGCTCGCCGGGCCGGTCCAGGTCAGCCGGGACCGCGCGACGGGTGAGGTGCACGCCCTGCGCGGAGCCACGTTCTCGTCCCTGCAGTTCCACGCCGAATCGATCCTCACCGAGCACGGCCCCGCCATCCTCGCCGAGGCCGTCCTGCGCCTGCTACCCGCTCGCGTGCATCAAGGTTGATTCGTCCACAGGGCGTCGAGCGGCATCACCACGGTGCCGTCCTCATAGGTGAATGTCAGGGCGCCGGTGTAGAGAACGACGGATGCGATGAGGCGATCGCCGATACGCTCGCGCAGCGCTCGAATGCCCGCCAGGTCGGATCGCGCGACCCGGGTGCCGGCCTTGATCTCGAAGGCGATGACAGCACCGTCGTCGCGTTCCAGCACCAGATCGACCTCCTCCGCCGCGGCGGTCCGGAAGTGGCCGACCGACACCGGACCGTCCCACCAGCTCACCTGCTTCAGGATCTCGCCCACGGCGAACGTCTCCACCAGGTGCCCGTACTCGGTGAGCGTCGACGGATCGTTCTTGGCGATCTTCTCGGGCGTCAGACCCGTGAGCCACGCCATGACACCGGCATCGACAAGGTGGGACTTGGGCTGACGAGTCACCCGGGAACCCAGGGTCGTCCCCCAGGCCGGCAGCCGCTGGACCAGGAAGACCGCTTCGAGGAGGCGGATGTAGTTCTCCGCGCTGGTCTTCTCCATCCCGACCGCCTCAGCCGTCGCGGCGACGTTGAGCACCTGACCGGAGCGCGCGGCGAGCACGGACAGAAGCCGCGGGAGCATTTCCCGCTGCCGCACGCGCGACAACTCGACCACATCGCGGTCGATGACGAGCTCCACATAGTTGGCGAACCATCTCGACCGGGACTTCCCCGGTGGTCTGCGCAACGCGACCGGCATCCCGCCCGAGGTGATCCGCCGGGCGTACTCGTCGCGTGAGGTCACCGACGGGGTAGATCCGCTGGGCATACCTTCGTCGCCGAGAAGCCGATGGACCAGAAAGTCACCCGCCTGGCCGTCGATCTCCGCCTGCGACAGCGGCAGCACGTCCATGAGGTCGACTCTGCCGGTCAGAGCTTGACCGGCCTGCGGCACCGTCGCATATCGGGTCGACCCGGCCAGCACATAACGCCCGGGGCTGAGGTCGCGGTTCAGCTCGGCCTTGATGGCGTCCAGAAGCTCGGGAACGTGCTGATATTCATCGATCAGAACGGGGCTCGGGCCACCGGCGAACCGTCCGGGGTCGCTGCGGACCGCCGCCCTGGTCGCCGGATCATCGCAGTCGATCACCGACCTTCCCAGCCGGTCAGCGAGCCTGTGCAACAGGGTGCTCTTGCCGACTGTCCGGGGACCGTTGAGAACGACCGCTGGTTCCTCGGACAACCTCTGATCCAGAACGGTCATGAGCTGGCGATGTGCAATCCCGGACAGTGATCCTTCCACGGCACTGAGCCTATCAGTTTTTCCGTATCTGCAGACTTTCTTTTCCGCATCTGCATGCCGTATCTTCCGCGTTTGCGGCCTCCGTATTCCGCGTTTTCAGGGATCTTTCTTCCGCGTTTCGCGGCCGCGACCTCCGCATCTAGGCTGTTCAGGAACGCTCGGCCGAGACGACACCGGCCCCTGCTGCCACTGTTGAGGTGGCGGCAAGGGCCGGCGTGCCAGCAGGATCAGGCGGCGGTGACGACGCCGGCCGAGACCGGCTCCAGGGCGGTGGCCAGGATTTCGCGGACGTCGGCGACGGGGTGGACGGTGAGGGCGGCGAGGACGTCGGCGGGGACGTCGTCGAGGTCGGGGGCGTTGCGGTGGGGGATGTAGATCTCGGTGAGGCCGGCTCGCTGGGCGGCGAGGAGCTTCTGCTTGACGCCGCCGATCGGGAGGACGCGGCCGGTGAGGGAGACCTCGCCGGTCATGCCGACCTCGGCGCGGACGTTGCGGCCGAGCAGGAGGGAGACCAGGGCGGTTGTCATCGTGACGCCCGCTGAGGGGCCGTCCTTGGGCACCGCGCCCGCCGGGACGTGCAGGTGGATCGGGTGGTCGAGCTGTTCCGGCGAGACGCCGAGTTCGTCGGCGTGGGCCCGGACGTAGGAGAGCGCAATCTGCGCTGACTCTTTCATCACGTCGCCGAGCTGGCCGGTGACCGACAGGCCGCCCTTGTCGCCGGGCAGCAGCGATGCCTCGATGTAGAGGACGTCGCCGCCCATGCCGGTGACGGCCAGGCCGGTGGCCACGCCGGGGACGGCCGTACGCTCCGATGACTCGGGGGTGAAGCGGGGCCGGCCGATCAGGTCCTTGAGGTCAGCGGCCCCGACCGTGACGGGCAGGTCCCGCAGCGCGACCTTACGGAATGCCTTGGCCAGCAACCGCTCGAACGACCGGACGCCGGCCTCGCGGGTGTAGTTAGCGGCGATCTCGCGCAGCGCGTCGTCGGTGACGGTGACCTCGTCGGCGGACAGGGCGGCCCGTTCGAGCTGGCGGGGCAGCAGGAAGTCGCGGGCGATGGCGACCTTGTCGTTCTCGGTGTAGCCGTCGATGGAGATGAGCTCCATCCGGTCGAACAGCGCCTGCGGGATGGAGTCGAGAACGTTCGCCGTCGCGATGAACAGCACGTCGGACAGGTCGAGGTCCAGGTCGAGGTAGTGGTCGCGGAACGTGTGGTTCTGCGCCGGGTCCAGCACCTCCAGCAGCGCCGCGGCCGGGTCGCCGCGGTAGTCGCTGCCGACCTTGTCGACCTCGTCGAGAAGGACGACCGGGTTCATCGAGCCTGCTTCGCGGATGGCCCGCACGATGCGGCCGGGGAGGGCACCGACATAGGTACGCCGGTGGCCGCGGATCTCCGCCTCGTCGCGTACGCCGCCGAGCGCGACCCGGACGAACTTGCGGCCCAGCGTGCGCGCGACCGACTCGCCGAGGGAGGTCTTGCCGACCCCGGGCGGGCCGGCGAGCAGGATCACGGCGCCGGAGCCGCGGCCGCCGACGCTGGTCAGGCCCCGGGACTCGCGGCGGGCACGGACGCCCAGGTATTCGACGATGCGGTCCTTGACCTCGTCGAGGCCGTGGTGGTCGGCGTCGAGCACCGCCCGGGCGGCGGCCAGGTCGGTGTTGTCGGTGGTGCGTTCGCTCCAGGGCAGGGCGAGCACGGTGTCCAGCCAGGTGCGGAGGTAGCCCGCCTCGGGGTTCTGGTCGCCGGCACGCTCCAGCTTGTCGACCTCGCGCAGCGCTGCCTCGCGTACGGAATCGGGCAGATCTGCCGCCTCGACGCGCGTGCGGTAGTCGTCGGTGCCCTCGGCATCGCCTTCGCCGAGCTCCTTGCGGATGGCCTTGAGCTGCTCACGCAGCAGGTATTCGCGGTTGCGCTTCTCGACCGACTCGCGGACGTCGGTGTCGATCTTGTCGCTGACCTCGGACTCGGCCAGGAAGTCGCGGGTCCAGGTGATGAGCAGCTTCAGCCGGGCTTCGACGTCCGGCGTCTCCAGCAACTCACGCTTGCGGTCGTTCGACAGGTACGGCGCCCAGCCCGCGGTGTCCGCCAGGTCACCCGGGTCGTCGATGGCGCTTACCGAGTCGATGACCTGCCACGCCTCGCGGCGCTGCAGCACGGAGACCACCAGCTGCTTGTATTCGGCGGCGAGCTCACGGGCGTGCTCGTTCGGCGTACCGGCCGCGACGGGTTCGGCCTCGACCCACAGCGCCGCGCCCGGGCCGGTCACGCCGCTGCCGATGCGGGCACGGACACCCGTCCGCAGCATCGCGGCGGGCGACCCGCCACGGGACTTACCGACCTGCCGCACGGTGGCGACGACGCCGTGGGAGGCGTAACGGTCCTCGAGCCGCGGGGCGATCAGCAGCTCGGAACCGGACGAGGTGCGGGCCGCGTCGACTGCTGCCTGCGCCGCCTCGTCCATCTCGACCTGCACGACCATGCCCGGGAGCAGGACGATGTCGTCGAGGAAGAGTACGGGGAGTCGTTTGCTGGTCACCGGGGTACCTCCGAAAAGTTGAGTACATGCTGCTCAACTTCGGCCGTTCCCGATGTCTTCCGGCGTTCACTCCCAGCGAACAACGACGCTCTATTCCAGGATGGGCCGGCCGATGTCCCGGCTGCGCCCGCGGAACTCCGCTATCGGGTCGCCGGGAGTGCCGTCGGGCAGCAGCCGGGACACGGTGACGTCGTAGACGCCGGTGCGGCCCTTCAGCGCGCGTTCCTGCGCCCGGGCCAGCAGCCGGTCGCCGACGTGGCCGGGCTCGAGGAAGGTGATGTCGAACCCGGCGGCGAGGGCCACGGTGCCGTAGGAGTTGCAGGCGACGGCGAACGCGGTGTCGGCGAGGGTCGCGATGAGCCCGCCGTGGCAGATGTCCCAGCCGTTGACCATGTCGGGCCGGACGGTCATCGTGACCTCGCCGGCGCCGGGTGCGACGCTGCGGAGCTCGATGCCCAGCATCGTGCCGGCGCGGTCGGCGGCGAGCATGGTCTCGGCGCAGCGCCGGGCGGTTTCCTGCGGACTCATGCTTGATTGAACCCCATCCGGGCGAGCACCGCGGACTCGACGATGCCGAGGACCTGATAGATGAGCAGCGTCGCGAGCGTGATCAGCACCGCGAGCGCCCACACGGCGGCGATCTGCGAGGAGCCCACGGCGGCGACGATGGCGTAGCCGATGCCCTTGCCCGTCGCCAGCCACTCGGCGATCAGCGCGCCGGTGATCGCGCCGGGTGCGGAGATGCGGATCGCGGCGAACAGAGCGGGCAGGGCGGACGGGAGCGCGACCTTGCGCAGGCTCTGCCAGCGGGTGGCGCCGTAGACGGTGACCAGGTCGATCGCCGTACGCGGAGCGCTGCGCAGCCCGAACGTGATGTTCACCAGCGCGGGGAAGAGCACCACGAGCCCGCCCATCACGGCCACGGTCGCCGTGCTCCGGCCGAAGATCAGCACCAGGATCGGGGCGATCGCGATCAGCGGGACCGACTGCAGCAGCAGCACGATCGGCAGCAGCGTGCTCTCCAGCGGCCGGAACAGCAGGAACAGGGCCGCGACGAGCAGCGCGACGCCGAGACCGGCGACGAACCCGATCACCGAGTCGGCGAGCGTGGCACCGAGCAGGTGCAGCGCCTCCGACCGGTTCTCCGCCGCTTTCGGCAGGGTGAAGAAATAGTCGACGACGTCCAGCGGGGTCTTGCCGACGAACGCGGGGATGTCGAACGCGCGCAGGCCGGCGATCCAGAGCACCAGGATCGCGACGATCGAGACGGCTGCCCGGCCGAGGCCCCGGCCGACGGCACCCGCGACGCGCCGCCCGGTGCCGCGCGGTGCGGTGATGTCGCTCATCGGCCCTCCTTGGTGCCGGTCGCCCACGGCGCGGCGAACCGGCCGATCAGGGCCACGATCAGGTAGCCGGCGAGTGAGACGATCCCGGCGACGAGGGCGAGGCCCCACGTACGCGGGATCTGCAGGGTCTGCTGCGCGTTGATCAGGGCCGGGCCGACGCCGACGTCGACGCCGCCCAGGTACTCGCCGAGCACCGCGCCGAGGAACGCGGAGGGAGCCGCGACCTTGAGGGCGGTGAGGAGGCTGGGGATCGCCGCGATGAGGCGTACCTTCGTCAGCTGTTGCCAGCGGGATCCGCCGTAGGCGGCGACGAGCTCCAGCGTGGCCTTGTCGGCGGCCTTGAGCCCGAGCAGCGAGCCGACGACCGTCGTGAAGAAGACCAGCAGCCCGGCGAGGAACACCGCGGTACCCGCGACCTCACCGCTCTGCGGCGGGTCGATGATGATGCGCAGGATCGGGCCGATCGCCACGACGGGGATGCAGTACGAGATGACCGCGAGCTGCGAGACGAGCCCCTCGAGCTGCCGGACGACCATGACGAGCGCGGCCAGGACGATCGCGATGAGGTTGCCGCCGACATAGCCGATCAGCGCCTCACGCAGCGTCAGGGAGACGTTGGGGCCGTAGAACGAGAAGCCGTCGTGGACCGCGGTGGAGACGACCCGGCCCGGGCTGGGGATCGATCCGCCGCCACCGGCCGACGCCGCCCCGACGTTCTTCAGCACGGTGTCGGCCAGCAGCCACCAGATCGCCAGGACGCCGGCCGCCCCGGCGAGGATCCGCCCGCCGGCGCCGGCCCGCTGCCACACGTTCACGCGGTGCCCACCGCGGGAGTCGCACCCTCGAACAGCAGCGCCGACGCGCGGTCCTGCAACGCGTGGAACTCCGGGGAGCGCAGCATCTCCGTGGTACGCGGCCGGGGCAGGTCGACGTCGATCACCTCGACGACCCGCCCGGGTCGCGCGCTCATCACCGCGACGCGGTCGGAGAGGAAGATCGCCTCGCTGATGCCGTGGGTGACCATCACGGTCGTCGCCGGCTTGGCCGCGAGGATGTTCAGCAGCTCGCTGTTGAGCCGCTGGCGGGTCATGTCGTCGAGAGCGCCGAACGGCTCGTCGAGCAGCAGCACCGAGGGCTTCAGCACCAGCGACCGCGCGATGGCGACGCGCTGGCGCATGCCGCCGGAGAGCTGGGCGGGCTTGGCCTTCTCGAAGCCCTGCAGACCGACGAGCTCGATCAGCCCGGCGATCAGGCCCGGCTCGGCCTTGAGACCGGCCACCTCGAGCGGCAGCCGGATGTTGTTCTCCACCGAGCGCCAGTTGAGCAGCGCCGCGTCCTGGAACGCGATGCCGAGGGCGTGCGAGTCGCGCAGCTCGTGGGGGGTCTTCCCGTCGACGGTGACGGTCCCCTGCGATGCGGTCTCGAGCCCGGCGAGGATCCGCAGGATCGTCGACTTGCCGCATCCGCTCGGGCCGAGCAGGGAGAGGAACTCCCCCTGCTCGGTCGAGAGGGACACGTCCTGCAACGCCGAGACGACCGAACCGCGGAGGGTGAAGCTCTTGCTCAGACCGCGGATGGCGATGCCGGTGTCAGGCATGGCGTGGGTTCTCCGATCGGCAACTAAGAACGCTTGTCACTTGAGCAGGTCCGGGTGGTCCTTGTAGACCTCGGCGATGATCGAGGTGTCGAACAGCTTGTCGGCGGTGATGTCGATGCCGGCCGTCTTGAGCGTGGCTAGGTTCTCGGTGACCGCCTGGTCGGAGATCGTGAGCAGGCCGTTGGCCGCGGTCTCGTCGCTCTCGATCAGCTTCTGCGCCTGCGCCGCCTGCAGCTTCTGGGCGGCGGCGTCCAGGGACAGGGCCTTGCCGTAGTTGTCGACGGCGAGCGCGACACCGGCGTCGGGGTCGGCGGCCATGTCCTTCCAGCCGCGGATCGTCGCGTAGAGGAAGTCCTTCAGCGCCGCCCGGTTGTTGTCGATCGAGTCCTGGCTGACCTCGTAGCTGTCGGTCATGAACGTCAGCCCGTTGTCGGCGAACGGGAGGTTCTGCACCTTGAAGCCGCGCGCCTGCAGGGTGAGCGACTCGTCGGTGACGTAGCCCAGGTAGCCGTCGACCTCGCCGTTGGTGAGCACCGACGGGTCGTACTGGACGGGGACGATCGTCACCTGCGAGTCCTTGATGTTGTTCACGGCCAGCAAGGCCTTGAACAAGGACTCGTTGCCGGCCTGGACGCCGATCTTCTTACCGATCATCTCCTGCGGCGTGGCGATGTTCGCCTTGTCCGCCAGAGAGAGGATGGTGAAGGGGTTCTTCTGGTAGGTGGTGGCGATGATCTTCAGCGGGGCCTGCTGGTTGTTGATCGCGTCGGCGACCGTGATCGGGTCGCTGACGCCGACCAGGGACTTGCCGGAGGCGACCAGGGTCTCGGTGGCGCCCGGGCCGGCCACGAGGTTCACCGAGCTGAAGCCGGCTTCCTTGTAGTAGCCCTTGGAGTCGGCGAAGTACTCACCGGCGAACTCCACGTTCTTGACCCAGGACAGCTGGATGGTGAGTGCTCCGTGGTCGCCGTCGTCGGATGACCCGGAGGAGTCGCCGCCGCCGCAGGCGGACAGCGCGAGAGCGGCGGCGGTGAGGACACCGATGACCAGGTGGCTTCGTCGAGACTTTGAGAATGACAGCACCGTCATAGCGGCGGCTCCTAGACTTCAGTCAAAAGGGGGGCTTAATTCCAGTAGGATTGGAATTTTGTTCACCTATACAAGACACTAGGGACCGCAAGTTACCACGCGGGTCGCCAGTGTTTCCGGGCCGTAACAGCTGGCCCGACCTGCAGAAACGAGCTGTTAGTACGAGGGCGGGGCGCTCGAGAACAGCAGCACGACGGGCTCGTCGGTCGGGTTCTCGAGGCGGTGCGGTGCGCTCGGGTCGTACGACAGGCAGTCGCCCTGCCGCAGATCGAACCGCTCGGCGCCGAGCCAGAAGTCGACCCGCCCGCTCTCGACGAAGATCGCCGTCTCGGACGTGCCGTAGGACAGCATCCCCTCGCCGGTGGTGCCGCGCGGCGCCAGCGTCGAACGGATCACCTGGAGCTTCGTGAACGCCCGGGGCGTCAGCAGCTCCTCGGCCCAGTCCCCGTGCGGATGGACCAGCCGTGGGCCCTGCCCGGAGCGCACCAGCCGGGAGTTGGCCGCGGGGCTCTCGAACATGCTGCTGATGGTCTGGCCGAGCGCCTTCGCGATCTTCATCAGCGTGGCGATCGACGGGCTGGCCTCGCCCCGCTCTACCTGCGACAGGAAGCTGACCGAGACGCCCGACTCGGCCGCCAGCGACCGCAGCGACACCTTGCGCTCGAGACGCAGTTCCCGGATGTACGTGCCAAGCTTGCGCTCGAAGCCGGCGGTATCCGTGGTCAGGTTCTCGGGCGTCGTCACGTGAGCACACTATCGGCCGGGTGGGTGCCGGTCAGCGGTGTCCACCCCGCGGTCAGGGCATCCACCGCGGCGCCGATCTCGCCCAGATCGACGGTGAGGACCCGGCCGTCCCGGACGACGGTCCGGCCGCCGACGACGACCCGCTCCACGGCCTCCGGCAGCATCGAGTAGACGACGTTCTGCGTCGCGGTCCGCCGGGGCCGCAGCGAGGATGCGGTCAGGTCGAGACCGACCAGGTCCGCGCGGTAGCCGGGGGCGATCAGGCCGACCGGCAGGCGCAGTGCGCGCCCGCCCGCGGACGTGCCCATCCGCAGCGCGTCGGTCGCGGTCAGCGCCGTCCCGTCGCGGTCGAGTGCCTTGGCCAGCAGCGCGGCCATCCGCATCTCCTCGAACAGCGACTGCCGGCTGTTCGCTCCCCCGGCGTCGGTGCCGAGGCAGACCGGGATGCCGCGGTCGAGCATGCGGCGCACCGGCGCGATGCCGCCGCCGAGGAACGCGTTGGCCGACGGGTTGTGCACGACCGTGCTGCCGTGCGCGGCCAGCAGATCGAGGTCCGCGTCGTCGACCCGTACGGCGTGCACCGCGAGCGTGCGCTCGTCGAGCACGCCCAGCGCGGCCATCCGGCCGATCGGGCTCACGCCGAACCGGGTCCGGGAGACGTCCACCTCGCCCTGGCTGTCGGCCAGGTGGACGTGCACGGGTACGTCGAACTCCGCGCCGAGGGCCGCGCCGAGTTCCAGCATCCCGGGCCCGGCACCGAGCACCGAGTGCGGCGCCGGGTGGACGTCGATCAGCGGGTCGCCGGCGACGGCCGTCCGCAGCTCCCGGAAGTTCTTCTCGAACAGCGCCGGGGACTCGCGGTAGCGCACCGGCCCCGGATCGGCGTCGAACATGCACCGCGCGAGGACGGCCCGCAGCCCGACCTCCCGCGCCGCCTCGATGATCGCGTGGGCGTTGTCGTTGCCGCCGTCGTGCAGGTAGAAGAACTCGACGGCGGTCGTGATTCCCATCCGCAGCATCTCGGCGAAGTCGTAGCGGGCTGCCAGCTTGATCGCGTCCCGGTCGAGCCCGGCCGCGGTCGGGTGCACGAGCCTGCCCATCCAGTCGCCGAACCGCAGGTCGTCGCCGAAGCCACGGATCAGCGCCTGGAACGTGTGCCCGTGCCCGTTCACGCCGCCGGGCACGATCGCCCGTTCGGCCCAGTGCTCGACCTCGGCGCCCGGATGGTCGGCGGCGACCGCGGCGGCGGGCCCGGCCGCCACGATGACGTCACCGTCGACCGCGATCGCGACGTCGGCGGCCCACTCGTCCCCGACGAAGCCGAGGGGTGCGGTGATCAGCCGGGTCACGGCGTCAGGGCCTTGTCGACGAGCCCCTGGTCACCCTCGAAGAAGCGGACGGTCGCGAGTTTGCCGTCGCGTACGGTCGACAGGATCAGCCGCCGCCAGCTCGCGCCGTTCGCCGAGGCCGTGGCGACCGTGACGACGTGGTCGTCGCCCGCCAGCAGCTCGTCCGGCACGAGCCGGAACGTGCCACCGGACAGCCGGGCCATCGTCGCGCCGAACTCCCCCACACCGGCGTGCCCGTGGTAGGTCCCCGACGCGGGGTGCGAGCCGGGCACCTCCAGCACGACGTCGTCGGCGTAGAACGGCATCGCGGCGGGCGGGCCACCGGCGGCCATGGCGTCGAAGTATCCCCGCAGGACGCTCAGGTTCGCCGCGCTCACTTGGCCTCCGCACCGGTCGAGGAGCGGATGTAGGAGCCGTGACCGGACTCCCCGACGAGCTCCTCGTCGCGAACCACGAACCGGCCGCGGACCAGGGTGTGCCGGGGCCATCCGCGCAGCGGCATGTCCTCGTAGAGCGAGTAGTCGGAGAACGTACCCAGCCACTGCGGGTCGGGGGTGCGGGTCCTGTCCAGGTCGACGATCGCGAGGTCCGCGTCAAGGCCCACCGCGATGTCACCCTTGCGGTGATCGGCCTTGATGAGCTCGGCGGGGCGCTTGGCGGTGAGCTCGGCGATGCGCTGCAGCGGCAGGCCCCGGCGGTGGTAGCCCTCGGAGAGCAGCACCGGCAGCGTCGTCGGCGCGCCCGGGAAGCCGGCGCTGGCCTTCCAGATGCCGCCTTCCTTGGCCACCCGCTGCCGGCCGACGTGGTCGGAGCCGAGGGTGTCCACGGTGCCGTCGGCGAGCGCGGCCCAGAGCGCCTCGGGGTGCCCGGCCGTACGCAACGGCGGGTTGACCTTGCCCACGACGCCGCCCGCCCAGTCCGAGGTGTGGGTCAGGTAGTGCGGGCACGTCTCGGCGGACAGCGCGTCGCTGGCGAACTCGACCCGGGCCTTGCGCAGCTGGTCGAGCGAGTCGGCGGTGCTGACGTGCACGAAGTACATCCGGCAGCCGGTGCGCTGGGCGAAGAACGTCGCCTTGCGGATCGCCTCGGCCTCGACGAACGGCGGGCGCGACTCGTCCCACGCGGCCAGGTCGTCGCGGCCGGCGGCGATCAGCTCGTCGCGCAGCACCCAGACCACCTCGGGGTTCTCCGCGTGCACGAGCAGCAGGTCGCCGCGCTCGGCGACGGCCTTGGCGATGCCGAAGAAGCGGCCGTCGTGCGTGCCCTCGACGTTGAGGTACTGGCCCTCGTCGCCACGGAAGTGCATGAAGTACTTGAACGAGCGCAGGCCGTACCGGCTGCGGATCTGGTCGATCTCGGCGACGTGCTCGTCGGTCATCAGCGTGCAGTGGTAGCCGAAGTCGATGTACGCCTTCGCGGCCGCCGTCGTCGTGTGCTCCTCCAGCATCGGCAGGTACGACCCGCCGTTGGAGAGCATGTACATCATCGTGGTCACGCCGCCCTTGGCCGCGGCGGCGGTGTCGGTGCGGTACTCCTCGAGACCCGAGGTCGACAGTGCGATGTGGTTGTGCGGGTCGACACCGCCGGGGAACAGGTGCAGACCGGTGACGTCGACGCTCTCGGTGGCGTCGACGGCCGTGCCGGGCGACAGGACCGCCGCGATCTTGCCGTCGCGAACGCCGACATCGGCGAGCCGGGGTACGTCGCGGGGGCGGACGACCGTGCCGCCGGTGAGCACGAGGTCGAATGGGGGATCGGTTGTCATGGGGATTCTCCTAGAGGCCGAGCAGGCTGAGCGGGCGGTCGTCGATGATCGACTCGATGAGGTCCGGGGCGAACGGCGGGAATCCGGGCACCGGATCGGTGACCAGGGACCGGAACTGCTCCAGGCAGTCCGCCGGCCGGTAGATGGGGAAGTCCGAGCCGAACAGCACGCGGTCCTGGACGCCGTAGTCGAGCAGGCCGCGCAGGATCTGGGCGAGCTGCGACGGGCGACCGTAGCGGGCGGAGAGGTCGGTGTAGACGTTCGGGTTCTTGAACATCACGGCGGTGGTCTCGTTCGCCCACGGCTGTCCGGCGTGCGCGATGATGATCGGGGTGTCGCGGAACGTACGCGCCACCCTGTCGAGCAGCATCGGCTGGGCGTACTCGAGGGCGCCGCTGCGCAGGAACACCCCGCCCTGATGGAACGTGAGCGCGAGGCCGTGGTCCGCGGCGGCGGTGTAGACCGCGAACGCCTCGTCGCTGTGCGGGTGGAAGCCCTGGTACGGCGGGGACAGCTTGAGCCCCTTGAGCCCGAGGTCGGTCGCCGCGTAGCGGACCTTGTCCACGGCGTGCTTGTCGGACGGGTCGACGCTGCCGAAGCCTACGAGCCGGTCGGGTGCGCGCTCCACGAGCCCGGCGATGTACTCGTTCGGGATGTCGAGGTCGATCTCGCACGCGACCAGGCCGAGGATGACCGCGGCGTCGATGCCGGCCTCGGTCATCGCCGCCTGATGGGCGTCCCAGTCGCCGTCCGCGCTGGGGTGGGCGGACACGTTCGCGTCCAGCTCCGGGCCCCAGTGCGGGCCGAGGTGCTCGGGCAGCCAGGTGTGGCTGTGCCAGTCGACCCTCATGCGAGGCCCTTCAAAAAAGCCTCGGTGGCGTCCGCCGTGAGGATGTCGGCGTACTTGGACGCCAGGTCGAAGAGCGCGACCTCGTGCACCACGTCGAGGCGGTCGAAGACGGCGTCGCCGACGATCCCGACGCGGAAGCCGTAGGAGAACGCGTCGACGGCGCTGGCGCGGACGCAGCCGCTGGTCGTCGCGCCGGTCAGCAGCACGGTGTCGACGCCGCGCTGCACGAGATGCGTGAGCAGGCCGGTCGCGAAGAACGCGCTCGGGTGGTCCTTGGCGATCAACGGCTCGTCGTCGCGCGGGGCCGCCTCGGCGACGAAGTCGTACGCGCCGGCACCGGTCGAGGCCAGCGTCGGTGTCTTGCCGGCGTAGCCCCCGGCGGTGAGTTTCGTCTTCGGGGCGACGTGCGGGTGGAAGACCGGCACTCCGGCTTCGCGCGCCGACGAGAGAACCCGCGCGATGTTGCCGACGGCGTCCCAGCCGCGGGTGCCCGTGGCGGTCGGGAACTCGTCCATGGCCTCGGTGATCGGCACCCGCTCGTGGCCGACCGTGCGGTACTGCACGTCGATCACCAGCACGGCCGGGCGTACACCCAGACCGGACGCCCGGCCGAAGCCCGCCCGGGCATAAAGCGTTTCGTCCGCCGCTGCGATCGCGGTCGGCCACCAGGAACTGGACATGGCGCCAAAGCTAAGTTGCCTGCTGGGAGCCTGTCAACCAATACCGGAATTAATAAATCAGTACTGGACAGCCGTCCCGCCGGGATGTAACTCTGTCCGGCATAGGTTCACAGCTGGTGGGAGAACGCTATGCAGTTCGATTACTTGTTCACGATGGACAACCCCGGTAACGCGCGGTCGTACGGCGAGCTCCTCGACATGGCGACCGAACAGATCGTGCATCTCGACGAGTCCGGTTTCGGCACGTTGTGGCAGGGAGAGCACCACTTCGGCGGCGAGGGCTTCGAGATCAATCCGAACCCGATCCTCGCCGGGGCTTATGTCGCCGGTATTACGTCGCGACTTCGGATCGGCACCGGCGCCGTCACGCCGCCGTTCTGGCACCCGCTGCGCCTGGCCGAGGACCTCGCCCTGCTCGATCAGCTGAGCAAGGGCCGGCTGGACGTCGGCGTCGCCCGCGGCATCCAGCGGCGCGAGGCCACGAACTTCCATCTGGCCGGCGACCGCGGCGCGGACGAGCAGCGCAACTGGCGCTTCTTCCTGGAGCAGATGGAGATCCTGAAGAAGGCATGGACCCAGGAGGCCTTCTCGCACAAGGGCGAGTTCTGGACGTTCCCGCACCCGGGGATCCCGGACTCCGCGACCTGGTACCCGCGCAACCCACTCTGGCGGGCCGAGGACGGCGAGTACATCGCGATGTCGATCATCCCGAAGCCGTACCAGAAGCCTTACCCCTCGTTGTGGAACCTGCTGGACAAAACGCCCGGGTTCGTCACTTCCGCCCGTGAGCGGATGAACGTCATCACCTGGCTGCGGTCCCGCGAGGGGCTGCGTGAGGTCATGACCACGTACCAGGACGCCCTGTCCGAGACGCTGGGCCGGCCCGCCGAGCGCGGCGAGGGTGTCTCGCTGATGCGCATGGTCTACGTCGCCGAGACCGACGCGCAGGCCGAGGCCGACACCCGGGAACTGATCAACTCGCTGTACTCGTACGTCGGCGGCGTCCGGCCCAGGGGCATGTTCGCCAACCCGGGCGAGGAGCTCACCGACGAGGAGCAGACCGGCGAGTGGTGGCCGTTCCTCTACTCCCGCGAGCACCTGTTCATCGGTTCGCCCGAGACCGTACGCGCCCAGCTCAAGAACCTGCAGGACGAGTACGGCGTCCAGCGCGTCGTGCTCTGGTCCTGGATCCCCGGCCTCGACCAGGACCAGGTCATGCGCTCCAACCGGCTCTTCGTCGACGAGGTCATGCCGCACTTCCCGGAGGCGGCCCCCGAGCCCGTCCGGCCCGAGATGCCGGCCGGTTTCGGCCCGCTGACCGGGGACTGAGGCCGCCGTGCGCCGGATCATCCGGGTGCCCCAGGGACCCCAGTACGACGACTCGTACCCGCTCTCGCAAGGTGTCGAGACCGAGACGATGGTGTTCGCGAACGGTATGGCGTTCGACAACGACACCCGCACCCGCATGGCGGCGGCCGTGACGATCGCCGACGAGACACGCATCGTGCTCGACGCGCTGACGGCCATCCTCGCCGACGCCGGTGCCTCGCTGGAGGACGTCGTGAAGACGACGGTCTACCTGTCCGAGCGCTCGTTCTACGACGAGATGAACAGCATCTACCGCACGTACTGGGCGCCGGGCGACTTCCCGACCCGCGCCACCGTCTATGTCGGAATCGGAAGTGAGTGCCGCGTGGAGATCGACGTGATCGCCGTCAAGAAGGTACGCCCGTGAGCGCCCCGAACCTGATCGGCGGAGTCCTCGAACCCTCGGGCGGCGAGGAGATCCCGGTGACGTCGCCGTGGACCGGGGAGCCGATCGGGTCGGTCGGCGCCGGGGACGCCGCGATCGTCGACCGGGCGGTGGCCGCCGCGCGCGCTGCCCTGCCCGGGTGGGCCGCGACACCGTCGACGCGGCGGGCGCGGGTGCTCGTACGCCTCGCGGGTCTGATCGAAGCGAACGCCGAGGACCTGGCCGCGACCATCTCCCGGGACAACGGCAAGACCCTGGCCGACGCCCGCGGCGAGCTGGACCGGGCCCGCGAGCACCTCGAAGCCGCCGCCACCGCCCCGGCCCTGCTCGCCGGGGAGCACGTGGTCGACGTGGTCTCCGGCATCGACGCCACGCTGGTCCGCGAGCCGATCGGCGTGGCCGCGATCGTGGCGCCGTTCAACTTCCCGATCATGACGGGCCTGATCTACTGGTCCTGGGCCCTGGCCTGCGGCAACACCGTGGTGATCAAACCCTCGGAGCAAGCGCCGTACGGCGGATCCGCGCTCGCGGAACTGTTCGCCGAGGCGGGTTTCCCGGACGGCGTCGTGAACGTCGTCCAGGGCGGCCGGGCCGTCGTCGAGGCGCTCTGCGACCACCCGGACGTCGCGAGCGTGTCGCTGGTCGGCTCCTCGGCGACCGCCGCAGCGGTGTACGCCCGGGCCTCCGCGGCCGGCAAACGCGCCCAGGCCGCCGGCGGTGCCCGGAACCCGCTGGTCGCCGTCGGTGACGCCGACCCGGCCGTCGTCGCCGCGGCGGTCACCACCTCCGCGTTCGGCATGTCCGGTCAGCGCTGCCTGTCCAGCAGCATCCTCGTCACCGTGGGCGAACAGCCCGAGCTGGTCGACGCCGTCGTCCAGGTCGCCCGCGACACGACCGGCCTGCCGCCGATGATCTCCCGCGCCGCGGTCGACGCCGTCGTCGACGTGCTGGCCCGCGCCGGCGACGACATCCTCGTCGACGGCCGCGACGCCCTCACGCCCGGCGAGGGCTATCTCGTCGGCCCGTCGGTCGTACGCGCCACCGTCGACAGCCCGCTGCTGACCGACGAGATCTTCGGCCCCGTCCTGTTCCTCGTGAGCGTCCCGACGCTCGACGCGGCGATCGCGTTCGTCAACGCCGGCCCGTTCGGCAACGCGGCATCCATCTACACCGCCGACGGCGCTGCCGCCCGCAGTTTCACCAGCCGCGCCGACGTCGGCAACATCGGCGTCAACGTGGGCGTCGCCGCCCCGACCGCGCAGGTGGGCTTTGGCGGGCGCCGCCGCTCGTTCCTCGGCACGATCCACTCCCAGGGCCGCACCGCCGTCGACTTCTTCACCGATATCAAGTCGGTGTCGGCGAGGTGGGTGGGCTGAGCACCGACCTGACGGCGCTGCGGTCGTCCATCAGCCTCGGCCCGGCCCGGATAAAGAACCGCGTCTTCGTCGCGCCGCACACGACCAACTTCGGCGACGCCGGGCGCAATCTGGTGACCCGGCGCCACCTCGACTATCACCGGGAACGGGCGCGCGGTGGCGCCGGGCTGATCATCACCGAGGGCATCCGGGTGCATCCGACCAGCCTGCGGCGGCTGGGCATCCACGCGTACGACGACGAGGCGCTCGCCGGGCTGTCCGCGCTCGCCGACGTCGTGCACGCCGAGGACACCGCCCTGTTCGCACAGATCCTGCACACCGGGCGGCACTCCGGCGACGACCACGCCGGCAGCTGGGGTGCCGGCCCGGCGCCCTGGAGCACCGGTGCGCACTCGCCGCACGTCATGAACGCGTTCGACCTCGACACCGTGATCGCCGGGTTCGCGGCGGCCGCGGCGCGCGTCGTCGAGGCCGGCTTCGACGGGCTCGAGCTGCACATCGGGCACGGGCACCTGCTCCAGCAGTTCCTGTCGCCGCTCACCAACGACCGCTCCGACGGGTACGGCGGGTCGTTCGAGCGCCGTACCCGGCTCGCCCGCGAGGCACTGATCGCCGTCGTCGACGCCGTGGCCGGGCGTGCGGCGGTCGGGTTGCGGCTGTCCGCCGACGAGTTCCAGCCCGGCGGGCTCGGCCCCGACGACGTCGTCCGGATCGTCGAGCACCTGCGCGACGCCGCCCCCATCAACTTCCTGCATGTCAGCCATTCCGCGTACATCGGGGCGGCGTCGCTGAGCACGCAGATGGCCGACATGAGCTACGGCCGCGCCCCGTTCCGGCATCTGCCCGCCCGCTTCAAGCGGGAGTTCCCGGACGTTCCCGTGCTCGCGATCTGCCGGATCGACAATCTCGAAACGGGCGCGTCCATGATCGAGGCGGGAGAGGCGGACCTCGTCGGGTACGCCCGGGCGCACATCGCCGAACCGGCACTGACCCTGAGCACGTCCCCGCGGCACTGCATCGCGTGTAACCAGGGGTGCAACGCCAACCTGGAAGCGATCACGCCGATCACCTGCACGGTCAACCCCGCCGTCGGCCAGGAGCGCACCTGGCTGGCGGCCGAGGCCGAGCGGCCCGAGCCGCGTTCCGTGCTCGTCGTCGGCGCCGGACCCGCCGGGCTGGAAGCGGCGACCACCGCCGCCCGCCGCGGGCACCGCGTCGTCCTCGCCGACTCCCGCGCCGAGCCCGGTGGCGCGCTGCCCGACGTCACCTTGATCCGCAGTGGATTCGGCCTGCTGCTGAGCGACCTGCTGACCGAGCTCGACGCCGGCACGGTGGTGCGACGTTTCGGCACCGAGGTCACCGCCGCCACCGTCGCCGAGCTCGCGCCCGACGTCGTCGTCCTCGCCACCGGATCGGCCACCCGTCCCGGCGACGCGCTGACGCTGCCCGGCGGCCCGCCGGTCCTGGAACTCACCGACGTCGTCCGCCGGCCGGAATCCGCGGGCGCGACCACGCTCGTCCTCGACGAACTGGGATCGTGGGAGGCCTTCGCGCTCGCCGAGCAGCTCGCCGCCCGCGGCACCGCCGTCCGGCTGGTGACCCCGCTGGGCAGCATGGCCCCGCGGATCACCGTCTACTCCCGGCTCGGGCTCGCCGAACGGCTCCGGGCGGGCGGCGTACGCATCTTCACGATGCACCGGGCCGCCCACGCGGACGGCACCACCGTGACCCTCACCCACACCGTCGACGGGTCGGAGCAGACCCTGACCGGGGTCGACACGATCGTCCACGTCCGGCCCGCCCGCGCCCGCGCCGCCCTGCTGGACGACCTCGCGGCGGCCGGCTGGACCGGTCAGGTGCACCTGGTCGGCGACGCGTTCGCCCCGCGCACCGTGCAGGAAGCCGTCTACGAGGGGCGGGCCACCGGACTGGCGATCGGCTCCCCCGCAAGCACCGAAGGACTCTCCATGCGCCCTCCCTACGACCTGGTCACCGCATGACGACCGCACTCATCACCGGCGCCGCCGGGGCCATCGGACAGGCGATCGCCGCCGCGCTCGGCGCCGCCGGGATGCGCCTGGCCCTGGCAGACAGCTCCCTGGCAGGGCTCGACGCCGGCGAAGGCATCACCACGCACCGGCTCGACGTCACCGACGACGACTCCTGCAACGCGGTCGTCTCGGCTGCCGCACAAGCGCACGGCGAGCTGTCGCTGCTCGTCAACGCCGCCGGGATCATGGTCCGCCGCACCGCCCTGGAGACCGACGTCGCGACATTCCAGCACGTGCTCGACGTCAACCTCACCGGCGCGTACCGGATGGCGAAAGCCGCCCACGCCGCTCTCGCCGACTCCCGGGGTTCCATCGTGTCGATCTCGTCGACCCACGCCTTCCTCGCCGCGAAGAACTCCCTCGCGTACGGCGTCAGCAAGGCCGGGCTCAGCCACCTGACCCGGCTGCTCGCCCTGGAATGGGCCGCGGACGGCATCCGCGTCAACGCTGTCGCCCCGACCGTGGTGCCCAGCGCGATGACCGAGGACGTCCTCGCCGACCCCGCCTACGTCAGCCGGAAGATGGCCGCGATCCCGCTCGGCGCACCGATCGCCACCGAACACGTCGCCGCGGCTGTGGCGTACCTGGCCTCATCCGCAGCCGCGTCGACCACCGGTCAGATCCTCGTCCTCGATGGTGGTGAGAGCCTTGCGTAGGACCGTCGTGATCATCGGCAGCGGAGCGGCCGGCCTGTTCTGCGCGGACGGTCTCGTCACGCGTGGCGACGTCGACGTCATCCTGCTCGAAGCGGGCGCCGACGCCGGCACTCCCCCACCGGACTGGCTGCGCCGCGACCTCGCCACCCCGGACGATGCCGACTGGGGACTCGTCGACGCCGACACCGGCCGGCCGCTGCTGCGCGGGCGGATCACCGGCGGCTGCACGTCGACGAACTCCGCGGCGGCGCTGCGCGGTCAGCCCTGGTGCTTCGACGAATGGGACATCGACGGCTGGCGCTGGGACGATGTCGCCCCGGCCTTCGCCGCGCTGGAGACCGATCTGCAGTTCGGCGACCGGCCCGGGCACGGCAGTACCGGACCGATCCCGATCACCCGGCTCAGTTTCGGCCCGGTCGACACCGCGTTCGCGCAGTGGGCCGGCGAGCGGGGGCATGAGTGGGTCGAGGACCAGAACGCACCCGGCATGCTCGGTGTCGGGCACTGGCCGACCAACACCAGACCCGGCGCTGTGCGGTACGGCGTCCACGAGGCCCTGCTCCCCCGGCTCCGCCCGCACCTGCGCGCGAACACGACCGCGAAACGGCTCCTGTTCGACGGCACCCGCTGCGTCGGCGTGGAGACCGACACGGGAACGATCAGCGCCGACCACGTGATCGTGTGCGCGGGTTCGGTCGAGTCCCCGGCGCTGCTGCTGCGCTCCGGCATCGGCCCGGCAGCCGACCTCGCCGAGGCGGGCATCCCACTCGTGCACGACGCCCCCGAGGTCGGCGCCAACCTGCAGGACCACCCGTGGACCGTGCTGCAGATCCGCGCCACCGACCCGGCCGCACCCGCGCTGCGCCCGGTCAACGGCGTGCTCCTGCGCTACGAGATCCTCGGCGACGACCGGGTGGAGGTGCACCTCTATCCGCACCAGGCCCAGCCGTACCTGCCGGACGCCGACGCCGCCGACGTCTTCCTCGGCCTCGGCCTGATGCGGGCGATCAGCCGCGGCTCGGTCCGGCTCGCCCCGGACGGCACGACCGAGGTGCATCTGAACCACCTCGGCGACCCGCAGGACGCCAAGGCCTTCGACCTGCTGCTCGACGACGCGCAGGCAGCCCTCGACGCACTCGGCGACGTCCTGGTCCCGCCGGACAACCCGTGGTGGCAGGACAGAAACCAACTGCCGGACCACCTCGAGTCGTACGGGCACCTCGTCGGCACCTGCCGCATGGGCACCGACCCCGGCGCGGTCGTCGACCCCACCCTCACCGTCGCCGGAGTCACCGGGGTGTCGATCGCCGACGCCTCGATCATGCCGGCCAGCCCCCGGGCCAACACGATGCTCACCTCGATGATGATCGGCCTGCGCGGCGCCGCGCTGGTCGCCGACCACCTCAGCGAATAGAGGACAGCGATGCCGCTTCTCGACCCGGGCCGGATGCCCCAGGTGCTGTACGCCGGCGCCGCGCAACCGGCCACGTCCACCGCCGACATCACCGAGCCCGCCACCGGCGCCGTCCTCGGCCGGATCGCCACCGCCTCCGCCGGCGACCTGTCCGCGGCGGTGGCCCGGCTCATCCCCGGTCAGCGCGCGTGGGCCGCCCGCCCCGCCTTCGACCGCGCGGCCGTCCTGCACGAGGCCGGCCGCCTCATCGAGACCAACCTGCCGGAGCTGGCCGGCTGGCTCGTCCGCGAGGGTGGCGCCACCGTCGGCAAGGCGATGTTCGAGCTGACGATCAGCGCGCAGGCCCTGCACGCCGCCGCCGGGCTGGCGCTGGAACCGACCGGCGAGACGTACCCGTCGCCGCGGGGCCGGCTCAGCATCTCCCGGCGCATCCCGGCCGGCCTCGTCGGCGTGATCGCGCCGTTCAACTCGCCGCTGTACCTCGCCCTGCGCAGCATCGCCCCGGCCCTCGCCGTCGGCAACAGCGTCGTGGTCAAGCCCGATCCCCGCACGGCGGTCAGCGGCGGCACGATCATCGCCGAGGCCCTGTTCCAGGCGGGACTACCGCAGGACGTGCTCGCCGTGCTCCCCGGCGACGGCGCGCTGGGTGCCGCCATCGTCGACCATCCGGACGTACCCATCATCGCTTTCACCGGCTCGACCGCCGCCGGGCGCTCGATCGCCGTCCAGGCCGCGAAGCACCTCAAGCGGGTCCATCTCGAACTCGGCGGGAACTCCGCGCTCGTCGTCCTCGACGATGCCGACCTCGACGCCGCGGCCGGTGCCGGGGCGTGGGGATCGTTCATGCACGCGGGACAGATCTGCATGTCGTCCAGCCGGCACCTCGTCCACGAGTCCATCGCCGACGAGTACGTCGCCCGCCTCGCCGCCCGCGCGAGCGCCCTGCGGATCGGCAACGCCGCGCTGGACCCGTCCGTCGCGATCGGACCCATCATCGACGTGCGGCAACGTGACTCCGTACACAAAATCGTCACCGACACGCAGGCAGCGGGCGCGACCGTCGTCACCGGCGGCACCTACGACGGCCTGTTCTACTCCCCCACCGTGCTCTCCGGGGTCCGGCCCGGCATGAGCGCCTACGACCTGGAGATCTTCGGACCGGTCGCCCCGGTCACGACGTTCGCCGACGTCGACGAGGCGGTCGAGCTCACCAACGGCACCGAGTACGGCCTGTCGGCGGGCGTCCTGACCGGTGACGTCGGCCGCGGGCTGGCGTTCGCCGACCGCATCGTCAGCGGCAACGTCCACGTCAACGACCAGACCCTGGTCGACGACGTCCTGCAGCCGTTCGGCGGCGTCCGCGCCTCCGGCAACGGCAGCCGCGTGGGCTCCAGCCGCTACAACGCCGAGGCCTTCACCGAGCAGCAATGGCTCACCAGCCAGCCCGAGATCGCCCGCTACCCGTTCTGATCCCCATCGTTCCAGGAGAGACCATGCCGCACATCTACACCGCGAAGGCCCACGTCGAGGGAGGGCGCAACGGCCACGGCCGCAGCGACGACGGCCATCTCGACGTCGACCTGTCCCGCCCGGCGACCAACGGCCCGGGCACCAACCCCGAGCAGCTGTTCGCCGTGGCCTACGCCGCCTGTTTCGAGGGCGCCCTGGCCACCGTCGCCCGCCGGGCCCGCGTCGACCTCGGCGCGACCAGCGTCGACTCCGAGGTCTCGCTCTCGTCCGTCGACGACGGCAGCTTCCGCATCGGCGCGACGCTGGCCGTGACCATCCCCGGCGTCACCGACCCCGCGCAGGCCGTCGAGCTGGCCACCGAGGCCGACCGGGTCTGCCCGTACTCCAACGCCCTGCGCGGCAACGTCGACGTGACGATCACCGCCAACGGGCAATGGGTGGCGGGTCCCCGTGACTGACGAGCTCCGCAAGGCCTTCACCCTGTACCCCCGGGGCGTGATGGCGGTGGCCGCACAGATCGACGGCGCACCGGTCGGCCTCGCCGTCAGCGCGTTCGTGTCGGTGTCGCTCGACCCGCCGCTGCTCGCGCTCTGCATCGACGCCGGGTCCCGCACCTGGCCCGTGCTGAGCACCGCCGACACGATCGGCGTCAGCGTCCTCACCGAGGAGCACGCCTGGCTCGGCCGCCAACTGGCCAGCCGCACCCGCGACCGCTTCGCCGACGCCAAATTCGACGAGACGGCCCGGGGCGCGCTGCTCCTCACCGACGCGGCAGCCCGCTTCGAATGCGAGACGGAAAGCGTCTCACCCGGCGGCGACCACCTGATCGTCCTGCTCAAGGTGGTCTCGATGGACGCCGACCCCAGCCGCAGGCCCCTCGTCTGGCACGACTCGCAGTTCGCGGCGGTGACGTCCCTCCTCTGACGCCGGGTCCGCGTCCCGGCGGATCAGGCGGAGGTTCACGAGCGTCTGCCACGTCTTGCCGGTGTCCGAGGAGGCCAGGATCCAGGCCCGCGCTCGGGCGTCCGCCAGCGTCGACGGCTCGGCGAAGAGCTTCAGGAACAGCCGGGTGGCGGGCGGGAGCAGGAAGATGCGCCCGTCCGTACGGCGGAAGGTGAGGCGGCCCGCGGGAAGGGCCTGGCGGGGTACGCCGTACAACTCGCAGTACCTGCCGAGCACAGCCGGGTCGGGTTCGGGGATGAACTCGCCGTTGAGGACGAACGCACGGTCCTCGTCAGCCGGCTTCAGGGCGCTCTCCTCGTCGAGGTGCCGGCGTACCCCGGTGCCGAAGCGGTCGTGGTAGAAGAACGAGTGCGGTGTGTCGACCGAGCCGAGCCAGGGCCGGTCGTAGTGGCCCTGGTTCAGTTGCTTCTTGGCCTCGATGATCTCGTCGTGCACCGCTTCGGTGATGGGCTCGTCGTAGAGCAGCACCGGGGCCACGTCCCCACCGGTGGGGCGGCGCAGGTTGCTGATGCCGAAGCGGTCCGGCTGTTTGGCGACGATGGCTCCGGGGGTGAGCACGAAGTCGCCGAGGCCGCCGAAGGTCCACAGGTCGCGGTTGTCGACCAGGAAGTTGATGCTGTCGAGGGCTTCCTCGCGGGTCTCCGTGGGGAACCCGGTGAAGCCCATCATCTGGACGCCGATGCCGGCCCCGGTCATCGCGGCGATCGTCTGCTTTACCTGTGCCGGCTTGGTGCCCTTGTCGATGAGGTCGAGGATGCGCTGGTTGGCCGATTCGAAGCCGACCGAGATCGCCGTGCACCCGCTGCGTTTGAGCAGTGCGCAACGTTCGGCGGACCAGTATTTCTCGAGCCTGATCTCGGCTCCCCAGCGCAGGTCGATGCCGCGGTCGACGACCTGTTCGGCGAAGCGCAGGATGGTGGCGGGAGCGAGCACGTCGACGGAGAAGTAGATGAACTTGGCGAACTTCGACAGTTCGGTGACGTCCCTGATCATCGTGTCGACGGTGTCCTGGCGCCACGGGCTGGTCGGGCCGTCGGTGTTCAGCCCGTAGTCGCAGAACGTGCACTTGTTCCAGTAGCAGCCGCGGCTCGGCGAGTAGTAGACGAACCGTTCCGGGCTCAGATACTGATCCCACGGGAGCCGGCTGAAGTCGGGGGTGGGTACGGTAGCGAGCTTTTCGTAGTGCAGCATCGGCAGCGGGCGGATCGCACCGTATTTGGGGTGCAGCCGGATGTTGGGGTGGGTCACCGGCAGCCGGCCCGCGTCGAGCGCTTCGAGCAGTTCCACATAGGCGGTCTCGCCCTCGCCGACCACGATCGCGTCGATGTCGTTGAAGACCCGGAAGACCATGTCCCGTTCGGCGGCGTTCTTCCAGACGTCGGAGACCTCGGTCCCGCCGGCGACGACAAAGACATCGGGCATGGCCGTACGCACGAGGTGCGCGAGCCACAAGGAGAACGGCAGTTGCCACTGGTACGTGATGTTGATCCCGATGATGTCGTACCCGCCGCGCGTCAGGCGTGGCAGAAGAACGTTCTCGTAGTACGACTGGTACGGCCGGCTGAGCCGCTCTAGCAGAGTGTGGCTGGTGAGCGCGCGTACCGAGCCGATCCCGATCGGCGGCGGCGCCTCCAGGTGGAAGCCTTCCCGGAACTGGCCGGGGAAACCGGTGGTGGACAGCGTGTTCATCCACCCGACGATGCCTTCGACCGCGTCCTGGTACTGGTTGTAGTCGTAGAAGCGGACCGGGTCCTGCAACGTGGCGACCGCGGCGCGGACCCGTTCCGGATCGGGCTCGCCGATGCGCAGCAGGTGCGCGGAGACGAGGTCCTTGTCGAGCCGGTACCCGCCGTGGTCCAGGTATTCGTGCGGCCCGGCGAGCTCCTGGTCCAGCCAGGCGAGCCCGGCCGGGGAGTACGAGTGGTGGAACGCCTCGATGTTGACGTCGATGAGGTCCGCGGCCGGATGGCCCTGCGCCCGGGCGTACGAGTCGATGTAACTCAGGCTGTGGTAGCCGGATGTGGGATCGGTGATCGGCGGGTAGAGCAGGGCGACCTTGGCCATCAGGACTCCGTCCTCGGAAAGCGGGGTGCACCGAACAGCCGCAGGCCCGCGACGAGCGGTTCGGCGACGGTGCGAAATTCTTCGAGGCTGCGCAGCCCCCGGTCCCAGACGACCGGTTCCAGATCGGCGGGGGCGATGCCCCAGATCCGGGCGTACGTCTCGTCGATGCGCCGGTCGCTGAACCGGTTGCGTTCCGGCAGGTGCGGGTCGGGCCGCGGCAGCCCGGCGTTGACCAGCTCGGCTTCGGCGACGAACGCGGCGGCGGCCCGCAGGGTGCGCTCGTCGCCGAGGACGGCGGGCAGCATCTGCGCGGCGATGGCCTGGTCGCCGAAGGTTCCGAAGCCACGGGCGAGCGTCCGCAGGGTCCGTTCGGCGTCGTCGAGGCCGGGTTCGGGTGCCCAGTCGTGGCCGAGGCCGCCCCGTTGCCGGGCTGCGGCAAGGGCGAGGCGCTCGACGTCCGGGTTCTCCGGGGCCACGCCGGCGACGTTCGCGAGGGTGTCCCGCCGGTGCAGCGCCGGGTATTCGGGATGCAGCAGCATGATCACGGTGATGAGGTCGTGGTCGGTGACGGTGGTGCCGTCGTAGCTGCGGCTGGTGTTGCGGACCTGCCAGGCCTTGTAGAAGCTCGAGTCGACGTGGGCGACGGGTGCGTCGGCCGGGCCGGGCGGGGTCAGCGTGGCGGCACTGCGCAGCAGGAGCCGGGCATCGGCGGCCTTGGCGTCGTGCGGGTTGTCCGCGAGCCAGCCGAGGAACCGCTGCTCGCCGGAGGAGCGGCCGGGACGGAAGACCCGGTATCCCCGCGCCCGGAACGGCACGGCGCGGGCACGTTCCAGCAGAGCGGTTTCCTCGTCAGGGGTGATCACACCGGCCGAGCAGGCGTCACGCAGGGCCAGCCGGATGGTCACGAGCGGCTGGCTCAGCGCCCGGTATCCCTCATCCGCGGGGGCGTAGGCCATCGCCACCTCGTCGTCACCGTCGATGACGCCCTCCGCGTACAGACGGAAGATCTCACCGACGCCGCGCATCCCGAAGCGCCACAGTTCGGCGGCGCGCAGGGCACCCATGCTGCTGCTGCCGGCAACGGTGATGCCCCGTTCGAGCAGCGCCAGGATCTCGCGGTGCCGGACCGGGGCGGTCTGCATGAACAGGCCGTCGATGAGCAGGACCCGATCGCCGGCGGTCAGCGGGAGTGCCTGCAGGTCGCCGTGTGCGACGGGTGGGCGGACCACCGCACCGGGCAGCAGCCCGGTCACGGAGCCGCGGTCGAGCGAGGGCCCGACGAAGACGTAGTCGGTCATCGGCCCGGCCTGCTCACCTTGGAGTCCTGGAACATCCGCAGCCCCGGGGCGTACACCTTGCAGACCGGCAACCCGAGCTCCTCATGGGTGAGGTCGACGACGAAGGGCTCGACGCCGGTGCGGGCGTACACCCGGGTGGCGTAGTCGGTGATGACCTCGTCGATGCTGTCCGGCAGCTCGGGGGACGGGCGCAGCGGCCGGATCGTGCGGTCGAGGTCGACGGGCGGGCGGGCGAGGGGATCGGCCAGCTCGTACACGCGGGGGTGGATGTCGTCGCGGACGCCGGAGACCGCGGCCATCCGGGACTGGACGGCCTCGGCGAGGGCGCGACCGACGGCGATGCCCGGCTCGACGTGGCAGCCGAAGCCGCCGAAGACCAGCGGCAGGCTCGGCGACCAGATCGTGGCGCCGTAGCAGGCGACGCCGAGATCGTCGGTGATGTCGCAGACCTCGGTCCAGCAGTCCGCCGCGCGCAGCGCCGCCACGATGGCCCGGGTGCCGGGCATGGTGACCTCGTCCGGGTCCACGTATCGCCGCTGGGCGACCGGGGCCTCGGTGTACTCGGTGACGCATTCGCGTTCGATGAGCTCCTGCAGGCCGTGCAGGGTCGCCTCAGCGAGGGTGTTGCCGGCGGCGAGACCGTTGCTGGTCGGGCGGAACAGGACCCGGGCCCAGTCACGGCGGGCGGTGAAGTCGAGCCGCACGGTCTCCAGCGGCACCGGGACCGTCCGGCCGGTGAGCAGCCCCCGGCCGGCCACCCAGTCCAGGACGGTGCCGCCGGTGAGCGGGGACCGCAGGGCCAGTTGCAGGTCGCGTACGCGATAGGGCAGCTCGAGCTCGTCGGCCGGGCATCGTGCGACGATCGGCAGCACGGGGTTCTCCGCGTGCCATGCCTCCGCGCCCTCCATCGCGGCGCTGACCTTCGAGGGTGTCGCCGTCAGCCCGATGCCGAGGCTGACCGTCAGCGTGCGGCTGACGGGCCGGTAGGCGGCGTGCGACGGCAGGCCGATGTCGTCGAGCCCGGTGAGGTCCGCGACGCGGGTGATGCCGATCGCGGGCAGCAGGGGCCGGATCCGTTCCCAGGTCTGCTCGGCGGTGGTGCTGCGGTAGGTGTTGATGCCACGGACGATGGTCATGGCGCCGGTCCTCCTTCCGGGGTGCCCGGCGGGCCGCCCGGGGGCGGCCCGCCGCGTGCGATGTCAGGCGGTCTCGGCGAAGATGCAGAGCGAGACGTTGACGTTGTTGTCCGCCACCGCCGCCGCCAGGTCGAGCTCGGCCTCGCTGAGCTCGGCGGTGTCGATGAGCGGCGTCGCCGGGACGATCAGGATGTGCGTGGAGGCGCTCTCGTTCCACTGGCTCAGAACGTCGGCACGGGTCGGCAGGTGCTCGAGCTCGGAGCGGTCCAGCGCGACCGTGTCCCCCGGGGCGACGGGCAGGCCGGCGGCGATGGCGTAGGCGGTCGGATCGGCGAGAAGCTGCGCCTGCTCGGCGTCGTCGCGCCAGACCTTCACCAGCAGGTCGACGTATTTGCGGGTGAACTCGGTGTGCTCGGCGTCGGACATCGGAACCCTCTTTCGAATGCGGTGGCTTGGTGGTTGCAGACGTTACGAGAATTGGCGGGTGTCGAACCGGAACGGCAGAAGGCGCTGCCGTCATCGGTTTGCGGCGCCCCGCGGATTACACGTTCAGGTGCAACAGCAGGGGCAGCAGCAGGCGGTGCCGGGCTCGAGGCCGGCCACGACGTTCTCCAGCTCGCGTTCGTCGATCTCGATCTCGCCGCCGGACTCCAAAGCGGGCACGAACAGCACGAGTTCCCCGAGGTCGGACGCGTGCTTCCACGCCTCCACCTGGGTTTCCAGATCGGGTTCGGCGTCGCCTGCGTCGCGGCGCACGGTGACGGGAACGTCGTCGGGCACGGCGATGCCGTACTCGGTGAGCAACTGCCGGGGGTCGCGTTCGAGCAACTCCTCGCGGGCCGGGTCGGACCACACCTCGACCACGAGCCGCCCGTACGCGGCGATGAACACCGCACGGTCTCCGGGATCCATGGCTTCCTCCTCAAGGGATGATGGAAGCCATATCGTGCGCCGCGCGACGGCGCGCAAAGCCGGGTTCTACGGAGCTGCGCAGGCCGTACGAACCGTTACGGGCGGATCGGTGCAATGGTTGCCGGCCGCATCGCACATTGAAGCCCATGACATTAGCGAAGGCGAATGGATTTCGCCATAGCCGACCCTGTCAGACTTTTAGTGGACGATTTGAGGGATGCCCCTCCCCCACTCCGGAACTTACGCTGCGCAAGCAAGCGAACACGATTCGGAGGGTCCATGGCGGCCGAAGGTTCCCGTTACACCGTGGAGGAGCTGGCCTCGAAGGTCGGCATGTCGCCACGCAACATCCGCGCCCATCAGACCCGGTCGCTGCTCAGCGCGCCGATCCGCCGGGGCCGGACCGCGTACTACGACGAGAGCCACGTCCGGCGGCTCGAGGCCATCAAGTCGCTGCAACGGCAGGGCTACAACCTGGTCGCGATCGAGGCGATCCTCGGCGTACGCAGCCCGGAGCCGGCCGGTGAGGCGCTGGAACTGCTGCTGCAGCGCCTCGGGCGCGAGCAGCCCGGCCTGGTGCACGCCCTGGCCCGGCACGGTGTCCTCGTCAGGGGCGAGAACGGCAGCGTGGAGATGGTCCGGAGCCGGCTCATGCGCTCGGTGGTCGGCCTCAACCGGGCCGGCGTGCACACCGTGCCATCGTTGCAGATGCTCTCCGAGGTCCTCGACCGGCTGCGGCTGATCGCCGAGGACCTGGTCCGCTCCACCGGTCAGCGGATCGTCAGCGCCACGCCCACCCTGCGCGCCGGCGCCATGTCCACCTGGGACGAGCTGGACACCAGGACCGACCTGCTGACCAACAGCATGATCGGGCTGCTCACCGAGGCCTTCCGGGTGGCGCTGGAGAATTTCGGCCCGACCGCGATGCCGGACCTGCTCGCGGAGTGGGGCGGTGAGAGCCCGTTGCACCCCCACGGCAGCCCCACGATCGACATCGGCTGAACGCTCAGACGCCGTGCTCGGCGGGGCGCGGCAGCTCCGCACCGTCCGGCGTGTGCTCCGGGGCGACCAGGAGCTGCCGCCGGGCGAGGCGGTGGAACAGCCCGTCCCGGTCGGCCATCAGCTCCGGGTAGGTGCCGTCCTGCACCACGACGCCCCGGTCCATCACGACGATGCGGTCCGCGTTCATCACCGTCGAGAGGCGGTGCGCGATGACGATGCGGGAGGCCGCCAGCGCCCGGGTGCTTCTGGTGACTATCTCCTGCGTACGGTTGTCGAGGGCGCTGGTGGCCTCGTCGAAGAACAACATCCGGGGCCGGTCGACCAGCGCCCGCGCGATGAGTACCCGCTGCCGCTGGCCCACCGACAGTGTCCCGCCGCCGAACGGCACGTTGGTGCCCATGCCCATCGGGAAGCCGGCGATGTCACCGTCGAGCCCGGCCATCCGGGCCGCTTCCCAGAGCCGTTCCAGCGGGTAGTTGCCCGCACCCGCGATGTTCTCCCGCAGGCTGCCGGCGAAGAGCATGCCGTCCTGCAGCACCACCCCGCACTGGCGCCGCACGGCCTGCACGTCGAGCTCCGCGAGGTCCTGACCGTCGTAGAGCACGGCACCGCTGGTCGGCTGTTCGAAGCCCAGCAGCAGACGCAGCATCGTGGACTTGCCGCAGCCGCTGGGCCCCACCACGGCGACGAACTCGCCGGGGCGTACCAGCAGCGAGACACCGTTGAGCACGGGCGGGTCGTCCGGCTGGTAGGAGAAGGTGACGTCGTTGATGTGGATCTCCCCGCGCAGGTCGCCCGGGTCGACCCGGTCCGGCAACCGCTCCGGGTCGGCCTCCAGCACGGGCGCGAGCACCTCCAGGCGCGGCACGGCGGCGAGCACCTCGACGCTGCCGGCGACGACGACGAGGACCGCACCGAGCAGCAGCGTGTAGGCCACATTGACCGAGTAGAACCGTTCCGGCGTGATCTGACCGGCTAGTGGGCCTTCGAGCATGGCGAACAAAGCGAGCTGACCGGCGAGCGGGAGTACCGTCGCCACCGCTATCAGGATGCTCTGCACATTGCGGACGCGATTGAGATCGGCGCGAGCCAGGGCGTGGCTCTGCGCCCATCGGCTGAACGCCCGGTCCTCGGCACGGGCCAGCTTGATCTTCGTGATCCCGGCGAGCAGCTGGTTGGTCAGCGCCGCCGAGCGGTGCTCCGCGGGCAGGGCACGGCGCTGCCGGCGCACGACGAGCCCGCCGAACACCCATACCAGCAGCACCGCCACGACCAGGACGGTGAGGCAGCCGAGGCCGAGCGGGGCGCTGACCCAGAAGATGTACGACAGCTCGGCGACCACGGTCAGCGAGGCGGTGACCGCCTGGGCGAGCAGACCGGACAGCGACTGCCGGACGAACGAGATGCCGAGCACCGCGTTGGCGAGCTCGCCGCTGCTGGTCGAGCGGAAGAACCGCACCGGGAGCCGCATCAGCCGGTCCCAGAGCACGAGCTGGGTGCCGATCTCGGCGCGGCCCTCCAGGCGCAGCAGCCGCAACCCCTGGGTGATCCCGACGAGCCCGGCCACCACCGCCGCGGAGACCAGCAGGGCGGCCAGGCCGAGAAAGCCCGTACCGGTGCCCGCCTCGCTCACCGACGCCAGCACCCGCCCGACCACGATCGGGGTGGCCAGGCCGAGTGTGGCCGCGACCAGCCCGACGGCGAGCAGCGCCCGCAGGTCGCGGGCACCGCCGCCCAGCCCGAGGCGTAGTGCGTCACGCATGGAGGCCCGTCTCGGCAGTGGCGCCTGGACCTGTCCGGCCGACGGCTCGAACGCCGCGGCGGCCGCCGCGGTGATCGGGGCCGCGGTCCTCATCCGGGAGTCGATCTCGTGGTAGCGACCGCTGCGGAACCGGAGCGCAACCGCTGTTCCGTCGCGCCAGCCGACGAGGGGCCCGAGGTCGTGCCGCCACCATTGGCCCGGCAGTTTCACGGGGCGTACGTGCAGCGCGGAGCTGCGTGCGACCGCTTCGAGCGCCTGCCGGTCGTCGGTGGGCGGGTGCCGCCGGTCTGCCGGCTCGACCACGGTGACCGCGCTGTCGTCGTCGGGGTCGTCGGCACCGGTCACGATCTCCAGGATGTCGGCGACCCTGCGGTAACGCGCGAAGCGGTACTCATGGTCGTCGTCGGGCACGTCCGCGCCTCCACCGACGACCCGCAGAGCCGTACGGGCGGCGCCCCGCAGCGAGGCGGCATTCTCCCGCTTACGTTCACCGATACCGCCGACGAACCGGATCGCCAGCCGCTCCACCCGGTCCTCGACGACGCCGAGCAGCCGGCGCACGTGGGCGTCGAGGGCGGGGAGCAGATCCCCCGCGACGAGCAGTTGCCACGTCGAGCGGTCCAGGACCGTGCACGGGCTCTGCGCGACGACCCAGTCCCGGCCGGCGAGCGGGACCAGTTCACCGTCGCCGATCGTGCCCGCGGTTCCGCCGTTGTGGACCAGGCGGCCGCCGTCCGGGCGTACCCATCGGATCTCGTTGTTCGTCGTCAGGGCCTCACCGGCGGCAAGGGTGACCGAGCCGCCCGGGACGAGGGTCTTCGCACCCCGGGGGTTGCTGCCGTCACGGACGGCGTCGGCGACGGTGAGCAGCATCAGATCGACGGCCGCCGCCAGCGCACGGGCGGCCGTCACCGTCTCCGGGGCGGCGGCCGAGCGTTCGGCCAGTTCGAGCCGTTCCCGGGTGAGGTGGCGCACGGAGGTTCCCGGCAGCGGAACCAGGATCAGCCGCCACGGACCGGCCGGCTCGCCGCTCGGCACCAGACTGTAACGGGGTAGCCGGGCGACGAAGTGGCGGCGCGACGGTGTACCCGCCTCGCTCTCCCGGACGGCGAAGAGGTCGGCGGGGCCGTCGACCAGAAAAGCGGGATGCACGCCGCCGAGCGCCACGGAGCGGCCCTGCTCCGCTTCGCCGTGGCCGAACAGCCGGTCCCAGTCACGCTCCAACATGGCGAACCCCTTACTGGTCGCGGACCAGGCCCGCGTAGATCCCGTCGGCTGCCATCAGTTCCTCGTGGCTGCCACGCTCTGCCTCGCCGCCGCGGTCGAGCACCACGATCAGATCGGCGTCGCGGATGGTCGAGAGCCGGTGCGCCACCACGAGGCAGGTGGCTCCGCGCCGGCGCAGGTTGTGGTCGATCAGCCGTTCGGTCTCCGCGTCCAGCGCGCTGGTCGCCTCGTCCAGGATGAGGACGCTCGGCTGGCGCACCAGGGCCCGCGCGATCTCCAGACGCTGGCGCTGACCGCCGGAGAAGTTCTTGGCACCTTCCGTCACCCGGCTGGCCAGGCCGCCCGGACGGCAGGCCACCTCGGCGTACAGACCGGCGTCGGTGAGCGCCTCGATGACCACCTCGTCGGGGACGGTCGGGTCCCACAGCGTGATGTTGTCCCGGACCGTGCCCTCGAACAGCAACTGATCCTGGTCCACCAGCGCGACGGTGGCAGCCCACAGGTCCGGGTCGATGTCGTCGCGCCGCCGGCCGTCGACCGTGATCTCACCGGACCACGGCTCGTACAACCCGGCCACGAGCCGCCCCACCGTCGACTTGCCGCTGCCCGAGCCACCGACGAGTGCGACCCGGGCACCGGGCGCCACGTCCAGATCGAAACGTTCCACGAGCGGTGCGGCCAGCGGGTTGTACCCGAACGTCACCCCGCGCAGGCGCAGGTGACCCTCCATCGGCGCGAACTCGCCGCGCGGCGCGGCCGGTGGGGGCAGGGGGTAGTTCTCCACGTCCCGCAGCCGGCTCAGGTCGGCGCTCATGTCCTGCAACTGCGAACCCAGCGCGGTGAGGCCCGCAACCGGCCGGTTCATCATCGCGGTGAGCCCCTGCATGGCGAGCAGGATCCCGACGGAGAGGCTGCCGGCCAGCACGCGGTAACTACCGACGCTGAGCAGCACCGCGGTGTTGAGCGACGCGATCACCGCCGGGACGACGGCGAGAGCGGCGGTCGGCACGCCGAGCTTCTGCTGACCGGCGATGACGGCCGCGCCCCGGGAGGCGAAGCGCTGGAACCCCTTCTGCTCCTCCCCCGCCGCCTTGATCGACTCGATCATCTGAATGGTCGTGTAGACAGTGCCGAACAGTTTGCCCCGGTCGGCGGCCATCCCGGCGACGGCGCTGGTGCGCTGTGCCGAGACGTAGCGCAGCACCGCCACGTTGACGCCCGAGAACGCGACCGCGCAGAGCCCGAGCACGACGTCGTAGCGGCAGAGCAGGAGCCCGTACGTGATGATCAGCAGCAGGTCCACGACGGTGACCGCGACCCGGCGGGTGAACAGCGCGGCGACGGTGTCGTTGCTGCGGACCCGGTTGGTCAGATCGGCAGCTTGGCGCTGATCGAAGAACGACAGCGGCATCCTGAGCAGGTGGCGCATGAAGCGGGCCGCGCTGCCCAGCGCGACGGCGGCCTCCGCCCGTACCAGTAACCGCTGTTGCAGCAGCCCGGCGAGCAGGGTCAGCACGACCGCGACGGCCATGGCCAGGACCAGACCGGTCAGCGCTCCGTGACCGTCCCCGAGCAGCACCCGGTCGACGAAAACCGTGGTCATCGCGGGCATGGTGAGGCCGACGAGCGCGATCACGATGCCGAGCAGCAGAACCTGCGGCAGGATCGAGCCGAGGTTGCGCCACCGCGCGCCGAGCGCCCGGAAGACGCTGTACCGGGAACCGCCGCGCCGGAAGTCCGGGCCCGGGCGCAGGGTCAGGGCCACGCCGGTGTACGAGCCGTCGAAGTCCTCCCAGCTGGTGGTGCGTGGCCCGGTGGCCGGGTCGTTGAGGTGCACCCGGCGCCCGAACCCCTCCAGCACCAGGAAATGGGCGAACCGCCAGAACAGGATCACGGGCAGGTCGGTCTTGGCCAGCGCGCCGACGTCCATCTGGAAACCCTTGGCCTCCAGCCCGTACGTCCGCGCGGCCTTGAGCACGCTCACCGCCGTCGACCCGTCCCGGCTGACCCCGCAGGTCTGGCGTAACTCCTCGAGCGGAACATGCCGGCCGAAGTGGGCGAGCACGATGCCGAGCGACGCCGCACCGCACTCGACGGCCTCCATCTGGATCACCGTGGGCGTGCGGACGCGCCGGGTGGACGGGCGTGCCGCAGCCGCCGGGGCGCTCATCCGAGCAGCCAGGAGATCGGGTGCTCCCGGGCGATGGTGAACACGGCCGAGATCTCGCTGGTCGAGTTGAGCTGGAAGGGTGGTGACGCCTTCGTCCACGCCAGCCCGCTCGGCGACGCGGTATCGGTGGTGAGCGGGACCACGACCCGCACCACGCTGCCGCCACCGAGCAGGGACTGCACGTCGGGTCCGCCGCCGAGGAAGGCCCGCAGCGACTCCGGGGTCTCCGGGAAGGCACCGACCGACGTGACGATGCCGACCATCGTGCCGAAGACCGGCGACGGTGCGGCGGCCGCGGCGACGGCGACCGTGTTCCCGATCCGCAGCAACGGCGCCGAGCGGGCCGGGACGAAGACCACCGCCTGCAACGCGTCGCCGGGGGTGTCGAGCCGTTCCATCTCGGCGACCCGGGTGCCGGGCTGTACGAGCTGACCCTCGTTGATGGCGAGGCTGACCACGTACGCGTCCCACGGCGCCGCGACGGTCTGCACGGTCCCGTCGGAGCGCTGGGCGCTGTAGATGGGTGTGCCCTTCGTGATCCGTACGTTGGCCGCGGTCCACACCTTGACGATCTGCCCGCTGGACGTGGCGTCGAGCCCTGAGACGCCGTTGGAGTGCACCAGCACCCCGACGGCCCGGACCGTACGCTCGACGGTGCCGAGAACCGCCCACGCGCCGGCCGTACCCGTGGTGATCAGCAGCGCGATGGTGAGCAGCCACCCCGGCACGGTCGCCAGCCGGACCACCTCGTCGAGCTCCTCCGGCGCCTCCAGCCGGCGCAGCGCCTGCCGCCGGAACATCATGCGGCGGCCCTCGAGCCCAGCAGGAAGTCGGCGACGCTCGGCTCGACCAGCGGGTCCAGGCCGGCGAGGGTCGCGAACGCGGCCGAGTCACCCGCGCCCAGAGCGCAGGGTGCGAGGCCCATCGCCGCGGCGACCAGGTACATCAGCTCGGTGAGCAGGCCGGCGTTCTTGAGGATCAGCGCGTACCCGAGTCCCTCGTACTTCCACATGAGACGACGGATCCGGGCGGTGACCACCAGCTGCACCTGCGGCGGCTGCCGGATGGCGGCGGCGGCGCTGGCGTAGTCCAGCAGGCGGTCGGCATTCGCGTCGTGCTCGGCGACCAGTTCGAGGCGATGCTCGACACTGTCGTAGTGGTAGAGCCCGCCCGCCAGGCCCTCGCACCGGGTGACCATCGGGTACAGCTCCAGCTCGCACATGCCGCCGCCGGTGGGGTACGGGCGCCGGCCCACCTCGTACCCGTCCAGCTCCCGGATGTCGGTGGTGTGCTGCACCCGGAACAGGAACTCGGCGAGCTGGTCCAGGGTGATCGGGTGCTCCGCGTCGTGATCGCGGATCGTGCGGCGCGCGTCGAGCACCGCCGAGAACGACGGATCCGAGCCGGAGATCCGGACCGGATCGGGCACCGGTAGCGGCACCACCGGCCGGCCGGGGAACGTGGCGCGTAACGGCTCGGCCGGGAAGCTGCCGGCGAAGCGGTACGTCCCGCCGATGGGCAGGGCATGGCGCCCGGGCCGGGACCGGCCGTGCAGGCCGAGGTCCTCAGCCGACCAGAGTGCCTGCGGTGGCTGCGTGCTCTCGGCCCGCTGATCGGCGATGGCGACGATCACCCCGGCGGTGAGCAGCTCGTCGAGCAGCCGGCCCGCGGTCGTCTCGTCGAGACCCGCCGCGGCGCCGAACGTGGCGCTGTCACAGCCGTCCTGCCCCACCGCGTCGTTCAACGCGCCGAGGACCCGCCGGTCGGGCAGCCCGATCGCGATGGTGGACAGCGGTGACTGCGCGACCATCCTCCCGTCCTCGCCGCGCAACGACACGAACCGCGACACCTTGTACGCCTCCCCGGGCTGATGGCGGCGCTGCGTCTCCGCTCCCCACCGGCCGAGCCCCTTGGGCATGACCTCCAGCAACGGCCGGTCGGGCAACAGCAGGCGGCGGTCGAGCCAGCAGTTCAGCACGAGGCGGCGCAGCAGCACCTGGGCCGGCATGATCTGGGCCTCGCCCTCGATCTCCGCCACCAGCCGGGTGGCGTCGAGGTGGCTGACCCAGTGGTCGGCGAGGCGTAGCAGCAGAGCTCTGCGCCCGACGCCCGGCCGGGTCATCATCAGCTCGAACCGGCTCTGCCGCAACGTCAGCACGCCCCCGTCGGAGGCGGCCAGGGTCGCGTCCCTGCGCAGGCGAAGTGCCTCGACCACGGTTGTCTGGCGGTTCACGGGTACCTGGGCAAGGACCATCGCCGTTCCTTTCAGAAGAACACGCTGAGCGGATTCATCGCCGTCTCGTCGCCGGCCGTCCCCGTACGCCCGAGCCGGACGGGGACGTCCCACAGCCGCCCCGGCCCCAGCCGCCGCCAGAAGTGCCGCAACCCGGGCACGACCACGCGGGCAACGCTGAGTTCCAGGTCGGGCCGGGACTGGTCGAGCACGATGACGTCGAGCCCGGCACCTGCGGCGAGATCGACGAAGCGCTTCACGTCCGCGGCGGCGTCACCGCTGGACAGGTCGGCATGGGTGGTGGCGGTGGTCATCGGGGCGTCCGACGGCCGCAGCCAGGGCTGGTCGGCGACGCGTACGGTGGTGAACCAGTCGAGGGTCTCCCGGTCCTGGACGGCGTAGCGGGTCCGCCCGCCGGACGAGCGGGCCACCATCGGCAGGAACTGGTTGACCTCGGCGAGCGCCCGGCCGAGCGCGACGGCGGGGTCCGGGTGAGCCCCGAACCCGACCAGGACGTCCTCCACCGCCCGGTCCAGCCGCGGGGAGATCGCGGCGAAGGCCGGGATGCCCAGATCCGCGGTCAGGTCGAGCGCCCACAGCGCCCGCCCCAGCTCGCGCCGGTAGAACCCGGTGAGCCCGTCGATCCACGGATCCTCGAACGAGGCTAAATCCACCCCGGGCATCCGGGACCGGTGATACCACCACAGTGCCACGCTGTCGCGCTCGACGAGCTCGCAGAAGCCCTGCGAGATCGCCTCGGGCAGCGTCGCACCGGCCGCACACCCGTTGGAGTCGGCGCCGCAGACGTCGAGGCGGGTCAGGTCCGGGTGGCCGTACCAGCAGTAGGCGGCGGGCAGGTGCCGCGGTTCGTCGTGGGTGAGCGACCAGGCCGGGGTCCACTCGATCGGCTGGTCATCGGCGAGCTGCCGGGGTACTCGATGGAAGTGGCCCCGCTGTTCGCGGGCGGCGTACTGGGCATCGGAGAAGAGCAGCAGGTCGCGCGGGGGCACGGCACCGGGCAGGTCCGGCCAGGCGGCGTTCTCCGTCGTACGATCACCGCGCCAGACCCCGCAGTAGCGCTCGACCGCTTCCCCGATGGCGGACACCTTCGCCTGCACCTCGGTGCGTCCCTTGCCCCCGGAGAGTCCGCGCAGGTTGGTCCGCAGCATCGCCGGCCCCCGGGGCAGCGCGAAGTTGTGCCCGGCCCCGAAGCTGTAGGTGAGCCCGTTGCGGTAGTCCTCCATCGGTTCGAGCCGGGTCACCACCCCCAGACAGCGGTCCACATGGTGGGCAAGGCGCCGATACATCTCCTCGGCGCCGGTCGACCGGGAGCCGCCGTCCGCCGACACCGCTACCGGGGTGGGTTCCAGGGCGATCCGGCCACCCGGCTCCGGCGGGCTGCCGCAGGAGGGGCAGTGCGGCTGCCGGACCAGATCATGGCCCTCCCCGGTGAGCGTGACGGTGTCGAAGGTGACGAGCCGCCCGGTCAGCCGCGGCGACCGCCCGGTCATCGCCAGGACCGGCAGCTCGGCGGCGAGCATCCCGGCCGCGATCGCCACGGTCGCCGGGATGCTCGCCCTGGCCGGGTCGGCCGGGGGCTCCAGCGGGCGCAGGCTGTCCAGGTACGCGATGACGGGCGTGTTCTCCGTCCACCGCACCCGCAGGCAGTCCCAGCAGCCCGTCTCCCCGGGAAGGAAGTGCGGGCCGAGCAGCAGGGTGGACCCGTGCGGGCGCATCAGCGTCCAGCCCTGCCCGTCGGCGAGCCGGGCCCGGTTGAAGGCGTCGAGGCGCCCATCGGTGAGACCGGCGGCGACGACCACGATCGGTCCGGCCGCCTGCGTGACCTTCACGCCGAGACCCAGCAGGTTGCTCTCGAGCAGCGCGAAATCAGGGGCCCCGGCATCCACGAGGGAGACGTCCCAGGACTGCTGGGCCACGTCCGGGTCGACACCCCGGGCATCCCACGCGGCTGCGACCTCGACCGGTGCGGTGGTGGGGCCGTCGGCAACCACGCCGAGCCGGATCAGCCTGCGCAGCGCCGCCGCCACGTCACGTCTCGGATATCGGCCGGCCAGTGCCTCGACGAGCTGCGCGGTCTCCGTCGCACCGTCGAGCAGGCCGGCCAGTTCGGCCGCGATCGGGTCCTCCACCAGCAGATGCCGCGTCTCTCCCACCACGACGAGGTAGTCACCCGCCGGGCCGGTCAGCCGGACCGGCAGATGATCCGCTCGGACCCTTGGAAGCCGCATCGGCTCTCTCCCTCTCCCCGGGGTGTTCATTGTGGACAGACCTCGGGCCGCGATCCGTGAATGGCATGACATTCAGCCGTCCTCGGCCCCGCGGCAGAGCGTCCGTCAACTCGTGCTGAGGGCGGTGGGCGCGTCGGTCAGGCCCAGCAACGTGGCCGGCTGCCCAGCGGCGGCGGGTACGAAGAGCAGGAACACCTGCACCCGCGAGATGACGATGCGGGAAGCGCTGACCGGCCCGGTCCGGCCCAGCCCGGCAAGGTCGGGACTCGGCGGCGCCAGCACGGCCGGCTTACCCTTGCTCCCGGAGACGGTGTCCGCGGCGCGGAGAGTGAGAAACGCGAAGACCCCCGCATCGGTACGCGCTGCGCACTGCGACCACTGTGCCTCGCGCAACTCCCGCGCGGCGGTCATCCCGGCACCGCCGAGCTGCTGCTGGTACACCTCCCACCCCGCGGCGAACTGGCGGTCGAGCAGGTTGCTGGTCGCCAGCACCGAGAGGTTCGGGCTGTCCGCTGCGGTGGTACGGGCGAAGACCTCCGTCTCGAGATCCTTGCGCCGCACGTCGTCGAGGGCGGTGGTGCTCGGCAACGCCGTGCTCCCGGCGAGCGTCCGGGCCTGGGCGACCCCGCTCTGGCCGACGCCCACGTTGTGGCTCGCCTTCCAGCCGCCGCCCTCCTGCCGGACGAACTGGGTGACGTCGGAGAGCGGCAGTTCGGTGCCGGTCACCTTCAGCGACGCCACGACAAGGAAACAGGACGCGTCCCCCGCGGGCACGGCGAACCCGGGCTGGGTGTGCACGAAGGAGGGTGGGGTGCGCTTCGCGAGGGTGGCCCGGTGAGCAGCGGCGAGACTGACGTCCAGCGAGGGCGGGACCTCCTGCGCCTTCAACCCGGCCGGATCAGCCGCCGCCGATGCCACCGAGTCCGCCTGATCGAAGGCGGCGAGCACCGCGAGTGCGGCCTGCGCCGGAAACCCGGGGGCGGCGGCCACAGCCGGATCAGGGGCTGCCGGGCTGCCGTTCGCGCACCCGGCGACCCCCACTGCCAGGACCGCCACCACACCCGCTGCCACGATCTTCATGACCGAAGTATGTGGCGCCACCAGCCCCGGCCGGGACGATGGCCGCCGATGCTGTCACCCGGGCTCCGGCCCTGACACGAGTCGATGCAACGGTGCGCTATTTCTCCAGCCGGCTCACGGTACGGGCGACGCGGCGGGACTCGATCGCGGCCTGGCGGAGCATGCCGCCGAGGGTCACGTCATAGCCGATGAAGAACAGCCCCGGCCGCGCGGGCGCGCCGCCGTGCACGAGCGGCACGCCGGTCTCGTCGACCAGCGACGGGTCCTCGAACAGCTCGCGAAGCCCGGTGCCGTAGCCGGTGGCGGCGACGACCACGTCCGGCTGCACGCTCGTGCCGTCCGCCAGCAGCACCGAGATCGTGTCGAAGCCCTGCACGGCGGCGACCGGGAGCACCCGGCCCGCCACGACGTCACGGACGATGCCGACGTCCTGCAACGGCACGTAACGCCCGGTGCGCAGCCGGGTCTTGAGGCCTACGGCCGGGCGCCCGATACCGTACTTCCGCAGGTCCGGGAGCTCCATCCGCGCCGTCGCGGCGGCCACCGCGTTGAAGATCCGTTCGGGCAGCCAGCCCAGAAGCACCCCGTTCAGCTGCGCCGGCCAGCCCGCGGTCGTCCGGCGCACGATGTGCGGCGGCGTGCGGATCGCGAGCCGCACCGTGGTGGCACCGCCCTCGGCCAGGTCCGTGGCGATCTCGGCGCCGCTGTTGCCCGGCCCGACGACCAGCACGTCCTTACCGCGGAACGGCTCGGCGTTGCGGTACGCCGCCGAGTGAATCAGCTCGCCCGGCCACGTCTCCAGCCCGGGCCACGGCGGCACTTGCGGCGTGTGCAGGTAACCCGTCGCGACGATCACGGTCCGCGCCGACTCCTCGGACCCGTCCGCGAGCCGCAGCGACCATCCGGCGGCGCCCGGTTTGATCCGCTCGACGGTCGTCCCGGTCCGCACGTCGAGCTTGAACCGCTGCGCGTACGCCTCCAGGTAACGCACCAGGTCGTCCCGGCGCACCCATCGCCCGTATCCCCGCGGAATGGCAAAACCTGGGAGGCCGGACAGCTGCCGCACGGTGTGCAGCTTCAGCCGGTCGTAGCGTCCCCGCCAGCTGGTGGCCACCCCCGGCCCCCGCTCGAGCACCACGGCCTCCACCCCACGCGCCTTGAGCTGGGCCGCCACGGCCAGCCCCGCGGCCCCTGCCCCTAGCACCACCACATCTGCCATGCGAGGCAGTATGTCGATCTCCGGCCGCTCCCACAACGCGCCCGCCGCCGCTATGCGGGGGTGCGCCCGCGCAGCCCGGTGCCCGCGATCAGGGCACCGGCCAGCAGCACCACCCCGCCGACGATCAGCGCGAGACGGGTGCCGGAGGCGTTGGACGAGGCCTGGCTGAGGACCACACCGAGGACGGCCACCCCGAGGGAGGCGCCGACCTGGCGGGCCGAGTTGAGCGTGCCGGCGCCGATGCCGGCGAACTCGGTCGAAACGGTGCTCGCCACCCCCGCGACCAGGGCGGGCAGCGCGAAGGAGATGCCGAACCCGAACACCAGCAGACCCACCACCGTGGCTGCCAGGGCGAGCCCGGAATCACCGGTGAACGGCGCCTGGATCAGCGCGCCGACTCCCATGAGGGCAAAACCGATCGTGGCCGGGACGCGCGGGCCGATCCGGCCGACCAGCCGGCCGGTGAAGATCGGGTTGATGGCGGTCGGGATGGTCAGCGGCAGGAACGCCAGACCGGCGACCGACGCGGAGTATCCGCGGCTGTCCTGGAAGAACAGCGACAGCACGAACAGCAGACCGGACAGCCCGAAGTTGGCGAGGAGCCCGGCCACCAGCGCGGCTGTGAAGCCACCCCGCTGGAACATCCGCGGCGGCAGCATAGCCGCGTCCCCGGCCCGGATCTCGGCGCCGACGAAGATCGCCGCCGCGAGGACCGCGATGGCGAAGGCCACCACCACGGCGGTGTCCGTCCAGCCCTTGGCCGGGCCCTCGATCAGCGCGTAGACCAGCGCGGCCAGCGCGACGACCGCGCTGAGCTGCCCGGTCAGGTCGAGCCCGCTGCGCGACTTGCGGGCGGTCTCCGAGGCCAGCCGCACGGTGATCACCAGGCTGATCAGCGCGAGCGGCACGTTGACCAGGAAGATCGCGCGCCAGCCGACCGACTCGGTCAGCAGGCCACCGACAACCGGGCCGGCTGCGAGCGCCGCACCCGTGATGGCCGCCCACGAGCCGACCGCGCGGGCCCGTTCCGCCGGGACGGTGTACGCGTTGGTGATGATCGCCAGCGAGGCCGGCAGCAGCAGCGCGCCGGCGACGCCGAGGGCCAGGCGCAGCCCCACCAGGGCGCCGAGGCTGTTCACCGCGGCGGAGGCACCGGACAGCACCCCGAACGCGACCAGTCCGATGAGGAAGATCCGTTTGCCACCGAACCGGTCCGACAGCCATCCCGCGGTGAGCAGCAGGGCCGCGAACGTGACGGTGTAACCGTTGGTGACCCATTCCAGGGCGCTCAGCCCGACGTTGAGGCTCTGGGAGATCGCGGGCAACGCCACCGCGACGATCGTCAGGTCCAGCAACACCATGAAGTAGCCGAGGGAAAGACCGATCAGCAACGAACCCGACGGCTTTTGCGACCGTTCCGCCGCCACCACGGGCTGCGGCCCCGCCTGCGTTGCCATGTGTTTCTCCCACCATTGAAATCGCGGGTGTTCAGCGCACCCGCGCCAGGAACAGCTGCTCCTGATTCAACCGGAGCGCGCGCCCGATCCGCCGTCGCTGAAGCCCGGAAGGACCGCTGGGTATCATCGGCTGAGCCGATGGACAGGGGGCCGGGCGCGTGGAGCTGAGGAATCTTCGGGCGTTCGAGACCGTCGCCCGGACGCTGAGCATCACGCAGGCGGCCAAGGAGCTGCACTACGCGCAGTCGAGCATCAGTGACCAGATCCAGGTCCTGGAGCGGGAGCTCGGCGTCGACCTGCTCGACCGCTCCCAGCGGCAGCTCCGGCTGACCGCGCAGGGCGTGGTGCTCTCGGAGTACACCGGCCGCATCCTCACCCTGCTCGAGGAGGCCCGGTTCGCGGTCTCCCGGCCCGGCACGGGGCTCGCGATCGGCGCCCTGGAAACGGTCGGCGTGCATCTGCTGCCGCCGGTGCTCGCCGAGTACCGTGAACGCCATCCCGCCATGCGGGTGCGGCTGGGCCACCACAACCGTGGCGAGCTGTACGGTGCCGTCCGCCGCGGCGATCTGGACCTCTGCCTGACGTTCGGCACTCCCCCGCCGGACCCGTCGCTGCGGTCGGAGACGCTGGCCGAGGAGCCGCTCGTGGTCATCGTGCCGCCGAAGCACCCGCTGGCCGAGCGGGGCCGGGCCGGGCTGGCCGAGCTCAGCGCGGAGCCGTTCCTGGCCACCGAGCAGGGTTGCGGCTTCCGGGAGATGTTCGACGAGGTCTTCGGGCCGGGCGCCAAGGAGCCCGTCGCGGAGGTGTCCAGCATCGGCACGCTCGGCGCGTGCGTGGCGGCCGGCATGGGGCTCGCGTTGCTGCCCCTGCTGTCGGTGCGCCACCAGGTCGCCCGGGGCGAGGTGGCGGTGGTGCACAGCGAGGACACCGACCTGCGTACCAATCTGACCATGACCTGGCTGGACCGCAACACCGCCAACCCCACCATGGCCGGGTTCCAGGACGTGCTGCGCGAGCACCTAGCCGGTTGAACGCCGGCGCCGCCCACGCCCCGGAGGTGGTGAGGCAGTACGCCCGGGATCTGGTACAGCCAGCTGTACCTCAGGAGGCCCGTTACCGGGATCGATCGGCGCCGCTGTGCTGAATAGCGTTTCCGGCATGACCAAGACGACGAAATACCGCAACGCGGCGATCGGCGTGACGACCGCCGCCATCCTCTTCGCGGGCGTCGGAGTCGCCCACGCCGACTCCGTCACCGGCACGACCACCGGCGGTGCCCAGGCCCCCGCGGCAGCCGGGCGGTCCGGGTGGGAGGGCATCACCCGCGAGCAGGTGAGCATCGACTTCGGCAAGGGCTGGGTCACCAAGGCTGAGCTCACCTACCCCAGCAACGCGAAGGGCCGACTGCCGGTGGTCGTCCTCCTGCACGGCAGCGGGCACAACGACATGAACCAGACGCTGCCCGGCGGCAACGGCTCGACCTTCGTGCCGCTCGCGCAGGCAGCGAGCCGGGAGGGGTACGCGACCCTGCGGTTCAACAAGCGCGGGGTGAGCGATATCGGCCCCGTCGAGAGCACCGATCCGGCCCAGTTGCAGCCGAAGAACCCGTACGAGCAGATCCAGAAGGACGCCGCAGCGGTGGTGCGGTTCGCCGCCCGGTCGCCGCGGGTCGACCCGTCGAAGATCTTCCTGCTCGGGCACAGTGAGGGCACCAACGTGGCCGCCAACCTCGCCGCCGAGCCCACGAAGTTCGGGATCCCGAAGCCGGCCGGGGTGGTCGAGATGGGTGTCGTCGGCCTGCCGATCAAGCAGCTGCTGACGTTCCAGATCTACGGCCGGCTGCTCGCCCAGCTGCACGACGAGTTCGACGTCGACGGCGACGGTCAGCTGACCGCGGCCGAGGCGGCCGACGGCCTGATCGGGCAGCCGGCGCAGGTCGCCGACCAGTTCCGCCCGGTCCTGCTCGACGGCCGGAAGGTCGCCGCCGCGACGGACAGCAACCACGACGGCCGGATCGCGATCGACGCCGAGGCGGGCGTGGTGCTGCGCGAGATCACCCACATCGATCTCTACCCGAACCTGCCTGACCTGGACGCCTACACGATCAGCTACGCGAAGGACATCGCCCGCTTCCCGACGGTGTCGCAGGCGCTGCCGAAGTTCTCCGGCCCGACGCTGCTCCTCAACGGCGAGAACGACATCCAGACCCCGGCCCGCGCCGCGCTCGTCGCCGACGCCGCCGTCGCCGCGGCCGGCAACAAGGACCACACGATCGTCATCTACCCGGGCATGGCGCACACCATGAACATCACCCCGAAGTTCACACCGGAGTTCGCCGGGCCCGACCAGCAGGTCATCACCGAGATCCGGGGCTGGCTCAAGTCCCACCGCTGACGAAAGTTACGAGATCAGTCCGAAATAAACGGTCCCCATAGTGTGCGGTGACACCCCATCGATCATCGTGAGGTTCCGTTGTCACTGTCACGCCTGCGTGGAATCGGGCTGGCCGTTCTCGTCACCACGCCGCTCACCATCGCCCCGGCCGCCGCGTCCGCTGCCGGGGCGCCCGCCGCGCCACCGCCGTCGAGCAAGCCGGCCAGCACCGTCACCCTGATCACCGGTGACAAGGTCACCACGGCCGCCGACGGCGGGGTGCAGGTGCGAGATCCTCAGGGTCGGCTGACCGGGTTCCTCACCGGGCGTCAGGGCGGTGACACGTACGTCTACCCGCACGACGTCCTGCCCCACCTGGCCTCGGGGCTGCTCGACGAGCACCTGTTCAACGTCACCGAGCTGGTGGCGGACGGCTACGACGACGCGCACAGCACTGGCATCCCGCTGATCGTCACCTACAACGGCACGGCGGCGAAGTCCCGGGCAGCGCTGAGCGGCACGAGCGACGTACGCCCGCTCGAAAGTATCGGCGGCGCGGCACTGACGGCAGACCGGTCCGGAGCGTTCTTCTCCTCGATCGCCGGCGGGACGAAGGCGAAGGCGAGCCTGCAGAGCGGCACCGTCAAGAAGGTCTGGCTCGACGGCAAGGCCGAGGCGGCCCTGGCGGAGAGCACCGCGCAGATCGGCGCCCCCGAGGTGTGGCAGAAAGGCAACGTCGGCACCGGCATCGACGTGGCCGTGCTGGACACCGGCATCGACACCGCGCACCCGGATCTGGCGGGCCAGGTGGCTGCCACTGCGTCCTTCGTGCCCGGTGAGTCGATCGAGGACGGCAAGGGTCACGGTACGCACGTGGCGTCCACGATCGCCGGCACCGGCGCGGCCTCGGCGGGCAGGGAGCAGGGTGTCGCACCCGGGGCCCGGCTGCACATCGGCAAGGTGCTCGGCGACGACGGTTTCGGCCAGGACTCGTGGATCATCAGCGGGATGGAGTGGGCGGTGCGCGAGCAGCACGCCCGCGTCGTCAACCTGAGCCTCGGCGCGGATCCGACCGACGGCACCGATCCGATGAGTGTGGCCGTCAACGAGCTCAGCGCGGAGACCGGTGCGCTGTTCGTGATCTCGGCGGGGAACTCCGGGCCGGGTGCGTACACGGTGGGGACGCCCGGCGCGGCCGACGCGGCGCTGACCGTCGGCGCGGTCGACAACCAGGATCTGGTGACGTTCTTCTCCAGCCAGGGGCCGCGGCTCGGCGACCGGGCGCTCAAGCCCGACCTCACCGCGCCCGGGGCCAACATCCTGGCCGCCCGGTCGCACTACATCGAGGAGGGCGAGGGCTCGTACCTGTCGATGAGCGGCACGTCGATGGCCGCGCCGCACGTCACCGGCACCGCGGCACTGCTGCTCGCCGAGCACCCCGGGCTCACCGGGCAGCAGGTCAAGGACGCGCTGGTCAGCACGACGAAGGCGACGCCGGACGTCACGGCGTACCAGGGCGGTTCCGGCCGGTTGGACGCGGCCGCCGCCGCGAGCGCGCCGGTGTTCGCCACCGGCTCGGTCAACTTCGGCTACCCGGACTACCCGACGGCCCCCACGGGACCGGTCGACCGGACGATCACCTACACGAACGTCGGCGCGGTGCCGGTGACGCTCGCGCTGTCGTCCTCACTGGACCTGATCACGTTGTCGGCCGGGCAGATCACGGTTCCGGCGCACGGCACGGCCTCGGTGACCGCGACGACGTCGTTCGCCAAGGTTCCCGCCGATCAGGCGTTCTCCGGCTTCGTGACGGCGACCGGGGACGGGGGCGGGCTGCGTACCTCGGTGGCCGTGGGCCAGGAGGGCGTACGCCATCATCTGGTTCTCAAGGCTCTTGACCGTGCGGGTGAGCCCGTCGCCGGCCAGCTCGTGCTGCTGGGCAAGGACAGCACGTCGACCCACCAGATCGATGCCACGGGTACGCTCGACCTGCGCCTGCCCGCGGACACGTACACGGCATGGCTGAGCACCGACGTCGAGGGCACCCACGGGCCGGGCTCGAAGGGCCTCGCGGTGCTCCCGATCACCAACATCGAGCTCAACCAGGACCGTACGGTCGTCTTCGATGCGACCAGAGCCCGCCGATCCACCGCGACCACACCGCAGCAGTCGACCGTGACCTCCTCGCGGTTCGAGCTGATCCGCGACGTCGCCGGGAGCCCATGGCTGGACGCGTGGTACCCGGGCCAGGACTACGACAGTGTCTGGGTGCTTCCGACCGGCAAGGCCGCGCAGGGCCGGTTCACGCTGGCCGCGCGCTGGCGCCTCACCCAGCCCGCGCTGACCGTCGCCGGGTACGACGACCTGCGGGTCCAGCGCGGCGCGACACCGCTGCCGGCAAGCGTGCGCAGCCTCGAGGTCGTCACCGGCGGTAACGTACGCGGGAAGGCGCTGATCGTCCGGAACAGCGACACCGTCACCATCCAGGACCGGGCTGCTGCTGCTTCGGCGGCCGGGGCCCGGCTCCTGCTCGTCGTCAACAACGGCACGGGACGGCTCGCGCCCTGGCCGGGATCGGTGTGGGCGCCGGCCGGCCCGCCACCGCTCACCGTCGCCACGCTCACCAGGGACGAGGGCGAAAAACTGATGACCCGCCGGAACGTACGGCTGGACGTCACCTCACACCCGACCACCGAGTACGCGTACGACCTCGTCACCGACTACAGCGGCACGATTCCCGCGGACCTCACCTACCGCGCGACGTCCCGCAACCTGGCGCGGGCCGACGTGTCGTTCCGCAACTGGCAGCCGGGTCGTGCCCTCGAACAGCGCTCCGACACCGACCCGCTGGGTTCCACCGCCTCCCTGGAATACGCCGAGGCCCCGGCTCGCGGCGACCGCACCGACTGGGTCACCGCGGGTGAGAAGTGGGTCGCGGACGTGCTGATCCCCGGTGAGCAGTCACAGCACTCCGCACCGGTCGCGTACCAGGCCGGGTCGGCCCACCCGGAGCGCTGGTTCGGGCCGGTGCAGCGGCCGCGGCTGGTCGACGAGCCGACCGGGCTCAGCGTGTTCCGGCAGGAGGGCGGCTGGCTGTTCGCGAACATCTCCGGCTGGGGCGACTCCGGCACCGCGCACGCGGGACGCACCAACGACAACCCCGCTGTGGACAACCGGATGGCGCTCTATCAGGGGGACAAGCTGGTCAGCTCGGCGGACCGGTACAGCCCGCTGCTGGTGGCGGGCCCGCTGACCGCCGAACGGCTCCCCTACCGGCTGGTGTCGGAGAACGACCGGGGCTCGTGGGCCGGGCCGTACTCCACGAGCACCCGCACCGAGTGGGCGTTCACCTCCGGTGACGTGGCCGCGGGCACGGTCGTCTCGCCGCCGTTGATCCAGCTCGACTACGCCGTCGACACCGACCGCGACGGCAAGGTGCAGCGCACCTTCGAGCTGGGAGTCGGCGCCTCCACCCTGGTGTCCGCAACCGGGCCCGGGACGATCAAGGCGGTGACGGTCGACGTCTCGTACGACGACGGCGCCTCCTGGCACCGGACGACGCTCAGGACCCGGGCCGGCGGCTGGAGCACCCGGATCTCCGCACCTCGCGCCGCCCGGTTCGTCACCCTGCGCACCACGGCCCGCGACACCGCCGGCAACAGCGTGGATCAGCGCATCACCCGGGCCTTCGGCCTGCGGTAACCGGCTCAGCATCACGGGCCACAACCGGCTCAGAGGAACTCGCTGCGATACGTCGCGGCGAGTTCCGCTGCCCGGCGGCGCTGGTCGGCCTGCTCCTCGGCCGACTTCTGCGGGGGCTGAGCGTCCCAGCCGTCGACGACGTCACCGATGCGCAGGAAATACTCGTCCTGGCCGGCGGGGGTGCACATGCAGAGCATGCGGGCCGGGGCGCCGGAGACGTTACGGAAGTTGTGCGGTGCGTTGGCCGGGATGTTGACCGTGGACCCGGCTGCCACGACGTGCTTCTCGCCGCGGAAGGTGAACTCGATCTCCCCTTCGAGGATGGTGAACATCTCCTCGAAGTCGTGGCGGTGCGGCGGCGGGCCACCTCCGTCGGGGACGCGCATCTCGATGAGGCAGTACCGGCCGTTGGTCTGCTCGCCGGTGACCAGCATGGCGTACGTGTTGCCCACCAGGGACACGAACGTCGTCGCGGGATCGGCGGGGTCGGCCACGGTCAGCGTACGGTCGGGGTCGTCGTCGGGAATCATGGTTTTCTCCTTGCTCAGAGGGTGACGGCTCAGAGGGTGAAGATGATCTTGCCGCTGGGCAGTTCGCCCGCAGCGGCTCGGGCGTGCAGGGCGGGGAGCTCGGCCAGCGGGACCCGCTCGGCGATGTCGACGCGCAGCTGACCGGCGTCGACCTGGGCGACCAGTTGCGCGAGCTCACGGGCGTCGCTGCGGACGAACATGTTGATTCCCGTGACGCCGCGCTTGTCGTCGGAGGGCGCGGGCATCCACACGGTCGTGTTCACCAGGGTGCCGCCGTCACGGATGAGCGTGACGAGCGCGGCGAGCTGCGCGGGCTCGACGGGGGCGAGGTTGAGCACCACATCGACCGGCTCGATCGGCTCCTCGGTGGCGGCGGTGCTCCGCGGGCTGCCCTTGGCGATGACGTGCGCGCCGGCGCTCCCGGCCATCTGGACGGCGTAGCGGCCGACTGCCCCACCGGCCCCGTTGATCAGGATGCGCTGCCCGGCGGTGAGCTTGGCGTGCTCGAACAGCGCCTGCCGGGCGGTGAGCCCGACCGCCGGAAGCGCGGCTGCGTCGGCGAGCGGAATCGTGGTGGGCGCCGCGGTCAGGACCTCGGCAGGTGCGATCACGTACTCAGCGGCAGCGCCGACCCCCGCCATGGGCAGGAACCCGATGACCCGGTCGCCGACGGCGAGGCCGTCGACGCCGTCACCGAGCGTCTCGACGGTCCCGGCGACGTCGATGCCCGGGGTGTGCGGCAGCTCGACGGGGATCGGGCCCTGCATGAAACCGCCGCGGATGTTCGCGTCGACGCCGTTGAACGTGGTCGCGGCCACCCGCAGCCGCACCTGCCCGGCACCCGGCACGGGCACCTCGACGTCCTCGTAGCGCAGGACGTCCGGGCCGCCGTACTCGTGGAATCGAACTGCCTTCATGACAAGCTCCCTTTTCACTTTGCTTCGAGTTCGAAGCACCTCCGAACAGTAGCATGCTTCGAATTCAAAGCAAGTGGGCCTTGTCACGTCCGGCCGGGTGTGATCGTCCTGGGCGTATGACTCTCCGCAGCAAACGCGTGTGCGTGCTTCTGCTGGCCGTGCTGGCCACCGTGGTCGGCACCTGGGCGGCGGCGTTCCCGGCGTCGTTCTACCGCGATTTCCCGTCGCCCGGCTGGGGCTGGGTGTCCGCGCTGGGCCCGTACAACGAGCATTTGGTCCGCGACGTCGGCGGCCTCTACCTGGCCCTCGCCGTCCTCAGCGTCTGGACGTGGCGCCGGCCGGCGTTCCCGCTGCTGCGGGTCGCCGGCGGCGCCTGGCTCATCTTCAACGCCGAGCACTTCCTCTGGCACGCCCTGCACCTGAGCGCGTTCTCGACGTGGCACGCGATCGGGAACCTGGTGGGACTCGGCGTTCCACTGCTGCTGTCCCTCCTGCTCCTGGCCCCCGACCGCGCGGCCGCGCCCAGCGCCGCGGGCTCACCCAGCACTGCGGCGTGAGCAGCCCCGGCCGTTACGGCTGCTGGCCGTAGTCGCCGCCGGAAGTGGTCGATCGGCCCCGATGGAGCAGCTGCAGCCGGCACGATACCCGGATCAACTCCGCAACCTCCGGTCCGATCCGCTCGCGCCGGCGTCCCGGAGCAGGCCCAGCGCCGCCAGGCCGCTCGCGGTGTCCAGGACCGTCTCCTCGATCGGCCGGGCCTGCCAGCCCAGGAGCTCGTGCGCCTTCACGCTGGATGCCTCGCGCACCACGCCGAGGTCCGGGACGACCGTCGCGAACCGCGCGCTCACCCGCGCGCTGAGGCGGACCACCCAGTCCGGCACCGTACGGTCCGGCACCCGGTGGGCCGCTGGGCCGAGCCGCGCCCGCAGCAGACCCGCGATCTGCGGCAGCGACGTCGTTCCGGCGGTGGCCACGAACCGCTCCCCCGCGGCGCCCGGCGCGACCATCGCGCGCACGTGCAGATCGGCGACATCGCGGACGTCGACCACGCCCCAGTTCAGCCGGGGAAGGGCCGGAAGCTCGCCGTTGAGCAGCTGCCCGATCACCGCGACGTAGACGGACAGTTCCCGGCCGAGCGGCGGGCCGAGGATACCGACGGGGTTGATCACGGCGAGCTCCATCCCGCCGCCCGACCTCTCGGCGAAGTCCCAGGCCGCCCGCTCGGCGACCAGCTTCGAGCGCGAGTAGGCGATCAGGTCAGGGCCGTCCGGGTCACTCCAGTCCGCCTCGGTGAAGACCCGGGAGTAGTCACGGTGGCCGTACCCGACGGCGGCGAACGAAGACGTCAGCACGGTACGCCGGACACCCGCGTCACGGGCCGCGCGGAGCACCCGCAGTGTGCCCTCCCGCGCCGGCACGATCAGGTCATCGGGCCGTCTCGGGGACTTGCCAGGAAACGGTGAGGCCACGTGCAGAACGGCGTCACAGCCGGCCGCCGCCGCAGCCCAGCCGGCGTCGGAGGTCAGGTCGGCCACCGCGAACGACACGTCCGTACCGGGTTCCAGCAACGCCCGCACCGACTGCGCCCGCCCGGGACTGCGTACGGTGGTGCGGACCTTGTAGCCCTGGCTCACCAGAGCCCGTATGCAATGGGCGCCCACATACCCGGAACCGCCGGTCACGAGAACGACCATCATCGACCCCCGTCGCCGGCGACGTTCTGGTGGGCGTACTTGGCTTCGATGTCGCGGGCGAACCCGGCGATCTCGTTCCGCACGTGGCGGCGCACGAAGAACGGTGTCGCGATCGTCGCCGCCAGGAGGTTCAGCAGCGGCGACAGGGTGAGTTCGACCGTGCAGCGCAGGTGTGAGGCGCCGCTGCTGCCCGGCTCGACGGCCATCGTCCACCGCACCTCGGCGCGGGCCGGGAAGAGGTGGAAGAGGTATGCCCTGCTGCGTTCCGACAGCAGCTCGAAGCCCCCGGCGTCGGCGGTGACCTCCCGGTAGTGCTGGATGATGAGCGTCCCGCCGATCGACTCGACGTTGACGGTTCCGCGAACCCCGTTCGTGCAGGTCACACCGGCGGCACGATGCTGCGGTGACGCCGCCCGGTAGTCCTCGTCGCTGAGGGAGAAGATCCATTCCTCGAGGTCGACTCTGTCGTGCGGCACGTGCAGTGGCGCGATCTGGCTGGTCTTCATGAAGGGGCTCCGCTCCTGGATGGGCGTGGGTCGGGCAGGTGCGGGCGGGCGCCGAGGCGGGCGGCGAGCAGGGCGAGTGCCAGCGGCATCCGGCCACACCGTTCGGCGATCTCGTCGAGGGTCTGCGTGCCGGTGTCACCGGCACCGGGGCCCTGCAGCGCGGAGAGTCTGCGGCGCAGCAGTTCCCGGGCCTCCGGCAGGTCGGGAGGGTGGATGCGGATCAGGCGTGCGCCGTCGGACGCGGCGAGGCCGATGAGTGGTCTGCGGCTGGTGACGAGGACCAGGCCGGCCCCGGAGTTCGGCAGCAGGGGACGGACCTGTGACGCGTCGTGGGCGTCGTCCAGCACGAGGAGGAGATTTCGGCCGGCGGTGAGGCTGCGGTACATGCCCACCAGCGCGGCGGCGGTGTCCGGGAAGTCCGACGCGCGTACGCCGAGCGCGTACAGCAGGCAGCGCAGCCCCTCGGCGGCCGGGACACCATCGCGTCCCCGGAGATCGAGGAAGAGCTGACCGTCCGCGAACTCCTCCGCGACCAGGTGCGCGAACCGCGTCACGAGCGCCGACTTGCCCACCCCGCCCAACCCGTCCACCGCGACGATCATCGGGCCTGCCCGGCCACCGGTGCGCAGATCGCGGGTCAGGTCGCGGAGCAGCCGCAGTTCGCCGGCACGCCCGCTGAAGAGCGGCTGGTCAGGCGGCAGCTGCGCGGGACGTACGGCCATGGGCGCTGTCCGCAGGAGCGTGGACTGCCGGACCTCACGCAGTTCGTGGCCCGGGTCGATGCCCAGTTCGTCGGCGAGCCGGTCGCGGATCTTCCGGTACCGGGCCAGCGCTTCGGTCCGGTGGCCCGCGGCGGCGAGCGTTGTCACCAGACTCGCGTGCACGGGTTCGTGGAGCCGGCCCATCTCCGCCGCCAGCCGCAGCGCCGGCAGTGCGGCCGTAGCCCGTCCGGCCCGGACGGCCATCGACGCCGCGTCAACGGCCGCGTCGAAGAACTCGCTGTCGACGGCGGCGAACGTCGCCAGAGCCCCTTCGGTGCCGGCCAGCGCGACACCGGCGGCTCCTTGACAGAGCCGCAGCGCGGGCAGGTAGGAGTCGAGTGCCCCATCGGCGTGTCCGCGCACCGCGGCCGCCTTCCCCTCGGCTACGAGTCTCCGGAACCTGACCAGGTCGAGCGTCTCGGGCGCGCCGATGAACCGGTATCCGGTGCCGTCCCGGGTCAGGTACGCCCCGGACGCCCGCCGCGGCAGGCCGGGCTCGAGCAGCCGGCGGATCCCGCCGACGTACTTGTGGACGGTGTTGACCGCACTGGCCGGCGGTTCGGTGCCCCAGAGCCGGTCGACCAGGTCGCCCATGCTGACCGGCCGGCCGTGGAGGACCGCCAGCAACGCCAGCAGGCACTGCTGCTGGCGAGGCCCGGCGTCTCGTCCGACCTCATCGCGCCAGACCCGCAGCGGGCCCATGACCTGCACGTACAGGGGCGTCACCGCCTTCGCGTTCCGCATGCACCGATGATGTCCGGGGCCACCGGGCGAGACATCACACGTTCTTGTGCTCTTTAGCGGTCCCTGCCCGGGCGGGCGCACCCGGTATCGCACGCGCCGCGTCCGCCGGCGAAGATCGGCTACTGTGGACCGCTCAGTCCCAGGCGGCCGGGAGATCTGATGACCACACGGTCCACCTCGCCGCCCCTGCGCGGCCGGGATGCCGAACGGGCCGTCCTGCGCGGGCGGGTCCATCAGCTGATCGCCGGCACCGGTGGCGTCGTCATCGTCGAGGGTGTGCCCGGCAGCGGCAAGTCCAGCCTGATCGCCGACGCGGGCGACACCGGGCGGGAACGCGACGCCCAGGTCCTGACCGGCGCGGGTCAGATCGCGTCGCTGGGGGTGCCGGCCTGGCTGCTGCTCGACACTCTCACCAGCACCGATGAGCCGCCCGTCGACCTGGACGCGCTGCGACGCGCCGCCGAGCGAACGGAAGGCGGCTTCTGGCTCGTCCAAGAAGTGCACGACGGCCTGGAGAAGGCGACCCTCCACACGCCCGTCATGATCGTCATCGACGACTTCCAGTGGGCCGATCTGGCCACTGCCGCCGCGGTACGGACGCTCACCCGGCGGTTGTCCGCCGACCCCGTGCTCTGGGTGATCGCGTTGCGGCCCGACCCGCCGGCACCCGTGCGCGCCGTGATCGACCAGATGTCCGGTCAGGGTGCCGAGGTCCTCCGGCTCGGTGCTCTCGACGCCGATGCCATCGCGCAGGTGACCCGCGACGTCCTGGGCGGCACGCCGGACCCCGGGCTGCGCGAGGCCCTGGCCGGCGCCCAGGGCCGTCCGTTGCTGCTGCTCGACCTCCTGCACGGGCTGCGCGACGAGCACACGGTCGAGCTTCGCGGCGGGGTCGCCGCCCTGCGCGGCGGCAGCCTGCCCCGGCGCTTCCGGGACTCGATCCGCGAGCAGGTGCGGCTGTTGTCCGACGACGGCCGGCTGACCGTGGAGATGGCGTCGATCCTCGGCCGGACGTTCACCGCGGAACAGCTCGCCGGGATGCTCGACCGCCGCCCCTCCGCCCTTCTCGCACCGCTGCGCGAGGCGCTGGACGCCGAGCTGATCATCGAGCGCGGCGACACGTTCGCATTCCGACACGACCTGGTCCGCGAGGCCATCGACGCCGGCCTGCCCGAGCCGTTGCGCCGTGCCCTGCGCCGGCAGGCCATCGAGGCCGGCCTGGCGGGCGGGACCCCCGTGGCCGAGATCGCGGCGCTCGTGCTGCAGATCGCCACCCACGGCGACGCGGAGGCGATCGGGCTGCTGCGCCGGGCCGCGGCCGAGAGCCTCGTGCGGTCCTCGGCGATCGCCGCCGAGCTGAGTTCCCAGGCTTTCGCGCTCGTCCGGTGGGACGACCCCGGCCGCGGGACGATGCTCACCGAGGCCGTCACCCACCTCGTCCTGGCCGACCGCGCCCTGGACGCCGCCGAGCTGTTCGAGCGCGGCAGGGGCCCGGCCCTGGCCCCGATGGTGGCGGCGCAGATCCAGCGCCTGATCGCCGAGGCCATCCTCCCGGCCGACGCCGGGCGGGCGGCGCAGCTCTGCCGCGAGGCTCTGACGCACGGGAACCTGCCGGCCGAGCTGAGGGCCCGGTTGTACGCCGTGCTCTCCGGTGCGCTGGGCATCATCGGGCGTCCCACCGAGGCGAGGCAGGCGGCCGACGCCGCAGTGGCCGCGAGCCGTGCCGGTATCGACGCGCGGTCGGTCTCCGCCGTTCTGGTCGCGAAGGCCGTCGCCGACTTCCAGCTCTGCGACTGGTCCGACGGGCTGCGTTCGGCCGACGACGCGATCCGGCTCCGCATCGAGACCTCCGGCGCGCACGCCCTGTCGCTGCCCGACGGGTGGAAGGCGATGATGCTCGACGCGGCAGGCCGGATGGGTGAGGCCTGGCGGCTGGCCGAGGAGGGCGCCCGGCTCGCACAGCTGGACGGCCAGCTCGCCAACGCGCGGGTGTGGGCGATGATCCGCGCCCGGATCACCCTGCGTTCGGGCCGGCTGGACGAGGCCCGGGCCGAGGCCGAGGCGATCCAGGCCATGTCCTATGAGCTCGGCTCCGTCAGCTACCTCTATGTCGCCGCTCTCACCCTCGCCACGGTGGCGATCCATCGTGGCGACCAGGCCGGGATGAGGGTCGCCGACGCCATGGCGGCCCACATGGGCGGCAGCGGCAATCCGGACTGGCGTGGCCGGGGGCAGTGGCTGCGCGCCCTGCTGGACGAGGCCCGCGGCCTCCCGGCCGGCGAGGGGTCCGGCGACGAGATGGCGACGCTGTTCTCGGGATGCGTCCGCGTCGTCACCCTGACCGAGCACGCCGAGGTGGGTGTCCTCGTCCGGCTGCTCCTGCGCGCCGGCCGGCGTGACCTGGCGGAAACAGCCGTGGCCCGGCTCACCGACGAGTCACACCGCCACGCGGGTGAACCGGTCGTCGAGGCGGCGCTGCACCACGCCCGCGGGCTGCTGACCGCCGACCCGGGCCTGCTGCTGCGCGCGGTCGACCTGCACGCCGGCGACGAGCGGCCACTGGTGCGGGCCCGGGTGAGCGAGGACGCCGGCACGGTGGTGGTCGCCACCGACCGCTCGCACGGCCTGTCCCTGCTGGGCTCGGCCATCGAACAGTGGGAGGCGGTCGGCGCCGACCGCGACGCGGCCCGGGTGCGGCAGCTGCTGCGCCGGTACGGGGTGCGCCGGCGAACCCCGTACCGGCCCCGGAACGGCTGGGCGGGGCTGACCGAGTCGGAGACCAAGGTGGCAAGGATGGTGGCTCGGGGCTGGACGAACCGCCAGGTCGCCGACGAGCTCTTCCTGTCGCCGCACACCGTGAGCTCACACCTGCGGCACGCCTTCGGCAAGCTGGGCGTCCGCTCCCGGGTCGAGCTGGCCCGGCTGGTCCTGACGGCTGACCACGAGGTCTGACGTGGGCAGCGTCTGGCAGGCCAGGCGCCAGCCCGCGTCGAGCTCCTGGGCCGAGAACATCCCGCGGGTGTCCGTCTCGTACTCCCCGGTCAGCACCCGGACCCGGCAGGTGCCGCAGGCTCCCTCCCCGCACGACTGCGGGAACGGGACGCGGGCCGCGTTGGCGGCGTCGAGGACCGTCTGCCCGGGCGGGCAGGCGAAGGAGGCCGCATCCTCGTCACGGACGCCGATGGTGAACCCGGCGATCCCCGCCTGGGCCGCGGCGAGGGCGATCCCGTGGGCCTTCTCCCGGCGGGTCTGCATGCTGCGACCCGATACGAAAGCCTCGGTGTGCACGATGTCGCGGGGCACCCGGAGCTCCGTCAGGTGGCCGAGCACGTCCTGCATCATCGGCGCCGGGCCGCAGAGGTGGACGCGCGTGACGTCCGCGGCGTAAGGGCGCAGCGCGTCGAGGTCGATCCGGCCGCGCCGGCCCGGCCAGCCGCCGCCCGGCCGGCTGACGAAGACGGTCACCTCGAGCCCCGGCATCCGTGCCCGCAGACCGTCGAGCTCCGTCCGGAACGGGATCTCGTCCTCGCTCCGGCAGCCTGCCAGCAGGACCACCCGGCCGCTGCGACCGGCCTGCTCCACCGCAGCCAGAACACTGATCAGCGGCGTGATCCCGACGCCCCCGGCGATCAGCAGCAGTGTGCCGGTGCCGTCGTCGCCGGCGGGGTCGTACGTGAAGTCGCCGAACGGCCCGGCCACCCGCAGGGCCTGGCCCGGTTCCAGATCGTCGTGCAGGAAGGTGGAGCCGAGGCCGTCCGTCTCCCGCTTCACCGCGAACTCGGCGTAGCCCGTCGTGCCCGGCCCGCTCGAGATCGAATAGGACCGCTCGATCGGCTCGACCGCCACGGGCAGGTCGATCTTCAGATACTGTCCCGCGGCGAACGAGAACGGCAGCGCGCCACCGTCCAGCGGTTCCAGGCGTACCTTGCGGATCGCCGGGGTCAGCTCCTCGATCGCGGCCACGCGCAGGTAACCCCGCCAGGCGGTGGCCGGCTCGCGGGCCGGGGTGCGGGCCCGGATCGTGCGCCACATCGTGCCCAGCTGCCGGCCCGGCAGGACAGCGTTGGCAGCCAGGAGGCCGCCCGCGAGCGCGCCGACCACACCAGGCCCCCAGGCGTCCTGGCCGGCCACCACCAGACCCTTGACCGGCGTACGCGTCCCCGCGAGCGACGACCGCAGCCGCGCGGGCGTGGCGGCGAGACCGTAGAACGATCCCCGGACACTGCGCTGGTAGGTCTCGAACGACAGCGGCGTCGCCAGCTCGGCGAACGCGATGTTCTCCCGGAATCCGGGCCACCGCTGCTCCAGGCGGTCGAGCAGCCGCCGGGTCAGGTCGTCCTTGAGCCTGCGGTAGTCGTCCGGCCGTTTCTCCGCGTCGCTGTCCTGCCACCGGTCGAAGGCCGCCGGGTCGATCAGCTCCACGACCTCGACGGTGTGGAAGCGCGCGGCCGGGTTGTTCAGCGAGGAGAAGGAGACGTACAGCGTGCCGTCGCCCAGCGCCTGGTGGGAACCGTCGAGGTCCGGCATGAACCAGTGGTTCTCGCCGTGCAGGTCGGACCGTGCCGGCGACTGGCGCAGTCCGAGGAACAGCATGATCGCCGACGGCTCCGCGGGCAGCTTCGCCAGCGCGTGCTCCCAGCGGGGCTCGACCGCCGTACCGAGCAGGTCATAGGTGTTGCGGACCCCTGCCGCCGAGACCACCGACGCGGCCCGGACGTGGTACCGGCGCCCCGTTCCGGAATCCTCGACGTCGACGCCGGTCACCCGGCCCCGCTCGACGGTGATCCGCTCGATCCGCTGACGCGCGCGCAGCTCGACGTCGTAGCGGCCGAGGATCTCCAGGACGATCTCGCTGATCGCTTTCGGGCCGCCCACGGGATGGGCGGTGCCGTCCAGGAAGAACGTCGTCGGGACCGCGGCGTGGTAACCGAACGCGCTCGATGCCGGCGGCGTGCCGTACAACCCCCACCGCGCCGCCAGCACCGCCCGCAGGTCCGGGTCGCGGAAGCTGCGGGAGACCTGATCGCTCAGCGAACGGTACGTCGCCGGGAAGAGCCGCTCGACAACCGGGAACCCGAGCCGGCGCACCGGTGCGGGAAGCGACGCGAGGACGTTGCGGGCCGCGAGACCGGTCATCGCCCGCCGTACCGTCCGGAAATAGCGGTCGATGGCCCGGGCCTCACCGGGGAACCGGTCTTTGAGGCGGTCCCGGAACAGCTCTCCCGAGGCGGGCACGGCGAAGTCGAAATCGGGGAAGTGCAGGACGTCGTAGTCGTCGGGCAACGGCTGGAGCTGCACCCGGCCGTCGGTCATGAAACCGAGGAACGGACCGGCGTCCGCGCTCATGTAGTGCAGGCCGGTCCCGAACCTGTACCGCCCCTCGCGGGAGAACTCGTGCGTCATCCCGCCGAGGGTGTAGTGCTGCTCCAGCACGAGCACCCGCTTGCCACCGAACTGCGCGAGCGCACGCGCCGCCGCCAGGCCGCCCATGCCGGATCCGATCACGACGACATCGGCATCTTCCTGCGCGATCAAGGTCACCCCAGTGTGTTGACGGCCGTCCGTTCCCGGACCCTTCGCGCTCAAGGTAGGAAGCTCCACTGGACCGGAAATGGACTCACGCGCCGCCCGATCCACAACCCGTCCACCCCGCCATGACTTACTCCTTCCAGCTTCACCCGACATGCCATGCAGGTACGCCGACAGCGCGGAGGTCCGGCTTGAACGACGAGGCGACGGCCAGTGGAGCGGGGCTCGACGACGAACAGTTCCGCCGGCTCGCCCGATACGGTGTGGAGGAGCACGCGGAAGCCGGGCATGTCCTCTACGCGACGGGCGACACCGCCTATGACCTCCTCCTGCTCCGGACGGCGACCGTGGACCTCGTCCGGGACCCGACGGCGAGCGGGCCGGAACGGCTGATCTTCCGGGGCGGACCCGGCGACTTCCTCGGCGAACTCAACCTGCTGACCGGCCAGAACGTCTATCTGACCGCCCGGGTGGCGGTTGCCGGCACGGTCGTGCGGATCGTGGCGCCGACCCTGCGCCGGATCCTCGCCGAGCAGGGTGACATAGCCGATGTGCTGCTGCAGGCGTTCCGGACCCGCCGCGAGGTGATCCGGTCGGCGGCCGGGAGCGCACTGGAGATCATCGGCCGGGCGGACGACGCCGCGGCGATCAGGCTGCGCACGTACGTCACCCAGCTGCTCCTGCCCATGTCGTGGCTCGACGCCGCGTCGATGTCCGGGCTCGCGCTGATGAGTGCCTCGGGGCTCGACGCGGATGATCTTCCTGCCGCGCTGGTCAACGGCTCGGTGCTGCGGCATGCGACGCCGGGCGGGGTCGCGGCGGCGCTCGGGCTCACGTACCGGGCGGGCGGGAGCCCGGTGGATCTCGTCGTGGTGGGTGCCGGACCGGCGGGGCTGGCCGCCGCCGTGTACGGAGCGTCCGAGGGTCTCGTCACCGTGCTCCTGGACCGCTCCGGGCTCGGCGGCCAGGCAGCCACGAGCGCCCGCATCGAGAACTATCTCGGCTTCCCCGAGGGGATCAGCGGCGAGGGTCTGACCCGGCTGGCGATGATGCAGGCGCTCAAGTTCGGCGTCAGGATCCACTCCCCCAGCGCCGTCACGGGCCTCGATCTGTCGCAGGAGCACCGCCCCATGGTGCTGCTGGCCGACGGCACCCGTATCGAGACCCGCGCGGTGATCGCCGCTACCGGGGCGCACTACCGCCGCCTCGGCGTCCCCGGGTGGGCCCAGCACGAAACAGGCGGCTGCATCCGTTACGCGGCAACGGAACTGGACGTCAGGGGGCATGAGAACGAGCCGGTGGCGGTCGTCGGCGGCGCCAACTCGGCCGGCCAGGCAGCGTTGTCACTCGCCGGCAGGGGCGCCGCAGTGGACCTGATCCTGCGTGGCGGTGACCTCGGGGCGCGGATGTCGTCCTACCTCGCCGACCGGATCCGGGTGCATCCCCGGATCCGGATCCACACCGGCGCCGACGTCCGCGAGCTGTCCGGCGAGGGCACCCTCGAGTCGATCGTCATCGAGCGCGGCGGCCGACGCGAGCGGCTCGGCTGCCGGGCGCTGTTCTGCTTCATCGGCGCGGACCCGGTGTCGCAGTGGCTGGCGGGCATAACCCTGGACGACAAGGGCTTCGTCCTGACGGACAGCCGGCTACCCGTCGGTCCCGCCGGCTCACCCCTGCCGTTCCAGACGAGCGCGCCGCGGGTCTTCGCCGTCGGCGATCTGCGCTCGGGTTCGACGAAGCGGGTCGCCACCGCGGTCGGTGAGGGTGCGAGCTCGGTCTCCTCGGTCCACGCGGTGCTCGCCACCGGCTGACCACAGGCGGGAGTTCAGTCGCCGGTGCGCTCCATCCGGCGCATTTCCCGCTCGATCCGCGCCTCGTCGAGCTGGGCACCCGAATACACCGCCCAGATGTGGAACACCAGTCCGACACCCCAGCCGAGGATCGACCACAAAGGCCAGAAGAACTGATCCGGGGTGTACGCCCACCACACGACCACCTGGGCCACATTGGACAGCACGAAGACCAGGACGTGGGCCTGCACACCACGCTTCTGGTGCAGTTGGCGGATCGCCCGGCTGCGTACCGGATCCGGATCGGCCGGAACGCCTGCAGGATGGTAGGTCCTCATCGCAACACTCCCCTTCACGAGATGGTGACCGGCGCATCCGCCGGTTCCGCTGAAGGTAGGGAGAAACAATGGATTACTTCTGGACCTGGCTCCGCCGCCGTCAACTGAGCAGCGCGCGAAGCCGGCTCGTCGCCGCCGTCCGCTCGGCCGGCGACTCCACGGCTGACAACAGCTCTTCCGCGTACGCCCGGACGAGCACATGGGCGGTGTAACGGCCCTCGGCATCGTCGGTGAGCAGGGCCGCCTCGATGAGTTCGCCGAGCTGGGCCCGCGTGCTGTCCAGGCCCTGGCCGGCCAGACCGGCGCACGAGGCAGTGGTGATGCCCGGAGCCGACGCCACCGCGAGCAACCGGAAGAGCCGCGCCGAACCGGGGCTGAGTCTGCGGTAGGACCGGGAGAAAACAGCACGGGGTCCATCGACCCCGCCACCGGCGGTGAACGCGTCCAGCCGCCGCGCAGGGTCCCGCAGCTCGGCCACCACGGCCGCCGGGGACAGCTGCGGGCTCGAGGCCAGCCTGGCGCCCAGGATCGCCAGCGCGAGCGGCAGCCGGCCGCAGAGCTCGACGATCTCGTCCGCCGTGCTGCCGGTGGCCCGGTTGGGCAGGCCTGCCAGCCGCGCGTCCAGCACCTCCCGGGCCGCCGTCCGGCGGGGCAGCCCGATCCGCAGCAGGGCCGCCCCGTCGTGGGCCGCCAGCTCGATCAGCGGACGCCGGCTCGTGATCAGGACCAGGCTCTGCGGGGAGTTCGGCAGCAACGGGCGGACCCGAGCCGGATCGTGCGCGTTGTCCAGCAGCAGCAGGAACCGTTTGCCCGCGGTCAGGCTGCGGTACATGCCCACACGCGCGTCGATCGGGTCCGGGACGTCAGCGGGCGGCACGCCGAGGGCGTACAACAGGGAGCGCAGCGCCTCCCCCACCAGCAGCGGTTCGTCCTGGTCCCCCGACAGGTCGAGGTAGAGCTGCCCGGCATCGAACCGGTCGGCGACCAGGTGGGCGAAGCACGTCGCGAGCGTCGATGTGCCGACCCCGCCCATGCCGTCCATCGCCACCACCAGCGGGCTGCTCCGCCCGCCCTCGTGCATCCCGGCGGCCAGCCGGGTCAGGACCGCGAGCTCCGCCGAGCGCCCGGCGAACAGCGGCAGGGCCGGCGGCAGCTGCGCGGGGTGGAGGGGCTCAGGCGGCGGGCCGGACGATGCTGTGGTCTGGGTCAGCACCCGGCGCTGTGCCTCCCGCAGGGCGGTCCCCGGCTCGATGCCCAGGTCGTCCACCAGGCGCTCGTGGAGCGCCCGGTAGAGCTCCAGCGCCTCGGCCTGCCGGCCGGCTGCGGCAAGTACCGTGATCAGATTCGCGTGCACCACCTCGTCGAGCGGGCTCATCCCGGCGGCGAGCCGGAGGGCGGGCACCATCAGATCAGGCCGGCCGATGCGGAGGGCGATCTCCGTTGCCGTGACGGCGGCGGCGCGGAATTCGGCGTCGAGGCCTGCGAAGACAGCCACGGTGCCGGGGTTGTCAGCCAGGACGCCACCGGCCGGGCCCCGCCAGATCCGCAGTGCCGTGCCGTAGTGCTCGAGCGCCTCGGAGAGCCGGGCCTGGCCGCCGCTCTCCCGCCCGGCAGCGACATGCCGGCGGAAGGCCGCGAGGTCGAGGGTCTCCGGTCCGGCCCGGAACCGGTACGCGGTGCCCTGCCGCAACAGGTACCTCCCGGGCGCACGGGGCGGTAGATCGGATTCGAACAGCCTGCGCAGTCTGCCGACATATTTGTGGATGACATTCACCGCGCTCCCCGGCGGCTCCGTGCCCCAGACCAGCTCGACCAGATCGGCCGTCCCGACCGGCCGGGGCGCCGCCGTCAGCATGATTGCCAGCAACCGCTGCTGCTGACGTGGGCCGGGATCCAGCTCGACGTCGCCCCGCCAGACCCGCAACGGACCCAGGACCTCGAAACGTAACCCGGGTGGTGTCGCCTTCACGCACCCACTCTGGCGCATGAACCCGAGGGGACCAACCGGGCTCTCAGTGACCTTTCAGCAAACTCAGCGAAAATGAACAGGCCCGCGTTACTCGACCTTGGAAGGACTCCCCTTGGCCGGCGGACTCGTAGCCCTGCTGGATGACGTCGCGGTGCTGGCCCGGGCCGCCACCGCGTCTCTCGACGATGTCGGCGCCGCTGCCGCGAAGGCGGGCGTGAAGGCCGCGGGTGTCGTCGTCGACGACGCTGCCGTCACCCCGCAGTACGTGCGGGGCCTGGCCGCCGAGCGGGAGCTGCCGATCATCAAGCGCATCGCCCTGGGCTCGCTGCGCAACAAGTTCCTGATCATTCTGCCCGTGGTGCTGCTGCTGAGTCAGTTCGTGCCCTGGCTGCTCACCCCGATCCTCATGCTCGGCGGCGCCTATCTGTGTTACGAGGGCGCGGAGAAGGTGTGGGCGAAGCTCGCCCACCATGAGTCGCACGGTGCTGACGACGCGGTGCAGGACGAGAAGTCCCTGGTGTCCGGGGCGGTGCGCACCGACCTGATCCTCTCGGCGGAGATCATGGTCATCACCCTGAACGAGGTGATCGACGAGCCGTTCTGGTCCCGCCTGGCGATCCTCGCCGTCGTCGCGCTCGTCATGACGGTCCTGGTGTACGGCGCCGTCGCCCTCATCGTGAAGATGGACGACGCCGGCCTGCGCCTGTCCCAGCTGCCCGGCGCCATCGCCGGCTTCGGCCGCGGCCTGGTCAAGGCGATGCCGGTGGTGCTCACCGTGCTGACGGTGGTCGGCACGGCCGCGATGCTCTGGGTCGGCGGGCACATCCTGCTCGTCGGCACCGACGAGCTGGGCCTGCACGTCCTCTACGAAACCGTGCACCACTGGGAGGAAGCCGCCCACGACGCCACGGGTGCCCTCGGGGGCCTCATCGGCTGGCTCGTCAACACCGCGGCCAGCGCCGTTCTCGGCCTGATCATCGGCGCGCTGATCGTCACGGTCATGACGTTCACGCTGCACCGCCGGCGGGCCGCCCACTGAGCTCACGGTGGCCACTGCCTCCCGCTCAAGCCGCGGACGGCACGGTGAAGTCCCAGTAGCCGTCGACGTGGTGGTAGGCGTTCGCGCAGCCGTGGCAGGTCGCGGTGTCCGAGGTCCAGAACAGTGAACCCCGGCACGCCGGGCAGCGCATCCGGGCCGGCATCGACTCGGCGTCCGCGAGCTGGGGCAGGATGCTGCCGCGCTGCGCGTACACAAACTGACTCGGACCCCACCAGCCGCGACCGCCGTGCCGGGCCGCGGTCTCCACGGCCTGCGCGACCGGGCGCAGCGTGCGCACCACCGCCGACGGCAACGCGCGGTCCCAGCGGCGCAGGTTGTTGACGCTGCCGGTCAGCCGGGTGTCCCAGCCCGCGGCGTAGAGCTGCTCGCGCACGGTGGACAGCTTGAAGTTCCAGAACGGCGTCTCGGAGTGCCCGGTCTTCAACGGCTGCGGCCCCCGGACCGCGGGCAGCTCCCCACGGACCGCCGCCCGAGCCAGGCCGAGTGCGTGATGCTTGATCGGGATGTCCAGCAGCCAGCGGTCCCGGACCGTCCGGCCCATCTCGACCAGCGCCGCCGCCATCTCGGGCAGGTGATGCAGCACCCGGACAACCATGGCCGAGTCGAAGGCCGCATCGACGAACGGCAACCTGTTCAGATCGGCACGGATCAGGAACGCCCGCCCGGTGCCGACGTCGCCGGCGAGCTCCCGCGCGGCGTTCCGCAGGTTGGTGGCCGAGTAGTCGACGAGCACATAACGGCGGGCCTGGTCCCGGTAGTGCTTCGCGTTACGGCCGAAGCCGGCACCGAAGTCCACCATCCAGTCCGGACTGCCCAGCAACGGCACCATGCTCTCCAGCGCCCGATCCTCGGCCCACGCCTCGTAGTCCCGGCCGTCCCAGTAGGAACGGTAGTCGTAGTTGTTGCGGTCGTAGTCGGTGATGACTGCGCTCATGTCGATCTCCTCAACCGTGCGGCGGCTCCGATGGCCTATTTCTAACGGCCACCACACATCGAGAACCCTCATCGCACCGACCGTGGCATGAATCCGCGAGACGACGTCACCGTCCTCGACATCCTGATGAAGTCAGGCGTCGAGCTTCTCGCGGAGCTTGGCGAGCGCGCGGGTCAGCAGCCGGGAGACGTGCATCTGCGAAACGCCGATCTGCTCGGCGATCTCGGACTGGGTCAGGTTGCCGTAGAACCGCAGCGAGAGGATCTTCTGCTCGCGCTCGTCCAGCTCCGCCAGAGCGGGGCCGAGGGCGATCCGGAGCTCCGCCAGCTCGAAGGCGTGGTCCTCACCGCCGAGGGTTTCACCGAGCTCGGTGCTGTCGCTGCCGGCGATCGGGGTGGACAGGCTGGTCGCGCTGTAGGCGCGGGCGCCCTCCAGGCCCTCGAGAACCTCGTCCTCGGTGACGTCGAGGTGGGCGGCGATGTCCGCCACCGTCGGGGAGCGACCGAGCGTGTGCGCGAGGGCGTTGTTCGCGCCCGTGATCGCCAGGCGCAGCTCCTGGAGCCGGCGCGGCACCCGGATGGCCCACGTCTTGTCCCGGAAATGGCGCTTGATCTCACCCACGATCGTCGGGATCGCGAACCCGGCGAACTCGACACCACGGTCCGCCTCGTACCGGTCAACCGACTTGATCAATCCGACATAGGCGACCTGCACCAGATCGTCAGCGGGCTCGCCCCGGCCGGCATAACGACGGGCCAGGTGCTGCGCGAGCGGCAGCCAGGCCTCGATCGCCTCATCCCGCAACCGAGCGCGGCGCGGGTCGTCGACAGCGGTGGCGGCGAGAGTCTTGATCAGCTCATCGGCCGAGTCGGTGGTGGCGCTGCCCACGGCAGGCGCGGTGAGGACCGTCATCGATGTTCCTCCTCAAGGTGCCCCAACGAGATGATTGTTCACCAGCAACGATAGCTAACCAGCCATCAACTGCCAACCGAAAGTATGAGGTGTCGCAGGTCAACCTCGTCAGCCGTCGGACCGGGGCGATTGCCGTGGAAGCGCTCCCATGTAACGATGAGCTTCAATACGGCCGATCCGCTTCGCCACCGAATGGAGTCGGGCCATGTCCTCAGCACGACTACGACCACGATCCGTCCTCGCTGCGGCAGCCGCCGTCCTCACGGCTGCAGCCTCCCTGCTCATCAGCACCGCCGCCCCGGCCTCCGCCGCGGCTGCCGCCGGCACCGGGACCGGTTACCTGCACACCTCCGGCAACCAGATCCTCGACAGCACGGGCGCCACCGTCCGGCTGACCGGCATCAACTGGTTCGGGATGGAGACCGACAACAAGACGTTCCACGGGCTGTGGTCCAGCAATCCGTGGCGGTCCCAGCTCGACACGATGGCCCGGCTCGGTTACAACACGCTGCGGGTGCCGTTCTCCGACGATGCGCTCACCTCCGGCGCGGTCGCCACCGGCATCAACGACTATGTCAATCCCGACCTGGTGGGACAGTCGCCGTTGCAGATTCTGGACAAGGTCATCGCGTACGCGGGCAGCAAAGGTATGCGGATCATCCTCGACCGCCACCGCCCGACGGCCGCGGGGCAGACCGCGCTCTGGTACACGGCCGGCGTACCCGAATCGACCTGGATCGCGAACTGGCAAGCCCTCGCGAGGCGTTACGCCGGCAACACCACGGTGATCGGCGCCGATCTGCACAACGAGCCGCACGCGGAGGGCACGAACCCCGCCGCGACGGGTTCCTGCTGGGGCTGCGGTGACACGGCTCGTGACTGGCGATTGGCCGCCGAACGCGCGGGTAACGCCATTCTGGGCGTACAACCCAATTGGTTGATCTTTGTGGAGGGTGTGAGCTGCCCGAGTGGTGGTCTTTCCAACGTCTGGGACAACGATCCCAGCAATGACGAGGACTGCGGGTGGTGGGGTGGCAATCTTTCCAAAGCGGGCCAGTTCCCGGTACGCCTGAACGTGGCGAACCGGCTCGTCTACTCCCCCCACGAGTACGCCACCTCGGTCTACCACCAGGCGTGGTTCGACGACCCGAGCTACCCCGCGAACATGCCGGCCATCTGGGACCACTACTGGGGTTACCTCTACAAGCAGAACATCGCCCCGATCATGATGGGTGAGTTCGGGACCACGCTGCAGAGCGACATCGACAAGGTGTGGCTGCGGAGCCTGCTCGCCTACACCGGCGCCGGCGCGACCGGCATGTCGTTCACGTACTGGTCGTGGAACCCCAACTCCGGGGACACGGGCGGCATCGCGAACGACGACTGGACCACGATCAACACGGCGAAGCAGGCGATCATCCAGCCGTACCTGATCGCCCCGGTCGCCACCACCGACCCCGGCAACCCCACACCCACTGCCGCCTGCACCGCGACCTACCACCAGGACAGCGTCTGGCAGGGCGGCTTCCAGGCCACTTTGACCGTACGCAACACGGGCAGCGCCACCGTCAACCCGTCGACGGTCACCTGGAGCTGGCCTGCCGGAGTGACCCTGGGCAGCGGCTGGAACGCCACCGTCACCCAGTCCGGCACCACGGTCACCGCGACCGGTCCATCACTGGCACCCAGCTCCGCGGTCACCATTGGATTCACCGCCAACGGACCGGCCACGGCCCCGGCCACGGTGAAGCTGGGCAGCGCCACCTGCTCATAACGCTGAGCCGCCCCGGCATCTCACCGGGGCGGCTCTTTACATCGATGGGTACGGAGTGGTCATCAGCTCGGTGATGAGGAACTCCTCGGCCCCGAACATCCGCAGTAGATCGCCGGCCAGCGCGTCCGCCATGCGGGCCTGCTCCGCCGGGTCACGCTCAGCCATGGCCCGGCGGATCGCCGCGATGGCACCGGCTGCGGCGATCACCGTGACCTCCGGGTCGGCGCCGGGCGTGGAAGGAGCCGGGCGCAGTTCGCGTACCGCGGCTGCTATGTCGTGTGCCAGGCCGGGCGCCGCAGCCGGGCTGTGGGTCGCGGACTCCGCGAGGCGGTGGGTCAGGATCCGGGACAGGCTCGGCTGCAGGGCGGTGAGCCTGCCGGTGAGCCGGACGTTCAACACGAATCTGCGCACCGGGTCGACGCCCTCGGGCAGCTGAGCGTCACGCCAGGCGGCGTACTGATCGAAGGCATCCTGGAACGCCGCGTCGAAGAGCGCTTCCTTGCTCGTGAAGTGGTTGGAGAACGACCCGAAGCCGACACCGGCGAGGTCCGCGATCGCCTGGATGCTCACCCCGGTGTCGCCACCCCCGGCCAGGATCTCCTGAGCGGCCTGGATCAAGGCGGCCCGGGTCCGGGATCTGCGCCGCGCATGCCCGCTGACGGACGCCCTGGTCTGCTCTGCCACAAGCCGCGACCCTACCCGACGGGCAGGCGCGATCCCGCACGTGGCGACCACCTTGACAAAGTTTGATGATCTCATCAAACTTTTGCACATGCCCCTGACAGCGGCGGTTCCTGCACCCAGGCCTGAGACAACCAGGCGATCGAGCGAAGGATGACGAGATGCCTGAGAACAACGACGGCCCGGGCACTGAGCAGGTAAAGCGTGGGAGCTCTCGGCGGACCTTCCTGAAGCGCGCGGGACTGGGTACTGCCCTTGTGGGGCTCGGGGTGGCCGCCGACGAGGCGATCGGGAGCGCGACAGCGCCGGCGGTGCCGCCACGAACCACCGTCACCGCTGCGGACGGCGTGCGGATCGACGACGTGACCGTCATAGACCCGGCCGACGGCAGCAGACGCGCCCGTCACACGATCTTCGTACGCGACGGGCGCATCGCCGACGTCATGCCGACCGCGTCGGCGCCGGTCGAGTCTTCTCTGCGGGTCATCGACGGCGCGGGGCGCTTCGCCGTTCCCGGCTACAACGACATGCACACCCACGTGCTTCAGTCACCCGACACCGAGCTCGGCTTCGCGCTGATGCTGGCCCAGGGCATCACCGGGATCCGTCAGATGGAGGGTTCCGAGGAGCTCCTGATCCGACGCGCCGAGAACCGGCTCGGGCTGAACGAGACAGCCCCTCGGCTCCTGCATCTGCCGGGCGCACTGCTCCTGCCGTTCAACGCGAACACCGCCGACGACGCGCGAACCGAGATCGCCCGCCAGTGGGATCAGGGTGCCGACTTCATCAAGATGGTCCTCACCGGCCAGGACGTCTTTTTCGCCGCTGTCGAAGCCGCTCACGAGAAGGGCCTGCGCATCGCGGGTCACCTGCCTCCGCCGGTGCACATCGACGCCGCGGCCGAGAAGGGCTTCGACTCCATCGAGCATCTCGGGACCGGTTCGAGCGTCTTCCTAACGCTCTCCACGCAGGCCGACGAGCTCTGGGCACAGACCCCGTCCACGCTGCCGTTCCCCACGTGGGCGGCGAGGATCCCCTTCGCCGGCTGGGCCTTCGACAAGTTCCTGAAGAAGAACTTCCTGGGCCCGGCCACCAGCACCACCGACGCCGCCCAGCTCGCCCTCCTGAAACAGGCCTTCGCCACCTACTCGGAGGACCGCGCGGCCCAGCTCGCCGGATCCTTCATCGAGAAGCGGACCTGGAACATCCCGACCATGGCGAACATCAGGAGCAAGTACGTTCTCGACGATGCGGAGTTCCGTGACGACCCCTGGCTCCAGCGGCTCCCCGCCAAGGACCAGGAGGAACACCTCGCCACCGTCGCATCGTTCCGCTCCATCCCGCCGGCCGACCTCGACATCTTCCACGAGTACTACGAACGCACCCTGCAGACCGTGGGCATCTGGGCGAGGGAAGGAGCGCCGATCATGACGGGAACCGACGGCAACGGTCGCGGGGTCGGCAACAGCTTCGCGATCGAGTTCCGCGAACTGGGACGCGCAGGTCTCACCCCGCTCCAGGTGCTGCGGGCCACGACCAGCCAACCGGCAAGCTACCTCGGCCGCACCGACCGGATGGGCCGGATCGCGGCGGGGATGGACGCCGACCTGCTCCTTCTCGACGCCGACCCACTGGCCTCGATCGAGAACCTGAGCTCCATCTCCCTCGTCATGCGCGACGGACACGACTACACGTCCGCCGATCTCGCAGCACGCATCGAACGGCTCATGACGGCGCAGGACTGATCCCCCGTCACCGGGCAGGCGCCTTACCGCCCTCGGAAGATGCGGAAGTTGTCCCGCTGCCCGCCGAGGACGGTGTCGAGGATGGCGGGCAGCCCGTCGTGGGGAATGCCGAGGGTGGGAGCGCTGACCGTGTCCAGTCGCGCGTAGTGCGTGGCAGCCAGGGTCACATCGAGAGCCTTCAGGTACGCGTCGAGCTGAGCCGGGGTACGCGGGCCGATGATCGGAATGATCGCGGTGGTTGACCTGCGAGCGCGTTCGAGCAGCCAGGCGATCGCGAGCACGGCGGGTTCGGTGCCGGTCTCGTCGCTGATCGCGAGGAGTTCGTCGACCGTGGCGGTCTTCTGGGCGTTGTTCTCACGCTGGATGATCGAGTTCATGGTGGTGAGGCGGCCCTCGGAGCTCGTGCGGTACTTGCCGGTGAGCAGCCCGCCACCGAGGGGTGAGTAGACGGCGGTGCCAAGACCGAGGCTGTCCGCCATGGGCAGCAGATCGCGTTCGCCGTCCCGGGCGGCCAGGCTGTATTCGAACTGGGTCGCGATGATCGGCGTACGGTGACGCCCGGCGACGGCCGCGGAGACCTGCCAGGCGGGGAAGTTCGACAGGCCGCCGTGCAGGATCTTCCCGGCCCGCACGAGATCATCGAGCGCGTCGACCACCTCGTCGAGCGGCGTCACCGTGTCCGGCGCGTGGACCCAGTAGAGGTCGAGGTAGTCGGTGTTCAGGCGCTTCAAGCTGGACTCGAGCGCGTGGCGCATCGTCTTGCGACTGTTGCCGGTCTTGCTGACGCCGGCCTGCCCGGCGGTCCCGAACGTGAACTTGCTGGCGAGGGTGAAGTGCTCTCGGTCTGAAGCGAGCAGCTTCGCGAGGTACGTCTCGGAGTCACCCTGCTGGTAGGTGTCCGCGGTGTCGATGAAGGTCCCGCCGGCATCGGCGAACGCCGTGAAGATGCGCGCCGACGTTGCCTCATCGGCACCGGTCGGCCAGCTCGTGCCGAAGTTCGAGGTGCCGAGCGCGATCTCGGAGACGCGGAGTCCCGTGCGGCGGCCGAAGGTCGTGTATTTCAAGGCTTCTCCAGGGTGCGGGACGTGGTGGCGACGGCGATGAGCGCCAGGGCGGCGACCACGGCGCTGTAGCCGAGGGCGGTGTGGGTCAGGCCGAAATGGGTGCTGACGATCCCGGCGATGATGGCCGGTACGGCGAAGGTCGCGTACCCGATGACGTAGGTGGCGGCGATGAGCGCGCCGCGCTCCGCCGGCCGGGCGAGCGCGACCAGGCTGCGGAAGGTGCCGGAGAAGGCCATACCGAAGCCGATGCCGGAGATGACGGCGCTGGCGTAGAAGAGGTTTGCGCTCGTGAGGGCCGTCGCGACGACGGTCAGGCCCGATCCTGCGGCGAGGACCGCGCAGCCGCTCAGCATGCAGGTCCGGGACGCCCAGGTGCGGGTGGTGATGGTGCTCAGGCACGCGCAGCCGGTGAGCAGCACGACCGGGATCGCGCCGGGCAGGTGGCTGGTGCTGTGGCTGAGGGTCTTCGCGAGCGACGGGCCGAGGGAGAGGTAGAAGCTGTTCAGCGCCCAGGTCGCCAGCAATGACGGGATGGCCGCGGCGAAGGCGGTGCGGGCCTCGGCCGGTACGGCAACCCGGATCCGGATGCGGGGCGTGACTGTGCCGGTGACCGTTTCGCCGGCTCGGACCGTGACCGTCAGCGCGAGCACGATCAGCGCCACGAGGATGACGACGTAGGTAAGGCGCGCGGGGCTCCACGCGTACTGAACGAGCAGGCCGGACAGCAACGCACCCGCAGCCAGGCCGCCCGTCGAGAGGCTCGCGCCGAGCAGTGACGCGAGGCCGGGGCGGTGGCGTGGCTGGAGGTCCAGCAGCGCGGCTGAGGCGACCGCGGTGAGCAGCCCGGTGGCGAAGCCCTGCAGTGCCCGGGCGGCGATCAGGAGGGTAAGGCCGTCCGCGACCACGAACAGGACCAGGCTGACCGCGAGCAGGAAACTCGCGGTGAGGGCGACCGGCTTGCGGCCGATCTCGTCGGAGATGCCACCGAAGACGAGCAGAGAGATCAGCAGGGGTACGGCGTACACGGCGAAAACAACGGTCAGGGTGCTGTCGGTGAAGTGCCAGCGGACGGCGTAGTCGCCGTAGAGCGGGCTCGGGGCGCTGGCCGCGACGTAGAACAGCGCCAGCAGACCCGCGAACGGCCAGAATCCGCGAGCGTCGCCACGTGGGCCGGGACTCACGTGGCGACGGGTCAGCGTGTCAGGAGACGGCACGGACGGCGTTTGCGATGACGGTGGCGACCTCGTCGGGGCGGGAGATGGCGATGCTGTGCGAGCCGCCGTCCAGTTCTGTTGTCGTGGCGCCGATCTTCTTGGCGGTGTCGCGCTGGTAGTCGGGGTTGATGGCGTTGTCGGCGGCGCCGAAGACCCACCAGCTGGGTACGCGGCGCCAGGCCGGTTCGACGCCGAGGGGTTCGCCGAGACCGGCTGCGGCGATGGGGCGCTGGGTCGCGGCGCCCAGGGCGGCGTCCTCGGTGGACAGGTCGGCGGCGAAGACGCGGTGGTACCGGTCGACGTCGATGCTGAGCTCGGGCAGGTCGCTGCCGGGGTAGGTCCGGGGGCGCAGGGCCGCGATGAGGTCCGGTTCCGGGTAGCCGGCGGTGGCGGTCTGCGCCGCCTCACCCTGGTCGAGCCCGAAAGCGCCGACGAAGACGAGGGCTTTGGCGGTGCTTCCCGCGTACGTTATGACGGCCCCGCCATAGCTGTGGCCGACCAGAACGACGTCGCCTTCGGTTTGCGCGACGACGCTCGCGACGTAGTCGCCGTCGGCGGTGAGCCCGCGCAGCGGATTGGCCACGGCCCGCGCCGTGATGCCCTGCTGCCGCAGCCGGGTGATGACGTTGTTCCAGGACGATCCGTCGGCGAAGGCGCCGTGGACGAGCAGGACGGTGGCGGTCATGGGGTTTGCTCCTCAGGCCTGGGCGATGCCGGCGATGTCGTCGCCGAGGTGGTATTCGAGTGGTCCACGCTGCTGCAGTCCCTTGTCGAACAGGCGCGACGCGGTGGTCCGGAACTCGGGGCGTCCGGCGGCACCCCAGAACGCGTCGGAGTGCAGCGGGAACTCGGCGTCGGGCAGCCGGGTGTACTTGTTGATGAAGGACTTGATCTCGCCGAGTGCCTGGTGGTTCCAGCCGGACACGCGCCGGGCGTAGTCGGTGACGAACGCCTCGAACTGCTCATCGGGGATGGCACGGTTGACGTAGCCGTACTTCTCGGCCAGGGCGCCGTCGTAGTCGTTGCCGCCCAACAGGATCTCGAACGCGCGGCCACGGCCGACCAGCGCGGGCAGCCGCCCACCGGCACCGCCACCGGCGACCGCGGCGAAGCCGACCTCCATCTGGCCGAGGACCGCCTTCTCGAGGCTGGCGAAGCGCATGTCGGTGGCGAGCGCGAACTCGCTGCCGGCGCCGCGGGCGATGCCGCGGATCGCGCTGATGGTGACGGCGGCGAGCTTGCTGATGCGTACGGTGATGTCCACCCAGGCCGCGTACCCGGTAGCGCTCGGCAGAGCCTCCGCCAGCGCGGGGTCTGCAGCCAGGTCGTAGTGAGCCAGGAAGAAGTCGGGGTCGGCGCTGTCGAAGAGCACGACGTTGACGGTGTCGTTGCTCTCCAGCTCGGTGAGGAGCGTCTTGAGATCGCTCATCAGCGCGGGACCGATGACGTTGACCGGCGGGTTGTCGAACGTCACGCGCCAGAACGCCGGCGACTCGGCGGTGAGGGTCAGGTGGGCGGGCTTGAAGTCGTCGAGGAAAGTCATCGGTCGGAGAGCTCCTTCTGGGAGAGGCTGGCGATCCAGCCGAGGGCGTACTGGGCGACGTCGCGCCAGCCGCTGTCGAAGACCAGGGAATGGCCGCGGCCCGCGAATGCGTGGTACTCGGTGACGGAGGGTGAGTTCGCATACAGGCCGTACGCCTGCCGGCTCACGACCTCCGGCACGGTGTGGTCGTCAGCGGCGCCGGTGATCAGCAGCGGTCCCCGGGCGGCGGTCACATCGACCTCAGTGGGCGAGCTCGGGTCTTTCTTCGCCGCGGTGAGCTCGAAGATCGGACGGCCGGGGCCCGGGATGGCGTACGCGTCGAACAGCCGCCGCGACTCCTCCTTGCTGATGGCGTTGCCGAACCCGTAGCGGAACTGCCGTTCGCTGAGGGCGACCGCCCGGGTCTTGTTCCTGGGGTTGCTCAGCACCGGCAGGGCGGAGCGGATCTGGGCGAGCGGCAGCTTGGTGGCACCCTTGATCGGCGCCGGGCTGATCGCGACGGCGGCCTCCGCGGCACCGGTGGCCAGCAGCTTCTGCGCGATCAGGCCGCCGAAGGAGTGCCCGACGACGATCGGCCGGACCGGGAGCTTCGCGAGGTAGCGGGCGTAACCCTCGGTGAGCTCGGCGACACCGAGACCGGCAATGGCCTCGGGCCGGCTGCGGGTGGCGGCCGGCGTAGCGCTGTCACCGGTCCAGCCCGGGGCGTGGGTCTCGTAGCCGGCCTCGGCGAACAGGTCCTGCCAGGGTTGCCAGGCGGCGCTGTGGATCCAGAGGCCGTGGATGAAGACGACAGGGGTGGACATGGGGACTCCTTGCTTCTGCGGAGTTCGAGCATGACTCGCTGACTTGGAAAAAACAACTTAGATGTGTACGTCGTCACAGCTGGATTGGAAAAGTTGTACGCTGGAGGGAGCTGGACCCGGCACCCTCGGAGGCGAAACCCCATGCCCATCACCAAGCTGCAAGACAGCCCCTGCTCGGTCTCCCGCAGCCTGTCGGTCCTGGGCGAGCGCTGGACGCTGCTCGTCCTGCGGCTCGCGTTCGAGGGCGAGACCCGCTTCGAGGGGTTCCGCACCAACCTCGGCATGGCGGCCGACGTGCTCAGCGACCGGCTCAACACCCTCGTCGAGAACGGCGTGATGACCAAGCAGGCCTACCAGGAACCCGGCAGCCGTGCGCGCTACGAATACCACCTGACGCCGGCCGGCAGGGAGCTGCACGTCGTCGTCGCCGGCCTGCAGCAGTGGGCCGACGACCACCTGCCCTGGAAGGAAGGCCCGACGGTGATCCGCCAGGCCCACGAGACGGCCGCCCGGGTCCGGGTCGCCTTCATCGACGACAGCGGTTGCGAGGTCCCCCTCGACGACGTCGACGCGGTGCGCACCGCCGCCTATCCGCGCTAGTCCTTACGTACGGTTCGGGTAACCACTGTGGTGGACCACGTCGATTTTCTCCTCCGGTAGCTGCCGCCCGCCCTCATCGACGAACGCGACCCGGACCGGCTTCCCGGTGCGCCGATCGAGCCGCTCCGTCGACGGCCCGGACGGCCACGGCAGGTTCGCGTCGCCCCACAGCTGCAGACCCCCGATGACGACGTGCAGCTGCCGGCCGGCATCGGTCAGGTGGTATTCGCACCGGGCCCGCGACCCGGGCTCCTGGTAGCTGCGCTTCTCCAGGATGCCGAAATCGACGAGTGTCGCCAGCCGATCGGCGAGCACGTCCGCGCCGAGACCCAGGGACTCCCGGAAGGCCTCGAACTTCGTCATCCCGCTCAGCGCGTCGCGAATGATCAGCAGCGTCCAACGTTCCCCGAGGACGGAAAGACTGCGCGACACCGAACAACTGGTCCTGGCGAGCTTGGCGATGGTCACGGCAGCTCCCTCACACCTCGGCGGTTTCCGGCGAACAATTCGGCGCCGCTGCGTTCGTCAGGACCGTAACGTACTTGGGTTGCAAAAAACAACCTAGCTGAGCCATCTAGATTGTAATTTCCAATTCAGTCGGTACGGTGGCCCCCATGGATAACCGACCCGCTTCCGAAGCACGCCCCGTTCTCACCGGCGAGCAGTGGGCGCGCCTTCGCGCCTACGGCACGCCCTCCCAGCTGCCGGCCGGCGCCTGGATCTTCCAGGCCGGTGACGAGGTCAGCGACATGATCCTGGTCGAGTCCGGCCGGGTGGACATCGTGCGCCCGTCCACGAGCGACGATGACGAGGTCACCGTGGCCAGTTACGGCGCCTGCGAATTCAGCGGGGAGCTCAACCTGCTCACCCGGCAGTCGGCATATCTCAGCGCATGCGCCGCCGAGGCGTCGGAGATCCGCCGGATCGGGCCGGAGGCGTTCCGTACGCTCATGGACAGCGACCCGGAGCTTTCCGACATCGTGCTGCGCGCGCTGATCGCCCGGCGCCGCGATCTGCGCGACGGGCAGGCAGCACGCAGCCTGGAGATCGTCGGCACGGAGGCCTCCGCGGCGGCACTGGCACTCCGGACGTACGCCGCCCGCCTGCAACTCCCCCACACCTGGAACGAGATCGGCTCCCCGGCCGGGGCGGCGCTGGCCCGCGCGGTGTCCGCGACCGCCGACGACCTCCCGGTTGTGATCACGCCCGGGGCGGTCCTGCGCCGCGCGACCACCGGCCTGCTCGCCCAGCACCTCGGCCTGTCCTACACACCTACCGCCGGCGAGCACGTGGACCTCGTGGTCATCGGCGCCGGACCCGCCGGGCTCGCCGCCGGGGTGTACGGCGCGTCGGAGGGCCTGCGCACGCTCGTGCTGGACTCGGTGGCGGCGGGCGGGCAGGCGGCCGCCAGCTCGCGGATCGAGAACTATCTCGGGTTCACGTCCGGCATCAGCGGCACCGAGCTGACCGCGGCCGCCGCGGTGCAGGCACAGAAGTTCGGCGCCCGGATCGCCAGCCCGTGCGAGGTCGCGGAGCTGCATTCCGAGCCGGACCGCGTACGCGTCGTCCTGACCGACGGCACCACGATCGGAGCCGGGGCAGCGGTGATCGCCACCGGGGCGAGGTACCGGGCGCTCCCCCTGGAGCGGTGGGCGGAATTCGAGGGCGCCGGGATCTACTACGCGGCGACCGAGATCGAGGCCCGCGCGTGCGGAGCGAAACCGGTCGCGGTCGTCGGCGGCGCGAACTCGGCGGGGCAGGCGGCGCTCTACCTGGCCGCCCGGGGCAGCGCGGTCACGCTCGTCGTGCGCGGAGCCGACCTACGGGCGGGGATGTCGTCGTACCTCGCCGACCGGATCGACGCCGATCCGCACATCACCGTGCGGACCGGCACGCAGGTCACCGCGCTGCACGGCGGGACCTCGCTGGAGGAGATCACGCTCACCGGGTCACCGGCGCAGGAGTGCGTGGGACTGTTCTGCTTCATCGGTGCCACCCCGGCGACGGCCTGGCTCGACGGGATCGCCGGGGACGGGCACGGCTTTCTGCGTACGGATGCCCAGCTCGACAACGACGACCTCGGTGAGCAGTGGACCGAGCTGGGCCGGCGTCCCCTGCCGTTCGAAACCAGCCGTCCGCGCATCTTCGCCGCCGGAGACGTCCGGTCCGGCTCGATGAAACGTGTCGCCGCCGCGGTCGGCGAGGGTGCGAGCGCGGTCAGCTCGGTGCACGCAGCCCTCCGCGTGAGCTGAGTGGTTTTTTCCACTGCAGATGGCCGCGCCGCTTCGTACGTTGCTAAGTTGGTATTTCCAATCCAGAAGGAAGACAGCTCATGACCAGCATCAAGAACGCGGTGGTCCTCGTGACCGGAGCCAACGGCGGCCTCGGGCAGGAATTCGTCAAGCAGGCCCTGGAACGCGGCGCGGCCAAGGTGTACGCCACCGCCCGCACCCCGCGTGACTGGAACGACGACCGCGTGGTCCCCCTGCGGCTCGACGTCACCGACGAGGCCTCCGTCATCGCCGCGGCCGCGGCAGCCGGTGACACGACCGTCGTGGTCAACAACGCCGGCATCTACACCCACGGCGACACCATCACCGGCACGTCGTTCGCGCACCTCCGCGAGATCTTCGAGACCAACTTCTTCGGCGCCGTACTCGTCAACCGCGCGTTCGCCCCGATCCTCGGCGCGAACGGCGGGGGCGCGTTCCTCGACGTGCACTCCGTACTCAGCTGGCTCGGCGTCGCCGGCGCCTACAGCGCGGCCAAGGCGGCGTTCTGGTCGGCCACCAACTCGTTCCGCGTCGAACTCGCCGCCCAGCACACCCAGGTCGTCGGCCTGCACCTCGGCTACACCGACACCCCGATGATCGCCATGGTCGACGACGCCAAGAACGACCCGGCCGACATCGTCCGCGCCGGCTACGACGGCCTCGAGAACAACGAGCACGAGGTCCTCGCCGACGACCGCGCCGTCGCCGTCAAGGCCGCCCTCTCCGGCAGCATCGCCGACCTCTACGCCCTGCCCGGCGTGCCACCCCTCACCGCATGAGCACCCGCACGGCTCAGGTCATCGCGGCCTGAGCCGTGCGGGCCGCACGCTCATGCGATCTGCGGCCGGACGACTCCACTCAGGACGCCGGAGGGTGCTCGGCCACGCAGAACAGGTTGCCCTCGGGATCGGCCAGGGTCGTCCACTGCACGTGCGGCACCTCGTCGAGCACGTCCCACTTGTAGGTGGCGCCGAGGCTGAGGAGCCGGTCGACCTCGGCCTGCCGCGAACCCCAGGGGACCGTCAGGTCCAGGTGCGCTGCCTGGCGTTCGAGGCGGGGACCTGCCATCGGCCGGAAGAACATCGCGAACCCTCCCGGGCCCGCCGGCGGCAGGTAGACCGTACCCCCGCCGACCGAGGGAACGGCGGAGGTGACGGTCCCCCAGAACGCGGCGAGTTCGACGGGGTTCTCGGCTTCCATGTTGATCGCACCGAGGGTGATGTGCTGAGTGGTCATGTCCATGATTCTCCGTCAGGACGGGTCGGGTCAAAGATCGGTGAGTGCCGACGCGCTGGCGCTACTGGCGACCCTCGGCACCCCGGCGTCCCCGGGTCGATCCTGCCGCGGGTGACTCGGCGGTGGCGGCGAGGGTGCCGAGCAGGGCCAGCGCCTCGGCGGAACCGGCGTCCGGCGCGGCGTGGTGGATGACGAGTTGCATGGTGCCGCTCGTGTCGACGTCGAGCTTCTCGTGCAGCAGATGCAGCTCGCCGACCTGGGGATGGTCGAGGTGGCTGATGCCGTTGCGGCCGTCGGAGACCTCGGCGCGGGCCCAGAGCGACCGGAACCGTTCGCTGCGGATCGACAGTTCACCGACCAGCTCGGCGAGGCGGGGATCGCCGGAATCCATGGCGGTCCTGGAGCGCAGCCCACCCACCATTCCCGCGGTGATGCGCTCCCAGTCGACGTAGAGCGCGCGGTCGGCCGGGTCCAGGAAGAGCTGACGCGCGATGTTGCGGCCCACCATGAAGCTGGTCGACAGCACTCCCGCGATCGGGTTGGCCGCCAGAACATCAAAATACCTACCCACCACGTACGCCGGCAGCGGCAACTCGGCAACCAACCGGCTGGTCCCCGCCGGGACCTTCTCCGCCCGGCGGCGCACGGAACGACGCGGAGGCGGCGACGAGAGCCCGTGGAGGTGCGCCGTCGCGATCTCGTCGAGCCGCAGCGCCACGGCCAGCGCCGCCACGACCTGATGCGACGGATGCCGGTCCCGCCCCTGCTCGAGGCGCAGGTAGTAGTCCGGGCTGATGCCGGCCAGCAGCGCCAGTTCCTCGCGGCGCAGGCCCGGGACTCTGCGGCGGATGCCGGGCGCCAGCCCCACGTCCTCGGGCGTGACCGCGGCCCGCCGGGCTCGCAGAAACTCCCCGAGCGCGTTGGCTGTCTCCATCCACCCAGCGTAGAGGCGTCCCCGTCGCTGAAGCTGTCCCTGGCGCACCCAGGATGAGCAGGGCTTACCTTCCGTCAGCGGCGCGCCCCGAGAGTCGATCCCATGACAGTCACCTTGATCACCGGCGGCAACAAAGGCCTCGGCTACGAAACGGCACGCCAGCTCGTCGAGCTGGGTCACAAGGTCTACATCACCGCCCGCGACGAGAAGCTGGGCCGCGCGGCCGCCGACCGGCTCGGCGAAGGCGCACACCTGCTCGTCATGGACGTCACCGACGACGCCTCCGTCGCCGACGCCGCCGCCCTGCTCGCCAAGCACGAGGACCGGCTCGACGTTCTGATCAACAACGCCGGCGTCACCGACGGATGGGCCGGCGCCCAGGACGCGACCGGTGAGGACACGCGTCGGGTGTACGACGTCAACGTCTTCGGCATCGTCCGCGTGACCAGTGCGTTCCTGCCTCTGCTGCGGGCCTCGGACGGCGCCGCGATCGTGAACGTCAGCAGCGGGCTCGGCTCGTTCGGCATCGTCACCGACCCGGAACGCTTCGAGCACCGGTGGGCCGTACCCGTCTACGCCTCGTCCAAGGCCGCGGTCGCCATGCTGACCGTGCAGTACGCGAAGGGCCTGCCCGGCATCCGCGTCAACGCCGCCGACCCCGGCCCCACGGCGACCGACCTGACGAACAACCAGGCCGCCCAGACGGTCCAGGAGGGCGCCGAGCCGATCGTACGACTCGCCGCTCTGGGTGCCGGCGCGCCGACCGGGACGTTCTCCGGACGTACGGGAGACATCCCCTGGTAGGTCCCCGATCCCGATTGGTCCTGGGTGCGCCACACCCAGGACCACACACCCTTGCTCGCCCTCCCGCCCGGCACGAGAGTCGTCGTTGCGGATCACTGTCGATCATGAGGAGCACTGTGGGTTCATTGACCGGCAAGGTGGCTGTCGTCACGGGTGCCACCAGCGGTATCGGGGCGCGTATTGCCCGGCTCTTCGTCGGCGAGGGGGCGCAGGTGGTGCTCGCCGGGCGGCGGGAGGCCGAGGGTATGCGGGTTGCCGCCGAGCTCGGCGACGCCGCCACGTTCCGGCGAGCCGATGTCTCCGCCGAGGAGGATGTCCGGGCCCTCGTGGAGTACGCCACCGAGCGGCACGGCCGGCTCGACGTCATGGTCAGCAACGCCGGCGGCCCGGGGCACTGGGTCGACGTCGCCGATGTCGACCTCGCGGCTTTCCGGGAGGTGATGGACGTTCATCTGTACGGCGTGCTGCTGGGCATGAAGTACGCCGCCCGGGTCATGGTTCCGCAGGGCTCGGGCAGCATCATCAACATGGCCAGTGTCAGTGGCACCGAGGCGGGCTGGTCGGGGCTCGACTACTCGGCGGCCAAGGCGGCGATCATCCATCTGACCCGGTGCGCCGCGGTCGAACTGGGCGAGAGTGGCGTACGCGTGAACAGCATCGCGCCGAGCGTCGTCCTGACCGGCATCTTCGGCAAGGGCGCCGGGCTCGACCCCGCCGTCGCCGACCGGACCGCCGATCAGCTCGCCGGCGCCTTCCCCCTGATGATGGGCGATTACCAGGCCGTTCGGCGCCCGGTCAGCGCCGAGGACGTCGCGCAGACCGCGCTGTGGCTGGCCGGGGACGCGGCGGGCATCGTCACCGGCGTCAACCTCGCTGTCGACGGTGGGGTCGGTGCGGGCCGGCCCGTCTCGGTCTCACGGGCGGAACGCGTACGGCTGGCTACGGCTTTGGGATCGCGTGGGTGATCAGTGTGGCCGCGGCGGTGCGCGCCTGGGCGTACGGTGCGATGTCGTTGAGAGCGGCCGCCCGGGCGCTCGCGCCGTCGAACAGGATGGCCAACTGATCGGCCAGGGCCGTGGGGTCGGCCGCGCCGGCGTCGCCTGCGATCGCAGCGGCGCGGGCCGCGAAGTCCCGTTTGTGGTCCGCGACGAAGACCCGGACCGGGTGCTCGGTGTCCGCGATCTCGACGGCGGTGTTGCTGAACAGGCAGCCGCGCAGCGGGAGATCGCCGTTCGGCGGCACGAACAGCGCCAGCAGCCGTTCCACCGGGGGCAGGTCGGTGCGCTCGAGGGCCAGCTCGTTGCCGAGGACCTGGTCGTCCTGGAAACGCCGCAGGCAGGCCTCGACCAGCTCGTCCTTGGTGCGGAAGTGCTGGTAGAGCGTGCGCTTGGAGACGTGGGCCGCCTCGGCGAGCTCGGCGAGCCCGGTCGCGTTGACGCCGTTGCCGTAGAAGAGGTCGGCTGCGGCCTCGAGGATCCGCTCCCGCGAGCCGGTTCGTCAACCCGGTCGTCCCCGTCGCATAACCCCTCGGCCGACCTCTTCCTGGGCGTCGCACACCCAGGAGGAGGCAACCTTTCTCCGTTCACCGCATCAGCGCGAGGCTGATCGCATGAAGATCACCGAGAAGCAGGCAGCGGACTGGGCAGCAGGGCGGCTGGACCTTTGACTGGGAGCTGCTCGCCATCAACGGCGACACGTTCGCCGTGAAGGGTGTCGGCGCCTACCGCGAGCTCGGCACCTTCGACGACCTGTGGGTGGTCACCCTCGACGACGAGGGCCGATGCGCGGTCCTGCGCATGTGGAACAACGAGATCAAGTAAAACTTCCTCCGACACCGCTGAGTACGGCCGGATCTCCGGAGATCCACACGTTGCCGACCACCAGATGCCGCATGACCCAGAGCTCGCCGTCCCGCAGCAGGTCGGCGTTGTACCGGTTCGCCATCAGCAGGTGCCGTGAATGGTCCTCGCGGGGCAGGTGCTGCGCCGCCGCGGCCACCTCGCCAAGTCCGCGGTCCTCAAGGCATTGCGCATCCGCTTCGCGCCCACCCTGGAGACCTTGATCCTGACCCTGATCACCGGCAACCCGGCTCTCGCAGCCGGGTTGCCGAAAGCTGTATCGCGCGCATTTCATAAGGACGTGATCCACGTCTCACCCAATAATAGATATTTCGGAGCGACTGCCGCTCTCGCATTTTTTCTGGCAAATATTTGACACCCCGATCACCGCTATTTAGCCTTTTGCGCATCCGTCGGGCGGCGACGGGAAACAGGTGATGCCGGGAGAATGAATGAGCGACGGGCGGCCCGACTGCCTGTCGTTCGACGCGTTTTACCGTCGCTGGCATCGCGATCTAGTGCGGCTCGCCCATTCGCTGACCGGGAGCAGCGCCGACGCAGACGACATTGCCGGTGCGGCGCTGAGTGCCGCCTGGGAGAATTGGGAGCGGGTGCGGACTGCCGCCCACCCGTTCGCCTATGTCCGCAGGATAGTCGTCAACATGGCCGCCGATCAGGTCCATCGGACCGCCCGGGAACGGCAGCGCAAGAATCTGCTGGGCCCGATGGTGGCCTGGTTCCATCATGGGCCCGACGTCGCAGCGGTGGTCGATCTGCGCGCTGCCCTACTCCTCTTGCCGGCCGGGCAGCGCGCCTGCGTCGTTCTCCGCCACCTCGCCGGCCTCACCCCCGAGGACACGGCGCGGGCGCTGGGGATCAGTCCGGGGACCGTGAAGAGCCAGACCTCGAAGGGCCTGGCCCAGTTACGCGCCCTGCTGACCGAGCCGGCTGATGGCGGGCGCGGCCAGCTTTTCCGCGGCTGAGCGGGCGGCGCCGGCGGCGGGAACGCCGGGACCGGCGAACACCACTTTCAGATGCGCCGTGCCGATCATGACGTGCAGCGTGGTCAGCTCGGGGACCCAGTACGCCCGGTCGCCGAGGCCGGTCACCGGTTCGGTCGCCTGCCCGCTGTTGCGAAGCTGGTCGAACTCCTGCCGGCCGGTCGCCTGCGGGTTGTCGCCGACATACACCAGCGTCCCGCCCGGCTGGAGCACGAACTGGCACAGCGGTGGCCAGGTCGCCAGCCTGACCCCCGCTGCGGCCGTCCGCCCCGTCACCTGGCTGACCTCATCCTGCGTGACGAGCCGGCAGGGGGTGGCCATGGCGTTGATGTCCCACTCCGAGGCATGGGGAGGATCCTCCGGCGCGGGACTTCCGCATCCGCTCAGGACCAGGGCAAGCCCCGCAACCAGTACCCGCCCGGTCACAGCAGCAGCCCCTCGCCCAGGAAAGAGGCGGGTGGACACGCGAATACGCCACTGGCGACGTGCTGGCTGAAGGCGTTGAGCGGGTCGCCGGCGGCCAGTCTTCTCTGGACGGGGACGAACTGCCGGCCCGGATCCCGCTGGTACGCCAGGAAGATCAGCCCGGAGTCCTGCAGGCCGTTGACGTCGACCCCACCGTCATAGGAGTACGAGCGGCGCAGCATGGTCGCCCCGTTGTTGCCGCCCGGCGCCGCCAACCCGGCGTGGCCCGCACCGATGCGATCGCCGCTTCCCTTGGCCCGGCCGATCATCGCCTCCTGGTCGGCCAGGGCCGTGCGGTCCCAGGTGTCCAGGAGCAGCCTGATCCGGCGCATGACGAGATAGGTGCCCCCGTTCATCCAGCCGTTCCCGTCCGACACCCACAGGTCGCGCCCGGCGAGGTCGAGATTGGCGGTGCCGTCGCGGAATCCGAACGGGTTACGCGGATCGGCGGTGCCGTCCTGATCGCGGTATCCAAACTGGCGCCAGCGTAATCCGGCCTGCGGGCGGGCGATGTTCAGCAGGGTACGCAGACCGTCGGCCGCTGCCGCCGGAGTGGTGGCGCACACCTGCACACAGATGTCGCCATGGCTGGCGCGGTCGTCGATCGCCTCACCCGGGAACGGCGGAAGGGGTTGCAGTGGCCCGGGACGCCGATCGGCCAGCTCCGCCACGCGGTCGAACATCGAGGGACCGAAACCGATGGTGACCGTACGCCGGGAGTCGCCGAGCCTGCCGATGCTCGCCGTCCAGCCCTGAAGCAACCGCCGGGCCTCCTGAGCAGAGGTGCTTCGCAGGTCGAATCCGGCCAGGGCCAGAAAAGGCATCGGCGGACTGACGATTCCCGGCTGATGAATGCCACGGTCGTCACGAGAAGATAAAGACACGGGGAGTGTCGCGGCGGTTACCGCTGCCAGGAGAGCCCGGCGGCCGAGGGGCCGGGCCGTATTCATCACTCGGGACCAGTCGTTCACACGGGGCAGGCTACCCGCCGATCCATCCGGATAGATGTGATTCACACCCTCCCCGAAAATTGATATGTGGCGCCTACCAGGCGCGATGGCAGCCGGTTTCGATGGCCGCCATTAAATCCGCGTCCCAGCGGCAACCGGATCGGCTCGGTCCCGGACCTGATGCTGACAGGCACCGGGGCCGGGGAACACCACCCCTCAACCGGTGTGCGCAATTTCCAGGAGGGTTTCTTTTCATGCGGAGAACAACCCGGGTGCTGGCCTGGTTCGCGGCGTGTGCCGTGGCCGCCGGCACGCTGTTCAGCGTCACCGGAACCGCGGCTCAGGCCGTGGAGGGCCGCTCGCTCTGGAAGATCGACTGTGCCTACAGCCATTCGGCGCCGGACGACCCCATCGTGTTTCCCGGCCAGCCGGGGGCTTCTCATCTGCACGACTTCCTCGGGAACGCCTCCACGAACGCCTACTCGATGTACGAGTCGATGGACGGTGTGACGAGTACCTGCGTGAACAACGACCGCGGCGCCTACTGGGCGCCGACGTTGTACCGCGACGGCAAGGCGGTGCACCCGGACGGCGCCGTCGTCTACTACACCGCCACCGCGTACAACGCCGCCACCGTCGAGCCGTTCCCGGCGGACTTCAAGATGATCGTGGGCGACAAGAACGCGACCACCGCTGACGAGGCCCGCAAGGGTCCCGGGAAGATCTACTGGGGGTGCCACAACAACTCCCAGATCGACTACAGCCGCCGCGAACCTCCGACGGACTGCACCGGTTCCGTCGGCATCCAGCTCCGGGTGGACTTCCCGTCCTGCTGGGACGGGATCACGGTGGCCGGTAACGCGATCGAGCACATGCGGTTCCCCAGCGGCGGCGACTGCCCCAAGGGGTTCCCGCACGCCCTGCCACACATCGGGTTCCACGCCACGTACGACTTCGACAGCCCCGACACCGGCGACATCACCTTCTCGTCGGGCAACGTCTACTCCGTACACGTCGACTTCTGGAACACCTGGGACCAGAAGACGCTGCAGACCCTCACCGACAACTGCCTCAACGCCAAGGACACCAGCAAGTGCGGTCACTTCACCGCGAAGAACACCGGTTCCGGGGGAAGCCCGGGCAAACCGGTCCCGACGACTCCCGCAGCCTCCCCCGCGACCACGGTGACCAGCTCGGCGGTGACTCCGGGAGCAACCGCAACCACGGCTAAGCCGGCGACGGTACCGGCGGCAACGACCCCCGCTGCGACCACGACGACGACCACAGCCCCGGCCCCGGCCCCGGCCGGTAACGCGAATCCGCCCGTCCGGCACCACGCCAAGCCCCGGGCGTGGCACTGCCTATGGCTGTGGCACTGCGGCTAGACCGTCCCACCCGCCGCAGGGCCTGCTCGCTGTGCAGGCCCTGCGGCTCCCTCGACAAGACCCGACAAGCAGGGATCCGCTTGCGCATCACCACGAAATCGGTGGCGGCTCTCAGCCTGCTCACCGTCGTCCTGCTCTGGCTGGCCGGACGGGAGGGCGCGCCCACGGGGAGTGCGGCGTGGGGCCGGCTGGCCGGGCTCACCGGCACCGACCTGCTGCTGTTGCAGGTGCTGCTGATGGCCCGTATCCCCTGGGTCGAGCGGGCGTACGGACAGGACACGCTCACCCGCTGGCACCGCTGGACCGGCGTCACCTCGTTCGCACTGCTCCTCGCGCATGTGGTCCTGGCACTCGGCGGCCGCCCGTTCGTGCGGTTGTGGGCGCTCCTGGCGTACCCGAGCATGGTCCTGGCCGTTGCGGCCCTGGCCGCCCTGATCCTGGTGGTGGTGACCTCGGTGCGGTGGGTGCGCCGGCGGACGAGTTATGAGGCCTGGCACCTGCTGCATCTGTACGCCTACCTCGGCGTCGGTCTCGCCGTGCCGCACGAGATCGCGCTCGGCAGCGACTTCCGGCACCCGGTGGCGCGGTTCGCCGGCTGGTCGGTCTACGTCGTGGTGGCCGGCGCGATGCTCACCTTCCGGCTGGGAGTGCCCGTCTGGCGGACGCTGCGGCACCAACTGGTGGTCGACCGCGTCGCTCCGGAGGCCCCGGGCCTGGTCTCGGTCTACCTGCGGGGCAGACGTCTGGAGCAACTGCCGGCGCGGGCCGGGCACTTCTTCGTCTGGCGTTTCCTGGACGGCAAAGGTGTGCTGCGCGGCAACCCGTTCTCGCTGTCCGGCCCGCCACGGCGCGAGGGCCTGCGCATCACCGTGAAAACCGTCGGCAGCGGCAGCGCCCGGGTAGCCGCGCTGCGACCCGGCACCCTGGTGCTGATCGAGGGAGCGTACGGGCGGATGACCGCCGCCACCTATCGCGGCGGACCGGTGACCATGCTCGGCTGTGGGGTCGGCGTCACTCCCCTGCTGGCCCTGCTCTGGGATCTGCCGTACGCCCACGGAGCGGCCACCCTGGTCTACCGCACCCGGTACGCCCACGACGTCGCCTTCCTCGACGAGCTGGAGTGGCTCGCCCAGCACCGGGGCGTACGCCTGGTCCCGCTCGTCGGCCCCCGCGCCGCACCCGGATCCTGGCTGCCCCTCGAATACGCCGACTACACCGGCACCGAGGCCCTGCGCGAGCTGGCCCCGGACATCACCCGCCACGACGTCTACGTCTGCGGCCCGGACGCCTGGACCGCCGCCGTGGTCCGCTCCACCCGCCGGGCCGGGGTCGCGCCCGGCAGGCTGCACCGGGAACGCTTCGCGTGGTGAAGGTCAGTGCGCGCAGGCGGCCCGGACGGTCAGTGCTTCGACCAGCCGGGTGGCGGCGGGGGCGTGCTTCGCGTACGCCTCGGGGCGCCCGGAGATCTGGACCGCCTGGGCGGCGTCGGTGAGCCGCATGTCCTGCCATCCGTCGACAGTGAGCAGTTTGTTGTAGAACTTCCGGGTCTGGTACGCCGGGTCGGCGAGTTGCCGGGGTGTCCCCCAGCCCTGGCTGGCCCGCTGCTGGAACAGCCCCACGGAGTCCCGGTCACCGCCGCGCAGATTGCGCAGGCTCGACTCCTGCAGGGCGGTGGCGACCGCGATGACCTGCCCCTCGACGGGGACACCGCGCTCGTCTCCGATGGTGACGATGAGCCGCGCGTTGGCGATCTGCTCCTTGCTCCAGCCGTCCAGAGCGGAGGATGAGGCCGATGCGGCGGGTGCCGGCGTGCAGCCGGCGTCGGCGCGCATCAGGGGACTGAGGACGAAACCTGCGAGCACAGCTACAGCGATCACGAACAACGCGCGCACGACGTGAGGAACCTTCCGGGTTTGCGGGAGCCCGGCGAAGGGTACAGGTGTCCCCCCGATTCCGTCACCATCGATCCCGGCCGCTGCGACGCGCCGGCGGTGGCGGCCGTCGCGTCGCAGCGGTGCCCGCTACATCAGGGCAGGTCGATCGGGCGCAGCACCCGGTCGATGCCGTGAGCGATCTGCCGGTTGCCCTTGTTGAGGTCGAACCGGATGACGCGGGGATCGCGATCGCTGCGGTCGGCGTCGATCAGCTTGACGCTCTTGCGCCAGTATCCGTAGACGTCCACCTTGACGGTGGAACCGGCGGCGGTGGTCAGGCGGGCTCCGTCGGCCTTGAGCGCCGCCTTGCGGTTGATCGTGGCGCCCGGGACGACGTGGTAGAGCAGCACCGACTCGACGGTGTCGATGCCGAGGCCCGCCACCGCGGTGAAGGCGGCCTTCTCGCTCGGCAGGCGCTTGGTGTGCTGGATGTCGGCGACGAGCCGCTCGAACGCCGTGTCGCTGGGCAGGAAGGCGGTCAGCGCGGTCGTGCCGTCGGTCAGGACGCCGACGGGACTGCCCGGCTTCGCCTTGAGCACGGCGAGCACCGCCGCTGTCAGGATGTCGTAGTCGCGGCCGTTGTGGTCGAATCCGCTCTTGTCGGCGGTCAGCACCGCGGCCAGCGACCTGGTGCCGAGCGGCTTGGACTTACCGGTCGCGGCGGCCGGGCCGGCTGCCAGGGGCACCGCGACGACGACGGCGGCCACAACAGCGGCAGCGCGAGTGAACCTCATAGGACGTTCCTCTCGGGTACGGGGTGGAGGGAGCCCCACCACCCCGTACTTCGCCGGGGACCGGCCCTGCGGATGCACTCAGGACGTCAGAGTTCCGCGGAGCAGGCTGTGCCCGGAGTGGGCCGCGTCGCCGTCGTGCGGTTCGTCGGAGACGTCGACCAGCCGGTAGCGGTTCAGGTCCACGCCGGGCGGCACCGGCAGCAGCGCGTCCTGGTCCTGGGAGAGATTGCCGAGCGCCACCATCCTGGTGGTGTCGGCCGGGTCGATCAGCCACACCTCGTGAAAGCCGGTGGTCAGCGGCAGATCGCGGGTGTCGATCTCGATGGTGCCGTCGGTCAGCACGGTGGCGGAGCCGTGCGCGGCGGGTGGAACCTCCGGCAGCGGGCTCAGCGTGGCATGGGCGGCCACGTGGTCGGGTGGTTGCCGATCCGCTGTCCGGGTCACCGCCAGCGTGCCCGCCACCGCCAGCACGGCCGCCGCGGCCGCCGCGAGCACCGGCGCGAGCAGTCGTCGCGGCCGTCGCCGGGTCGCCGGCGGGAACGCGCGGTTGTCGCCGGGCTGGTCGGGCACCCGTACGGGCCGGTTCAGCTGCGCGATCTCGGACTCGATCGCCTGCCATATCCGATCCGGCGCAGCGGACTGCTCCCCCAGGGACGGGCCCTCGGCGGCGAGGGTCGCGACATGGTGCAGGCTCTCGAAGTCGCTGCGGCAGCCAGGGCACACGGCGAGATGCATCGATTCGTCCGGCTCGGTGCTGTCCTCAGAGAGCGCGAGAAGGACCAGCCGATCGGGATCCAGATGTTCCACCGTCCACCTCCCACCGTCGTCGCAGGTTGGCCATTCCGCGCCGGATATGGCTCTTGACCGTCCCGAGGGGCAACCCCGTGACAGCGGCTATCTGGGGATGGGTCAGATCGTCGAAGAACGCCAGTTGCAGGGTGCGGCGCTGATCCTCCGGCAGCCGGCCTAGCTCGTCCGCCACGATCAGCCGGTCGACGATACGGTCGGGCGTCTCGGGCGGCTCCGCCAGGGGCAGCTGGGCCCGAACCGTCTCCGTGATCCGGTCACTGCGTGCGGCCGAGCGCATCCGGTCGACGGCCTTGCGCCGGGCGATCCCGAGCAACCAACCGAGCATGCTCCCCCGCTCGGGGTCGAACGTGTCCCGCCCGGTCCAGGCCGCGACGAACGTCAGCTGCGTGACGTCCTCGGCGTCGGCCCGGTTGCCCAGCAGCCGCTGTGCGAGGTAGAGCACCGCGGCGCCGTACAGGTCGTACGCAGCACGCAGTGCCTTCTCGTCCCCGTCCCGCAGTTGCCCGGCCAGCTCGTCGTCGGAGTTCATCGACCTCCCTTCCGCACCTGGTTCCTCCGTTGTTCGTTCCCCGGGGGCCCGCTGGATGCAGGAGAGCCGGATTACGTGTCGGCAGATCTCATCGCGGCGGGTGGCCGGGCAGGTGATTCTGAGCCAGGGTGTACGCGACGCCGGGCCCGGGGTCACCCCGCAGCCGCTCACCGATCGCGCGGGCTGCCGGTGCACAGCCGAGCGCCTGCTCCACCGCGCCGGCGATCTCGGGTGCCGTCGCGGCGTTCGGGTCCAGGGCGATGCCGACCCCGGCGGCCTCGACAGCTGCCGCGCCCGCGAACTGATCGGTGGAGAACGGGAGCGCGAGCATGGGCACTCCCGCGGTGAGGGCCTCGGTGACGCTGTTGTTGCCCGCGTGGGTGATGGCCAGCGCCGCCCCGGCCAGCAGCGCGGTCTGCGGCAGGTAGGTGGCGACGAGCCAGTCGGCCGGGGTGGGCGGCAGGCCCTGGGCCGACCCGGTCGCCAGCGCCACCCGCAGGCCCGTGCGGCCCAGCGCGGTGATGACCGTGCTCAGCACGTCCGCCCGGGCCGACAGGAAACTGCCGAAGCTGACATAGACGTACGGCCGGTCGCCTGCGTCCATCCACGCGCGTATGTCCGCCGTGGGCGTCTCCGTGCGGGCCGCGGACCCGAGAAAGGCGTGCGGCACCGGCAGCTGCTGCGTACGGGCCGTGTCGTGCAGCGCCGCCGGGTAGTTGTAGAGCACCAGGTCGCCATGTCCGGTGAACGCGTCCGTCACGGGCGTGGCACCGGGCGCGAGGGTGTGCAGGGCGGCGTTCCATTCGTCGGTGAACCCGTCACGCACGGTTTCACAGATCCGGTGCAGCTCGGCGAGCTCGGCCTCCCCGGGGTGGAAGGCGGCCGGCCACGCTATCGGATAGCCGTAGACCTCGGCACCGACGGGCAGCGCCGACGGATGACCGAGCACGACGTCGACGTACGCGATGGCAGCCGACTGAAGGGCGAGCCGCGCGCTGAAGGCGAGATGGTCGACGATGATCCGGTCCGGCCGGACCTGCTCGATCACCTTCAGCACCGCGTGCGCCCGGTCGACCGGCTCCCAGAGCAGGTCGTTGCGGCGTGCCTCGGCCTGGAAGCGCAACGTCTCGGCCATCCCGCGGTAGGTCGCCGCGAAGAACCCGCGCAGCGCGTCGTCCTCACCCGCCGGCTGCTGCTCGGCCCGGATCACGCCCGGATTGGAGCCGCGGCCGAGCGAGAGCTCGGTGTGCTCGAAACCGAACGAACCGGCCAGCGCCGCGGTCGCCGGGCCGGTCGCCACCACGACCCGGTCACCGGCCCGCTGCCACGCGGTGGCGAGGGCCGCCAGCGGCAGCAGGTGGGAGGCGTAGTCCGGGCTGATCACCAGCAAGGTCATGAGCGGGGCTCCTGGGCGGTCACCGAGGCATAGATTGAGGTCAGGGCAGCTGCCATGGACTCTACGGTCAATCCGTCACTGATCCGGTCGCGCGCCCGTTCGATCCGCGGAGCCGCGGGCTGTGCGGCCAGCTCCAGCGCGGCGAGGAAGGCGACCGCCAGCTCGGCCGGGTCCCCGGGCCGGACGAGCACGCCGGTGACGCCGTGCTCGATGTAGGTCGCCGGTCCCCCGGCGTCCGGACCGACCACGACCAACCCGGCCGCGAGCGCTTCCAGCAGGGCGAGACCGAACTCCTCCTTCAGGCTGCCACACACGTAGACACTGCCGGAACCGATCAGCGATTCGCGGCCCGCACAGGCGGCGGCGAGCCAGCGGGCGACCACGCCGTGGGGGCGGTGACCGGGCATGATCAGCCCGTCGGCGGCCTCCGGGTGCTCCTTCAGCACCAGCGCGATGAGGTCGAGCTGCTCGCGCTCGTCCGGCGACGGATCGCTCAGGTCACCGCCGACGATCAGCAGGTTGCACCGCTCGCGCAGCGCCGGGTCCCGGGCCCAGGCCTGCACCAGCGTGGCCATACCTTTCACGCGGTGCAGCCGGCCGACGCTCACGGCCAGCGGCAGGCCGTGCCGCCGCGGTGGCAGTGCCGCCACGAGAGCCTCGAGCCCGGCTGCGCCGCCAGGGTCCGCCCCCTCTGCGGCCGCCGCGAGGCTGACCTGCAGGTCGATACCCTCCGCGACGACGCTGAACCGGCCGGCCCCGCCGTCGACGTCGATCCCGGTGAGCGCCTCGATGTCCCGGGCCACCTCCGGGCGGGGGAAGAGGACGACGTGAGCAGCCGAGGCCGCGAGCCGCTGCACCAGCCGCGCCCGGAACCAGTAGTGCTCGCGTTCGTCGATCACGCCGAAATTGTCGCGGCGCAGGCCACCCGTACGTTCCAGAGCGTCGATGGTGGTGTGGGGGTCGGGCGCCAGGGTGAACACGACGGGGATGTTCAGCTCCGCTGCCACCTCGGCCGCGGCCAGGCTGCCCACCTCCGCCATCCGCAGGTGGATCGCGTCCACCCGGTAGGCGCGCAGCAGGCGGCGGATGCCGCGCCGCACGGCGACCCGGGCCGGCCAGGCGTTCACCGCGTTCACCGCCGGTCCCGGCATGGGCAGGGCCGCGAGCACGTGTTTCTCGCCGCTCGTGAGGGTGGTGAGCGCATGCTCCGCGGTGCCCCGCGAGAGGGTCAGCACCCGCCCCACGCCGGGCCGGGCGGCAAGCGCGTCCCCGAGCCGGACCAGCAGGGTGGCGACACCGCCGTTGTCGCCCGCACCGGCGCGGCTCAGCTCCCGGTCGATGTCCGCGTGCAGGAACAGCTGAGCGATCCGGAAGCCCTGTCCGGCGCCGTCCGGGGCGGCACCGAACGGGGCGGCACCGGCCACCATGCCGAGGTCGACGGCGGCCAGCCGGGCCGCCGCCCCGGGTTCACCGTCCGCCGCCAGGAGGGAACCGATCGCCGTCATCGCGGCCGGGTCGCCGTACCGGTCGCCGAGTGCGGCAACGGCCCGGGCCCGGGCGGCGGGGCTCTCGTCCGGGTCGAGCGCGATCCAGCGGACGGTCTCCGCCGCCCTGTCGCCGGAGACCAGGCCGAGCGTCTCGGCCAGGCGCGCGCGGACCTGCGGATCGTGGGCCCCGGCCAGCAGCCGCAGGAGTGCGGCGGCGATGTGGTCACCCGCCGGGCCGCCCCAGCTCTCCAGGGTCCGCTGGGCGAGCATGCCGGAGAAGCCACCCCCGGCGGTGACACCGGCAAGACGGTCGATCGCGTCGAGCCGCGGCAGCCTGGACTGCAGGACCCAGGCCGCGTGCTCGCGCAGGAAGGTCCTCGGATGTGACAGCAGCCGCGAGAGCACGGCATCCGCCTCGTCGTCATCGACCGCACCGATGCCGTGCACCGCTGCCACCGCCGCGAGCTCGTCGGCCCCGTCGACCGCCGCCGCCAGCTGCTTCATCGCCGGGTACGGCCGCACGGCGGCGCCCCGGTCGGCACGGAGCACATCGAGCACGGACGCGGCCCGGCTCACCTCGTGCAGTACGGAACCCACAGTTGACGCCATACCCAGCATTCGGCGCCGTAGCCGTCCGTGGATGCGGGCGGACGCCGCCAAAAGAGTGCTCCACGACACGTTTGCCACGCCGGAATCGGGATACGCCACGGCGTCACGGTCGCCGAACCCCTGAGATACGAGAACCCTGGCCGCGCGCTGACATCGCCCTTACCGTCCTCGTACATTACCGCCCTACGTTCGGGGCATGACCGACCGTCAGACCGTCTCCCACGTGCTTCGCCGCCTCACGTTCGGGCCTACCGCGACCGAGGTGGACAAGGCCGGGGAGACCGGCGCCGCCGCCACGATCTCGGCCGCTCTCGCACACCGGACCGCGCCACCGGGCCCCGACCTGAGCACCGGCCCACCGCTCGCTCAGGACGCGGACCGCGATGCCCGGCGCGAGGCGCGGGCCCAGCAGAATGCCGAACTCGATCGCTGGTGGCTGCGGCAGATGGCGGCGGACGGCACCGCCGGCGAGAAGCTGACCTTCTTCTGGCACGGCCACTGGGCAACCAGCATCCAAAAGGTCAAGTCGGCGGCGCTGATGTACCGCCAGCAGCAGACGTTCAGGCGCTACGGCACCGGCGACACCGGGCCTTTCATCCGGGCCATGCTGCGTGACCCGGCGCTGATCCTCTGGCTCGACGGGCAGCAGAACACCGCCAGGGCACCCAACGAGAACCTCGCGCGCGAATTGATGGAACTGTTCACCCTCGGTGTCGGGCACTACACCGAGGAGGATGTAAGGGCCGGCGCCCGGGTGCTGACCGGCTGGACGGTCGACCGCGGCGCGGGCACCTCGAGGCTGATGCCGAAAAGGCACGATCAGAGCCCGGTGACGCTGCTCGGCACGACTGGCGTCATCGATCTCGACGGGTACGCCGACCTGCTGGTCCGTCATCGGGCGCACGCCCCGTTCCTCGCCGCACGTCTCTGGCTGCGCTACGGCTCCGGTGCACCACCATCGGCGGCGGTGGTCGAGCGGCTGGTCACGGCGTTCGGGCCGGGACGTGATGTGACCGCGATGCTGCACGCCCTGGTTCTCGACCCGGAGTTCCCGGCGACCAACGGGCAGCTCGTCAAGCAACCCGTCGAGTGGGTCGTCAGCGCGGTCCGCCAGCTCGGCATCGATGCCGGCAAGCTCGACGACAAGCAGCTCAAGCAGCTGTCGGCCATGATGCGGGCGCTCGGTCAGGTGCCGTTCCGGCCGCCGTCCGTCGGGGGCTGGCCCGCCGGTGCCGCATGGCTGACCACCGCATCGGCCCAGGTCCGGCTCCGTAGCGCACCGAACCTGGTGACGCTGGCCCCGGGGGCCGTCGCGACGCTGGAACAGGCTGCCCGGCCGGACCGTCTGGACGCCCTGGCCCGGCTGCTCGTGATCGACCGGTGGACCGACCGCACCGCCGCCGTGCTCGCCCCCGCGGCGCAGGACCCGAAGAAACTGATCACGCTCGGGCTGGCCACTCCCGAATACGCCGTGCACTGAGAGAGGAACCGTCATGGACCTGCTGACCCGCCGCAAGTTCCTGCTCGCCAGCGGCGTGACCGGGGCTGCGGCCCTCGTCGCCGGCGGCACCGCGTACGGCCTGGCCGACATCCTCGGCTCCGGCGACGACCGCCCGGAAGGGGCCGGAACTCTCGTCCTGATCACCCTCTACGGTGGCAACGACGGCCTGAACACCGTCATCCCGTACGGCGACGACGCCTACGCCAAGGCCCGCCCCACCCTGGCCTATCCGCCCGACCAGGTGCTGCGGCTGGACGACGGATTCGGGCTCAACCCCGGTCTGGCCGGGCTGCACAAGCTCTACGGCGCGGACAGGGTGGCGGTGGTCCGCGGCGTCGGCTATCCCAAGCCCGACCACAGCCACTTCCGATCGATGGACATCTGGCAGACCGCGGACCCGGTCCGGCCCCAGCCGACCGGCTGGATCGGGCGCTGGCTCGACACGGCCGGCGGCGATCCGCGCCTGGCGATCTCGTTCGAACCCGTACTGCCACCGCTGCTCGCCGGTGCGACCAGCGCCGGGGCAACCGTGCCCGGCGGGGCGCTGAAGCTGCCGAAATCCGTGACCCCCCAGCTGCTGAAGGCCTTCGGCACCGCGTCGGCGCAGGACACCGCGGCGCTGGCCCGGGCTGCGGGCTGCTTCACCGACCTGAGCCGCGTCCAGGACCTGATGGACGATGTCGCCGAGTCGGCGCCGGACGAGACACCCGACGACAACGCCGAGGAGCCCGGCGCCACCGCGACGGGCGGGGCCGCCGGGCCGCTGCAGCAGCAGCTCGATCAGGTAGCCCGATGTGTGGAGGCGGGCGCCGTGACCCGCGTCTACTCGGTGTCGCTCGGCGGGTTCGACCTGCACGCCGACGAGAAAGGCGCCCAGCAGGGACAGCTCGAACGCCTCGACAAACCGCTCGCCGCGTTCATGGACCGGATGACCAGGTCGGAAAAGGGCAAGGACGTCGTGGTGGCGATCTACTCCGAGTTCGGGCGCCGGGTGGCAGCCAACGCCTCCGACGGAACCGACCACGGCACGGCGTCATCGGTCTTCCTGATCGGCAATCGGATCAGAGGCGGCCTCTACGGCGAGGCCCCGAGCCTGACCGACCTCGACAACGGCGATCTCCGGTACACCACCGACTTCCGGGACGTGTACGCGAGCCTGCTGCGCACCGTGCTGGACGGAGAACCGGACCGGGTACTCGCCGGGTGGAAGGGCGAACTGGACGACGTCTGGAAATGAGGCGAGGTCACCCGCGCGGGATCCGGACCACCACCGTCGTGCCCCTGGGCCGGTTGCTGCTCAGGTTGATGCTGCCGCCGTGGAGCCGCACGATCGTCCGCACGACACTGAGCCCTAGCCCGGAGCCGGGTACGCCGTGGTGGCGTACGTTGCTGCCCCGGAAGAACCGGTCGAACACCCGCTCGTGCTCCCCGGCGGGCAGGCCGATACCGGCATCGCTGACGCACAGTTCCACCACGTCCCCGGCACGGGTCAGCGCCACCCGGACGACGCCGCCGGGCTCGCTGTACTTGATGGCGTTGGCGAGCAGATGGTTGGTGACCTGTCGCAGCCGGCGCTGGTCGCCGGCGATCACGATCTCCCCGGTGGCCTCGACGTCCAGCTCGAGACCACGCCGCGCCGCCTCGGCACGGGCGGCCTCTGCGGAATCGGTGACCAGGGCGGAGAGGTCGACGTCGTGCACGGACAGCGGCAGGTGCCCCGATTCGAGACCCGCGAGGTCGAGCAGGCTTCCGACGATGCCGTGCAGCTCGGTGACGTTGCGGGTCATGGAGTCGATCATCGTGCGGCTGTCGGCGTCGTACAGGTCGCTGTCCTCGCCGAGCATGCCGATGTGGGCCGAGATGGAGGCCAGCGGGGTGCGCAGTTCGTGGCCGACCAGGGAGACGAAGTCGTCCTGCATGCGGGCGAGCTCCCGGGTGAGGCTCTCGGCCCGGCGCAGGGCGACGAAGGCGCCGATCTGGGCGGCGATCCCTTCGAGCAGCACCGTCAGCAGGTCCTCGTCCAGCTCGGCCGCTCCGGCGTAACAGGTCAGCACCCCGAGCACCTCGTTGCCGTCCTGCACGGGGACCGCCAGGACGGTGTTGATCCCGTGGTTGACGCAGACGGTCGCCCGGGCCCGCTCGAACGTCGTCCCGCGCTCCGCGATCTCCGCCAGCTGCGGGATCCATACCGGCGATCCTTCCTGCCACACCCGGCCGGTGACGCCGAGGCCCTTGACTGGCACGTGGTCGAAGAAGTCCACGGGCTCGTCGCGCCATTCGCTCCAGTGCCCCACCGCTCGCAGCTCACCGGTGGTGGCGTCGACCAGGAACAGTTCCGCGGCGGGCCAGCCCAGCGTCGTACCGACCGCTTCCAGCACCGGCGGCGCGGCAGCCGGCAGCGTGTCGGCTGTCCGGAGTGCCCGTCCCACCCGGCGATGGCATTCGCGGAACTGCTCGGCTCTGCGCAGCGCGGTCACCTCGTGCGTCACCGCCACCGCACCCCGCTGGTGGCCGTCGGCGCCGGTGATGGGACGGGCCGTGGCGGCGAAGGTGCGCCTGCGCCGGCCGGGAACGGCGATGACGATCTCGGTGTCGTCGACGTACTCCCCCGACCGGGCCCGGTTGAGGGGCATCTCGGCCGGGACGAGTGGCCGCCCGTGCACGTCGAGCACCACACCGGCGAGGGCCGGCACGTAGTCGGCCGGCTGGGCGCCCTCGGGGATCTCGTGCACCTCCCGCAACGCCCGGTTCATCAGCACGATCCGCCCGGCGTCGTCGCACGCGATGACGCCGACGGCGAGGCTGTCCAGGAGCGCGTCCAGGAAGCCGTCGGTGCGATCGGCACCGGCAGGACTCAACGGTCCTCCTGGTGTTCGTCGTCGTGGAACCGCGCCCAGACGTGCCTGCCGGAGCCGGTCACGTACCAGCCGACCTCCGACGAGAACCGTTGCGCCATCCGCAACCACAACGGGGTGTTACCGGATTCCTCCACCGCGGCGGACCCGGGCAGCGTTCGGAGGTCCCCGTCGACCACATCCAGGACGAAATCCGCGCCGCAGCGGCACAGCCGCACCGTGGTGGGCGGGAGACCGGTCACCAGCGCGTTGGTGGCCAGTTCCGTGGCGACCAGCACCATCCGGTCCGCGACCCCGCCGAGGGTGAACTGAGCCACCAGGTCCTGACCGGTCACCGTCGCGAACAGCGACCCACGCATCACCCGTAACTGCGCGGCGTCCTGCAATGTCCAGGCCTGAAGTTCCTCGATGCCCGGCGGAGGCCGGACCGATCCCATGACAGGCACCCTCAGAACGTAGCCCTCCTGCGACGTCCAGGACCTCAAACGGCCGAGGCCGCCGGACTGCGGGCACCCGGGGTCGAGCCGACCGCCGGCAGGGTGATCCAGAAAACGCTGCCACCGTGCTCGTTCCCGTCCACCCCGACGTGCCCGCCGTGGCGCTCGACGATGCGCTGCACGATCGCGAGGCCGAGACCGGTGCCCTCGTAACCCAGGCTGGTCCCGGCCCGGGTGAAGGCGGCGAAGATCTTGTCGCGCTCCCCGGCGGGGATGCCGATGCCCCGGTCGGAGACCTCCACCCGCCAGCTCTCCCCCCGCTCCTGGGCGGTGATCTCGAGGTGGGGGATCTGCCCGGGCCCGGTGTACTTCAGCGCGTTGCCGATCATGTTGTCGAGGACCTGCCGCAGCAGGGTCGGGTCGCCGTCGACGACGGGCAGCGGCCCGACGGCGATGTGCGGGACCTGTTCCGCGGGAGCGCCCGTACGCTCCGCGATGATGTCGGCCACGACGGCGGCGAGGTCGACCCGGGAGATCCGCAGCGACCCGTTGTCCGCGGTCGCATAGTCGAGCAGGTCGTCGAGCAGGAGTTGCATCCGCGTCGTGCCGCCCCGCACGCGTTCGAGAAACTCGCGGTGCTCGGAGTCCAGGCGCGGCGCGGCCTCCTCGCGCAGGAAATCGGTGTAGGCGCTGATCCGGGCGAGCGGGCCACGCAGGTCGTGGGCGATCACCCCGGCGAAGCCGACGAGCTCCTCCTCACGCATGCGTAGCCGCTCCTCGACCTGTTTGCGGCGGCTGATGTCGTCGCGCAGGGCGGCTGTCGCCTCGTCGACGCGCAGCAACGCCCGGTCGCGCGACGATGTCACGGCGGCGGTCAGCACGGCGAGCAGCACGGTGATGACGCCGCCGGCAAGCCAGGTGAGGGCTTCCAGGTGCAGACTGGGACCGGGCAGCAGATGGTTCGTCGCGGACACGCTGAGCTGCCAGACCCGCTGCGGGGCGTCGATTGCCACGGTACGCGTGCCGATGTCACCGACGACCGCGTCCGGGGGTTCCCACCTCGCCAGGACCGTCTGCTCCCCGGCCCGGGACGTGTCGTGCAGCGTGACGGCGACGGCGTTCCTGGCGACCACCCCGATGCTCTCCCGCAGGAAGTCCCCGCCGCGCACCCCGAGCACCATCCAGCCCCGGAACAGGTCACGGTCCGCAGCCGCCGACGACGATGAGTAGACGGGGGTGGCGACGATGATCGACAGCTGCCGCTGCTCCGGGGGCAGGACCTCGTCGCGTAGAAAGACATAGGCCCGGCTCACCGTGGTCCTGCCGGTGCGCCTCGACAGGTCGAGCGCCTCGACGGCGGCCCCGGCCGGGGCGAGATCACGGCCGATGGACACGGTCGCGCCGTCCAGAGACCGGAGCAGGACGACGAACAGGTGCGAGTCGGTGCCGGGGGCCGGGTTCAGGACGAGACCGGAAGCACCTCGGGCCCGCCAGTACGCCTGCAGCCGCGGGATCTGCGCGGTGGTCGCCGGGATGATCAGCGAGACACCGGTCGCCCCGGGGAACCGTTCCCGGTCGACCTTCGCCGTGATCGCCGCGAACTCCGACGCCTCGAGCCGGGCCTGCGCACCGGCCGCGGCGGCCAGGTCGTCGAGCGTGCTGGCGTACCTGCGGATCTCCGCCGTCACCGTCTTCGCGACGACGTGCGTCTGTTCCTCGAGCGCCTGCACTGCCCTGTTCTCATCGGCGCGGCGTAACGCGGCGACGGCGAGGCCCGTGCCCAGCAGCCCCAGTGTCACCACGACGAGCACCAGCACCATCGACCGGCGGCGGAGGCTCGCGGCGGCGCGTAACGCCGACCCCGCTGCCCGAAGACCGGTCACCCTGCCGACGGTACGCGGCACGGCCCGGCGACGTACCCGAGATCAGGTTTCCGGAAGTTTCGGGTTTCAGATCGGGTCAATTTGATCAATGAGACTACGCCGATCATGACCATTTTGCGTGTTGAGCAGTCACCCAGGCCCTTCGGAACTTCCGGAAGTTTCCGGAAATCATTGACAACACGATCGGCGGGTTTTAATACTCGTTACATCGACGCACATCAACCCGTGGGCCCGGGGTCCGGTCCCGCAAGGAGGACAGCGATGCATCGAAGTCAAGCCCGTCCGAGGCTCAGCGGACGCGGCCGTCTGCGGCTGCTCATCAGCGCTGCCTGCGCCGCGGTGCTGGCGGCCGTCTCGCTCACCGTGGCAGGTGTCGCGCACGCCGAGGCCGACCGGACCATCACATCGAACCTGACCGGCTACCACAACGGCTATTTCTTCTCGTACTGGAAGGACTCCGGCAACGTCTCCATGACGCTCGGCTCCGGGGGTAGCTACCGCGTCCAGATGAGCGGCATCAACAACTCCGTCGTCGGGAAGGGCTGGAAACCCGGCTCCAGCCACACCGTCAACTACTCGGGCAGTTTCAACCCGAACGGCAACGGCTACCTCGCGCTCTACGGCTGGACGACCAACCCGCTGATCGAGTACTACATCGTCGAGGACTTCGGCAGCTACAACCCCAGCACCGGCACCACGCGGCTGGGCTCGGTCACCACCGACGGCAGCACCTACGACATCTACCGCACCCAGCGGGTCAACCAGCCCTCGATCATCGGCAACGCGACGTTCTACCAGTACTGGAGCGTCCGCCAGCAGCATCGCACCAGCGGGACAATCACCACCGCCAACCACTTCAACGCCTGGTCCCGGCTCGGCCTGACCCTCGGCACCCACGACTACCAGATCCTGGCCACCGAGGGCTACCAGAGCAACGCCACCTCCACGATGAACGTCAGCGAGGGTTCCGGCGGCACCCCCACGACCAGCCCGACGGCCGGCAACCCCGGCGGCGGCTGCACCGCGGCGCTCTCGGCCGGGGAGAGCTGGAGCGACCGGTACAACCTGAACGTCGCCGTCACCGGCTCCAGCGCCTGGACCGTCACGATGAACGTCCCGGCACCCGAGAAGATCAGCTCCACCTGGAACACCACCGCCACCTGGGACTCCAGCGGCCAGGTCATGACCGCCAAACCCAACGGCAACGGCAACACGTTCGGCGTGACCATCATGAAGAACGGCAGCACCACCTGGCCGACGGTCTCCTGCAGCGCCGGCTGACCGGACGGGCGCGGCGGCCGGGGCCGCCGCGCCGTTCGCTTCCGGGTGGCAGCCCGGCCTCGGATCGCGGCGGAGGTCTCCACCGCGGTCCGGGTGATCAGCTGGGTCTGCTGCTTCCGTAGTCGTTCGTCTTGTCCCGGTACACCGAGTGGTAATGCACGTCCGGGGTGCTCATGCTGCGGGTGTTGATGATTTCGATCCACAGGCTCGGGCCGTCGACGCGGATGTAGCTGTGCTCGTCGTTCGTGCCGGTGTTGTTGCTCCAGCCGATTCGGGTCCGGTCCAGCTCCGCGTTGTACTTGGCCATCAGCTTGGCGGCGGCTGCGGGGGCCAGATCCCCGGCGTACGCCTTGATCGCGGCTGTCAGCAGGGTGCGCTGGTAGCTCTTGAGCCGGGTGACGGGCATGCCTTCGGCCGCGGGGAAGACGCCGCTGTCCTTGCCGGGACCCATGAGCAGGTCGTCAAAGGTCCCGGAGGTGATCTGAGCGGCGCTGCGCTGCTTGGCGGTCAGCGACGCCACCAGTCCGAACAGGGTCGTCGACTCCTTGGCGAGCGGCTCGACCGTCCTGCCGTCATAGGTGAACGACTTGGGCTCGGTGCCGACGAACTGCGGAGTCTGGCTCACCTTGTTGCCGTAGTAGGTGAGGTTGCGCGACAGGTGGTGACCGCCGAACTGCACGGCGAACGGCTCCACGTAGGACGGCGCTCCGTACACAGCGATGTAGTAGTCCTTCAGGGAGCCGAACTCCTCACCGCCTTGACTGCTGATGCTCCTGAGGTAGTCGTCGGCGGTCCGGATGTCGGTGTTCTGGCGGTCCCCTGCCGGGCTCAGCGCCACCCTGAGGACCTTGGACAGCGCGATGCGTTGCCCCGAGCTCAGGTCGGACAGCTCGATGCCGGGGCGGGGTACGACGGTTGCGGGGAAATTGGACCAGGTCTGGCGAGCTTTGTGGTCAGTGAAGTCGTATTCGACCTTGTCGCGTTCGGCCGCCCCCAGGGTGGCCAGGAACGCGCTGGTGGCCGTGGCCACGGCTTTGGTGTTGGCGCCGCCCGGGCTGGAGCCGCCGGTGTTCAGATTGACCTCGGTGATACCGCCACCCGGCCCACCGCTAGGACCGCCGGGCCCACCTGGTCCGGGGGACCCGCTCGGCGGGCCACCCGGGCGGCCGGACGTGCCGGGCCCGGGTGAGACCACGGGACTGCTGCCGGCACTCGGCTGCCCGGACGGATCGATGGCCCCCGGCGCGGCGAAGGCGCCGTCCAACCGGGCAGCGCCGACGAGCAGCACGCCGGCCAGGGCAACACCGGAAGCGCTTGCGACATACCTGCGCATGAGTACGTACTCCTTGAGAAGCGGGTGTGCCTCCACACGGCCGCGTAGATGGTCCATACACGCAGTTCAGAGCGTATGCACGAGCTGAGTGGGCCCGGGTGGCAACGCAGGAATCGGTGGTGATGGTCGTTCGAAAGGGGATCGGACTGTCACCGCAGTACACCGGCAATGTTCATCGGGGACGGGCTGCGGGCAGCTCGTCCGATGTCTTCGGCCTGCCTGTCGCCGAAACGGCGAGAACGAACAGGGCACCGGCGAGAAGGATCAGAGCGAGTCGTTCGGGAGTGCCCAGCACGGTGCTGACGAACCCGTCGATCGGGTTGCCGGTGCCGAGTGCCCGCTGCAGGACCCAGGAGATGGCAATGGCAGCGATCGCCGCTGCCAGCACCACCGTCGCGGCGGCTGAACGGGCAATGAGCCACAACGGAATCGCGACGAGGGCGAGAGCGGCGAGTTGTGCGGCTTCGAGGCCGAGGTTGAACCCGAGCAGCGGTGCGACCAGGGCGGTGCCATGCAGTGACAGGCCTTCGAGGGTGCCGGCGAAACCGAAGCCGTGCACGAGTCCGAAGCAGGCCGTCACGGCCAGTTCGGTCCGGGCCGGCAGGGCGGGGCGGGCGGCGTGCACAGCACTGATCGCGATGGTCGCCGCGATCGCGGTCTCCACCCATCTCGACGGCAACGTCACCCAGCCGAGGGTGGCGAGTGCGAGGCTGACCGAGTGGCCGATCGTGAAGCCCAGGGTGAGCAGGCCGAGCCGGCGGACGGTCGCAGCCGGCCGCTGCTTGCGCCGCGCGACGCCGAGCGCGACCAGGCAGAGAAACAATTGGTGGTCGGTGCCGTCGCGGAAGTGCTGGAAGCCGGTGGCCGGCATCGTGGCGAACGAGACCCGATGGGCGAGCGGCGTGTGCCGTTGCAGGGGCAGCTGCGGTTGATAGTGAGTGATGGTTCCGGCCAGGCGGATCGTGCCGTTGTCGTTCTCCGAGACGTAGACCTTGTGGGAATAGTCGATGTCGGTGACGGCGCCCCAGCGCAGTTGAACGAGCGAGATGCCCGTTCCGGGCGGCGGCGTCGCGGTGAGCGCAGCGTGCACCGTGTTGCGGCCCTGCACCCGATCGGCCGTCAGACCGTCCACCCGGACCGTCCAGCTCGCCCCGCCGGGGGCGGTGAGCACTGCTCCGGCTCCGATCAGGGATCGCAGCCAGGAGCCGCGCTCGGCGATCGCGGAGGCCGGGTCGCGATCCAGTGCGGTGTCGTAGGCGAAGTCGATGCCGGTCAGCGGAATCTGCGCGTCGATGAGCACCGTCGTGTCAGTAGCCGACACGACGAGCAGAGTCGCGCCGACGTCGTGGGCCTGGGCCGGCGCGGGTGCCAGGACGAAGAACGCCACCAGCACCGCGCCGGCCAGCCACAGGTTTCGTGCCACTCAGCTGAGGCCGGTGCCGTAGTCGAGCTGCTTGTCGCGGTACAGCGTGTGGTAGTGCAGCCCGGAGGCGCCGGTGTTGAGCCATTCGATCCAGACGCGGGGCCCGTCGATCCGGAAGTAGCCGTTGTCGCTGTCGGCGGTGACGGTGCCGGAGTAGCTGATCGTGGTCTGGTCGAGCTGCGAGGTGTAGAGGTTCAGGATCGGGTCGGAGATGGCCGTGGCGGCATCGCTGACATAGTCCTTGATCAGATTCTTGACCTGGGTCTGCTGGGCGGCGGTCAGCTTGGTGTAGGAGAGGCCTTCCTGTTTCGGGTAGCCGGTGTCGGTACTGGGCCCCATGACGAGATCGTTGAACTTGCCGGACAGCTGCGCCGCGGTCTGCTGGTCTGCGGTCAGGGACTTGACCAGCGGGAAGACCGTGTCGCTCTCCTCGCCCAGGGGCCGGACAGTTTTGCCGTCGAGGTCGAAGCTGACCGGTTGAGTGCCGCTGAAGTGCGGCGACACGCTGATCACATCGCCGCCCAGGGAGACGTGCACGGCGACGTGGTGGCCGCCGAACTGCAGTGTCCACGGCTTGTCGGCGGACGGGTTGCCGTACAACACGATGTGGTAGTTGGCTTCGCCGTACTGGGTCTCGTTCTGTCCGAGGACGTCGTCGGCGTGCATCTCGTTGAGCACCTGGGCGTAGCCGGCGGGAGACAGGACGCTCTGCAGCGCGGCCAGTGCAGCTGTCTTCTGGGCGGCGCTGAGATCACCGAGTCTCACCCCGAGCCGGCCCTTGAAGTTGTCGTCGGGGTAGTTGGACCAGCTGCACTGCTTCTTGCCCAGATCGGAGAAGGAGTAGAGGACGGCCTTCTTCTGCTCGGCGGTCAGCGTGGCCAGGAATGCCTGTGCGGTGGTCACCGCGCCGGAGACCACGGTGGTGTCGTTGAAGGCCGGAACCGCGGCGGCCGGGGCCGCGGTCGGTGCCGCTGACGACGGCGTACAGGCCGGGGGTGTGTCCCCGCCGTTGCCGCCGCCGGGACCGCCACCACCCGGACCGCCGCCGGGACCGCGCCCGTTCTGACTCGCCGACGGGCCGGCACTCGAGGAGGTCGCCGTGTCGGAGCCGCTGCCGCACCCGGCGGCGAACGTCAGCAGGCCGGCGCTCAGCAGAGCCGCGGTCAATCGCCGACGACGGCGGACGACGGTGACTTGCCCGAGCGGGCGGGACAGGAAATCAGGCATTGGATTCCTATGGGTGAGTGACGGACCCGGAGTGGTCCACGGCTGTCGCGGGCGTCCGGAGGTCGTGGCCGGCTGGTGCCGGTGTCCGAACCGTCGTGGTTCGTAGTCGTGGTACGGCCCAGCTGATCGCCGCGATGACGGCGATCGAGGCGGCGATGGTGAAGGGGTGATCGATGAGCGCGTCGGTGATGCGGTTGAACGGGTTCACCGCGATCAGGGCGGTGCGTTCGGCGAGCCAGGCAGCGGCCAGGACAACGCCGATCCCCGCGGCGGTCACGCGTACGCCGGGATAGACGGTGGTCCGACTCAGGACCAGCAGCGATGGCATGAGCAGCGCGACCACGATCAGCTGGGTGAGTTCGATGCCGAGGTTGAAGCCGAGCAGATCAGCGACCAGCGACCCGCGGCCGAGCCCGAGGTCACCGAGCAGCGCCGCGAACGCGAGCCCGTGCATCAGCCCGAAACCGGCGGCGATCCAGGCCTCGCCACCGGGCACCAGCGGTTTGATCGCGTGGATGCCGGACACCAGGATCGACAGCGCGATGAGGCTCTCGACCACCCGGGTCGGCACGCTGATGTAGCCGAGTGCGCCGAGGGCCAGCGTGACGGAGTGCCCGATCGCGAACGCGGTGACGACGTGCACCACACGCCACGAGTTTCGGCGCAGGTCATCGGAGCGTTTCCACCGCCGTCCGCGGGCGATCAGGGGGGCGGGAAGCAACAACATGATCAGGAACAGCAGGTGGTCGGCGCCCTCGGCGATGTGCCTGATCCCGAGATGGATCGCGGCGGCGAAACCGTCCTGGGTGGCGGCCCCGGCGGCCGGCACGGCGAGGGTGTGCTGCTGCCAGTCGAGCACTCCCACGGTGGTGTACTCCTTCTCGCCGCCGGTTCGCAACGACACGAAGACCTTGTGCGACACGAGCCGGTGCAGGATCGCGTCGTAGGTGAGCTGGAAGTCGCCCACCCGGTGGTCCGGTGGTTGCAGCACGATGTCGAACACGAGGTGGTCGACGCCATCGATGCTCTCGACGGCGCCGCCACCCGCGGTCACCACCCACGGCCCGGCCTGATCGGCCGCCGACATGTGGCTGAGCAGGTAGCCGCGGAGTTCCTCGATCTTTCCCGGTTGCTTGACGGCGGCAGTGGTGAGCGGCTGGTCCAGGGCGATGGCGAGCCGGTCGATGGGCAGCTGCACCCGTCCGGTCACCCGGCCTGCCTCGGCGGTGAGCAGGACCGCGGTGGTGCTCAGCGGATGAGCCGCGGCGGGCCGCGGCGCCAACACCGCCAACGCGGTATACACGATCGCGAGGCATGCCAGCAGTGCCCCTACGCGGACGGAAAGCGTGATCCGCATCCGATCAGCTGGGCTTGGTGCTGCCGTAGTCGTTGGTCTTGTCCCGGTAGACCGAGTGGTAGTGAATATTGGGGGTGCTCATGCTGCGGGTGTTGATGAACTCGATCCACACACTGGGGCCGTCGATGCGGATGTAGCTGTTCTCGTCGGTCGGGCCGGTGTTGTTGGACCACCCGATCCGGGTCTGGTCGAGTTCGGAGGTGTACTTGGCGAGGAGTTTCGCAGCGGCGGCGTCGGCAAGGTCGCCGGTGTACGTCTGGATCGCCGCGGTGACCAGTTTCTTTTGTTCGGCGGTCAGCTGCGAGACCTGAAGTCCTTCCGAGGCAGGGAACACGCCGGTGTCCTTGCCCGGTCCCATCAGCAGATCGTCGAACGTCCCGGAGGTGAACTTCGCGGTCGTCTTCTGCTCTGCGCTGAGGGCGGCGATCATGGCGAACATGGCTGTGGATTCGGCCTTGAGCGGCTCGACCGTCACCCCGTCCTTCTGGAAGGAGGTAGGTTCGGTGCCGACGAACTGCGGGGTCTGGCTGACCTTGTCACCGTTGTAGGTAAGCGCGCGGGCCAGGTGGTGGCCACCGAACTGGACCATGAACGGCTCGGTCGTCGACGGCGTGCCGTAGACGGCGATGAAGTAGTCCTTGAGCGCACCGAAACCGCTCGCGCCCTCCTGACTGATCCGGCTCAGCTCGTCGTCGGAACTGCGAATGTTCGCGTCCTGCTGCGCACCGGCCGTGCTCAGCCCTGCCGCGAGGACGGCGTCGGCGGCCTTCTGCTGATCGGCGGTAAGATCAGCCATGGCGATGCCCTCGCGGGCCACGGCGGTCGCGGGGAAGTTCGACCAGGTCTGGCGGGCCTTGTTCTCGGTGAACGCGTACTCGACCTTGTCACGCTCGGTCGCGTCCAGGGTGGCCAGGAAGGCGTTCGTCGCCTGGACCACCGCGGCGGTGTTGGCGCCGCCCGGGCTGACCCCGTCGGTGTTGAGGTTCACCGCGGTGATCTGCTGCCCTCCCCCACCAGGCCCGCCCTGACCGCCCGGTCCTCCACCGCCGGGACCACGGGCGGATCCCGATGAGGCGCCGGCGGAAGGTGAGGGACTCGCCGCGTCATCGGAGCTGCAGCCGGCGGCGAGGACCAGAACCGTTGACAACAGTGCGCCGGAGGTGACCTTGAGATGTTCACGCATAGTGTTCCGGTGTCTCCTCTGAACGTCGCAGGTGAGGCTTTGTGCCTGGTAAGGCCTACCCGTCCCGCCTCAATAAACGCTCAGACGTTCCTATGAATCAGATAAGACGCGCAAAACCGGTCATATCTCACCACATTCAGCGACATCAGCCGACGCTGATCATGGCGGTGGTCCGCGTACTGTGGGGATTCTTCCGGCCTTGGGGAGTGCGGCAGTGCGACGTACCGCGGAGTTTGATGCCTTCGGACCCTGGATCGACGAGGTTCACACCACGTCCGAGCTGCCACGGCTGTACCGCGACGCCGGCGTCGACCCCGCGGCGTCGCGGCTGGTGCTCAAGGTTCCCCGCGCCATCGAGCGGCGTGACGCCAACCCCGACATGCACCTGTACGACTTCCTGATCGCGGTTGGCGCCTCCGAACTCACCGTCCTGCGCCGCCGGGACGACTGGTACGAGCGGGCGCGCCTTCCGTTCGCACAGATCACCGCCATCGAGGACAGCGTCAGCCTGCTCGACGGCCGGCTGACCGTGCACACCGCCGACGGCGCGGCCACCCTCATCTCCTACAACGCCCTCGACCCGGCCCCGATCACCATGTTGACGAGGTTGCTGCGCAAGCTGTACCTGCCGTGGCGCGCGGGAATCCCCGCCGCCCCGGTAACGCCCGCGCCGCTCGACCTCGGTGGTGGCGACATGGGGCTGGTCACGGCGTACCGGCAGGTCCTGGCCGCCGAACCCGGCATGCGCCTGATCAGCGCCGCCCGGCGCGCGGCCGTCGGCCGGGGGAACCGCGTGTCCCGCCTGCTGCGCCCGGTGACCCTGCACGCCTCGATCCTGCTGGCCGACGACCGCGAGATCCAGCTGCTCCACCGCCGCGACCGCCTCGTCCAGGGCCGCGACAAGCCGCACTCCATCGCCCGCACCGTCGTTCCCCGCGCCGGCATCGCGGGGTTCCGGGTGCGGCCCCACGACACCCACCCCCAGGTCACCATCGTCACCATCTGCAGCGCGGACGCGGCCCTCGACTTCCCGACCCACTCCGGCGCGGATACCGACGCCCTCCTCGCCCTGCTCAGCACCGCCTGAGCCGGAATGTGCCGGGAATGTACGCCGTCTCTCTAGCGTCGCGCCGTGATCCGCAGATGGTGTTCCGCGTTCATGTCCATACTCGTCGCCAGTGTTGCTTGCGTCTCGCTGACCGTGCTCCCGTCCGCCGCTCCGGCGCGGGCGGACGTCCGCCCTGCCGCGGGGCAGTTCGTGCCGGTCACGCCGGTGCGGATCGTCAACGGGGGCAAGGTCGCGCCCGCGGAGAGCTACTCCCTCGGCCCGCTCGGGCAGGGCGGGATCCCCGCCGCCGGCGTCTCGGCCGTGGCCTTCCAGTTCTCGGCGCTGAGCACGGACGACGGCTGGCTCGTGGTCCATGCGAGTGATGTGGCCCGCCCGGGCGCCTCGAACCTGAACTACCAGGCCGGGGTGACCGCCACGAACCAGGTCGTCACCGGGCTCGGCACGGATGGCAAGGCGAAGATCTACAACGGCGGCGCGGCGCAGGCATCGCTCTTCGTCGACGTCATCGGCTACTTCACCACCGGTACGGGGCAGGCCGCGGGGTCGACGTTCGTGCCCGTGGCCCCGGCACGGATCGCGAGCGCGCTGGAGGTCAAGGCCAAGACCGCCCTACCCGTCGCGCCGCTCGGGCTGGGCGGTGTCCCTGCCACGAACGTCACCGGGATCGTCGCGCACCTCACGCTGAGCTCGACGGTCGCCGGGCAGGCCACGGTCTACGCGAGCGACGCGAAGCAGCCGGCCACCGTGGACGTGACCTACGGCAGCGACCCGAACTACACCAACCTGGTCCACGCGCCGCTCGGCAGCGACGGCAGGTTCCTCGTCTACAGCACCCAGCTCGCCAAGCTGACCGTCGACGTCGTCGGCTACTACCAGAAGCCCGCCGGCACCGCCGCCGGATCGAGCTATGTCGCCCTCACCCCCGCCCGTTTCATCGCCGGGGAGACGGTGGCTGCCAACACCCAGGTGGACTACCCCGTCGCCGGCGTCGGCGGCGTACCCACCAGTGGTGTCGCGGCAGTGGTGTTCAACCTGACCGCGAACAAGGCCACCAAGGCGGGTGCGCTCAGCACCTGGGCCACCGGGACGGACAAGCCGGTCGCGCGGCAGCTCACCTATCGCGTCGGCGGGAGCTGGCCCACGCTGCAGATCAGCAAGGTCGGCACGGGCGGCAAGATCTCCCTCTACAACGCGGGCGACGCCGTCCGGATCCTGGGTGACATCGTCGGCTACTACCGTGCGGCGAGCGCTCCCGGCGTGCCGAGCGGGGTCCGCGCGACGGCGGCCGGCAGCGGCACGGCGACGGTCTCCTGGGATCCGCCGGCCACCGACGGCGGCGCCGCGATCACCCGGTACACCGTGACCGCCTCCCCCGGTGGTGCCACGGCGTCCACCCCGGACGACACGACGAGCGTGCAGGTCCCGGGGTTGAGCAACGGGGTGGCGTACACGTTCTCGGTCACCGCCACCAACGCGGCCGGAACCTCAGCGGCCTCCGCACGCTCGGCCGCGGTGACGCCGGAAGCGCCCGTATCGCCGGGACAGCCGTTCGTGACCGATGTGCTGGCCCGCGACGGTGCGGTGGCAGTGACCTGGAGCCCGCCGCCCGCGGGCGCCGCGACGGTCACGAGCTACCGGCTCGTGGCGACGCCGGGCGGGGTGTCCGCCGAGGCCGCGGGCGACCTCACCGAGGCGATCCTGCCGGGACTCACCAACGGTACGGCCTACCGCATCACGGTCACCGCCACCAACGGCAACGGCACCGGTACGCCCTCGGCGCCCTCCGCCACGGTCACGCCCGGACCCGCCCAGCCGCCGCTACGGCCCGCCGTCACCTCGGTCGTCGCCCTGAACCAGCGGGTCGACCTGCAGTGGGTCGCACCACCGGACGGCGGCGGGACGATCACGGGCTACACGGTCACGACCAGCCCCGGCGCCAAGGTGGTCGAGGTACCGGCTGGCACGACGGTCGCATCGGTCACCGGCCTGGCCAACGGTACGCCCGTCACCCTCGCCGTCACCGCGACGAACAGCGCCGGCGCGGGTCCTGCCACGCAGGTGACCGCCACCCCCGCCGCCTCCCGCGCCCCGGCCGCGCCTGCCGACCTGCACGTCTCGGCGACCGGCGCCGGTCAGCTCACCGCCGCCTGGAGCGCGCCCGCCGATGTCGGCACGAGCGCCGTGACGGGCTACACCGTGACAGCGTCACCGGGCGGAGCCACGGTCACGGTCGGCGCCGCCACCACGACCGCGCTCCTGAGTGGATTGAGTCAGGCGACGGCGTACACGGTGACGGTCAAGGCCACGAACGCGGCCGGAACCGGTGCGGCGAGCCCGGCCTCCGACCCCGTCACGCCGAAGGTGACGATGGCAGCGACGCCGGTGGTCCTCACGAGCGCGTCGATGGCGACGCTGCGCACCGCGCAGCAGGACGGCACCCTCACCTTCGAGCAGCCCACGGCGCAGGTCGCGGCGCTGAAGGCCGGCGCCCTGCTCGTCCTGACGCCGAACACGGTCACGCCGAAGGGTTTCTACGGACGCGTCACCAGTGCGGTCACCCGCTCCGGGCTGTTCGTGGTCGCCACGGCCGAGGCCGGGCTGGACGAGGTGTTCACCGCGGGTGGCCTGTCGGTGGACGGCCGGCTCACCACTCAGGACGTCGCGTCGTTCACACCGCTGGTGCCCGGCGTCCGGCTCGCCGAACCCACGATCAAGGGCCGCACCCTCGCCGAGGGCGCCCCGGCGGTGGCGATCGGGACGCCGGACATCGGCATCCGCGACGGCGCGCTCGTGCTGGAGTACGCCTTCGCACCGCAGCAGAACGAGGCCGGGCGCGGCGCCCGCACCGAGATGCAGACCAAGATCACTCCCACGTACGACGGCCGGCTGACCTACGCGTTCCCGATCGGACCCGAGGGCAAGTTCACGCTCGGTGCGAAGACCGAGAGCCAGGTCCAGGCGAAGGTCGGCTTCTCGAAGGACCTGCTCGACTGGCACCGCAGGCTCGGAACGGTCCGGGGCTCCTGCGTCACCGTCCCCATCGGCTTCGTCCCGGTGGTGATGTGCCCCGAATTCGGGGTCGACGTCGCCGCCACGATCACCGCCGGGGGCGGGTACAGCTTCTCCTTCTCCTTCGACCGGTCCTTCTCCGTCAGTATGAACATCGACGGCACCAAGGTGACCCCGACCACGGCGAACTGGTCGGACGGCTCGCCGTCGGCCACCATCAACGCGTTCGGTGACGCCAACGCCGAACTGGACACCCCGGTCTCGATGACGCTGTACTTCTACGGTGCCGCGGGGCCGAGCGTGCTCTTCATGCCCTACGTACGGTTCTTCGCCGACACGACGCAGAACCCGTGGTGGGAGGCGCGGGTGGGGTTGCGCGTCAACGCGGAGCTCAAGTCGCGGAAGATCCTCGGCGTCACGCTGGAGTTCTCCAGCCCTAACATCGTCAACCTGTTCCTCACCGTGGCGCAGGCCGCCGGGGCGTACTCGGGCATCACCGTCACCCCGAAGGCACCGAGCACATCGGTGAACACGCCCGTCGACTTCGGGGTCACCGTGGTCGGCTGGCCGGCCGACATCCCGATCGAGTGGGCAGTCACCGACGGTCCCGGGCGCATCGAGCAGAACGGCGTGTTCACCTCGCCTCAGGAGGGCACCGCCGAGATCACCGCCACCAGCCCGGGTGACCCCGCCAGGCTACGGCCGGCGATGTCGGCCACGACCGTGGTCAGCATCGGCGCCCGGGCTCCGGACGCCCCGCGGGACGTCACCGCGGTCGCGGGTTCCTTCTCCGCGAAGGTCACCTGGAAAGCCCCGGCCGACAACGGTTCTCCGGTCACCGGTTACACGCTGACCACGCTGCCGCCGACGGTGTCGGTGCTCGCGCCGGCCGGGGCGACCACCGCACGGCTCGAGCATCTGAACCCCGGAACCGACTACCTGGTCTACGTATGGGCGACGAACGCGAAGGGCACCGGACCGGCCGGCTCCCCCGCGCAGTCGGTCTCGCCCGCCGACGACAGCTTCCTGCCGATCGGGACGCAACCCGTCAACATCACGGCCGCCGACCCGGCCATGAGCACCCTGCACTGGGGTGACCCCGTGCTGTCGCGTACCGGCCGCTACGTCGTCTACTCGCTGAGCCCGGACAGCCCGCTCGCCCCGGCCGACCTCGCGGGTGCGAGTGCCGGGGGTTACCTGGTACGCCACGACCTCGTCACCGGCGACATCGTGCTGGTCAGCCGCGGCCCGGACGGCGTCACCCCGGTCACGGCGGGCGACCCGGCGATCGACGGCTCCGGCAACCTCGTCTCCTACCTCGTGGGCGCCGGCAGCACCCGCCGGATCCTGGTCCACGACCTCGCCCGCGGCACGGTCACCGAGGCCAGACCGGGCAACATGCCCGCGATCCCCCAGCACCAGGAACTCAGCGCGGACGGCACCACGCTGCTCGTCTGGGCCCAGGCGACCTCCACCCTGCGCGGCTCGGTGTGGCGCTCGGTGATCGGTTCCGGCACGGCGACCCAGGTGAGCCGCTGCTGGGTGGAATACAGCTGCACATCCGGACCGTACGTCGCCGACGGCAAGCGGTTCGCCGTCTCCGGCAACGGCCGCTACATCGTCTACGCCGAGCAGGCCGAGAACGGCGGTCTGACAAACTACCTCTACGACGCCACCACCGGCGCGTGGAAGGAGATGACCCCGCAGACCACGGACACCCTCGCGTACGAGGTGAGCGCGATCTCCGCCGACGCGTCGCGGACAGCGGGCTTCTACGGCAGCTACAACACCGCCACGGGTACGTACACCATGGGTGCCTACGTGCGGACCGGCCGGGCGGGCACCCCGGCGGCGGCCGACATCGTGCTCCCGGTCCCGGGCGGGCAACCCGTGACCTGGACGGTGCCGCAGCTCAGCGATGACGGTTCCACGGCACTCGTCTACCACGAGTCCGCCGTGGCCGACGGCAACGACGGGTTCACTGTGGTCAGTGCCGAGCAGACCGTCACCGTCGGGGTTCCGGCCCAATGGGGTGCGCTGAGCGGCGACGGCCGCGTGGTGGCCGTGCTGCGCGAGGACCAGCCGGGAGTGTGGATGCGGCGTGTGAGCTGAACCTCGCCCCACGGAAGTGATCATGGATGACGGCCGGGGTTAGCATGGATCGTGCTGTACCGGGTGCTGGGGCCGACCGAGCTCCCGGGACAGACCCTCGCTGCCAAACCCCGGCTCGTCGCCCTGCTGCTGCTGACCGGGGGACGACGACCGGTGTCGCTCGATCTCCTGGTCGACGAGGTCTGGCCGCGGCATCCGCCCGCCTCCGCGGTGGCCAACATCCGCACCTACCTCTCCCAGCTGCGCAAGCTGTTCCCTGGGAGGATCAGCTCCGACAGCGGGGGTTACCGGTTCGAGGTAGCCGAGGGTGAGCTTGACCTCGCCGAGTTCGGCGCGCTGCTCACCGCCGGGCGCAAGGCCGCCGTCGATCGGCCGGAGGCGGCGCGGGCCGGCCTGCGGGCGGCGCTGGAGCTGTGGCGCGGGCAGCCGTTCGCGGGTGAGCCGGTCGGGCCGGTGCTGCGGGCACGGGCGGCCGCCGCGCAGGATGACTATCTCGCCGCAGTCGAGTTGTACAGCGAGTTGCTGCTGCGCGGCGGTGAGCCGGCAGCGGCCCAGGCACTGCTGCGCGCCACGGTGAGCGAGCATCCCCTGCGCGAACATCTGCGCAGCCTGCTCGTCCTCGCGCACTACCAGGGCGGGGATCCGGCCGGGGCGTTGCTGGCGTTCCAGGACGCCCGGTCGGTGCTGGCGGCGAGTCTCGGCATCGATCCCGGCCCCGAGCTGACGGCGATCCACCAAGCGGTGCTGCGCCGGGATCCCCGCCTGCTGCCCGCCGCCGAGGACAGCGCCGACCGGCTCGCGACGCCGTTCCAGTTGCCGCCCGCGGTGGCCGACTTCGTGGGACGCGAGGACGAGATCACCCGGCTGACGGAGCTGCTGCGCCGCTCGGACCCCGTACCCGGTGCGGGGGTCACGGTCGTGATCGGCGGCATGGCGGGCATCGGCAAGAGCACCCTGGCGGTTCGCGTCGCACATGAGGTGGCGGACCTGTTCCCGGACGGGTGCCTCTACGCCGATCTGCAGCAGACCGATGGCAGCGCGGTGCCGCCGGAACGGGTTCTCGGACGGTTCCTGCGGGCGCTGGGCGTACCCGGCGAGGCGCTGCCCGGCGACCCGCAGGAACGCGCCGATCAGCTCCGGTCACTGCTGGCCGGGCGACGGATCCTGATCGTCGCCGACAACGCCACCGAGGCCGCCCAGGTGCGCCGGCTCATGCCGGGGCCGGGCGGGGCGCTGCTGGTGACGAGCCGGGCGCTGCTGACCGTGCCGGGTGCGCACCTGCTCGAGCTGCGCCCGCTGAGCACCGGGGCCGGCGTCGCGCTGCTGGCCCGGATCGCGGGACGGGCCGCTGTCGCCGCCGAGCCCGAGGCCGCCGCCGCGCTCGCCGACCTGTGCGGCGGCCTGCCACTGGGGATCCGCGCGGCCGGCATGCGGTCGGCGTCGCTGCCGGGCCCGGCGCTCGGACGCATCGTCGCGCGGCTCTCCGACGAGCATCAGCGCCTCGACCGGCTGACCGTCGGCGACATCGACATCCGGGCCAGTCTCGCGCTCAGCTACCGAAGGCTCTCGCCGGGTGCCCTCGACCTGCTGCGGGTGGTCAGCATCCTGCCGATGCGTACGTTCGCGGCCTGGCTGCCCGCGGCACTGCTCGACGTCCGCGAGCCGGAGGCGTATTCGCTGGCCGAGGAGCTGTGCGACGCGCAGGTCCTCACCCGGGCCGGTGGCGAGCGGTACGGGCTGCACGATCTGGTCCGCCTCTCGGCGAGTGAGCAGCCGGGGCCGCCGGCCGGAGAACTGATCGCCGCCGCGGGACGGGCGTACCTGGCCGCTGCGCTGACGGCGAACCGGCGGCTACCGGGCCGGCCGATGGCACTGCCCGCGCCCTCGGCGCCCGTCCCGGAGGCCGGCGCCACGCCGGTGGAGTGGTTCGAGGACGAGCTGGACGGCCTGCGCGCGCTCGTGCCGTTGCTGGCCGGGGCCGGGCAGGTAGAGCTCGCCGCACGGCTCGCGACCGCCACCGTCAACTTCTGTGTCCTACGCGGACGGATCGACGACTGGGCCGCGACGCACGACGTGATCCCCGCCGGGACGCCGTTGCCGGCTGCCACCGCCGCGTTGCTGGCGCTGAGTGTGGGAAGCCTCTTCCGGTTCCGCGACGACAACCAGGGGGCGTTGCCGCATCTGCGCCGGTCGTACGAGCTGTATCGCGGGCTGGATGACGCCGCGGGGATGGCCGGGGCCGCGCTCGGCTGGGCCGTGGCCGAGCAGCAGCTGGGCCACGTCGGGGAGGCCGTCGCCGCTTTCGAGCGAGCCGTGGCGTTACTGCCCGTGCTGGACGGGACTCCCGCGGCCGGCTACATCCAGCTCACGTTCCGGCAGCCGTTCAGTTCCTCGCCCGAGGAGGAGAACGCCGCACTCGGCCGGGCTCTGACGATCTTCGAGGCCGCCGGCGACCTCTGGGGCGCCGCCGAGGCACACACGTTCCTCGCCGCGGGCCATCGGCGCCGCAACCAGCCCGCGGTCGCCGCCCGGCATGCGCGGGAGGCCGTGCTCGCGTACACCGATCTGCGCGACCAGATGCAGCTGACCGTCGCCGAGATCGTCCTCACCGATGCCTATCTGGAGCTGGGCTCGATCGACCAGGCCCGGGTCCTCGCCGGGCAGTGTTTCGCCCGTGCCACCCGGATCGGGCACCGCTGGGGCATCGCGTCCGCCCGGCGGGCCGCCGGGCGGATCGAGTTGCTCGAAGGCCGGCCCGCGGCGGCGGCCGAGTTGCTGACCGCCGCCGAGGCCGGCTTCCGCGAGATGGGGCTCATCCGGCCCGCTGAGCAGACACATTCACTGCTCTTGCAGGCTTTACGCTGAGCCGGCGGTCACATCTTGTTGGCCGCGATCTCCGCCTTGTAGGCCGCGGGCGCGAGCGGCCCGATCGGGGTGTCGCTCAGCGAGGAGCGGATGTACGCGCCGGGCTCGTCGAAGTAGGACTCGTAGGCGAGGTCACCGGCATTGTCGGCGAACCAGCCCATGTAGTCGTGGATGTACTGCGGGTTGTCGCCACCGGCATGGCCGTACCACTGGCAGTTGAGGTTGGGATCGGCGTTGTAGATGTTGCAGGCGACGCCCCACTCCGCGACCGCGAACTTCGTGCCGTTGGCCGTGGCGAGGGCGAGCGACTCGTTCAGCCGGCGGTAGCCGTTGAAGTGCTCGTCGGTGCCGGCGGTGCCGGTGTCCGGGTTCCAGGAGTCGTACGAGTCGATCGCATACACGTCGACGTAGTCCCGCACTGCCTCGAAGACCTGCACGCTGCACTCGTTGTCGCAGGTCTGGTCGGCGCCCTTGTTGGGGTTGTAGACGATCCGCAGCCCGGGGGCGGCGGCCTTCATCCACTGCACGGCCTGGATGAAGGAGGCCTGCCAGTCCGCCTGGTTGTCCTTGGTGAGCTTCCAGTACCAGTTCGGGAGGTTCATCTCCCAGCCGAGCCGCACGTACGCGTCGGGGTCGGCGTGCGCGATGGTCCTGGCCAGGTCCTGCCACTGGGTCTGCGTGCCGGTGAACTTGGCGTTGTTCACGCCGCCGCCGGGCCACAGCGGGATGGTCATGATCAGGTCGTCACGGGCGGGGGTGAACCCGGACGGCAGACCGTCCTCGATCCACTGGGCGTCGTCGACGGTGTCCCAGTTGTCACGGCGCGGGAAGAGGGTGACGTTGTCGACCTTCGCGCCGCGGAAGTCGGCGAAGTCGTCAGCCCGCTCGGTCGTCTGGCTCTGCGGGTTGACGCCAGAGCTCCACGGCAGGCCGCTCGCCCGCAGCCCGGTCGGCGTGTAGTAACCGAGCACGTCGATGAGCAGCACGACGCTGCCCGCGGCGGTGTTGTGGATCGCGACCTTGCCGTCCTGGCTCAGGTGCGACACCTGTTGGGTCGGCCAGCGACGGGTACTGGCCTGATAGGACAGCTGCCGCGCGACCGGCTGCGCCTCGTCGGCCGCGTAGACGCTGATCCCACCCGCCAGGGTGCCGCTCTCCGAGTAGGCGGTCAGGTTGAACGCGACGGCGGACGACCCGGTCGCGGGCACCCCACCGAGCCCGGCAAGCGCGAACGTGCTGGTGGTGTCCGCCGTGATGACCGGCCGGCCGAGGACCCGGGCGGGCGTGACCGCGGTGAACACGGACCCGGTGGCCGAGCCGGTGGAGTCCTGGAAGTAGCCGACGATCTCCACCCACAGCGTCACCGCCGTGGTCGTGTAGATCCGGAACGTCCCGTTGGTGCCGAGCTTGACCGTGGTCTGGGCCGTGAAGCGCCCGCCGGTGGCGTAGTGGTTGTCCGAGGCGGTCGGGTGGGTCGCACCCAGCGGGAAGGCGAGCAGCGTCCCCGCCGTGCTGGCCGTCGTCGTCACGTGCGCCACGACGGCGGTGACCCCGCTGTGCGGCACCCCGCCCTGACCGAGCGGCGTCACGTCGTAGTAGGCGGCGGCCGCGTTGGGCTTTTCGCTGACGATCCGGACCGGCTTGAGCGGCACATAGGTCGAGCCGACCGTGGAGGAACCGGCAGCCGTGTAGTAGCCGACGACGTCGACGTTCACGTCGGCCTCCGCCGCCGTGGTGGAACCGTTGTAGAGCGAGATCTGGCCGCCGGTGCCGAGCTTCGTCACGACAGCGTTGTCAGCCCACACATCCTTGACGAAGTTCAGGTTGGACGTGCCGGGCGGACTGCTACCGGCAACCGCGGGAAACGCGGTCACCGTGCCGTTACCAGTGGCGCTCAGCGCGTGCAACTGGTAGGCGATGGCCGAAACGCCGCTGGCCGGGACCCCGCCCTTGCCGAGAGGCGAGAACGAGTACGTCGCCGCCCCCGCCACGGGCTGGAGGTTGACGATACGTGCCGGGGTGAGCGGCACGTACTGCCCGGCCACGGGCGTCGCGGCGGCCGCCTCGGCGGGCGATCCCCCACCCGCGACGGCAAACGACAGCACCAGGGTCAGGGCAGCGAGAAGGGGTACAGCACGTGGTCTACGCACGAAGGCTCCCGTTAGGACCGAATTTGACCTCAGGAGGCTAGAGACCAGCGATACAGCCGCCATACATTCCCCGCCGCAACAGGGCTGAGACAGTGTGTGGGCACCAGGCGCTTCCAAGTTCTGATGCCCACACGCTGTGTACGGGTCAGGCGAGGGCGAACTTCTGGGCCGCGGCACCGTTGCAGTCCCAGATCTGCAGGCGGGTGCCGTTCGCGGTGGCACCGGACGGGGAGTCGACGCAGCGGCCGCTGGCCGGGTTGGACAGGGAGCCGTCGGCGTTGACCACCCAGTTCTGGTAGCCGCCGCTGTTGCACGTCGCGAGCTGGAGCTTGGTGCCCGCGGTGCTGGTGCCGCCGGCGATGTCGAGGCACTTGCCGAGCGTACGCAGAGTCTGGCCGTTGAAGGTCCATTTCTGATCTGCCGCCGTGGCCTGCTGGCAGTCCCAGAGCTGGACCGCGGTGCCGTCGCCGCCCGTGTCGTCGCCGGCGACATCCACACACTTGCCGCCGGGGCCGTAGATCGGGGTGCCGATGGCGAACTTCTGCGCGGCGGCACCGTTGCAGTCCCAGATCTGCAGCCGGGTGCCGTTCGCGGTGGCACCGGACGGAGAGTCGACGCAGCGGCCGCTGGCCGGGTTGGACAGGGAGCCGTCGGCGTTGACCACCCAGTTCTGGTAGCCGCCGCTGTTGCACGTCGCGAGCTGGAGTTTGGTGCCCGCCGCGCTGGCACCGCCGGCGATGTCCAGGCACTTGCCGAGGGTCTGCAGGCTCTGGCCGTTCCAGGTCCAGTGCTGGTCCTTCGCGCCGGACTGGCAGTCCCAGAGCTGGACCGCGGTGCCGTCACTGCCGGTGTCGTCGCCGGCCACGTCCACGCACTTGCCGCCCGGGCCGGTCAGGGTCTGCCCGGTCACCGAGCCGCCGCCTCCCCCTCCTTTGTTGTAGACGGCCACCGAGTCGATGATGAGTTTGCCGCCGGAGACCGTGGCGGCGGTCGGGCCGCCGCCGAACGCGTCGGGGAAGCCGCCGCCGATCGCCAGGTCGTAGATGATGAAGAACGGGTGATCGATCGCGTCGGCCCACGTGGTGGCGTCGACGGCGGTCGCCTTGACGGTGTAGAAGTTCGCGCCGTCGAGGTAGAACCGGATCTCCTCCGGCGACGTGGAGCGGTCGATCTCCACGGCATAGTCGTGGAACCCGGTCTGGCAGCCGGAACAGGCCCGCTCCCCGGAGCCGATCCCGGTCGACTCGTTGCAGGGCCCGCCGGGGTTCACGCCGCAGTGGATGGTGCTGAAGACCGAGCTGCGGCCGTTGATGTCCTCCATGATGTCCACCTCGCCCGACTTCGGCCAGGTGACCCCGGACCGCAGCGGCGCGCCGAGCATCCAGAACGCGGGCCAGTACCCCGCCCCGTTCGCGGTGGTGACGTTGGGCTGCTGCAGGACGGACTCCATGCGTACGACTCCGCCTGCTGCGGCACCGAACGTCGCCGCCTGGGTCTCCACCCGCCCGGAGGTCCATCCGCTCCTCGGGTCGGAGCCGGAGTGCAACGCCTGCAGCACCAGGTGTCCCCCGCCGTCGTAGTAGACGTTCGAGGTACTGCTGGTCATCGTCTCGATCTCGCCGGTCCCGAAGCTGCTGCCCGGCCCGGTGTCGTACTTCCACAGGCTCTGATCGATGCCGGTGCCGGCCGCACCGTTGAAGTCGTCGCTCCACGTCAGCGTGAAACCGGCCGGCGGGGCGGGAACGGCCGCGTGCGCCACCTGCGGCACGGCGGTGGCTAGAGCTGTCGGCAGGAGTACGGCTGCGAGCACAGAGAGCGCTCTCCTGCGGGGTGAAACCGATGTCGAGGGCATGCGTCCAGACCTCCGGGGATGACAGAGCGCTACGGGGGTCCGTCGAGCCGCGTGAGCGACGATGCCCGTCAGGACATCGGGGGAACGCCATCCGGCCGGCGGATCCCCAGTATCACCACCGATCCATGCGTTTGGATAGATCCAAAGGCAGGGAGGCCGGACGACGCGATCGTTGCTGTCGTGCGCTTGACGTAATGATTACGTCATTCTAAAGTTTACTTGTGCTGTTCCCTACCCCGCCCCTGACCGCGGCTGACCAAGTGGTCCTGACCGACGTCGAAGAGATGCGCGAGAAGGTCCGCCACCAGATGCAAGGACGATCTGGCAAATGGACATCCGGGCTCCGCAAATTCCTGACCGCGGACGCCGTCGCCGCATCGAACTCCATCGAAGGCTTCCGCGTTTCCACGCAGGACGCCCAGGATCTGATGGATGGCGAGCGGGACGTCGATGTGTCCGACGAGAACCGCGAAGAGACCCTGGCGTACCAGCGCATGATGACCTACGTGCAGTCCCTGCACGATGCCCCCGACTTCCAATACAGCAAGGGCCTGTTGAACGCTCTGCACTGGATGCTGCAAGGTCATCACCACACTCAGCGCAAACCAGCCGGGCAATGGCGCCGCGGACCGGTCTACGTCACCGACCCTCGCAATCCCCGGGTCGCGGCCTACACCGCGCCCGATGCCGGTGACGTCCCCGAGTTGATGGGCGAACTGGTCGCCTGGCTCAACGCCGACGACGAAGCCCACCCGCTGATCCGGGCGGCCATGGCCCACCTGCACCTGGTGTCCATCCACCCGTGGGCCGACGGCAACGGCCGCATGTCCCGGTCACTGCAGACACTCCTGATCGCCCGCGAGGGTGTCCTCGCCCCGGAATTCTCCTCGATCGAGGCATGGCTCGGCATGCCGGGCAACACGTGGGAGTACTACCGCGAGTTGCAGCGCCGCGGCGCTACGTACCAGCCCGACCGGGAGGTTTCCGGCTGGATCAGGTTCAACCTGACCGCCTACCACCAGCAGGCACAGACGGTTCTGCATCGCATGAACCAGTCCGCGGCGGTGTGGGATCAGCTCGCGACGTTCGCCGGCGCCGCCGGGTGGGACGAGCGTGTCGTCTCAGCGTTGCACGACGTCGCGATCGACGGCCGGGTCCGCCGTGCACGATACGAACAGGCCGAGGGGCTCACCCTGCAGCAGGCCCAGCGCGATCTGCGGGATCTGGCGAGCGCCGGACTCCTTGCACCGGTCGGCCGCACCCGCGCCCGCTACTACACCGAGGGCCCACGCTTCCCCGAGGCAACACTGGAGCTGGCCCGCACCCCGTTCTCCCTCACCTCGCCGTACCCGAGCGACTGACCGGATTCCACGGTGGACCGGGCTGTGGATGCGCTTCTACGCTGCCGGGATGGACAAGCCGAGCATGGCCCGCATGTACGACTACTATCTCGGCGGCAATCATCACACCCCGGCGGACGTCGCCGCGGCCGAGCGGGTGCTCGTCGCCGTGCCCACGTTGAAGGAGATCGCCCGGGCGAACCGCGCGTTCCTGCGCCGCGCCGTCACCGAGCTGACCGCGGCCGGCGTCCGGCAGTTCCTCGACATCGGCTCCGGCATTCCCACTGCCGGGAACGTCCACGAGATCGCCCAGCAGCACGCCCCGGACAGCCACGTCGTCTACGTCGACATCGACCCTGAAGCGGTCGCGCATAGCAACGAGCTGCTCAACGGCAACCATGGCGCGGCGGCGGTGCAGGCCGATCTGGGTGACCCGGCGAGCATCCTCGAGCACCCCGAGGTCGAGCGGCTGCTGGACTTCGACCGGCCGATTGCGCTGCTGATGCTGTCGGTGCTGCAGTTCCTGCCGGACACGACCGCACTTCCGGCCGTACGCAAGCTGCGTGACGCCCTGCCACCCGGCAGCTTCCTCGCCCTCACCCACCCCGCCACCGACGCCCTCACCCAGGGCCCCCGCGACACGGTCGACACCGTCTACCGCACCACGAACGCCCCCACCACCACGCCCCGCAGCCGCGCCGAGATCGCCGCGCTGTTCTCGGGTTTCGAGCTACTGGAGCCCGGCCTGGTCTGGGTCCCCCTCTGGCGCCCCGACCGTGACCCCGGCCCGATCGACCCCACCATCATGCCTATGCTCGCCGGCGTCGCCGTCCGGCCGGGGAGGTGACGGGAGCTCCGCACACGACCGTACTCGCCGGGGTCGCAGCTTCACCACGTGACAACCCTGGCGGCGGCCGGGCGTCAGCCGTCGATGGTCACCACGGGGGCGTTCCGGGTGATCGCCCATTCCAGCGCCCGCCGCAGGTCGTCCTCACCGATCTTGCTCGCCCGGTCCCCGGGCCGCAACCGGGCGACGAGCAACTCGATCACGGCCTGATGCTGCCGGGTGGCGGTCCGCCCCACCGGGCCCTGCTCACCGTCCGCGGCGTGCCTGACCCGGACAGCGAGGACCGCGACCGGCAGCACACCCGATGCCGTCACGCCGGCCGCTCCGGACCACCGCTGCACGCCCGGATCACCGGCCGGGCCGGTGTCGCCGGTCACCGCCGGCCCCGCGGCCCCGCCCGGAGCCGGGTGTGATCACGCTCGGCGCGGTCGGTGAAGAGCTGCAGGGCCGCGTCGGCCCGGCTCTCCCCCGGGATCGCCGGAAGCTCGCGCACCCGCTCGATGGCGTCGTCCACGACGGACAGCGCCGCCGACGGTAACCGGTCACCCACCCGGTGACGCAGTCGGAGCACCTCGTGCAGCGGCCTCGTCGCGGCGGAAGCTGAACCGCCCCTCGAAGACCCGCCCGCTTTTCTGTCCATTCCCGGGCCAGGTCCTCCTTCTCGTCGAGCAGGACCGCGTGCACCCCGGCCGGCATCTCGGGTGTCTGCGCGTCGACCAGGCCGACGACCGTCGCCGCGCCCAGGCTCGCGATGCGTTCGTAGACCTGGCGTTCCCGCTCGAAATACGGCAGCCGCTGGAACAGCGCGAAGACCACCAGGGGACCGTCCTCGGCAGCCGCGAGTGCGGCCTGTTCCAGGGCATGGGAGACGGTCACCAGGGTTCGCTTGGTCAGCCGTCGCACGGCCGAATTCTCGGGCACGGCCCCACCATGGGTACGCCGGCCCGGCCCCGCATCCGCTGAAGCACGCCGTCTCAGCTTCGTGGGTGTGCGCCGGTGATCGCCGGGTAGATGGCTGTCCATGCGAAACACAGCGCGGGAGGTCTCATGAGCCAGGCTGGACAGGACGACCGTCTCACCGGATCGATCATCGTGGTCGCCCTGGTCTCCGCCGTGTCGGGGCTGCTCTACGGGTACGACACCGGGATCATCTCCGGTGCCCTGCTGCAGATCGGTGACGACTTCGACATCGGTCACCTGTGGGAACAGGTGATCACGGCGTCGATCCTCGTGGGCGCCGTCATCGGTGCGCTCACCTGCAGCCGGCTGGCGGAACGCCGGGGCCGGCACGGGACGCTGCTGCTCATCGGCATCGTCTTCGTCGTCGGGACGATCGCCGCCGCGTGCTCGCCGGACCCCGTCACCCTGTCACTGAGCCGTCTCGTGCTGGGGTTCGCCGTCGGCGGCGCCACCCAGACCGCTCCCGTCTACGTCGCCGAGCTCGCACCGACCGCGCACCGCGGGCGGCTGGTGCTCTTCTTCCAGATCGCGATCGGTGTCGGCATCGTCATCGCGACCGTCGTGGGCGCGTCCGAGGCCGTCGACTGGCGGGTCGCGATCGGCCTGGCCGCGGTGCCTGCGGCCATCATGTTCGCCCTGATGCTGCGACTGCCCGAGAGCCCCCGGTGGCTGGCCAGGGAGGGGCACGCCGACCGCGCGCGCGACGCGCTGTCCCGGGTGCGGCACTCCGGCAGCGACCTCACCGCGGAGCTGGAGGAGATCCAGGACAACGTCCGGGAGGAGAAGCAGGCGAGCACCCGCGGATGGGCCGGGCTGAAGGCGGCGTGGGTGCGCCCGGCACTCGTCGTCGGGTGCGGGCTGGCGGTGTTCACCCAGCTCTCCGGCATCGAGATGATCGTGTACTACTCGCCCACCATCCTCACCGACAACGGCTTCTCCGACACGGCCGCGCTGCGCGTCTCCGTGGCGCTCGGCCTGACCTATCTGATCGCGCAGCTCATCGGTCTGGCGATCATCGATCGGGTCGGCCGGCGTCGCCTGACCCTCGTGACCCTGCCGCTGGCGGCGCTGGCACTCGTGGTCCTCGGGTCGTTCTTCGTCACCGGCAACGACGGAAAGTCGATGGTCCCGTGGATCGTCGCGACGCTCGTCGCCTTCATGGCGTTCACCGCCGGCGGGATCCAGCTCATGGGCTGGCTGACCGGCTCCGAGATCTACCCACTCGCCACCCGGGCGGCGGGCGCCGCCGCGCAGTCCGCGTCGTTGTGGGGAACCAACGTGCTGATCACCCTCTCGCTGCTCAGCATCATGCGCGCGATCGGCACCGGTCAGACGTTCTGGCTCTACGCGCTGTTCAACGTGATCGCCTTCGTCTTCCTCTACCGCAGGATGCCGGAGCTGACGGGGCGCAGCCTGGAGGAGATCGAGAGCCACCTGGAGGACCGGAAGTTCAAGCCGGCGGATTTCGCCTCCCGCTGAGCCGAAACCGGCGCGGGCCCTTACCCAGAATGCCTACACATAGTCGCACCTCGATTGGTTAATCCTATCGGCGTAAAATTCAGGCAGCGCGTCTTCAGTCGTCAACGAAAGGGGTGCAGAGTGATGGGAGCGTTCCCAAATCCCCAGGAGACTCCATGAAGAAACTGTTCCTCGCCTGCGTCCTCGCCGCCGGTGCCCTCAGCGTCGTCACCCCCACGGGCGCCGCCCAGGCGGACACCCGCATCTGCGATCAGTACGGCAGCACGACCATCGGTGGCCGCTACGTCGTGATGAACAACCGCTGGGGCACCACCGCCGAGCAGTGCATCAACGTCACCGGCAGCGGTTTCAGCATCGCCAGCCAGCGGGGCACCGGGAACACGAGCGGCGCACCCGTGTCGTACCCGGCCGTCTACTACGGCTGCCACTACACCAACTGCTCGCCCGGGTCGGTCCTGCCGCGCCAGGTGAGCGCGATCAGAAGCGCCACCAGCAGCATCAACTACACGTACGTCTCCGGAGCCACCTATGACGCCGCGTACGACATCTGGCTGGACCCGACACCGCGGACCAACGGCGTCAACCAGCAGGAGATCATGATCTGGTTCAACCGCCAGGGCAGCATCCAGCCGATCGGCTCGGTCGTCGGCACGACCACCATCGGCGGCCGGAGCTGGCAGGTCTGGCAGGGCAGCAACGGATCCAACGCGGTCATCTCCTATGTGGCACCGTCGGCCATCACGAGCTGGAGCTTCTCCGTCCTGGACTTCATCAACGACGTACGCAACCGCGGCGCCATCACGAATTCGTGGTACCTGACCAGCATTCAGGCTGGCTTCGAGCCCTGGGTCGGCGGAACCGGCCTGGCGGTGTCGTCGTTCTCGGCCTCGGTCACCGCCTGACGGTGCGCCGTGCCCTGCTGCAGAGCCGCGGCTTTGCCCTACCGCAGAGCCGCGGCGCCGAAGGAGACCGAGAAGCGTTTGCACCAGATCGACACGCTGCGCAGACCGGCCAGGTCGGTGCCCGCGGGGATGTCGTACACCTGATTGCCGCTGTTGCCCTTCAGCTCGGCGATCTCCACGCTGCGGCCGTCGTCGAAGATCTGCCACCCCGCGCGGCCCGTGAGCACCTCCCGGTCGGTCAGCCAGACCCGTAGATCGGGTCCGTCGGACGTCTCGAGATCGCGCAGTACGAGCTGGTGCCGGCCGTCGGCGAGGCGGACCAGCTGGGCGGTGCCGCGGGTGTCATGTTCGTGCGACACGAAGTTCCCCGCGGCGAGGACCCGAGGGCCTGCCGGGGCAGACGCCGACTGCGTAACGGCGGCCGGCCCGGACTGCGTAACGGCGGCCGGCTCGGACTGGTCGATCGACCGTGCGGACACCGCCGGCAGGGAATCCTGTACTTCGTGGTCGGTGACCAGCCGCCACGGCTGGAACCAGTACAGACCGGCGGCGGCGACAAGGACGACTGCGGTCAGCGCGACCAGCATGGAACGACGGCGGGATCTCACCGTTCCCACGCTACGGAGCCGCGGCAGCCAGGCGTGCCCGCGCGGTATTTCGATTCTCTTACGGCGTCCTCGGCGATGGTCTTGCCGCCGGGATCCGCAGCCCGGCACTCGAAGGTGCGTCCGCGACCGCCGCGTCACGGCGCCGGACAGCGTCACGGGGTGGGCAGCGCCGCGGGGTGGGCAGCCGAGCAGCCCGATCACGGCCCGCGACCACCCGGTTTCCGGCTCGGACAAAACCGGTTCAGTAGAAAGGTGTGGGATTCGCGGAAGAGGAGAACATAGATGCATGGCAATTGATAACGAGGATCTGATCGGCTGTCCGGCCCGCATCACGCTCGACGCGGCACAACTGGCGTTCTTCGGTGAACTCCCGGCGGACGCGCCGAGCGTGCAGGCCGAGCTCGGCTGCGAACTCGAGCAAGGTCACGAGGGATCGCACGCCGCCCTCGGGCAGCAGGTCGACACGACCATGTGGTGGGTGCAATGGACCTTGAGCGCGTCCGAGATCAATCCGTACACCTGGTGTCCGGCCAAACAGGAGCGTGTCGAGCTGGACCGCGACAACACGGAATGCACCCTCTTTGCCGGGCACTCCGGCAGGCATTCATCCACCAACCGCCCGTGGCAGAGTGAAAACGCGGCCTGAACCGGTTCAGACATGCGCCTTGCGCACCGGGGCCATGGCTTCGAAGCCGTCGGCGCGGGCCGCCGCACCAGCCGAACTCAGGCTGGCGACAACGGCCCGCGCCGTCAGTGCAGGGTGCCGTCAGCGTTGCAGGGTGAGCAGGCCCGGCCGCCACGGCAGGCTGTTGTAGTCACCGCCGGCGCTGGGGTCCTTGCCCTGATACAGCAGCTGCAGGTTGCAGGGATCGACGGTCTTGGTCTGATCGGGATTGGTCCGGACCAGGTCACCGTGGCTGATGTCGTTGGTCCAGGTCGCACCGCTGTTGGCCTTACCCGCGAACGGATTGCTCTCCGTGGCGGCCTGCGGGGTCCATGTGCCGGCCAGGCTGGAGGACGTGAACGACCGGAAGTAGCGGCCCTGGCTCCCGATCGCCTCGACGATCATCAAATACTGGTTCTGACCCTGAACCCTGTAGACCTCGACCGCCTCGAACAGATTGTTCGTCGAGTCACTCATGATCGTCGTGTACGACGAACCGAAGCTACCCGGGAAGTTCCCGATCGGCATACTCGCCCGATAGATCTTCCCGTTGTCCCCGGCAAAGAACAGATACATGTTCGTGTCGTCACCGATCAGCGTCTGATCGATCACCCCGGTACTGGAACCAGTGATACTCCCGGTGAACAGCGTCTGCGCAGAAGACCAGCCGTTGGGGTTGGTCGGGTCGGTGGACGTCTTGTAGCTGAACGCGGTCGGGCCCCACTGATAGGCCAGCACCCAGATGCTTCTCGGCGCGAAGTAGAACAGCGTCGGCGCCACCGTGCCCTGGCTCATCCCGTTCTGACTCGCCGAGGCCATATCGGACCAGTTGGAGAACAGGCCGAAGTTCATCGAGCCGTACGAGCCACCGGAGACGTTCGACGCGTACACCAGATGCTTGCCGTTGTAGACCACGTTGGTGAAGTCCTTCAACGAGGTCCAGCCGTTCTTCGGACTGGTCAGTGAGCCGGTCGAGCTCCAGCGGTACGTCGACGGGAGAGCGCAGGTGGCGGGTGGAGACGTCGGCGGGGATGTCGGCGAGGTACCGCCGCCGGTGGAGGCGAGCTGGAATTGCTGATTGGCCTGCCCGCTGCAGTCGTACAACTGGACCTGCTGACCGTTGCCGGTCCCCCAGACGTCCAGGCAACGCCCGGACTGCACGCCGGTGATGGTGCCGTTGGTGTTGACGTTCCACTGCTGGTTCGCCTGACCGTTGCAGCTGTAGATCTGAATCGCCGCGGAGTTGCCGGAGCCGGCGGCGTCCAGGCACATGCTGCCGTAGACGGTCAGCTGCTTCCCGGCGGTGTAGGTCCACTGCTGGTTGGACTGGCCGTTGCAGTCGTACAGAGTCACCCGTGTGCCGTTGTCGTGGGAGGCGTTCGGCACGTCGACGCACCGGCCCGACTGCGTTCCCCTGATCTCACCGGCACCCGTCGCCGGCGATGACGGGGTGGGTGACGACGGGGTGGGTGACGATGGGGCCGGTGTCGAGCCGGAGGGCGTGGGGATGGCGGCATTGAGCGCGTTGAGGACCGACGAGTAGGCGGCCTTCTTGTTGCCCGAGCCGTCGAAGAGCAAGGGGCTCTCCCCCGAGCGCCACGAGTCGCTGTCGCGCACTCCCCACACGGTGATGCCCAGGCAGTGGGCGACGTTCATGCACGCCTGGGTCAGGCCGGCGTACTGGGAGGTGGCGGAGTTGGTGACGTCGACCTCGGTCAGTGCCACGTCCACACCGGCGTTGGCGAAGTTGGTCAGCGTGGTCTGGAAGTTGGCGGGCAGCGAACTCCCCCCGGTGAAGTGGGTCTGCAGCCCCACGCAGTCGATGGGTACGCCCCGCGCCTTGAAATCCTTCACCATGTTGAGGACGGCAACAGTCTTGGCGTACGTCGCGTTCTCGATGTTGTAGTCGTTGTAGCAGAGCTTGACCGACGGGTCGGCGGCCCGCGCCGTGCGGAACGCCACCTCGATCCAGTCGTTACCGGTGTTCTGCAGGTTGGAGGTGCGCCGGCTGCCGTCCTCGTTGAACGCCTCGTTGACGACGTCCCACGCGGCGAGTTTGCCCTTGTAGTGAGCCATCACCCCGTTGATGTGATCGATCATCGCCTGTCGCAGACCGCTGCCGCTGAGGCCCTGCCACCAGCTCGGCTGCTGCGCGTGCCAGGCAAGGGTGTGGCCGCGCACCCTCATGCCGCGCTGGGTCGCCCAGTTGTAGATCTGATCGCCCGCGGTGAAGCTGAACTGGCCGCGCTGGGGCTCCGTCGCGTCCGGCTTCATCTCGTTCTCGGCCGTGATCATGTTGAACTCACGCCCGGCGATCGTGGTGTACGCCGAGTCGCCCAGCCTGCCCGCAGCGATAGCGGTGCCGAAGTAGCGCCCCGATTGAGTCGCCGCGGCTCCCAGCGTGGTCGCCGCCGCGTCCGCGGGCGGGATGAGAACCGCCGTGCCCGCCGCCACCAGCAGACCTGTCGCGGCGGCCAGCATCAACCGGTACCGGTTCGATCTCTTCCATTGCGTCATGGACACTCCCTCTTGACCTCACACACGGCGGCCCGCAGCTTGGATTCGGCTGCCCTCTCGAGGCGCGGCCCAGTCGCCGGCGTCGGCCGCGCGAGCATGCAGACCTCGCAATAGCGAGCCGATCACATCCGGAATGCCGCGACACGAACCCGCAACCTACCGAAACCTTTCGGTAACTTTCGGCGAACGCTACCGGGAGGCACATGGTTGGTCAATGTCTTGGATTGCCTCATCGCCCGATCTAACTATGGCGTTCTAGCAGCGGAAATGGCTCGCAGGCGCCTGGCAGGGCATCGTCCAACGCCAATGTTTTAGGTTTTTCAGATAGGTACACATTGCGATTGAAAAAAGTGTTACGCCCGCAACTATCGCGACGTCGTGAAAGTTTCAAGGGCACCGTGCCACCCAGCAGGCACAGCGGCACCGGCCCGTACCGTCAGATGCCGGCCGGGACCTGATCGCCCGAAGCCGGTGCCGCCTGCCGGTCGCGGGGACGAAGCCGCAGCTCGAGGATCACCAGGGCGAGGTTCGCCGCAGCTGTCGCGCCGGCGATCGCGGTCAGCGGAGCGGTGAGTGCCGCGCCGGCGGCGTAGCCGAGCAGGGCCCCCGCGACGGCCGCACCGAGGGCGACAGTCAGGGCGGTGCGGCGGGGGCGGTCGTGCCGGATCCAGGCCGCCCAGGTGCCGAGGCCGACAGCGGCGCTCACGGCGGGAACCACCACGGCGGCGCCGGCGATGTACGCATTCAGGTCCAGGGTCCAAACGAGCAGGACGGCGAGTAACCAGCCGCCGAGACCGAGCGGGAGCGCGGTGAGGATCCGGAACCACATCCCGGCCCGGGGACGGAATCCGCCGCGGCGTGCCCCGCGGACCAGCACCGCCAGCAGTGCCAGGGCGAGCACCGATCCGCCGGCGGTGACAGCGGCCAGGATGGCGGCGATGGCCGGCATGGACAGCGGTCCGGGGTCGAAGTCGACCGGGCGGGTCCCGAACGCCGAGTCGTCGACCGTGCCGCTGTCGTAGAACGTGTTCAGCAGGTGCCGGCTGGCGTCGGCGTCGTCCCAGAAGTCGGCGCTGTGACCCCGTTCCGGCAGGAGGACCTGGTGGCCCTTCGGCAGCAGCGGCAGCAGGTCAGCGGTCGCCGTCTCCGCCGGGGTGGAGAAGTCGAGAGTGCCGCTGATCAGGAGGGTCTCGACGTCACTCGGCCGCGGCGTCCGGTATTCCGCGTTGTCCGGGCTGTCCGGCCAGACCGTGGCATAGCCGGACGGCCCGCCCCAGAGGAAGTTCGTGCCGTCGCTGCGCAGGACTGAGCCGGGATCACCGCCGGCCCGGTAGAAGCTCTCCGCCGCGGGCGCGTCGATCATGGCGAACGACGCGAACTCACCCCAGACAATCGAGCTGGGTAGTTGCAGCTCGCCGAGCACCGACATGGCCCACAGTGCGCCCGGCCCGCTGAGGTAGGCGTCGATCACGGTGGGGGCGTTCAGCGGTGCGGAGCTGCGGCCGTTGTGGTGCATGCCGAACATGCTGGCGGCGCGCACGGAGCCCGCATGGATGGCGAACGGGCCCCAGCGCCCCGGCATGTCGGCGGTGACGTCGCGCATGGATGCCGCGAGGTCGTCCGTACGCGCGGAGCACCCGCTGTCGGCGGCGCACAACCGGCCGTACCGGGAGATCTGCTCATCGGTGAGCACCGGATCCCAGACCATGTGGCCCGGCGGGTTCACACCGACCATCGCCGAGCGCAGCAGTGACGTGGGATGACGCCAGGAGTAGACCATCGCGGTACGGGTCCCGGCGCTGGTGCTGAACAGGTTGATCCGCTGGTAGCCCAGAGCCGTGCGGGCGGCTTCGAGGTCGTCGACACGCTGGGCGACGGAGTACCCGGTCAGGTCGACGCCGTCACCCGTCAGCCGCCGGGCGCAGGCGGTGAAGCCCAGGGTGGCGGCCCGCTGGGATTTCGCACCGGTGAGGTCGCCCGCGGTCTGCCTGAGCCCGGTCACCTCGGGGCAGTCGAGGCGCCGTGAGCCGTCGACGCCCCGGTAGCCGACGAGGACCACATCCCGGTCCGCGGTGAGCCGGCTCGCCTGGGGGAAGGTCATGTTCGTGGAGCCCGGTCCGCCACCCAGCCGGAAGACGGGTTCGCGGGGTTGCGCCGCGGTGGCGGGAATCCGGATCACCGGCAACGCGATCAGGTCGGTTGCCGGGTCACGCCGGTTCTCCGGCACGACCAGGGTGCCGCATTCGGCCCGTACGGTGCCCGCTTCGGTTTGATAGTCGCATCTGCTCATTGTCAGATCACCGGACCGGGCACCATCCGGTACGGCCAGGGTGCTGTGCGGCCAGCCGGCCAGAGCAGCCAGCGTGATGATGATTCCCGCGGTGATCACCAGGGCGACTGCCCGGAGCAGAGCGCGACGGCGGCCGATGTCTTCCATGGCAGCAGAAGCTAGATCATCTCGCAGTCCGTAACCTCCCTCACGCGGGGGAGGCGGGCGGCAGGGGAACCCGTCATGCTCACCGGGTGAGTCCTTCCGACCGGGCACGCCGTTTCCTGGCCGGTCAGTCGCTGCTGGTGGCCGGTGCGTGTGTGGTCGTCGATGTGCTGGCCTTCGTCGTCCAGGGCCTTCCGCCCGTCACCTTCGCCTGGGTTGTGGCGCTGCTCGCTGTCATCGTCGCCGACGCGCTCCTGGCCACCCCGACCCGGTGGTCGGGGTGGGTCACCGCGGCCGCCGTGGCCGTCAACGCGGGCTGCGGCCTGCTGCTGGGCGGTCCACCGAGCCTGCGGCTCAACGAGGCCGGCGTCCTCGTCGCCTCGTACCGGGCCGGGGCATGGTTGCGGGGCATACCGGCTGTGGTCTCCCTGGCGGTGGTGATCGGCGGCATCGTGGCGGCGTTCCACGCCCGCGGATATCCGCTGGACTGGTACGTCGCCATCGCCGCCATCAAGACCGGCCTCGTGCCCTGGGTGGTGGGCCGCTACACGACAGCCCGGCGGGAATTCCTCGACGAGCTGCGACGGCAGGCCGAGCAGGAGGAACGGGACGCCCGCGACGCGGTGAGCCGGGCCATCGCCACCGACCGCGCCGGGATCGCGCGGGACCTGCACGACGTGGTCACCCATCACGTCAGTGCGATCAGCGTGCACGCCGGTGCCGCCCGGCTGCGACTGGCGAAGACGGACGCCGACCCGGCCGCGCTGCTGTCGCTGAGATCCGTGGAGGAGGCCAGCCGCTCCGCACTCGGGGATCTGCGCAACATGCTGGATGTGCTGCACGGCGTACGGTCCGTGGAACAGCTGGGTCTGGCCGACATCGACAACCTGCTGCACGGCTTCCGCGCCGCGTCCATCCCCGTCCGGCTGCACATCACGGGCGAGCCGTTCGTGCTGCCGCCGGCCGTCGATATCGCGCTCTACCGCGTCGTCCAGGAGATGCTGACCAACGCTCTGCGGCACGGCGACGGCGGCGTCATCACCGTCACCGTCCGCTACGAGGCCGCCGCGGTCGAGGTCGCGACGCTCAACCCGTACCGAGCGTCGGGACCGGTGGGCGACGGTGGCCGCGGGCTGGCCGGCATCCGCAACCGGGTCCACGCGCTCGGGGGCCGGCTGCACGCCGGTCCGAGCGCGCAGGGGCGTACCTGGAGCACCTCGGTCTCCTTCCACCTGCCGGAGCTGACATGACGATCTCGGTCCTGATCGCCGACGACCACGAGGGGTTCCGCTCCGGGTTCCGGGCGATTCTCGACACCCAGGACGACATCGTCTGCGTGGCGGAGGCCGGCGACGGCGAGCAGGCTGTCGCGCAGGTCCAGCGGCTGCGACCGGACGTGGCGGTCCTCGACATCCGCATGCCGCGCCGGGACGGCCTGGGCGCGGCCAGAGCCATCCTGGCGCTGCCCGGCAACCGCACGCAGGTCGTCGTCCTGACAACCCATGACACCGACGAGTACGTCCACCAGGCCGTCCACGCCGGCGCCCGGGGCTTCCTGCTCAAGTCGATGCCGCCGGAGGAACTCATCGCCGCCGTCCGCATCGCCGCCCGCGGCGACGTCCTGATCGATCCGTCGATCGTGCGCCGCCACCTCACCCGGTTCGCCGACGCCCTGGACCCGGTCACCCTGCCCGCGGAGCTGGACCAACTGACCGGGCGTGAACGTCAGGTGCTGCAGTCGCTGTCACGGGCACACAGCAACGCCGAGATAGCCCGCCAGCTCCACATCGGCGAGCAGACGGTGAAGACCCACGTCTCGAACATCCTGCGCAAGCTGCAGCTACGTGACCGGACACACGCGGTCGCCTATGCCCACCTGACCGGATTCGCCGAACGACCCTGACCTGTGCTTGCGCAGGGCGATACGCCCGGAAACAGCCGCGCCCCGGATGCGCTGGGCCCGCCGGACGTGCCTTCAGCAGCGCGGGCCCTGACCGGCGGGTTCGCCCGGACGTCGTCGTTTTCCTCAGCTTCGGCGCCGGCCGGTCGATCAGAAGTTCGCGATGGCTGACAACATTCCTCAGCTGCGTGATCGGGGCCGGGTCGACGATCCTGCCCGGTTGCGGGCACTGCGGGCGACGGGACTGCTCGACGCCGGCTCGGTGACGTCGCTGGACCGGCTCACCCGGCTGGCGACCCGGCTGGTCAAGGCGCCGGTGGCCCTGGTGTCGCTGGTCGAGGCCGACCGGCAGGTGTTCGTCAGTGCGGTCGGGCTGGACGAGCCCTGGGCCTCGCGGGGACAGACACCGCTGTCGCACTCGTTCTGCCAGTACGTCGTCACCGATCAGGCCCCGCTGGTGATCACCGACGCCGAGGCCGACGGGCGGCTGTGCGGGAATCTGGCCATTCCGGACCTCAACGTGATCGCCTACGCGGGCTTTCCGCTGCGCTCGCCGGACGGGCACGTGCTGGGCTCGTTCTGCGCGATCGACGGCCGGCCCCGGCAGTGGACCGACGACGAGGTGGAGATCCTGGAGGATCTGGCGGCCAATGCCGAGTCGGAGATCGCCCTGCACGTGGCCCATGGCGAACTGCTGGTGTCGTCGGAGCGGATGCGCACGGTGCTGGAGACCGCCCAGGACGCGTTCGTGTCGATGGACCACGACGGCCGGGTGACTACCTGGAACGAGGCGGCGCAGCGGCTGTTCGGCTGGCCGGCTGCCGAGGCTGCCGGCCGGCCCGCCACCGAACTGATGATCCCGGAACGTCTCCACGACACGCATCGCGCCGGCCTGGACAAGGTCCGGCGGAGCGGCTTGTCCCGCCTGGCCGGCAGCCGGGTGGAACTGACCGCCGTCCACCGCGACGGCCACGAGTTCCCCGTCGAGATGACCATGCAGCTGTGCCACGAGCGCGGCCTTCCGGTCTTCCATGCCTTCCTGCACGACATCACCGACCGCCGGCGGCTGACCGAGCAGCGCGAACAACTGCTGGAGCAGGAACAGATACAGGTACGCAGGCTGCGCGAGCTGGATCGGATGAAGGACGACCTCGTCGCCGTGGTCAGCCACGAACTGCGCAATCCCATCGGGGTCATCCGCGGATACGCCGAACTGATCAGCGCCGATCCCGGGCTGAGCGAGCCGCTGCGCCAGGACCTCGTCGTCATCGAACGCACCAGCGACCGGCTGGCCGCCCTGGTCGACGACCTGCTCGACCTGGCCCGCCTCGACGCCGGCCACCGCTTGCTGAACCCCGGGCCGCTGGAACCAGGGCCGCTGATCCACGACGTCGTGCAGACCCATCGCACCGTCGCCGCCGCTCAGCGAGTGAGCCTGACCTGCGAGATCGGCCCCCTGCCGGTCATCCCCGGCGAGGCGCGCCGCCTGCATCAGGTCCTGGACAACCTGCTGTCCAACGCCGTCAAGTACACCCTGCCGGGCGGCGCCGTCACCGTCACCGCGAGCCATGAGGGCGACCGGATCGTCCTGACGATCGCCGACACCGGGATCGGCATCCCCGCCGAGCAGTACCCGCGGCTGTTCGACCGGTTCTTCCGGGCCAGCACCGCCACCGCACTCGGCATCAAAGGGACCGGTCTCGGACTGGCGGTGACCAAGGCCATCGTCGAGGCGCACGGCGGCACGATCACCGCCGGCCCCGGCCCGGACAGTGGCACCCGCTTCACCGTCACGCTGCCGACGTCATCCGATTGACGGGGCGGGCTGGGGGTCGGCGGTGGGGCCGTGGACGACCGGTTTGCCGTCGATCCAGTCGAGGCGGTCCAGCCACAGCTGGCGGCCGGGGGTGGCGCTGCCGATCGCCGCCGGTTGCCAGGCGTGGTAGAGCAGCCAGGTGGTGCCGTCGGGCAGGGTCACCGGGTAACAGTGGCCCGGGCCGGCCGCGCCCGGTGACGACGTGAGGATCGGGTTCTCCGGGGCGTCGTGACAGGGGCCGGTCGCGGAGTCGCAGGTGGCGTAGCCGACGGCGTACTTGTCGGAGTCGTAGGCGTTGGCCGAGTAGAACAGGTAGTACCTGCCGTCGTGCAGGACCATCTCGGGGGCCTCGATCACCGCGCCGTGCCACGGTTTGTCGTTGGTGAGCAGGATGGTCCGCTCGCCGACCAGCGACAGTCCGTCGGCGGACAGCTTCTGGACGTACAGGTGGGTGGGTTCGCCGATGCGGTTGCCGTCGTTCTTCCAGTAGAGGTAGAGCGTGCCGTCGGTGTCGCGGAACGGGTTCGCGTCGATCGAGCCGCCCTCGTCGTCCTGGCAGATCAATGGTTCGTCGGTGGGTACGAACGGGCCGTCGGGGGTGTCGGCGACGGCGGTGCCGACGCACTGGCGGTAGGCCTCGGTCCAGGACGCGGTGTAGTACATGACGTACTTGCCGGCGTCGGTGCGCAGAACCTCGGGGGCCCAGGTATCGCCGGTCTTCGCCCACTTGCCGACCTCGGGCAGGACGTCGCCCTTCTCGGTCCAGTGGACGAGGTCCGTCGAGGTGAGCAGGGGGATGTTCTCGATCGGGCTGTTGGTGCCGTACGCGTAGAAGGTGTTGTCGACCTGGAGCACGCCGGGGTCGGGGAAGTTCTTGGTGTAGACCGGATTGCTGTAAGTCACGGGTTCTCCCTGAGAAGGAGGAGTCGGCGGGGAGGAAGAGCAGGCGGCGGCCGTCACGAGGACGACCACCGCCGCCAGGAGCCTGCGGATCACGGTTGGTGGATCCGGACGTAGTCGAACCGGGCGGTGACCGCCGGGGTGGCGCCGCCGTGCGCGTCGAGGCCGATCTTCGGGGTGGTGCCGGCCGGGAAGGTCCAGGTGCCACCGAGCGTCCACGTACGCCCGTCGGTGCTGGACTCGGACCTGAAGTGGTGCTCGCCGGTCCGCGGGTCGAGCGTGTGAACCAGCCGCAGCCAGGTGGTGACCGCCGGGGTGCCGACGGTGACCCCGCCGTACGCGAGCTGCCCCGCGAACGGGAATTCGCGGCCGAACTCGATCTGCCGGGTGTTCCAGATCGCCACCGTGTCGAGGCGGGCGAAGTCGTCGTCCCCGGCGTAGGCCACGAGACCGGCCTGCTGGTAGTTGCGCACGTCGTCGACGCCCACGTCGAGCGTCACCTTGGTCTCGACCGTGTAGTCGCCGCGGGGTGCGGTACGGGTCAGCACGCCCGCGGTGTTGGCGGTGCCGCTGAGGTCGCCCGCCTCGACCGGCCAGTTCAGTGTGCCGCCGGCGACGGTGACCGCGTCGTTCTGGCGTACCCAGGTCCAGCCGGCTTTCAGCGCCGGGCCGGAGAAGTCGTCCGACCAGGTCACCTTGCCGAGCTTGGGCGCGGGGACGGCCCTGGTCACCGGACGGTAGAGCCGCTGGACGCTGAAGTTGTCGACGTCGCCGCGCCCGGTGAATCCGGCCGTCGTGCCGGGTGTGACCCTGAGGCTCACCGCGACGATCGGGCCGCTCTGGCGTGCCTCGGTGACCGCGGCGGTCAGCTGACTGCCGCGGATCGAGACGGCCAGGTTGTGCCAGGTGCCGAAGTCGAGACCGGCCGGCAGGGCCGCCGACGCACGCCGGGAACTGGAGGTGGCGATCAGCCGGCCCGCTTTGCGGTCGATCGTGACGGTGACCGGGCCCGCTGTCAGGCCGAGGGCCGAGTCGGCGGGAACACGAAGGTCAGCTTCGACGCGTACGTCACCCGCGCCCGACTGTCGCCGGACCGTTCCGCCGCCCGTCGCGTACCCGTCAACGGTCTTCCAACCGCGTGGCAGCCAGCCGGGCGCCGTGCTGAAGTTCTGCGACCCGGCCGTGACCGGCGCCGCCTGGGGTGTGTCGGACGCACCGGCGCCGGCCCGCACGGTCGGCCAGCCGTCGATCCAGTCGAGCCGGTCGATCAGCATCGGCCGCCGGTTGATCCCGTACGCGGCGTCGAGATACGGATTGTTCCGGTCGATCCCGTGGTAGACGAGGTAGTCCTGGCCGGACAGATCGGTGACCATGCCGTTGTGCCCGGTGCCGACCCACTTGTTGCCGTTCTGGGTGAGCACGGGGGTGCCACCGGTCCGGGAGGCGAGCATCGACACGCCGTTCGCGTCGGTGAACGGCCCGAGCGGTGACGCCGAGCGCCCGACCGAGACCGCGTAGCCGGTGGCCGGGCCGGAGCAGCAGTTCGACGACGACGCGAAGAGGTAGTAGTAGGCGTCGTGGCGTACCACGTAGGCGCCCTCGTACTTGTTGTCCAGCGCGACCTGCGTCGCCGACCCGGCCGGGTGCAGTCCGTCCGCGCTCAGCGGCACCACCGAGATGCCGCCGTAGTAGCTGCCGAAGTACAGGTACCGGGAGCCGTCGGCCGCGGTCAGCTCGGCGGGGTCGATGGTGTTGAGCCAGCCGCCGGAGCCGCCGGGGCGGGGCGCGACGACCGGTTCGCTCTGCTGGGTCCACGGGCCGGCCGGGGTCGGCGAGGTGGCCACACCGATCGCGAAGTCGTTGGTGTCGGTGGACGTCGTGGTGTCGGTGACGCCGTAGTACATGACGTACCGGCCGTCGAGGTATCGCACGTCCGGTGCCCAGTACGAAGCACCGGGTGCGACGTAGGGTGCGGCCGTCCCGGTCAGGGCGTCGCCGACGTACGTCCAGTCGGTCAGGTTGGTGGACCGGCCGATCGGGATGTGGTGCGCGGTGCCCTCGCCCGACTTGAGCGGGTCGGAGGTGCCGTAGGCGTACCAGTAACCGTCCTGGCCGTGGATCACGGTCGGGTCGGCGAACGTGTCGGCGAACCCGTGGCTCACCGGGTTGACCAGCATGGATGTCATCAACAGGAGGGCTCGGAGCATTCTTTACCCCTTCAGACCGCTGTGCGTGACGCTCTGGATGACGTGGCGCTGAGCGGCCACGAACAGGATGAGTACGGGAACGCTGGCGACAACCGCACCGGCCATGGCCAGCGGATAGTTCGTCGTGGCCGAGCTTTGCAGGGTGGACAGGCCCGCCGGAAGGGTCTGATGCTCGGCGCTGAAGAGCACGTAGACCGGCCACAGGAAGTCGTTCCAGTTGGTCAGGAACGACAGGACGGTGAGGGTGGCCAGCGCGGGCCGGGCCAGTGGCAGCACGATCCGGGTGAAGATCTGCCACTGGTTGGCGCCCTCGATGAGCGCCGCCTCCTCCAGGTCGACCGGCAGCGAGGAGAAGAACTGGCGCAGGAAGAACACCCCGAACGCGCCGCCCGCGGACGGGATGATCAGCGCCCACAGCGAGTCGAGCCAGCCCAGCTTGCTGACGATCAGGAAGTTCGGGATGAGGAAGACGAACGGCGGCACGAACAGCGTCGCGACCACGGTGCCGAACGCGAACTTCTGGCCACGGAACCGCAACCGGGCCAGCGCGTACGCGGCCAGCGCGTCAACCGTGACGACAAGTACCGAGTTCGCCACCGCGACGAGCAGGCTGTTGAGGAACCAGCGCAGCACCGGCGTCGCGGAGCTGGCGGTCAGCACCGTCTTGTACGCGTCGGTGGTGAACGGGCGCGGCAGCCACGACAACGGCAGCGCCGTGGCGTCCTCATTGGTCTTGAACGAGGTGGACACCATCCACAGCAGCGGCGCCACGAAGATCACCGTGAGCACGATCAGGGTCAGCCAGAAGAGCACCCTGCCGGGCGTCCACGGTTTGCGGCGGGTGGTGGTGGTCAGCGTGCTCACGAAGCCTCCCGGCGCCGGCTCAGACGCAGGTTGAGCGCGCTGATCCCGATCAGGATGATGGCGAGGATGTAGCTCATCGCGGCCGCCATGCCCTGGCGGTTGCTGCCCAGGCCGGTCGAGGCGATGTACATGATCGCGGTACGGGTCTCGTTGGCCGGCGCGCCCTTGGTGACCAGAAACGCCTGGCCGAACATGTTCGCCGAGGCGAGCAGCGTCACCGTGGTCACGAACGCCACCACCGGCCGCAGCCCGGGCAGCGTCACGTTGCGGAACTGGTCCCACCGCGACGCCCCGTCGACCTCGGCCGCCTCGTAGAGCTCGGGCGAGATCTCCTGCAGGCCGGCCAGGTAGATGATCGCGTTGAAGCCCAGCGTCCACCAGACGGTCATGGCGACCAGCGACACCCACGCCCACGGGACGTCGGTCGTCCACGGGATCGCGTGGCCGAGGTAGCTGTTGACCAGGCCGATGTTGGGGTCGAGGAGGAACCGGAAGAGCAGCCCGACCACGGACACGCCCAGCACGTACGGTGCGAAGAACACCGCCCGGAAGAACGAGCGCCCGCGGAACGCGCGGTTGAGCAGCAGCGCCACCCCGAGCGGGCAGACGATCAGGAACGGCACGCTGAGCACGGTGAAGATGCCGGTGGCGAGCATGCTGTGCCAGAAGTCGCCGCTGTCCCGGCTGCCCGGGGTGAACAGGTCGAGGTAGTTCTGCAGGCCGACCCAGGGCTGGCCGGGCAGCAGGTAGTTGTAGTCGTGCAGGCTGACCCAGAGCCCGAAGATCGCCGGGACCAGCACAAAACCGATGAACAACACCGCGAAGGGCGCCAGGAAGAGGTACGGCGTGAGCCGCCCGTGCCGGGGAATGGTCCTCGAGTTCCCCGGCACTCCGGCGTCGGATCGGCTCTCCGGGCGTACCGGAGGGGCCTGGACTGTCATGATCAGGCCCCGTACTTCTTCTTGTTGGACGCCAGGATCTTGTTGGCCTTGTCGGCGGCCGCGCCCAGCGCCGCAGCCGGCTCCGCCTTGAGCAGCACCGCGTTCTGGACGCCGGTGTAGAGCTCGGTCAGCGCGTCGCCGATGCCCGCCACCGACGGCGGGAAGTGGGTGAACTGCACGTCGGCCGCGAACGAGCTGAGGCCCGCGATCGCCTTGAAGTCGGCGCTCTGCGCCTGCGAGGTCTTGGCCGGCACCTTGGCGCTCTTCGCCCAGTCGGCCGAGTGCTGCGTGAACCAGTTGATGAAGAACCGGCTCGCGTTGGACTTGTCGGCGTCGGTGGTCGTCTTCTTGGGCAGCACGAACTGGTGGCTGTTGCCCCACACGCCGCCGGTCGAGCCGATGACGGGCAGCGGGGCGGTGCCGATCTCGAAGTTCTTCAGCGTGGTGGCCTCGTTGACCTGCCAGATGCCCTGCCAGTTGAAGACGTTCTTGCCGTTCTTGAGCGAGATGTAGTCGGCGTCCTGGCCCACGTTCTTCGGGCTGTAGCCGTTCTTGACCAGGTCGACCATCCAGGTCAGCGCCTGCACACCCGGGTCGGCGTTCCAGGTCGCGCTGGCGTTGTCGGAGCTGAACACATCGCCGCCGAACTGCCACAGCAGCGACTCGAACATGAAGCCGCCCGTGAACTGGAACGGCGAGACCCACGTACCCTGGATGCCCTTGCTCTTGAGCGTGTCCAGGGCGGTCATGTACTCGTCCTTGGTCGTCGGCGGCTTCTCCGGGTCGAGCCCGTTGGCCTCCATGACGGTCTTGTTGTAGAACAGGCCGAGGTTGTGCACGTCGATCGGGATGCCGTAACGCTTGCCCTGGTAGGTGCCGCCGTTCCAGACCGCCGGGGCGTAGTCCGAGTCCTTCAGCGACAGCGCGGAGGCCACGTCGTCGAGGGGCACGATGACGCCCTGTGCGACCTGGGTCGGCAGGTCGTCGATGTGCATGGCACCGACGTCGGGGCCGTTGCCGCTCTGCACGGCGGCCGGCAGCTTCTGGAAGAAGTCGGTCCACTGGAAGACGCTCATCTTCACCTGGACGTTCGGGTTGTCCTTGTTGAACTGGTCGACCATCTTCTGGGCGGTGGCGCCGTCACTGCCGGTCCAGCCGTTCCAGAACTGGATCGTGACCGCGGGGCCGCTGTAGCTGGCGCCGCCGTTGCCACCGACCGGGGCCGTGTTGGGCGGGGTGGAGGTGCCGCCACAGGCGGCCAGGGCGGCGGCCGCGCCGGCGCTACCGGTCAGCGCGAGGAATCGGCGGCGGCTCAGGTCAGAACTCATGGGGGTTGCTCCTTGTGTCAGATCACTCAGCGGTGGTGGAGAGCTCGAGAACGTTCCAGGAGGCGGGCGGGAGGGTGACGGTGAGCGTGCCGCCGTCGACGTGGCCGGTCAGCTCGCGGGGGACGACCCGGTCGGGGTGGGACTGGGTGTTGGTGGCGCGCAGGTCGTCGTCGGCCAGCACCTTGTGGGTGCGCAGCTGCGCTCCGGGCAGGGCCCGCAGGTCGACGGTGAGGGTCAGCGGGTTGGTGCTGTCGCGGTTGACGGCGAAGAGCGCGGCCTGGCCGGTCGCCGCGTCGTAGCTCGCGGCCGCGGCGATCGCGGGCACCGGGCCGTACGCCTTGGTGTCGATCAGCGGAGCGTCGGGCTCGACCCGCAGCGCCTCGCCGCGGGCCAGCTGCGCGGTGAGCGCGAACGGGTAGAAGATGGTCTGCCGCCACGACGGGCCGCCCGGTTCGGTGCGGATCGGGCCGATCACGTTGGCGAGCTGGGCCTGGCAGGCGATGCCGACCCGGTCGGCGTGGCCGAGCATCGAGATCAGGTAGCTGCCGACCACGACGGCGTCGAGCACGTTGTACTCGTCCTCGATCAGGCGCGGGGCCTGGCGCCAGTCGAGCGAGTCCTCGCCGCCGAAGCGGTCCTGGTTCCAGACATTCCACTCGTCGAACGACAGCCGCAGGCGTTTGCGGCTACGGGTGCGGGCCTGCACGGCGTCCGCGGTCGAGACCACCTCGTCGATGAACGCGTCCATGTCGACCGCTGAGCCGAGGAAGCTGGCGACGTCGCCGTCGCGCTCCTGGTAGTAGGCGTGCAGCGAGATGTAGTCGACCTGGTCGTAGCACTGCTCGAGGACCGTGGTCTCCCAGGAGCCGAACGTCGGCATGTGCCGGCCCGAGCTGCCACAGGCCACGAGCTCGATCTCGTTGTCGAGGCGGTGCATGGCCCGGCCGGTCTCGGCGGCGATCCGGCCGTACTCGTGGGCGGTGCGGTGGCCCATCTGCCAGGGGCCGTCCATCTCGTTGCCGAGACACCACAGCTTCACCGCGTACGGATCCGGATCCCCGTTGCTGATCCGGCGGTCCGACAGCTCGGTGCCACCCGGGTAGTTGCAGTATTCGAGCAGCTCGAGGGCCTCGGTGATGCCCCGGGTGCCGAGGTTGACCGCCATCATCGGCTCGGCGCCGAGCCGGCGGATCCACGCCATGTACTCCGCCAGGCCGAACTCGTTGGTCTCGATCGAGCGCCAGGCCAGGTCCAGCCGGGTGGGCCGGGACTCGCGGGGCCCGACGCCGTCCTCCCAGCGGTAGTTCGAGACGAAGTTGCCACCCGGGTAGCGCACGACGCTGACGCCCATCTCCCGGGCCAGGTCGAGCACATCGGTACGCAGGCCGAGCTCGTCGGCGTCGGGGTGACCGGGCTCGAAGACGCCGGTGTACACGCTGCGGCCCATGTGTTCCACGAACGATCCGAACAGGCGCCGATCGATCGTGCCCAGCCGGAAGGCAGGGTCGAGGGTGATCCGGGCGTCGGTCACGAGGCCTCCAAAGTTGTTCTTGGTGACCTGCTTTTTACAACGTTGTGTACAACGTTGTAAAGACCTGGAAACGAGATCGACTAGGCTGACCTCGGCAACTTTCATCGCAACAGGAGGGGGCAGCGCGGTGGGCGCCAGCATCAGGGACGTAGCGCAGCGCGCCGGGGTTTCCGTCAAGACGGTGTCCAACGTCGTGAACGGTTTCCCTTTTGTCTCCGATGCGACCCGGGCCAAGGTCCAGCTGGCCCTGACCGAATTGGATTACCGCCCCAATCTCGGCGCCCGGCTGTTGCGCGGCGGCCGCACGGGCACGGTCGCGCTCGCCGTCCCCGAGATCAGCTCGCCCTACTTCGCCGAGCTCGCCGCCCAGTTCGTCCAGCAGGCCAAGCAACACGGCTGGACGCTGCTGATCGACGAGACCCAGGGCGGCAAGGACGGCGAACGCCTCGTCCTCGACGGGATCAAATCGCACCTGGTCGACGGCCTGATCGTGAGCCCCCTCGCCCTGACCGCCCAGGAGCTCAGCGCCCGCCGCGACCGCACCCCCCTGGTCCTGCTCGGCGAGCGGCTCATCCACGCCCCGGTCGACCACGTGACCATCGACAACGTCGCCGGCGCCAAGGCCGCAACCGATCACCTGATCACGCTCGGCCGCACCCGCATCGCCGCGATCGGCAGCCAGCCCCACATCTCCGGCGGCACCGCGGCCCTACGCCTCCGCGGCTACAAGGCAGCACTGCGCGCGGCGAAAATGCCCTTCGACGGCGACCTGGTGATCCCAGCCAAGAGCTACCACCGCCCCGACGGGTACGCCGCCATGACGGCCCTGCTCGACCTGCCGCAGCCCCCCGACGCGGTCTTCTGCTTCAACGACCTGATGGCCATCGGCGCGCTACGGGCCCTGCACGAACGCGGCCACCGGGTCCCGGAGGACGTCGCGGTGATCGGCTTCGACGGCATCGAGGAGGGCGCCTTCTACCAGCCGTCCCTCAGCACGATCGCCGTCGACAAGACCCAGATCGCCCGGCTCGCCCTCGACTTCCTGAGCCAGCGGATCGACGGCGGCGCCTCAGCCGAACCGCAGGAGGCGTTCGCGCCCTTCGAGCTCCTCCCCCGCCAGAGCACCCTCCGGCGGATAGACCCGGACAGCCCAGGGCGATGACGCCTAAGACAGCACGCACCCGGGCGATCAGGCCCCGGTCAGGCGACGGAGGTCCGCAGGAAGGTCCGTACCAGCGACATGGGCCCGGATCGTCGCTGTGAACAGGCTGGGCGCCTCACTGCTCCAGGCATGACCGACCCCGGTCACGAGTCGCGCGTCGCCGTGCCCAAACCCCTCGGCGAGGATCGGCAACGACCGCAGAATCATCTCGTTCTCGTTGGCACCCGCGACGGCCAGCATGCGGCACGGTGACGATCCTGCCCCGGCAGGGACCTCGAACACCGTGACCTCGTCACCGACCCGGGCGAAGGTCCCGCGCGCCACCTGCCCGGCAGCGCTGCGGTAGCCGGCAAAGTCCTCAGCGGGCACCTTGAGCGCCTTCGCGTTCGCGCGCACCACGGGCCCGGACGAAGTAAACGGGCCGATGATCCGGCCGAGCAACCGCATCATCGCCGGATGAGGGAACGGCAGCACGTTCACACCGCTGACGACCACGCTGCGCACCACAGCCGGTTCGTTCGCCGCGAGCAGTGCGGCCACATAGCCACCGAGCGACAGGCCGACGACATGGGCACGCCCCGCCGCCGTCCGTGACCGTACGAGCTCTGTCACGACCTGCACGGTATCGGCCAGCGACACCCAGGCCCGGCCACTTCGCCCGTGCCCCGGCAGATCGGGCACCAGAACGTGGAAGTCCTCCGCGAGCACCGGTGCTATCCGATGCCACATCCAGCTGCTCGTCCCTAATACGTGCAGCAGAACCACGGCGTCGCAGTCATCCCGGCCGAACTCATCCACAGAGGAATTCACAGCACGATCATCCACCACACCGCCCCGGGTGGCACGGCGCGCGGCCCGGGGCGGCATGCTGCGTAAAGACCCCCGCATCCGAGGACACGGGGGCCGGTTCGCCGTGACGGATCAGCTGCAGGTGGTGCCGTTGAGTTTGAAGGCGGTGGGGGCGGCGGCGTTACCGGTGTGGGTGGCCTGGAAGCCGATGCTGGCCGAGCCTCCCGCCGGGATCGACGCGTTGTAGCTGGCGTTGGTCGCGGTCACCGTGCCGCTGGCCGGGGCATAGGTGGCGCTCCAGCCGGAGGTGATGCTCTGGCCGGTGGCCAGGGTGAAGGCCAGGGTCCAGCCGTTGATGGCGCTGGTGCCGGCGTTGGTGATGGTGATGCTGGTGGTCAGGCCGGTGTTCCACGCGTTGACCGTGCTGGTGACCCGGCAGGTGCTGGTGCCGGGACTGGTCGGCGGCGTGCTGGTCGGCGGGCTCGTGGGCGTGCTGGTCGGGGGGCTCGTCGGCGGCGAGGTGGGGGTGCTGGTCGGCGGGGTGGTGCCGACGCCGGTCATGATGGCGGTGATGATGCCCTGCTGGGTGACCGTGGCGGAGCTCCGGTCGAACAGGCCGAAGCCGTGCTGGCCGTTGTAGCCGTTGTCCCAGTAGGCCGTGGCGGCGCCGTACTTCTTGGCGGCGGCGACCAGGGTGCGCGCGAAGTCCGCGCGGTAGGTGTTGTTCGCCGAGTCGTACGCCGTCTTGTCGATCGAGCCGTACTCACCGACGAAGACCGGGTAGCCCCGCGTGACGAAGGTGTCGTAGGTCTTTTTCAACTGGGCGTCCAGATAGTCTTCCTGCCCCCAGGTCGATGTCTTCGCCGGGTTGGTGGCGTTCGGGCCCCACTGCGTGATGACGCCGTCCTCCTGCCCGGTGAAGTCCCACGGGTCGTAGTAGTGGACGGAGATCATGATCCGCTGCTCGGCGGCGGGGATGGTCGACGACCGGTACTGATCGGTCGGGAGCGCGAAGCCGTAATTGCCCACGGTGTAGTCGATGTTCGTGTTCCAGCCGGGGACCAGCAGCCAGCGGGAGGCGTTGGTGCCACCCGTCCGGCGTACGGTGTCGACGAAGCTCTGGTTGTAGGCGTTGATGTTCGAGTAGCACGGCTGGGTGGGGTTGCCGTACTGCCCGTCGAACTCCTCGTTCATGGACTCGAGGATCAGGTGCTCGTTGTAGCTCTGGAACTTCGTCGCGACCTGTTGCCAGACCTTCGCGTACTTGTCCTTGATCGTCGTCTGGTCGGACGCGTCGCAGATCAGCCAGGACCCGCCGACGCTCTTGTAGCCGTCGCCGTGCATGTTGACGACCACGTACAGGCCCTGGCTGTACGCGTAATCGACGACCGCGGCGATCCGGGTCAGCCACGCGGCGTTGACCGTGTAGTTCGGGCCGGCCCCGATGTTGCCCAGGTAGGACACCGGGATCCGGATCGTCTTGAAACCCGACGCCTTCACCCGGTTGATCAGGGCCTGGGTCACGACCGGATTCCCCCACGCCGTCTCGCTGGGGACCCCGTTGCTGTTGGCTTCCAGCGAGTTTCCCAGGTTCCAGCCGGCACCCATGTCGGCGACCAGCTGGGACGCGGTGAGTGCGGCTGCGGCCTCGGCCGGCACCGGTCTCGTCACGCCGTAGACGGTTCCGGCGAGGGTGAGGGCGGCGGCCAGGACCGCGAGCCCCGCCTTCTTTGTTCTCAGCATCATCGATCTCCCTCTCGTACGACTCAGCTCGCCGGACAGGCGGAACCGTTGACGGTGAACGAGGCCGGCCGGGGGTTGCTGCCGCTGTAGGAGCCGGTGAAGCCCAGGCTGACCGTCGCGCCGGGGGCCACGGCCCCGTTCCAGGATTCGTTGGTCACCGTGACGTGGGTGCCCGCCTGGCTCCATGTGCCGGACCAGCCCTGGGTGACCTTCTGGTTGCCGGGGAAGTCGAAGGCGAGGGTCCAGCCCGGCCACGCCGCCCCGCCGGTGTTGGTGATGGCGACCGTGCCGCTGAACCCGGCACCCCAGTCGTCGGTGCTGTACGCCAGCCGGCAACCCGCAGTCGGCGAACCGGACGGCGTGGGGCTCGGCCCCGGCGTCGTAGGGGTGGGTGAGGGTGTCGTGGGGGTCGGCTCCGGCGTTGTCGTGCCTGGCTCCTGGCCCCAGATCCGGGTGCCCGCCTCGTACAGCGGGACCTTGGGGTTCACCGCGGTGCCCGGCAGGTACGACGGGTCGTTGGCCGGATCCCAGGTCCCACCGTCCGCCACGCCGACCTTGAACTGCACCTCCATGCGATACGCCGACTGGCCCGCCGGGGCGATCGGATACCCGGCGCAGTTCACCTCGACGTACCAGATGTCGCCGGAATACTGCTTGGCGGTGGCCGGCGCCGGGCAGCCCTGCGTGTAACCCGGGGTGACCTGGAGCGCCGCGGTGCCTTCGCGACGGAAGTAGTACCGGTACGACGCCTGGGTGAGCGCACGCGCCGGGAACGCCGACTTGTTGTAGATCATCACCTTGAGGGCGGTACCGCGGGCCTCGTTCTGCATCACCGTGGTCTCCACCGTGATCTCGTCCAGGTCCGGCTGCTCGGCCACCGGGAAGGTCGCCGAGGGCGGGCCGCCGTACTCCCCGTAGAGCCGGGCCAGCGCGGAGGTGAACCCGGCGTTGTAGTCGGTGGCCACCTCGTTCATCACGTAGTCGGTGCGTACGTCCTGGTAGGCGTCGTCGGGCGCGGACGGGCCGCCGACCAGCGCGCCGTACAGCACGTGCCGGGTGTTCACCGGGGTGCCGCTGTTGTCCCACCAGGACCCGTGCGCCGTACGGTGATGCGGGTTCTTCGGGGAATTGGTGCCGAAGCCGATCAGATAGCTGGACCCGCGCGGGTTGTCGCCGAGCGCGTAGTTGATCTGCCGGACCGCGAAGTCGTGGTAGCGGGTCTTACGGACCGTGTCGGTGGTGATGTCGCTGTAGACCAGCGCGGCGAACGCAGTGTTGGCGGCGTACCGCAGCGACCCCCAGCTGTCCAGCACTGCTTCGCCGCCCGGGGAGTAGCGCACCTTCTCGCCGTTGACGCCGACGGTCCACCAGTCGAGCCAGCGGTTGGCGTCGTCGGTGTACTTCTGCTTCCCGGTCAGGCCGGCCAGCAGCACGTACGCCGCGAACTGCTTGTTGTCCCAGGCCAGCGTCCACTTGTACGAGTGGGTCGTGGTCTGCGGTTCCGTGCCGAGGGCGTCGTACCCGTTCTCCGCCTTGGCGAGGTACGTGGCGTCGCCCGTCGCCCGGTACAGCCAGATGGCGCCCCACACCAGCTCGTCCTGGTAGCCGCTCCAGGACTTGTAGTAGGCGGCGGCGTCGGTGATGCAGTCGCTGTAGACCTTCCGGACCGTGTCGGCGAAGGTGTAGAGCTGCCGGGCGTGGGTGAGCAGCTTGTCGGCGTAGGCCGCGTCGGTGGGCCGGAAGACCATCGAGCTGGCAGCCATCGCGGCCGCCGTCTCCCCGGCGAGGTCCGAGCCACCACAGGTCGCATCGATCTTGTACGCCGGACGCGCCATCGGCATCACCTCGGCCGGGCCCCACCACTTGTGGTCGTCGTCGCCCCGGCCCACCTGCCCGTACAGCACGTTGGCCGACGGATGCGCCTTGATGAAGTAGTCGTTCGGCACCCGCAGGTTGTTGAGGAACGTGGTGAGCTGCCCAGATGCGGCGTACGCGGCCCGGTTCTCGACCGCGCCCCAGGCCAGCATCGTGGTGCTGAACGCCATCGGGAAACCGAACTTGACGTGGTCGCCGGCGTCGAACCAGCCTCCGGTGAGATCGAGCCCCACATCGGACCCGTCGGCCATGGCCGCGTCGCCGCGCCACGACACCTGGCTCCATGCCGGCTTCTTGCCGGCGATCTGGGCCTGGTAGAAGAACATCGACTTCTGCAGGGCCTCGCCGTAGTCGAACGCGGGTGCCGCCGCAGCCGGTCGCGCACCGTTCCCGACGACGACGGCCGCAGCGATGAGCGTGAGGGCCACGGCCGCCACGGCGGCGCGGCGGTACCAGGGGATTGACCGCATGACGGCCGCCTTCTCCTCGGAGATCTGATCGACGCCCACCTATGGAAGCGCTCCCACACCATAACCGGCATGTTTCAGATTTGTGAAGACTGCAAACACTGCAACTCCTTGTCACTGGATCGATGCATATCTATCGTCGGCTGGTAAGCGCTTTCCTTCAGGTAGATGGCGGCGTACGCACTCGATGATGAAAGTGGGACACCGGATGAAACGATCAGTCGCACTACGGTGGGTAGCCGCGGGAGCCACCGCGGTCACCAGCGCCGCGATCGTGATGATGCTGCCGACGCAGTACGCCCTGGCTGCCGGCAACCTCAGCATCGGTGCCGGCGCCGACGGCTCCAGCAAGGCCACCGGCACCAGTTACGGCAACGTCATAGACGGCAGCGCCAGCACCTACTGGTCGCCGAACAGCACGACCGGGTACGTCTCCGTCAAGTGGAGCAGCGCCACAGCGGTGTCCTCGGCCGTCATCACGCAGGCATCGGGCGGCGGAACGATCAGCTCCTGGCGGCTGCTCAACGCCGACACCAGCGCCGTCCTGAAGAGCGGCAGCGGCAGCCCGGGCACCGTCACCTTCACCTCGACCTCGCTGAAGAAGATCACCTTCGAGATCAGCGCCGCGTCCAGCGCACCACGGATCGCCGAGTTCGAAACGTACGCGGGCGGCAGCACGACCCCGACCACCACCCCGACCGCGAGCCCGACCACCACTCCTCCGAGCACCGGCACGCCGACCGGCGCGTGGCCGAGCTCGGCCGGCTCGGTGTCGATCTCCGGCACGGTCTCCGTCTCCGGCACCTTCGACGGCGGCATGAAGACCTACTGCTGCATCGGCGACGGCTCGCAGGACGAGTCCCAGGACCCGATGTTCGAGATCGCCAACGGTGGCACCCTGCAGAACGTCATCCTCGGCTCCCCCGCCGGTGACGGCGTGCACTGCCTGGGCACCTGCACCATCCGCAACGTCTGGTGGAACGACATCGGCGAGGACGCCGCGACCTTCCTGGGCACCAGCGGCGGCACGAGTTACGTCATCGGCGGCGGCGCGCGGGCCGGCAGCGACAAGACGTTCCAGCACAACGGCAACGGAACCGTCAGCATCTCCGGCTTCTACCTCAGCGGCTCCGGCAAGCTCTACCGCGGCTGCGGCAACTGCACCAACTCGTACCAGCGCAACGTCAAGATCGACAACGTCCTCCTCAACGACATCGACATGGTCGCGGGCATCAACACCAACTGGGGCGACATCGCCACCATCACCCGCGTCACCCTGACCAACAGCTCCAGCGCCACGGTCTGCGGGATGTACAAGGGCGTCCCCAAGGGCAGCGAGCCGAGCTACCTCGGCGAGGGCTGGAACACCACCAACTGCAAGGTCACCCAGAGCGACATCACCTACAAATAGGCCCCGGGGATCCGCTGCGGGCCGGCCTCACCGGGCCGGCCCGTTCGGGCCAAAATTCGACCCGACGCAACCTTTGGCGCCGATCGATCGCTCGAAGGGGTATGAAGAGCTTCCATTTAGGACTGGCCGGCGTCACAGCGCTGGCCGCCGCGCTGGTGGTGCCCGCCGGACCGGCCGATGCCACGGCGCCGGCCCCGGTCCCGGCCTCGGCGCAGGCCCCGGTTCCCGTCGGCGGGTACACGATCACGCTGGTTACCGGGGACCGGGTGACGGTCGGGTCGCGGGCGGCTACGAGGGCGTTCGTGGAGCGGGGTGCCGGGCGCGACAAGGTGTCGTTCGCGCAGACCGTGGTGGGCGGGCATCTGATGGTGATTCCGTCGGATGCGGCGCGGCTGGTGCAGACGCAGCGGGTCGACCGGCGGCTGTTCGACGTGACCGGGCTGATCGAGGGGGGTTATGACGATCGGGCTCACGCAGGCGTACCGCTGATCCTGGGGTCGGAGAGCGTGACCAATTTCTCGGCCGTGCGGAAGGCAGTGGGTTCGCATGCGACGCGGGAGATGACGTCGTTGCGGGCGTTGGCGGTGAGCGCGCCGAAGTCGTCGTCGATGTGGCAAGCGGTGACCAAGAGCGATCATGTGTGGCTGGACGGGCGGCGGAAGCTGTCGCTGGACGTGAGCGTGCCGCAGATCGGGGCGCCTGCGGCCTGGCAGGCGGGGCTGACCGGGACGGGCATGAAGGTCGCGGTGCTGGACTCCGGGGTCGACGCCACGCACCCGGATCTCGCCGGGCGGGTGGTGGAGAAGAACTTCACCACGGCGGCGGGCGGCGACCAGGTGGGGCATGGTACGCACGTCGCCTCGACCATCGCGGGCTCGGGGGCGGCCTCGAACGGGAAGTACCGGGGTGTGGCGCCGGACGCGACGATCCTGTCGGGCAAGGTTTGTGGTGACCAGTTCTGCGAGGACTCCGCGATCCTGGCGGGCATGCAGTGGGCGGCCGTGGAGCAGCACGCCCGCGTCGTGAACCTGAGCCTCGGCGGGCCCGACTTCGACGGCGCCGACCCTCTCGAAGAGGCGGTGAACACGCTGACGGCGTCGACCGGGGCGCTGTTCGTGATCGCCGCGGGCAACGAAGGGCCGTCGGCGTCAACGGTCGGCTCCCCGGGCAGCGCGGATGCCGCGCTGACCGTGGCAGCGGTCGACAAGGCCGACGTCACCGCGGAATTCTCCAGCCGGGGGCCGCGGGTCGGTGACGCCGCGCTCAAGCCCGACATCGCCGCGCCGGGGGTGGACATCGTGGCGGCGCGGGCCGCGGGGACGTCGATCGGGGAGCCGGCGGCTGACTTCCCGGACACGTACATGACGCTCAGTGGCACGTCGATGGCCACACCGCACGTGGCGGGCGCCGCGGCGCTGCTGGCTCAGGCGCATCCGGAGTGGGACGGCGCCCGGTTGAAGGAGACGCTGATCGCGTCGTCCGCGCGTACGGGAGATGGCAAAGCTTTCGAGCAGGGAGCCGGACGGGTCGACGTAGCCCGGGCACTCACGCAGGTGGTCACGGCGGAGCCGGTGTCGGTGTCTTTCGGGTTGCAGAAGTGGCCGCACGAGGACGACGCCGCGGTGAGCAAGCAGGTTACCTACCGCAACAGCGGGACCGTGGACCTCACGCTGGCACTCGCGCTGACCTCGGGCCAGGCGTTCACGCTCGACCGGCAGACGGTCACCGTCCCGGCCGGGGGCACAGCGGCGGTCACCGTCACCGCTGACACGAGGACGTTGCCGGTCGGCGACTACACCGCGGACATCGTGGCGACGGCGGGCACGCAGCGAGTGCTGACCGCGGTCGCCGTGCAGAAGGAGCCGGAGCGCTACGCCCTCACGCTGCACCACCTCGGCCTCGACGGCAAGCCGGTGATCAACTACCTGACGGGGATCTTCCAGGTCGCGGGCGACTACTTCGCCCTGCCGTGGGACCCGAGCGGCACGGTCACGCTGCGGCTGGCGCCGGGCCGCTACACCGTCGGCACGTACCTGGACGAGTCCGCGGCGCAGGACGGTTCGCAGCAGGCGATGATCTACCAGCCGGTGCTGGACCTGACCGGGGACACGTCGATCACGTTCGACGCGCGGGAGGCGACGCCGGTGAAGGTGTCGGTGCCGGATGCGTCCGCGGCGGCCGTCGAGTCGTGGATCGGCACCGAGCAGCAGAGCGACGAGGGCACGGTCATCTTCGGCACGCTGCAGCCGGGCATCGAGAATCTGCGGGTACGCCAGCTCGGCCCGCGGCTGCCGGGAACCGCGACGGTGCTGAGCACGTGGGCCCGGCGCGGTTCCGGCGAAAGGGGCATCGACAGCCCGTACGCGTACTTCGTGGGCGAGCGGGTGCCGGTCGCGCAGGTGCTGAACGGGTACGACCGCGCGTACCGGCGAACTGAGCTGGCCGCGGAGAAGCAGGTCTTCCACGGCGGTTCTGTTGTCCAGCAGTGGGCGCAGCTGAGTGACTCGCAGGGCGAGGTATATGGCGTGGGCATCGCTCGGGCGCGGCCCGGGGCATCGCGGGTCAACTATCTGGCCACGGGTAACGGTGCGCGGTGGCAGACCGACACGCGGCTCGGGGTCAGCTTCGACGAGTACGGGTTCCTGCAGGGACTCGACTTGAACGGCTCGTACCGACCTGCTACTTCCACTGTCGAGCACTGGGGCGCGGCGCCTCTGCAGACGCGGTTCAGCAGCCGGTACGAGTGGGTGGGCCGCGAGGGTGATCTCCTCTACGCCCAGCTTCCTCCGTTGACCGACGCGGCCGGGCATCCGGGGTACAACCAGCTTCTGGACTCCGTGAGCACTCGGCTGTACCGGGGTCGGGAGCTGCTGGGCGAGTCGGATTGGTTGTACGTCGACGCTGCCGGGTTGCCTGACGGTGACGCGGTTTATCGGGTTCTGCAGGAGACGACGGGCGGCTTCGGCGGGCTCTCCACCCGGACCAGCACCGAATTCACCTTCACGTCCGGCGTCGGCGCTCAGGGGCTGGTGCCTGTCTTCACCGTCAACGTGGCTCCCGCTCTTGATGCGTCCGGCGCTGTTCGTGCCGGGAGCGTCGGCCAGGTTCCGCTGATCGCCCGCGACCAGAAAGGACTTCCGGTGCACGGCGCCTGGCTCGGCCTCGAGGTGTCGTTCGATGACGGCGCCACCTGGCGTGCCTCCGGGCCGGCGGTGCACTATCCGCGGGGGAAGGGCTACGTTTCCTTACGCGTGCATGGCCGGGACAAATCGGGCACCACCGTCAGCCAGACGGTGATCCGCGCCTACCGCTACCGGTAAACCCTGTCGGTAGCGCCCGCCACTCTTGCGGCGGGCGCTGCCGGCCGGTCACCGTCAGTCAGTCGCGGCCATGATCCGGGCGTCGCGCATCGCACCGGCCATCATGTGCAACCGCTGCGTCGTCACGTAGCGGCGCAGCAACGGAAACTCGTCCCTCTGCTGAGCCGAGGCATGATCTAGCAATGCTCCCGACAGGGCCTCAAAGCTCGCGTCGAAGTCAGGATTGCTGACCTCGAGATCGTTGAGGGCCCGTTCGAGCTGCTCCCCCTCCACCTGGCAGGCCACCGCGACGGTGTCGCCGGCGGGACCGCTGTTGCGCACGGCCGGGTGAGCAACAGCGATTTCGCCGAGCAGATGCAGATGGACGGCCTCCTGCAGCAGAGCGAGAGGGCGTTCCTTGCTGCCCTGTCCGGCTTTCCGCACGTCAAGGCACAACTGCTGAATCCGCTCGTGCTCCTGCCGCAGAACCCCGACAACGTCGGGCGACGCCACAACCTGAAAACCTTCCATGACCTACCCCTGGTGTAACAGAAGAGCCGCCGGGGTCCAGGGCGATGACACCCCCGACAGTACGAGGCTCATGCTGAGGCGGGTAGGGATGAATGAGATATGCAACTACCCGAGGGATACTTTCGAGACCCTCTACGCCTGCTCACTGCCAGAGCACCGTACCCGATTTCAGGTGCAGGCGCGCGGCGCGGACAAATGGTTGCCGGACATCCGCCTGGCGGCTATCAACAGCTTCAATTCACCTAGAAGGATTTCATGGTCAAACGATGGATTCGAGTTGAATTCGAGGCGCCGGCCAAATCCGAAGAGATATCGGAAAAATACACATTATATAAACAGGGGTAATAGTCCGAAGTGGGATTCCAAATAGCGCACAGCATTTACTCTTGGATTCGAATACGTTCAGCTCCGCGAGCACCTCGCTGATTGACCGTGACCGGCGGCGCGGAGGGTGTTGACCATGAGCATGGCGATGGTCATCGGGCCGACGCCGCCGGGGACCGGGGTGACCCGGGTGGCGATGCCGTCCAGTTCGGCGATGCGGACGTCGCCGGTGAGACCGTTGTCCGTGCGGTGGATGCCGACGTCGATGACCGTGGCGCCGGGTTTCACGTGCTCGGCGCCGATCATGGCCGGGACGCCGGCGGCGACGACGAGGATGTCCGCCGTGCGGGTCACCGCGGCCAGGTCCGCGGTGTGCCGGTGCACGACGGTGACGGTGGCGTCGCGTTGCAGCAGCAGTTCGGCCATCGGATGCCCGACCAGGGCCGAGCGTCCGACCACGACGGCGTTCGCGCCACGGATGGTGACTCCCGTCGACTCGAGGAGCTCGATGACGCCGCTGGGCGTGCACGGGCGCAGGCCCTGCTCCCCGCGGGCCAGCAACCCCGCACTGTGGGTGGTGAGGCCGTCGACGTCCTTGCCGGCGGGGATCCGGTCGATGAGCGCCGCCGCGTCGAGGCCGGGCGGCAGCGGCAGTTGCAGCAGGATGGCGTCGACGGCGGGGTCGGCGGCGAGCTCGTCGATGACCGCGGCGACGCCGGCCTGGGTGGTGCCGGCCGGCAGGGCCCGGTGCAGGTCGCGCATCCCGGCCTCGCGGACGGCGCGGCGTTTGTTCGCGACGTAGACAGCGCTGGCCGGGTCCTCCCCCACGAGTACGGTGGCCAGGCCCGGCGCCGTGGCGGGGTCGGGGAAGGCCGCGGCGACCTCGGCGGCGACGCGTGCGCGGACCTCGTACGCGATGGCCCTGCCGTCGATGTGGACGGTCATGACGCGAAGACGATCGTCTGGTTGCCGTGCCGGATGACCCGGTCCTGGCTGTGCCACAGTACGGCGCGGGAGAGCACGTCGCGTTCCACGTCGGCGCCGCGGCGCTGGAGTTCGGCGACGGTGTCGGCGTGGTTCACGCGGACGACGTCCTGTTCGATGATCGGGCCCTCGTCGAGGTCCTCGGTCACGTAGTGGGCGGTCGCGCCGACGAGTTTCACCCCGCGCTGCTTGGCCTTCGCGTACGGTCCGGCGCCGATGAAGGCCGGCAGGAACGAGTGGTGGATGTTGATGATGGGTACGCCCACCCGGTCGATGAAGTCGCCGGAGATGATCTGCATGTAGCGGGCCAGAACGATGAAATCGACGTTGCCGGCGAGCAGTTTGAGGTGCTCGGCCTCGGCTGCCGACTTGTCGGGCCCGGCGGGCGAGGGCACGTGGAAGAACGGGATGCCGAACGAGCGGACCTCGTCGGCGGTGTCGGTGTGGTTCGAGATCACCATCGACACCGTGATCGGCAGTTCGCCGCGCTGGTGGCGCCAGAGCAGGTCGAGCAGGCAGTGGTCCGCCTTCGACGCGAAGATCGCGACGCGTTTGGCGGTGGCGACCTCGCGCAGCGCGTAGGTGAGGCCGAAGCCGGTGGCGAGCTGTTCCTGCAGGTCCTTCTCGAGTTGTGGGAGTGCGGCCTTGAGGTCGGGGCGGCTGAACACCGTACGCTGGAAGAAGGCGCCGCCCCGCGGGTCGTCGGAGTACTGGTCGAGCGACACGATGTTGGCCCGGTGCCGGGCGAGCACGGTGCTGATCGCCGCGACGATGCCGGTGCGGTCGCTGCCGTGCACGATGAGGACGGCCTGCTCGGCGGTGCGCTCCGTCACGGGCTGCGCGGAGCGGGCGTGCTGGGTCGTGGTCATGTCAGGTGTTCCTCCGGAATTCGGTGATCCATTCGGTCGTGGCCCGCAGGCCGCCGAACGTGTAGAAGTGCAGCTTCACCTCGCCGTGCCGCTCCGGGTGGTAGTCGGCGGCGAGGGCGTGCAGGAGCCGGTCCGGGCCCGCTGTGCCCATCAGGTTCGTGATCGACAGCCCGTACTTCCGGGCGATCGAGGTGCTGGTACCGACGCCGAACCTGGCCGCGAAGCGCAGCAGCCGCCGCACCCCGGCGGGGCCGGGCACTCCGACCCGGACCGGCATCTCGATGCCCCGGTCGCGGACGCGCTCGATCCAGTCCAGAACCGGGTCGACGTCGAAACCGAACTGGGTGATGATCTCGCCGGCCAGGCCCCGCCCGGTCAGGGCGGCGTGCTTGGCCTCCAGCGCCGGCCACAGCACGTCGTCCGGGATGCCGGGGTGGCCCTCGGGATATCCGGCGATGCTGACCTGCCGTACGCCGTACTCCTCCAGCACACCGGACTCGATCACCGACAGCGCGTCGGCGTACGGTCCGTGCGGTGTGCCGGGGTCACCGCCGACGGCGAAGATCTGCTCGGCGGCGTCGTCCACGCGCAACGCCGACAGGAATGCCTCGAGGGCCGCGCGGGATTCCAGCCGGCGGGCGGACACGTGCGGGACCGGCCGGAACCCGGCTGCCCTGACCATCCGGGCGGCCGTCCGGCGCATGGTCAGGTCCTCGTTGCCGAGGAAGGTCACGTTGATCCTGGTTCCCGCCGGGATGGCGGGCCGGGCGGCGTCGAGCTCCTCGACGTCCTTGCCCGTCATCTCCAGCGAGAAGTCGCTGAGCAGCAGCTCGAGGTTGGCTGCCGCCCGGGTCGTCGCAGCGGTCATGTCAGGCGTCGTCGCGACGGTACCGGGTGCGGGCATGCTCGTTGTACGGAGCGGGCTGCACCGTGGCGCGGATGCGGGGGAAGCCGAGGTCGGCGTCCGCGGCGGTGCCCGGGCCGGGGTGTTCTCCCCAGACGACGGACACCTCGGTGCCGGGTGCGGCGTGCTCGGGTGCGACCAGTGAGAGCGCGAGTATCGCGTGATAAGGGTCGAGCGAGGCGATGTGGTACGTGGTGCCGGCCGGCCCGGAGGCGCTCTCGATGCGGTGCCTCGAGTAGCTGAGCGTGAATCCGGGATCGTCGCCGAGGACGCGGCGCACGTCGTCGTTGTTCAGCACCAGGGTCACCTTGGACCAGCGTACGTTCTCCTTCGCCTCGAGCAGCGCGTCGCGGCCGATGAAGTCGTGGTCGAAGTTGATCAGGCGGCCGTAGCCGAGCTCGTACGGCGTGACGTAGTAGTCCTCGATGTCGTCGGAGTAGAAGCTGCCGTGCAGCGGGCGCTGACCCTCGATGCCGTACAGCGGAAGCCATTCCCGGTAGGCCCGCAGTGCCGGGTCGGTGTAGACCGCGGGGGTGGGTGACGGGATCCAGCCGCTCTCGACGGAGGCCGTGGTGTAGGCCAGCGCGCCGACGCGGACCACGCCGAGCGGTTCCCCCGCGGCCAGCAGGGCGTCGAGGACGTACTGCCCGTCGGCCCAGTCGCCGATGAACTCGTACCCGGCCTGTCCGGCCATGCCGTGCCGAAGCGCCTTGAAGGTACGCCCGCCGAGCGTGACCGGTGTCCAGTGGAAGAACCGGGTCGGGGGCAACGGCCCGCCGAACACGCTCTCCACGAGCTGCTGGGCCAGTGGTCCCTGCACCTGGTAGCGGAACAGCTTCGGGTCCGCGCCGCCCGGGCGGTACGCCGTGGACGGGTCGGTGGTGAACGAGACGTCGTAGCCGCCCTGCTCACCGTGGTACTGCACCCAGTGCTGCGAGGCCGGGACCCCGGAGAGGGTGTACCTCTGCTCGGCCTCGCGGGCGAGGATCCCGTCGGTGACGATGAATCCCCGCTCGGTGACCGGGACGATCTGCTTGGCCTGGCCGACGGCGAACTTCTCGTAGTTGTTGGCGCTGACCGCGGCGAGCAGCTTCGTGGCTCCGGGGCCCTCGATGACCATGTCGTACATGTGGTGGGACAGGTTCGAGACGGCGACGCCCTCGTGCCAGGCGCGCTGCTCGGCGCGCCAGCCGGCGTACTCGGAGTCGACGGCCTCGGGGGTCCACGGGGCGGCACCCGGTTTCCACAGCAGCTGCACGGCTGAGCCGGCCCTGTCGATGCCGTCCTGAAGGTGGGGAGCAGACATTATTCGCCTCCTGCTGGCGGGTATGTGGCCTGTTCACAGCCACTAAACCGAGCTAGTACTAAACCGAGCTAGTCGCAGAAGCTACCGGCTTGTTACGAGATGGCGCAAGACACAATCCCGGGGAAATCTCAGACGGTGTGGCGCTCGATCACCCGGGCGGGCACGGCCTGCAGATCAGCGGTCGGTAACCCCAGCACGTCGCGCGCGGCGATGCGCCCGTGCGCCTCCGCGTCGATGTGCACGGTCGTCAGCGCCGGCGTGAACAGGGCGCCGTACTCGGTGTCGTCGAAGCCCATCACCGCGGCCTCGCCCGGCACGTCCACGCCGAGATCGTGCAGGGCGGTCAGGGTGCGTAACGCGACGTCGTCGTCATAGCCCGCGAAGGCGGTCACCGCGGGATGCCCGCCACGGAACTCGGCGACGGCGGCCGTGCCCGCGTCCCGGGGCCGGGGCACGACCACGGTCACCGGGGACGGCAGGCCCAGCTCGCCGGCGGCCTGACGGGAGAACAGCTCCCGGATCTCCCGCAGCGGCGCCTGGGCGTCCGGCAGGGCGAGAGCGATCCGGGTATGCCCATGAGCAGCGAGACAGCCGATCTGCAGCATGGTGTGCGCGGCGAGCCCGTCACGCCGGCCACCGCCACGGTCCTCGAGCTCATGACCGGTGCGGTACGCCTCCGCGAAGTGCACCACGGCCCGCGGATTGATCGCGTCGCGCAGCTGCTGCTCCGCCCCGGCGCCGGTCGGGCCGTGCCGGACGACGAGCACATGGTCGTGGGCGGCGAGTTCCTCGTCGAGCCCGCGCAGATAGCTGCGCGAGTAGTTGCCCTCCAGGCCGCTGTCGATGTAGAGCACGACGATGCGTGACGTGCCCTCCCGCAGTGCCCGGGCGATGCCGTGGGGCTTGTAGCCGAGGTCGCGCACCACCGCCAGGATCCGCGCCCGGGTGGCCTGGGAGATGCTCTGGTTCGGCGTGTCATTGAGCACGAAGCTGACGGTCGCCCGGGAGACGCCGCTCGCCGCCGCCACGTCCTTCAGCGTCGCTCGCTTCGCCCCGGCCATGGGCAGACAATACCGGTGCCACCTGCGCCCCATAGCGGCTGACGCAGAAGGCTGCCAGTCGCCGGGTGAGGGCCGCTATGGCATCGGCGCCGTAGTGGTTGCGGCTCCAGGCGGCGTAGAGGCTGATCCGTACCGTGCCGTTCGGCCCGAGCACGTTCAGCGGGCGCAGGCCGAAGCGGGTGTCGTCCGAGACCACGGCGATTCCCCGGCCGGATGCCGCCACCGCCTGGGCCACCTCGGCCGAGGTGAACTCGTGCACCGTCGCGTAGACCAGCCGGGCCTCGTCGACGGCGTGGTCGAGTGCCCGCCGTGGGTGGTAGTCGGCCGTCTGCAGCAGCAGGGTCGCGGCGGCCAGCTCGGCGAGGGAGACCGACGTCCCGTTCGCCCATGGGTGGTCCTGCGGCACGTACGCCCACACCGGCAGATCGGCCAGCGCCATCCCGGCGTACCCGGCGGGCCAGGGTGTTGTGCCGATGGCCAGGTCGGCGCCGCTGTCCAGAGCGGAGTATGCCGAGGCCGGCAGCGTGGCCCGGACCGCGGGCATCGGGTCGCCGGCGGACAACGTGGCCAGGAACGGTGCGACGACATCGGTGAGTGTCGTGCCCGGTGCGGCGATCGTCAGGTGCTCCAGGCGCCCGGCGGCGATCGCCGCGGCCTCGGTCCGTGTCCGCTCGGCCTGGGCGAGCAGGCGTTCGACGGCGGGCAGGAACGCGGCCCCGGCCGCGCTCAGCCGGAACCCGCCGCCGTCGCGGACGAACAGGTCCATGCCCAGGTGCCGTTCGAGCAGCCGCATCTGCCGCGACAACGACGGCTGGGTGACGTGCAGGACGGTGGCTGCCGCGGTCACCGAACCTGCGTGGGCGATCGCCGCGAAGTACCGCAGGGTACGCAGCTCCACGATCATGCCTCCCGGGCATGGCTGCGGTAGGGCACCGGTATTGGACAGCGCACCGGGCCCGCGGGAAGGCTCGTGGCATGACGCTCATCGACGCGGTGCCCACCCGGCTGTTCATCGGCGGGGACTGGCGGGACGCCTCCGACGGCGCGACCGTCGCGGTGGAGAACCCGGCCACCGGGCGGGTGCTGACCTCGGTCGCCGATGCCACCGTGGCCGATGGGGACGCGGCACTGACCGCCGCGTGTGCGGCGCAACGGGGCTGGGCGGCGACGCCACCGCGGGCGCGCGGCGAGCTGCTGCGCTCCGCGTTCGAGCTGCTCACCGAGCGGTACGAGCACTTCGCCGCGCTGATGACCCTGGAGATGGGCAAGCCGTTGTCCGAGGCGCGCGGCGAGGTCGGTTATGGCGCGGAGTTCTTCCGGTGGTTCGCCGAGGAGGCGGTGCGGGTCGCCGGCCGGTGGGCGCCGTCGCCCGACGGTGGCACCCGGCTGCTCACCATGCGGCAGCCCGTCGGCCCGGCGTTGCTGATCACGCCGTGGAACTTCCCGCTCGCCATGGGCGCCCGCAAGATCGGTGCGGCGCTCGCGGCGGGATGCACCGTGGTGGTCAAGCCCGCCACCCAGACCCCGCTGACGATGCTGGCGCTGGCGGATCTGCTGCGCGAGGCAGGTCTGCCACCGGGCGTGCTCAACGTGCTGACCACCACGCGGACGGCTGCCGTCGTGGAACCGCTGGTGCGCGACGGGCGTACCCGCAAACTCAGTTTCACCGGCTCCACACCCGTAGGCCGAACGCTGATCGAGCAGTCCGCGCAGCAGCTGCTGCGGGTCTCCATGGAGCTCGGCGGCAACGCGCCGTTCCTGGTGTTCGCCGACGCCGACCTGGACGCGGCCGTCGACGGCGCGATGCAGGCGAAGATGCGCAACATGGGTCAGGCCTGCACCGCGGCGAACCGGTTCCTGGTGCACCGGACGGTCGCCGGGGAGTTCACCCGCCGGTTCACGGAGCGGATGGCGGCGCTGCGGGTCGGGGCCGAGGTGGGGCCCCTCATCGACGCCGCCGCCCGGGACAAGGTCGCCGCGCTGGTGGACGACGCCGTCGCACGCGGTGCGCGGGTGCTGTGCGGCGGCACGGCGGTCGGCGACGCCGGGTATTTCTACGCGCCGACCGTCCTCGTCGACGTGCCGGACGGCGCGGAGCTGACCCGGCAGGAGATCTTCGGGCCGGTCGCGCCGATCGCCACGTTCACCGATGACGCGCAGGCCCTGGCGATGGCCAACGACACGGAGTACGGGCTCGCGTCGTACGTCTACACCCGCGACCTCTCCCGGGCGGTACGCGTCGGCGAGGCCCTCGAGTTCGGCATGGTGGGCGTGAACCAGGGCATCGTGTCGAACCCGGCAGCGCCGTTCGGCGGGGTCAAGGCCTCCGGTTTCGGCCGCGAGGGTGGCACCGAGGGCATCGACGAATACCTCGAGACGAAGTACCTGGGGCTGGCCGTCTGACCCCACGGCGATCAGCCGCGGCGGCGCTCGGCGATGAACGCGGCGTCGGACTCCACACTCGACGTGACGCGCCGGTGCAGATGGGCGGGGCCGCGCCGGTGATCGTTGCGGGCGTAGTGGTCGAGCAGCAGGTCGTGGCCGAGATCGTTGTCGAGGTCGCGCCAGACCACGTGCGCGTGCTGGCCGCCGTTCACCGCGTTGTCCGACTCGGCGAGCAGCCCCCGGGTCGAGACACGGAAGTAGTACGCCGTGTCCGGGCGCACTCCTCCGGCCCACGCGAACGTGAGCAGCTCCGCGGGCTCGGCCTCCACCACCCGGCGGTACTGCGCGGCGAGCTCGTCGGGCCCGGCCTCCACGAAGTGCAGCAGCAGCTCGCGGGCCAGGGCGAGGTCGTCGGCGCTCAGCTCGGCGCCGTTGAGCCCGGAGGGTGCCGCGCGTTCGAAGCGCAACGCCCAGCGGTCGTCGTCGCCGATCTCGTACGTCTCGATGCCGAGGTCGACGTGGTCGGGAAGCTCGACCTCGCCGACGTACGGCACCTGGCGCGTGGTGAAGTCGGCCGGCGCGACCGGGTGGATGTGCGCCGCCCCGCGCTGGTCGTCGCCGAGCCGGTCGAGCAGCGCGAACGCCAGCGCCTGGCTCTCGCCGAGCGGGTTGAGCACGCCGGCCGGCAGCGGCTGCGCGCCGAGCGCGAACGGGGTCACGGTGAGCTGGTCCTGGCCGATGACGGTGTAGCTGAACCCGATGTGGTGCCCGATGATCCGCCAGCCCCAGGTGTCCTCGAAACCGGGCCGGCCGAACCAGCTGAACAGGTACGCCTCGGGGTCGCGGAAGTCCGCGGCGTACACACCGAAGCCGCGCCGCACCACCTCGAGCTCGCGCAGGATGTTCTCCGTCGCCATGACCGCGAGGGCCTGGCTGTAGCCGCGCAGGCTGAGACCGGATTTCAGCAGGGTGTGCGCGAGCGCCTTCTGATGGCGGTCGAGCTCGGACAGGGCGATGCCGGTGCGGTCGGGTTTCGGGATGAAGTCCCAGTCGACGCGGCGCGGATCGTCGAACGTGAAGACGGCCCGCTCGCGCTGGTCGGCGGTGAAACCGTTGAGCAGCGACCAGGTGGTGAAGAGCATGGTCCGGATGGCTTCCGGCGCACGGTAGGTCATCATGGCGGCCTCCACACTGCGTCAGGCGAGTGCGGTCCCCATCGCTTCGGCGTGGCGGGTGACCGCTTCGAGGGTGTTGAGTTTGTGGCGCCGGGCGGCGGTCTCGATCAGGTCGAAGTCGGCGCCCGCCTCGATCAGGTCCAGCAGGGCGGCATGCTCGGTGACCGACTCGACCGCGCGGCCGGGGGCGTGCGTGAACGCGGACCGGCGGATGACGTCGAGACGCGACCACTCGTTGTCGAGCAGATCGATCAGGTGCCGGTCGGGGGCGCGGTGGAAGATCAGGGTGTGGAACTGCCGGTTGAGCTTCGACAGCCGCATCGGGTCGAAGTCGGCGAGCGCCTCGGTCATCTCGGTGTTCATCCGGCGTGCGTCGGCCAGTTCGGCGGCGGTGAGCTCGGTGGCCGCCAGCGCGGTGGCGAGCCCTTCGAGCCGTGCCAGCAGCCGCATGGTCCGCGCCCATTCGCCGGCGTCGAACGTGGCGACCCGCGCGCCGACGTTGGGAATTATCTCGACCCAGCCCTCGGCCTCGAGCCGGCGCATGGACTCACGCCAGGGAATGGTGCTGATCTTGGTCTCGCGACCGAGCTGGTCGAGCACGAGCCGGTGACCGGGACCATACGTGCCGTCAAGGATGCGTCCCTTGAGCAGCGCGTAGCAGAAATCGGTCCGGTTAGCCACGCTCCACCTGCCTTCTCATCGATGCCACATCATATCGTGTGCGATTTCCTGCTCAGCGGCCGGTTTCGGCCTCGTAGCGCGTCTTCCAGGAGGCGTTCATCGGGAACAGCCCCTCGACCGGCTCCCCCTCGGCGACGCGGGCCGCGATCCAGGCGTCCCGGCGCTCGTCGTCCTCGGCCTCGGCCAGGACCTCGCCGACCAGGGCGGCGGGGATCACCAGCACCCCGTCGGCGTCACCCACGACGTAGTCGCCGGGCACCACCGCGGCACCACCGCACGCGATCACCACGTCGGTCTCCCACGGCACGTGCCGGCGCCCGAGCACCGACGGGTGGGCGCCCTTCGCGAAGACCGCCAGGCCGGTCGCGGCGACGGCCGGCGAGTCGCGCACCGCGCCGTCGGTCACCACCCCGGCGGCGCCCCGGTGCCGGGCCCGCAGCGCGAGGATGTCCCCGAGCGTGCCCGTCTCCGCCAGCCCCCGGGCCTCGATCACCAGCACCTCACCGGCGCCGGCCGTGTCGAACGCCTGTTTCTGGGGGTTGAACCCGCCGCCGCGCTCGGCGAACAGGTCGGGCCGGAACGGCACCAGGCGCAGGGTCCGCGCCGGACCGGCGAGCCGCATGCCGGCCGCGAGCGGCCCGACACCGTCGACGAAGACATCGTGATAGCCGCGTTTGCGCAGTGCGGTGGAGAGCCCTGCCGTCCCCACCGCCACGAGCCGATCGCTGATGGTCATCCCGCAAACCTTTCCGCCAGGCCTTCCGAACCCCGCGCCAGCAACGTGACGTCGGCTCCCACGAGGATGAACGAGACCCCGGCGTCGAGGTACCGCTGCGCGGTTTCCGGGGCAAAGGCATTCACGCCGACGGGTACGCCGTGACGACGCCCCGCCGCGATGCAGTGCTCGACCGCCGCGACGACGTCCGGGTGCTCCTGCCTGCCCAGCTCGCCCATCGACGCGGCGAGGTCGCTCGGCCCGACCAGAATCCCGTGCACCCCGCTCGCGGCGATGGCGTCGGCCTGCTCGACGGCGGCGGCCGACTCGATCTGCACGACGACCGAGACCGTCCGCGCGGCGTCGTCGAGATAGCCCGGCACGCGGTTCCAGCGCGCCGCACGACCCAGGGCACTGCCCACTCCACGTACGCCGAAAGGCGGGTAACTCGCCGCCCGCAGCGCACCCACCGCCTCCGCCGCGGACCCGACCATCGGCACCAGCAGGTTCTGCGCCCCGAGGTCGAGCACCTGCTTGATGATCACCGGATCGTTGACGGGCACCCGGACCACCGGCGTGACCGGATACGCCGCGACGGCCTGGAGCTGCGCGACGACCGACTCGAGACCGTTGGGTGCGTGCTCCATGTCGATCAGCAGCCAGTCGAGCCCGCCGCCCGCGCAGATCTCGGCGACCAGCGGGCTGCCGGAGCAGACCCACATGCCGGCCTGGGCGCGCTCCGCGGCGGCGAGCACGGCGGCGAACGACGGCGGCAGCGTCAGACGAACCGGCATGACACCGCCCCCAGATCCCGGTAGTCGCCGAGCACGGTGTCGCCGCGCTGGATCCACAGCGGCCGGGTGAAGCTGCCCGCCAGCACGATCTCGCCCGCCTCCAGTTTCTCGCCGTGCCGGGACAGCTTGTTGGCCAGCCACGCGACGCCCATGGCCGGGTGACCGAGGACGGCGGCGGCGACACCGGACTCCTCGATGGTCTCGTTGCGGTAGAGAACGGCGCTGACCCAGCGCAGGTCGACCGCCGACGGCGCCACGGGTGAGCCGCCGAGGACCACCCCGCCGAGCGCCGCGTTGTCGCTGATCGTGTCGACGATGGTGCGCCCGGCGAGCTCGATGCGCGACGACAGGATCTCCAGGGCCGGGACCACGTAGCGGGTCGCGTCCAGCACCTCGAAGATCGTCACGCCGGGGCCGGTCAGCGCCGAGCCCAGGACGAAGGCGAGCTCGACCTCGACCCGGACGTTGGCGAACCGGTCGAACTCGATCGCCGACCCGGACTCGTGGATCTGGTCGGCGAACACGACACCGTAGTCGGGCTCGGTGATCCCGGTGGCCGCCTGCATCACCTTGGAGGTGAGGCCGATCTTGCGCCCCGCGTGGCGGCGGCCGGCGGCGACACCCTGGGCGTGCCAGAGGCGCTGGACCGCGTACGAGTCGTCCACGGTCATGTCCGCGTAGCGGGCGGTGAGCAACGGCAGCACGCCGCGCTCCCGCTCCGCTCGTTGCAGTTCGTCGGCGATCTGCTGATGCACCGTGGGGTCGAGCACGAATACCTGCCTCAGGCCGTGATGGGGAGGTTGAACAGCCGGATGGCGTTGCCGGCGAGCACGGCGTCGCGGTCGGCCTGGCTGATCTCGAGGGTGTCGCGGACGAACTCCACGCCCTGGCTCATCCAGCCGTAGAAGACCGGGAACGACGAGCCGAACAGGTAGTGGTCGGCGCCGTTGACCTTGAGCGCGCATTCGACCTGGTCCTTGCCCCACGAGTGCGGGTGGGTCAGGTCGAAGAAGATGTTGTTCTCGAGGTAGCCCTTGATCTTGTCGCCGCCGGTCGGGTCGAGCCGGGTCAGCGACTCCTTGCGGTTCGAGGCGTGCGGGGTCAGCAGGGCGGTGTTGGCGAAGAAGTTGCCGCCGAGCATGGTGTGGATGAACCGCAGGCGGGGGAACTTGTCGAACATCCCGCTGAACAGCTCGCGGCCCACGGCGATGCCCTGGTCCATGATCCGGCCGTACTCACGGCGGAAGTTCGTGTAGTCGATGACCGAACGCCACTCGACCGGCAGCGGGGTGTGGTGCACGATCACCGGCACGTCGAGCTCGTTGAGCACCTTCAGGTACGGCTCGAACACCTCGTCGTCCAGGTAGAGCTGCCCGTAGTGGCAGGCCAGCTGCACGCCGACCGCCCCGTGCTCCTTCACGGCCCGTTCGAGCTCGTAGATGTTCTCCTTACCGCCCCACGGCGGTACGCAGGCGGTGGCGAACAGGCGCCCGTTGGAGCGCTTGACGATGTCGAAGGCGTTGTCGTTGACCGCCCGGCACGTGTCGAGATCGAGCCATTCCTGCCACACGGGCACCCGCATGATGCCGTAGTCCACGCCCGCGTCGTCCATCGCGGCGAGCTTCGACTCGGCGGAGTAGTCGCCCTCCACGTAGTTGAGGTTCTGGTAGCCCTTCGGCTTCTCCAGGATCAGGTGGCGTTTCCCGCTGTCCATGGTCTCGACACGGGCGATCTCCCCGAAGCCGCGTGGCGCGGAGTTCAGGAACCCGTTGAGGATCGCCGGGTTGTCGAACAGGTCCTCCGGCAGATGGTGGATGTTGATGTCGACGACGGTCATGGGACGAGCCCTCTTTCTTCGTTGTGCCCGCGCAGCGGCCGGCGGTCGGTGGAGGAGAAGACGGCGGCGACGATCTCGTCCGGCCCGGGGGAACCGGTCAGCTCCCCGGAGACGCGCCCGTCGCGGAAGACGAGGATGCGGTCGCAGAGCATCGACAACTCGTTCTCGTCACCGCTGGCGACCAGCACCGCGCAGCCCGCGGCCGCCGCGTCCTTGACCGCGGCGACGATCGTCTCCCGGGCGCCGATGTCGACGGCCTGCGTCGGTTCGTGCAGGGCCAGCACCTTCGGGGCGCGGGCGAGCCATTTGGCCAGCACGACCTTCTGCTGGTTGCCGCCGGAGAGCCGGCTCACGACGGCGTGCGGGTCGCGGGGGCTCAGCTCCAGCCGGTCGAGCCAGGGTGCGAGGCCGGCGAGCTCCGCGCGCCGGCGGATCGGGGCGAGCCGGGAGCCGCGCCCGCCCGTGCGGGGCAGCGCCGCGTTCTCGGCCACGCTCTGGTCCATCGCCAGGCCTGCGCGTTCCCGGTCGCCGGGCACCAGCGCGATACCGGCGTCGATCGCCGCCATCGGGCTGAACTGGGCGAGGTCCACCGGGTTCCCCGCCACGACGAGGGTGCCGCCCCGGGCCCGCTCGACCCCGGCGAGCACGTACGGCAGGTCCTGGTATCCGGAGTCGGCGAGTCCGGTGACGCCGACGATCTCGCCGGGCGCGATCCGCACACCGGCGCCGTCGAGACGGGAGCCGGCCACACCGGTGAGCTCGACAGCGGGGGTGTCCTGCGGCCGGGCGTGCCCGCCGCCGGAGCTGAGACCGGCGAGGTTGCGCCCGAGCATGAGCCGGGCGAGCTCACCCTCGCCGCGCCTCGTCACGGGCAGCCCGGCCTCGACCAGCTCCCCGTCCCGCAGCACGGTGACCCGGTCGGCGACGTCCGCGACCTCTTCCAGCCGGTGCGAGATCAGCAGCGCGGAGGTCCCGGCCCGGACCACGCCGTCGAGCATCTCGTAGAAGTGCTCCAGCGATCGGCGGCTCAGCGCCCGGGTCGACTCGTCGAAGATGATGAGCCCGCCGCCGGGCGGGGTGTCCTGCATGGCCCGGGCGATCGCGACCGTGGCGCGGTCCTCCTCGCTGAGCCGGTGCACCGGGGTGTCGAGCGGCACGTGGTGCTCCAGCCGGTCGAACATCCGCGCCGCCTGGGCGCGTTCGTGCTCCCAGTGGATGCGCCGGGACAGCCGTCCGGCGCGCAGCCTGCCGACGCGCATGTTCTCCAGCACCGTCGCCTCGCCGACCAGGCCGAGGGACTGGTGGACGACGGCCACCCCGCTCGCCCGGGCCTCGAGCGGGCGCACCGGCAGCCGCAGCGGCACGCCGTCGACCTCGACGGTTGCGCCGGGTTCGGGGACGTAGAGGCCGGTCAGCACCTTCACCAACGTGGACTTGCCGGAGCCGTTCTGCCCGATCAACGCGTGGATCTCACCCGCGCCGACCTCGAACCCGACGTCGCGCAGGACCCGGTTGCGGCCGAAGGTGACCGACACCGCCCCGGTGCGCAGGCGAGGGGGCGTGCTCAACTCAGACCCCAGAGCTTGAGGAACTCCTCGGGGTAGCCGGTCGGGCCGTACCACTCGCCGGAGGCCTCCGCGGCCTGGGTGAGCGCGACGTCGCCGATGTTGTCGCGGGTGAACAGCCGGATCGGGATGGTGTATTCGGGGAGCTCGTCGCCGGCGGTCCCGGTCATCATGCGCAGCACCGCGTCCGCGTCGGCCCAGCCCTGGTACGCCGAGGCCTGCCCGGCGGCGGCGTAGATGAAGTTCTTGGTCTTCAGCATCTGCAGGCCGGTCAGCTGGGCGCCGCCGGTCAGGCCCTTGACCGCGGCGATCCGGCCCGCCTGCTGCACGCCGCCCAGGGTCGGCTGCACGAACTGGTCGAACTCCGAGACCACGTACTTCACGTTCGGGTTCTTGAGCAGGGCGGAGCTGGTGGACGCGGGGATCAGCGAGAAGTTCGCCGTGGAGATCGGGTTGATGGTCACCTTGCAGGCGGGGCACTCCTTGGCGAACTCCGCCTCGGCGGCGTCGACGTAGGCGGCCGGCGCGGGCCCGTCGGTGCTCTGGTTGATGACGACCTCGGCCTTGCCGTTGGAGTCGTTGATGATCCAGTCGGCGGCGGCGACCATCATCTTGTCGCCGGGTGCGTAGATGTAGCCGAGCTTCGCCGCTCGCGGGTGGGCGGCGTCCTCGATCTGGTTGGTGTTGAGCACCGGGATGCCCGCGGCGATCGCGGCGTCGAAGGAGTTCGCGGCCAGCCCGTACGAGATGGCGTCGGTGATGATCGCGCCCGCCTTCGCCGACGTCGCCTGGTTGAGGCAGGCCGAGATGCCGGTCGGGTTGCCGTTGCCGTTGCAGGTCTGCAGCGTGACGCCGGCCTTGCCGAACGCCGTCTTGAGCGCTGTCTCGGTGACGCCGAACTGGGGTGCCTGCTGGGTGATCGGGATGTAGTAGACGGTGGCGCCCTTGACCTGGGCGAGCCCGGAGATCGGTTCGCTCGGGGCGGCGTACGTGTCACCGGCCTTTTCCAGTTGGGCGACCTTGCCGGCGAGCGGGCCGGACGCGCTGGTGGTCGAGGATGAGGTGTCAGCGGAGCCGCTGGAACAGCCGGCGAGCAGCAGCAGGGTCGCGGCGGCGAGGGACAGGACTGTCCGGTTCTCCCGGGACGGGGTGGTCGGCATGCGGGGCTCCCTGGTGGCGTCGGGAAACAGGTCAGAAGACTCTGCGGTGCAGCAGCGTGGAGATCGTCACGGCGATCACGAGAACACCGCCGTAGAAGACCGAGGAGACCCAGCCGGCCGCGCCGAGCAGTTGCAGGCCGAGGATCCCGGTGGCGAGGAAGTAGACGGCGAGCAGCGTGCCGAGGGGATTGAACTTCCCGGGTTCGAGGATCGCCGTACCGAGGAAGGTGGCCGCGAAGATCGGCAGCAGGTAGGACTGCGAGACCGTGGCGTCGAAGCCGCCGGTGGCGGCGGCCGCGACCACTCCACCCACGCCGGCGATCAGGCCCGCGACGGTGAAGGCGCCGAGCCGTAGCCGGTTGACCCGGATACCGGCGAGCCGGCTGACCTCACGGTTGGCCCCGACGAAACGCATGTTGCGCCCGAGCGGCGTGAACCTCATGACGTACGCGAAGACGAGCATCAGCGCCACGCCCTCGTAGAAGCCGACCGGCAGCGAGCCAATCGGGTGGAGCGCGATCTGGGCGAAGTCGTACGGCAGCCCCGAGACCGGTGTCAGATCGGTGATCCAGAGTCCGAGGCCGAGCAGGAACGTGCCCATGCCCAGGGTCACCACGATGGTGTTGACGCCGAGCAGCACGGTCAGCCAGCCGTTGACGAGCCCGACGAGCGTGGACACCGCGACCGCGGCGACGGCGGCGAGCCACACGTTCCAGTGCTCGTTGACGGTGAGCACCGCGACGAGGACCGCCGCGAAGCCGAAGTTCGACGCCACGGACATGTCGACGAACTCGCCGACGATGATCGTGCACAGCAGCGCGGCGGTCAGGAAGACCAGCGCCTGCTGCGAGCCGAAGATGGTCTGGAAGGTGCCGGCGGTGAGGAACGTCTCCGGCCGCAGCACGCCGTAGAGCACGGCCAGCAACAGCCAGAACGCGAGTGCGGCGAAGCGGGATCCGAACCGGCCCAGGGACTGCGAGCGGGCCGGGACGGCGAGGGTGTCGTGAGTGGTCATATCGCTCCCTAGCAGGGTCGGCAGCGACCGATTTCGGGACCGTATACGACTTCGCACACGACAGTCAACGAGGATCCGCAACATTTTCGTATACGAAATGGCTCTTGCATGACACCGGCCCGAAACATATCGTGCATGAGTTCGCATACGATTTGAGCCAGCTCTAGGGAGCACCGATGCTCGATATCGCCATTGCCGGTGCCGGCCCCGGCGGCCTCATGGCCGCACTGCGACTGCACCAGCAGGGCCTGCGCCCCCGCATCTACGAAGCCGTCCCCGAGCTCAGACCGCTGGGCGTCGGCATCGACGTCAAGGTCTACGCCACCAAGGAGCTCGACGAGCTCGGCCTGCTCGAGGAATTCCGCACTATCTCCATCGACGCCCAGGAATCGTTGTTCTTCAACCGCTTCGGGCAGGAGATCTACGCCGAGCTGTGCGGCGTGCACATGGGTTACCGCTACGAGCAGCGGTTCGTGCACCGCGGCTACTTCCAGATGTTCCTGCACGAGAAGGTCCTGGAGCGCCTCGGGCCCGACGTGATCGTGCCCGGCACCCGCGTCCTCGGCTACGACCAGGACGGCGACGGCGTCACGCTGGAGCTCCGGCACGCCGACGGCACCACCGGCCGGGCGACCCACGACGTGCTCATCGCGGCCGACGGCATCAACTCGGTCATCCGCCGGCAGATGCACCCCGGGAGCGCCGACCCCACCTACTCCGGCATCACCATGTGGCGCGGCACGACGCTGATGAAGCCGTTCAAGACCGGCGGCACCATCCTGCACATCGGCGATCCCCGCGTGTCGAGCATGATCGTCTACCCGTTGCTCGACAACGTCGAGGGCACCGGGCTGACCCTGGTCAACTGGGTCGTCGAGGCGACCCGCGACGAGACGGTCGAGGACTGGAACCAGCGGGGCAGCGTCGACGAGATCCTGCGCCACTACGACGACACCGACATCCCCTTCCTGGACGTGCAGGAGATGCTGCGCAACGCCCGCGAGGTCTATCTCTTCCCCCTCATCCGGCACGAACCGCTCGACTCGTGGTGCGACGGGCGGGTCACCCTGCTCGGCGACGCCGCCCATGCCATGTATCCACGCGGCGGCAACGGCGCCTGCCAGGCCCTGGTCGACGGGCGCGTCATCGCCGAGAAGCTCGCCACCGTCGGCGACCCGGTCGCGGCGCTGCAGGCCTACGAGGACGAGCGCCGCGAAGCCGTCAACCGCATCGTCATGTCGCACCGCGGCGAGGGCTACGAGGTGATCCGCCGGATGGTCGCCGAACGCACCGACGGCCGGCGCTTCGACGACATCGAGAAGGTGCTCCCGCTCGCCGAGGCCGACGAGATCTTCAGCAAATACCACAAGCTCGTCGGACAGGAACGGCCCGGCTGGGAAGCCGGCCAGGCGACCGGGTTCCGATCCGCGTGAACTACCAGGACTTCCTCATCCCGCAGGACTCGCCCCGGCTGGTGCAGGGCCGCGGACTCGACCCGTGGACCTACGCCGCACCGATCCGCGCCACCGACCGGGCCCAGGGTCTCATCTCACTCTGGCAGAACCTCTATCGGCAGCCGTTCCGCGGCATCACCACCGACGGCACCGTGCTCGACGACCTGTACGCCATCGCCGACGAGGGCTTCGACGTCCGCGCGGCGACCACCGCCGGCACCGCCCTGCTGAAGGTCCTCCCCGACCGGGCCCGCTATCCGATCGACGCCGAGCAGTGGCGCGACTGGTACAACCCCGAATGGCCGATGAACTCCCACGGCATCCGCCTCGACGAGGCCGATGGTGAGGTGCGCGACGCGGTCACCGCCCTCATGCGCACCTGCTTCAGTGACGACGGCTACCTCAGGACCGAGCGGGTACGCGACGCCAACCTGTTCCTCGGCGAGCTCTACGACCTGCGTACCGTCATGAACGAGTGGAGCTACCACTTCCTGCTGTTCGGCGAGCCCAGCGAGACCGGGCCGTGGGGCTGGAACCTCTACGGTCACCACCTCGCGATCAACGTGCTCATCCTCGGCGGGCAGATCGTCGTCTCCCCCACGTTCCTCGGCGCCGAACCCGCCGCGGTCGACAACCGCTACGAGCTCTTCCGGCGCGAGGCACTCACCGGCATCGACCTGATGCGCTCGCTGCCGCCGGAGCTGCGGCACCGGGCGCAGACCTACCGCGAGATGCGCGACCCGGCGATGCCCGCCGACCGCTGGCATTTCGCCGACGAACGCCAGCTCGGCGGCGCGTACCGGGACAACCGGATCATCCCGTACGAGGGGGTGAACGCCCGCTCTCTCACCGGTGGTCAACAGCAACACCTGCGCGACGTGGTGGCGAGCTTCCTCGACCTGTTGCCGCCACGCCCGTTCGAGGCCCGGATGCGCCAGGTCGAAGCCGCCCTCGACGACACCTGGTTCAGCTGGATCGGGCCCGACGACGGTGTCTCGCCGTTCTACTACCGCGTCCAGAGCCCCGTCATCATGGTCGAGTTCGACAACCACACCGGCGTCTGGCTCACCAACACCGAACCGGCCCGCTTCCACGTGCACACCATCGTGCGTACGCCCAACGGCAACGACTACGGCAAGGACCTCCTGCGGCAGCACTACACGCGGGAGCATCCATGAGCGACCCGCAGCAGCACGCGGAGCTGCTCGCCGTGGAGGAACGCCGCCGACGCGCCCTCATCGACGTCGACCTCGCCACCCTCGACGAACTGTTCGACGAGTCCCTCGTACACATCCATGCCCCCGGCGTCACCCACACCAAGGCGCAACTGCTGGAACACACCGCGACCCGCCGCGCCTATCTCGGCATCGAACGGGGTGAGCTGGTCATCCGGCTCTTCGGCGACGTCGCCGTCATCACCGGCGCGATCACCAACCGGCTCCGCACGGCCGACGGCGGCGAACGGGTGCTCTCCGGCGTCGCGACCCAGGTGCTGCACCGCGCAGCCGGCGGCGGCTGGCGCTTCATCAGCTTTCAGATGACACCGTACGGCGAGCAGGCCTGGCCCGCCCTTGCGTCCGAGGAGCAGCGACCGTGAAACTGGCTCGATTCCGCACCCCCGACGGGGTTGTCCACCTCGGCCGCGTCGACGGCGACCGGGTCATCGACGTCTCCGCCGTGGCCGGAACATCGCTGCGGGCCGTCCTGCCCCGGCTCACGTCACTCGGCCTGACGACCGCCACCGGACCCTCCTTCGCCCTCGCCGACGTCACCCTCGAGGCACCCGTCGACGATCCGCAGAAGTACCTGGCGATCGGCATGAACTACAGGGCGCACGCCGAGGAGGCCCGCGCGGCCGGCATCCCCGTCCCCGTCAACCAGATGTGGTTCAACAAGCAGGTCTCGTGCATCACCGGACCGTACGATGACATCGTGCGGCCCGTCGTCTCCGAGCAACTGGACTACGAGATCGAACTCGGCGTGGTGATCGGCACCCGGTGCCGCAACGTCAGCGCGGCGGACGCGCGGTCGGTCGTCGCCGGCTACCTGGTCACCAACGACGTGTCCGTCCGCGACTGGCTCTCCGCACGCTCCCCCACGTTCACCCTCGGGAAGTCCTTCGACACCCACGGCCCCATCGGCCCCTGGCTCACCACGGACGACGAGATCACCGACCCGCACGACCTGCGCCTGCGTCTCACGGTCAACGGCGAGACCCGCCAGGACTGGACGACCGGCGACATGATCCACAACATCTGGGACCAGATCGCCGAGCTCACCACGGTCATGACCCTCATGCCCGGCGACATCCTCGCCACCGGCACCCCCGCGGGCATCGGCGCCCCCACCCGCAACTGGCTGCGGCCGGGCGACGTGGTGCGCGCCGAGATCGACGGCCTCGGCGCCCTCGAGAACCGGGTGGCCGCCGGATGAACCCGCACCGGCAGAGCATCGACGTCCCCGGCATCACCCACGACAACCCGGTCCCGGCCGCGTGCCGCATCGGCCCCTTCGTCTTCTCCGGCGCCATCACCGGACGCGACCCGCGGACCAGGACCATGCCGGCCGACCTGAACACCCAGTGCGCCACCATGTTCCAGCAGGTCCGCGCGATCGTCGAGGCCGCCGGCGGCACCACGGACGACATCGCCAAAATGACCGTCTGGCTCCGCGACTACCGCGACCGCGACGCCCTCAACCGCGAATGGCTCGCCATGTTCCCCGACCCCGCCAGCCGCCCCGCCCGCCACACCATCGCCGCCACCTTCGACGGCGCCACCCTCATCCAGTGCGACATCACCGCCGTCCTCAACGCCGGCCAGCATCCTGAGCCGGTCGTTTCCTGACGACGGCGCTGGCCTTGGCCTAACGGCCGCGGATCGTCTCGGCGTGCGCCGCCGCCCGCCACCTACTCACGACGCTTGAGGCCGCGAGGCCGAATGCAGAACATGTGTTCCCTCGCCAGACGTGATTGGCCCATGCTTGCCGACCGACGCCGCACGATGTTGCGCCGAAACCCGCGACGCCGCAACATCGTGCCCCGGGGCCCAGTACTCCAGCAGGAGATCCGTTCTGGCCTGCTGTGACGTGTGGCTTTGTCCGTGGACAGCAAGCAGCCACCGCTGAGTCTCGTGGTTGTGTGGACCCAAGATTCGGCGGTGGCTGCCGCCTACAAAGTAGATGCTCAGCGATGGTCCGAGCTGTCCAGCGAGCTGATGGACACGATCGAGGCACGCTTCGCACGACTCGAGCCACGACGCCGGGTCCACGATTTCGTCGCTGGTCTCCACCTCACCGAACCCTGACGGGGTCGCAGGTTATCCGATGCAGCAAGATGACGACATGGCAGCCGAGGACGCCACCCCAGATCGCATGACGGACGCGGAGATCCGTCAACTTGCCAGCCTGCTCGCACGCTACTCGGCCCACGAGCTGGACCAGTTCGAACATTGGCGTGTCGAATCGCCCTACGGCCCGGTGTTCATTGACATCAGCCGACGATGCGTCCCAGGCACCGAAGACTGGTACCACATCCTCTGGCCACTACCCGATCAACCCCGCGAACCGCACTAATCTCGCTGGAGCCCGCAGGACCTCGACCGCTGCACCAGCTCACGAATGATCTCCTGCTGGAGTGCTAGACGCATCTGATGGATCACGGCGAGTCTGCGGCGAGGTCCAAGTTCTGTCAGATGTGATTGGCCGGGTGGGGGAGCAACACCGCAGAAAGTTCGCGTATCCCTCCGTCCGGCGCACCATTCTGCCTCGCGGCAGGGACGCGACGCCTCGGCCGCGGCCAGTGGGTGGTGGGGCGGGCTTCGTGACCATCGGCCGTGATCCCCGACCAACCGGGCAACGCCACCGGTCGACAAGCCGGCCGCACACGGCAAGACGATCCGCTCCCAGTACGCCACCGGCCTCCGCTACGGAAGGCGCTGGTCCACCCAGGCTGACGAGCAACTGCCGATTCAGGACACCGGCAAGGCGATCAGGAATCGAGAAGTGCGCTCGGCGTGCCGGCCGCTAACGTGACGAGATGAGCCCGACATTCTCCGCGCAGGAACGCGCCGCCATGAAGGACCGCGCCGCCGAGCTAAAGGCCGGGTCCCGGCGGGCCACCGCCGTGGACAAGGCCGCCGCCGAGCAGGCCGCGGTGCTGGCGAAGATCGCCGAGATGCCCGAGCCCGACCGCGGCATGGCCGAACGGCTGCACGCCGTCGTCACGGAGGCCGCCCCCGGCCTGTCGCCGAAGCTCTATTATGGACAGCCGGGCTGGGCCAGGAACGGCAAGGTCGTCGTGTTCTTCCGCAGCGGCCTGATGGACAAGGCGCGCTATTCGACGCTGGGCTTCAGCCCCGAGGCGCACCTCGACGACAAGGGCGGGCTCTGGCCGACCTCGTACGCCCTGACGGAACTCACCGCCGACGGTGCCGCGACCGTCGCGGCGCTGGTCAGGAGCGCTCTGGGCTGAGGCGTGCGGCGAGGAGTTCGGCCAGGGCGGGGCCGGGCATCGGGCGGGCGAAGTGGTAGCCCTGGCCGTAGTCGCAGCCCATCTCGGTCACGCAGCGGGCCTGCTCCGCGGTCTCGATCCCTTCGGCGACCACCTGCAGCCGGTACGCCTTGGCGAGCCGGACCAGTGCCTCGGCCACGGCGTACGTGTCGGGGTCGGTGTCGATGCCCGTGATGAACGAACGGTCGATCTTGAGGACACTGACCGGGAGGGTACGCAGATAGCTCAGCGCCGAGTAACCGGTGCCGAAATCGTCGACCGAGATGCCGATGCCCATGGCGCGCAACGCCTCCAGGCGTGCCACGGTCGCCTCGTCGGGGTGCAGGATGACGCTCTCGGTCAGCTCCAGTACCAGCCGGTCGGCGGGGAACCCGGTCTCAGCCAGGATGTCGCGGATCGTCTCGGCCAGCCCGGTCCGGGTCACCTGGCGCGCGGAGAGATTGACGCTCAGATTCACCGTCTGCCAGCCGGCGGCCTGCCGGCACGCCTCGCGCAGCACCCACTCCCCGATGGCGACCACCGCGCCGGTCTCCTCGGCCAGCTCGATGAAGGCACCCGGCATCAGCAACCCGCGGGCCGGGTGGTTCCAGCGCACCAGCGCCTCGACGGTCATGCCCCCGCCGTCGCCGGTCAGCCGGACCACGGGCTGGAAATGGACGACGAACTCGTCGTTCTCCACGGCGCGCCGCATTTCGGCGTCGCGTACGCGAATGTCCAGCTCGGGCGTGTAGACGCCGTAGCGGCCACGGCCGGAACGCTTCACCGCGTACATGGCGGCGTCCGCGTGCGCGAGCAGCTGCTCGATATCGGCCGTGGTCTCGTCCCGGAAGGCGACGCCGATGCTCGCCTCGACGCCGAGAACCGCGTCACCGAAGATCACCGGGGTACGCAGCGCGTCGACCAGCCGCTGCGCGATGCCCTCGGCGGCGGCCCGGCTCGGTAGCCCCGGCAGCACCACGGCGAACTCGTCACCGCCCAGCCGCCCAGCGGTGTCACCGGACCGGATCACCGCGCGCAGCGCCGTCGCGACCGCCTTGAGCACGGCGTCCCCGGCCTCGTGGCCGTACGTGTCGTTGATGGGCTTGAACCGGTCCAGATCGATGAGCAGGACGGCACCGTGGCGGCCCTCGCGTATCGGCTGGCGGACCAGCTCGGTGAGACGCTCGGCGATGAGGGCCCGGTTGGACAGCCCGGTGAGCGGGTCGGTGACGGCGAGCCGGCGGTTCTCCCGCTGGGCGAACAGCTGCCGGGCGATCACGAGGGACGTGATCGCGACCCCGCCGAAGATCATTCCGCCGAGCGGATACAGGGCCTGGTGCCGGGCGACAAAGGCGATCAGTCCGTACGCCAGGACGATCGCACCGTACGGCAGCCAGCCGAGCCGCTTGCGACCCCGGCGCCGGGCCTGCGTCAAGCCGTCCTGGCACAGCCGGCGATGGACGGCGAGCAGCGTGAGGAAGGATCCCGCCGCCCACAGCAGGAAGGGCCAGCTGCCCGGCCGGTAAGCGATACCGAACTGGATGTACGCCACGGTGTACGTGCTGTCGGCGACCACCTTCAACGCCATTGAGCCGCTCAGCAGGCTCACCGCGGCACCCGCCTCCGGACGGCGCAGCAGCAGGATGATGAGCGCGAAGACCAGCAGCAGGTCGAGGACCGGCACCGCGGTGGAGAACGCGATCACCGCCGGGTCCGCACCCGGATACTGCAGCATCGGGCCGATCTCCAGGTACCACAGCGCCATACAGGCACCGGCCACGATGATGAGCGAGTCGATCAGCAGCTTGAGCCGATCGCCGCGGTCCCGCCGCGCGGCCGGGAGCAGCAACAGCCCGGCGACCACGAACGGGATCGCCGCCAGGTACAGATAGTCGGAGACGTTCGGATACGGGGGCAACCCGGGCTGGAAGTCCCGGATGAGCGACACCACATGCGCCACACCCTGCCCGATGAACGCCACCTCCAGCAGGACCCAGGCACGGCGCTCCCGCCGGTGCAGGCCGCCTCTGGTGATCAGCTGGAGCCCCAGCGCCGCGGTCAGCAGGGTGGCCGGCACATACGCCAGGTCATTGAGCACCCGTATCTGGTGATCACTGCCCCACCCGGTCACCATCTGCACCACGATCACCGCGAGCACCGCACCCGCCCCCCACACGGATGCCGTCAGCAGCCGGGAGGAGCCCGCGCGCAGATCTGCCATACCCACACGATCGACAGGAAGCCCGCCGAGTTGCAGCGAATCGCCGGATGCGATCCTGCCGGGCGGCCCCGGTCACTTGACGGAGCCCGCGACCAGGCCCGCCACGTAGTAGCGCTGGAGGAGCAGGTAGAGCACGATGCACGGGATCGCGGTGACCGCGACGCCGGCCTGCATGATGCCCCAGTTGAGGGTGCCGAGCTGGTTGGAGGCGAGGACGGTCAGGGTTACCGGCAGGGTGAACTTGGATTCGTCGGTGATCAGGATGAGCGCGGCGAAGAACTCGTTCCAGCAGGTGAAGAACGTGAACAGGGCGGTGCTGATCAGGCCCGGGACGGCGACGGGCAGCAGGACCCGGGTCATCGCGCCGAAGAAGCCGCAGCCGTCGATGAAGGCGGCTTCCTCGATGCCGGCGGGGAGCGAGGCGAAGCTGTTGCGCATCAGGAAGATGCCGAACGGCAGCTGGAACGTGGTGTAGACCAGCGTGAGCCCGAGCAGGGTGTTGCTCAGGCCGAGGCCGTGCAGGATCGAGAAGAGCGGCGTGATGATCGCCTGGAACGGGATCATGAAGGTGGCCAGGATGATGAAGAACAGCACACCGCTGCCCCGGAACCGCAGTTTCGCGAAGCCGTACCCGGCGAGCGTGGCCAGGGCGACGGTGAGCAGGGTGGCGCCCCCGGCGACGGCGAGACTGTTGCCGACGTGCTGCCAGATGCCGTACTGGCCGGTGTCCTGCAACGCCTTGTAGTTGTCGACGGAGAGCTGGTGGGGGTACATCGTCGGGGGGTTCTCGGCCGCTTCGGCGCCGCTCTTGAGCGACTGCGACAGCATGACGTAGAGCGGGTAGAGAACGAGGACCGAGACGCAGAGGCAGGCGGCCCACCAGGCGGCGCGTGGCAGGCTCCGACGTACATCGGTGAGGGTGTCCATCAGTTGTCCGTCTTCCGCAGCAGGAGCATCTGCAGCGCACTGACTGCCGCCAGGACCACCATCAGCATGGCGGACAGCGCGGCGCCGTAGCCGAGCTCGAAGTTGATGAAGGAGGTGCGGTAGATCTGGTAGACGGCGGTGATGGTGCCGTTGGACGGCCCGCCCGAGGTCATGATGTAGAACTGGTCGAAGGCGAGCAGGGAGCCCGCCACCGAGAAGACCAGCACCAGCGCGAGGGTCGGGCGCAGCAGCGGCACGGTGACGTAGCGGAACGTCTTCCACGGGCCCGCGCCGTCGATCAGCGCGGCCTCGTTGACCTCGACGGGGATCGACTGCAGGCCCGACAGCAGCAGGACCATCTGCATGCCGGCGACCTTCCAGACCACCATCAGGCAGACCAGCAGCAGGCCGCTGGTCGCGGTGGCGAACCAGTTGGTGTCGCGGCCGGCGATTCCCAGCTTCGCGGCCAGGTCCGACAGGGGGCCCAGGCCAGGCTGGGCAAGATAGAGCCACAGGTACGCCGCAGCGGCGAAGCCGATGACCACCGGCAGGAAGAACACCGACTGGAACACGCGCGCCGCCCGGCCACCACGGTGCACGAGGAAGGCGAGGGCGAGGGCGACGATCAGCAGTACGGGCGTGATGATCAGCGTGTATTCGAGGGTGAAGCGGATGGCGTGCAGCCACTCGCTGTCCTTGAACGCCCGGCGGTAGTTGTCCAGGCCGATGAAGCGGTGCTCGCCGAGCAGCGGCCAGTCGTGCAGGGACATCCAGAACGTCATGATCAGCGGCACGATGAAGAAGACGGTGACGACGGCGAGGGCCGGCGTCACGAGGGCCAGGCCCGTCAGCAGCCGGCGCCGCCGGTTGGTGAGCCAGGGACCGCGTACGGGCTTCGGTGCGGGCGCCCGCGACGTCGATGCCGCCGCCCGGCTGGTGGTGTCCGTCATGTGTCCTTCCTCCTATGAGGATCGGGCCCGCCGCGGCCACCCGCGGCGGGCCCGTCGCAGCAACTCAGCCTTTGTCGATGATGGCCTGGGCGGCTTTCTGCGCGGTGGCCTGCACGCCCTTGATGTCGCCGGTGCCGAAGACACCCTGGTTGATCATGGTGGCCCAGGAGCCGTTGTTGTCGTTGATGATGGCGTTCTCGACCACGCTGTACGGCGTCTGGCCGGTCGACATGGCGTCGCCGAGCGCCTTGTATCGCGGGTCGAGCGGCGCGTAGATCTTGTCGATGAGGTCGGTGCGGACGGGGACGATCGCGTTGTTGGCGAGGATCGTCTGCGCTTCTTCGCTGGTCGACCACTTGACGAAGTCGTACGCGACGGACTTGTTCTTGGCGGTCTTGGTGACCGCGATCTCGTCGCCGCCGGCGAACGACGCCGTGCCACCGGTCTTGCCGACGATCGGAGTCACCCCGAAGTCGATCTTCTTGTCCTTCACGAGGTTGCCCACGAAGAACGCGCCGAGGTTGACCATGCCGACCTTGCCGCTCTGGAAGGCGGTGGACTGGACGGTGCCGTTGTCGGTCTTCGCCGTCGGGGGCATCAGGCCCTCGGTCTGCATCTGCCGGTAGAACGTCAGCGCGTCGGTCACCTCCTGGCTGTCCAGGTGGGCGGTCTTGCCGTCGTCGGACAGCACCTGGCCGCCGCTGGCCCACACGTGCGGCGCGAACTCGAAGACGTTGCAGCCACCGCACTGCCCGGCCATGGTGAAGCCGTAGTAGTCGCCGCCGAGCTTGCGGATCGCGCGGGCGTCGGCGAGCATCTCGTCGTAGTTCGCGGGCGGCTTCGCCGGGTCCAGGCCCGCCTTTTTGAACAGGTCCTTGTTGTAGAACGTCACCGAGGCCTCGGCGGTGAACGGCAGGGCGTACGTCTTGCCGTCGTAGATCGCGAGCTTCTTGTGCGCCGGGCTCAGGCCGTCCTTCCAGGTCAGCGAGTCGAGGACCGGGCTGAGGTCGTCGAGTACGCCCTTGGAGGCGAAGTACGGCAGGTAGACCAGGTCGATCGAGGCGATGTCGGGGCCGGAGCCCTGCGCGGCGGCCGTACCGAACTTCTGCACGAAGTTCGCCGACGGGACGATGGTGACCTGGACCTTGCCGTCGTGGGTCTTGTTGTACTGCTCGGCGAGCAGGTTGATGAAGGCCTTCTCGTTGTCCCGCGCCCACAGCGTCGCGGTGCCGGTCGGCTTGTCGGTGGCGCTCGAGGTCTTCTCGTCGCTGCCGCCGCAGCCGGAGAGGACGAGGGTGAGGGCGGCCGTGGCGGCGAAGGCCGCCGCGAGCCGGGAGTTACTCCTGACCATGGTGGAGTCGCTTTCTGCGATGTGAGCGGTCAGGCGAGCGGCAGCCAGACGCGCATGGCGCCCGGCCCCCGGTTCGCCCAGGAGTGGTAGGGAATCGCGGTGAAGGTGATGGACTCGTCCCCGGCGGCGGGCGCCGGTTCGTGGGCGGGATAGAGGTCCGGGTCGTCCTTGCGGGCGAAGCCCGACAGCCGCAACCGGGTGCCTTCCTCGGTGACGGCAGCGGCCGGGTCCAGGCGCAACTGCTCGACGAGTACGCCGTCGGGCAGGTCGGCCTGCTCGACGCAGTAGACGACCGGGCCCCGCAGCACGGCCACGCAGCCGCGGACGGCGTCGACCCGCTCGTCGGCGCGGACCAGGCGCGGGGTCATCGGCAGGGCGATCCGGACGGTGGTTTCGCCCGTGCAGGCCACGCGCAGGTAGCCGCCGGGCGTGGCCTCGGCAAGGATCTTGCCGCCGGTCACCTCCGCCGTGGCGTCGGTGGCCCAGCTCGGGACGCGTACCGACAGCTCTCCGGTGCCCCGGGTGACGATCAGGACGTCGCCGTCGTACGGATAACCGGTCTCGACCTTCGCGGTCAGCCCCGCAGCGCTGAACTCGCCCGCGGTGATCAGGTGCAGTTGCAGGCCGGTGTCGTCGCCGGTCGCGGCGTACGCGTGCACGGAGGCGAGCAGCCGGGCCAGGTTGGGCGGGCAGCAGGCGCAGCGGTACCAGGGCAGCCGCTCGCTGGGTGCGTCCTCGCTCGTACCGTCGTGGCCGGTGCGCAGCTGCAGCGGGTTGGAGTAGAAGAACGCGGTGCCGGTCTCCGACGTCGACGCGGCGATCGCGTTGACCAGGGCGCGTTCCATCTCCTCGGCGTAGCGGGGCTTTCCCGTGGCCAGCAGCAGCCGCCAGCACCATTGCAGCGCGGCGATGGAGGCGCAGGTCTCGGCGTACGCCCGGTCCGGCGGAAGTTCGTACGGGTCGCCGTACGCCTCGTCGCGGTGCCGGGAGCCGTGCCCGCCGATCACGTACATCTTCGTGCCGAAGGCGCTCTCCCAGAGCTTCTCCTGCGCGACCAGCAGCGACTCGTCGCCGTTCTCCAGGTACAGATCGGTGACCCCGGCGGCCAGGTAGAGCTGGCGCACCGAGTGCCCGGCGGCCTCGGTCGCCTCGCGCACCGGCGCGTGGTCCTGGAAGTACACGGCGCCGAAGTGTCCCGGGCCGAGCAGCCCGTAGCCGCGCCGCTCGATCTGCAGCTCGGCCGCGTGCAGATAGGCCTCGTCACCGGTCTCGCGGTAGAGCTCGATCAGGGCCGTCTCCACCTCGGGGTGCCCGTCGATCAGCGCCCTCGCGTCGTCACCGAACTCCCGGACGATCAGGTCGGCGATGCGGCGGGCGACAGCCAGGAAACGCTCGTCGCCGCTGCCGCGGTGCAGGGCCACGGCCGCCTGCACGAGATGACCGGCGCAGTACAGCTCGTGGGTGTAGTCCGGCCGGGCGAACCGCTGCTCGCCCGGCGTTCCCTGCACGTACGTGTTGAGGTAGCCGTCCGGTTCCTGCACCCGTTCGAGCAGGCCGGCCACGTCGTCCAGCAGCTCCGCCCAGCGGTCGGTGCCGCTGCGGCCGATCTCCCAGCCGACTGCTTCGAGGGTCTTGTAGAGGTCGGAGTCGGCGAACCAGAAGCCTTGGAAAGCGCCCTGCGGGCCGCCGTCGACGAGCCGCCGGAAGTTGGCGAGCACGCCGCTGGTCTCCAGGTTGTCGACGCAGTGCCCGATGGTCGCGTCGGCGTTGAGCTCCTGCCAGGCGCCGAGGAAGGAGCCGCGGGCGAGGCGGGCGGCCGGGGACGGCAGCGGGGTCAGCCGGGCAGTCCGGCGGGGTGCGACCGGTCCGGCGGGGGTTGGCGTGGTGCGAAGGCTCACGAGCTGGCCTCTCGATTGTCCACGGGGCGCGTCCGTCAGGCCGCGCACACGGCAGAGCAGGAAGAAAACGATCGGAAACACGATGGAAACCGTTTGCCTAGCGCCAAGTTAGGATGTTCACCCCGCTTGGTCAAGACCTAAATCACACTTGCTTGTGAGCGCCAACTTTTGTCCGGAAAACCTTTTCCGCCTATGCTCGGCTCGCGTCCACCGTTTCCGCCGCCCCCGCCGGAGTTGCCCATGACCGACAGCACCGCCTCCCGGGCGATGACGCGGCGAGCCGGCATCGCCGACGTCGCCGCTCTCGCCGGGGTCTCCCCCGGCACCGTCTCGAAGGCACTCAACGGCCGCGGCAGCCTCCGGGAGGAGACCCGCGCCCGGGTCCGCGCCGCCGCCGACGAGCTCGGCTTCAGCCCCAGCACCGTCGCGCGCAGCCTGCTCAGCGGCCGGACCTTCACCGTCGGCATCATCACCACCGACAGCTACGGCCGCTTCAGCATCCCGGTCATGCGCGGCGTCGAGGACTCCCTCGGCGTCGGCGAGATGGACGCCTTCCTCTGCGACAGCCGCGACGACCCCATCCGCGAACGTCACCACCTGCGCAAACTCCTCGACCGCCAGGTGGACGGCATCATCGTGGCCGGGCGCCGCACCGACGCCCGGCGGCCGCTGAGCGACGACCTGCCGGTCCCGGTCGTGTACGCCTTCGCCCGCAGCAGCGACCCCCAGGACTGCAGCGTCGTCAGCGACGAGCGCGGCGCCGCCCGGCTCGCCATCGAGCACCTGGTCAAGACCGGCCGGCGGCGCATCGCCCACATCACCGGTCCGCAGTCGCACGCCTCAGCCCGCGAGCGGGCCGCCGGCGCCGCCGAGGCCCTCGCCGAATTCGGGCTGGAGCTCGCCGGCGAGCCACTGTTCGGCGGCTGGACCGAGGTGTGGGGGCGCTTCGCGGCCGCCCAGTTGCTGCGCAGCGTCCCCGACATCGACGGCGTGTTCTGCGGCAACGACGTGGTGGCCCGCGGCGTCGCCGACGGGCTGCGCGAGTCCGGCATCAACCTGCCCGAGCAGGTCGGCCTCGTCGGCACCGACAACTGGGCGGTCCTGGCCGAGGCCGCCCGCCCCCCACTGACCACAGTCGACCTGGGCCTCGAGGAGATCGGCCGGCGCGCGGGCGACCTCCTGCTCGCCGCGATCGACGGCAACCCCGCCCCGGGCACCCACATCGTCCACGGCCACCTGGTGGTCCGCGAGTCCTGAGCCCGCCAGGGCCCGTTTCATGACTGGGGCCGGAGCGAGCTTCAAAACTGGGGCCGGAGCGAGCTTCATAACTGGGGTCGGAGCGAGGCGGAGTCCAGATTTCGGCTGGGCGCGGCTGGGCAGCTCCTCGACGGTGAGCCGGATGACCGTGCCCTCGACGACCGGCAACGCCTGGCCGTGATCTACCCAGGCGGCACGGCGAGCCAGCCGCGGGTAGGTCGCGCAGCAGCCAGGCGATGCGCGGGGCTTCGTAGCCGGCGTCGAGCACGATCAGGATGTCGCGGTTGCCGGGTCGCCACTGACCCACGTCGGTCAGCCGGTTGACGAGCTGTCGGATCTGCGCGCAGGTGACCGTGGTGACGTCCGCGCCCGGCGGTAGCCGGACGGCGTCGTGCAGGGCGGTCCAGGAGGTGCGGCCGGTCTCCAGCGCGGCGATGAACGAGTACGGCCAGTCCTTGCCACGCCCGTAGGTGTGTCAGAACGAGCGCTGCGGACTGCATTTGCCGTCCGGTCGCAGCCACGGCGAGACATCAACGGCCAGCACCAGACGGCCATCCGCCGCCCGCGGCAACGGCAATCCTGCAAGGCACCGGCACAGCACCTCGACGTCGGTACGGCCGTGGTTGAGCGCGTTATACATGGGCGCCGTGGCCGCGCCGGCGCTCCGGGGCAAGTGACAACCCGACCAGCGTTTGACCGGTCCGTCGGTGCACAGCAGCGCCTCGGTCAGCTCGAATAAGGCGTCCGCCCGCGGGGTCATGCATCGGTAGAGCTGCTCACGGAACTCCGCCAAAACATCGATCGCTTCTGCCTTGTCCGTCACAACCCGCCAGAACGAGCATCGATAGACGCGGCCACGGCTCCGCGAGCATCAGCATGCCAAAGCGTCAACCCCAGCCTCCGCATAACGCTCTGTCACAGCACGCGGCTCGAAGGCCACCCCGACGAGTTCACGGATCTGCCGATGACAACAAGACGGCCGACGAACTCGTGGCGCGGTGAGCATGAGGATCGCCGCCCGGGATCCATCCGCCACCACTTCATGGCTATCCGAATACTCGCTATCTGCCATTCGAAGTCGTGTGATCCCCCTCAACTCGACAATGGCACACCCGTACTTCCGATCATGAAAATCCCTGAGAACAATAAAAGCATGAAATACGCTCAGCTGGAGATCTTCACGACCGTTGAACTGGCGTGGATGCGTGACCCGACACGGCGCCGGAACTACTCCCCGGCAACCGAAGAGTTCCGGCGCGAGCACAAGGTCCGGCGAGCTTTCGGAAAAGCTCTCGGCCACACCACCCGACTACGGCGCGACTCCCCCGAAGCCCGGACACCGGACGGCAAACTGATCTGGATCGAAGCCGCACGAGCATTGTTCCGCGAGGCAAACTCCCACCGGGCACAGGCCGCCGCCGACCATGAACGTGACCGCAGACGCGCCGCCGGTGACCTGTTCGACTGGAGCCGGTTCACCAACCGCTGGCTTGTAAAGTACGCCGCCGCCTACTAACCCACGAACACCGAACTCTGCGTCACACCCGGGGCTCGACACAACAATCAACGCGCGCGCTTAAATCACTCGACCAAATTCACAACCGGTGGCGAGCCCGGCGGGAATAGACGCGACATAGGCGACGTGGTGGCTCTACGCCTACGATCCGGACACAGGCAGGCATTCCTGCGTAACGAAGGAAATCCTGCGCGTCTTCTTCGCGAGGCCCGCCCATGCCGCACTCCCCCTCGGCAATGGCAGCAACCCTGCCGCGATCGAGCAAAAAACCGATCTTCGACCACTATTCCGGCCGCACGCTCTCATACCGCAGAGAACGCGCGTTCGGTCCCATCGCCGCCCGCGTCCAGGGCGCTGGACGGCACGCACCGTAGTGCTTCGACCCGGACGAACGGCACCCTGTTCTCCAGCCCGGACACGGTGGTCAACGAGGTGAACACGGTGGACCTGGCCACCGGCGCCGAGGGGACGCCACGCACCCTGCCGTGGCACAGCTGGCTCTACGGCCTGTGGCTGGGGCCCGGCGGACGTCAGGCGCTGGTGACCGAGTTCCTGCCGAGACCCGGGCAGGTCTACTACGGACGGGACGCTGGTCCGGGTGGGGCTGACCGGTGCCGAGCCGGCCCGCCGGGAGTTGATCGACCGGGTCAACAGCATCGCGGTCAGCCTCGACCGGTCGACGACGGCGGTCACGGTCCCGGCGGGGAACAGCAGCGTGGACGCGGTGGTGCTGCGGGCCTGGTCGGACGGGCCGGTCACCCGGATCACCGGGCTGACCGGGCCGGAGCAGCACGGCTCACCGGCACTCACCGCGGACGGGGCGGTGCTGCTGATCCCCGCGGCGGTGGAGCTGCCGACCGTGCGCGCGAGCGATATCTGGCAGCTCCACGAGCAGGCGCGTACGGTCCTCTCGGCCTGGACCGTGCCGGACGGCAAACGGCAGGCTACCGGCGGGTTCGCGGGTTCGGTCATCGACTCGGCGTGGCAGGCGCTGCTGCCGCTGGGCCGCGACCCGGACGGCCCGGTCCTGCTCCTGGACACCAGCACGATCGGGGTGACCCGCTTCGAGAGAGGAACAGACCGCGCGGGACGCCGCCGAGGGCGCGTCCCGCGAGGACTGATCTCGCCGTCAGGCGTGGGGTGTGACGTCGGTGGACAGGGCGACGTCGCGGCCGTTCTCGATGTCGGCGGTGAGGGTCTCGATCCGACCCTTGGCGAGGGCGTACGAGTCGGAGCCGAGCAGTTGGTGCAGCGGGGCCCCGCCGGTGGCGGCGACGGTGATGATCGCGGCTGCGACCTTGACCGGGTCGCCCAGCTGGGTGCCCGGCATGGCCAGGTGTGCCTCGGTCATCTCGCGGATCGCCTCGTAGCCGTCGGCTGTGGCGGCCGGCAGCGCCAGCGAGGACGTCCGCAGGAAGTCGGTGCGGGTGTAGCCCGGCTCGACCAGGGTGACGCCGACCCCGGAACCCGACATCTCAGCGGCCAGGGACTCGGTGAGGCCTTCCAGGGCGTACTTGCCGGCGCAGTAGAGGCCCCAGCCGGGGAAGGCGGTCAGTCCCAGGATCGACGAGATGTTGATGATGTGGCCGCTGTGCCGGCTGCGCATGGCCGGCAGGACCGCCCGCAGCACGTTCCAGACGCCGAAGATCTGCACGTCGAACATCTTCCGGGCCTCGGCGTCGCTGACCTCCTCGACCGCGCCGAGGAACCCGTAGCCGGCGTTGTTGACGGCCACGTCGATGCCACCGAAGCGCTCGGTGGCCGCGGCCACGGCCGCCACGACGGCGCTCTCGTCGGCCAGGTCGATTTCCACGGCCAGCAGCCGGGAACAGTCCTCGCCGGCCAGCGCCTCGGCGAGGCGGGCCGTGGAACGGGTGGTGGCCGCGACGTTGTCACCGCGGCGCAGCAGCTGCGCGACCAGTTCCAGGCCCAGCCCGCGCGACGTACCGGTGACGAACCAGGTGGCGGGGGTGGTGGCGGGGTACGGCATCGGGATCTCCTCGGTGGTGCTCAACACGACGGATCCCATCGTGCGAGCGGCACCCCCGGCGCGGACAGGCTCCAGCTGGCCCAGCGCTACCGGGGAACGCCATGCCCACCCAGGGCCTTTCCGCGGGCCCCGGCGTGCCCGATCATGGATCACATGGCGGTGAACACAGACCTGGGCGCCTTCCTGCGCACGTGCCGGGCCAACACGGCGCCGGAGAGCGCGTTGGTCGCCGGGCCCGATCCGGCGGCCACCACCTCCCGGCGCGTCCGCGGGCTGCGCCGCGAAGAGGTGGCCCAGCTCGCGGGGGTCAGCGTCGACTACTACACCCGCCTCGAGCAGGGCCGGCACAGCACCCCGTCCGACGCTGTCGTCGATGCTCTGGCCCGGGTTTTCCAACTCGAGCCGGCCGGCCGCGCGCACCTCGCCGATCTCGCCCGCCCGGCCCGGCAGCGTCACCGGCAGACCCCGCCGCAACGCGTACGCCCGGCGCTGCAGCAGATGATCGCCTCGATGACGGAGCACCCGGCGCTCATCCTCGGCCGACGTACCGACGTCCTGGCCGCGAACCCCCTGGCACGCGCGCTGCTGACCGACTGGACCCGGCTGCCGGCGAAGCATCGCAACTACACCCGCTGGATCTTCCTCGATCCCGACGCCCGGGCCGCCTTCGCCGACTGGCCGGCCGTCGCCGCCGAGGTCGTCGGCACCCTGCGGCTCTACGCCGGCCGGTTCCCCGATGACCCGCAGCTCACCGAGCTCGTCGGCGAGCTCGCCATCAAGAGTCCGCAATTCCGCACCTGGTGGAACGACCACACCGTGCACCGCCGCACCCATGGCACCAAACACATGACCCACCCCGCCGTCGGGCCCATCACGCTGCGGTACGAGGCCTTCAGCCTGCCCGGCGACGAGGATCAGACACTGTTCCTCTACACCACCGACCCCGGGAGTCCGTCGCACGACAACCTGCGACTTCTCGGACTCTGGGGCGCCCAGCACCTCTAGGCGAGCCGATCAGGGACGGGCGAACATCGCGGCCAGTGCGGCGTCGGAGGCGTGCAGGGCATCGCGGTCGAAGGTGCTGCCGGCGGCGACGAGTTCGGCGGCTCCGGTGCGGTCGAGCAGGTCGGTGAGGCGATGCGCGACCTGCTCGGGGGTGCCGGTGATTGCCGCGGCGGCGGTCCGGTCGAGATAGTGCTGCTGACGTGGGGTACGGGTGGCAGCTCGGACGGCGGCCACCGGTTCGAGGGGCGGGAAGGCTCCGGTCGTACGGCCCTGAGCCATCGCCCAGGCCTCGGGGAGCAGCAGGTCGGCGGCTTCCGACGGGGTGTCCGCGACGAGCACGTCGAGGCTGATCGCGACCCAGGGCTCGGCTTGCTGTTCGGAGGGTTCGAAGGTGTGCCGGTAGCCGGCCAGGGCCTCGGCACCGTCGTCGCCCAGCAACGGACCGCCAACGATCACGGGGAGACCGAGTCGCGCCGCGATCCGCAGGCCGGTTCCGGTGGCCAGCACGTACAACGGGATGGGGGCGGCCGGCTGGGGATGGAGGGTGATCTCCGCCGTACCCGTCAGGAAGTCACGCAGTTCGGTGAGGTCGGCGGCGAAATCGCTGTCGGTCTGGCGCAACGCCCGGCGCACCGGTGGGGTGAAGCCGGGAGAGCGGCCCAGCCCGAGGTCGACGCGGCCCGGCGCGAAAGCCGTCAGCGTCGCGAACTGCTCGGCGACGACGAGCGGCTGGTGGTGCGGCAACATCACCCCGGCCGAGCCGAGCCGGATCGTCGTCGTGGCGGCGGCGACGGCGGCCAGCAGTACCGCCGGGGCAGCGCCCGCGATGCCGGGTACGCCGTGGTGCTCGGCGACCCAGAAGCGGTGATATCCGAGCCGCTCAGCGTGGTTCGCGCGGGCGACGGTGCCTCGCAGCGCGGCCGCCTCGGTCTCACCCGTGCGGGTGCGTGACCGGTCCAGCAGCGAAAGTCGAACCCCGGCGTTGATCACAACGATCTCAGCGCCCGGACGCGGGGCCTTGTTCCCGTGTCCTACGCTCCAGGCGTCGCGGCGATACGGACCCGTTCCAACGTAGAAATTGCCGCGCACACGTCCTAGAGTGAGCCGAACTGAGCAACCCAGGAGGGTGCAGTGGCGCATCAGCCCCCGAAGCAGCCCGGTCCCCCGGACCAGGCCAACGACGTCCCCGCCACTCCGGCGCCACCACCACCCCAGCTGCTGGTCATGCAGCCCACCGACGCGATCCCGTCGCTGGTCTGGCCGGGTGCCGACGGGGAGACGGCCTGGGCGATCCCGGTCCAGATCCCTTCGGGTACGCGAGGATACGCCGTTTTCCTCCCGATGGTCCCGGTCGAGGCGGCAACCCCAGCGGTCACTACCCCAGCCGTCACCGCCCCCGCCGTCACCACCCCGGCTGTCACCACCCCCGCCGTCACCACCCCGACCGTCACCACCCCCGCCGTCGCCGCCTCGGCTGTCGCATCCCCAGCCGTCGTCACAGCCCCGGCTGTCACCGCGCCGCCCGAGGTAACGCCGGCACCCGCTGCGAGCGCCACCCCGGCGCCCCAGAAGCTCGAACCGCCCAAGCCAGAGCCTGCCGCCGAGCCGGCGCCCGCCAAGCCAGAACCAGCCGCCGAGCCAGAGCAGCCGAAGCCAGAGCCTGCCGCCGAGCAAGGGCCAGCCGCCAAGCCGGATCCGGGCAAGCCAGAGCCGGGCAAGCCTCAGGCGCCGAAGCCTCAGCCGACGCCCGCTCAGCGCCCGCAGCACCAACCGGCGCCCGTCCAGCGGCCGCAGCACCAGGCTGCCCACGCCCAGGGCCCGCAGCACCAGCCTGCCCCCGCCCAGGGCCAGCAGCACCAGCCTGCCCCCGCCCAGGGCCAGCAGCAGCAGCCGGTCCCGACCCCGTACCCGGCGCGCCCGTTCGGCGCGTACGAGCAGAGGCTGACCCCCTGGCAGAAGTTCCGCGAGAAGAGCTGGCCCGGGCCGAGAACCGCCAAGGGCTGGACCGTCCCGACCGGGGTGCTCGCCGGCACCCTCGGCTTCCTGATCTTCCTGCCGCTGAACCGGGTGGGCATCGGCTGGTTCCTCGCCTGGCTGACGCTGACGCTGGGAGTCGGGTTCGCGGTCCGGAGCTCGAAGGATCTGCCGGCTCCCGAGCGGCTGGTCCGGTCGGGCTGGGCCGTGGCGGCGCTGGCCCTGATGCTCATCCCCGCGTTCCGTAACGCGTGGTGGCTGGTGACGTTCAGTGTGCTGGGCGCGATCGGCTGCACCGCGCTGGCGATCGTCGGCGGGCGGCGGGTCAGGTCGATCCTGTTCAGCCTGTTCGCCGCGCCGTGGGCGGCGTTCGCCGGCATCCCCTGGGTCCGCAGGCACCTGAAAGCGGGCCGCAACCCGGGAATCGCCCGGCGGATCTTCTTCTCGGTCGCCCTCACCGCCGTGGTGCTGCTCGTCTTCGGCGCGCTGCTGTCGTCCGCCGACGTCGCGTTCTCCCAGCTGCTGGATGACGCCGTCCCCGACTTCCACCTCGGCGCGATCTTCAAGTGGATCTTCCTCGCCGTGACCGGTGCCCTGCTCGCCGTCTCCGGGATCTACACGCTGACCAGGCCCCCGGTGACGGCCGGCATGGACACCGAGGGCAAAGGCAAGTTCGGCCTGATCGAATGGGCACCGGCCGGCGCCGCGCTGGTGCTGTTGTTCGCCGGCTTCGTGGCGGTGCAGTTCACCGTCCTGTTCGGAGGCAGCCGGCACGTGCTCAAGACTGCCGGGCTCAGCTACTCGCAGTACGCCCGGAGCGGCTTCTGGCAGCTCGTCGCGGTCACGCTGCTGTCGCTGGCGCTGATCGCCGCCCTGGCCCGCTGGGCGAAACGGGACACACCCGCGGAACGGCTGCTGCTACGCGTACTCCTAGGACTGCTCTGTGCTCTGAGCGTCGTCATCGTGACGTCCGCGCTGTCCCGGATGTGGGAGTACCAGCGGGTCTACAGCTTCACCGGCGAGCGCATCTTCGTCATGGCCTCCGAGATGCTGCTCGGCATCATCTTCGTGATGATCGCCGCCGCCGGCATCAAGTGGCAGGGCCGCTGGATCCCCGCCACCACCGTCGGCCTCGCCGTGCTGATGCTGCTCGGCCTCGCCGTCCTCGACCCCGAGGGCTACGTGGCCAGCCGTAACGCCGCCCGTTACGAGGGCTCCGGCAAGATCGACGCCTGGTACCTGCGGGCCCTTTCCGCCGACGCGACCCCCGCCCTGACAAAGCTTCCCGACCCGGTACGCCGCTGCACACTCAGCTGGATCGCCGACGACCTCAAAAAACCCGACCCCTGGTACGCCTGGAACCTCGGCCGCGAACAGGCCCGTGACGCCCTCGCCCAGCTACCCCCCGGCGCCATCGGAAGCCAGAAGGACTGCCGCGCCGCCGATGAGTTCGACCTGCCCAAGACCCGCCGTTGAGTGATCGGGGGCGTGTCGCGGTGTCCACTGCCGTGGCACGCCCCCGATCCGCGGCGGCGAGATCAGGATGCTGGGCGGCATGACCGGGGCCGGGTGGCACAGCTGATCTCGCTCACAGCGCGCCGTGCGGCGGTGCGACGGCGGATCAGTTCGATGACGCCTCCCAGGACGAAGGACAGGCCGAGGCCTGCCGCGAGGCCGACCAGCGGATTCTCGAGGAACACCGCGCCGCCCGCGAACCCCAGCCCCGCGGTGTAGGCAGCCCAGGCCAGCGCGGCGATCGCCGAGGCGGGGCTGAACCGCGACAGCGGCAGTCGGGCCGTGCCGGACGCCAGATTCATGGCCACCCGTCCACCCGGCAGAAAGCGTGACATCACGATGAGCAGGGCGGGCCGGCGGTCGAGTTGCCGGTGCGCCGACGCGACGGCCCGGCTGACGTGCCGGGAGCGGTTGATCAGCCGGGCGCCGAGGACACTGCGGCTGAGGCCGTACGCGAGGTGATCTCCCAGGAAGACGCCGAGAGCCGTGGCCACGACGACCAGCGCCAGACTCGGCGTGCCGGCGTGGGCGAAGTCGCCGGCCGCCAGCACCACCGCCTCGGACGGGACCATCGGGACCACGCCGTCCAGGCTGGTCAGCGCCGCCAGCAGCGGGTAGAGCAACGACGACGTCATCAGCGGGACCGCGAGACCCATGAGGTTCATCGGGCCGCCACCACGGTGGAGCCGACCGTCGCCGGAATCTCTGCCGGCCGACGTGTCACGGGGAGGAGACAACGCCGGCGTACGGCGGGGATCGCGACCGTCGCTGCCAGCACCGTGATCGCGATGAGGTATCCCACGACCAGGTGCGGCGCCGCTGCCGCCAAAGGTGGCGTCACCAGGGCCACCACCGCGCTGATGACGATCATGACGACGCGCGCCCGGTGCCGGCGCGTGGTCGCGGCCAGCGGCAGCAGTGCCCAGAGCAGGTACCAGGGCTGCACGACCGGCGCGCACAGCAGCATGGCGGCGAAGATGAGGCCCAGCGACCGCAGGGCGCTGATCCTGCCGCGGTAGACGCTCAGCAGCAGCCGGAGCGCCAGGAGCAGGAAGACCGCCAGACCGGCGATGTTGAGGACGGTGACCACGGTCGCCGTGTCCTCGCCGCCCGACGCCAGGCCGATCAGCAGACCGGTGCCGGTGGTGGGCGACATCCAGCTGTAGACGGTCGTACTGCTGTGCATGGCGCTGATCCAGCCGAATCCGCCGATGCTGGAGAACACGGTCATGCCCGCCGCGGCGCCGAGCAATACGAACAGGGCCGTACGGACCGGGCGGCCGTGGCGGCGCGCCAGCTCAGCCGCCACACAGCAGATCGCCACGACCGCCACCACCTTGATGCACGCCGCGATGGTCAACAGCGTCATTCCGGCCGCGAACCGGCTCCATCCACCGCGCGGCACGAGGGAGGTGCCGCCTCGCCCGTCGCGGTCCAGGGCGCTGAGCGCCAGTTCCATGCCGACGAGCATCGTGCCGATCATCAGGGCGTCGTTGTGCGCACCCGCTACCAGATGCCACAGCACGAGTGGGTTGAGCAGCCCGAGCCACAGGGCGGACACCGGTGACACACCGCCGCGCCGTGCGAGCCGTGGCAGCGCCCAGCCGATGAGGAACACACCTGCCAGTGCGATCAGGCGATAGAACAACACGCTCCACAGGAGATTGTCCCCGGCGATCTCGGCCACGGCGCGCGACACCGTCAGCCAGACCGGTCCGTACGGTGCCGGTGTGTCGACCCAGTAGTGGCTGACGTGCTGGGTCACCGCCGAGTCCGGGCCGAGTGCCTGCGCGGGCCCGAGCGTGTACGGGTCGAGTCCTCTCGCCGCCGTCAACCCCTGCGCGAGATAGCTCCACAGATCGCCGCTGAACAGCGGGCGCGCCACGGTGAGGGGCAGCGCCCAGATCACCGCCAGCCGATACATGTCCGGCACCCTCATGATGTGCACCCGGCGGTGCAGAGCCAGCCACACCAGGACCAGCATGCCCACAGCAATGAGACTCAGGGCGACGCCATAGGACGGCGGGATGAAACCGGACGTGACAATCGCGAGCAATGCGGCGGCCGCGAATCCGGTCACCGCGAATCCGGTGGTCGCGAATCCAGTGACCGTCGAATTGCGCCGGCCGGCGACCCGATCGTGGGCGCGGAAGGCCCTTTCGCCAATTGTGGCCATGGAGGGGATTTCCTTTCAAGGGTCGCCGGAGAGGCCGTGCGACGTCGTTTTTCCTGACCCAAGGCTGACGGGACAGGGGCATCACGCGCATTGGCCCGCGGACCACAAAACCGGGGTCGGCAGGTAGCCTCCGGGCTTACGCCCAGGAGCTGATGTGCGGCTCCAGCAGTGCGGATAGACTCGGCTGCATGCCCACCGACCGAGTACGAGGACGCACCGGCGTGCGGCTGACCGTGCTCGCGGTGATGGTGGTCGGCCTGGTCTTCGTCATGCTGATCAAGCCCTCTTCGAACCTCGTCATACCGCTGATGGTCGCCACCGACGTCATGGTGGGATTCGTCGCTGCCGCCGAGCCGCCGCGCCGGGCTCTACCGGCCGCGGCCCTGACCGTCGCCGTGCAGGCTCTGGCGACTGCCGACGGATCGTTGCTCGACGCTTCCCTGGTGGCCATTGTCGAGATCCTCGCGATCGCCACTGCCTGGTTGATCGGCAATACCGTCCGGCAACGCCGCATTTACGCGACCATTCGACGCGAGCAGGCTGAAACCGAAGCGGTGCAGGCGGAACGCCTGCGGATCGCCCGCGAACTGCACGACATGATCGCGCACAGCTTCGGAGTGATCTCGGTCCAGGCGGGGATGGGACGCCGCGTTTTCGACACCCAGCCCGACCAGGCCCGCAACGCTCTGGCGACCATCGAGGAGACCAGCCGGGAAACCGCGGGCGCGCTGCGCCGCCTGCTGGGCACCCTGCGCAGCTCCGACACCGGATCCGGCCCGGAACTGCGAGAACCGGTCCCGGGCCTGGCTGACCTCGACGCACTGGCGGCTCGGGCCGCGGATGCCGGCGTTCAGGTCACCCTGCGCCGGGACGGCGACCGCGCGCCGCTCGCACCCGACATCGATCTGGCCGCGTACAGGATCATTCAGGAATCGATCACCAACGTCATCCGGCACGCCGGCACCGACCGCTGCGACGTCGTCGTCCGGCACCGCACCGGCGAACTGACGGTCGAGATCATCGATGCGGGCCGCGGGGGCCCACCCCAGTTCGGCTATGGCCTGTCCGGCATGAGGGAACGGGTCAGCCTGCTCGGTGGTGAGTTCGAGGCCGGTCCGCGTACGGGTGGTGGCTTCCGGATCCTGGCACGGCTCCCCCTCCCCGTGTCAGCGCCCCCGATCACATGACCATCCGCGTGCTACTGGCCGACGACCAGCCGCTGATCCGCAGTGGACTGGGGATCCTCATCGACAGCGCCGCCGACATGGGCGTCGTCGCCGAGGCCGGCACCGGTGCGGAGGCGGTCCGGCTCGCGCAGGAACATCAGCCGGACGTCATCGTCATGGACATCCGCATGCCTGTCATGGACGGCATCGAAGCGACCCGTCACGTCGTCACCGGCTCGGCGCCCAGCCGCGTCCTGATCCTCAGCACCTTCGACGACGACGAGTCCGTCTACGCGGCGCTCCGCGCAGGCGCCAGCGGTTTCCTGGTCAAGGACATGGCGCTGGACGACATCCTCAACGCCATCCGCGTGGTCGCCGCGGGAGACGCACTGCTCGCTCCCAGCGTCACCCGGCGCCTGATCGATCACTTCGCCGATCGCTCCTCGAGCCCCGGTCCCGCCCCGGCCAGCCGATCCTCCGGCAACCTCACCTCCTCCGGCAACCTCACCTCCTCCGCCAACCTCACCGACCGGGAACGGCAGGTGCTGACCCTGGTCGGCCGCGGCCGCTCCAACGCCGAAATCGCCGCCGACCTCTTCATCAGCCCGGCCACCGCCAAGGCCCACGTGGCCCGGCTGCTCGCGAAACTCGAGTCCCGCGACCGCATCCAGCTGGTGATCGTCGCCTACGAGATGGGCCTCGTCGCGCCCGGCTGACGCCCGGCCGTGAACCTTTTGTGGTTCGCACCGCGATAGTCCTTGTGTGAGGCGGAGAAGACAGCCACCGGCCGCTCCGGTGACCGAGCAGTCCAGCGATGCTCAGCTGCTGCGCGCGGTGGCGGCCGAGGACATGGGCGCGCTGCGCCTGTTGTACCTGCGCCATGCCCCCTGGATACGGCTGCGGCTGGCGCGCCGGTGTGCCGACGCCGATGTGGTCGAAGCCGCCGTGCAGGACACCTTCGTTGCTGTCTGGCACGACGCTCGCAACTACCGGGAGGGCGGCGGTGAGGCGGCCGGCTGGCTGTGGACCATCGCGATCCGGCGCCTGGTCAGCACACTGCGCAGGCCAGGACACCGCTGGGTGAGCGGCGTCGCCGGAGGGGACCCCGAAACCGTGCCGTCGGCCGAGGATCTCGTTCTGCTGCGGATCGAACACGGGGATCTCGGCGCTGCCCTCGACCGCTTGTCCCCGGAGCTGCGGGCGATCATCCAGGCCACAGCACTGGACGGCCTGACGGTGCGGGAGGCCGCGTTGCTCCTGGGCGTCGCCGAGGGCACGGCGAAGACCCGGCTGATGAGGGCCCGGGCCCGGCTGCGGGAGCTGCTGGCATGACTTCGCGAGGAGAGAGCATGACCTGGCACGTTGACGCCGAGTTGCTGCAGGCGTACGAGCGCGGTTCGCTCACCCCGAGCAGGGTGATGGCCGTCGACGCGCACGTGCAGGCGTGTGCTGCGTGCCGGGCGGCCGTTCCCGCGGATACCGCCTGGCTCGACCGCACCTGGCTGGCGGTCGCCGACACGGTCGTCACCGGCCGGCCGGGGCGTGCGGAGTGGCTTCTGCGCCGGGTGGGCCTGCCTGAGCACCGTGTCCGGTTGCTCGCGGCGACACCGGCCCTGCGCTGGTCCTACCTCGCGGCGACGGCGGCGGTGCTGGCTCTCGCGGTGGCCACCGCGTACACCGGTCAGAGCGCCGCGCGTACCACTCTGGTGCTGTTCCTCGTCTTCGCGCCGGTGCTGCCCGTGCTCGCGGTCGCCACCGCGTACGGCCCGCCCGCCGATTCGATGCACGAGATCACGTCGGCCACGCCGATGGCTGGTCCCTCGCTGGTCCTGTGGCGAGCCACGGCCGTCGTCGGCCCGGCCATGGGAATGGAGATGATCGCCGCGGTGGCGTCGCCCGGGCCGGGCTGGTGGGCGGTCGCCTGGCTCCTGCCGGCGTTCCTGCTCTGTGTCGGCACGCTGGCCCTGGCGACCGTGCTGCCGCTGGCCAGGGCGGCCGGTCTGCTCGGCGGCACGTGGTTGCTCGTCGCCCTCGCCGCAGGCTCTTCCGCACCGCTGGTTCAGGGTGTCCTCTTCGGCCCGGCCGCCCAGGTCGGCTACCTGGTGGCTGTCATCGCGGCCATCGCTGTCCTGACGCTACGGCGTCGCCATCTCAATCCGGGAGAGAGCCGATGACTACCGTACGCGTGGGCGAGCTACGTAAGCGCTTCGGCGCCACTGTTGCGCTCGACGGCCTCGACCTGGAGATCGGTGTGGGAGTCACCGGCCTGCTCGGTCCCAACGGCGCCGGCAAGACGACCCTGCTGCGGTGCCTGGCGACGGTGCTGGCACCGGACCACGGCCGGATCGAGGCGTACGGGCTCGACCCCGCCGACTCGCGCCAGCGAACCGCGTTGCGCCGCCGGCTCGGCTATCTGCCGCAGAGCCCGGGGCTGTATCCGAACTTCTCCGCGGCAGCACTGCTCGGCTACGTCGCTGTGCTCAAGGAGATCGTCGATCCGCGACAGCGCCGGACCGAGGTCCACCGGGCGCTGGAGGAGGTCGGCCTGTCTGATCGCGCGAATGTCAAGGTTCGCAAACTCTCCGGCGGCATGCGGCAGCGCCTCGGCGTGGCACAGGCGTTGCTCGGGCACCCCGATCTGATCATCCTGGACGAGCCGACGGTCGGGCTCGACCCCGAACAGCGCATGTTCTTCCGTACGTTGATCTCGCGGCTGGGTGAGACCCGCACGGTCCTGCTCTCGACCCACCAGACCGAGGACGCCGGAGCCCTCTGCGAACGAGTGGTGGTCCTGCGGGAAGGTCGCGCTGTCTTCGACGGTGCGCCACGAGCGCTGGCGCAGCTCGCCGAGGGCCAGGTGTGGAGGTCCGCCGGCCCGCCGGAGGGCAGGACGATGTATTGGCGCACGGCGGAGGGCGACTACCGGACGCTCGGCCCGCAGCCGCCGGACGGTGTCGCGGTTCCGCCCTCCATCGAGGACGGCTACCTCAAGCTGCTCGGGCCGGCGCCGGCGGCAGGGACGATCCGATGACTGCCGCTCCCGTGTCGTCCCGGACGGCGACGCGCGTGCTCGCGTCGACGGAAGCCCGGCTGCTGTCTCACATGCCGGCGTTGTGGGCGGGGTTCGTCCTGGCCGTGGCACTCTGCGCTGTCTGGAACGGTGGTGCGAGTCCCACCTGGGAGACCTTCGCCGCCAACTCAGGCAGGGCGTCCCTGGTCCTGGCCGGCTTTCTCCTTCTCATCGGGCATCTCGCGACATCGCGCGACCATCGGAACGGCGCCGCCGAGTTCACCGGCACGCTTCCCGCATCGCCCCGGCGCAGGGCGGTCGCCCTGTTCGCGTTCCTTCCCGTCGCCGCCGCGGCGGGCCTGCTGGCGGAGGGCGTCGAGCTTCTGATCCTGGTCCCGTCGCGGCTGTCCGGCAGCTTCGACCCCTGGCTCGTCGCCGAACCGGTGGTGGTGCCCATGGCCGGTGCCGCCCTGGGTATCGCCGCGGGGCTCTGGCGGCCCTCCGCCCCGGTCGGTCCCCTGACCCTCTTCGCCGCGGCGGCCGTGCTCGCAACGCTGCCGATCCTCGGATCGGGCCCGGGAGACCTGCCGTGGCTGCTCTTCCCGATCGTCATGGACCGGTCGGCGGCCCCGGACGCCACCGGCTGGCACGTGCTCTACCTGGTCGCTTTGCTGACCGTTGTCATCGGCGCGGCACTTGCCCGGCACTGGCGCCTCTGGGCGACCATCGTCGTGACAATTGCCCTCATCGTTGCGGTGGTCGCCGTGCGACGCCAGCAGATGGCGCAACCCGCCACCGACCGGATCGCAGCCATGTCACACCTGGGCTGACCCGCCATGTATCTGCGAATCCGCCAGGTCGCGCTGCTCACCGTTCCGGTGACGCGGACGGTCCCCTGGTCTCCCACAGCAACAGCCGTCGCATTGTCACTGCTGGCCTGCCTTCCCGCCGTCGCCGGAGCGGCGGCGCCGGCAAGCCAGGTGTGGGCGTTGCGTATTGCCGCGTTCCTCCTCGGTGCGGGAGCGTCCTTCGCGCTCATCGAGCCGTTCGCGCCCGTGGCGGCGACACCGACACCTCGCTGGCTGCGGCAGTGGCTGAGAACCGTCGTCGCCCTCACACCAGTGATCGCGGTGTGGCTGGTGTTGTTCTCGCTGGCCGCCTGCAGTCTCCCCGCGGACGGCCTGCCGTTCGCGGATCTGGCCGCCGAGGCTTCCGTGTGCGGGCTGACCGGTGTGGCCGGCGCCGCCGTGGCAGCGCGAAGAGCCAACTCGCTGACCGGCGCCCTGGCCGGCCCCGCAGCACAGGGCACCCTCGTCGCTGCATCGCTGTTCCTGTCCGGAGACCACTCGCCCTGGCTCCTACCAGCGGCAGCCGGGCCGGCGGCGATCGACTCCTGGTGGACTGCCGCAGTGCCCATCCCGCTTCTGATCGTGAGTCTGGCCAACCTGGAGCACCGGCCGGCATGACGGCGCGGCAGCACGTCTACGGTCCGCGGCGTCGAGGTCATCCACCGTCGGAGGGTGCGGGGGGCTTGCGTCTCGGCCGCGGGAGGACTCGGCCGGTTGTGATGGTGTAGCGGTGCAGGCCCAGCTTCGCGTGGATGACCTGGGGTGGTGTGCGGGTGGCGCGGAAGGCCAGATCCTCGAGGTAGATCCACAGGTTGCCGCTGCGTTTGCGACGTTCGGCCAGCACGAAGGGTTCGACCGCCTCCCAGATCCGCCGGGCCTGGATGCCGTTGGAGCCGATGACCAGCTCTTCCCGGACGATCCCGTGGGCGACCAGTTTGCCCAAGTCGTCGTAGAGGCCGGCCACCATCCGGATGTGCGACCGCGCCGCCAGCGGGAGATCGGAGTACGGCGTGTCCTGGTCGAAGTCCCGGTTCAGGTCGTCGAACAGGAACTGCTGGGCGTCGAAGAACTCCTGCGTCCGGAATTGGCTGAAGACGCCGAGGACCACGGGGAGGGCGTACCCGTCGACTGCCGTTCTTATCTGCCGGAAAGCCATGAGACCGGAAACGGTCAGCGAGATGAGGGAGATCGCGATGGTGACGACGGTGATCACCGTCTTGGCATCCACGCATCCAGGCTAATCGATGATCTGACCCGCCGCCGACCGAGCGCCTGTTTAGCGGCCACGCCCGGGGGAAGTCAGACCGGCATGCGGGAGGGTGGCAACACGGTGGAACTTCTGCGGCACCAGTTCCGTCACGGCGCGCCCGCGCTGCCGTTGCGGCACAGTGCCCGGAGCGCTCTGCAACCCGCCGCAGGTCAGGAACCCGACGCGGAGTGGATCGACGACGTCATGATCGTCATCAGCGAGCTGGTCCAGAACGTCAGTCAGCACACCCGCAGCCACGGCGAGCTCATCGTCAGCATCCAGCCCGGAACCGTCCTGGTCGAGGTGGGCGACAGCAGCACCACCGTCCCGCTCACCCCACACCCCGGCCCGCTCCGGGCCGGCGGTCGAGGACTGCGGCTGGTCGATGCGATCTCCCAGCAGTGGGGTGTCCGCACCTGCCCGGAGGGCAAAGTCGTCTGGGCGCGGCTACCTGTCAGTGCTCGTTCTTGATGACGAAGTAGGAACCGCGGATGGTCCCGGCCAGTTTCGACTTCTGCCGGGCGAACTTGAACGACGCAAGCTCCGACGGGACGTCCATCCCGTCGGACAGCTTGAACCCGACAGCCCGCTTCCCGCCGTCGTCGAGGCCGTACATCACGTTGATCGACAGGCCGCTCTCGTAGAAGACGTACGCCATCCGGATATTCTCGACCTCGAACCCGGTCGCCTCCAGCGGCCGCGACGAGATCTCGATGTCGCGCTCCTGCTCGAGGATGGAAGTCACCCACTCGACGGTCGGCACGGCGTCCTCGGCCGGTTCGACCGTGAACACGTGGCCGTACTTGTTCTTGAAGTAACGAGCCTCGTTCGCCCGCAGCCCGGCGAGCGCGTCCGCCACCGGCGACGACTCCAGCCCCACGGTCGACACGGTGACAAAATCCACGACATACGACATGACCGACTCCCCCGCCACAGGTCCGCTCCCCTTCTCGGAACGAGTCACCCCTGCTCAACGGATTGTGCGCGCCCACCCCGCCGACCTGGACGTGGGCGCGCCGACGGGGCTCAGCTCAACGTGGCGCAGACGTCCTTGGCGATGCGGTAGCCGCCGGAGACGGTGAGATGCCCGTCGGCGCTGATGTCGATCCGCCAGGCGACGCCGGTGAGGTCGTAGAGCCCGCGGGGCAGGTTACCGTTGCCCTCCCGGAACCGGACCAGCAGCGGGCCGCTCAGCAGCCAGGTCTGTGAACCGTCGTCGTGGTGAGTGATCAGCCCGCTCGAGCTCGCGTCGGCCCTGGTCGCCTCGCCGGTGGACACGTTGGTGACCCGGTAGACCAGCGGCCCGGCGGCGGCCTCCGTGCGGGGCGTACCGTCCGGCTTGGTGGTCAGGGTCTTGAAGTAGACCGCGTCCACCAGGGAAAATCTACTGTGGACGAAGATCCGTCACATCGGCGGAACGGCCGGAGCCGCACCCCCCACCACGAGCGTCCTGGCCAGCACGTCGAGGGCAGCGAGGTAGCCGGCCTGGCGCGGGGTGGCGTACCCCAGAACGAGACCTTGCATGCCCGTGGTGGCCGGGGTGTGCCGATGAGGGCCGAGGGTGGTGAGGGCGAGCCCGTCGGCGGCGGCGCGGGTGGCGATCTCGTCCTCGCTGGGCCCGTCGCCGGGGAGTTGGAGCAGGGCGTGCAGGCCGGCGGCGATGCCGAGCAGGTGGTGACGGCTGCCGATCCGGTCGGCGAGCAGGTCGCGGCGGCGGCGGTAGGCCAGCCGGCGGGTGCGGATGTGGCGGTCGTACGTGTGGGTGGTGATCAGGTCCGCGAGGGCGAGTTGCCCGATGCTCTCGGTGTGCAGGTCGCTGAGCCGTTTGGCGTGGCTGACCGGTTCGACGAGAGGGCCGGGCAGCACCATCCAGGCGAGCCGCAGACCCGGGCCGAGGCTCTTGGCGGCCGTGCCGATGTAGGCGACCTGCCCGGGCGCCATGCCCTGCAGGGTGCCGACCGGCTGCCGGTCGTAGCGGAACTCACCGTCGTAGTCGTCCTCGATCAGCAGTCCGCCGTGGTCCCGGGCCCAGGCGACGGCGGCGTGGCGACGGGCCGGCTGCAGTGTCACGCCGATCGGGTACTGGTGTGCCGGGGTCAGGACCGCGGCCCGGACGGCGCCGGTGAGCAGGTCGGTGCGGGCGCCGTCGCTGTCCACCGGAAGAGCGACGACGTCGGCGCCGGCATGCCGGACGATCTCGCGGTGGAACGGCAGGCAGGGATCCTCCATCGCGATCGCGCCGCCGATGACACCGGACAGCAGCGAGAGTGCCTGGACATAGCCGGAGCAGATGACGATGTGGTCCGGATCGGCGAGCACGCCGCGGGTGCGCCCGAGGTACGTCGCCAGGGCGGTGCGCAGCTCGGGGCGGCCCTGCGGGTCGCCGTAGTCGTAGACCGAGGCCGGCGCCCGGGAGAGCGCCCGCCGGGTGGCCCGGATCCACGCCTCGACCGGGAACGTCGTCACGTCGGGGCTGCCGGGCCGCAGGTCCAAGCGGGGCGCGGGCAGCGCTGCGGGCCGTGCAACCGGGACGGGCGGGGCGGCCTGCGCGGCGACGGTGGTGCCCGAACCCGGACGCGCGGCAAGGTAGCCCTCCGCGATCAACTGCTCGTAGGCAGCGGCGACGGTGTTGCGGGCGAGGCTCAGCTCGGCGGCCAGCGCCCGGGTCGACGGCAGCCGCGCTCCCGGAGCGAGCCGCCCGGACCGGATGGCGTCGCGCAGTGCCTGCTCCACCCGGGAACGCCGGTTCCCGCCGGCGCCGAGGTCGAGGTGGAGATCGACACCCAAATTGGCCCAATAATCTGACACGAGAGTGGACCTTAGCAAGGATCCAATCTGCGCCCTACGGTCGTCTCATGTCCCTCGTGATCAAGGAAATCCCGATCCGCGTCGCCGTCGGCGACCTCGCCCCGCACATCGACAAAGCCATGAACGCTCTCGACGCCGCGGCGCGGGACACCCGGCTGGAGGCCGGGCTGCTGGAGCTCGTCCGGACCCGCGCCTCGCAGATCAACGGCTGCGTCTACTGCGTCGACACCCACACCCGGGACGCGACCGGGGGCGGCGACGACCCGCGCCGGTTGTTCGCGTTGCCCGTCTGGCGGGAGGCACCGTTCTTCACCGCCCGCGAGCGGGCCGCCCTGGAACTCACCGAGGCGATGACCCGGCTCAGCGAGGCCCCGGTCGGCGACGACACGATCGCCCGGGCGGCCGCGCAGTTCACCGACGTGGAACTGGCCGAGCTCATCTGGTCGATCACCGTCATCAACGCGTGGAACATGCTCGGCGCCACCGCCCGCCCCTGGCCCCTTTCGTGACGAAGGTCGCCGAGCTGCGGGACCTGCACCGGCCGGGTGTTCCGCTGGTTCTGCCCAACGCCTGGGACGCCCGGTCGGCGCGGCTCGTCGCGGCGGCCGGGTTGCCCGCGGTCGCCACCAGCAGCGCCGCGGTGGCCGGCAGCCTCGGCTACCGGGACGGGGAGGACACCCCGCCCGGCGAGATGTTCGCCGCGACGGCTCGCATCGTCGCGGCGGTCGACGTGCCTGTGACGGCCGATGTGGAGCGCGGCTACGGGCTGGCCCCCGTGGAGCTGGTCGAGCGTCTCATCGCCACCGGTGCCGCGGGGTGCAATCTGGAGGACTCCGATCCGCGTACGGGCACCTTGCTCGACGCGGACCGTCAGTCGAGCTTTCTGGCGGATGTGCGCGCTGCCGCCCGTACCTCGGGTGCCGATCTTGTGATCAATGCCCGCATCGACACCTACCTCGCCGGGACCGGTGAGCCCGCGGCCCGCCTGGCCGAGACCATCCGGCGAGCGCGCCGCTACCACGAGGCCGGAGCCGACTGTGTGTATCCGATCCTGATGAACGACGAGCGGGACATCACCGACCTGATCGCGGCCATCGACGTACCGGTCAACATCCTCGCCGGCCGCAGCCGCACGGTGGCGGAGCTGGCCCGGCTCGGCGTCGCCCGCGTCAGTTTCGGCCCGTCCCTCTACGACGCCACCGGCGCGCACCTCGCCGAGCTGATCGGCGCGATCGAAAGGTGACCATGCCCCTGTCCCCCGCCGAGGCCGCACGGCGCCAGGCCCGCAACTCCGCCGCGTTCTGGACGGCGACCGGCCTGGCCCGCGGCCACCCGCTGATCCATCGCCCGGGCTTCCTCGCCGTCGCCGGCGACCAGCGCGCGGGCCTGCGCATCCTGATCCAGGAACCGGTCCTCGGCGCACCGGAACTGGCCGAGATCGCCACCCTGACCCGCGAGGCCCCGGGCCCTGTCAATGCCGAGGACCCGTTCAGCGCCACCGATCTCGGCCACCTCGGCCTGCGCAACTGGCAGATGCCGATCATGCTGCGCACCCCCGGCGCCACCCCCACCCCAGCAATGCCGATCATCCGTGTACGCGACGAGCCCGCTCTGCACGCCGCCGAACGTGTCGTGCTCGACGGTTTCGACCTGACGCGATTCGAGCCGTACCGCGCCGGCGAATTCTTCCCGATGCCGCTGCTCGGCCGGCCGGGCGTGGACGTGTTCCTGGCATACCTCGACGGCACCCCCGCCGGAGCCTGCGTCACCGTGACAGCGGACGGCTTCGGCAGCCACTACTGGGTCGCCACCCCCGCCGCCCACCGCTCGCGTGGCGTGGGCCGCGCGATCATGCTCGGCTCCCTGGCCCCACTGGCACACCTGCCGGTCACGCTCACCGCTTCCCGGCTGGGCCGTCCCCTGTACGAGTCGCTGGGCTTCACCGCCACGACCTCATCCACCTGGTGGTCCTCCCGCTGACAGCGTGGTGGCGTCGTTGACAGGTCGAAGGCTCTCACCACGCATGGGTGCGACCCATCGCGGGCAGAGTTGCCAGCAGACCGGCTACGCCCCATGAGCGAACAACGAAGGATCACGATGACCGCCACCGCCCACGACGTCGCCGACACTCTGAACCGCGCTTTCGCCGAGCCGTCCATGACGATGCCGATCCTTCTCGCGGACATCATCCCGGCCCTCGCGGAACTCGACCAGGAGGCCACCACCGCCGCCGACCCGGACAGTTACCACGACCGGATCGTGCTGAACGACGGCAGCATCATTCTCTACGACCCCCGCACAGAACTCTGGGCCGTCAGCAGCACGGACGAGGTGGCCGCTTCCGATCATCGACGCCAGACCCCGGCCTGAAGCCCCTGTTCCTCGGCCTTCAGATCCGGCACCCAGAAAATCTCCGCGTTGCGGACTAGATTTTCTGGCGGACATGGGTTAACGTTCTTCCTGTCGAACGAAGAAGTAATAAAGACGCAGACGAGCACCGCCCACCAGGGCGAAGGAGCCGGACCGACAACGCCCCGGCTCAGGCACGGCGAAGCTTGACGTGCCAGATGTGGTAGTTGGCAAGGAAGTTCGGAAACACCCCGGGGGTCGGGATTTCACGATCCCCGGATGACCCAGGTGGCGTGGCCGAAGGTGTTTCAGGGCCCCGCCGCAAGCAGGATTAGTTCGTCGCACGTGTCCGGAGCCATGAAGTCGCGTGGGGTTCCGACACCGGCGGACAGCACGAAGGAAAAGGAAGTCAGAGGAAAGGGAGGGGCCTGCACCGTTGGATCGCCCGCCACCAACCGCACTTCGGGGTTGGGCGCGGACACCGCAGTTTCCATCGAACGAGAGGTGGTCTCCGGTCACGCTTATGCGGTCCTCACATCCGAAACCCTTACACAGGGCTGGTGTGGAAACGACAATCCGACGCTTCTGTCGGTAGATGGTGTATCTAGTCCCGTAACCCTTGGGCCCCGGCGCTTCGACAGCGCCGGGGCCCTCGTTCTGCCTCCCGGCCATATGCTCGCTGGCCATTCCACCCGGCCGACACGACATGCCGGGCCGCGAGCCCTCGGGCCTGCCGGGCCTGCCGGGCCTGCCGGGCCTGCCGGGCCTGCCGGGCCTGCCGGGCCTTTCCCTGCGGGCGGTCACGAGCCGCCGCAGTCGCCGCCCGTCAAGTGGTCCGCGCGCCGCTGGATGTCCTCCACCTGCGCTGATACGTCGTCCGCCAGGGCTTGCAGCCGCGCCGCCGTGTCCGGGTTCGGCGACGCCGCCGCAGTGGTTCCGAGGATCTGCGCGGCGAGCCGCAGCTGCTCAACCGTCGATCGCATCACCGCGACGGTCCGTTCCCACTGCCGGCTGCCGACCTCTGCCCCGTCGTCCACCGCTGACCGGTACCCCGTGTCGGTGGCGTCACGCCTCCGATCTTCCCGATGGCACCACAGAGGGGGGAGATGGAGTCATGTTGATGCGCAGCGGACCTTTCACCGAGGCCAACCGGCTCGCCCAGCACCTGCTCGGTGCTGCCGGCCCCGGGACGTGGTCGCAGCCGGCAGGGATGCCGCCGCTCCCGGCCCGGCCCGGCCCGGCCCGGCCCGGGAGCGCAACGCGTCCGACGACACCGACTTGCGACCGACCGATCCGGGCAACCCGATCCGGGCAACCCGATCCGGGCAACCCGATCCGGGCAACCCGATCCGGGCAACCCGATCCGGGCAACCCGATCCGGGCAACCCGATCCGGGCAACCCGATCCGGACGACCCGATCTGGACGACCCGATCTGGGCAACCCGATCTGGGCAACCCGATCTGGGGCATCGATCATCGTTACTAGAGAGACATCAATTTACGCCTATCTCACACCCTGGTCGGCAAGGTCCACGGCGGACCGCCGAGCAGGGAGGAAAGTCGACAGTGCGCAATTTGAGACAGTGGGGGTGGGGGCTCGGCATCGCGAGCGTCACCGCGGTGGCCGCCTTCGGGGTGGCGTCGTGGCAGGCGAACGCGTCGCCGGGTACGCCGTCGAGTCCGCCGCTGACGCTGCCGCGGGTGTCCGACCCGAGTGCCGGGCCCGAGCCGGCCGCCGGGACCGGGAGCGACGCGCTGACCAGCACCGAGGTCGACAAGGCCCGCGCCGCCGCCGTCACGCCGCAGCTCGCCTCGAGTGCTCGCGACGCGGCCGGCAAGGCGGGCCCGGAGTACCTGATGGCCGATCTCGACGAGGACACCGGCCGGCAGGCCGAGCTCTACTTCTACGACTACACGAGCGACAAGCTGATCAAGCAGGTCGTCGACCTCGAGACGGGCAAGCTCGCCAAGTCCTTCTCCGCCAAGGGGATGCAGCCGCCGGCCTCGAAGCAGGAAGCGTCCGTGGCGTTCGACCTGCTGCTGGCCGATCCGCTGGGTGCCGACTTCAAGGCGGCCTACCGCAAGGCCGCGGGCAAGGAGCTCGCCGGCAAGGAGGGGTTCACCGTCACCGCTCACATCTACACCGCCCGGCCGGCGGACAAGAGTGCGCGCCAGTGCGGGGCCAAGCGGTGCGTGCAGCTCATCGTGGAGACCGCCGACGGGCACTTCATCAGCGTGAACGACCTGATCATCGACCTGTCCGGGCGCACGGTCGCCCGCCTCACGTGAACGGGGACCCCGGCAGCATGACGTACCGGAAGAGTGCCGGCGCCGCCGCGATCCTGGCCGCGGCAGCCCTGGGTCTCGCAGCACCGGCCCCAGCGCTGGCGGCCCCCGAGCCCGCACCCTGCGGCACGGCGGCGATGGTCAAGGAGACACTGCCCAACGGGACGACCTGGCAGCTCTGCTGGCGCGTCAACGACCGGGCGGGGCTGGTCCTGACGAACGCCTTCGTCTCCACCAAGCGTCAGCCCGAGCCCGTGCAGGTGCTCAACTCGATCCGGCTCGCCCAGCTCAACGTGCCGTACGACACCGGCGACACCGAGTACAACGACCTCACCTCGTACGGCTTCGGCAGCTACGACATGGAGACGCTGACCGGGGACGACTGCAAGGGCGGGTCCGTGCGTACGGGCTCCGACGGCGGTGAGGACCCGCAGCAGCGCGGGCTGCTCTGTGTCAGCGCCGAGCCGGCCGGCCTGGCGAACCGCCTGCACGACTACGACTACGACCCGGAGACCGGGGAGGAGAAGGAGACCGTCTACTCCCAGCAGGGGCACGACCTGGTGCTGCGTACGATCAGCAAGGTCGGCTGGTACGAGTACGTCTCCGAGTACCGCCTGGGCGACACCGGCCAGATCTCGGCCCGCCTCGGCGCGACCGGCGACCTGGCTCCGGGCGAGTATTCCGAGGCCGACCGGGGCTGGCCGATCGGCAAGCAGGCCCGCGACTACGCGTCCATGCACTACCACAGCGCGTTCTGGCGGGTCGACTTCAACATCGGCGGCAAGGGCGGCGAGACCGTCGAGCAGTTCGACACGAAGCTCGACGGACAGGGCACCATGGCCGCCAAGCTGACCACCACGAAGAAGACGATCGCCAAGGAGGGCAACTTCACCAAGGTGGACCGCCGCTGGTGGCGCCTGGCGAGCAAGACGAGCCTCAACGCGGACGGCCACCAGCGCTCGTACGAGCTGGGCCTCGGCGCCGACGACCCCTACGAGGGCCACCCCGAGACGCAGCCCGACGTGACGTTCACCCAGGCCGACCTGTGTGAGAAGTGGGCCAGCGACAACCTCTCGGACCCCGAGTGCCCGCTGGACAAGAAGACGCTCATCGACTTCGCGAGCGACAAGCAGAAGCTCGCCGACCCGGTGATGTGGGTCCGCGTGGGCTTCCACCACGTCCCCCGCGACGAGGACCAGAGCCCGATGCCGATGCACTGGCAGGGTTTCGACCTCCTCCCCCGCGACTTCACGGCGATCAACCCGATCGCCCCGGACGGCCGCGAGAACGTGAACGGCAACCCGTACCCGAACGAGCCCTCCGCGGAACCGTCCGCCTCGCAGGACTGACGTGACGCCGGCCCGGTTGACGATGACCGGGCCGGCTCACCCCGTACCCGTCGTCATTGAGGAATGTGATCGTGGTTCTCCGCCGCCTCGCCGTCGCGCTGGTTCTGGCCCTCACCGGCCTGACCGTGTCGGTCGTCACCGCCACCCCTGAGAACAAGCCGGCCTCGGCGTCCGTGGTGGCGCCCTCCGGCGCCGACGTGCACTTCGCGCAGATGATGGTGGAGCATCACGAGCAGGCGGTACGGATGAGCCGCACCCTGATCGCCAAGCCGCAGGTCCCCGAGCGCATCCGCCTCATCGCCGACTTCGTCGCCCACGACCAGCAACGCGAGATCGACGAGACGAACGCCTGGCTGACCGCCTGGGGAGCACCCCCGCCGGCCCCCGGCCCCGCGCACGGCATGCTGACCGAGGCCCAGCTGACCAGCCTCGACCGGGCCGGCACCGCGGACGCCCCGGTCATCTTCCTGCGCCTGATGATCGAACACCACGAGGGCGCGATCACCATGTCCCGCTCCCTGCTCGACGGCCCCACCGGCAACGTCTACATCCACGGCCTCGCCAAGCACGTCATCAACGAACAGACCGCGGAGATCGACGCCATGCGCGCGCTCCTGCCCGCGCCGGCTGTCACCGGACGCCGCTGAACTGATCCGGCCGGGCTTCGACAGGCGATTTTCCTGGTGACCCGACCCGACCGACCGAATATCAGGGCCGTAGCCATCCGAGCGGGCCGGCTGCCACTCATATTCACGTCGAGAGGACGCCGGTGGACGCTTTGGAGGAGATCCAGCAGCTCCTGGCCGAGGCCAGGAAGCACCTCGGGACCGAGGTCGCCTGGCTGTCCCGCTTCACCGGCGAGGAACAGACCATCATCGCCGCCAGTGGCGAGACCGAGGCCATGAACGTTCAGGTGGGCCGGGGCACGGACCTCAACGGCTCCTATTGCGTACGGGTCCTCGCCGGCACGGTCCCCGCCGTCATCACCGACACCAGGCGGCATCTCGTGGCCCGCGAGCTACCGGTGACCGGCGAACTGCGCCTCGGGGCCTACACCGGTGTGCCCTGGCACGATCGGACGGGCGCGGTCGCCGGAATGCTCTGCTGTGTCAGCCGGCATCCCGAACCGACGCTCGATGAACGCTCGACGTGGTTCCTCACGTTCATCGCCGGGCTCATCACCGACCGCCTCGGCGACCCGGCAGTGACGCCCCACCGCCCGGCGGACCCCACCGAGACCGCAGTCCACTCCCTGTTCGACGAGCACGCCCTGCACATGGCGTTCCAGCCGATCGTCCGGCTCCAGGACGGCTCCTCCGAGGGTTTCGAGGCGCTGTCCCGTTTCACCCACGCCCAGTTCCCGACCCCCGACAAGGCGTTCGCCGCAGCCACGCGCTACGGGCGCGGCATCGACCTCGAGTACCTGGCCATCCGCCGGGCCCTGGACCGGATCGACGAACTCCCCGGCAACACCAGGATGAACGTCAACGCCTCCGCCGAGGCCATCCTCGACGACCGCGTGCAGAACCTGCTCCTGGCGTACGCCGACCGTCGCATCGCGGTGGAGCTGACCGAGCACACCCCGGTCAACGACTACCTGGAACTGATCTCCGTCACCGAACGGCTGCGCGCGGCCGGCCTGCTGATCGTCATCGACGACGCGGGGGCGGGCTACGCCAGCTTCCGCCACATCCTGCAGCTACGCCCCGACGTCATCAAACTCGACATCGGCCTGGTCCGCGGCATCGACACCGACCCGATCCGGCAGGCCCTGGCCCGGTCCCTGGTGGCGTTCGCCGCCGAGATCGGCTCGGCACTCATCGCGGAGGGCATCGAAACACACGCCGAACACGAGATGCTCCGGCAACTCCAGGTCGGTTACGGCCAGGGCTACCTCCTCGGCAGGCCGGCCCCCTTCGCCGTGACCACGCAGCCCGGCAGATCCCGCACCCACCCGTCGCACACCCCGATCCTCGCAAGCCCCGAACCACCCGGACCAGCGAGTTAGGACCCCTTCGCGACTACCCCTTAGGCTTCCGGTGGATTCGTTGCATCGCCCACCAAATCTGTTACCCCAGGCATAGATATTCTGAGTTCCCACGATTACTATCGCGCTGGTCACAAGATCGCAAGGAGGTTGACATGGCATCGTTGAGCATCGCCGGCCCGCTGAGCGACACCCGAGGTGGTGAGCACTCTCACCGGAGCACCCTCGCCGAGGAGGCCGGCCGGCCAGGACGCGAGCAGAGCCGCTGCGGGCTGCCGCTATGACGACCTACTCAGGCCCGGCAAGGCTGATCCTCCCCGATGGGACCCCGTTCGCCGGCATGGCTTCACTCAGCACGAACTACAGCGGCGGTCAGACCACCTGGAGCGGCACCTTCCGCCCGAATCAAGCCACCGCGGAGCTTCAGGACGTCAGCGACGAACTGCGACTGGAACTGCCCTACGAGCAGACCGGAGCGGTTGCCGTCACCGGCGTGCGCAAGTTTCTCGCGTCGCAGGTCATGATGTCGCTGGCCGGCCGTGGGCCGGCACCGTTCTGAGTTACCCGGAAGATCCACGTCGCCGGCGGCCTCTCCCGGAGCAAGGTTGACGCCGCGGGTGGCCCATCCGGCCGAGGGCGGATCCTGTATCCGCATTGTCAACATCAGCCGGGATCGTCGCCGCGCGTACCTATAGTCGCGGCCGTGGGTGCACATGTGGTGATCGCCGAGGACGACCTCCGCCAGGCCGAGGTGGTCCGGCGATATCTGGAGGCGAGCGGGTACAGCGCGTCGGTCGTGCACGGCGGCGTGGACGCGATCGAGGAGGTCCGGCGGTCCCGGCCGGACCTGCTCGTGCTCGATGTGATGATGCCCCAGCTCAACGGGGTCGAGGTCTGCCGGGTGCTGCGCCGGGAGAGCAACGTGCCGGTGCTGATGCTGACCGCTCGCCGCGACGAGGACGACCTGCTGCTCGGCCTCGACGCCGGTGCGGACGACTACCTCATGAAGCCGTACAACCCGCGCGAGCTGATGGCGCGGGTCCGCACGATGCTGCGCCGCACCCGGTGGACGCCCGTCGAGCCGGAGACCACGCTGCGGGTCGGTGAGATCGTGGTCGATGTCCTGGGCCATCACGTCACCAGCGGTGGGCGCCGGGTGGACTGCACGCCCGGCGAGTTCGAGATCCTGGCCGCGATGGCCGCCGCACCGGACCGCGTGTTCACCCGGGCCCAGTTGCTGGAGCGGACCCGGGGCTTCGAGACCGCGGCCACCGACCGTACGGTCGACATGCATGTCATGAAGCTGCGTCGCAAGATCGAGCCGAACCCGCGCCGCCCGGCCTGCCTGGTGACCGTCTACGGCGTGGGCTACAAGCTCACGGACGGGTCGCGGTGATGCGGGACCGCAGCCTGGTCGCGCGGATGCTGGCGCTGTCCCTGCTGGTCATGCTCTGCGCGGTGGCGGCCACGGCCTGGCTCGCGGTGAAGAGCACCAGGCAGGCGATCCGGCAGGAGCAGGGCCACGGGATCGCGTACGACTCCCGCGTCTACGACCAGGTGATGGGCTACGCGGCGACGCACACCGAGTGGTCCGGCGTGCGACCGCTGCTGGTCGATCTCGCGGCGATCACCGGCCGGCAGATCTCGCTCACCGGTGAGGACGGCACGTTCCTCGTCAGTTCGGAGTCGTCGCCGCCGGTGCTGCCCGCCCGGCGGTCCGCGTACGTCGATCCGCTCTACGTCGAGGGCTACCTCTCCGCCGACGGGAGCACCATCGACCGGCGTGCGGTCGGCCCTTACCGGCTCGCCGGCGTCGGCGCGCTGGACGAGCTCACCGCCCTCACCAATGCCTGCCTGCGGGGCTACGACCAGCCGCCGGTCACCGTGCTGCCCGATTTCTCCTGGACCCCGTCCGGCGCGGCACGGGTGGGCGACTGCGTCGACGCCTCGCGCAGGGAGCAGCTCCGGCCGTACGTGGCGCCGCCCGCGTACCTCTACATCAACGACCCGGCGGCGGCCTCCGGACCGGTCTTCGATCTGTCCCGGGCCAGCACCCTGCGGATCGCCGGCGTCTCGGCGCTGGTACTGACGGTCGCGTTCGTGGTCACCCTGCTGGTCGGCCTGCGGATGTCCCGGCCCCTGCGCGCTCTCATCCGGGCCACCGAACAGGGCACCGCCGGCGTCCCGGCCCGCTTGCCGGCCCGCTTGCCGGTCCGCGGGCGGGACGAGATCGGGCGGCTCACCGCCGCTTTCAACGACCTCTCGGAACGCCGGGAGACCGTGGAACGGCAGAGGCGCGCGATGGTCAGCGACATAGCGCACGAGCTGGGCACGCCGCTGACCACCATCCGCGCCTGGTTGCAGGCCGCGCGGGACGGGGTGACCGACACCGGCCCGGAGCTGCTGGACCTGCTCATCGACGAGGCCGACCTGCTCCAGCACGTCATCGACGACCTGCGCGACCTCGCCGCGGCCGACGCCGGCCGGCTCCGCCTGCACCCGGAGCCGGTCTACGTCAATGAACTGCTCGACCAGGTCGTCGCCGCGCACCGCAGCCGCGCCGGAGGCGTCACGATCGTCACCGAGCCGTCCGGCGACCCGGAAGTGATCCTCGACCCCCAACGGGTACGCCAGGCCGTCGGCAACCTGCTCTCCAACGCGGTCCGGCACTCCCCCGCGGGCGCCACGGTGACCGTACGCTCCCGCGTCGACGGCGACGGCGACGGCGACGGCGACGGCGACGGCGACGGCGACGGCGACGGCGACGGCGACGGCGACGGCGACTTGGTGATCGAGGTCGCCGACACCGGCCACGGGATCGCCGAGGCCGACCTGCCGCACGTCTTCGAGCGGTTCTGGCGAGCCGACCGCTCCCGCAGCCGGGACACCGGTGGCAGCGGACTCGGCCTCGCCATCGTCCGCGACCTCGCCGAGGCCCACGGCGGCACCGTCGCCGCGACCAGCCACCCCGGCCACGGCAGCACCTTCACCATCCGCCTGCCCACCGTGGCCTGACGTTCCCTTTCCCCCGTCACCCGTCAGCGGCCCCGCCGCTCGCGGCGATGACCCCTGCGCAGAACCGGACAGGAGGCGGCCGATCATGGCTGCGAAGAAGGACCGGCTGCTCGCCCTGGACGGGCTGCGGCTGCTGTGCGCACTGGCGGTGGCCGCGTACCACCTCGGCATGGCCTGGTCGGTCGACGGCGTCCGGACGACCACCGCGTACCTCCCGCAGGAAGTGAACTCGGTCCTGATCTACGGCTTCCTCGGCGTCGAGGTGTTCTTCATGATCAGCGGCTTCGTCATCTGCATGAGCGGCTGGGGCCGCAGCCCGCGCAGCTTCCTCGCCTCCCGCGCCGCTCGCCTCTACCCCGCGTTCTGGGCCTGCGTCCTGCTCACCACGGCCGTCATGACGCTGTTCCCGCTCACCGACGGCATCCCCCTGCCGCACGACCTCACCGCCGGCGACATCGGCGTCAACCTGACCATGCTCGCCGAGCCCCTGAACGTCCCGTACGTCGACACCGTCTACTGGACCCTCTGGTACGAACTCCGCTTCTACCTGCTCTTCGCCGTCGTGATCGCGTTCGGCCTCACCCGCGGCCGCCTCCTCGCCCTCGGCGCCGCCTGGCTGATCGCATCCGTCGTCATCCCGGGCGACGTACCGCTGGCGGAGCTGGTCATGCCCCAGTTCGCGCCGTACTTCGTCGCGGGCACGACGCTCTACCTGATCCGCCGCCACGGTCCGTCGTTACCACTGTGGACGCTGCTCGCCGCTTCGTGGGTGATCAGCCTCTTCCGCGTACGGGAACGCGTGCTCTTCGCCAATCCCGGCTTCCCCGTGCCGATCTGGCCCGCACTGCTCATCATCACGCTCGCCTACACCACCCTGCTGCTCATCGCCCTCGGCACCACCGACCGCTGGAACTGGCGCTGTCTTGCCATCGGCGGCGCCATCTCCTACCCGTTCTACCTCCTGCACCCCCGCATCGGCTTCACCCTGATCCGCTACACCTACGACCGCACCGCCCTCCCCATCCCCCTCCTCATCCCCGCCGCCATCCTGACCCTCCTCACTACGGCTTGGTCGATCCACCACCTCATCGAACGCCCCGTGAGTCCCCTCCTGCACCGCCTGATCGCCCAATCGACCGCCCGGCCCCACCTTGAGACCACATCTCCAGGCCGCTGAGCGGCCGGGTCATCGGAACTGCGGAAATTCCGCGGAGCCTCCCCCATGCTGGTCCTATGGGCACCACTCCCCCGGAATTCCTCCATGGCCCCGCCGTCCTCGGCATAGCGGCCAAGCTTCTCGCCTCGCCACGCGGGTCGGCTCTCCTGGCTGTCTCCTATATCGGCCGTTCAGCACCTGACATCCTGCGCTCAAGCCCGGAGACACCATCGTCGTCAACGGCAGCCCCAACGCCGTCACCGGCGGCGCGACCCACCCGCACGCCGTGCAGACCTGGCTGTCCGGCGGTGTCCGCGTGGTCAACCACGAGCATCTGCACGCCAAGGTGATCGTCGTGGGCAAGACAGCAATCGTGGGCTCCGCGAACATCTCCCAACGCGCAGCCAGCGGCACCATCGCCGAAGCTGCCTTGAAGACCACAGATCCGCAAGCCGTGAAAACCGCGCGAGCATTCATCAAACAATTGATCACCAGCGGTGGCGAGGACATCAATCAGAAATGGATCGATGAGGCGAACACGCTCTTCCCGAAGAACCGAGTCACTCCGGCGTGGTCGGAAACCGAACCGGACGAGCTCGCGCCGTTCAACCTGTGGCTCGGGTGGTATTCCAACACTGAGGAACGGACGGAGCAGGACGACGAGGCGTACGAAGAGGCAGTAGCAGAGGCACCCGCAGCATTTCGGCCCAGCGCGCGGTTCGAGCCGATCGGCATGCTCGAGGAGCCTGCTGATGACGGTCGGCTCGCACCGGGCGATCGGGTTATCATGCTGGGCCCACGCAACGCGCGGTTTGTCGATTTCAGGAGCATCCGCGCTGTCCAAAAAAGCCATAGACGTCGATTCATGGCCTTGTATCGCCGGGATCACCAACACCCCCAGGTCACCAACGCCGCCGTTCGTAGAGCCCTGGTGAACCTGAACAGCGACCTGCCCTCCGAAGAGGGGGAGGCTGGCCGATGGCTGACCGATCCGGCCGAGCGCAACGCCGTGCCGGCCCTCTGGGAAGTCGAAGACCCCGGCACGCCGTGACGCTCCTGACCCGGATCAGTCGTCAGTAGAGGTAGGTCCAGGTCTCCAGGGTGCGGAAGCCGAGGGACTCGTACAGTGGCACGGCCTCGGTGCTGGACTGCAGGAAGGCGCGGGTGGCGCCGGCGGCGAAACCGTCGCGGAGGATCCGTTCGCTCATTGCCCGGCCGTGGCCGCGGTGGCGGTGGTCCGGCAGCGTACCTATGTTGTAGATCCCGAGCTGGTCACCGGAGACGGCGCCGAGACCCGTTCCCACGGCTACACCGTCGTGCACGGCGATGTAGCCGGTGCAGCCGTTCGCCTTGAGCTCCCCTTCGAGCAGCGCGCCGAAGACCTCGCGCGGAGCCTCGAACGCGGCCGCCATGGTGACGGCGTAGTGCTCCGCCTCGGTGACCTTCACGACGTTGATGGCCGCCGTGGACCTCGGCGCGGTCGCGTATCTGACGCCGGCAGCCGAGCAGGTCATCAACGGCAGCACCTCGCGTTCGTGCAGGCCGTGGTCGGCGGCGACGCGCAGGATTCCGGGGGTGGGCTCACCTCGTACCTGAAGGCAGAAGTCCCACCCGAAACCCGCCATCCGGCGGGCCATCACCGCGACCTCCGCCTCGTCCGGCGGGCCAGGGCTGAACACGCCGTTCTCCAGCGAGATGTCGTTGGCCGTAACGAACAACCAGGTGCCCCCGGGGCCGGACTCGCTGCGCCCGCCGGTCGTGTGGACGGCAAAGGCGTGCATCACGTCGAACCAGGCCGCCGTCACTTGATCGTTCTCGCTGGTCATCCGCTGCCTGCCCTTCCCGGTGCGGGCGAGGACTGACCGTAGCGACTCGACCACCGCGCCGTCACGTGCGGGCAGCGTTATGCGCAGATCGTGGTGGTTATCTGGCTCACGTACTGCGGCTGGTGCGCTGGCGACGCACGACCTCGGTCAGGCGGCCGCAGGGTAGAAGTCCCGCGGGTCGGCCGACAATGCGGCCTTCGCACCGGCGGCGAGGTCATCGACGATGATCTCCAGTTGGTCCGCCTCGAGCCCGTCGAGCATGGTGCGGACCGCGACGGCCGGGTCGCCCATCGGGCCGTCCCACCACTGCTGGTGACCGGTGTCCGTCATGCCGAGGTACACGCCGGCCACGCGTGTGTTCTGCGGCGCCAGCTCGAGCCGGACACCGCCGGTCAGCGCCCACTGCGCCGCCTTCGCCACGTGGTAGGCGTTGGCACGGTCCGCCGCGACCCAGGACATGGCGGAGTTCAGGTTGACGATCGCCCCGCCCCCGTTCGCCTCGAGGATCGGCGCGAACGCCCGGACCATCTCCAGGGTTCCCCAGAAGGCCGTCTCCAGCTCGAGCCGGATGGCTGCCTTGTCCCCGGTGACAAGGTCGGCGAACGTCGTGATGCCGGCGTTGTTGACCAGCAGGGTGACGTCCTGCGCGGCGGCCGCTGCCTGCGCCACCGACTCGGGCTCGGTGATGTCCAGCCGGAGCACCTCCACCCCCGGCAGGTCGACGAGTTCGGGGCGGCGGGCGGTCGCGTAGACCTTGGCCGCGCCGCGCTCCAGCAGCTGCTGCGCCAGGTGCCGGCCGAGTCCGCGATTAGCACCGGTGACGAGCGCGACTGAGTTCTTGACGTCCATCGGGGCAACTCCCACGTAGTAGGCGATCTCGAAGCACCTACGGTATGAGTTGACGCCGACGTCAAGACAAGCCGGAAATCCGCTGGAGGCGACATGATCCACATCCGCGACCTGGCTGCCCGGGCCGGGGTCAGCACCCGCGCGCTGCGCTACTACGAGCAGCAGGGCCTGTTGCACGCCGCCGCTCGCACCACCAGCGGCCAGCGTGTCTACACCGAGAACGCGGCGGAACGCGTCGAGCTGATCCAGCACCTCTACTCGGCCGGCCTGTCGAGCCGCGACGTCGCCGTCCTGATTCCCTGCGTCGAGAACCGCGAGGCCCCCGCCGAGGCGGTCACGATGCTGCACACCGAGCGACAGCGCCTGGCCCGCGAGATCAAGGAGCTCCAGGCCCGCCTCACCCGCCTCGACGAGGTCATCGTCATCGCCACCGTCCCGGGCGCCTGCACCACCAACCCCTAAGACGAGATCCGACGGGTACGAGCTTCAAGTGCGGTGACGACCCCGACCATGTCAGCGCCACCGTAACCCAGGGCGACAGCCTCGCCGAACAGCTGCTCGCACACGTCGAGCAGCGGCGACGCGATCCCCGCGCGCCGGGCAGCGTCGGCCACCAGCTCGCTGTTGTAATGCACGTCGCGGATCGCGGCCTGCACCCCGAACTCGCGGTCGCGCAGCTTCACCGTCTTGATCCGGGAGATGTCGCTGGCCATCTGGCCGGCGTTGAGCACCGCGGTCAGCCGTTCCAGGTCGAGGCCGTGCCGTTCGGCGAAGTGGTACGCCTCGGCCAGCCCCGTCACCAGGTTGATCAGGTAGACGTTGACCGCCAGTTTCATGAGCAGCCCTTGTGGAACCGGTCCGCACTCGATCGCGTCGCGGACCATCGGTGCCAGCAGCGGGCGCACGACCGCCACGTCGCCCGGTTCACCGGCCAGCATGGTGACGAGCTGGGCTGCCTCGGCCGGCTTACGCGAGCCGGAAACCGGCGCCTCCACGTACCTGCCGCCCGCGGCGATCACCTCTTCGGCGAGGCCCGCGGAATACTCAGCTGCTGTCGTACCCATATGAACGATGATCTTGCCCTTGACCGCATCGAAGAGCTCGGTGCCGCGGCCGAGCACGGCGTCGATGGCCGCACCGTTGGCCAGCATCAGCAGCACCACATCCGCGCGCGCAATGGCCTCAGCGGCCGTCGGCGCCATCAGGGCACGCAGCTCGTCGCTCGCCGGTTGACGCCGGCTCCACACCACCAGGGGCGTGCCGGCGCGGGCGAGGTTGAGTGCCATCGGCTCGCCCATCACGCCGAGCCCCAGAAATGCGATCACCATAGTCGTACGGTAGGCGTTTCTGCTCGATCGGAAAGCGTACGGGTGCAGATAGGCAAACATCGATCCAACGGTGGCGGACATCGACGTTCATGACAACGATGTCGGTATGACGTCCTCATTCACCGGAGGTATGTGATGCCAGGTCCTCAAGTCCTGCTGGCCGCCGTTCTGGCCCTGACCACGGCGGTTCCGGCCGCACCCGCCCAGACCGCACCCGCCCAGACCGCCGCCGTCCCGGCGTCCGGGCTCAACTACGTCGCGATCGGCAGCTCCTTCGCCGCCGGCCCCGGAATCCAGCCCGTCCAGTCGGGCAGCGGCGCCTCCGCGTGCTCGCGATCGGACAACAACTATCCCAGCGTCCTGACCCGCGAGATCGGCGCGAACCTCACCGACGTCTCCTGCAGCGGCGCGACCACGGCCAACGTGCTGACCACCAGCCAGAACGGTCTGCCACCCCAGGTCAACGCGGTCACCAGCAGCACCCAGCTGGTCACCGTGACCATCGGCGGCAACGACGTGAACTACCTCGGCAGCCTCGGTGCCTACACCTGCCAGGCCGACGGTGGCAGCAACTGCGCCGGCGTCGACCGCACCGCGATCGACCAGGCCTTCACCGCACTGGGCGGGCGCCTCGAAAACGTCGTGAACGCGGTGCACAACGCCGCCCCCGGCGCCCACGTCTACCTGGTCAACTACTTCACCATCCTGCCGGACTCCGGCGGCTGCACCGGGGTCCCGCTCAATGCCGACCAATCGGCGTACGAACGCAGCATCGCAACCCGCCTCGCAACAGCAACCTCGAACGCCGCATCAGCGACCGGCGCGACCCTCGTCGACCTCGCCGCGATCAGTCACGGGCACGACGCGTGCTCCGCCGATCCGTGGGTGGAGACGGGACACCCGGCAGCGGGCCGCTCCGCGTACCACCCGAATGAAGCCGGCATGCGCGCTGCGGCGGCAGCGGTGGAGACCGCGCTCGGCTCGACCGGGCAGGTGCACACCGCCGAGGTCCGCTCAGGCATCCCCGGCAAGTGCGTGGATGTGTCGAACGCCGGCACCGCCGACGGCACCGCGGTCCAGCTGTGGAGCTGCAACGGCTCGCGGGCCCAGTCGTGGGCGTACACACCGGGTCCGGGCGGCACCCTGCGCGCCCTCGGCAAGTGCCTGGACGTCAGTAACGGCGGCACCGCCGACCGCACCAAGGTCCAGCTGTGGACCTGCAACGGCTCCGGCGCCCAACGCTGGCTGACCGGCGCGAACTCGTCACTGTTCAACCCGCAGTCCGGCCGCTGCCTGGACGACCCCGAAAGCTCCACCACCGACGGAGCCCGGCTGCAGATCTTCACCTGCAACGGCACCGCGGCCCAACGGTGGACGCCGGCCGCCTGATCCGCGAGGACGACCCGGCCGGGCGAGTGTGTCCTGCGATCACTCGTCCGGCGGGTTCGTCACCGGCCTGCGGCTCCCGCGCCACGCCGTGTGTTGCACCAGCAGGGTGAGCACGCCACCGAGCACGATCGCCGCCAGGTTGATGAGCAGCTGCAGGGCCGAGCCGACCGCCTCGTCCCGGACGCCGTAGGTCAGCGCGACGACGGCGTTGGCCGCCGCCGGGATCGTGGTCACGGAGATCAGCACACCGACCAGCGTGCCGGCCTTGGCCGAGGTCAGCGACAGGATCCCCGCGATCCCGCCGAGGAAGCCGATGACCCAGGACAGGGCGTCCGGCCGCCAGATGAACTCGGTCAGCGGCCGGTCGGCCAGCAGCATCGACTTGTCCACCAGACCAGCCGTCGTCAGCAGCCACACAGCCCCGACCGTGACGAGCATGCCGACCGGGAAGCCGACGCCGAGCGCCAGCGCCGAGCGGCGTACCAGGAGGGATTTGCGCTGTACGAGGCCCACGCACAGCGCGGCGAGGGGGCCGAACTCCGGGCCGACGACCATCGATCCGACGATCAGGATCGGCTGGTCCAGCAGCACCCCGATCGCGGCGATGATCATCGCGACGGTCATGAACGCCAGGAACGACGCGGACAACGCCGTCTCCTCACCCGTCTGGTGCTCGATCTCGTGCCACACGACCGCGTCCACACCGAGACCGGGAACCTCCCGTTCGGCACGGTCCGCCGAGGCCGACATGGTGCTGTCGATGCGCTCCATGATGATCGCGCCGTCGCGGTCGAGCCCGAGCTCACGCAGCTGGTCCAGGACAGGGCTCGCACCCTCGCGTACGACATCGAACTCGATCAGGTCGCCCGCCGGTGACAACGCGGCACCGGTCAGCACGACCAGGTGTGTGACGGCGGCGTCGGCCTTCAGCAGGCGCAGGGCCTGCTCGACGACCTGGCCCGGGGCGATCACCCGTACATGCAGCATGATCGCGAGTGTAGGGGCGCTCCCCGAGGTCAGGAGCCGGGGAGACCTGTGACGTGCGGTTATCTGCCGACGGCTTTGCGGGTGCTCCTGGCGTTGGCTTTCTGGATCGCGTCGACCAGCTGGTCCTTCGTCATCCGGCTGCGGCCTCTGACGTCGAGCTTCTTGGCCTGGTCCAACAGGTGCTGCTTGCTCGCGTTCACGTCGACTCCACCGGCGGTTTTCGCCTTCGTGTCCCTGCCGCCGGCGGCCTTGGCATCGCTCGGGCCCTTCTTCGCCTTGGGCTCCCAGTGATCGCCGGTCTTCTCGAACGAGTGCTTCACCGATGCGAACGCCGTCCGATGGGCGCGTTCACCCTCGCCGTACTCCTCGACAGCATGATCGTGGGTCTTGACATACGTCTCCTGCGCCTTCTTCGGCGACCGCTTCAGCGTGCTGGGCATGTCGTCCTTCGCCGGCATGGCTACCTCCTCAAGATGTCTATGGTCACCGCCATCCCCTCCAGGACCTGCTCAAACGACATCAGCCCGGTACGGGTGACGCCGCACGGCCCGTTCCCCCGTCGGACGGTCAGGCAGGCAGAAGGCTGAGAATGACCGGTGGGCCCAGTTCGCCGGTAACAGCTGGTCGGACTACCTCGCCGCCCTTCCCCACACCGCAGCCACCACCCGGCCGAGCTGACGGCGAACCGTCATCGGTGTCCTCCCTCGGCCAGCGGGCCGACCGCGTCCGCTCCATCGCCCCGCGCCTCGGTGCGGCCCGTGGTGACATCTGGCGGTACGAGATCAAGACGGATGCGGACCAAGCGGCCCGATGCCGGAAGCGACCGAACGGGCCATCCAGCGCCGTGTCGACCTTCACCTCGGCGATGAGGGTCGGCTCCGCCGGAATGAACGCCGACGGTTGCGGAATCAACCAGCAGTTATCCGCGCCCCGGGCCGATAGCGTCAGGACATCTCGAGGTCGTTGTGCCAGCGCCTGGCCACGATGAGTAACCGATGCCACTGACATGGGGCTCTCAGAAACTCGTGTACGGAAGGCGTGGTGCTGTTGGTCAACGTCTTCTCTCGTTTATCGAGGCGTGCGCCGGAGGGCGGGACGGGGGAAAGCGGGGATGATGCCGATGACGACGGCCAAGAGCAGTCCAGGAAGGATCGGCATCTCGGCAAGGGCGGGAATCGATATTGCGGCCAGCAGCGCTGCGAGCCATCGAGCCCGTGTGGCCTGGCCGGTCATACTCTGCTCGTACAGGGCGGTGGTCATCAGATAGACGGCGAGGCCGCCGCTCAGAGTGGTGGCGCCGAAGCCGCCGAGCGCGCGGGCGGTCTCGGCCTGGTGCATCGCCGTCGCCAGTCCGACGGCAACGAGCAGGACGCCGCTGACGATCCCGGCGTGCAGATAGGTGCCGATGGTCGCCAACGACGCCCGGCTCTCTCCTGCCCGGCTGGCTATGGCGTGTTGCGCCGCATCCGCCAGGTGCGGGAAGTAGTTCCACCACAGCGCCACGGCCAACCCGACGGCTAACATCGCGGCGCCGAGGATTTCGGCGTCGAGATGGTGCGTGCTCGCGCCGGATCCGATCGAGATGATCGACTCACCCAAGGCCAGGATGACGACCAACTGGTGGCGCTCGCTGAAGTGGGTGGCGGACGGTAACCGCCAGGCGCCCCCACGAGAAGTCACGCGGACGGTGATTCCCTCAATCACCACCGCGGCGAGCCACAACACGAGCTGCGCCGTGCCGCCGAGAAGAGCTCCGGCCAGCAGCGCTGTGGACACCGGAACGATCGTGGTGCCCATGGTCCACAAAACCTGTCGCCGTAGCCTGGTGTCCGTGCCTGCCGCGACGAAAGTGACGGCGGTATACACGACGGAGACCGCGATGAATCCTCCAGCGAAGACCACCCGGCTGCTGTGATCGTGGAACGCCTCCGGGATCGCGAGGGCCAGCGCGAACACCAGCACGATCGCGGCCAGGGTGCCGAGCCGGCCGATGCCCCGCCCGGCGTGTAACTGATTGGTCAGCCACGCGTAAGACGCCCACGACCACCACAGCACGCCGAAGACGGCAAGACCCTGCAAAATGCCGACCGGGTTGGCTTCTGCTGTCATCAGGTGGGTGACCTGAGTAAAGGCGAAGACGTACACGACGTCGAAGAACAGTTCGAGGGGTGTGGCCCGATGCTCCTCGGTGGTTGGCACCGTAGCCATGACCCGTTGCGCTGATGCTGCCTGGGCCTTCACGATGCCCTTCCCCCTTCGAGGTTGTCCTTGTCGGCACGGACGAGTGTGCGCACCCGCGAGAGCCGGAAGAAGGCCGCGGCTTCCGGGGTGCGGCACACCTGGGAAGACGCGGCCTTCCTGACCTGCTGGCGCAACACCAGGCTCAGCCCATGAAAATCTCCGAGAAGCAGGTCACGGACTGGGTCGGTGGATACCTCAAGGCCTGGAAGACCACCGACCCGGCGGACATCGCCGACGTCTTCGCCGACGACGCCGAGTCCCACGAATGGCCGTACGAGACCGCATGGATCGGCCTCGACGAGATCATCCGGGGCTGGCAGTCGCGGGCGGCATGGCAGGAAGGCGGCTGGAGCTTCGACTGGAAGTTGCTAGCTGTCAATGGGGACACGTTCGTGGTCAAGGGCGTCGGCGCCTACCGGGAGCTGGGCAATTTCGACAATCTGTGGGTCGTCACCCTGAACGAGGCCGGCAAGTGCGCGGTTCTGCGCATGTGGAACAACGAGATCAAGTAGTTCGTGACGGCGTACACGGACGACCTCATCGATGCCCACACCGTCCGGGAGCTCTGTCGCGCATTCACCACCGCCGCTCCGGGACTGCCGCTACGTGCCCTTGCGGCGACAATCCCGGAAACAGGAATTGGAACCTTGCGCAGCCGCAGCGATGCGCTGCGACGGGCGTTGTTGGTCGACCTCCCCTGGAGGTACGCCGACCTGGCCGCTCTGGTCCGTGCGACGCATCGCTCCGCTTCGCTGTTCCAGGGGTGGATGCTGCTGCCGGTGACCATGGCTGTCGCCACGCGGGCATGTGATGACGGGACGCCTGCGGCGTTCGACGACGCGATGGCGCTGCTCGGTGAGATGACCGGGCGGTTCACCTCGGAGTTCGCTCTGCGCCCGATGCTGACCCACGATCTGGCCCGGGGCCTGGGTATCGCCCAGGACTGGGCCGGATCGCCGGATGAGGATCTGCGGCGGCTCGCGGTGGCCGGCACCCGGCCGCATCTGCCGTGGGCGCGACGCGTACCCGCGATCCTGCTCAGCCCGCCGGTGACTGTGCCGATTCTTGACCTGTCGCACCATGACCCGACCGAGTACGTGCGCCGTCCTGTCGCCGATCATCTGGCCGATCTCGCCCGCCAGGACCCGCAGTTGGCCGTCCGGACTGCGGCCCGCTGGCTCGAGCGACCGGACGACGACCTTCGTCATCTTGTGGAGTGGGGGCTGAGGCGCCTGGTGCGGCAGGGCCACCCGGACGCGCTCCGGCTCCTGGTCTCGTGAGTATCGGTCAGGCGTGGACCGCACCGAGATAGGTCAAGGCCTGCTCGCTGCGGCTGCCGGGCCGGGCCGTCCCCACGTGCAGTTGCTGGCCGGGGGCCTCACGCACATCGAAGCTCTGATAGGTCAGGTCGATGCGACCGGCTTCGGGATGGTGAAAGGTCTTGTCGGTACGCGGTAGCGCGCCGACGCCCTGCCGGTCCCAGCGTTGCGTGAAATCCGGGCAGTCCGCGAGATCTTCCAGTACGGCGAGGATGTCGGGGTCCGCGGGGAACAGGCCGGCGTTGAGACGTAGCGCCTGCACCAGCGTGTCGGCCAGCGCGGTCCAGTCGTCAAAGAAGGTCCGGGCCAGCGGGTTGGTGAAGACCACCCGGACCATGCGGGGTCGTGTGCCGAACGGGGCCAGCAGAGCCGTACCGAGCGGATTGGTGGCCAGCACGTCGAAGGCCGGCCCGACAATGTACGCGGCCGTCCGAGGGAATCCGTCCATCAGGTTCAGCAACGCCGGGTGAACCAGGTCGCCGGCTGCAGTCGGCCTGAGGCCCGGATTCAGCCCCGCGAGCCGATAGAGGTGGCTGCGGGAGTCCGCGTTGAATCTGAAGGCCCGCGCGATCGCGTCGAGGATCTGTGCCGAGGGATGACGCTCGCGACCCTGTTCCAGCCGTGCGTAGTAGTCGGCGCTGACTCCGGCCAGGACCGCCACCTCTTCGCGCCGTAAGCCCGGCACCCGGCGGTCTCCGCCAGCGGCCAGGCCGGTTTCGGCCGGGTCCACCTGGGCCCGGCGGGCGCGCAGGAACTGCCCGAGTGGGCTCTCGTGTGCCATGGCGCGAGAGTAGGCACGCCGACCCGCGCCTGCCAGGGTGTAGCACTCCCTGTCAGGCGCGCAGGCCAGATGTCGGGGATTCAATACCGCGTGATCAGGCGCTGCCTACGGGGTCACGCAGAATCGTCTTCAGATTGCGGCTGAACGCCTTCGAATCGAGGCCGTTGATGCTGGTGTCGCCCTGCTGGAAGCCGGTACCGAAGCTGCGCAGGACATTCATCGGGTACTCGAGCCGCGGCTCACTCAACGAGGCCAACTGCTCGATTTCCTCCGCGGTCAGGGTCACCTCGGCCGAGGCCAGGTTGGCGTCGAGTTGCTCCGGCGTACGGGCGCCGATCAGGGTGGAGGTGATCTCCGGCCGCTGACGGACCCAGGACAGCGCTACGGCGGCGACGGTGGTGCCATGGCCGGCAGCGACCTCGGCGAGCGCATCAAGCAAGACGAACGTCGGCTCGGTCAGCTGCGGTGCCGCATAACCCGCACGGGAAGAACCCGGCACGGACCGTAGGCTGCGCGAGTACTTGCCGGACAGGACTCCCGAGGCGAGCGGGCTCCACGGGGTGACTCCGAGACCGAGCGCGCGGGCGGCGCCGAACTGCTCACCCTCGGGCGTACGGGTCAGCAGCGAATACTCGACCTGTAGCGCGGCGACGCTTTCCCAGGCACGCGTGCGGGCGATGCCCACGGCCTGACCGACCCACCATGCGGGGGTGTTGGAGACGCCGATGGCACGGATCTTTCCCGCCCGGACGAGATCGTCAAGGGTCGACAGGGTCTCCTCGACGGGCGTGTGCCGGTCCCACTGATGCATCCAGTACAGGTCGACATAGTCGGAGGCGAGCCGGCGCAGCGACTCGTCGAGCTGGCTTCGGATGGCCTTGCGCCCGGCCCCGCCGCCGTTGGGGTCGCCCGGGTAGAGAGTGCCGCCGAACTTGGTGGCCAGCACGACCCGGTCGCGGCGGCCCGTACGTTGTTGGAAGTAGTCGCCGAGGGTCTCCTCGGACTTGCCGCCGTTGTACTGGTTCGCAGTGTCGATGAAATTGCCACCCGCGTCCAGGTAGCGGTCGAGAATCGCGAAGGATGTCTCCGGGGCGGAACCCCAGCTGCCGTCGTCGAACGTCATGGCGCCCAGCGCGAGTGGGCTGACGCGCAGTCCGGAGGTGCCGAGGGTGCGGTATGAGGTGAGTGACATGTGAAGAGTCTCGGACCGGCGGCACACTCGGGGAAGGCAGCGTCTACCCGGGTGTGCGGCACCCACCCGGGGCTGGCGGAGTAGCGTCGAGCAGTGGATCAGAGACCGGCGAACGCCCTGGGTGACTTCCTGCGGGGCCAACGTGCCCGGGTCTCGCCCCGCGAGGCCGGGCTGCCCTCGGTCGGTGACCGCCGAGTCGCCGGGTTGCGACGTGAAGAAGTCGCGGTGCTGGCCGGAGTCAGTGCTGACTACTACACGCGACTGGAACAGGGACGCGAACGTAGCCCCTCGGCGCAGGTCGTCGACGCCCTCTGCACGGCTCTGCGGCTCGGCGCCGACGCCCGCGCTCACGCCTTCCGGCTGGCCGGGCTGGCACCGAGCACGCCCGGCGCCGTGGAGAACGTCAGCCCCGAGTTGCGGCAGATGATGGACGCGTTCCCGCACGCCGCCGCCTACATCACCAACCCCGCCTTCCGGGTCCTGGCCGCCAACCCCACCGCCGCCGCGCTGATCGCTCCGATCCAGGGCCCCGAGGGCATCCTCGGCTCCATCTTCCTCAGCCCCGCAGCCCGCGACTACTACGTGAACTGGGACGACGTTGCCCAGGCCGCGGTCCACGCGCTGCGGCTCTCGGCGGGCTTCGTCCCCCAGCACCCGGAAGTTACCGACCTCGTCACGCTGCTGCACGCGGAGAGCGACGCGTTTCGCCGGATCTGGGACGACCATACGGTGTCGGGGCTGGCTCTGACCCGCAAGACGATCCGGCATCCCCTGGTTGGTGTGATGGACCTCAACTACCAGACCTTCGACATACGCAGCGCCCCTGGCCAGCAGCTCACGGCGGTAACCGCGCAGGCCGGCTCCGACGGCGCGGAGCGTCTCGCCCTGCTGGCCACAGCCTCTACCCGACGTGCCGAACACGTCTGACCTGGCAGGTACGGCGACGTACTGTTGCGGCCATGGCTGAAGCTCGTTTCTCGGCGCAGGGGTTCCGGGCTCGGGCGGTTCGCCGGGCGATCAGCGATCTTGCGGCCGAGGAGCCTCCGGCTCGGGAACTGCTCGATGAGGTCGAGACGCGACTTCGGCAGGTGATCCGATTCGACACCGGCGCCTGGTGGACTTCTGATCCGGAGACGTTGCTGCCTACCGAGTCGGGGAATTTCGACTTGGCTGCCATCGAGCGGGAGCTGAGCGTTGACGGGGGCGTACGGCTTGAAGGTCTTGACGGCAAGGGTTCGCACGATCTGCGGGTCGTTGCTCGCAGCGGGCAGAGTGCCTGGGGTTCCGCGTGCCTGACTCGTGATGGGGGCGCCCAGCCGTTCACTGCGGAGGAGTTCGGCTATGTGGGCGGCATCGCCAAAGATGTCGGCTTCGCCTTGCGGGCTGATCTGCTGCGGACGGCCATGGAGTCACGGCCTGATCGGGGGTCTGCGACGGTGGCGCCGGGGGTCGGTACGCTGGTGCTGGGTGGCAGCGATGCCATTGAGGGGTTCACGCCCGATGCCCGGACCTGGCTTGCGCGGCTGGGGATGGCTGATCTGAGTTCGCCGTTGCCGACGGCGTTGCGGTGGATCTCGCTCGAGGCCCGGGCTCGGCGGCCCGCCCGGTCGCGGCTGGGTGTCGGCGATGGCGGGTTGGTCGCGGTGCAGGCAGAGGCTCTGCACGGGGCGGCGTCGCCGAAGGTGGTGATGTCGCTGGAGCCGGCCAGTTCACGGTCGTTGTTTCCGCTGCTGCTGGCGTTGCACGACCTGACGGCGCGGGAGAAGACGGTGGCGAGGCTCATCGTCGCGGGCTGGCCGTTGGAGGAGATCGCAACGCATCTGACCCTGTCGCTCCATACGGTCAGGGACCATGTGAAAGCCATTTACGCCAAGGTCGGCGTGCGGTCGCGGCCTGAGCTCACCGCACGCCTGGGCGGCGTACCTGCCGGTGATCCCCTTTTTTAGGGGGTTGGTCTTCACCGTGATCGCGGGATGGGAACCGGGCACTCGCGGGCCGACGATCGAGTCATGACAAACGCCGTACTTCAGCTCCTCGCGGACAAGCTCGCCGTGACCGAGGCCCTTTACCGGTACGCCGCCGGGGTCGACCTCAAGGACGAGGCGCTGTTCGCCTCGTCGCTCGCCGTCGACGCGATCTCCGACAACAGCCCCGCCACGGCCAAGATCGGTCTCGACTACCCCGCCATGCACGGCCGTGACACGATCGTCTCGGCGGTGCTGGGTTCGCTCGCCCCGTTCGACACGACTCACCTGGTGTCCAACCCGCGGGTCACGATCGACGGTGACAGGGCCCACCTGGAGGCGGTCGTGTCGGCGCAGCACCTGCCCAAGATCGACCACTCGCGGCACCTGCTCATGACGAACCGGTACAACGTCGAATTGATCCGTCAGGGCGACGTCTGGGTCCTGCACCGCCTCACCGTCGACAACACCTGGCTCGACGGCGACCCGTCTGTGCTCGCCGGCGCCTGATCCCGCTACTGCCGAGGGCAGCATCGAGGGCCGTCCCGCCGCCTCCGTGGCGGGACGGCCCTCGACTCGGTCACTCCCAGACGGGCATGGCGTTGTCCTCGTACCGGGCGCCGAAGCCGCCACCGGGGAGGATCTGCTCAATCCGTTCCACGTCGCCGGCGGTCAGGGTGATACCGGCCGCCGCCAGGTTCTCCGCGATGCGGTTGGTGTTGCGGCTGCCGGGGATCGGTACGACGTCGTCCCGCTGGGCCAGGATCCAGGCCAGCGCCAGCTGAGCCACCGAGGCGCCCTTGGCCGCTGCCAGCTCGGCCACCTGGTGCATGGCCGCGCGGTTCTTCTCGAAGTTGCCGGGCTGCCACCTCGGGTCAGTGGCTCGGAAGTCGCCGTCTGGATACGGGCCGGGCTCCGCGGCGCCGGTCAGGAAGCCGCGGCCCAGTGGTGCGTACGCGACCAGGCCGATGCCGAGCTCGTCGAGCGTCGGGAACAGTTTCTCGACGTCGCGGGCGAACAGCGAGTACTCGGTCTGCAGCACGGCGACCGGCTGGACGGCGTGCGCCCGGCGGATCGTGTTCGGCCCGGCTTCGCTGAGACCGAAGTGGCCGACCTTGCCCTCGGCGATCAGGTCACGGACCGTGCCGGCGACGTCCTCGATGGGCACCGACGGGTCGACCCGATGCTGGTAGAGCACGTCGATCTTGTCCACACCGAGGTGGCGCAGGCTGTTGTCGACAACCTCGCGGATGTGGCTGGGCTTGCTGTTGACGCCGTACTCATGGGTGATGCCGAACTTGGTGGCGAGCACGACGTCGTCGCGGAAGTCGCGCACGGCACGCCCGAGAACCTGTTCGTTGGCACCCCACCCGTACATTTCGGCGGTGTCGAACAGGGTGACGCCGAGGTCGTACGCACGCCGAACCGCGCGGATACCCCGCTCCTCGTCGCCTGCGCCATATCCGGTGGTGATGCCCATCGCGCCGTAACCGATGGCCGACACGGCCAGTCCGTCGCGTCCAAGCTTGCGCTGTCGCATGATCGAGCTCCTTGCTGATGGCGTTCTGCCCTCGTGCCGACGAAGCTACGACCGGTCCAGGACACCTTCTGTCCTGGTCATGGGGAAAGCTGGAATGTGTGATCAGCACCTCTGCGCGTCTGCTTCGGCTGGTGACGCTGCTGTCCTCCCGACCGTCGTGGACCAACGCCGAGCTGGCCGCGCGCATGGAGGTCACCGAGCGCACCGTGCGCCGCGACGTGGCCCGACTGCGCGAGCTCGGGTACGCCGTCGAGTCCGATCCCGGGCCCTTGGGCGGCTACCGCCTCGAAGCGGGCAACAAGGTGCCGCCGCTGGCCCTGGACGACGACGAGGCGTTCGCCGTCGCGGTGGCGCTACGCGAGACGGCGCTCAACGGGACGCTCGGCAGCGACCAGCCGGCCTTGTCTGCGCTGCTCAAACTGCAGCAGGTCCTGCCCCGCCGGATCGCCGACCGTCTCGCCGCCGTGGATGCCACCGTGACACACGCCCCCAGGGCCACCACGCCGCAGATCGCGCCGGAGATTCTGCTCCACCTCGCCTCCGCCTGCCGCCGCGGTGAGCGCGCCAGTTTGGTGTACCGGGACAGAGAAGGCCAGGAAACCGTGCGCGAGGTCGATCCCTATCGCCTGGTGCAGACCGGACGGCGTTGGTATTTCGTGGCCCGCGACGTCGCCAAGGGCGAGTGGCGTACGTTCCGCGCCGACCGGGTGGCCACGATCGAACCCACAGGTCGGCCCGCGGAGTTGGGTGCACCGCCCGACCCCGCCGAACTCGTCCGGCTCGCCCTGCCCGCCGGTGTATACCCCGTCTACTGCACGGTGCGAATCGCGATGCCGTTCGACGAGGCACGCAAACTCATCCCGACGACCATGGGCGTGCACAAGCCGGACGGTGCCGCCGTCACCATCGTGGAGATCGGCGGATACGACGCCGACGAACTGGCCCGTTACTTGCTCGGGCTGGCGACGCCGCTACGGGTTCTTACCCCGGAGAGCGTACGAGAGGCAATGCGGCGCAGGGCGACGGAAGTCCTCGTGACACTTGACCGGTGACCGTGTGCGGCGCACCTAGGAAGACTCGGCCTTCCACACCGGCGTGCGCAGGCACGAGCATGGGAGCGACGAAACACCGGAGAAAGGTCACCATCATGAAGCAGGCATGGCCCGTCCTGGACGATGCGCGCAACCAGGCGCTGGCGGTGCGCGCGTTGTACGAGACGATCGAGCAGCGCGTCAACGGAAAGACCTGGTCGATACACGAGCTCATGATCGGCTTCTCGAACGACGTCGGTTATCTCGGTCGGCTGCTGCTGGCCAAGGACGGCACCTGGCCCATCGACGGCGACGTCGACGCGGAACTCGAACACAAGCTCGCCGAGTCGTTGTGGTGGACATTCGTACTCGCCGACAAACTCGGCATCGACATCAACGAGGCGTACGTGCATACGATGCACAAGATCGAGCAGGGACTCAAAGCAACCGTCGACCGGACCGCCTGAGCCCGTCCCCGGCAAGGCCCGAGGGGACGGTAGCGATGCCGACGGCGATCAGCTGTCCCACCAGGCTCGACGCCGGACTGACCCACCTGATCACCCTGTCCACCGGGGAGAAGGTCGCCAACCCCCGCCATGAACGCGCCGACCGTCAGCGTCTGGCCCGTGCGCAGCGGGAACTCTCCCGCAAGGACAAGGGCTCGAAGAACCGGGCCAAGGCCCGCCTCACCGTCGCCCGCGTCCACGCCCGCATCGGCGACCGGCGGCGCGACACCTTGCACAAGCTCACCACTCGGCTCGTTCGTGAGAACGATCGTGATCGAGGACCTGGCCGTGCGCAACATGGTCAAAAACCACAGCCTGGCCCGCGCATCACCACGACGAGGTACTCGGGCACCAGGACAACGGCCAGCCGCAGCAGGGCACGCAGGTAACGGCCGAATGTGGGCGGCGGGTCGTCGGCCGGCTCGTCGACGGTGGACGCCGGCATTCGGCCGCCGTCCAGCCGCGCGACCAGCGCCGCCCCGCCGACAACCACCAGCGCGCCGACCATCAGGCGGGTGGCTGTCCACTGCCACGGCGCCACCAGCAGCAGGAATACCAGGACGGCCGGGTTGAGCAACGGATTGCCCAGCCAGTACGCGACCACGGCGGCCGTCGACGCTCCCCGGCGCTTCAGGCTCACGGCAACGGGGGCTGTGCAGCACGTACACATCATCGACGGCATACCGGCCAGCCCACCGGCCGCAGCCGAGCTCAGCGACCCGCGCCGGTTCAGCACCCGCAGCAGCCACGTACGCGGCACCAGCGTCTGCAGCGCTGCGCCGATCAGCAGGGCCGCTGCCAGAGCCTTCCACACCGCCTGCGCGTACGCCCAGGTGAAGCTGGTCGCTGCCGGCCAGGAAGGAGCATCGCCGGGTCGCAGCCACCAGTGCCCCGGTCAGCATGCGGATCCTCGTGTGACCATCGGCCTGTCCCACCTCTGCCATGCCTTCCCCTTTCGCCCGCGAGCCGTCTTCCCGTTTCCTACCAGCTGAATCCTCCCCGCCGAAGAAAGGCCTTCCCCCCTGTTCGCCCACTTCTTACGGCCCTCTTACATGCCCCGGCACCCCCGGTCCGCAGGCGTCCGCGCGCCGTACTGCAGGACGGCACCCGGTCCCGGGCCGCCGTACGGGTGAAACAGCGAGGAGTCAGCGTGCGGAAAGAATCACGCCGGAGCGCCGTAAGGATCACCATGGCCGTGGCGGCCGTGGCCGCGACAGGTGCGTTGACCGCCGTCTTCGTCTCCGGTGGCGGCAAGGGCAGCGCCGACGCGTCCACCGAGCGAGACCAGTTCGTCCGGATCGAGAAGGTCCAGCCCAACGTCGTGGATCCCCGGCCGGGCCGCCGGGCCTCGACCGGGACGTTCACCGTCGACTGCGGCACCAACCGCAACGGAAAGTTCAGCCCCGACAACCCGGTCGCGCAGCCGGGAATCACGAACGGCGCGGAGCACGTCCACGATTTTGTCGGCAACCTGGCGATCACCGCGATCTCGTCCGACGCCGACCTGGCGGCCTCCGGCACGACCTGCAAGAACGGCGACCGGTCCTCATACTTCTGGCCGGTGGTGCGGATCGACAGGACCGTACGGTCGCGGGCCGAGACACAGCATGCCCTGGCTTCGACCACCCCCGCGGTGACGTGCCCTGACGTACGCGACCGGCTCCCCGCCGTACCCGTGCGGGCCCGACGCGCCGTCGACAGCCGGCTCGCGCAGATCGATCGCGCCAACGCCGACGCGAACACGCGGATGGCAACCGGTAAGGGACGGGTCGACGCCGACTTCAACGAGTCCGTGCTCACCGCCCTGCGGACGCAACGTGCCCAGCTGATCAAAGGAATCAGCGACAGCATCGCCTCGGCGGGCGGCGGCCGAACGACCGGTCTGCTCTCGCTGGTGGAATGCGACACGAACTACGACGGCATGCACGCGTCCATGCGGCACACCGCTGCCGGCGTCAAAGCCATGCAGGTCGCCACTCAGCAGGTGCGGTGCCCGGCAGTCCGCGACCGACTGCCCGGCGTCCCGAGCCAGGCGGTCAACGACGTCAACCGTGACCTCGCGGAACTGGACCGGCAGATCTCCGAGGCCAACGAACGCCTGGTGACCACGCGCGGGAACGCCATCCTGGGTACGCTGAACGCCAGGCGAACGGCCGTACTGGATCGCATCAGCACTGCCATCGGCCGCAACGCCGCTCGTCCGCAAGGGCTCGAGAAACTCGCCCGCTGCACCGTGACCGGCGAGAACCCGGCCCCCACCGCCACCGCCACCGCCACCGCCACCGCCACCGCCACCGCCACCGCCCCGCAACCGTCCGCCAGCAGTGCCGCGGCCCTGCCCGACCCGCAGGGCCCGAACCTGGAACTGCCGAACAACACCGGGGGAATCGTCCGCCCCGCGTCCGTACTGATCCAGTACCGGGGCAACGCCGCCGGCAAGGTCGTCCCGATGCCCAGGTTCCTGCGGGAACTGACCGGCGACGCCAAGCCGACCAGCCGCGGCCCGGCCAACGCCCGCGCCACCTGGACCTGCTCGGGCTTCACCGACCGGCTCTCCGACAAGTACCCGATCTGCCCGCCCGGCCAGCAGGTCCAGCGCGTCCAGGACTTCCCCGGCTGCTGGGACGGCACCAACATCGACAGCACCAACCACCGCGACCACGTCGCTTTCGCCGACACCACCACCGGCGCGTGCAAGAAGGGCTTCGTCGCCATCCCCCAGCTACGGATCACCCTGTCCTACAAGATCCCCCAGGACGTCCAGGTCGCGGGGCAGTACGCCCTGGACTCCTTCCCCGAGGAGGACCACAACCCGTTCTCCGACCACAACGACTTCATCAACGTCAACAGCGCCCGCCAGATGCAACGCATCGCCGCCTGCATCAACAAGAACCAAAACCTGCCGCTGACATCGGGGCCACCTTCAGCACGCACCGACGATTCGGCACCCTTCTGGTGGGTATCCGCTCAGGGAAGCGCATCAATCACCGTCAACCTTGGAGGTTTGTGATGCAACCCCTCACGTTCGTTCCCTGGGCCTGGCGTGAGCCGGGGACCCTGGGCGGTCCCGCCGCCACTGACGACCCCGACCGCACCGGCAACGACAGTGCCCGCGCCGACGAGCAGGCGAGCGCGGATCTGGCCGGCTACAGCGTCGAGGCCAGCGACGGGAGCATCGGTAAGGTCGACGAGGCCACCTACGACGTGGGCAGCGCCTTCCTGGTCGTCGACACCGGACCGTGGATCTTCGGCCGCAAGGTCCTGCTGCCCGCCGGCACGGTCCAGCGCATCGACCACGACGAGCGCACCGCGTACGTCGACCGGACCAAGGACCAGATCAAGAACTCCCCGGAGTACGACAAGGACACCTTCAGCACGCCGCAGTACCGCGAGGAGGTCGGCAACTACTACACCGGCAGCTACCGCGACACTCCCCCGATGTGATCACCCCGCACCCCTTGTGAAGTCGCCGTCACCGCAACCGGGTGACGGCGCTTTGCAAGGTGGCACAACGGAATCGCGGCCAGCACGCCCACCAGGACGCAGACACCGCGCCACCCGAAGGTCGTGTAGCACCGCAGACCGAGCCACGACCCGATGGCGCCGCCCGCGTAGGCGCACGTCATGTAGGCCGTGTTGAGGCGGCCCCGGGCGGTGTCGCTGATCGCGTAGATGCGTACCTGGTTGGCCACCATGCCGGACTGCATCGCGACGTCGAGCAGCAGCGTGCCGGCGATGAGCCACCCCACCCCGTCGACGGCGCCGAGGCTCAGCAGGACCGCGGCGGCGATGACGGCGGTCGCGCAGATCAGGTTGGTACGGGCGGGGCTGTGGCGGTCGGTGAAGCGGCCGGCGATCGGCGTGGCGAGCATGGTCGCGGCGTTCACCAGGGCCAGCAGGCCGACGGCTTGGGCTCCGTACCCGTAGGCGGGCCCGGTGAGCAGCAGGGCGACGCACGTCCAGGTGGCGGAGAACCCGGCGAAGATGGTGGCCTGGTAGAGACACGACTGACGCAGCTCCGGCTCGCGGGCCAGCAGGCGCACCGGCTCGAGCAGCAGCGCCGGGTACGCCTGACGGCTGGGCGGTGGAGCTGACGGCAGGGCACGGCGCAGCAGGACCACAAAGACCAGCAACAGGACGGCGGAGCACACGTACGGCACCCGCCAGCTCGACCATTGCGCCAGATACCCGCTGAACGTCCGGGACAGCAGCATCCCGCCGGTGCTACCGCTGAGCAGAAGCCCGGTCGTCACGCCACGCCGCTGCGGGGCCACCATCCCGGCCACCATGGGTCCGATGACGGGCGCGGCCACCGTGGCGGCGCCGATCATCACGCTGAGCCCGATCAGCGGTGGCAGAGCGGGCGCCGCCGAGGCCAGCAGCAGCGCTCCGGACGTGACCACCAGCAGGATCGTCAGCAGCCGGCGGTACGCGATCCGGTCACCCAGCGGGACGAGCAGGAACAACCCGGCGGTGTAGCCGGCCTGGGCGGCCGTGACGATGCCGGCCGCGGCACCGACGGAAACGTGCAGGCCCGCGGCCACCGCCGGGGTGATCGACTGCGGGAAGTAGACGTTACCGACGGCAACACCGCAGACCGCGGCGAGCAGCAGGACGAGGCGAGAACTCATGCCCACAGTCCAGCGCCGGCCCGGCCTCACACCAATCGATATAGCCTGGAGCTAATGATCCAGTACGAGCTGAGCGCCGACGACCTCGCGGACACCCGCTTCGCGATCTCGCCGATCCAGGAGCTCGTCTGCAGCATCTGGGCTCTGCGCGACCCGGGCCGCTACACACTGCACCTGCCGTGGCGCCGCGCCGCACTGGCCGCGCTCGCGCCCGACGACCTGGCGCTGCTGCTCTCCCTGGTGGGCAAGAGCCGCGGCCTCCCGGACTTCCTCACGCCACGTCCGGCGACCTACACCCCGGACGTGGCCGAGCAGATCGACCAGGTTGCGCGTACGCCACCCGAGCTGGTCCGACGCGACATCGCCGCCACACACGCGCCAGGCCCCGTGCCCGCCGTGCTACGCGCCGCGACCCTGCACGACCTCGTCGGCCTGCTCAACCGTTACTGGTCGGCCGCGATGGTCGCCGACTGGCCACGGATGCAGCTGATGCTGGAGGCCGACACCACCTACCGTGCCCGGCAGCTCGCCGTGGGCGGCGCACGCCTGCTCTTCGCCGACATCCACCCGAACATCAGCTGGACCGACGGCGCACTCCGCATCGACCAGATGATCGGCCACTTCCGGGTCTCCGCCGCCGGCCGCGGGCTCCTGCTGCTCCCGTCGGTCTTCGCCTACAAGGCGATCCCACCGATGAACGCGACCGAACCGCCGTGGCTGGCCTACCCGGCCCGGGGCATCGCCACCCTCTGGCAGTCCGCGGTCCCACCCGGCCCCGAGGTGATGGCCGCCCTGCTCGGCCCACCCAAGGCCACGCTCCTCCAGCTGCTGTCCGAGCCACTGCCGACGGTCGAGCTGGCCCGTCTCCTACGGGTGACCCCGGGCGCGGTCTCCCAGCACCTCCAGACCCTGCACGCCGCAGGCCTGGTCACCCGCACCCGCAACGGCCGGCGTGTCCTCTACCGCCGCAGCACCCTCGGCGATCACCTGATCGAGGGCGCCTGATCCAGCCCTGCGCCCCGAGGCCCCGTCCCGGCTCATCCTTTGACCGCGCCGGTGAGGCCGCCGACGATGCGGCGCTGGAACAGGCTGAAGAACACCAGCGCCGGGATCATCGACAGCGAGGTGAACGCGAGCACCTTGGCGGTGTCGACCGAGTACTCCGACGCGAATGCCTGCACACCCAGCGGCAGGGTGAACGTGTCCTGGTCGTTCAGGAGGAAGAGCGGTAGCAGGTAACTGTTCCAGCTGTTGACGAACGCGAGGATCCCCGTGGTGATCAGCCCCGGCACCGAGAGCGGCAGCACCATCCGCCAGAAGAAGCCGAGCCGGCTGCACCGGTCGATGGCCGCGGCCTCCTCGATGTCCTTGGGGATCGCCTGCAGGAAGGGCACCAGGATGATGACCGTCGTGGGGAGCGCGAAGGCGATCTGGGGAAGGATGACACCGGGCAGCGTGTTCACCAGGCCCAGGTTCTTCACCAGGATGTACAACGGTGTGATCGCGACCGTGGCCGGGAACATCAGGCCCGCGGCGAACAACGCGTACATCGCTCCCCGCCCCCGGAACCTGTACCGGGCAAGGACATAGCTGGCCATGACACCCAGCGTAGCGACGCCGGCGGTGGTGGCCCCGGCCACGATCGCCGAGTTGCCGACCTGGCGCCAGAAGGCGTCACTCGTCAGGACGCCGGTGTAGTTGCCGGACTCCCACGGGTGGGGCAGCCCCGCGGGATCGGTGGTGATCTGGGAGTTGGTCCGGAAGCCACCGATGATGATGTAGAGGACGGGCCCGAGCATGACGCCGATCAGCACGAGAGCGACGGCGTACACGATCGGGTCGCCTCCGCCGCGGCCGTGGCCCCCGCCCGGCCGGGACGACCTGGTTCCGGCCATGTCCTACCGTCCTCCCGTGAGAGCGCCCTGGGTGTCACGGCGCAGGACGAAACGCTGGTAGCCGAGCGCGATGATCATCGAGATGAGGAAGAGCACGACCGCGACGGCGTTGCCGTACCCGTAGTTGCCGGCGTTACGGCCTTCCGTGACCAGGTACGTCGCCATGGTCGAGGTGCCCGCGGTCGACGAGACGTACTGACCCCAGATGATGTACACGAGATCGAAGAGCTGCAGCGCACCGATGATCGACAGGAAGACCCAGATGCGGATCGTCGGACCCAGCAGGGGCACGGTGATCCTCCGCTGGGTCTGCCAGTACGACGCGCCGTCCATCGCGGCCGCCTCCGTCAGTTCCTCCGGGATGTTCTGCATCCCGGCCAGGAACAGGATGACCGCGAAGCCGATGTACTTCCAGGTCAGGATGAACATCAGGGTCCAGATGGCGAGCTTCGGGTTCGCCAGCCAGTCCTGCGCCAGCCCGCCGAGACCGATCGACCTGAGGATGCCGTTGACCGCGCCGCCGGCCTGCAGCAGCAGGCCCCAGGCCGTCCCGGCGATGACCTCGGCGATGACGTACGGGACGAAGATGAGCACCCGGATGACCGACTGGCCCCGCAGCTTCTGATTGAGCAGCAGGGCGAGGCCGAGGCCGATCGGGCCCTGGATGACGAGCGAGAGCACGACGATGAGGCCGTTGTGCCACAGCGCTTCGCGAAACGCCTTGTCCTGCAGGATCGTGACGTAGTTGTCGAGGCCGACGAAGTTGGTCGGCACACCGAAACCCTTCCACCGGTAGAAGCCGTAGTACGCGGCCATCAGCACGGGAAGGATCACGAAGGCGAGAAAGATCAGGATCGCCGGGCCGGACAGCATCGCGATCTCGAGACGCTGCGCCCAGCCGATGCCGCGCCGCCGGCGGCGGACCGGAGACGGGGCTTGCCCGCCGTCCCCGATCCGCACGCGGCTGCCGGGCACGTCCTCCGTGAGCACGGCGCCGTCAGCCCTTCTTGGCGGCGTCGTTCACGGCCTTGATGATTCCGGCGACGTCGCCCTTGCCGGCGAGCAGGTTCACGACACCGATGTTCAGCGCGTTGCCCACGTTCTGGCCGTAGACCGTATCGAGCCACTGCGAGACGTACGGTGCGGAGTTGTAGGCCGCCAGAACCGCCTTGAGATAGTCCTCGGTGACAGCTCCCTGGGCCTGCTTGTTGACCGGCAGCGAGTTGAAGGCCTTGTAGTAGGCCTCCTGCACATCCTTGGTCAGCAGGTAGTTGAGGAAGTCGGAGCACTCGGCAGGTGCGTCCTGCGAGCACGAGTAGCCGTCCGTGCCACCCATGATCGCAGCGGGGTCGCCCTGGCCGCCGGGCACCGCCGGGAAGGGGAAGAAGCCGAGGTCGGGCAGCGGCTTGGTGTCCTTCGTCAGGGAGGCGATCACACCGGGATCCCAGGAACCCATCAGTTCCATGCTCGCCTTGTGGTTGGCCACCAGGCCCGCGGAGCTTCCCGCGCCCTGCTGGGCCGAGATGGTCAGAAAGCCCTCGGTGAACGGTTTCGTGTCGGCGAACGCCTTCAGGTCGGCGCCGGCCTTCGTCCAGCACGGGTCGCTGAACGTCCGGTCCTTGGCGGCCGCGTCCAGCGTGGCCTGACTGCAGGCGCGCAGAGCGAAGAAGTAGTACCAGTGGGCGGCGGGCCACGCATCCTTGGCGCCGAGGGCGATCGGCGTACCGGCCGCCTTGAGCTTGCTCACCGCGGTGGTGAGATCGTCCAGAGTGGCCGGCGGGGCGGTGACACCGGCGCTGCGGAACAGATCCTTGCTGTACCAGAAACCTCCCGGCAGAACGGAGATGGGTACGGCGTACGCCTTGCCGTCCACCTGCGCGGTCCGCAGCGCCGCATCGCCCACCGCCTGCTTCGTCTCGGCGGTGATGTCATCGGTGATGTCCTTGAGCTGGCCAGCCTCGACCATGGCAGCCATCTTCCCGCCGCCTCGCTGCAGGAAGATGTCCGGCGCCGAGCCGGAGTTCAATGCGGTCTGCAGCTTGCCGTCCAGGTCCTCGTTCTGGACCGCCTGCACCTTGATCGTGACGTTCGGATGGGCGGTGTGGTAATCCGCGGCCGCCTTGTCCCAGAACGCCTTGCCCGGCCCGGTGGTGGAGTTCTCCCACAACTGCATCGTGACGTTGCCACCACCCGGCCCGTCGTCGTCATCTCCCCCCGAACAGCCAGCGAGGCCTCCTACGCCGATGACCACGGCCGCGGCCAGAACAAGGGCTTTGCTGGGAGCCACGAGAATCACCTCTCGGATCCGAAAGTTACGGAGTGTTTCCGGAACGTGACGCTCAAGGTAAGAAGTGTTACCGGGGATGTCAAGATATCGGCGATGAACGATCGCTGGCTGTACATAGCGGCCAGCGACCGGTAATTATCGGTAATTCGTGGACCTGGCAGAGGCGGTACCTGGTTGTCACTTCATGGTCAGGCCGAGGCGCAGATGGCCGACGGAACGCTGTTGGTGCCGGTCCAGGTGCCGAGGAATCCGAAGGTGGCCGACGCACCCGCACCGAGGGCGCCGTTGTAGGTCTCGTTGGTGACGATCTGGGCGCTCCCGCTTGAGGTGGTGCGGCCACCCCAGATCTGACTGACGGTCTGGCCCTCGGCGAACGTCCAGCCGACCCGCCATCCGCTCAGCGCCGCCGAACCGGCCGTCACGGTGACCTCGGCCTGGAAGCCACCCTGCCACTGCCCGGTGATCCGGTACACGGCGCTGCAGCCCCCCGTCCCGCCCTGGGGTGGCGAGCTCGGTGAGGCCGGTGGCGAGCTCGGTGAGGCCGGTGGCGAGCTCGGTGTCGTGCTCGGCAGCTGGGTGAAGAACCGCCAGATCTCCCCGCCCACCCAGGTGCGGGAACCGCTGGTCGCGGTGGTGCCGTCCACCGGCTCCGGGGTGTGGTCACCGTCGAACGCCGCCCACTCCACCGGGTACCCCGCACGACAGCCCGAGTACGTCGTCGCGATGTGGGTGAGGCTGCCCTGCGCCGGCTCCGGCGGATTCTGCGGAGTGCATCCGTTGTTGCGGACGAAGGTGTCGCGGATGGACCGGCCGAGCGAGATGTTCAGCACGCTGTCGTGGATGCCGTGGATCCCCAGATAGGCGACCGGCTGTGTGCCGGGGCTGCAGCCGCTGAGGTTGGCGCCGGACAGCACCGCCACCGCGCGGAAGACACCCGGGCGCGCACACGCGACCGCATAGCTCATCGAGCCGCCATAACTCCAGCCGAGGGCGAACAGCTGCGACGTGTCGACGCACAGATCGCTCTCCAGCAGAGCGGTCAGGTTGTCGACGAGAGTGAGGTCCCGGCCACCGGTGTTCGCCCAGCCGTTGTCGATGCCCTGCGGCGCGACCAGGATGGCCGAGTTGCCCGACAACTGCTGGAGCCCGTAATAGCCGGCGCCCGCCACATTGCCCGCGGTTCCGTTCAACCAGTGGAAGGCGAAGATCAGTTTGTACGGATGGCTCCGGTCGTAGTTGTCGGGCACCCGCAGGATGTACGACCGGTTCTGGCCGCCGCTGGAGATCGTCCGGGTACCACTGGTCAACGTGGGCGCCTTACCGCACCCGGCGGTGACCGCGGCGTCGGCGGGAGCCGCCGTCACGATCGCCAGGGACGCGGCCGCGGCCAGCACTCCAGCCACGGCGGCGCCGGCGAGTTTGCTTACCAACATCATGGCTCCTCGATTCACGAGACGGTGCAGCAGACGATTCCGGCCCCGCCGCCGGTCCCTGTGCCCTGGAAACCGAAACTGGTGCTCCGGCCCGGGGAGACGCCGCCCGGCAGCGGGGAATTCTCATGACGTTCTCCCGTCCGCGCCGCTCACCGCTGCAATGTGAGCAGGCCCGGCCGCCACGGCAGACTGTTGTAATCGCCGCCCGCACCGGGGTCCTTACCCTGGTACAGCAGCTGCAGGTTGCACGGGTCGACGGTCTTGGTCTGATCCGGGTTGCTCCGCACCAGATCACCGTGACTGATGTCGTTCGTCCACGTCGCACCACTGTTCGCCTTACCCGCAAACGGATTACTCTCCGTAGCAGCCTGCGGCGTCCACGAACCACCCAGGCTCGACGACGTGAACGACCGGAAGTAACGCCCGTTCGCACCGATCGCCTCCACGATCATCAAATACTGGTTCTGACCTTGAACCTTGTACACCTCGACCGCCTCGAACAGATTGTTCGTCGAGTCACTCATGATCGTCGTGTACGACGAACCAAAACTTCCCGGGAAGTTCCCGATCGGCATACTCGCCCGATAGATCTTCCCGTTGTCCCCGGCGAAGAACAGATACATGGTCGTGTCATCGCCGATCAACGTCTGATCGATCACCCCGGTACTGGAGCCCGTGATACTCCCGGTGAACAACGTCTGCGCCGACGACCAGCCATTGGGATTCGTCGGATCGCTGGACGTCTTGTAACTGAACGCCGTCGGACCCCACTGATAGGCCAGCACCCAACTATTTCTCGGAGCGAAGTAGAACAACGTCGGCGCCACCGTGCCCTGACTCATCCCGTTCTGACTCACCGACGCCATATCGGACCAGTTGGAGAACAGCCCGAAGTTCATCGAACCGTACGAGCCACCCGACACGTTCGACCCGTACACCAAGTGCTTGCCGTTGTAGACCACATTGGTGAAGTCCTTCAACGAGACCCACCCGTTCTTCGGACTCGCCAACGAACCGGTCGAACTCCAGCGGTACGTCGACGGGAGCGCGCAGGTGGCGGGCGGCGAGGACGACGGGGGTGATGACGGCGGGGAGGTCGGCCCGGTCGATCCGGTGCAGGTCACACCGTTGACCGCGAAGCTGGCCGGGGCCGGGTTGCCGGCAGACGACGTACCGTTGAAACCGAACGACACTGTGCCGCCGGTCGCCACCGCGCCGTTGTAGGCGACGTTCTTCGCCGTCACCGCCGCCCCGCTCTGCGTCACGGTTGCGTTCCATGCCTGCGTCACGGTCTGCCCGGCGCCGTACGACCAGGTCAGGGTCCAGGAGGTCAGCGCATCACCGAGGTTGGTGATGGACACGTCGGCGTTGAAGCCGCCCTGCCATTGCGACGACACCGCGTAGTTGACCGAACAGCCCACCGTCGCGGCGTCCGCCGGCAGCGCCGCGAGAACCGCGGCCGATGCCAGCAACGGCAGGCCGGCCGCCAGCGCGGCGTAACGCAACGTTCGGGACCGGGAAGTGGTCATCAGACATCTCCTCCATGGGAGTCATCGGGTGCACAGGGTGCCGTTGAGGGAGAAGGCGGTGGGCGTACCCGCGGTGCCGGTATGGCCGGCCTGGAACCCGAGGCCGACCGACCCGTTCGCCGGGATGGTGGCGTTGTAGGACACGTTCGCCGCGGTCACCGCTCCGGAGAGCGGCGCATAGGTGGCGTTCCAGCCGGAGGTGATCGTCTGTCCGGCCGGCAGGGTGAAGGCCAGCGACCAGCCGTTGACGGCGGTGCCCCCGGTGTTGGTGATGGTGATGCTCTCGGTCAGACCGTTGTTCCAGGCGTTGACCGTGGCGGTGACCTGACAGGAGCCCGAGCCGGGAGTGCCGGTGGACGGCGGGGCCGTCGGTGGGGTCGTCGGCGGGGTCGAGGTGCTGTCCAGACCCAGGAAGGAGATCGCGTACGCGAGCTGGCCGGTCTGCGGCAGGGCGTGTCCGACGCCGGCGATGCTGACACCCTCAACCGTCGCCCAGGTTCCGGTGTCGCCGTATCGGGTACGGGTCCAGGACTGCCGTGGGTGGTCGGTGAACGCGGGCGTCTGGCTCAGCCCGTGCAGGCCGGTCCACTGTTTGATCTCCTCACCGAAATTCGGGTAGGCAAGGGTCGTGTCGGTGTCGCCGTGCCACAGCTGCATCCGTGGATATCCCCCGGTGTACCCGGGGTACATCGCGCGGGCCTGGTCCGTCCACTGGCCGGTCGTTTTGATGAGACGCCCGCCCGAGCAGGTGCTGTTCCACAGCGATCCGTCGGTGGTGGCGAAGCAGCCGGCCGATACGCCGGAGAACGCCGACGCCGCTGAGAACACGTCCGGATACTGCGCGGCGAGCACGTTGGTCATCATGGCGCCCGAGGAGAAGCCGCTGACCACGATCCGCGCCGGATCCACGTTGTAGTGCGAACGGGCCCACGCGACCATGGACATGATCCCGGTGGAGTCGCTGCCGCCGTCACGCCGCAACGCCTGCGGGCTGGAGACGTCGAAACAGCTGCCGCTGCGGGTGGCTTCCGGCAGGACGATGACATATCCGTAGCGGTCGGCCGCGGTCACGTAGTCGTGGCCGTTGCCGTTGAAGATCCCGCTCGCCGAACCGCTGCAATAGTGCACGAGAAGCAGCAGAGCCGGCTTCGGTGCCACGTTGGCCGGCACGTAGACGTACATGTCGAGGTTGGTCGGGTTGCTGCCGAAGCCCGTCACCCGGGTCAGGGCCGCGGCCTGTGCGGGTGCGGCGGCCAGCAGCACGGATCCGGCGATCAGGACAGCCACGGCAGCGGCGAGCACGGCGCGTAGCTTGGTGATGCGTGCTCCGCTCATGACCGCGACCAGCGCTGGTTGACGGCTGCCGTGCAGGTCCACAGCAGGGTGAGGGTGCCGTTGGCGGTCAGGTTGTGGTCGACGTCGAGGCAGAGGCCGGATGCGGTGCCGCGGACGGTGCCGTCGGTGCCGAGGGTCCATTGCTGATTGGTGCCGCCGTTGCAGTCCCAGAGCTGCACCTTCGCACCGGCGGTGGCGCCGGTCGGGGCGTCCAGGCACTTGCCCAGCGCCTGCAGGGTCTGCCCGGACGCGGCCCACTGCTGGTTCGCGGCGCCGTTGCAGTCCCAGATGACCGGCTGCGTACCGTTGGTGGTGGCGCTGTTGGGCACGTCCAGGCAGCGGCCGGACGACGCGCTGACCAGGGTCCCCGACGTCGGGGTGGGCGGGTTGCCGGTGGTGCCGCCGCTCACCCGGTAGACGACCGTGGCGTGTGCCGGCACGCTCGCGGTGATGGTGCCGCTGGTGGTCGTGGCGGCACCGGTCCAGGTGTCGACGAGGGTGAACGACGATCCGCCCTTGCCGATCGCCGAGGCCGTGGTGGAGATCGTGCGGGTCGAGCTCGACTGGTTGAACAGCGCCACCGCCACGTCGTCGTTGGCCAGGCGCTTCGCGAGCACCCGCTGGTTGCTGTCGGCCACGATCGAGCTCGCCTGCAGGCCCAGGCTGTCCTGGTTGATCGCGATCAGCCGGGTGTTCTTCAGGATCGTCAGGGTGGCGGAGCTCATCGAGCGGATGTCGTTGCCCGCGATCAGCGGGGACGCCATCACCGCCCACAGCGCGAAGTGGGACCGCTGTTCGGCGTCGCTGAGCGTGCCACGGCCGACCTCCATCATGTCCGGGTCGTTGAAGCCGCCCGGTTTCGCGTACCCGGCGAGCGGAACGGTCACGTCGACGATGTTCTTGATGCCCATCGGGTATCCGTTGGTCTGGCCGGTGTCCCAGGAGAGCTGAATGTCCTCGGTGGTCCGCCAGATGTTCGCCACGTCACCCCAGTTGCGCTGCGGGCCGGTCTTGGCGTGCACGCTGTTGGAGTTGATGCTGTAGAGAATCGGCCGGCCGGTCGCCGCCAGCGCGTCGCGCATCTTCGCGAACGTGGCGACCTGGTCGTTGATCGTGCCGGTGGGCGAGCACCAGTCGTACTTCAGGTAGTCGACTCCCCAGGCGGCGAACTGACGCGCGTCCTGTGCCTCATGACCCTGGCTGCCGGTGGCGCCCGGGTACGAATTGAAGTACTGCGCGCACGTCTTGTCCAGCGGACCCTCGTACAGGCCGAATTTCAGGCCCTTGCCGTGCAGGTAGTCGCCGAGCGCCTTCATGCCGCTGGGGAATCGCGTCGGGTCGCCCTGCAGATTACCGGCGGAGTCCCGGCTGGGGTTGAACCAGCAGTCGTCGACCACGACGTACTGGTAGCCCGCATCCCGCATCCCGGTGCTGACCATCGCGTCGGCCATCTGCCGGATCAGCGACTCGCTGATGTTGCAGCCGAACGTGTTCCACGAGTTCCAGCCCATCGGCGGGGTGCGGCCCACGCCGTTGTCCAGTGCCTGCGCCGCGGGCGCGAAAGCAGTCGTCAGGGTGCCGGCCACCAGCAGCAGTCCGGCCAACAGTGCGGTCCTCAGACGTCTCATGTCTCATCGCCTCGTCCAGAGTTGGTTGGTCGCCGTGGTGCAGGTCCAGAGGACGACCGGGGTGCCGTTCGTGGTGGCCCCGCCACTGACGTCGAGGCACAGACCGGACTGCGCGTTGCTGATCGTGCCGTTGGCGTTGAGGTTCCACTGCTGGTTGAGGCCGCCGCTGCAGTCCCACAGCTGCACCTTCACGCCCGCGGTGGCGCCGGTCGGTGCGTCCAGGCATTTGCCCAGTGCCTGGAGCGTCGGGCCGGTGGATGTCCACCGCTGGTTCGCTCCGCCGGAGCAGTCCCAGATGATCGGCTGGGTGCCGTTGGCGGTGTTACTGCCCGGCACGTCCAGGCAGCGGCCGGACGCTGAGCCGACCAGCGTTCCGGCGGTGCCGCCGGTTCCGGGGTCACCGATCGAGCCTGGTACGGAGCGCAGGGCGGAGTACCAGGTGGCGGCCATCTTGTCGTAGCCACCCGCGGTGGGATGCACGCCGTCGATCAGATCGGCCGTGGTGAGCGCGGCGTGCATGTCGACGAGGTGGACCCGCTTCCCCGCGGCGGCCCGGCTCTGCACGATGCCGGGCACGGCGGCGTTGAAGCCACGGGCAGCGGCCTCCTGGCTCGCCGACGCCAGCGGGATGATCGTCGCCACGAACACGTCGGCCGACGGCGCCACCGCGGTGATGTGGTCGATGAGGGTGGACAGCCTGCCCGGCGCGCCGGCGACGTTGTAGTTCTGCAGGATGTCGTTGGTGCCGATGTGCAGCAGAACGGTGCGCGGACCGGTCGCCGCCAGCCAGCCGGTGACATTGGCGTCGATCTGGTCGATCCGCCAGCCGGGGTGGCCCTCGTGGTCGTGGTCGCCGAGCGCGGCCGGGCCGTTGAACTGGGTGCCGACCAGGTCAACCCGGTAGCCCGCGGCGGCCATGCGTTGCCACAGCCCGATGCGGTAACCGCCGGGCACCTGGGTGCCCTCGGTGATGGAGTCACCCAGCGGCATGACCCGCACGCCACCGTTCGACTCGGCGGCGGCGATCTCCGCCGGAACGGTGATGCCGGCCGCTGCGATCATTGCACCGAGTACGGCCGCGAAGAGCCGACGTCTTCTCCCGGACATGGACAGTTCTCCTTCCTCGTCGCCCATCGAGGCCATGGCAACGACTAACGTCAATGCAAAAAGGTATTGAATCGCGCGACTGAGAGGAGATCGAACCACTCACTTCGAACAACAGTGAGCGTTAACAACGAATATCACGGATGTTACGGGAGCGCTCCCACTTGCACAACGGAGCAACTCATTCATCCGTGGAGATTTATCGATGCCAGCTTTGAGCTGCACTGCAGCAGACAAGGGCTGCGTGAGGATGTGCGTTGTAACAGTTTTTGCCGCTACAGTTCATGCTCATCCTGAACCACGCGAGCGTGCCCATTAGGGCGAGCGCCGCCGTCAACGCTTATGGCATCGACATGGTCAAATAGGCGTTGAATCGGTGCTGGCCACCATGACGGCGACGGCCGCGTGGTCCGGCAGGTTCACCCCGGGTCAGGCGCCGCCGACGCGGAGGACCTCGCTGAGGCGGTTGCGGCGGCGGACTGCTGCCTCGACCCGCACCACTGCCACCACCATGACCAGGAATGCGGCAACGACCACCACCAGACCCACCCAGGGCAGGACCAGGACGGGGTTGCCGGGCTGGGCGGTGAGCAGGCGCAGCCCGAGCGGCCCGAGGGTGAGCACGGCGAGCAGCACCCCCAGTGCCGGCCCGCCCAGGGCAGCGACCAGGGCGAGCGGCAGCAGCTCACCGGCGGCGACCCGGCGGGCCTCCCGGGTCCGCAGGCCGAGCGTCCGCAACCGGCTCAGGGTCTGCCAGCGTTCCGGTGCCCCGGCCGCCGCGTCGAGCGCGAAGCCCAGCAGACCGAGCGCGAGCAGCGTGACCGTCGACGCCCAGGCGAGCCGGATCAGCCCGGCGACCAGCGGCGCTTCCCGGCGTTCCCGCAGCACGTCGGTGCGGGCGACGACGGTCGCGCCGACAGCGGCCTTGGCAGCGGCGGCGGCGCCGGACCCGGTGACCCAGATCGTGTTCGGGACGACAGGGACACCGGCTGCGGTCAGCGCCGCCGCGTCGGCCAGTACCGTGTCGTCGGTATCGCCGATGGCGTCGGTCGTGGCGACCGCGGTGAGCGTCGCCTCGGGTGCGCCTTCCGTTCTCAGGTCCAGGGAATCGCCGGCCCGTAGCGTGCCCTCCGGGGAGTGCACCAGCACCGGGACCGGGCCGCCGGGGGCAGCGGCGGGCAGCGCCGGCAGCGGCGTCCGAGCGGCACCGGCGAGCAATTCGCGATAGGCGGCGCTGTCGACAGCGATCAGCCGGACCTGCCGCGAAGCGCCTCCGACGATCACCGAGGTGGCGGTGGTGACCTGGGCGGCGACCGCGTGCCGGACGCCGGGGGCGGCTGCGATCCGGTTGATGAGGGCGGTGGTGGTCGTCGCCGGCTGATCCGGGAGGTCGATCCGGGCGTCCGCCCCGACGCTGCGCCAGGCTCCGTCGGCGAGCCCCGCGCCGATGGTGCTGCTCAGGGTGAGCGCGAATGTAGCGAGCGCGGCCGAGGCGACCAGTGCCAGCACCGGCAGGACCCGTCTCGCCGCGGACGCCGCCCGCGAGGCTCCGAAGACGGCCAGGGGCATCGTGGACCTCAGGGCCTGCCGCAGGGCCAGCCCGGTCGTCACCGGTAGCAACCTCAGCAGCAGTAACGCACCGGTCAGGGCCCCCAGGGCGGGGGCGGAGGCCGGCAGCAGCACGGTTCCCCCGGCGGACGGGGAGGCGCCACGCTGGTGCAGCACCGTCAGGGCGATCGCCGCTGCCGCGAGCACCGCCAGCTCGGCCGTCAGTCTGCGCAGCGCCGCTGTCCGTTCGGCCCACCGGCGGGCGCTGCGGTTGGCCGGGTTGCGCTTGTCCCGGGTGGCCCGGTGCGCCGTGACCATCCCGAAGCCGGGCCCAGCCAGCACCGCGCACACCCCGGCGGGTAGCAACCATCCCCACGCGACGCCCCCGGCGGCCGCCCAGGCGATGAGCGCACCCACCGCGGTCGCGGCGACGGTCAGCAAGACCGATTCGAGGAGCAGTTCGGTGCCGAGGGCGACGATCGACGTACCGCGCTGCCGGGCCACGGTCAGGGCCGCGGCCCGCCTCCCGGCCAGCAGCTGCGCGGCCAGCAGCAGAATCAGTACCGCGACCAGCATCACCGCGCTCAGCAGCACCGACGCCTGTGCCCGGGCGGCGTCGACTCGCTCCCGCACATCACGCAGCACCTGGTCGAGCTGGGTGGACCACTGCGCGGCTCCCTCATGGCTGGCGGAGGAGCCGGACGTCGCCTTGAGCCGCACCACGGCCGCCGCGATCCGCTGGGCGGAGTCGAGGGTCAGCACCTCGGCGTCAGGGCGGAACCGCACCGTCCGGCTGACTTCGTCGGGGTTGAACGCGAGACGCGCGTCGGGCAGTGACTGCGCGTCGAGCAGGCCGCCGAACCGGGTGATGCCCGGTCCGTCCGCGCCGGACTGGGGGTCGAGCAGCCACGGGGCGACCTGCCACGCCAGGTCGGTGCGGTTCACGGGCCGGAACACGCCGCTCACCCGTACGTCACAGGGGTTGCCCTTGGCGTCCTCGGTCTGCAGCCGGTCACCCGGCCCGACCCCCAGCCGTGCCGCGGCGGTCTCGGAGATGCCGGCCTGCACCGGCCACGGGTCGCCGGTGTACGCCACCTCGGCATTCGGATGCTCGCTCGAGGCTCGGGGCGCGGCACCGGATACCCAGGTGACCGCCGGTTCGGAGGTGCCCGCGACATAGCCCAACCGGAAACTGCGCGGCTCGTCGCCGTTGACGATCTTCAGGTACGGGCCACCGGCGAACTCGATCGGCGGGGACATCTGATCGCGCAGCGCACCGAGCTGGTCGAGGGCCCGGTCGCGCAGGTCGTCGAGGGACTCCGCGGAGCGCGGGTTGCGGACCCGGCCGCCGTGGGCGCCGTCGTCGTACTCCCAGTCGGCCCGGACCTGGATCTCGGCCTGGCCGCCTGCCGCCCGCACCGCCTGCCGGACGGCCTGGTCCGCCGTGCTGGTCAGCAGCACCGGCACGGAACCGGCCAGCACCGTGACCGCCGCGACCACCAGGGCGGCCAGGGTCAGGGGGCCGGCGTCGGCCCGGGCCCGGCCCCGGACGCTGGGCCAGTGCACCGGGGGCAGCAGGCGGATCATGACGCCACCCGCAGCTGTGCGGCGCCGGCCCGGCGGGCCTGGATGGTCGCGACGATCCCGGCCGCGGCTGAGCAACCGGCCACGAGCACGAGGATCAGGAGGCTCTCCGCGGCCCAGGGCCAGACCGGAGCGACCTCGGGCACGGGTGGGGCGCCGGTCTCCGAGCGCACCATCAGCGGCGTGATGATCCAGGTGGCCAGCGCGCCGACCAGGGCACCCGCGAACAGCAGCGGGATCAGGACGAAGGCGTGCTGACCCAGCAGGACGGTCCGGATCTGCCGGCCGGTCAGGCCCAGACCCCGCAGGCGGGCCACCTCGACGGCCCGGTCCCGCAGGTCGTGGGTGACGTGCAGGATCATCCCGGCGAACAGCAGCAGCACCGCGGCCGGGACCAGCAGGCGCAGCACCGCGGGCAGCCCGGCGTTGAGCGGACCTGCGGTCAGCCGTGCGCTCTCGCCGGTGCGGGTGGTGACCGTGCCCAGGTGCAGCGCGGCGACGTCGTTTCTCGCCGGTGCCGCGGCCCACCAGGCGTCGACCGGGCTCTGCGGATCGCCGTGCGCGGTCAGCACCCTGGTGAGGGTGTCGAGATCGGCGAGGACGGCGGCGGCGCCGGGTGCGGAGGGCACGTCCGGCACGACACCGGCGACATCGACGGGTACGCCGGTGTTGCCGACCAGGACGTCCAGATGCGAGCCGGTTGTCACGCCGATGCCGTCCGCCAGGGTCCGGGAGATGATGACCGGCACCGTCCGGGGTGCCCGGAACGCCGTCGCGACCAGGGTCGGTGTCTGATTCCAGGACCCGCCGAGCTGGACCTTGGCGGTCAACCGGACGGTGGTGCCGGTGGCGGCCAGGGCCGGGGTCAGCACCTGACCCGAGTCCGGCAGGGCCGAGGCGACGGTCCACGTTCCCAGCTCACCGACCGGCGCGGAAAGCCGCAGTTCGGCGGTGACCGCGCTGATGTCGCCCGCCGAGAAGTAGCCCGGCGCGGTGTCGAGCGGCAGTGCCACCGCGATCAGCTGCATCCCGTCCACCGGCACGCATCCGGTGATCGGATGACGGGCCCCGTCGAGGGTGAAGGCGGCGGTGGTGCAGGTGGTCCGCAGCCCGGAGGAGTCCTGCAGGAGCAGGGCCGGGGTGGTGGTCAGGGGAATGTCCCCGGTCCCCGTCGCCGACACGGCGAACGAACTGCCGGCCGGCAGCGGCACGCCGTGCACCGGCCCGCCGGGGGCAAGCCCGCGGGTCAGAGTTGCCCAGTCCTGATCTCCGGGCACCCTGCCCCGGAACAGCTCGTTCGCGTGGGTGGTGTCCGCGGCGACCAGCCGGGGCGGTGTGCCGGCGCCGATCCACTGGCCGATCGCCAGGCCCCGATCCGCGGCGGGGCTGACGACAGCCGCGCCGGTGGCGGCGGTGATCGCCGCGCCCTGCCCGGCCATCGGCGGGACGGCGAGCGCCACGGCGAGGTCGGTGCCGACGGCCAGGGCGGCCTGGTCGCGCTGCGACCGGTGCCAGGTGTCGTCGAACGACAACCCGAACGTGGCGGTGGCCGCGGCCAGGCAGATCAGCAGCCCGGCCGCGGCGGCCTGGGGCCGGCGCGCAGCCTCGAAGGCGGCCAGCGGCAGCGGCAGGCCGTCGGAGCGGCGGGCGAGCCGGTCGGCGACCCGCAACGCGGGCGGGACCAGCCGCAGAGCCAGTGCGGCACCGGCGATCAGCAGCAGTGCGGGGGCCAGCACCTCGATCAGTCCGGTGTCCGTGCCGCGGGCGTGCAGCTGCCACCAGCCGAGCGCGGCGAAGGCGACCAGGAGCAGGTCGGCCCCGGACCGGGCGAGGACCTCCCGGCGGCCGCGATCGCCGTGCGGGGCCTCGGCGCGGAGCGCGATCAGCACCAGGACGACGGTCAGGCTCAGGGCACCGGCCACCACCACGAGCACCTGGGCACCCGCCAGGACCGGGCCCGTGGCGAGCCCCGCGCCCGCCATCGGCGGCAGATGGCTGAGGCCGCTGTGCACCAGCGCCGACAACGGTACGGCCAGCGCCGCCGCCACCAGCGCGATCGCGCCCGCCTCCACGACCGCCGTGACCGCGCGTTGAACCGGGCTGGCACCCATGGCTGACAGCAACGACGTCTCCGCCGCGCGCAGTCCGGCGGTGAGGCGTCCTGCGAGGGCGAGCGCCACTGCGGTCAGCACCGTCGCGAGCACCGCAACCGCGAGGACCGCGGCCTCGGTGATGTTCTGCTGGTGCTGCTGGGCGCGCAGGGTGTCCGCCAGTTCCGAGGCGACGCGGGTCAGCTTGGCCCGCTCGCCCAGCGTGCCGGTCAGCCGTGGATCGGCGTCGCGGACCCCGGTGGCGACCGTGGCCAGGGTGGCCGGGGTGGCGCCGGAAAGGTCGGGACGGGCGACGATCTCCATGCGGCTCAGCGACGAGCCGCCCGTGACCAGGCTGTCGAAGCCGATGAGGAACGGCCCGTACGTCGGGAATCTCCGCATGGTGCTGCCGTCGTTGAAGTCCGCCTGGTAGCCGGTGCCGGCCAGCAGGTCGCGGTCCCAGCCACCGTTGGGCAACGGCCGGGCGATGCCGACAACCGTCAGGTCCACCGCGGGCGCGGGATTCTCCGGCGGCTTCGCAGCCAGGTGTACGCGGCTGCCAACCCGCAGGCGCAGCAGCTCGGCGGTCGGCTCGAGCAGCACCGCCTCCCCCGCGGCCGCGGGCCAGTGGCCCGAGGTCAGTGTGGCCCGGTCCGGGAGATCCTCGACACCGGAGAGGTACGTCCGCGCGTCGTCATCGCGGCCGGGCAGCGGCCGTAGCTCGGAGGAAGCGCGAGCCGCGGTCCGCGCGGGGAACGGCGCCAGCGCGGAGGTCAGCACGTCACGGGTCGCGTCGACGACCGCCGCCGCGTCCGGGCCGCTGACGCTCGACGTGTACGCCGTCACGGTCGACTGCTCCGCATCGGTCCGGTTCGCCGCCACCCCGAGCGCGACATCCGCACTGCGGGTCACGAGCAGCGCGCACACCCCGAGCAGGGTCGCGCCGAGCGTCACGACGGCGAGCAGGGCCGCCAGGACCGGCCATTGTGCGCGTGCCCGGCGGCGTACCAGGGCGATCATTGCTCGAGACGCCCGTCGCCGATCCGGACCACCCGGTCTGCGAGCGCCATCATCACCGGGTCGTGGGTGGACACCAGGACAGTCACACCTTCGGACTCGACCACCCCGCGCAGCAGGGCCATCACCGACCGGCCGGTGTCCGCGTCGAGCTGCCCGGTCGGCTCATCGGCGATCAGCAGCCGGGGCGAGGCTGCCAGGGCACGCGCGATCGCCACCCGCTGCTGCTGACCGCCGGAGAGCTCACCGGGGCGCTGCTCGGCGTGGTCAGCGAGACCGACCAGGTCGAGCAGCAGCCGCACCCGCTGCTCGCGATCGGCGGCCGGGGTGCGGGCCAGCCGCAGCGGCGCGCCGACGTTCTCCGCCGCGGACAGCACCGGGATCAGGCCGAAGGTCTGGAACACGTACGACACCTTGTCGCGCCGCAGCTGGGACAGCCCGTCCTCGTCCAGGCCGGTGATGTCCTCGCCGTCGATCAGCACGCTTCCGGCATCCGGGCGGTCCAGTCCGCCGATCACGTTGAGCAGCGTGGTCTTGCCCGAGCCCGACCGGCCCACGAGCGCCACCATGCGGCCCGCCTCGACGTCGAAGGAGACATCGCGCAGGGCATGCACGGCGGTCGGTCCGGCGCCGAAAGTGCGGCTGATGCCGCGTACGGTAACCAGCGGCGCGGTCACCGGCCGGACCTGTCGGGGTGGATCTCGACGTGCCCGGTCTCCAGAGCCAGCCGGACCCGGTTCGACAGCTCGAGGGTGTCCCGGTACTCGCGGGGAATCTGCACCCGGCCGGTCCGGTCCATCACCGCGTACTCCTCGGCGATCACGTGGGTGTCCCCGTCCTCGTTCGTGGCCGTGCGCCGCAGCACCTCACTGCTGGTCCGCCCGTCGCGGATCGCCACGGTCCGCTCGACCTGACCGCTCACCGCCTGGTCGTGGGTCACGATGACGACGGTCACGCCGAACTGCTGATTGACCTCCCGCAGCGCGCCGAAGACCTCGGTCGAGGTAGCGGTGTCCAGCTCACCGGTCGGCTCATCGGCGAACAGCACCCGTGGCTCGTTCGCCAGCGCGACGGCGATCGCCACCCGCTGCTGCTGACCGCCGGACATCTGACCGGGCTTGCGGTCCGCGCAGTCGGTGACGCCCAGCGCCGCGAGGAGCTCGTCCACGCGGTCCCGGCGGTGTTTCACCGGTCTGCGGGCGGCCACCATGGGCAGGTCGATCACCTGCCGGGAGGTCAGGTACGGCACGAGGTTGCTCGAGGTCTGCTGACGCACGAACCCGACGGTGTGCCGCCGGTACCGGACCCGGTCCGCGCGGGACATGGCCAGCAGGTCCCACTGCTCGACCCGGGCCTTCCCCGCGGTCGGTGCGTCGATCCCGGCCAGGATCGACAACAGCGTCGACTTCCCGGACCCGGACGCACCCACGACAGCGACCATCTCACCGCTGTCCACCACCAGGTCGAGACCCTGCAGTGCCTGCACCTCGATCGAGCCGGTCTGATAGATCCGGACCAGGCTCTCGCAGACGATCAGCGCGTTAGGAGACACCGTTTCCTGCCGTTCGATTCGATCACGGGCGGATCTTTCTATCACGGCGTTGCCCGTACGCAGCATGAACTGAGCATTTCGCCCGGGACGCACTATCGACTGCTCACGGTGAAGGTGGAGGCCGCGACGTACGCGGCGGTGCTCTCTGCCGGATCGAGCCGCAGCTCCCCCGCGGCCACGCGAATGAACCGGTCCGGATAGTTGAACGATCTGAACCGGACCGTGCCGGCGGCATCACCTTTCTGCGGGCAGAAGGTCGCGTCCATGCGGAACAGTTCCCGGTCCTCCTGCGCGCTCAGCATGATCCGGAACGAGGCGTGCCTGACGTACCGGCCGTCGCTGTCACGGAAGGAGACGCAGGACCGATCGGCGATTCCCGGGCCGGCGGTCACGACTTCCCCGGAAACCCCGGCCGCCGTGACCAGGTAGTCGCCGCTCAGCGTCACTGCCGCGCCCGGCTGACCGGCCGGCCGGATCACCACGGGCCCGAGCGGGACGAGGCCGGCTGCGCCGGGTGATGCCGGTGCCGGCGAACGCGACGGTGATGCCGGAGCAACGGCTGCGGGCGAGGACTTCCGCGTGGGTGTGGCCGGCTCGGCCGCCGGGGTCTCGACAGCGGATGGCGCCTGAAGGGGTGCGATGGCGACGGGCTCGGGCGCGGGCCGGTCGGAGAGAACGAGATAGGTGCCTCCGGACGCGGTCACCGCCGCCAGGACAGCGGCCACGGCCTTCACCCCGATTGCCTTCCCGATCCAGCCTGCCGCTCCGGCGCCCAGCGATGTGCCCGTCCCGGAGGCGGCGGCACCGCTTCCGAGCGCGGTTGCCGCGGCGAGCGCACCGGCGGAGGACGGGAGCGGCACCAGGGAGGCGCCGAGCACCAGCCGCTCCAACGGCACGAATCCGGCGCGGGCGCCCCCGCACACGTCGCAATCGCGCAGGTGACGGGCGAAGCGCTTACGCCATCTCGGGCCGGGCGTGCCGTTCCACCCGTCGGTGAGCGCGTCCAGCTGCGGGCAGCGGGGCTCGGCGTCGAGAGCAGCCACCAGGAAGCGGCTCAGCTCCAGCTGCCTGCGCATGCGTTGGAGGCGGACGCGGGCATGTGCCGCGCCCAGTCCCGTTGCCGCCACCAGCTCCGCCCTGGTGAGATCTCCGGCAACCTCACGCCACCACAGCGCGGCCAGGTCACGGTCGCCGGGATCGAGCCAGCCGGTGGCCTCCACGACCTGTCTGCGCTGGGCGGACAGGCTCAGCCGCAACAGGGTGAGGTCCGCGAACTCCGCGTCCGGATCGGCGATCTCGGCGGCGTCGTCGAGGGCTGCCGTCCGGTCGCGTTCCTGCTGGCGTGACCGGAGCCGGCTGCTGATCTGGTGCGTGGCGATGGCGACCAGCCAGGATCGGAAGCTCTCCGGCGCGCGGAGCGCCGGCAGATCCCGATGGGCTCGCAGCACCGTCTCCTGCACGACATCGTCGACGTCGGCATGCCCGTCCAGCGCCCGGCCCACGATCCGGTAGAGCAACGGGAGGTGTGCCGTGATCAGCTCCTCAGCCGCATGGCGGTCACCATCGAGGGCGGCGTTCACCAGATCGGTCAGCTCCGGGCCGTTTTCTGTTACGGAGTCGGGCCGTCCTGCGCCTCCCTGGTGGGCACGGCCCCCGGCTCTGCTGCCATACACCGACATCCAGGCCTCCGCGCCCTCCGATGGTAACCGATCGATAAGTGGAGATCCTATAGCTACAAGCTCGAAACAATAGCTCGTCACCCCTCGGGTCGAAACGCTGAAAAATCGGCTTCACAACGTTGCCCGCAGCTCCGTCCGGAATTCTGTCGACTGGCACCAAAAACATTCAGAAAAACTGCATCGATTTGCGTTACGCCGCGATCAGGAAAAGCGCCGACGATCGGCACACGCACTTCACGAGGCGGCGTTTTCCCAGCTGGGCATACAAATGAGTAAATCATCGAGACAGCACTTGATGCCCGCCGTAACAACCTGGCAATATAGGTGAACCTGAATGGAAGCGCTCCCATTAAGGTCGTCACCACGAAGCCGGGATCGAACACGGCGCCGGAATCCCCCCTGTCCCCCCTTGGAGCGTCCGTGCCCAGAAAAGCCCCTCCAGAAAGGCTTCCCCGATGAACCCCCCATCGATCTTCCGACGCCGGCGCGTCCTGCTGCTCTCCGCAGCCGCCGCGGGCGCCGTCCTCGCCGCGAGCGTCGCCGTCGCCAGCACCGCCGAAGCGGCCAGTACCCTGGGCGCCTCCGCGGCGCAGAGCGGGCGCTACTTCGGCGCGGCCATCGCCGCCGGCAAACTCGGCGACGCGAACTACACCGGCATCCTCACCCGCGAATTCAACGCGGTCACCCCCGAGAACGAGATGAAGTGGGACGCCACCGAGCCGTCGCAGGGCCGGTTCACCTACACCAACGGAGACCGCATCCTCAACCAGGGACTGTCGAACGGCTCCAAGGTGCGCGGCCACGCCCTGCTCTGGCACAACCAGGAGCCATCCTGGGCCCAGTCGCTGTCCGGGAGTGCCCTGCGCAACGCGGCGATCAACCACGTGACCCAGGTGGCCACCCACTACAAGGGCAAGATCTACGCCTGGGACGTCGTCAACGAGGCATTCGCCGACGGCGGTGGCGGTGGCCGTCGCGACTCCAACCTGCAGCGCACCGGCAACGACTGGATCGAAGCAGCCTTCCGCGCCGCACACACGGCCGACCCGAACGCCAAGCTCTGCTACAACGACTACAACACCGACGGCGTCAACGCGAAATCCACCGGTATCTACAACATGGTCCGCGACTTCAAGTCCCGCGGCGTACCCATCGACTGCGTCGGCTTCCAGTCCCACCTGGGCACCGGCATCCCCGGCGACTACCAGGCCAACCTGCAGCGCTTCGCCGATCTGGGCGTCGACGTGCAGATCACCGAGCTCGACGTCGCCCAGGGCGGCAACCAGGCCTCCGTCTACGGCAGCGTCACCAGGGCCTGCATGGCGGTCGCGCGCTGCACCGGCATCACGGTGTGGGGCATCCGGGACAGCGACTCGTGGCGCACGGGTGAGAACCCGCTGCTGTTCGACAATTCCGGTAACAAGAAGGCCGCGTACACCTCGGTCCTGAACGCCCTCAACGCCGGCGGCCCGACCGTTCCGCCCACGTCCGGCCCGACCTCACCGCCCACCTCACCGCCCACCTCCGGCCCGACCACCCCGCCGTCGGCGGGCGCCTGCAGCGCATCGGTGACGCTGAACTCGTGGAACGGCGGCTACACCGCGACCGTCAAGGTCACCGCCGGATCCGCGGCGGTGAACGGCTGGGCGGTCACGGTGAACCTGCCGTCCGGTGGCGCGGTGACGAACGCGTGGAACGCCACCAGCAGCGGCACGAGCGGGACGGTCACCTTCGCCAACGTGTCCTACAACGGCCAGATCCCGGCCGGCGGCTCCACCGAGTTCGGCTTCCAGGGCACCGGCAGCGGACCCTCGGCGACGCCCACCTGCCGGGCGTCCTGACCCGTCCACGTCGGTCGGCCGGCCCGGGCCTCACCCCGGGCCGGCCGGCCTATCCGCAGGGAGATGACCGCAGTGAAACGCTCGCATCTTCGGCTCTGGCTCGCGTCGGCGCTGGTCCTCGTCGCCAGCGCCGGCATCACCACCGCGGCAGGCACCGCCCGGGCGGCCGCCGGATGCCGCGTCACCTACTCGGTGACCAATCAGTGGCAGGGCGGGTTCGGCGCCGCCGTGACCATCGACAACCTCGGCGATCCCGTATCCGGCTGGCAGCTCACCTGGTCCTTCGCCGCCGGCCAGACGATCACCCAGCTCTGGAGCGGCACCGTCACCGAATCGGGTTCGCAGGTCACCGTGACCGACGCCGGGTACAACGGCGACCTGCCGACCGGGGGTAGCGCGTCCTTCGGGTTCAACGGCGCGTGGACGTCGGCCAACCCGGTGCCGACGAGCTTCGCGCTCAACGGCACCACCTGCACCGGTACGACGGCGCCGACAACCAGCCCCACCACGACACCGCCCACCACCACACCGCCCACCACCCCGGGCTCCTTCACCAACCCGGTGGTCTGGCAGGATTTCGCCGACGGCGACATCATCCGGGTGGGGGACGTCTACTACTACTCCGCGTCGACCATGCACTACTCCCCAGGCGCCCCGATCCTGCGCTCCTATGACCTGGTCAACTGGGAGTACGCCGGGCACTCCGTACCCCGGCTCGACTTCGACTCCAACGCCTACGACCTCAACGGCTCCCGCGCGTACGTCAAAGGCATCTGGGCCTCGGCTTTCAACTACCGCCCCGGTGACGCGACCTATTACTGGCTGGGCTGCACAGAGTTCAACCGCACCTACGTCTACAGCGCGAAAACCGTGGACAGCACCTGGTCGAAGAAATCCAAGATCAATAAGTGCTACTACGACGCCGGCATGCTCTTCGACGGGAACACCCCGTACGTCGCGTACGGCAACTCGACGATCAGCGTCGCCCAGCTGTCCGACGATTTGACCAGCGAGGTCCGCTCCCAGACCGTCTACACCACCCCGTCGAGCATCGGCACGCTCGAAGGATCCCGGATGTACAAGCGCGGCAACTACTACTACATCTGGCTCACCAGACCCGCCAACGGACAGTACGTTCTGCGCTCGACCAGCCCCTGGGGGCCGTACGAGCAGCGCCAGGTGTTGCTGAACCTGCCCGGCCCGATCACCGGTGGCGGAGTGCCGCACCAGGGCGGTCTGGTGCAGACCCAGAACGGTGACTGGTACTACATGGCATTCACCGACGCCTACCCCGGCGGCCGGATGCCGACCATGGCCCCGATCACCTGGAGCAGCGACGGCTGGCCGGTCCTGCAAACCGTCAACGGCCGATGGGGCATCAGCTACACCCGGCCCAACCTGCCGTGGCATCCGCTCACCCCGATGATCGGTACGGACACCTTCACCGGTCCCGGGCTCGGCCAGCAGTACGAGTGGAACCACAACCCGGACACCACGAAGTTCGGTGTCAGCAACGGATTGAAGCTTTCCACGGCAACGGTCACCGGGGACCTCTACAACGCCCGGAACACCCTGACCCGGCGCATTCAAGGTCCGGCCTCGACCGCGACGATCGAACTCGACTACTCGTCCATGACGGGTGGCGACCGGGCCGGTCTGGCGATGCTGCGCGACCAGTCCGCCTGGATCGGCATCCGTAAGGACAACGGCGCCACCCGGGTGTCGATGACCAACGGGCTGACCATGTCCACCGGGACCTGGACGACCACCGGAACGGGCACCGAACAGGCCGGCGCCACTGTCACCGGGGGCAAGATCTGGTTGCGGGTGACCGCCAACATCCAGCCCGGCAGCGGCAGGACAGCAACCTTCTCCTACAGCACCAACGGCACGACGTTCAGCAACCTCGGTCCGGCCTTCACGCTGAACAGCGACTGGCAGTTCTTCATGGGCTACCGGTTCGGGATCTTCAACTACGCGACCACGGCCCTCGGTGGCGCGGTCACGGTCAACCGGATGTCGGTGACCGCACCGTGAGACGGATCTTGATTCCCCTCCCCCCGCTCAGGAGAAGACTCATGAGGAAATCCAGAGTCGCCGGCGCTGCCGCGGCCGTGCTGGTGGTGTCGGCCGCGGTAGCCCTGCCGGCCGATGCTGCGGCCGCTGGCTGCGCGGTCGACTACAAAGTGTCATCACAATGGCAGAACGGCTTCGGCGCCGACGTCACCATCACCAACCTCGGCGACCCCCTGACCACCTGGGCACTGACCTGGTCCTACACCGCCGGGCAAACCGTCACCCAGGCCTGGAACGCCACGCTCACCCAGAACGGCACCACCGCCACCGCCACCAACCTCACCTACAACGGAAACATCGCCACCAACGGCACCGCCGCATTCGGCTTCAACGGCACCTGGACCACCACCAACCCCACACCGACCACCTTCACCCTCAACGGCACCACCTGCACCGGCACCACAACACCCACCACCCCGTCGGCGACCCCACCCACCTCGAACCCGACCACCCCGCCGGGCGCCGCACCGGACATCACGGTGAACAGCGCCACCAAGTACCAGACGATCGACGGGTTCGGCTCGGCGGTGTCGGTCTGGGGCAGCGCCTGGTCCACCGCCGAGACGCAGACGCTGGTCGGGACCGGCACCAACCAGCTCGGGCTGTCGATCGTGCGCACCGGCATCTCCCCGGTCTCCAGCGAATGGCCGACCCAGGTGAACGCCCTGAAGGCTGCCAAATCGTCCGGCTCCGGGGTGAAGATCCTCGCGTCGCCGTGGACGGCACCCGCGGCGTGGAAGACCAACAACAGCCGGATCAACGGCGGGAAGCTGAAGACCGACTACTACGACGACTACGCCAATCACCTCAGCAGCTACGTGCAGTACATGCGCGGGCAGGGCGTGCCGATCGACGTCGTGTCCATTCAGAACGAGCCGGACTGGCACCCCGACTACGACTCGATGGACTGGAGCGGCAGCGAACTGAGCACGTTCGTCCGCGAGCAGGGCTCGAAGATCCAGAACACCAGGCTGATGGTCGCCGAAGCGGTGAACCTGAACTACGGATACACCGACCCGACCCTGAACGACGCGGCCGCCCGGAACGCCATCGGCTACATCGGCGGCCACCTGTACGGCACCGAGGACGCGGGCCGGCTCAAGCCGTACGCGCTGGCTGCCCAGTACGACAAGCCGGTGTGGATGACCGAGTGGAACTACCACGTGGCCGCCGGCGACACCTCCACCGCGTGGGGCGATGCGAGCAACAAGGCCGTCTGGGACGAGACCCTGGACACCGTCATGCGTACGGTGAACAAGTCGATGGAAGCCAACTGGAGCGCCTACATCTGGTGGTACGGCAAGCGCTTCTACTCCTTCATCGGCGACGGCAGCGCCGGTACCGGCACGGGCGCCCCGCTCAAGCGGGGTTACGCATTCTCGCAGTACGCCAAGTATGTCCGCCCTGGTGACCAGCGGATCGCCCTGACCAAGAGCACCAAGGCCAACCCGCTGGAGGTGACCGCCTACCAGGGCGGGGGAAAGATCAAGCTCGTCATCCTGAACCGCTCGACCAGCGCGGTCAGCAACGCCGTGATCCAGGTCCCGCAGAGCGTCACCAAGGCCGAGGACTACCTCACCTCGCAGTTCAGCAACGCCGCCGGCCAGCCGGCCACCGTGAACGGCGGGCAGGTCACCGTCAGCCTTCCCGCACGCAGCATCTCCACCGTCGTCGTCACCTTGTAGACCCGTGCGTGACCCACTACTTCGCGCGGCGCTTGTTGAGGATGTCGAAGGCCACGGCGGCGATCAGGACCAGGCCCTTGACCGCCATCTGCCAGGACGGGTCGACGTTCATGATGGACAGTCCCATGTTGAGCACGCCCATGATGAACGCACCGATGATGGCGCCGGTGACCTTGCCGATGCCGCCGCTGACCGCGGTGCCACCGATGAAGGCGGCGGCGATCGCATCGAGTTCGAAGTTGTTGCCCGCGGCGGCCACGGCGGCGCCGGCGCGGGAGGTGGTGACCACGGCGGCGACTCCGGCGAGGAGGCCCATGTTCACGAAGATCATGAAGTTGACGCGCTTGGTCTTCACGCCGGACAGCACCGCCGCCGGCAGGTTGCCGCCCAGCGCGTAGATGTGCCGGCCGAACACGGTGTTGTTCATGATGAACGTGTAGAGCAGCACCAGCACGCCCACGATGATCAGCACGACAGGGGTGCCGCCCGCGCTCTTGGCCAGCAAATAGGTGATGTAGCCGATCGCCACGGCCGACACGGCCAGCTTGCCGGCGAACGCGGCGAACGGCTCGGTCCTCAGGTCGTTACGCAGCAGCGAGCGCCGCGCCCGGATCTGGGCGACGGCCAGCCCCGCGATCGCGATGACCCCGATGAGCAGCGTCAGGCCGTCGAGATCGGCGAGGAAGCCGAGCGCACTCGGCAGGGAGCCGTTGCTGATGTTGTTGAAGCCCGCCGGCAGGCCCGCGACCGTGGTGCCGACCAGGACGATGGCGAGGCCGCGGAAGAGCAGCATGCCGCCGAGCGTCACGATGAACGCCGGGATGCCGACGTACGCGATCCAGAATCCCTGCCAGCAGCCGACAATCCCGCCGATCAGCACCGACACGATCACCGCGAGCAGCCACGGCACGTTGTGGTCGCTGATCAGCAGCGCGCAGATGCCGCCGATGAAGGCGACCACCGAGCCGACCGACAGGTCGATGTGGCCGGCGACGATGACCATCACCATGCCGATCGCGAGGATCAGCACGTAGGCGTTCTGCTGGATCAGCGCGGCGATGTTGTTCGGGTACAACAGCTTGCCGTCGGTCAGGATCTGGAACAGCACGACGATGATGACGAGCGCCGCCACCATGCCGTACTGCCGCAGGTTCTGGCCCAGGTAGCCGCTCAGCGATCCGCTGCCGTTCCCGGACGGTTTCTTCGCCGGTGGCTGCTGCTGCTCCACCGTCGTCGATGCGCTCACCGCACTGCTCCGCTCTTGTCCATGGTCATGAGGCGCATGAGGCCCTCCTGGGTCGCCTCGGCCCGGGGGATCTCGCCGGTGATCCGGCCCTGGCTCATCGCGTAGATCCGGTCACAGATACCGAGCAGCTCGGGCAGCTCCGAGGAGATGACCAGGATCGCCTTGCCGGTGTCCGCGAGGCGGTTGACGATCTCGTAGATCTCGTACTTGGCGCCCACGTCGATGCCGCGGGTGGGCTCGTCGAGGATGAGGACCTCGGGCTCGGCGAAGAGCCACTTGCTGAGGACCACCTTCTGCTGGTTGCCGCCGGACAGTTTGCCGACCGGCACGTCCACGCTCTCCGCCTTGGTCCGCATCTCGCGGCGGTAGCGGTCGGCGGTGGTGATCTCCTGCGCCGTGTCGACGACGCCGAAGCGGGCGATCCGCTGCAGCTTCGCCGCCGTGGTGTTGCGTTTGATGTCCTCGATGAGGTTCAGGCCGTAGTGCTTGCGGTCCTCGGTGGCGTACGCGATGCCGTGCGCGATCGCCACGTCGACCGACTTGATCGTCACGGGGTTGCCGTGCAGGTAGAGCTGCCCGGAGATGGAACTGCCGTAGCTGTGCCCGAAGATGCTCATCGCCAGCTCGGTGCGCCCGGCGCCCATCAGGCCGGCCAGCCCGACGATCTCACCGGCCCGTACGGACAGTGCGGCGTTGTCGACAACCGTGCGGTGCCGATCGATCGGGTGATGCACGGTCCAGCCCTCGACCCGCAGGATCTCCGCGCCGATCGTCGGCGTGTGCCCGGGGAACCGGTGGGCCAGGTCGCGCCCGACCATGCCCCGGATGATGCGGTCCTCGGTCACCGGCTCGGGCCCGTTCATCTCCAGCGTCTCGATGCTCCGGCCGTCACGCAGGACGGTCGTGGTGTCGGCGATCGCGGCGATCTCGTTCAGCTTGTGCGAGATGATGATGCTGGTGATCCCCTGCTGCTGAAGCTGACGGATCAGGTCGAGCAGGTGCGCGCTGTCCTCGTCGTTGAGCGCAGCGGTCGGCTCGTCCAGAATCAGCAGCTTCACCCGCTTCGACAGCGCCTTGGCGATCTCGACGAGCTGCTGCTTGCCGACGCCGAGATCCATGACCTTGGTGTCCGGCTGCTCGTCCAGGCCGACCCGGGCGAGCAGCGCGGCGGCCTGCTTGTTGGTCTGCGTCCAGTTGATCACACCCCGCGAGGCCCGCTCATTGCCGAGGAAGATGTTCTCCGCGATCGAGAGGTACGGGCTGAGCGCCAGCTCCTGATGGATGATGACGATGCCGCGCTCCTCCGAGTCGCGGATGGTCCGGAACTGGCACGGCTGCCCCTCGAAGACGATGTCGCCGGAGTAGCTGCCGTGCGGGTAGACCCCGCTGAGCACCTTCATCAGGGTGGATTTGCCCGCACCGTTCTCACCGCAGACGGCGTGCACCTCCCCGGCGGCCACGGTCATCGTGACGTCCTGCAGCGCCATGACGCCGGGAAAGGTCTTGGTGATCCCGCGCATCCGCAGGATCGGGTTCGTGTCGGTGGTCATGACCGGTTCCTTCCCGCAAGCGGCCGGGCCCCGACGGACGGGGCCCGGCCGGCGTTCCGCCTAGAGGCCGAGCTTGCTCGCGGTGTAGAAGCCGGAGTCGACCAGTTTGGACTTGACGTCGTCCTTGGTCACCACGACCGGCGGGAGGAGGTACGCCGGGACGACCTTGACGCCGTTGTCGTACGTCTTGGTGTCGTTGGTCTCGACGGGCTGGTCCTTCACGATCTGGTCGATCATCTTGGCCACCTGGTCGCCCAGTGCCCGGGTGTCCTTCCAGACGGTCATCGACTGCTTGCCGGCCAGGATGTTCTTGGTGTTCGCCAGGTCGGCGTCCTGACCGGTGATGATCGGCCAGCCCGCGCCGGTCCGGTAGCCCTTGGACTCCAGCGACTGCTCGATGCCCAGCGCCAGGGAGTCGTTCGGCGAGAGCACGGCGTCGACCTTCTTCCCCCCGGTGTAGAAGGAGTTGAGCCGGTTGTCCATCTCGGCCTGGGACTTCTGCGAGCTCCAGCCGTCGATGCTGACGTTCTTCCAGTCGGCGTCGCTCGCGAGCTTCTTGCCCGACGGGATGACCAGCTTCTTGCTGTCGAGGTACGGCTTGAGCACGTCCCAGGCGCCGGCGAAGAAGAACTTGGCGTTGTTGTCGTCGGACGACCCGGCGAACGGCTCGAGGTTGAAGGGTCCCTTGCCGGCGTCCAGGCCGAGCTGCTTGACGATGTACTCACCCTGCAGCTTGCCGACCTGGTAGTTGTCGAAGGTGGCGTAGTAGTCCACGTTGGGCGTGGCATTGATCAGCCGGTCGTACGCGATGACCTTGATCTTCTGCTGGGCGGCCTTGTCCAGGACCGGCCCCAGCGCGGTGCCGTCGATCGACGCCACGACCAGGATCTGCGCATTCTGATTGATCATGTTCTGCAGCTGCGTGATCTGCTGATCGACCTTGTTGTCGGCGTACTGCAGCGTCGTGGTGTAGCCCGCCTTCTTCAGCAGGTCCTCCAGGTGCGCGCCGTCGTTGTTCCACCGCTCGAGGCTCTTGGTCGGCATCACGATGCCGATGAGTTTCGAGCCCGAGCTCGTTTCGGAACTTTCGGTGTCGCTACGGGTGCTGCTGCACGCTGTTGCCCCTGCGGCCAACACCGCAGTCATGGCAAAAGCGGCGAGTGCGCGGATTTTCCCAGCCACTGCGACGCCCCCTCCCCTGATCGGTCCTCGGCAAATCCAGACCATGTGACCAGGCCCGGAAGATCATCTACTTCGGACGAAGCATGCTTCGGAAGGTCAACGTACGCCTGAGGAGCACCGTAAAGAAATGGGAGAATGCAAACTCTGTCCCGCTCGTTATGAACCCGGAAGTTTCGGACTCCCGAAGGCCCCTGGCCCCTGCGTCGGCGGGCCGTGGCCGGTCACATCGCCCGTGGCCCGTACTCGGCGGTCCACGATTTGGCCAGCATGCTCAGCGCGGCCTGGAAGGCGCTGGTCCCCGACGCCGCCATGCTGGTACCGAGGCTGCCGACGTTGACGATCGCTCCCGTGCCACGGGCGGCCATGGCCGGGGCGAAGGCACCCACAAGCAGGTAGGGCGCCTACATGGGCGCCGAGATGTGCGACATCCAGCCCAGTGACGTCGTGGCGGTGTGGGGCGCCGGTCCGGTCGGTCAGTTCGCCATGGACAGTGCCCGGGTGCTCGGCGCCGCGAAGGTCATCGCCATCGACAAGGAGCCGTACCGGCTGCAGATGGCTGAACGGGCCGGCCACACACCAGTGAAGCCGACCACGGCGGCGCGCACATCGCCGCGTACGACAGGGTGAAACAGGCTGTGCGCTCGGAGACCGAACGCCCGCACGCGCTTCGCCAGGCAAGTCCTCAAACCGTAGCGACGAAGCGCGTGTGATCGGGAAACTTTCTCATGTGAGCCGACCGGCAGCCGACAGTCTCCTCGTCTAGCGAGAGGGGTACCGGTGTTCGGTTCCAGCAAACGGGGTGTCGCCGAGCGGCTCGACGCCGATCTGGCGGAGGCCCGGGCCGATGTCCGGGCCATCACCACGATCATGCGGAAGATGGAGAGCGCCACCTCTCCCGCAGAGGCGATCGACACCGCCTTGCAGCTGGTGCGAGAGCTGTTCGGGTGGGCCTACGGGTCGTACTGGCAGCTGGACCGGGGCGCCGCGGTCCTGCGTTTCGCGCAGGAGAGCGGCAGCGTCAACGACGATTTCCGCCGGGTGACCATGGAGGCGTCCTTCGCCGAGGGCGTCGGGTTGTCCGGCCGGGCCTGGCGCAGCCGGGACCTGGTGTTCGTCCGTGACCTCGCCGAGCTGACCGATTGTGTCCGCGCACCCGTGGCGTCGCGGGCAGGTGTCCGTAGCGGGGTGTGTTTCCCGCTCGTTGAGGACGGCCGGGTCGTGGGGACCCTGGATTTCTTCGCGATGGAGGAGCTGGATCCCAGCGAGGGCAGGTTGTCGGTGCTGCGCTCGGTGGGTCAACTGGTCTCCGGGGCGATGGCTCGGCTGCACGAGGCCGTCCGTCAGGAGAAGGCGGCTCAGGATGTGGAGGCTGTCTCCACGGTGATCCGCAAGATGACGCAGGTCAAGAGCCGGGATGAGGCGTTGCGGGTCGCGCTGGAAACGATCCGCGCCGACTTCGACTGGCAGTACGGCTCGTTCTGGCAGCTCAACGACGCCGGGAGCGAGCTGCGTTTCGCGCTCGAGTCCGGTGACGCCGGTGCGGAATTCCGGCGGGTCACCATGTCCGCCTCCTTCGCCAAGGGCGTGGGGCTGTCCGGACGTGCCTGGGCCCGGGGCGACCTGGTCTTCGTCGAGGACCTCGGGGAGCTGACCGACTGCGTACGCCGTCCGGCCGCGCAGGCCGCGGGCGTCAAGTCCGGGGTGTGCCTTCCCATCCTGGTCGGGGGGCAGATCGTCGGGACCATGGACTTCTTCGCGACCCGGACGCTGATCATGTACCCGGGACGGGAGAGCGCGCTGCGCAACACGGCGTTCCTGGTCGGGCAGGCACTGGAGCGGTTCGCGTCGACGGAGCAACTGCATCATGCCGGCCGTACGCTGCTCGACTCCATCGGCGATGTCCAGCGCAATGTCACCTCCGCGGCAACCGTGGCGGCCCGCAGTGAACAGCTCACCGAGGAGGCCAACCAGCAGGTGGCGGCGCTCGGTCAGGCAAGCGCGGAGATCAACGAGGTGGTCAGGAGCATCCAGGCGATCGCGGCCCAGACCAATCTGCTGGCGCTCAACGCGACGATCGAGGCAGCCCGCGCGGGCGAGGCCGGCAAGGGGTTCGCCGTGGTCGCCGGTGAGGTGAAAGAGCTGTCGAGCGAGACCGAGCGCGCCACGACCGAGGTCAGCTCGAAGGTCAGCACCATCCAGGCGCGGGTCGACGCCGTCACCGCGTCGCTGTCGGAGATCCACACCGCGGTGGAGGAGATCAACGAGACGCAGAAGCTCATCGGCGGGGTCCTCGCCGACCAGATCGCCGTCACCGGCGCCCTGCTCAACTGACACGAGGAGAACCTGAGATGTCTGTACACCCCTCGTGGGAACGGTTGCAGGACGGCAACCGACGCTGGGTCGAAGGCCACAGCACGGCGCACGCGGGCCGGGGAGCGGACCGCCGCGCCGAGACCAGCCTGTCGCAGCGGCCGTTCGCTCTCGTCCTCGGCTGCTCGGACTCCCGGCTGCCGGCCGAGATCCTGTTCGATCAGGGCGTCGGTGACCTGTTCGTGGTCCGCACGGCGGGGCACGCCCTCGACACGGCGGTGCTCGGATCCGTCGAGTACGCGGTCGGGGTGCTGGGCGTACCTCTGATCGTGGTGCTCGGCCATGACGGGTGCGGCGCCGTCGCCGCGGCGATCAGCATGGTTGACGGTAATCCCGCTCCTCCCGGCAACATCCGCAAGATCGCCGAAAAGATCGCCCCGCACGTGTCGCGAGCCCGCTCCTGTGGCGCCGGGAACGCCGTGGAGATCGGCGGCCAGCACTCGGTGTTCACCGTGCAGGCGCTGCGCAGGCGTTCCGCGATCGTGCGGGAGGCCATGGGGCGGGGTGAGCTGGCCGTTCTGCCCACGCAGTACAGCCTGAGCGCCGGAACGGTGACCGAGGTGCAGCCGATCTCCGCTGCCGTTCCCGCCGGAGTCTGACGACTCAGCCTGCGCGCTCGGCAATGAGTGCCTGTGCCACCGCGGTCTGAACGTGGGAGGTGCTGCAGTACTCCCCCACCGAGGGTGACCCGGCGCCGCGGGAACACATCGCCACCCGGATGAGCCGGTGGGGACTGCCGAGCAGGGCGCAGGACGTGCTCGTCACCACCGGATCCCAGCAGGGCCTGACACTGGTCACGACCGTGCTGCTGGAACCCGGGGACACCCTACAGTGCGGCGCTCACCGTCAGGCCAGGTCGAAGCGGTCGAGTTCCATGACCTTGGCCCAGGCGGCGACGAAGTCGCTCACGAACGTGACCTTGGCGTCGTCGCTCGCGTAGACCTCGGACAGCGCGCGCAGCTCCGAGTTCGAGCCGAAGAGCAGGTCGACCCGGCTGCCGGTCCATTTGACCGCGCCGGAGGCGTCGACGGCCTCGTAGTCGCTGCCCGACGGCCGCCAGGTTATGCCGAGGTCGAGCAGGTTGACGAAGAAGTCGTTGGTCAGCGTGCCCGGGGCGTCGGTCAGCACGCCCACACCGGACTGTGCGTGGTTTGCCCCCAGCACCCGCAGGCCGCCGACGAGCACCGTCATCTCGGGGGCGCTCAGGGTGAGCAGGTTGGCCCTGTCGACCAGCAGAAATTCCGCCGGTAGACGGTGGCCCTTGCGCAGATAGTTGCGGAAGCCGTCGACGGTCGGTTCGAACGCCGCGAACGACTCGACGTCGGTCTGTTCCTGCGACGCGTCGGTGCGGCCCGGTGTGAACGGCACCTCGACGCTCTGACCGGCGTCGGCCGCCGCTTTCTCCACAGCGGCGTTGCCGGCGAGCACGATCAGGTCCGCGAGGGAGACCTTCTTGCCACCGGTGGCGGCCGCGTTGAAGGACGTCCGGATACCCTCGAGGGTACGAAGGGTGCTGTCCAGTTGGTCGGGGTCGTTGACCTCCCACGACGCTTGTGGCTGCAGGCGGATGCGGGCACCGTTGACGCCGCCGCGCTTGTCGCTGCCGCGGAACGACGAGGCTGCCGCCCATGCGGTCGAGATGAGCTGGGAGATGGTCGGCCCGGAGCCGAGGATCTGCTGCTTGAGGCTCGTCACGTCGGCGGCCTCGACCAGCGGGTGGTCCACCGCAGGGACCGGGTCCTGCCAGATCAGCACCTCGGCCGGGACCTCGGGGCCGAGGTAGCGCGCGATCGGGCCCATGTCGCGGTGGGTCAGCTTGAACCAGGCGCGGGCGAACGCGTCGGCGAACGCCGCCGGGTCGTCCTTGAAGCTCTGAGCGATCGGCCCGTAGATCGGGTCGACGCGCAGCGCCAGGTCGGTGGTCAGCATCGTCGGTGCGTGCGTCTTGGCCGGGTCGTGCGCGTCGGGCACCGTGCCGGCGCCGTCGCCGCCGACCGGCTTCCACTGGTTCGCGCCGGCTGGGCTCCTGGACAGCTCCCATTCGTACCCGAAGAGAATTTCGAAGTAGGTGTTGTCCCAGGTTCTGGGGGTGCTGGTCCAGGCGCCCTCGAGGCCGCTGGTGATGGTGTCGCCGCCCTTGCCGGTGCCGAAGTTGTTCCTCCAGCCCAGGCCCTGCAGCTCCAGCGGGGCGGCTTCGGGCTCGAGGTCGACGTTGTCGGCCGGGCCGGCACCGTGGGTCTTGCCGAAGGTGTGGCCGCCGGCGATCAGCGCCACGGTCTCCTCGTCGTTCATCGCCATCCGGGTGAAGGTCTCCCGGATGTCGCGGGCCGAGGCGACCGGGTCCGGGTTGCCGTTGGGGCCCTCCGGATTGACGTAGATCAGGCCCATCTGCACGGCGCCGAGCGGCTGCTCCAGCTCACGGTCGCCGGTGTAACGCTCGTCGCCCAGCCAGGTGGTCTCCGGTCCCCAGTAGACATCCTCGTCGGGCTCCCAGACGTCGGGGCGCCCGCCGGCGAATCCGAAGGTGTCGAAGCCCATCGACTCCAGCGCCACGTTGCCGGCCAGGATCATCAGGTCGGCCCAGGAAAGGTTTCGACCGTACTTCTTCTTCACCGGCCAGAGCAGGCGCCGAGCCTTGTCGAGGTTGGCGTTGTCCGGCCAGCTGTTCAGCGGCGCGAAGCGCTGCTGACCGGCGCCGGCGCCACCGCGGCCGTCGCTGATACGGTAGGTGCCCGCGCTGTGCCAGGCCATCCGGATGATGAACGGGCCGTAGTGCCCGTAGTCGGCCGGCCACCAGTCCTGCGAGGTGGTCAGGACCTGCTCGATGTCGGCCTTCACGGCCGGCAGGTCGAGGGTCTGGAACGCGGCCGGGTAATCGAAGCTGCCGCCGAGGGGGTTGGCCACCGCGGGGTTCTTGGCCAGGATCTTCAGGTTCAGCCGGTCCGGCCACCAACTGCGGTTGCCGCCACCCTGCACCGGCTCCGGCGCGCGGCCGTGCGCGACCGGGCACTGAGAGGCGGCGCCGGCCTCGGCGTCGTGGTCGATGGGATCGTGGTTCTCGGACATCGGGTCCTTTCCGGACGTCAGCGTCAAGGAGTCGTACGGGAGGACGGTCAGGGACGCGCGAGGGCGGGATCGTTCACGGTGACGTCCCGCTTCGCGTCCGGCCGGTCGGCGGGGTTGAGCGCCAGGAACACCGCACCGGCCGCGGTGCCACCGATCAGCGCGGCGACCAGGTAGACCCAGATGCTCGACCAGGCGAACAGCCCCAGCACGGCCCCGCCCACGGCCACAGCGGGGTTGAAGACCCCGCCGGAGATGCCCCCGACCGTGACCGCACCGGCCATCACCGTCCCGCCGATGGCCAGCCCGTAGAACGAATTGTTCGGATGGTCCCGGCTGGTCGCCACGTTGAGGACGACGTATGCCAGCGCGAAGGTGAACAGCGACTCAGCCAGCAACGCCACCCCGATCGCCCGGCCGGACAACGTCAATGTCGAGACCGCCGCGGGATGGGTGATCCAGCCGGCGGCCAGGGCGGCCAGCACGCCGGCAACCGTCTGGGCGGCCACATAGCCGGCCGCGTCGGCCCGCGAGATCGCACCGCGGACCAGGGCCGCCAGCGTCACGGCCGGATTGAAATGCGCGCCGGAGACATGCCCGGCGGCATAGACCATCACCGTCAGTACGCCGCCGATTGCCAGCGGGGCCAGCGCGCTCATCTTGACGACGGCGATGCCGACGGTCAGCACCAGGAAGAAGGTGCCTACGAATTCGGCCAGGAACTTACGCATTGTTTCTCCTTCGCCCGGGAGAGGCCCGTGGGAGCGCTCATCCGTCGACTTCCGGCCTCTGCTCACACACCCGGTTCGGCGGATCCTCGCGGCCGGTAAGGCAGGAGACAAACCTAACCGGCATCGACGCATGAGAATATTACGAAGCGCTGACGCCAGCTGCGTTCCGGGCCCCGAATCGGGTGGTGAGCGCGCTTACGTGGGCAGTCCGGCCGTCGCTATCTACACGGGACAGTCAGCAGTCGAGGCGGGCGTACGCCCAGTCGCCGTGGTCGTTGCCGTTGCCGTCACCGGCGTCGGTGACCCTGAGGTTCATGGTGGTGGCGCCGGATACGTCGAGGTCGAGGGGCTGGGCCGGGTCCGTGCCGGTGCGGGTGCCGGACGCGAACCGGCGCTCGCCGTCCAGCCAGATCTCGAAATCGACCGTGCCACCGCTGCCGGTCTCGTCGTCGACGCCGACGTCGGCGCGGAACCGGGTGCAGGAGCCGCCCAGGGGCACTTCGATCGACGAGGTCGCGTGGGCGCCGAGGCCCTTGTCGTAGACGGTTCCGGCGATGGTGAGGGCGTTGCCGTCGGTGGCGCCCTGTTCGCCGTTGCTGCGGTCCTTCTCGACCGGGCCCCAGCCGTTCGTGACCGGGGTGAAGGGCCGGTCGCTGAGCCACGACCAGCCGGCGGGCAGCGGCACGGCGACCGTCGTGGTCGCGGTGGTGGTGGAGCGGAATCCGGTCGGGGTAGTGGTGACGGCCGTGGCGGTCAGCGGGTACTTTCCGATGTCGGTGCCGGCCGGAGCGGTGACGGTGAAAGTGGCCGTTTCGCGGTCGGTTACGGCGCCCAGCGAGACCGATTCCGGGGAGACCGTCCAGCCTTCGGGCGCTCCCAGGCGTACGGAGGCATCCCGCAGACCAGGCGCGCAGCGTGACCGGACCGGGACCTGGACCTCGACGGGGGTTGCGGGCTGGATCTGCGCCGGCGCCTGCACGGAGACCGCGGGTGGGCAGGGCGCCGGGACGTCCGAATCGGGCACGCCACCGGCCGCCGCCTCCGCGCGGGTGAGGGGGCGCAGAACCAGTTCCTGGTGGTAGGGCTGGGTCGGGGAGAGCCGGTAGGGCGCGAGGACCGAGTTCGGTGTCTCGCCCATGCCCGTCTCGCCGGCCTCGGCGTGCAGGGTGACCCAGCCGCGGTTGCGCACGAGTGGGAGCTGATGGTCGTACTCGGCGCGGTCGAGGTTGTCGTAGGCGGTGACGCTGACGTCCTGAGTGCCGCCGACGAGCAGCCCTGAGCGGCCGTCGGTGAGGGCGGCCCAGCGGGTGTCGGTGTGGTTGCCGTTGGCCTGGGGCCGCGAGTAGCGCACGTACTGGTCGTCGACGGTGCTGGTGTAGACCCCCATCGGGGCGCCGCTGCGCCGGTCGTTGTAGCTCTCCTGCGGGCCCCGGCCGTAGTAGGCGAACCGGTGCAGGGAATCGGGCACCTGCAACGAGATCCCGACCCGCGGCAGGTACGGCAGGGAGGTGATCCCCGGTCCGGAGGGCACGACGTCGTGCGCGAGGGTGATCGTGCCCCGTTTGTCGATGCGGTAGCGCATCGTCTGGCCGAACGAGATCCCGGTTCCCGCCGCGGTGCTGCGGACCTCGACCACCACGGCGTCGGCCTCGGTGCGGGTCGTGACGCCGGTGACCGTGGTGCGCAGGGCGTCCAGACCGGTCTCGTGCCAGATGCGGCGGTCGTCGGTGCCCCAGTCGTACGTCTCGTTGCTCGTCGGTGGCCGGTAGACGTCCAGGGCCGGGGTGCCGTGCAGCAACTCACGACCCGTCGCGCGCATCGAGGTGAGCAGGCCCGCGTCGAACCGGTAGGTGAAGTCCTTGCCGGACACCGTGATCCGGTCGCCGCTGCCGGACAGCGCCGGGGCCCCCGCGACGGGAAGCGGCAGGATGCCGGGCACCGCGTGACCGCCGACAGCGAACTGGTCGTGCCCGACGATCCAGCCGCGACGCGCCCACGCGTGATCGGTGTCGCCGGCCGCTTCGACGCTCAGGAAACGCTCCCGGTCGCCGGGATTCGCCGGGAGCGGACCCGGGTCGAGGTCGTAGGTCGCGCCGGGTTCCAGCCGGACCTTACGGCTGCCGCTGCGCAGCGTACGGTCCTGTTCGGTGAGCTTCCAGCGCAGCGTGACCGCGAAGGCGCCGGCCTGCTGCTCGTTGTGCACGTGGATGATGTCGCCGTCCCGGGTGAACCGGATCGGCGCCTGCGCCCAGGCCATCTCGGCGGTCTCGGGCTGCACGTAACGGTCCGAGCCCACCAGGCCGTCGGTGCCGGAGAGGCTGATACCGAGGCTGAGGAAGTCGCCACGACGCTGGAACGTGTCGAAGTTCAGGGCCAGGACGGCGGTACCGGACGGGTCGGCGGCCAGGTCGTCCGGGGTCAGTGCCCTGGCGTAGATGCGGGCATCGTCGATCAGGCCGCGGCCGAGACGTACGCTCCACAGGTCGTTGTCCTGCTGCGTCTCGGCGTTGTGGCCCAGGTTGACCTCCCACAGACCGGGGTCGACCGCGCCGCTGCGGGGTGTCGTGGCCCGTTCGGTGCCGTCGATCAGCAGGTGCAGGGTGGTGCCGTCGTAGCCGCCGGTGACGCGGTGCCAGCTGCCGTACCAGTCGGCGGGGACGTCCGCGGTGACGGCCTTCCCGTCGACCCTGAATTCCAGCGTGTCACGATCGGTCATCTGCAGGGCGTACGACTGCCCCTTGGTGAGGATCGGGAAGCTGCCGGCCCACTCCCCCGGCTGGACCCATGCGTCGAGGGTGAGGGGGCCGGTCAGGTCGAGGCGCGGGTCGCGGAAGACGTCGACGAAGTCGTCCAGGCTGGACAGTGAGACGGCGTTGCCGCGGTGGCCGGTGGTGGTGCCGGGCTTGCCGACCAGGAAGGCCTGGATCCCGTTCGCCGTGTCGGGGGTGACCACGAGCGGCTGGCGCAGGTTCTGTTCGGCCCAGTCCCAGATGAAGCCACCCTGCATCTGCGGATACTCACGGGCAAGGGCCCAGAACTGGTCGAAGTTGCCCAGCCCGTTGCCCATCGCGTGGGCGTACTCCCCCATCACGATCGGTTTGGTGCTGCTCAGCGTGCGGCTCTCCAGCCGGGCCGGGGTCGGATAGCGGGGGCCGTCGACGTCGGCGAACGGTGCGTCGCCGTCGGGGCTGTTGGACTGGTGATAGAGCAACCGGGTCGGCTCGTTCGCGTCGGCCCACGCCGCCATCGCGTAGTGCGCGGCGCCGAGCCCGGCCTCGTTGCCGGTGTCCCAGAAGATGACGCTGGGGTGGTTCTTGTCGCGCTCCACCATCGCGCGGAACCGGTCGGCGAAAGCGGCCTGCCATTCCGGGCGGTCCGCGAGACAGACCGACGGGCAGGACTCGTGGTTGTGCGTCTCGATGTCCACCTCGTCGTCGATCCACAGACCGTGCCGGTCGGCCAGGTCGTAAAGATAAGGATCGGACGGATAATGCGATGTCCGTACGGCGTTCAAGTGCAGTTTCTTCATCAGGAACACATCGTCGCGCTGGGCATCGCGGCTGACGTGCCGGCCGGTGTCGGGATCGGTCTCCGCGCGGTTGGTGCCCTTGATCAGGATGCGCTTGCCGTCGACGAGGATCTGCCGGTCACGCACCTCGACGTCGCGGAAGCCGACGGGCTGCGCGGTGGTGTGCAACGACCTGCCGCGGCTGTCGAGCAGTTCCAGCACCAGCGTGTAGAGGTTCGGCTCCTCGGCGCTCCACCGTGCCGGGTTCGCCACGGGTGCGGTGAGCGTGACCCTGCCGGTGCCCGTCGACGCGCTGACGGTGGTGACGGTCCGGCCCTTCGCGTCGCGCAGGGTGCCGCGCACGGTGAACCTGCCGGCGACACCGGCGACGTCCACCCGGGCGCTCAGAGTGTCACCGTGAGTCGTCAGGTACGCGTCCCGCAGCCGGGTCGGCCCGGTCCGGTAGAGCCACACGTCGCGGAAGATGCCGCTGTAACGCCACTGATCGAAGTCCTCGAGGTAGGCACCGGAACCCCAGCGGTGCACCTGCACCGCGATCGTGTTGCGTCCCGGGTGCAGGCGCTCGGTGACGTCGAACTCGGCCGGGGTGTAGCCGCCCTGGTCGTAGCCGACGTAGCCGCCGTTCACCCAGACCAGATAGTTGCTGGTCACACCCTCGAAGCGGAGGAAGACAGGGTCACCGGACCAGTCCTTCGGCAGGTCGAAGGTACGAAGGTAGGCGCCGGTCGGGTTGACGTCGTGCGGAACCTTGGCAGGGTCGTCCGGGACGATCTCCGAGGGAATGTTGCGGAACATCGGGTGGTCGATGAAGTCGGACTGCCACGTGTGCGGCACCCGCGCGGCAGGCCACCTGCTCGCGTCGAACCCGGCGTCGTGGAACGCCGCGGGCACATCATCGGGCCGGTCGAAGATCTTCAGCCGCCAATCGCCGTTGAGCGAACGCACCTCCGGATTCGCGGCGTCGTGGCTGGTCACATCAGCGGCCGCGGAGGAGGCATCCGGGTATGGCCGCAGGTCGGCGTGCGGCTCCTCCTGACCCTCGCCGGTGAGCTGCGGATCCTCCAGATACCGGTAGACCTCCGCCGCCGTCCGGGGCCCACCGGGCACGGGCTCCACCGGCGCCGCCGCAGGAACCTGACCCGGCACGACCAGCGCGACCGCAACAGCGGCTACGGAGATCCACGACATCGGGGGCTCCCGTCAGTAGGTATTGCATCGAACACAATCAATGCAATGCCGTTCTGTCAACCTCACCGCCCGGCGGCCGGTCAGTCGGCGCCACGGGCGACCAGGGCGTCGGCCAGGTCGTCGGCGTGTTTGAGGGCCATGACGAGCAGGGGTACGACGGCCGCGAACGGGGAGACCGTCACGCCCCGGGCGCGCTGGGCCTCGCGGATCCGGGCGGCGAAGCCGGCGATGACGGGGATGGTGGTGATCGTCATCGACAGCATGAGGGCTACCCGGTCCGAGTTGACGCCGACCCTGCGCAGTGGACGCAGGGCGCGTTCCAGGGCGTCGATGAGCCTGTCCGTACGGGTGGTCAGAGTGATCAGGTTTGCCAGCAGCACCACCGCACCGACCCGGATGACGTTGGCGGCCACGGTGAGCACGGGCAGGAAAAATACCTGGCTCAGCGACACGACGAGCAGCACCCAGCGCAGCCGCCAGAGTTGCCGGCCGGCCTCGGCGATCCCGGTGCCGGCCTGCAAGTAGCAGCCGGCGACGGCCACGAGCACCGCGGCCAGCAGCAACGGGTTCGCCGGGAGCAGGGAGATCGCCGTCGCCAGGCCCGCCACGACGACCAGCTTCGGCCCGGCGGGCATGCGGTGCAGCAGGCTGTCGCCGGGCCGGTAGAGCGAGATCATGGCTGGTCCTGGTCCTTCTCGTACCGGGCGATGACCGGGCCGGGTTCGCCGTGGTCGGCCAGCCGGCCGCCCTCGAATCGCAGCGCGACGTCGCAGCGGGCGGCCAGCCGCAGATCATGGGTGACCAGGACCAGTTGCTGTGGCATCCGGTCGAGCAGGAAACCCGCGATCCGCCGGCTGTTGGCGGCGTCCAGGTACGCGGTGGGCTCGTCGGCCACGACCAGGCCCGGCTCGCCGATGAGCACCGCGCACAGGGCCAGCAGTTGCTTCTGCCCGCTCGACAGCTCGTGCACCGGGGAGTCCGCCTCCGCGGTGAGGCCGAAGTCGTCCAGCGCGGCGGCGACCCGGTCGCGGATCTCCTGCCGGGGCAGTCCGCGCCGGCGCAGGGAGAAGGCGACGTCCTCGGCCACGGTCGGCATGATGATCTGGGTGTCCGGGTTGCTGAAGATGAACCCGACCCGCTGGCGCACCTGTTTGGGCTCGCGGGCCGGATCTATGCCGTGGACGCGGATCCCGCCCTCGGAGGCGACGATCAGACCGTTGAGCGTACGGGCGAAGGTCGACTTTCCGGAACCGTTGGACCCGATGACCGCGATGCGCCGCTGGTCCAGTCGCACCGATACGTCACGCAGCGCGGTGTGCCGGGCGAAGTGCACCGAGACGTGCTCGAACCCGATGACGCGGTCAGTCATGGCGGACAACCTCGAACAGGGCTGCCACACCGAGTCCTCCGCCGACCGCGGCGGTGGCGAGGCCCAGGGTGCCGGCCGGCGCGCCCGCGCGTACCAGCCGGGTGAACAGCCGCACCACGCTCACGGCCGCGCTCGCACCCCACGGGTGACCCAGCGCGAGGGCGCCGCCGCCCGCGCACACCCGGTCGTCGATGTCGTCGCCGTCCGCGAGTCCCAGCCTGGTCAGTGATGCCAGGGTCTGCGCGGCGAACGCCTCCACGATCTCGATCGCGGCGAGGTCCGCGACGCCGATCCCGTTACGCGCCAACAGGTCGCGCACCGCGACGGCCGCGCCGAGGCCGGGCAGAGCCGGATCGCAGCCCACGGTCGCGGTGGCGCGCACGGCCAGGCCGGGTGCACTCCCCCGCAGGTGGGGCGCGACGATGGCGACTGCGGCCGCGCCGTCGCTGTCGCGGCACGAGTTGCCCGCTGTCAGCGTGCCACCGTCCGGGAACAGCACCGGGAAACGCGCGAGCATCGCGGGCAGCCGCCGGCGCGGGTTCGTGTCGGTGGTGAAGCCTTCGAGGGGTACGAGTTCAGCGTCGTACCCGCCGGACTCCTGGGCACGCAACGCCAGGCGGTGGCTGCGGGCGGCGTACGCGTCCTGCTGGTCGCGGTTGATCCCGTCGTGGACGGCGAGATCCTGAGCGGCGCGGACCATGTCGGGGTCGGGATGTCCGGCGGGCGTGAACGGTGCCCGGCGGTAGACCACGCCGCCGATCGCCCGGGTGGGTGCGGTGGAGCAGCTCTCCACGCCGCCCGCCACGCGCAGCCGGGAGTCGCCGGCGCGAATCGTCTCGGCGGCGCTGATGATCGCCGCCAGGCCGCTGCCGCACTGCCGGTCGACGGTCATCCCCGGCACGGCGTGTCCCAGACCGGCTCCCAGCGCGGCGACCCGGGCGAGGTTGCCACCCGGACCCATGCAGTTGCCCAGCACCACGTCCCCGACCGGGCCGGACGAGCCCGTCGCCCGGGCGGCATCGTCGACGCAGGCCCGGACGACCGGGGTGGCGAGTTCGGCAGCGCCGAGGCCGGCGAGGGCACCGCCGGACGCGGCGATCGGGGTACGCCGCGCCGCCACGATGACGGGGTACTCAGACAATGCGGGACACCCGGCCCTCCAGGGCGTCGCGGCGGATCTGCTCACGGGCCGGTTTCCCGGTGGGCGTACGCGGGAGCCGGTCCGTCCAGAACCACCGGCGCGGCCGATGCGTACCCGTCAGAAGGGCTTCCGTCCTGGCCCTCAGTTCCGCGGCCGACGGGGGCCGATGTCCCGGTTCGAGCTCGATGACCGCGGCGAGCAGGTCTCCCGTGCGGGCGTGCGGAAACGCGAACACCACCGCGTCGGCGATGCCCTCGACGCGCGGCAGGATCGCCTCGACGTCCTCGGGGATGACCGTCGCGCCCGCCGTCAGGATCGCGCCGTCATCGCGTCCGAGCAGGCGCAACCGTCCGGCCCCGGTCATGGCGGCCAGGTCACCGACCGTCGCCCAGCCGTCCGCGTCGCGTCGCAACGGGCCTGCGGTGTCGGCCAGATAACCGCCGGCCACGTACGAGGATCGCACCCACAGCACCGATTCCTGGTCGACGCGCAGCTCAACTCCGTCGAACGGGCTCAGTCCGTGCCCGTCCGCGTCCACCGCCACGAAGGACAGTTCGGCGGCTCCGTAATAGCTGACCACCCGGATCCCGGCGGTGCCGGCGCGCGCGAGCAGGTCCGGATCGAGCCGGGCGCCGCCGATCAGGGCAACCCGTAGCCGGTGCGCTGCCCCGCCTTCGATCCGTTCGAGCACGTCGCGGAGCGCGTACGGCGTACCGTGCAGCACCGTGGCAACGCCGAGGTCTGCGGCGGAAACGGTGTGGGTGCGCGGCAGCAGGACGGTGGCACCGAGGTGCCGGGCGTGGGCGACGGAGAAGACGGTCATCGAGGAGACCAGTGGCGCCGGCAGGTAGACGACGTCCACGGCGGTGAGACCGGTCAGCCGGGTCACGGCTGCGAAAGATTCCGACCAGGATTTTTCGGTACGCAGAACGGTCCGTGGCGCGCCGGAACTGCCCGAGGTGAACGTGGCCCACGCCATCTCGGGCACGGGCGCCGCCGCCTCCACCCGATCGCGCAACCCGGCCCAGTACGCGGGGTTCCAGCGGTCGTCGCCGATCAGCGGCACGCCACCCGCATCGCGGACGGCCAGCGCGCGGATCAGCGCGGCGACCCGGTCGGAGTCCACGATGGGCACCACCCGGCCGGGCACGTCGACGGCCGGATCCGTCGCGGCGATCCGGCGAGCCAGCTCGCTCCCGGTCAGCTCACCATCGCCGCAGATCAAGGCCGCGGTCACTTCAGCTCGAAAGCCCGCGGGTACGCCCGCCACAGCGCCATCGTGACGATCGTCGCGAACACCACTTTGAGCAGATCCCCCGGCACGAAAACCAGGGCGGACAGCACGGTCTTGCCCAGTGGGAGATGCGTGACAGCGGCCTGGACCGGGACGCCGATCGCGTACACGACGGCCATCCCACCGACGAGGCAGCCCAACGCCGTCCGCCACCACACCGGCGGCCGGCCCCGGAACCGCACGATGACGCCCACGACGAACGCCCCGAGGACCCAGCCGGCCAGGTAACCCGCCGACGGGCCGACGAACACCCCGGCTCCGCCGCGCCCACCGGACAGCAACGGCAGGCCCGCGAACGTCAGCACGAGAAAGACAACGATCGAGGTGGCACCGCGCCACGGCCCCAGCACAGCACCGGCCAGCATGGCGCCCATCGACTGCAGGGTGATGGGCACCGCGCCACCGAACAACGTGATCGCACCCGGTAACCCCAGGACAGCCATGATCGCGGCGAAGACCACGATCCTCGCCACATCCCGCGTGTCGAACCGCTCCACCCGCACCCCTCCTGAACGCCGTTCACCTGAACAACGTTCAGGACACCGCCGTCACTATAGTGACGGCGTGCCGAGACCTTCAAGCGCCGGGTACGCCCGCAACAGCCGCGAGGACGTACTGGCCGCCGCCCTGCGGATCCTCGACGAGCAGGGCCTGCCCGACCTCACGATGCGGCACCTGGCCACCACCCTCGGCGTGCAGCCCAGCGCGCTCTACTGGCACTTCCCCAATAAGCAGGCCCTCCTGGCAGCCGTCTCCGACCAGATCATCGCGAGCGCCCGCCCCGCCGACCCCGGCACCGGCGACTGGCGCGACCAGGTGCGTCACGAGGCCGCAGCACTGCACGACGCACTCCTGGCCTACAAGGACGGCGCCGAGGTCGTCTCCAGCACCCTCGCCCTCGGCCTCGGCGCCGACGGTCTCGCCCACCGCCTCTCCCGGGCGATCTGCGCCGGCGGCTTCGACCCGCAGACCACCGGCCTCGCCGCGGAGACCATGGTCCTCTTCCTCGTCGGCCACGCCTTCCACCAGCAACAACGCCTCCAAGCCGACAGCCTCGGCGTCGTCGCCGCCCCGCACTCCCTCGACCCCGCCGACCTCCCGCGCGGGCCACAGGCCTTCAACCTGGGCATCACGCTGCTCGTCGCCGGCCTCGACACCCAGTCCCGCCCGGCCCGTCCGGCCTGAGCCACGAAGCCGCCGGCTGCCGGCCCTCGGACAGCCTGCTGCCGCGACCGTCGCCGGCGTGCGTTTGAGCTGATCAACACAGTCGCGGGGCCGCGGCGGGTGCGTCGCTGGGCTATCGTGAGCGACTGATCGGTCTCGATATGGCGATGTCGGGGGAGACGACGATGCCGCACAGTGGCGATGAACTGGGCGCCGACCTGGTCGACCTGTGGGAAGCGGGCCAGTACCAGCTCAAACCCGTCGCACAGCAGTTCCGGCTCGCCGCCGGCAACCTCCTGCTCACGGACAGTGTCGGCCACAACTTCTATCGCGACGGCAAGCTCGGCGGCCCGTACGGCCCCGCGAAACCGGCGTTCGACGACTTCCGGGACGCGGTCTTCGAGATCCTGCGGACCACAGCGGAAAACCTGGAACTGACCGGCGACGCCATGGTGCTGGCCGCCGACGAGTACGCCCGGACCGACGACGTCGCGGCGAAGAAGTTCCAGGAGCTGCAACCCGCCGTGGAAGCCGCGCACCCGCAGGACGGGACACCGCAGTGAGCTACGAACAGCTGGCCGAGCACGCCGCGAAGATCGAGACGTCCGCCATCGAGATGGACCTCAAACAACGCGGATTCAACAAAAAAGACGACGGTAAATGGTACGGCGGCGGCAGTGACCACGAGGTTCAGCTCGCCGTCGACGGGACCGTGGGACGCTTCGCCGGGGTCGCGGAGATGTTCACCCCGTTTTTGGGCATGCCGGACCCGGACGTCTTCACTCCCGCGATCACGGTGCTGGCGAGTGCGGCGAGCACGCTGAACGAGGGCACCGGCCAGGACAAGGTCAACACCGACGCGGTGACCGTCAACCCGGCCCTGGGCGGGTTCGCCCGGGTCGGCACCCTCATCGAGGACTGGCGAGGGCCCGCCGCGACCAACTTCCGTACCAACTTCATGGATCGGTTCACCGGGGTGACCGCCAACCAGTTCTCCCTGATCCTCGCCCTCAAAGGTGCGATGGAGGCCGAGCGCGCCCTGTGGCGTGAGGCCCGCAGGAGTGTCGACGAGCTGGCCCATGCCGCGCAGGATTCCCTGGACGTGCTGCTCGACTGCAACCCCAAAGAGACCTCGTGCCTGCTGACCGTGGTCGGGTCGATCTTCGCGATCGCCGCCGCCGGGCCGTCAGCCGGCGCCTCGGTCGCGCTGGGCCTGACCATCGTCGGGGAGGCGGCCTCGTCCGGGGCGTCGTTCACCGGCGACGATCCGAAACCGGTGAAGTTCGACGGCAAGAACGCCCATGACGTCGTGGAGCAGATCCGTAAGGGCCTCGAAGAGCTCGCCTCCGACATCACCGGCAAGGAACGCGTGATCGCCGACGCGATGACCGGCTCCCACGGCTACCTGCAGGGCAACGCGGAGGCATTCACCCCCCGGCGACCGGCGCTGGCGGATGCCACCGCGGCAACCGTCACCGGCAACGGGCCCACCGGGCTCGGCACCGCGGAAGGGTGAACCGCTGATGGGTGAACTCGCCGACCGGATCCAGGCCATACGCGTACGCGCCTCCACCCCGGACGGGTCGATCACCGCCGACCTGACCGACCGGGACCGGCTCACCCTGCACTTCCCGCAGGGCTTCTACGAGCGGTGCACCGAATCCGACCTCGAACGGCGTCTCACCGCGCTGGCCGGCCTGCTCTGGGTCGCCCGTACCCGCGAATACTGGCGCACCTTCAGCGACCACACCGGCCGACAGGTCACCGGGGAGGACACCCCGGTCAGCGCCCGCGACATCGACTGGCGCGCCGAACGCGACGAGATCGTCGCCCGCGGCTACTCCACCGACGGCCGCATCGCCGTCAAAGCCGTCGGAATGCGACAGTGGCAGGTCGACATCGCACCCGGCACGGTCCGGGCGCTGGACGAACACCAGTTCACCGCCGCCGTCGCCCAGGCAGCCGCCGAACTCGTCCAGGACCAGTTCGCGAAGATCGCCGAGCTCTCCAACAAGTACTACGGCAACGACCGCTGACCCGAGAGGATCCCCCAGGTGCGACGCAGGATCTGGCTGGCCGCCGTCGCGGCCGTCACCATAACGGGCACCGTCGGAGCCTGCACCGGACAGGACACGCCCCCGCAAGCCTCCTGCCGCCTGCTCACCCCGCCACCGGATCCCGCAGCAGCAGGTGACCCGACCGGCATCAGCCTCGCGGAGCAGGGCCACTCCACACTGCACGCCGCCAACTTCAGCACCGTCACCATCGGCGCGATCCTGGAGAACACCACCGACAAGGTCGCCTACCACACCCGCGTCACCTTCGACGCCCTCGGCGCGGACGGCACCAGCACGGTGCAGGACACCTTCCACCGCTACCAGGTGATCGAGGTCCCGATCCTGCTCCCCAAGACGAAGGTCCCGGTCGGCACCACCCTGGCCATCAAAGGCACCGATGCCACCGACGTCACCATCACCTTCGCGCCATCCCAATGGCTGCCCGCCGGCGACGCCACCAACGGCCTGGCCCCGATCACCACGACGCTGGTCCCCGCCAAGACAAGCACCGACCCGCAAGGCATCGGCACCATCACCTACCGCACCCGATCAGCCAACTGCACCGACCTCGTCTCACGCGGCTCGTCGTACGTCCTGCGCGACACCGCCGGCACCCTGCTCGGCGGCGGCATCGGCGCCGAACCCCAGGACTCCGGCTGCGACACCGACGAAAACCGCTTCGACAACAGCTTCATCACCGCATTCTCAGCGGTCCCCAAGAACGCCAACCTGGCCAAAACCGAAGTCGCCGCACTGTGCGACCTCAGCAAGGTCACCGACTCCCAGCCCTCCGGAGGCCCGCTCAACTGAACGTCTCCGCGCACGGCCCGCCGGTCTCGTCGGCGGGCCGCGCGCCACGCGATGCGGTCAGGCGTAGGTGTAGAGGTACGCCCCGTCACACCAGTAGGTGTGTCCATCGACCCAGGACCGGAAGGCGGCCTGGACAGCGCATTCCGTCGGGTTCGCAAAAGCCCCGACAAACTTGGTCGTAGCCGCCATCGCCGACCCCTGTGAGGCCACGGTCAGTCCGGCGGTCACCGCCACGGTGAGAGCCAGCGCCGCACTTACCCGCTTGAACCTGTTCAAGATCCCGTCCCCACTCTTCGTCTCCCGAGAAGCACCGAACGGTCTCCCGTCGACGGGAACCTATCCATCCGATGTGGATTTCTACTGAATCGAACGTCCTCCTTCTCGCCCCGGCGCCCGCCCTGGCCGCCGCCCCGACCGGTAACGCCGTCCTGATCGACGCCACCCCGGACGGCACGCCGGGCAACCTGCCAACAGCTACGCCTCCACGCTCGTTGCGATCTCCGGTAACGGCCGGTACGTCGTCTTCACCTCGTACGCGTCGAATCTCGTGCCCGGCGACACCAACAACGACCGGGACGTCTTCGTCCGCGACCTCGAGACCGGCACGACGACCCGGGCCAGCGTCTTCGCCGGCGACCGGCAGATCCCCGGAATCAGCGACGGCGGCACGATCTCCGACGACGGGCAGTACGTCGCGTTCGTCGTGTCGGCCTTCACCGGCAGGGACGACGAGGGCAACTGGTTGTACGGCCAGCAGGCGTACGTACGCGACCTCCTGAACGACACGACCCGGCTGGCCACGCCCGCCGACGACGACTTCGGCAACACGGTCTACGAGGCGGAGATCTCGGGCAGCGGCGACCACATCGCGTTCACCGCCTCGGGCGACTACGCCGGCGACGGCTCCGGCCTGGGCAGTGGGATCGACCTGACGTCCGGCACAACCACCCGGCAGCCGCGTCGTCCTCCGGTCCACCGCGACCGACCTCGGCCCCGACCCGGCCGACGGCATCCCGCACATCTTCCTGCGCTGCCTACGGGCCTGCTGACCGGCCGGATCCAGCCCGCGGTGAGGTCATCGCCGCGGGCTGGACCGGGACCCGGCCCGTGAGAAGAGCGGCCGGTAGACATATCCGGTGACGGCTGCCAGCGCGGTGGCGACCAGGACCGACCCGATGGTCGTGGCGGTGGACGCGTCGGGGTCGCGCCGAATCCCCATGGTGATCGCCATCCCGGCGACCGACGCACCGATCAGGGTGTACGCGCCGAGCAGGGCGTACATCGGCTTGCGGGCCCAGGGCCGGTGACGCAGCACCCCGGCACCGACGGTGATCGCGGCGGGGACGACGATGCCCAGGTCCATGAGCTTCACCAGCCAGAACGCCGTAGGACTGGTGAGGTACTGCTCCGACTGCGGGGAGTCTCGCATCGCGTCGAGGAAGGTCGGCAGGTGCAGCCCCACCACGACGAACGCGGCGATGCCCAGCAGCAGCAGCCCCGCGACGCGCTCGACGCGTGCTGAAGCCACCGGTAAATCCGCAGCCGGCACACTGTTCCAGGCCTTGATCATGATGGCGGCGCCGAGCAGGAAGACGCCCAGCAGGAGCGGGAAGTAGCGCTCCACGTTGCCCGGTAGCCGCAGGTACTCGTTGCCGACGATCAACTGGACGTAGGTGTAGACGACAAAGGTGGCCGGCGCCAGGGCCAGCACCGGCGCCGCCGGGTGTTCACGGATCGCCAGAACGCCGACTGTGGCAGCGATCGGGGCCACGACGCACAACGCGGCCGCGTTACCCCCGACGACCTGGTTGAGGCTTGTCGGCGAGATCCGGTAGCGGATCACGCCGAGGACGAGCGGGCCCAGCGTCGCCACCGTGGCGACAGCGACACCGAGTCCCACGAGCCCGGCGCCGAGCAGGCGCCCGTTCGTCCTCATCCGGTGCGCCTATTCCGGAACGACAACAACAGGGCAGGGGGCGTGGTGTACGCAGTGCTGGCTGACCGATCCCAGCAACATCCCCGCGAAGGCACCGTGTCCCCGATTGCCGACCACCAGCAGTTGCGCTCCAGCGGCGACGGCGGGCAGCACCTGCGATGCGAGTCCCTGGACCACGGTGGTCCTGACCTCGACGACCTGGTTCTGCGGGTTCATCGCGTCGGTGACCGTTTCTGCCAGCGCCTTCTCGGTGAGGGTGCGGATGTTGCTGTCGTCGAACTCGGCCGGCGACCATCCGTACGCGTAGGTGGTCATGGCGGGGTCCTGCCACGCCGCGACGGCCTCGACCGTCGAGCCGGACAGTGCGGCCTGCGACAGTGCCCAGCGCAGCGCCGCCTTCGAGCCGGATGAGCTGTCCACTCCGACGACGATGCGCCGGTCGTACTGCTGATCGGTCATGACGAGCTCCTGACGATGGGGGGTGAGGCACCCTCACCATCGCCCCCGCCGCGCGGAAAAGGCCGGGCCGTCCAGCCCCACCGGACGGGACTTAGGTCCCTGCCCGGTCCGGGCCGCAACGGGCACCGTGGAGGACGACGAGAATTGAGGTCTCCACCATGAGCGTCGCATCCAGGCGATTGACCAGCGGAGAGACGACCGCTGTCCTCACCGCCGCCGCGCAGGCATCGCTGCGGGCACCTTCGGTGTTCAACACCCAGCCGTGGACCTGGCACACCGCCGGTGACACCCTGGAACTCTGCGTGGACCGCAGCCGGCACCTCGGCACCGTCGACGCCGACGGGCGGCTGCTCCTGATCAGCTGCGGCATCGCGCTGCACCACGCGCGCACCGCGCTGGCCGCGGCCGGCTTCGCCGTCACCGTCGAAAGGTTCCCCGGCCCGGACCAGCCGGACCTGCTCGCCCGCATCCACCTGGGCGCCGAGATCCCGGCCGACCCGCAGGCCCAGCGGATGGCCGCCGCGATCCACCGCCGCCGTACCGACAGGCGGGCGTTCGGTGACCGGGTCGTGTCCGAGCAGATGCTCACCCGGCTGCGCCGATTCGTCGAGTTCGAGGGCGCCTACCTGCACGTCGTCCCGGCGGATCAGATCCCGATGCTGGCCGTGACGACCGAGCGGGCCGCCCGCGCCGAGCACGAGGACCCCGCCTATCAGGCCGAGCTCGACCGGTGGACGAGCCGCCCGATCTGGCGCAGCGACGGTGTTCCGCCCGCATCCATGGTCCAGCCGGACGCCCGGCGGGTCCCGGTCCGTGACTTCACCCCCGACGGTGCGACCGCGGGCCTGACCGCCGGGCCCGGTGATGACAAGGGCGCGGCGTACGTCATCGTCTTCGGCACCGACGACCAGCCCCTCGACCTGCTCCGCGGCGGCGAAGCCGTCTCCGCACTCCTGCTGCTGGCCACCGCGGAGGGCCTGGCCACCGCCCCGCTCAGCGAGGCCGTCGAGGTGACCTGGCCCCGGCACCTGCTCCGCGGCATGCTGTCCGACCTCGGCGTGCCCTTCCTCGCCGTACGACTCGGCTACCCGGTGTCGAGCCCCCTGCTTCCCGCAGTCCCCCGCCGCGACGCAGCCGACGTGATCACGATCGCCTCACCCTGACCGCTCACCCGGCGTAATGACCGGCGAGGCTCGTCGACCAGCCGCACAGGGGGTTTCGCGGGGCAAGTCGCTCGTTCGTGGCAGGACTACTGCCCATGTCGGTGATGTCGTAGCGTTTCCGGCAGCGCGGGCCCAAAGCCCGCGGTCGGTCGCCTCAGACCCCGGCGGCGTACGTCTTACGTCGCCCGGGAGTTCTTGGTGCCAATGCTGGCTTGTCGTTCCGATTTCCGTGTTCCCCGGTCCTGCGAACCGGACAGTGACCCGCAGCGACTGCGGTGGCTGATCCGCAGGATCGCCGACAACGACCGTGACGCGTCCTCCGAGTTGTTCGACCGCTGTTCCGGCCGGGTGTCATCCGTTCTACGACGTCAGGTGGCGGACCGGCATCGCCTCGCGGGTGTCCTCGCCGGCACCTTCGTCGAATTATGGTTGCTCGCCGGTAGCGATGTCGCTGCCGGCATCGACGTCGCGGCGTGGATCGACGAGATCGTCCAACGGCGCGTCACCGAAAGCCAGGCCGCCGCATTGTCAGCGGCAATTTCCGCTTGGCCGGGGCCGGGCTCACTCGGCGCGCAGTGGGCGCAGGGCGTCGAGCAGGAACTCACAGGACTACTCAGATGGCGTCAATCGTCACCCGCAGCACCGACTCGCCGGCCGAAGAACGCCGGTGACCTCGATGGCCGAAGTGAGGCTCTCACCGTCGCTTCTACCCCCGCGACCAGTTCCCCGAGCTGATCGTGGCCGGCGCCATCGGGCCCCACGAGCACCGCTAGTCAGATCCCTTAGGGAACCGGCCTCATCTGGGACCGGTTCGGGTCGATAAACCCATCGTGAACGGTGCGGAGCCCCCATCGACGAATCAGGACCCGCTCACCGCGCCCCGATGGCGTCCGGCCACCAACGTGGCGGTCTCCGCCGGGGTCGCCGGCCTCTCGGTGATCTGGTTCGTCGTCGCGCTGGTGCGCCACGATCCGCCGGCGATCGGCTGGGCGATGCCGATGACAGCCGTGCTCATCGCTGCCTGGGGCGCCTGGCGGGCCGGAACCCCACAGACCGAGGACATGCCACGCCGGTATTTCTGGCGTTACGTCGCCGTGGGCGTGACCCTCATCGGCCTCGGGTCGCTGAGCAACGGCTACGACTACCTCACCGCGGGCTACAGCAACCAGGTCAGCGGGCTCACGTCGGGCATCTACCTGGCCGGGCTGCTGGTGATGATGATCGGACTGCTCCGCATCCCGGGCACCCGCCGCTCGCGCGCCGAATGGACCCGCTTCGGACTGGACATCGCCACGGTCATCGTCACCGTGCTGACGTTCAGCTGGCACCTGCTCTACCCGACCTGGGTGGCCGGTGGTCTCGCCGGGACCTGGTCGGAGCTGGCCGTCATCGGCGGCGGGTTCATCTGCGTCTTCGCCTTCGTCAAGGTCGCCTTCACCGGCACCGGGGCGATCGACCGACGCGCCCTGCACCTGCTCGGGCTGACCGGTGCGATCGGCGCCGGCGGCGGGGCCACCGCCCCCTTGCTCGCCGCGTTTCCCGGGGTCGCCAACGGGCCGGTACTGATCCCGATCGTGTGTCTGGTGCTGTGTCTGGCCGTGGACCGGCAACTGCGTGCGGCACACCAGCCCCCGCCGGCGTCGAGGCCGCTGTCGCGACGCCCGAGCATCATGCCGTACGCCGCTGTGCTGTCCACCGGGACGTTGCTGCTGATCAGCGCACATGACCGTACCGATGACATGTTCGCCGTCGCGATCGGGGCGGTCATCGTGACCGTTCTGGTCGCCGCCCGCCAGATGATGACACTTCGTGACAACGCTGCCCTGGTGACGCATCTCGACGTCCGGCTGCACGAGCTCGGCGAATACCAGCAGCAGCTCACCCATCAGGCGACCCACGACGTTCTCACCGGGCTGGCGAACCGCGTCGCCCTCGATCGGGACACCGCCGAAGCCCTCGACGCCGACCCGGCGGCGGTCGGCATCGCCCTGATCGACCTGGACAACTTCAAGATCATTAATGATGACCTCGGCCACGCCGTCGGGGACGCCCTGCTCACCGCCGTCGCGGCCCGACTCAGCGCGCACGTGCCGCCGGGCACCACCGTGGCCCGGCTCGGCGGCGACGAGTACGTCCTGCTCCTGCGTACCGGCAGCACCGCCGACCACGAAGCCGCCCTGATCCGCCTCACCGAGCAGCTGCGGCGCCCGGTCTCGGCCTGCGGGCACGACCTGGTCGTCGAGGCCAGCATCGGTCTCGCACCGGCCGGTAACGGCGCCGGTACCGCGGATGAACTGCTCCGCCGGGCCGACGTCGCCATGTACGAGGCGAAGAGCCAGGGCCGCGGCCGCTACGTCGTCTATACCCCCGACATGGACCGGCACGGCGCCGAACAGGCCCGGATCGCCGCCGACCTGAGGGTGGCCATGGACACCGGCCAGTTGCACCTGGTCTACCAGCCGATCGTGGCCATGGCCGGCGGTCACCTGTACGGCGTCGAAGCGCTCATCCGATGGAACCATCCGCAGCGCGGCCCGGTCGGCCCCGTCGACTTCATTCCCGCCGCTGAACGTACCGGGCTGATCGTGCCGCTCGGCGCCTGGATCCTCGGCGAAGCCTGCCGCCAGGCCGTCCGGTGGCAGCAGGAACTCGGCGACCGGGCTCCGCACACCGTCAGCGTCAACGTCTCCGCCCGTCAGCTGCGCGAGGCGGGCTTCGCCACCGACGTCGCCGCCGTGTTGCAGCAGACCGGTCTGGCACCGGATCGGCTCACCATCGAGGTCACCGAGACCGCTGTCTTCGACGGTGGCACCGCGCTGAACGAGCTGCACGCGATCAAAGCCCTCGGGGTCACCATCGCCCTGGACGATTTCGGCACCGGGCACTCGTCCCTCGGGCTCCTGCGCACCTGTCCCGTCGACACCTTGAAGGTCGACAAGTCATTCGTCGACGATGTCACCCAGGGTGGCCAGCAGGCCGTGGTCGCCGAGGCGCTCATCCACCTCAGCAACGGGCTCTCCCTGCGCGCGGTCGCCGAAGGGGTGGAGACCGCCGAGCAGGCCGATGCCCTGTACCGGCTGGGCTACCGGTACGCCCAGGGCTATTTCTACGACCGGCCGATGCCGGCCGCGGATCTGTCAGCACGGCTCAGCGAACCCGAGATGCGGCTTTCTCGTCCCTAGCGAGAGAGTGGACGACGTACCTCAGAAAGTGAGCTTCTTGATGGTGATCTCGACACCGCTGTCGTCGCAGTGGCCGTGTGCTTCCTTGTCGATGTCGTCCAGTACGCCCGCCTCGGGCCGGTCGGTGCCCCCGGCGGCCTCGGTCCGCGCCCACATCGTGTAGCGCAGGACCTGCGTGGCGACGCCGTCGTTCTCGAACCGGCCGGGGGCGTACTGACGGATCTGCGTCTCCCAGACCTCGGCGGCGGCGGCGTCACCGACGGGGAAGGCCGCGGCCTTGTCGAACATCTTCTGGGCGAGCCGGCAGTCCGCGGCCGAGGCAGCGGTCGGGCGCAGGCGCTTGTTCGCGACGTAGTTGATGCCGTAAGCGACGGTGCCCAGCACCAGAAAGGCCGGCACCACGAAGATCGCTATCTGGCTCCAGTTGCGAGACCTTGGCGAGGTGTCGTAGGTCCTCATGCCTGGCTCCCTGGTATGAGGACCAGCAACGTCTGCCGCCGGCGCAGGAAGTCGGCCAGTTCTGCGCGATTCACCCGGCCACTTTAGGAAGGAGTGTCAATCCCTGCCGGTGCCGGTCACCCCGTGCCACTGTCGAGGCCCGGCAAGGAATGGGCGGTCATGGTCTTCAAGGCGAGCTCATCAGTCGCATCGGCCGGTTCTTCGCCGACGAGATAGCGGCACCGGCCGGACGTCCAGGCCGCGGCGTCAGTTGCCCTTCGCGGCACGACCGAGCCGGATGGCCGAGATGAGGAAGAAGATGGCGCCCGGGACCGCGTAGCCGGCGGCCTGACCCAGCTGCGGGTTCTCCCCGGCGGCCCGGATGAGGAAGTTCGCACCGGCCAGCACCGAGATGCCGCCGCTGATGATCATCGGCCACTGGCCGCCCATGCTGCGGCGGGTGATGGCCACGACCAGCTGAACCGCGCCGGCCACGATCGCCCACGCACCCCATACGCCCAGCATCGCCGCCGCACCGGACGCCGCGGCGACAGCGAGGCCGATGGCGGTGAGCGTGCTGACCGCCATGTTCACGTACAGCAGGGTCGGCGAGCCGGTCCTGCGTGACGAGCGCGCGTCGTAGACGGCGGCGCCGACGTCGAACAGCGGGTAGAGGACGAACAGCGTCACCGAGAGCGGGCCGACGTCCTTGGTGGTCACCGTCGTCACGACGGCCCACACGATCGCGAACGCGGCCCGGACGAAGTACAGCCGCCGAAGTGCGGACGCGGTCTGGGAGATGCCGGGCGAAGCAGCAGTGATGGTCACGATGACCCTCTCGATCCCTACAAAGACGGAACGTTCTGTCGCACAAAGCATGTCGACCCGGCGAGCCGCTTGTCAAGACCGAACGTTCTATCCCCCACGCGCGTGGGCTACGACACAGCGCTGATCAGGGAATACATCGCCGCAGTTCGTTCTTGATCACCGTTGCTGGTCAAGGTCAGGAGCCGCACGTGACGACGATCGAACTGCCCGCCGGGAGCATCCGGTGGCGCCGATGGCTGCGGCCGATCGGGATCGGGGCCGTAGCGGCATTGGTCACGGCCGAGCTCGTGATCGGCCGCTCGTCACTCGCGGCGGCCCTGCAGCAACTGCGGATGCCGCACCTCGGCTGGCTCGCATTGGTGATCCTCGCCGAAGTGGCCGCCATGAGCGCGTACGCCCGAATGCAACGGCGGCTGTTGCACTCGGCCGGGGTCCGCTCCTCCTACGGCGACAACCTGCGGCTCGCCTACGCGGCCCACTCCCTCAACGAAACCCTGCCCGGCGGCCCGGCCTTCTCCACCCGGCTCAACTACCAGCAGATGCGCCGCTTCGGTGCCAGCCCCGCCGTCGCCTCCTGGGCCATCGCGCTCTCCGGGATCCTGTCCGCCGCCGCGCTGGCCACGATCACCGCCGGGGTCGCGTTCGTGTCCGGCGGTGCGGCCTCGTGGGTCAACCTCGCTGTCCTGCTGGGCACCGCAGCGGCGATCATCGCCGGCGTACGGCACCTGGTCGCCCACCCGGGAGCGGCCGAGTCACTGGTGCGCCGCCCGATCGCGGCCGTCAACCGCCTGCGCCGGCGTCCGGCCGGTGAGGGGCACGACCGCATCGCCGGCTTCGTCGACCAACTCGGGGCCGCGAAGCTGCGCCCGGCCGCGGGTGTGGCCGCCGGCGCGGACGCCCTGCTCAACTGGCTCTTCGACGCCGCGGCGCTATGGCTGTGCTTCCGGGCGGCCGGTGAGCAGTCGCTGTCACCCCTGGCGGTCCTGCTCGCTTTCTGCGCGGCGATGGCGGCCGGATCGGTGACCGTGGTGCCCGGTGGCCTGGGCGTCATCGACAGCGCCCTGCTGATCGGCCTTATGGCGGGCGGCGCGACGCTGCCCGCGGCGATCGCGGTCATCGTGCTGTACCGGATCGTCAGCCTCGGCTTCATCATCGGCGCCGGCTGGCTGTTCTGGCTGCAGCTCCGGCTCCGCCCCGGCCGCCCGGCCGCAGCCCTCCCCCGGCGGCACGTGGCGCCGAGCCACCGGAGAGGCCCCCGCACCAGCGCCCGCCTCCTGGCCACCTGTCCCCGGCGCACGCGCGAAACCGAAGCGACCACGGAGGCACCGTTGGTCAGGCAGCCGGGCTGATCCTCAGGGTGAGGATCGTCGGCGCCGCCTTCCTCGCGCAGTCACTCCCCAGGTGCTGCTGCCCGCCGACGCCCCCGGAGTCATCGCGGCCTTCGGCTACCCCGGCCTGTTCCTCAGTGGCGCCCTGTTCGGCATCCTCGACGCCCTCAGCGTCACCCGGATCCGCAAAGTGCGCTGACAGGTACGCCCAACGTTCCGCTCGTTACCATGGCGGCATGACCCACGCCGCACCCGGCACCCGCCCGTCCGAGGCGCGACTTCGACTCCTCGCCACCGCCACGCAGATCTTCTACGCGGAGGGCATCCACTCGGTCGGCGTCGAACGGGTCATCAGCGAGGCCAAGGTGACCCGGGCAACCTTCTACCGGCACTTCCCGGGCAAAGAGGATCTCGTCCTCGCCTACCTGCGCGAAGTCCACCGGATGGATCGCGAGGGGATCGACGCGGCCATCGCCGCCAACCCCGCACCCGCCGACGCTCTCCTCGCGATCGCCGGGTCGATCGCGCACCAGATACAGTCGCCGGGCTTCCGCGGCTGCGCCTTCCTGAACGCCGCCGCGGAATATCCCGCCGGCGACCATCCCGTGCACCAGCAGATCATCGCCCACCGGACGTGGTTCCAGGACACGCTCCACTCCCTGCTGGCGCAGGTCAAACAGGAGCGGTCGGAGGCGGCCGCCCACCACTACGTGATGCTCCGCGACGGTGCCATGGCCGCCGGCTGCCTCTTCGATCCGGCGCTGGTGTCCGAGACCTTCCTGGACGGCATCGAGGGCCTGGTCAGCACCCACTCCAAGCGCTGACCAGGCCCGTCCGGCCACTTCTCGATCGCGGCCGGCTACTTCTCGATGTCGCAGAAGAGCCCCTTGAACGGCACCTGCGACTTCACCAGCGCACCGAAGAACGCGCCGGCGATGGGCGTGGTGACCGCGGCGGAGGCGTCCTCGTAGCTGTCGAAGTACAGGTCGAGCGTCCGGTACGCGGGGGTCTCGGTGCCGTCCTCCTTCGGCCACACCTTGGCCGACTCGAGCCGCTGGAGCTTCGGAAGGGTCGCAGCGGCCTCCTTCACCTCCGCGTAGATGGCCTCGAACCTGCCGGCATCCGCGGGATTGTCGATGATCAGCGTGATCTTGGTGGGCATGGTGCTCTCCTTACGGGTCGAAGTACTCATTGCAGAACTCAGCGGCCGTACGCTTCGAGCAGCCGCAGCCAGACCTCACTGATGGTGGGGAACGCCGGAACGGCGTGCCAGAGCCGGTCCAGCGGAACCTCACCGACGACCGCGATCGTCGCCGCGTGGATCAGTTCCGCGACGTCCGGACCGGCCAGCGTGAAGCCGACGATCACCTTGCGGTCCTCGTCGACGACCATCCGCGCGTGTCCCTTGTAGCCCTCGGCGTGCAGGGAGGAGCCTGCCACCCCGCCCAGGTCGTAGTCGACGACCCGGGTTCGCAGGCCGGCGGCCATGGCTGCGGCAGCGGTCAGGCCCACCGAAGCGACCTCCGGATCGGTGAACACCACCTGCGGCACCGCGCGCTCGTCGGCCGTGGCGACATGCCGGCCCCACGGGCCGTCCTCAACCTTCTCGCCCTTCGCCCGGGCCACGATCACGTCGCCCACGGCGCGGGCCTGGTACTTGCCCTGATGGGTCAGCAGCACCCGCCGGTTGACGTCGCCGGCCGCGTAGAGCCGGCCCTCACCGGCGAGCACGCCGTCGCCGTCCAGGGCGCGCAGGGTGTCGTCGACCTTCAACCAGTCTCCCGGCTTCAGCCCGACGCGGTCGAGGCCGATGTCCCGGGTGTTCGGCGTACGCCCGATCGCGACCAGGATCTCGTCGGCCTCGACGTGGTCGCCGTCGGTCAGCGTGATGTGCACCGTCCCGGCGTCGTCGCGTTTCACGGAGGCGACCTCGGCACCGAGGCGTACCGAGACACCCGATTCCCGCAGTGACTCGGTGACCCGCTCTCCGGCGAACGGTTCCGACCGGGGCAGCACGCCGTCGCGAGCCAGTACCGTCACCGCCGAGCCGAGCGCGGAGAAGGCGGTCGCCATCTCCGTCCCCACCACGCCGCCACCGATGATCGCGAGCCGGCCGGGAACCGTGCTCGCCGCGGCCGCCTCCCGGCTCGTCCAGGGTGACGCCTCGAGCAGACCGGGAATGTCAGGCAGTAATGCGCTGCTCCCGGTCGCGATGACCACCGCGTGCCGCGCCGTCAACGTCGTGGTGGCACCGTCGTCACCGGTCACCTCGACCGCACCGGTGGACACGATCCGGCCCTGGCCGCGGTGCAGGACGATCCCGGCCGATTCCAGCCAGCTGACCTGACCGTCGTCCTTCCAGTGCGACGCGAACGCGTCGCGGCGGGCCAGGACCGCGGCCGCGTCCACGGTGCCGGTCACCGCTTCACGCGCACCCGGCACCTGCCGGGCGGCCCGCAGCGCGGCGGTGCTGCGCAGCAATGCCTTGGTCGGCATGCAGGCCCAGTAGGAACACTCCCCGCCGACCAGTTCCCGCTCGACGATCGCGGCGGTGAGACCGCCCTGGACCAGGCGGTCGGCGACGTTCTCCCCGACCGGACCCGCACCGATGATGACGACGTCGTATTCCGTGCTGCTCATGTCAGTTTCCCTTCGCGGCGCGGCCCAGGCGGAACGCCGAGACCAGGAAGAAGATGGCTCCACCGATGGAGTAGCTGGCCGCGCTGCTCAGCGATGGGTCGGCCGCGGAAGCGCCGGCGAGGATCGTCGAGCCCACCACGACCGAGAGACCGCCGCTGAGGATCATGGCCCACTGGCCGCCCATCTTCCGGCGGGTCAGCGCCACGACCAGCTGCACCAGACCGGCGACGATGGCCCAGGCGCCCCACACCCGCAGCATCGCCGGGATCCCGGACGCGGCGGCGGCGCCCAGCCCGATGGCCGTGATCGTGCTGACCGCGATGTTCACGTAGAGCAGGGCCGGCGACGCACCCGTCCGCGACGATCGCAGGTCGTAGATCGCGGCGCCTGCGTCGACCAGGGGATACAGCACGAACAGCACCACCGTGAGCGGGCCGATCTCCTTGCTGACCGCGATCGCCGGGCCCACCCAGACGAGGGCGAACACGGCTCGGATGAAGTACAGCCGCCGCAGGGCGGAGGCGGTCTGCCAGATCCCGGGCGAAGCAGCGATGGTGCTCACGGCGATCCTCCTGTAGAACGAACGTTCTGTCCCGAGAACCATCGCAGCCACCATGCCCCGCTGTCAAGACCGAACGTTCTACCCACCTGCCGGTCGCAATGGCCCGGGGCCTGCGGATAGCAAGAATGAACGTTCTGTCATTACTATGGGATCATGACGCGCAGCACAACCGAGACCCGGCCGTCCGAGGCACGGCAGCGGCTCCTCACCACGGCGAGCAAGATCTTCTACGCCGAGGGGATCCACGCGGTCGGCGTCGACCGGATCATCGCCGAAGCCAAGATCACCCGGGCGACCTTCTATCGGCACTTCCCCGGCAAGGAAGACCTTGTCCTCGCGTATCTCAACGCCGCTGACCAGGGCATCCGCCACCAGACGGAAGCGGCCATCGCCGGCGGCGCGACCCCTGCCGAGTCGGCGAAAGCGGTGGCCGCCTCGATCGCCGAGAGCATCCGGACCCCCGGCTTCCGCGGCTGCGCCTTCCTGAACGCGGTGGCCGAATACCCCGACCCCGCCCACCCCGTGCACCAGCTGGTCCTCGCCCACCGGCAATGGTTCCTCGACACCGTGACCACCCTGATGGCGGGGATCAACGAGGCAGAGCCCGCTCCGGCCGCCCGGCACTTCGTCATGCTGCGCGACGGCGCCATGACCGCCGGCTGCCTCTTCGACCCGGAGATCATCGCCGAAACCTTCCTCCGCGGCATCAACGGGCTCATCGACATCCGCGCCGCCCGCTGAACACCCCCGCCGGGCCGGGCAGAGCGTTCGGCGAGCCAGACCGGCATGAACGAGCAGGTGGCAGCGCCCGGTCAGACAAGCGGGGAGGTCGACGAGGTGGTCCGGAGCGTCCAGGCGCGGTCGACGCCGTCACCAGCCGTTCTCCGCTGCCGTTGCCGTCGGAGTCTGACGACTCAGCCTGCGCGCTCGGCGATGAGTGCCTGTGCCACCGCGGCCTGAACGTGGAGGCGGGTGGTCGCGAAGACGGGTACCGGGCTGTCGTCCGCGCCGACCAGGAGTTCTATCTCGGTGCAGCCCAGGATGACGCCCTGCGCCCCGCGCGAGACGAGCCGCTGGATGACCTCGCGGTAGGCGGCGCGGGACCCGGCCCGGACGACGCCGCGGACGAGTTCGTCGTAGATGACGCGATGAACGGTCGCACGATCGTCCGCGTCGGGGACGATCGTGGCGATCCCGTGTGTCGCGAGCCGGTCGCGGTAGAAGTCCTGTTCCATCGTGAACGCGGTGCCGAGCAGGCCGATGCGCGTCAGCCCGGCGCTCCGCACGGCAGTGGCGGTGGTGTCGGCGATGTGCAGCAGCGGGATGGACACTGCCCCCTCCACGATTTCCGCGACCTTGTGCATGGTGTTGGTGCACAACACCAAAAGGTCGGCGCCTGCCAGCTCCAGGGCGCGGGCCCGGGCGGCGATCAGCTCGCCTGCGCGGCTCCACTGCCCGGACGCCTGGAGCGCTTCGATGTCGGCGAAGTCCACGGAGTCGAGCAGGACGCGGGCGGAATGCACACCGCCGAGCTGCTCCCGCACCAATTCGTTCGTAAGCCGGTAATACTCGGCTGTCGACTCCCAGCTCATTCCGCCCAGCATTCCGATCGTACGCATATCGGCTCCTTCCGCTTCACCATTTTCGCGGCGCCGTCACCACGGCACAATGCAATACTTCTACCGGTGAACCAAAGCAGGGCTTTGGTGTTGACGGGAGGATCGGCTACATCGTGACCAGCGCGGAGAACGCCGGGGATCAGAGCCTTCCACCGGTTGATCCGCGTTCCTTGCTGGTCTTCCGGGAGGTCGGCCGGCTCGGCTCACTGACGGCCGCGGCGGACGCCCTGGGCTGGACGCAACCGGCGGTGAGTCAGCACGTGCGCCGCCTGGAGCGCGTCCTCGGTGTTCCCCTCGCCGTGCGGCAGGGCCGCGGCATCGAGATAACCCAGGCGGGGCATGCGTTACTGCGGCACGCCGACGCTGTCGCGGGCGCGCTGCGCGACGCGGCCCGCGAGATGGACGACCATGCCCGCGCCCGCGCCGGCGTCGTCCGGATAGCCGCCTTCCCCTCGGCCAGCGCAACGCTCGTCGCAGGATGCGTACGCGTCATGGCCGCCCAGCATCCCGGCATCGAGGTGCGTTTATCCCAACTCGAACCACCGGAGGCGGCCGCCGCGCTCTCGTCGGCCGAGTGCGACATCGCCATCGTCTTCGCACACGCATCCGCGGCCCCGGAACGGTTCACGGACTTCGACCGGATCGAGCTCCTGGCCGACCCCGTACGGCTCGTTCTTCCACCCGGACACCCACTGGCCGATCAGGGCGCTCTCGGGCTCGCGGAGCTGCGGGGCGAGCGATGGGTCGGCGGATGCCCGAGTTGCCGGCAGCACCTGCTCGAATCCGCCGCGGCCGCGGGGTTCACCCCCGACATCAGGCACAGCACCGACGACTACGTCGTCGTCCAGGCCCTTGTCGCCAGTGACCTCGCGGTGGCGACCCTCCCCTCGCTCGCCCTGCGCGCCAGCCGCAACACGAACGTCAGCATCCATCCGATCAAGCGCCACCCCCCACGCCGGGTGCTGGCCCTCACCCGCAGGAACGCACAGCAGATCACCGCTGTCCGCGCCACGCTCGACACTCTGCTGGCCGCAGCCGAACGCCTCCCGGTCGAATAGCCGGGTACCAACGTCACCGGAGGCCGGCGAGAAGGTCATCCTCCGGAGTCGGGGCGCCGGTCGTGTCGAGGACACGAACGAAGGTCTCGGTCCCCATGAGCCGGGCGAAGCGTTCCTTGCCGAGGCCGAGGAAGAGGGCGCCGTCGCCCTGGCTGGCGTGGGCGGCCAGGGCGTCGTACTTCTGAGCACTGACACCGGTGGTGTCGATCCAGGTGGAGATCTGGTCGGCCGGGAGCCCCATCGGGGGAAGCTCAGCGACCTCGGCCTCGTCCCATTCGACGCCCGCATCCCGCAGCAGCGCCGCGACGTCGTGCATCCACGATTCGGGGACCGTACTCCAGTAGACCTTGGCCGGGTGGCCCGCCAGCTCCACCGCGGCCATGGTCACGCGGTGGGTCTGGATATGGTCGGGGTGACCGTAGCCGCCGTTCTCGTCGTAGGTGATGACAACGTCCGGGCGGTATCGGCGGATGAGCTCCGCGAGCCGTTGCGCGGCGTCGGCCACCGGGACGGTCCAGAACGCTCCCGGTGCCGTGTTGGTGGCCCAGCCCATCATCCCGGAGTCGTGATATCCGAGCGTCTCCAGGTGGGTGACCTTCAGGACGGCGCAAGCGGCTTCCAGCTCGCGCCGGCGCATCGCCGCCACTGCCTCGGGGTCGTGGCCCGCGTCGCCGGGTTTGGCGCCCTCCAGGCCGTCGCCGCAGCGCCCGTCGGTGCAGGTCACGACGACGGTGGTCACGCCCTCGGCCGCGTAACGCGCGAGCACGCCCCCGGTGCTGGTGGCCTCGTCATCCGGGTGAGCGTGCACTGCCATCAGCGTCAGACCCCGGTTGTCCATGTCGCCACCATAGATCCTGCGCGGCAACTCGCCGACCGTGCACACCCACCCCGACCGGTCCGGCCCCGCAACGGCGCCGGGCACGGAACCCCGAGTTCGCACTGTCCTGACCCCGGGGACCAGGACGGCGTCGTGATCAGGCGGCCGCGGTGACGGTCACCCCGGAAGGGTCCACCGGTCGTACGGATGACGGCCCGGCCGGAAACCGTGTGCCTCGACCATGTCCACGGCCGCGGCAAGCCCGGTGCCGACGGCGTCCGGCACGTGGGCGTCGCTGCCGAAGGTGACCACCTTGCCGCCCTCGTCGCGCCACCAGCGAACGATCTCCGAAGCCAGCGGGATGCGGGTATTGACCTCCAGAATCCGATCCGTGGCGGCGAGAGTGCGCAGCGCGTGCCGGAACTCGTCCTCGTAGGCGTACAGATCGAACGGCCCGGCCTCCGCGGGCCAGCCCCGGATCGCATAGTCCAGGTGGGCGAGGACCTCGAAGGCATCCGTACGGGCGATCAGCTCGGTGATCTCGGCCAGGTACAGCCGGAACACCTCGACCGCGGGCCGCTGCCGGTAGAGCGCGTTCGCCTCGACGAGACGGCCGTCGACGGGCAACGCGTGCAGCGAGCCGAGCACCCTTTCGTAGTGGCCGGTGCCGAGCAGTTTCGCGACCGGCACGGCGTTCCAGTGCGGTTCGCCCAGCTCGACACCGCTGATGACACGCAGCGACGGGAACAACTCCCGGCATCGGTCGACCGAGGCGAGATAGCGCTCCTGATCCAGCTCGGGCGGGACCAGCACGCCGTCGGGGCCGGTCAGCTCGCGCCGCAGCGGTGAGCTCTGCAGAACCACCTCGTCGACCGTCCACCGGGAGTAGTCCACGTGCTCGGTGAACGCCACGGCCGGCAGCCCGAGCTGCACCGCGCGGGCGCAGGTCCGTTCCATGGAGCCGCCCGGAGCGTCCCAGGAGAATTCGGTGTGTACGTGACCGTCCGTCGGCTGAATCACACGACCCACGGTAGCGATCATGGTCCAGTCGCCGCAGGGGTGGGTGTCCGGAAGTCACTTCACCCGGAACGCAGCACCGGCGCTCAGGCGGCCGAGGGGAAGTCCGGCTGCTCGGGGCCGTGCGGGATGTCGATCCGCTCCTCGCCGGTGCGCAGGGCCCGCAGGATCACCCGGGCGACGTACTCGGGTGAGTGCGCGACCAACCCGGCCGGGAGACTGCCCGCGGGGTAGAACTCGGTGTCGGTCATCGACGGCAACAGCAACGTGACCTGGATGTTCTCGCCCAGGAGTTCCATCCGGCCCACCTGGCTGAGCCAGTTCACCGCCGTCTTGGCGGCCGGGTAGATGGCGTTGCCCGCCATCGGCATCCCGGTGGCACCCGAACTGATGTTGACGATCCGCCCGTGCCCGGCCGCCCGCATGTGCGGCAGCACCGCCTGGATGCCGGTCACGACACTCACCACGTTGAGGTTCAGCAGGTCCAGGAAAGCCTCCGGGGTCGTCCCGTCAATCGTCGACCCGGCGCCCGCCCCGGCATTGTTGACCAGGGCGTCCACCCGGCCGAACCGGTCGATCGTGGCCTGCACCAGCGCCCTGACCTGCTCCGGGACGGTTACATCGGTGGGGACGGCGAGCGCCCCGTCGAGTTCCTTGCTCAGCGCCTCGAGCCGATCGACACGACGCGCGGCCAGGACAGGGTGGGCACCCGCCTCATGAAGCAGTCGTACCGTCGCGGCACCGATTCCGGACGATGCTCCGGTGACGATGACGACCTTGCCGTTCAGGGATTCGTTCACGCGATGGCTCCTGGTGTTGTCGAAATCTTGATGCAGACCCACGTCGCGGCGGGACCGACATCCAGTCAACGACGGTTGCCGTCCCGGAGGAAGAACCATCTCCCTATCGACCGATACCCTGGTGGTATCGATCATCTCCGGACGCTGCTTGACGCTCATGGCCCGGTTGGTGCACAGCTGGTCGGCACCGCCCTGCAGCCGCAGATCGACGAGATAGCGGTGCGGGGTGACTCCGGTTGCCTTCGCGAACATCCACAGGAAGTGGTACTTGCTGAGGTTGACCATCAAACTCTACATAACTCGACATTCAATATCGGGTTATGTAGAGTTTGCTCATGCCAAGGATCCCGCACACGTCTCCGCAGACCTTGCAGCTGTTCGAGGCGCTGCTCGACGACCCGCAGCGCTGGCGATACGGCTACGACCTGAGCAGGGAAACCGCGCTCGCCTCCGGCACCCTCTACCCGATCCTGATGCGCCTCACCGACCAGCGCCTACTCGAGACAGCCTGGGAGCCCTCCGACGAGCCGGGCCGCCCACCACGCCACATCTACCGGCTGACCGCCGAAGGCGCCACCCTCGCCCGGCAACGCCTCGCCGCCCGCAAAACCTCCGGCGCCTCGATCGCACAGACCCGCCCGGCGGGTGGTCTCGCATGACAAGCCCGCTGATCAGTACGCCGCACCGCGCCACCAACTCCCCCACCCGCCGCATCGCCCACGCCGTCCTCGTCGCCGCCGTGCGCGGGCGACGCGACCGCGGCGGCGACTGGGGTGAAGCCGTGCTCGCCGAGTTCGCCGAGACCACCGGCAACCTCGAAGCGATCCGATGGACCTGGGGAGGCCTGCGCGCCGCCTGGCACGAACGCCGCCGCCGGATCCACCAACTCCCCCGGCACGTACGCATCACCCGCCGCGCTGTATCCGTACTGATCATCGCCGTCGTCGCCGGCCTGGCCGTCAACCAATGGCTGCTGACCGTCCACACGATGCCCAGCGGCAGCATGGAGAACACCCTGCTGATCGGCGACCGCTACCTCGTCGACAAGGTCAGCTTCCGCATCACCGGCCTGCACCGCGACGACATCGTCGAGCTCACCACACCCACCTCGCTGCGCGTCAAACGCGTGATCGGGCTGCCCGGCGACACGATCTCCTGCGCGGGCGGCCGGGTGCTGGTCGACGGAACCCCGCTCGACGAGCCATACCTGGCCAGTGACTACCCCGACGAGACCTACACCGACTGCACTACGGTCACCGTCCCACCGAACCAGCTCTACCTGCTCGGCGACCACCGGATCGTGTCGCAGGACTCCCGGCAGAGCGGCCCGGTGAACGAGAACGCGATCGTGGGACGCATGCTCCTCAAGCTGCCGTAGGGCGTTTCGTCGACGAGGTGGGTCATCGCGCTGACGGTGATGCGTTAGTAGGCGCAGCCGTGCTGTCGTAGAGCAGCCGGTCCGTGGCGAGCACCAGGTCCTCCGCGGACGGGGCATGCACCGGACTGGCAGCGACCCCGACCGATACCGTCGCCGTTCCGAGCTCCATCACCGCTTCCGCGATCGCCTCGCGCACGCGTCCTGCGGCGCTGTCCGCGGCTACAGCACCGCGAACTCCCCACCGCCGTAAATGGTCGATGTCGAACAGCACCAGCGACAACGGATCCCGCGTACGACCCGCCCGTGCACACTCCGCGCCGAGCGCCTCCTCGTGTGCAACCCCGTCAGCACCAGCAGGCATCATCTGTCCCGCAACTCGCTGCGGCTAGTTACCTCCAGCTTGCGGTAGATCGCGCGAACATGGGTCTTCACCGTGTTCGGCGAGACCCACAGCTCGTTCGCGATTTCCGGGAGGGTAAGGGTCCCCCGGAGCAGGCGGAGCACGGATCGCTCCCGTTCGGTCAGCGGATCACCGGCGGTCAGGGCCGGGCCAAGGAGCTTCTCAAGCTCTGCGTGCAGAGAAGTCAGCAGCTCCGCTCCATGGCAGGCTTGCAGCGTCGCTGCCAGCTCGGCGAGCCATCTACGGGCTGGTCCGTCGTTGCCGAGCGCATGCTCTGCTCGGCAGAGCAATCCGACGACGAGGGCCTGCACGGGCAGATCGGGGTGGGGCCAGGCCGGGCTCTCGACGATCCGGGCCAGGATATGCCGGGCGTTCGCGGGGTCGTTTCGCTCCAGGCTCAGCACGGCGGTGAGCAGGCGTGCCTCTGTAGTGAGCCGGAAGACCCCGGATGTCTGCAGCCGATCGAGCAGCTCCTGCGCCTCACCCGACAGCGCGGCAGCCTCCTCGTGCTCACCGAGCATTCCGGCGATCAGGCCGCGCAGCGCCGGCAGGGTCACTCGGTGCGTGAAGTGTTCGCTTCGGTTACGTCCGGCGTCGACGAGTTGCTTGCGCGCCTCCGGGAGCCGCCGGGAAAAGAACAGAGCCCGGGCCAGCATGCTGCGACATGCGGTCAGCCACCACGCGGTGTCGGCGAAGCCCCCGGGGGCGCCGAGTGCCAGCGCCGCCTGACCGTCACGGACCGCCCCGTGAACGTCACCGGTCTCGAGCCGCCTGACCGTACGGTTGAGCAAGTGCCACTTCTCGCGGTCCTCGATGGGCATCACATCGGCACCGTGCGCGGCTTCGTTGCGCTGCCAGCGTTCCCGTTCGCGTAGATCGCCGACCTCGTGGAACAACAGGACCGCTCCGAGGGCGAGACCGGGATCCACCACAGCCGCTTCATCGGGCAGGGCACGCAGCCAGGCGGCGAGGGTGACAACGTGACCGGCCCGGTACCGGTTCGCGAACTCCCCGGAGACGAGACGTACGGCGGATGCGTTATCGCCGCCCGCGAAGGCGTGGGAGATCGCGTCGTCCGGATGGCCATGCGCGGCGTACCAGCTCGACGCACGCCGGTGCAGCACCGGGATCAACGCCGAATTGTCACGTTCCAGCCGGGCACGCAAGGCGGACGCGAACACGTGGTGATAGCGGAACCAGCCTGCATCCCGGTTGACGTCGATGACGAACAGGTTGAGCCGCCGCAACTGATCGAGCAGGGCTGCACCGTCGTCGATGGCCGCGACCGCGTCACAGAGCGGAGCGGCAAGACGGTCGAGCACACAGGTGGCAAGCAGAAAGGACAGGATGCGAGGCGGGAGCCGGTCCAGGACCTCCGTGTCCAGATAGCCGAGAAACTCGCTCTGGCAGTCGAACGCCGGCTCGGAGACCTCACCCGGCGCCCGGTCCCGCAGAGCCAGCCCGAGCAGGCAGAGGCCCACCGCCCAGCCGTCCGCGCGATCGGCGGACCGGGCCACCCGGCTGTCGGTGGCATCCACACCGAACCCTCGGTCAAGCAGTTCAAGGGCTTCCGGCGCGGTGAAACGGAGCAGATCGATGCCGACCTCTCGCAACCGGCGGCTGGCCCGCAGCCTGGCGAGCGGTAACCCCGGCTCGCCACGCGACGCGATGACCATGCCGACCGTCGCGGGCAGCAGATCGAGCACCTGGGCCAAGTCGGCGTGAATGTCAGGGTTCGTCACGCGGTGATAATCATCGAGCACCAGCCACCGCGTCCCGCAGCCGGCCTCCAATCCATCGAGCATCGCGTCGAGGAACTGCCTGCTGCCGGGCTGGGTGCCGGGGACATCGCCCACACCGAGTGCATGTGCCACGTGCAACCAGAGGCGCGACGGGTCGTTGTCACCATCGTCGAGCGACACCCACCCCACCGAACCCGCCGGCCGGGTAGCAGCCCATTGCGCCAAGGCCGTGGACTTGCCGAAACCTGCCGGCGCCCGGACAAGCACGGCTTGGCCGAGTTCGGCACAGCCCGCCAAGGCGGCGGTAACCCTAGGACGGAGTGCGGCATCTGGGCGTACCTGAGGAATTCGCAGTTTGCCGCGAAGGGGAACCGCCCGGCCCTGAAAAGGGATCGTCGTCGCGGCGACGTCGAGGCGCTCCATATCGGTGTAGAGCCGCTGCACCCGCTGCCGAGCCGCGGTCACCGCCGCGTCACCAGCCGGGGACAACATCCCGTCAAAGGGCCGGCCTCGCCACAACCCCATCGCCTCTGCGACCAGCGCCGCCCGCACGGCCTGATCCGCCGTGCGGCAGGCATCGCGAACCAACCGCTCAAAGCGGAGCAGGTCGCAGCAATTCTCATCGAGCACGAGCCGATATCCCGCTCCGTCGGTGATGAGCGCGGGAGTCTCCGCCATGCGGATACCCAGCCCGAGTTGCTGCCGAAGCCGTCCGACGAGGACCTGAACGGCGTTACGCGGATTCGTCGGCGCAGCCTCGGGCCAGATCCACCGCGTGAGGCGCGGAACACTGACGATCTGGCCGAGATCGACCAGCAACGCGTCCAGCAGCGCCCGTTGCCGCCCGCCCACATTCGCCGACCCAACCCGCTCGACGACCAGGGGCCCGAGCACGGCGAACCGGGTCGGTGCGGGCATATCCATGACGACTACAGGGCGCCGATCCTGACTGATGCTCATGGTGAATGTCCCTCTTCTACGGTGACGGAACTGCAGGCCGCACCGATGATCTTGCGGCGCGCAGCATGGCCTCGCTGCCGTTTGGTGATTTGTCAAGAAGGCGACAGCGGTTGACAGCGGGTCCGCGCGCTCAACCGAGGCGGTTTTACTCCGAAACACGTTCCGGATCACGGTTGAACCGCCCCATCTATCACCCTCCGAGCACGTTGCGGCCTCACCCGATTGACAAAGACGGTGTACTGGCAACCGAAAACGACGGAGATCCACAAGGATCGCCAAAAGAGGGGAAAGAATCATGCCGGGAACAACGTACGAGCTGGCCATCACGAACCAGTCCGATCAGGAATTGGATTTCTGCCTCTACCAGGACAACCCCAACATCAGCAACTCGAAAGTGATGTCGACCGCCTGGCTCAAGAAGACCCTTGCTCCGACCAGCCAGGGGAAGTTCACCTGGACGGTCGACTGGAGTTTCATGTGGGACGAGACCGGAACGCCGGCTCCCGGGGTGTCGTTCGAGGTCGGCCAGACCTGGCCGGCCGACCCCTCAGCCAGCAACACCTGGAGCACCCCGACTGTCGGAGGTGATCAGGTCAATCTCACCTACAACGCGAGCAACGACACGTACACCTTCGAGACCGGCAAGGGTCAGCACAACCCGCCGCCACAGGACGGAATCCTCTACATTTACCAGCAGAACCCCATTCCGCCGGGCCAGGCCTCGATCGGCCTCGGGATGTCCGGCAAGCCGGTGTACGCCCTGCAGGCAGAACCGAATCTTCACGCGAACTTCGACGCAACGCCGGTCTACTACATCACTGCGGGCACGTACACGGAAGGCATCGTACTCGATGTAACTCAAATCACGGAAAAGGCAGAGGTTCAGTTCCCGACCAACGTCTTCTCGATGACCGCGACGCTCACTTCTACCAATATCTGGTCGGTCGCATAGCAGACCAGGAAATCGCAATAGATTTGGACTAGACGCCTGAGCGATAACCCGCATCTCGATCAGAGGTGCGGGTTACCGTGCCGTCTCGATCCCGCCGCCATTGGTCATCGAATCGCTCGATCATTCGCTCCACGATTCACCTGATGCCGCGTTCCTGATATCCTTTGACGATTAAATCGTCGTCGTTAAAAAATTGACAACGGTCGTTTTTTGTCGATGAACGGTCTGTCGGCAGCGATCAGATCAGTGACGCCAGGCGGCCGCGAGTAGTAGTTCCCGGCCCGCTCGCAGGCGGGCCGGGAGGCCCTCGTGGAGGGTGGCGGCCTCTTTGCACAGCCGCTCGGCTCGTGCGAGATCTCCGGTTGTCATGGCTGTGCGGGCCAGGGCCAGGCGGGCGTCACCCTGGAAGATGCGGTATTTCTTGCGGTCGGCCAGGTCAAGGGCTGCCTCGGCCACCACTCGGGCCTCGGCGGGGTCGCCGGACGCCAGCCGGACCTCGGCCAGGCCGACCCCGGCCTGCACCTCGAAGTACAGGTAGCCGTTGTCCCGGCAGAGCTGGAGGCAGCGGGTGAAGCGTTCGGCCGCGTCCTCGATCGCGCGCGCGCCGAGCAGGGCGAACCCCAGGGTGGCCAGCACCCCGGCCTCCGAGCGCAGGTCACGCAGGCGAACGGCGATGGATACGGCCTCGGTGGCCGCCGAGAGCGCGGCGGACCACTCGGCCTGCTGCTGGTAGAGCAGGCTCAGTTCGTCCAGGGTGGCCATCTGGCCGTTCAGCGCGCCGGTCGTCCGGTGGTAGTCGAGGGCGGCGGTCAGGTGTTCGCGGGCGGTGTCGAACTCCTCCAGCAGGCGCAGCACCATACCCAGGTTGCCCAGGTTGACGACCGCCGAGCGGCGGCGGGCGGCGCCGCGGTTGAGGGCGAGAGCGGCCTTGAAGTGCACCACGGCCTCGGTCAGGCGGCCGGTCTCGTTGCACATCGCGCCGAGGTCGTTCAACGTGACGGCGCGGATGTGGCTGAACTCGGGGCCTTCGCTGATCTCCAGGGCCTGGCGGTACAGCTGCTCGGCCTCGGTGGGCTGGCCCAGTTCCTGCCGGATCAGGCCGAGGTTGTGCAAGAGGTACGCCTCGCCGATGAGCCAGCCGCCGCGCCGGGCCGCGTCGACGCCCGCGCGGTACGCCTCGCCGGCCCGCTGGGTCTCGCCCGCCGCCCAGTACGCCTGCCCGATCGTCTGGTGCATCGCGGCCTGCGCCAGGTCGTCACCGGCAGCCTGCGCCGCGGCCAGCCCGGTCTGCCCGGAACCGAGCCACGACACGACGTCGCGGTGCACGAAGAAGTAGCCGCGTAACTGGTCGGCCAGTTGCCAGGCGCGGGCCCGGTGCGGACCGGCCGCGGCCAGGTCGATCGCCGCGAGAAGGCCGGTGAGTTCCTCGTGCAGCCAGGCGGTGGCGGTGTTCACGTCGGTGAAGCCCGCCGGGTCGGCGGGGATGTCCAGCGGCAGCCGGACCATCTCGGCGTACACCAGGCGCATCGCGGCGGCGGTCCGGGCCAGGTACCAGTCGAACAGCGGGCCGAGGGCTGCCGGATCCCGATCGTCCCCGGGCCGCTGAGCCGCGTAGAGCCGCAGCAGGTCGTGATAGCGAAAACGGCCGGATTCGGTGCACTGCACCAGATTCTCGGCGGTCAGCTCGTGGAGCGCCGCGGTGGCGTCCTGCTCGCCGACGCCGGCCAGCGCGGCAACCGCGGCGGGGTGGAACGTCTCGCCAGGGATCAGAGCACCTGCCCGGAACACGCTGCTGACGGGCGTACTCAACTCTTGATAGCTCAACTCGAAGCTGGCCTGGACGCCGATGTCGCCGATGCTGAACCGGGCCAGCCGCGACCGTTTGTCGGCGAGCCGGTCCAGCAGGTCGTGCATCGCGACGCGACCGTCCTTGAGGCGGCTGGCGATGACCCGCAACGCGACCGGGAGCAGCCCGCACGCCTCGACCAGCGCCTCGGCACTCGTCGCGTCGTCGGCCGCGCGGTCTCCCAGCATGCCGAGCGCCTCGGTGACGCTGAGGGTGCCGAGTTCGACCAGGTGCGCGCCGTCCAGCTCGGCGCAGCGGTTGCGGCTGGTGATCAGGACGGCGCTGCCACCGGGTCCGGGCAGCAGCGGACGCACCTGGGCCGCGTTGCGTGCGTTGTCCAGCACCACCAGCAGCCGCCGGTCGCTGACCGTGCTGCGCCAGAGGGCGGCCGCCTCGTCGGGGTCGACCGGGACCGCCCGGCCGGGCACGCCGGCAGCGCGTAGGAGACGCGCGAGGGCGTACGGCGTACCCACCGGTTGCCGGTCCGCACCGCGCAGGTCGAGGTGGATCTGTCCGTCCGGGAAGTCCTGCCGGACCGACCGGGCCGCCTGCAACGCGAGGCTGGTCTTGCCGACCCCCGCCATCCCGGAGATCACACAGACGACCGACGGCCCGGACGGGTAGCGCAGGGCACGGCCGACGTCGTGCAGTTCGGCCGTACGCCCGGTGAAGTCCAGGGGCGGCGCCGGTGCCTGCCAGGGCCGGACGACCGGCGCCCGCACCTCGTCGGGACGGGTACGCAGGACCGCCTGCCGGGCCTCGCGCAGCTCCGTACCGGGGTCGAGGCCCAGCTCGTCGGCGAGGCGGGCGCGGACCTCGTCGTACACCTCGAGCGCCGCCGCCTGCTGACCGGAGGCGGCGAGCGCGACGACCAGCCGTGCGTGCAGCGACTCGTGGTACGGGTGCCGGGGTGCCAGCCGCCGCAGAACCGGCAGCACCTGCGGTTCCCGGTGCAGTGTCTCGCCGAGCCGGGTCAGCCGGATCGCCGCCTCGACCCGTTCGTCGGCCAGCTCGGTGACCAGCGGGTCGTCCTCCAGCTCGGGCACGCCGGCGGCCGGGACGTCACCGTGCCACATCTCCAGCGCGTCGTGGACCAGGTCGAACGCCACGGACGGCGGAACCTGCGGGTCACGTCCGCCGGCGAGGCGTTCCCTGTAGGCGACCAGGTCGAGCTCGGCGGCGGTGGCCTGCAGCCGGTAGCCGCCGGGCGCCAGCTCCACCATCCCCGGCGTGAGCAGCCGCCGGAGCCGGCTCACGTGGGTCTGCAGGACGTTCGCGGCGGACGGCGGCGCGTCGTCCGCCCACAGCAGGTGGATCAATTCGTCCCGGCCGACGGGACGGTCCGGGGTCATCGCGAGGCGGGCCAGCACGATCCGGTGCCGGCCGGCGCCGATGCTCACCTCCTGCCCGGCCCGGGTCAGTCCGAGGGGTCCGAGCACGGAGATCCGCAATGGGCCGCCGTTCGTGGGTGCCGGTACGAGCGGGGCAGGCCGGGCGAGCTGACGCAGGCGGCTCAGGTCCTGGTGGCCCATCCCGAGCGCGCCGCCGAGCGCGTCGAGCAGCCGTGGCCGTGGCGAGCTGCTCCGGCCCTGCTCCAGGTCGCGGACGCTGCCGAGACTCACGCCGGCCCGCTTCGCCAGATCGCCCTGGGTCAGGCCCAGGCGGGTTCGCGTGTCCCGTACCAGGGCGCCAACCGTCATCCCCGATTCGTCCATTTGCTACCCCCGTAGATCCGGATCGGAGGATCACCGTAGTACGGGATCGGTACGGGTTGCAGCCCTCCAGCGGGCCGGTAGCCATCCTCCGCAGACTCTCCCTCAGCGAGGCCGGGCGAACCCCCGCCCGGTCCACGGGGAGGAACTGAGGAATATGCACACTTCGATATCCTGGCGCCGACGGGCGGCGGTCCTGGTGGCCGCGCCACTGATCCTGATGTGCGGCGCCACCGCCGCATCCGCGGACCCGGCGGATCCACCGTCCGACCCGCCACTGGCTTCCTACCCGAGCGTGTCGACGCAGGAGGCGCCGAACCCGACGGCTCGGGCCGCGACGGTGCAGGCGGGCTTCGCGGGGTGCGACGACAACGGGCCGGCCCTGCATCTGACCCGTGAGCAGGTCCTCGCCCGGGCGCAGACCTGGCTCGACGTCGGCGTCCCCTACAGCCAGGAGAACTGCTACCGCAACAGCCTGGGCGACTACCGCACCGACTGCTCCGGGTTCGTGTCGATGGCCTGGGGTCTCGGCGGCGAAGGCAGCGACTACTGGACCGGCAACCTCTACCTCGTCACCACGGAGATCGCCCGCTCGGCACTGAAGCCCGGCGACGCGCTGCTGCGGCCCGACGACCACGTCGCACTGTTCGTCCGCTGGGCGGACTCGGCACACACCCAGCCGGAGGTGATCGAGCAGACCGGCACACGCAACACGATCCGGGACACGTGGAGCCAGTCGAACGCGGCGCGCTACACACCGGTCCGCGTCAACACCATTGTGGACAAGTCCCAATCAGCACCGGCCCTGATGTACGACAACGGCGGCGGCTCCACGCACCTGTTCCGCTGGACGTCGAACGGCTCGGCCTTCGCCCGCACGACCGAGTACGTCGGGAACAGCTACAACGCCCCCAGCGTCGGCGACCGGATGGCATCCGGTGATGTCGACGGTGACGGCGTCGATGACCTCGTCACCGCGTACCAGAAGCCCGATGGTCAGTGGCAGATGAATGTGTTCCGCGGCGGGGTCACTTCAGCCGGCATCTGGTACGACGGCGGCACCCTCAACCTCGACAAGGCCGGCGGACGCCTCGTCGTCGGCGACTGGAACGGCGACGGCAAAGCCGAACCCGCCCTGCTCTACGACAAGGGAGGCTCCAACACCTACATCTACCGCTGGCTGTCGACCGGATCGTCCTTCCAGCGCACCACCGAATACGAGTCGACCAGTTTTGCCCTCGCCGCGGTCGGCGACCGGGTCGACTCCGGCGACATCGACGGGGACGGCGACGACGACATCGTCACCGCCCACCAGAACAACGACGGCAAGTGGCAGCTCAACGTCTTCCGCAGCGCAGTCACCTCCGCCGGCATCTTCTACAACGGCGGCAGCCTCAACCTCGACAACGCCGCCGGCCGCCTCGTCGTCGCCGACTTCAACGGCGACGGCAAGGCCGAACCCGCCCTCGCGTACGACAACAACAACGGCACCATGCACATCTACCGCTGGACCTCGACCGGCACCGCGTTCAGCCGCACCACCGACTACGACGCCGACAGCAGTTTCTCGCTGAGCAACGTCGGCAACCGGGTCGACGCGGCCGATGTGGACGGTGACGGCAGCGCCGACATCGTCATGGCCTACCAGAAGCCCGCCGGCGACTGGCAACTCAACGTCTTCCGCAACGGACTCACCTCAGCAGGCACCTTCTACAACGGCGGCACCCTCGACCTCGACAAGGTCGGCGGACGGCTCGCGCTCGGCGCCTGGTGACCCTTCCCCTCAGCCACACCAACAAAGGAGTAGCTATGAACAAGAAGGTATCCCGGCCGCTCGCCATCGCCTCGGCGATCACCGCCGTCGCCCTCGGCGCACTGGCCGCCCCGGCACCCGCCTCCGCCCACTGGAGCTGCGGCCGCGGCGCCCCGGCCGACATCGACACCACCGGCGGCCACGTCGCCTGGTACGGCGCCACCGCCCGGGTCGGCTCGAGCACCCGCTGCGCGGTGAGCTCCACCAACATCACGGGCTGGAGCCTCGACTACCACTGCTACGCGATCGACATCAACGGCGCCGACACCCTGGACGTACGTCGTCACGGTCTCCGACACCGACAGCACCCGCGGCTGGGTCAACGACAACGACCTCCGGGACCACGGCTCCACCAAGCGCTGCATCGGTGACACCAACCAGGTCGAGGCAGCAGCCCCGGCCACCATCGACTGGGCGGCAACGACCAAGCCCGCCTTCAGCTGACACATCCGAAAAACATCAACCGGCCTCGCCGTGGTGCAGCCCGCACCACGGCGAGGCCCGTTCCGGGCCGCAGGCGCTGCACGAGCCACCATGACATGGATCGATGCCCGGCTCGAGAACCCGCCCGACGGCGTACCGGTCCTGGCCGCGGCCGTTACTGGGATTCCGACCAGGTGACCTGTAAACCGTACGATCCCGTCCCGAAGGAGGGCGTGACCCACTGGGCCGCCCTGCCACCCCTGCCCGGTGCACCCACTTCCCTTCTCATGGGTGCACCGGTCGCGTCCGCGTTGGCGGCGGCCGACGTCGACCGGCTCACTGCATGCAGATCGTCACCGCAGGGCCTCGCGGATGACGGCGGTGACATCGGCGGCGTGGTCGACCAGGAAGAAGTGACCGCCCGGGTAGGTGAGGACGGTGACGGCTGCCGTGGTGTGCGCTTCCCAGCGCCGGGCCTCGCCGGCGTCGACGACCGGGTCGCCGGAGCCGGTGAGAACGGTGATCGGGCAGTCGAGCAGGGTGCCGGGCCGCTCCCGGTAGGTCTCGACGGCCCGGTAGTCGCCGCGGATCGCCGGTAACGCGAGTCGTAGCAGGTCGGGGTCGCCCGGGACGTTGCCCGGACCGCCCAGCCTGTGGAGTTCCGCGACGATGCCGGGGTCGTCGAGGGTGTGCACCTGTTCGTCGCGATGGCGTGACGGCGCCCGGCGGCCGGAGGCGAAGAGCCGTACCGGTGGCGGCAGGGTGTCGGCGCGCATCCGGGCCGCCAGTTCGTAGCCGAGCACGGCGCCCATACTATGCCCGAACAGCGCGACGGGACCCTGCCGGGCGACCGCTGCCACGGCCGGGTAGAGCCGGTCGGCGAGTGTGTGCATGTCGTCGATGACCGGCTCGCGGTGCCGGTCCTGGCGGCCCGGGTACTGCACACCCAGCACCCGGCACTGCGGTGCGAGTGCCCGGGAGAGGGGGAAGAAGAAGCTGGCTGACCCGCCGGCGTGCGGAAGGCAGATCAGGGTGACGGCTTGGTCGTCCCCGGGATGCAGCTGCCGCAGCCACCGCGTGTCGAGGGCCACCCCGGTCATGACGGGTCCCCGAGCAGCCCGGCGAGGGCGGGCCGGCCCGTGCTACCGGGCGGTGGGAGGTAGCCGGCCCCGACGAAGAAGCCGACGTACTTGCGGAACAGGTCGGCGGTCAGCGGCGGGCAGGCGATCCCGGTGCTGTGCAACGCCCGCTCCGTGGCCGACACGTCGATGGCCGGATAGAACGATCCGCTGTCCGACTGCATCATGGCGAACGCGTCGAGCAGCGGGAACAGCGCGTTGTCCCGGTCGGAACGCACGATGGTGTGCCAGGTGTCGCTGTCGGTGGCGCTGAGGGCGTACCCCATGGATCGCAGGTGGGTGACGATGTCGGTGAGCCGCAGGGAGCTCTTGTTGTAGAAGTGGAACGTCTTTCCCACTGTTTCGGGGCGCTGCGACAGGGCGACAATGCCCGCGCTGACGTAGTCGACCGGTGTCAGGTGATAGGCGCCGGTGAGGTCGGCGGGGGCCGCGCCGGCCTGGACCAGGCCCTTGAGGCTGAGCCAGACGAAGTCACGGGTCTGGCAGGCCCCGTGGTCCTGGTCGCCGGAGATCACGTCGACGCGGTGCACGGAGACCGGGAGGCCCCGTTCGCGGGCCAGTTCGAGCAGGCCCTCGGCCACCCATTTGCTGCGCAGGTAGCCGCTGGGCAGTGCTTCGGCCGGGCCGGTGGGGTCGGTGACAGCGAGCGGGCGGCCCGGTGTCACCGGGCCGGCGAAGACGCCTACCGTCGAGACGTAGTGCACCGGCACCGTGCGGTGCCGCGCCGCCAGCCGCAGGATTTCCTCGGTCCCGGTGACGTTGGCCGCCTTCAGCGCGGTGTACGGCCGTAGCCAGTTGACCGTCGCCCCCGCGTGGTAGACAACATCCACCGAGCGGGCCAGTCCGTCGAACGTCTCCTCGCTGAGCCCGAGCCGGGGCGCCGCGAGGTCCCCGACGACGATCGACAGCCGGGCCCCGTCCACCTGGTCCGCCACCTGGTACCAGCGCAGGTTGTCCTCGAGCCGGTCCCGGGCCTGCCGGGCATCCGCGGCCCGGACGAGGCAGTGGATCGTGGCGGTGGTCGTGCGCATGAGGTCCCGCAGCAGGAACGCGCCGAGGAAACCGGTCGCGCCGGTGAGCAGGATCTGCCCCGGTTCCGCCGGTGGTACCGGACCGTGGCCCGCCGCCGGGCGAATGTCCTCGGCGAGGCGGACCTCGGCCGCGTAGTCGACGTCGTGCTCGGTATCCCGCACGGCGCCGGGGGTCGCCATGCGCAGCTGGGTAGCGAGGTGCCGGGCGAGGTCGACCGGCGTGGGGTGGTCGAAGACCAGGGTGGCGGGCAACGGCACCGCCGTCTCGGCGGCGAGCCGGTTACGCAGTTCCACCGCTGTCAGCGAGTCGGCGCCGAGTTCGGCGAAGCTGCGGTGGTCGTCGATCGCGGCGGGGCCGGCATGGCCGAGAACGCCCGCCGCCTCGCGCCGGACGAGATCGAGCATCAGCCGGTCCTGCCCTGCCGGCTCGAGCCCGGCGAACGCGTGTGCCAGGGACGGGCCGTCGACGTCGCCGGCTGCCCGGGCAGCCGGCCGGGGCGGCCGGCCCGCCAGCTCACGGAAGAGGAACGGGACCTGGGCCGGTCGCGACCGCATCGCGACCAGATCGACCGGGGTGACGGTCACGGCCGGACGGCCGGCGGTCATGACGGCATCCAGCATCGCCGGTCCCCGGCCGGCGTCGATGGCAGGGAACCCGGCACGGGCGATCCGTTGCCGGTCCGCATCGCCGAGGCCGGCGGTGATGCCGCCCTCCTGGTCCCAGATGCCCCAGGCCACCGACGTGGCGGCCAGACCACGGGCCCGGCGGTACGCGGCGAGCCCGTCGAGGAACGCGTTGGCGGCCGCATAGTTCGCCTGGCCCGCACCTCCGATGACACCTGCGATCGAGGAGAACATGACGAACGCGGTGAGGCCGAGATCGCGGGTCAGCTCGTGCAGGTGCCATGCGGTGTCGGCTTTCGGCCGCAGCACCCCGGTCAACCGTCCGGCGTTCAGGGAGCTGAGCACGCCGTCGTCCAGGACACCCGCCGCGTGCACCACGCCCCGGATCGTGACGTCCGGCGGGAGGTCAGCGAGGACACGGGCCAGCGAGTCACGGTCCCCCGCGTCGGCGGCCACGATCAGGACCCGGGCCCCGGCGTCCGTCAGCTCGTTGCGTAGTGCCTCGGCACCCGGGGCGTCGGCGCCGCGACGGCTGACCAGCACCAGCTCCGGCACGTTGTGCACGCGTACCAGATGCCGGGCCATGAGCGCGCCCAAGCCGCCGGTGCCGCCAGTGATCAGCACCGCGCCGTCGGTCGGCCATACCGGCCCGGCAGTACCGGGCACGGTCCGGGCGAGGACTGGCGCCAGTAACCGGCCGTCGCGGACGGCGGCCTGTGGCACTCCCGCCGCGGCCACCTCGCCGACGATCGCAGCCACCGAGGTGATGTCATCGACGTCGAGCAGGACCAGGCGGCCGGGTATCTCCGATTGGACGGAGCGGACGAGCCCCCAGACCGCCGCGCCGGTGAGGTCGCTGACCTGACCGTCCACCGCGACAGCGCCCTGGGTGACCACGACCAGCGGGGTCCCGGCCAGCCGCTCGTCGGCGCACCATCGCTGAACGGATCGCAGCACGTCGCTGGTGGCGGCGTGCACACCCGCGGGCAGTGCGTCGTCCGGCCGTCCGGCGAGGAGGACGACAGCCCCGGGCCGGTCGGTGGACCGGGCCGCTTCGGCCGCTTCGGCGAAGACCGCCACGCCCGGGAACCCGCGATGGTCGCCCAGCACGGCCCAGCTCAGGGCCGGCGCGTCGGCGAACGGCACCGGCTTCCAGTCCACCGCGAAGTACGCGTCGTCGTGTCCCACGCGGGCGGTGGCAAGTTCCACCGCCGCGGTCCGGCGCGTCGCCAGCGAGCCGATGGAAGCCACCGGACGGCCCTGGTGGTCGGCCAGGTCCAGCGAGACGGTGTCCGGACCGGTGACAGTGACGCGTACGCGCAGAGCAGTCGCACCGCCCGCCCACAGCCGCACATCCCGCAGGGCGATCGCCGCACCCGGCAGGGCGACACGCAGAGCCGCGTCGAGCAGATCCGGGTGCAGGCCGTACGACGCGGCGGCCGACTGCTGTTCCGGGGGCAGCTGTACCTCGTCGTGCCCCTCGTCCAGCTCGAAACCGGGCTCGTGGTCATCGTTGGACAGGGTTCCCCGGGCGTACAACGCCCAGGCGGGTGGCTCGGGGACGTCGGGGCGGGCGTGGACCAGGACCTGCCGGTCGCCGGAGTCGCCGGCAGCGCCGATGCGGACCTGCAGCGAGAGCGCTCCGCGTTCGGGAAGCACGAGCGGTGTGGTGAGCAGGAGCTCCCGGACGGTCGTGCAGCCGAGTTCGTCACCGGCGCGGACCACCGCTTCCACGAGGGCAGCGGCAGGGACGACGGTCAGGTCACCGGAGCGGTGCCCGGCGAGCCAGGGTTGCTGGGCGAGCGAGAGCCTCCCCGTCATGACCGTCTCGTCGGAGCCTGCGACGTCCACGACCGTGGTGACGAGCGGATGGCCGCTCGCCGGGCGGGCCGCGGCCGGTTCCAGCCAGTAGCGGCTGCGCTGGAACGCGTAGGTCGGCAGGTCCACCCGGCGGCCTCCGGTCAGCAACGGCGACCAGTCGACGCGGACACCGCTCGTGTGGAGCTGGGCCAGGACGGAGCAGAACTGGTCGGTCTCGGACCTGCCGGCCCGCAGGGCGGGGGCGGCGAGGACGGGAGCGGCGCCGGTCAGGGCGGTCAGTACGCCGTCGGGGCCGAGCTCCACGAACCGGGTCACGCCCTCGCTCTCCAGATGGCGGACACCGTCATGGAAACGCACCGTGGACCGGATATGCCGCGCCCAGTAGTCCGGCGAACTCAACTGCTCATCCGTCGCCGTCACACCAGTCACATTGGACACCACCGGAATCCGCGCCGGAGCGAACGACAACCCCGCCACCACCGACCGGAACTCCTCCAGGACACCGTCCATGTGCGCCGAATGGAACGCATGGCTGACGACCAGCTGCTTCACCCGGCGGTTCCGCGCCGACCACAGCTGCTCCACCTGCCGCACGGCGTCGGCGTCGCCGGAGACCACCACCGACCGCGGGCCGTTCACCCCCGCGATCGACACCCGCGCGGGCAGGACGGCGAGCACCTCGTCCTCGGTGGCCTCGACGGCCAGCATCGCCCCACCGTCAGGTGCGGACTGCATCAGCCGGCCCCGTGCCGCCACGAGCCGGCACGCGTCCGGCAGGTCCAGCACTCCGGCGGCGTGCGCGGCCACGACCTCACCGATCGAATGACCCAGCAGCATGTCCGGGACGACGCCGAAGCTCTCCACCAGCCGGAACAACGCCGTTTCCAGGGCGAACAGACCCACCTGCGTGAACACCGTCTGATCGATCAGCGCCGCCGTGATCGAGTCCGCGGGTGCGAACACCACCGACGCGAGCGGCCGGTCCAGCTCCGCGTCGACGAGCTCGCAGACGTTGTCGAAGGCCTGGCGGAAGACCGGGAACGTCTCGTACAGCTCGTGGCCCATGCCGAGGCGCTGGCTGCCCTGACCGGTGAACAGCACCGCGGTGCGACCACCCGGGGCGCGGCTCGTGACCGTGGGCAGGGCGTCGAGCAGCGTACGCCGATCGCGGCCCAGTACCACCGCGGAGTGCTCCAGGGCCGGCCGGGAGAACGCCAGCGACCAGGCCACGTCGACCGGGTCGAGCTCCGGGTGCCGCGTCACATGGTCGTGCAGCCGGACGGCCTGTGCCGTCAGGGCCCGCTCGTCCCGCGCCGAGATGACCCACGGGATAACCGGTGGGGACGCTGCCCGGTTCGCCGAGGGCGGTTCGGCGGGGACAGGTGCGGGGGCTTGTTCGAGGATCACGTGGGCGTTGGTGCCGCTGACTCCGAACGACGAGACGCCGGCTCGGCGGGGACGGTCGGTGGACGGCCAGGTCCGGGCCTCGGTCAGCAGTCGTACCGGGGCGGAATCCCAGTCGATGAACGGGCTGGGCGCGTCGACGTGCAGGGTCTTGGGCAGGATGCCGTGGCGCATGGCCATCACCATCTTGATCAGCCCGCCCACTCCTGCGGCCGCTACCGAATGCCCAATATTGGACTTCAGGGAGCCGAGCCACAGCGGCTGGTCGGGGGAACGCTCTTTGCCGTACGTGGCCAGCAGCGCCTGTGCCTCGATCGGGTCACCCAGCCGCGTGCCGGTCCCGTGCGCCTCGACCACGTCGATGTCCGCGGCGGTCAGGCCGGCGCTCGCCCACGCCTGCCGGATCACGCGTTCCTGCGACGGGCCGTTCGGGGCCGTCAGACCGTTCGACGCACCGTCCTGGTTCACCGCCGAGCCGCGCACCACGGCCAGCACCTCGTGCCCCAGCCGGCGCGCGTCCGACAACCGTTCCACCAGCAGCAGACCGGCGCCCTCACTCCACCCGGTGCCGTCGGCAGCCGCCGCGAACGATTTGCACCGCCCGTCCGGCGCCAGGCCCCGCTGCCGCGAGAAGTCGATGAAGCCGCCGGGGTGTCCGTTGACGGTGACTCCGCCGGCCAGGGCGAGGTCGCACTCGCCGGCCCGCAGCGCGTTCATGGCCAGGTGCAGCGCGACCAGCGACGACGAGCAGGCGGTGTCCACCGAGACCGCCGGGCCGTCGAGGTCGAAGAAGTACGAGATCCGGCCGGACGCGACGCTGCCGAGCCGGCCGGTGGTGAGGTAGCCCTCCAGTTCCTGCGGGCCGTCGAGGTCGAGGTAGGTCTGCCCGGCCACCCCGGCGTACACCCCGGTCCGGCTGCCCTTGAGGGTGGCGGGGTCGATCCCGGCGCGTTCGAAGACCTCCCACGCGGTCTCCAGCAGCACCCGCTGCTGCGGGTCCATGGACAGCGCCTCACGCGGGGAGATGCCGAAGAAACCCGCGTCGAACGAGGTCGCGTCGTCAACGAAACCCCCTTCCCGGGTGTACGACGTCCCGGGCGTGGACCCTTGCGGATCGTAGAGCCGGTCGACGTCCCAGCCGCGGTCGGCGGGCCACGGCGAGATGCCGTCGCGCCCGGCCAGGACCAGGTCCCAGAGGTCCTCCGGGGACGCGATGCCACCGGGGTAGCGGCACGCCATCGCGACGATGGCGATGGGCTCGCTCCGGCTCTCCTCCAGGTCGCTCAGCTGCCGGCGGGTGCGCTGGAGGTCGGCGGTGACCCACTTGAGGTAGTCGACGAGTTTGTTTTCCTGCTCGGACATGGTTACCCACGATCTTTCCGGGAGCGGCGCCGTCAGTTCGCGGTGCGACCCAGCTCGTTGTCGATGAAGTCGAAGATCTCCGCGGCCGAGGCCGACCCGATGTCGCGGGTGAGATCCGGGTCCGGCTGGTCCTGCCAGCGGGAGGCGATCGCTTGCAGCCGCGCGGAGATCCGCGCGCGTTCACCGTCGTCGGGGCCGATCCGGGCGAGGACCGACTCGAGGCGGTCCAGTTCCGCGAGCGGTGACCCGTGCTCGACGGCCGGCCCGGCCAGCGCCACCAGATGACCGGCGAGCGCCGTCGGTGTGGGATGGTCGAACACCACCGTGGCGGCGAGCCGTATCCCGGTCGCCGCGCCCAGCTGGTTGCGCAGGTTGACCGCGGCGAGCGAGTCGAACCCGAGCTCCTGGAACGAGCGGTCCAGGTCGACGGCGTCCGGGTCCGGGTGCCCCAGGACGGCGGCGACCTCCGCGCGGACCAGGTCGAGCACCGCCTCACGGCGCTCGGGCACGGGCAGGGAGGTGAGCCGCTCGGCAGGCGCCGGGGCCGGTGCGATCCGTGCGACGGGTCGGACCGGCATCGCGACCGGCTCGGCCGGCGGCCCGTCCTGCGCCGCCCGGAACGACGCCAGCGGCTGATCCTCGAAGACAACGGCGTCCGCCGCCGCCACCGGGGACCCCGTCGCGTCGAGCAGCACCAGCGACACCGCCCGGTCGTCGACCGGCGTCGCGATCACCTTCACCGCGATCGCCCCGCCTGCCAGCAACCGCATCCCGCGCCAGGCGAGCGGGACGCGGACCAGGCCGGGACCGGCTGGTGGGCCGGCGACGGCCAGCGTCGCCGCGCTCAAGAGCAGGGGGTGCAGCCCGTAGCGGGCCGCGTCGGCATGCAGTTCCTCCGGTAGGGCGACATCGACACCGTCAGCGCCGGCAGGGCTGGGTCCGGGGCCGGGTTCGGGTTCGGGTTCGTCCGGCGCCGCGGTGATACGGCCGTCCGCACAGTGGGTCCAGCCGGACGGGACGCCTCCCTCCGGCCGGGCGTGGATCCACACCTGACGCTCGTCGCCGTCGTCGGCACCGACTCGGATCTGCACCGTGAGAGCCCGGTTCGCGGGCAGGACCAGCGGCGCGGTCAGCACCAGTTCCCGGATCACCGGGCAGCCGACCTCGTCACCGGCCCGGATCACCGCCTCGACCAGCGCGGCCGCCGGCACCACGAGCGCGTCACCGATCCGGTGCCCGGACAGCCAGGGCAGGTCCGCCGCCGACAACCGGCCCGACAGCACCACCTCACCCGATCCCGCCAGCTGCACGGCGGCACTCACCAACGGATGTCCCGTCGCCACCGAGCCCGGTGATGCGACTCCGGGCGTACCGGCCGACTCGAGCCAGTAGCGGTCCTGGCGGAACGCGTAGGTCGGAAGCTCCACCCGCCGACCGCCGACCAGCAGCGGCGACCAGTCCACGGGCACACCCGTGGTATGCAGCTGGGCGAGTACCGCACACAGCTGACCGGACTCGGGACGCCCCGCGCGCAGCACCGGTGCGGCCACCACGGCGTCCGTACCCGTCAGGGCGGTCAGTACGCCGTCGGGGCCGAGCTCGACGAACCGGGTCACCCCCTCGCTCTCCAGATGGCGGACACCATCGTGGAAACGCACCGTGGACCGGATATGCCGCGCCCAGTAATCCGGCGAACTCAACTGCTCATCCGTCGCCGTCACACCCGTCACATTGGACACCACCGGAATCCGCGCCGGCGCGAACGACAGATCCGCCACCACCGACCGGAACTCCTCCAGGACACCGTCCATGTGCGCCGAATGGAACGCATGGCTGACCACGAGCCGCTTCGTACGACGGCTCTGCGCCCGCCACTGCTGTTCGACCCCGAGCACAGCGTCCGCGTCACCCGACACCACCACCGACCGCGGTCCATTCACCCCCGCGATCGACACCCCCGCAGGCAGCCCGGCGAGGATCTCCTCCTCGGTGGCCTCGACCGCGACCATCGCCCCACCGTCCGGCGCCGACTGCATCAGCCTGCCCCGGGCCACCACCAGCCGGCACGCATCCGGCAGATCCAGCACCCCGGCGGCGTGCGCGGCCACAACCTCACCGATCGAATGACCCAACAGCATGTCCGGGACCACGCCGAAGCTCTCCACCAGCCGGAACAACGCCGTTTCCAGGGCGAACAAACCCACCTGCGTGAACACCGTCTGATCAATCAGCGCCGCCTCGGCCGAATCCACCGGCGCGAACACCACCGACGCCAACGGACGATCCAGCTCACCGTCGACAAGGTCACACACCGCGTCGAACGCCGCCCGGAAGACCGGGAACGCCTCGTACAGTCCGCGGCCCATGCCGAGGCGCTGGCTGCCCTGACCCGTGAACAGCAACGCCGTCCGGCCCGCAGAGCGCACCCCCGGGGTCGCCTTCGACAGACCGTCCAGCAGAGTGGCACGATCGCGGCCCAGCACGACCACCGAGCGTTCCAGCGATACCCGGGTGGACACCAGCGACCGGCCCACGTCCACGGGATCCAGCTCCGGGTACGCGGAGGCGAACTCCCCCAGTCGTTCGATCTGCGCCCGCAGACCGCGATCGTCGCGGGCGGAGACCACCCACGGGATCAGAGGCGGGGCCGGGACTGGGGTGGGCGCTTCGGGTGTACCCTCCGGCGGGGCGTGCTCGATGATCACGTGCGCGTTGGTGCCGCTGATCCCGAACGACGACACACCTGCCCGGCGCGGGGCGTCCCCGGCCGGCCACGGTCGCGGCTCCGTCAGCAGGCGCAGCGCGCCGGAGGACCAGTCCACGTGCGGCGACGGCTCATCGACGTGCAGC
>NZ_BOQP01000026.1 GCF_018332715.1 Winogradskya consettensis | reverse complement strand
GCCGGCGAAGTCGACGCCGCGGTCCGGGTCGAACTTGTCGACGGCTTTGATCAGGCCGACGGTGGCGGTCTGGAACAGGTCGTCGGTGGGCTCGCCGCGGCCGGAGTAGCGGTGGGCGAGGTGGCGGGCGAGCGGCAGCCAGGCCTCGATCGCCCGGTCACGCAGAGCGGAACGGCGGTGGTCGCCGGCGGGAACGGCTGCCATCTCGGCCAGCAGGTCGGCGGCGCTGTCGGTCGAGACGCGGCGCGAAGCGGCAATAGTCATCGGATGAGGTCCTCCATCAGCGGGCAGAGAGCCGTGCCCGCACGCGGCGACCGTTCACTACGTTTCACGCTAACCGCTCGGCCGAGCCCTGCCTAGCCGAAAGTATGAGCGGGGTTCCGGAACCAGCGCTCAGGGGGTGAGGACCACCTTGCCGGCGACGGTCTTCGACTCCGCCAGGCGCAGCGCCTCGGCGGCTCGGGCCAGCGGAAGCTCGGCGCCGACCGCCGCGGTGACCTTGCCCGCCGCCATCGCCTCCAGGACCGCGGTCAGGTCGGCGCGCAGCTTGGCGCGGAAACGGTCCTTGCGCCACAGACCACCCCAGACGTTGAAGAAGTACGCGTGCCGGCCGTTGGGCAGCACGTTCCACGCCCACAGCCGGCCGAGCAGCTTGAGCACGGGCAGCTGCTTGCTGCCGCTGTCGTCGCGGGTCGACGCGGACCCGTACGACACGAGGGTGCCGCCGCGGCGCAGCAGCATCCACGAACCGGTGAGGCCGGGGCCGCCGACGTGGTCGAAGACCGCGTCCACACCCTCCGGGGCGATCGCTCGGACCTGAGCGGGCACGTCGCCGCGGTAGTCGACCGGGATCACGCCGGCGCCCCGCAGCGCGTCGTGGTGCCGGGGCGACGCGGTGCCGATCACGCGGGCCCCGGCCAGCTGGGCGAGCTGCACGAGGACCGAGCCGACGCCGCCGTTGGCGCCCATCACCACGACGGTGTGCCCGGCGCGGACGTGCGCGAGACGGTGCAGCATCTGCCAGGCGGTGATGCCGTTGACCACGACCGTCTCGGCCTGGACCGCGGTGACGCCGTCCGGCACCGGGACCAGGTCGGCGGCGTCGAGCACCGCATGGGTGCTCCAGCCCCCCGTCTTGGTGAGCGCGGCGACCCGGCGGCCCCGAAGCCGCGGGTCGGTGCCGGGCCCGGCCTCCTCGACCGTGCCGACCAGGTCGTAGCCGGGGACGAACGGGAACGGCGGCTGGTCGTAGTAGCGGCCACGGCGCATCTGCTGCTCGGCGAAGCTGACGCCGGTGGCCTCCACGCGCACGAGCGCCTGGCCCTCACCCGGTGCCGGGATCGCACGCTCTCGCAGCTGCAGGCCCTCGGGCTCGACGATGCCGGGGAGAACGACCTCGATCATGGTTCCCATATCAGTGCTCCTCGTAGAGTTTGGCGCTCTGTTCAAAGTTCAGCGTCCTTAACCGTTACAGGTTGTAACGCAAGTATGCACTGCTCTCGTGGGGCCTCGCAAGGGGGATGTCGCTCGATGGCACGATTCGAGTCCGGGTGCGTGTGGGTAAACAGCCGGAAACACCTTGGAGACGGAGAACTCGAATGACCATCCTCGGCATCGACATCGGCGGTTCCGGCGTGAAAGGTGCCCCGGTCGACACTGCGAAGGGCGAGTTGCTCGCAGAGCGCTACCGGGTACCGACGCCGCAGCCCTCCGACGTCACCAGCGTGGTCGAGGCCGTCGCCGAGGTGGCGGCCCGCTTCGACGGCTACGACCGGGTCGGCGTCACCTTCCCCGGCGTCGTCGTCGACGGGGTGACCCGGACCGCGGCGAACGTCGACAAGTCCTGGCTCGACGCCCCGGCGGCGCGGCTGTTCACCGAACGGCTCGGCAAGCCCGTCTCGGTCCTCAACGACGCCGACGCGGCGGGCGTCGCCGAGGTCGCGTTCGGCGACCACGACCAGCAGGGCCTGGTCATGATGCTGACGTTCGGCACCGGCATCGGCAGCGCCCTGTTCCTCGACGGCACGCTGATCCCGAACACCGAGTTCGGCCACCTCGAGATCGACGGCAAGGACGCCGAGGCGCGCGCCTCCGACCGGGCCCGCGAGCAGGACGACCTGAGCTGGGAGAAATGGTCCGGCCGGGTGCAGGACTACCTGCGGCACGTGGAGATGCTGCTGTCGCCACGGCTGTTCATCGTCGGCGGCGGGGTCAGCAAGAAGGCCGACAAGTGGCTGCCGCTGATCGAAATCCGCACCCCGATCGTCCCGGCAACGCTGCTCAACAACGCCGGCATCATCGGCGCAGCGGTCATCGCGGGCCAGCCGGCCATCGCCCCCGAGGTGCACTGACCATGGCAAGGACCATCGCCACGAACAACCGGGTCGGCCGCGACGAGCTCCTGGAGTTCATCCGCCCCCGCCACCACGCGATCCTGATGACCACCCGCAAGGACGGCCGCCCGCAGTCGTCCCCCAACACCTGCGGCGTCGACACCGAGGGCCGCGTCGTCATCTCCACCTACCCGGAGCGCGCCAAGGTCGCCAACATCCGCCGCGACCCCCGGGTCACCGTCTGCATCCTCTCGGACGACTTCGGCGGCGAATGGGTCCAGCTCGACGGTGTCGCCGAGGTCCTCGACCTCCCCGAGGCCCTGGAACCCCTCGTCGAGTACTTCCGCGTCATCGCCGGCGAGCACTCCGACTGGGACGAGTACCGCCAGGCCATGCGCGAGCAGGGCAAAGCGCTCATCCGGATCACCGTCGAGTCCTGGGGACCGATCGCCCGCGGCGGCTTCCCCGCACGCCTGGCCGAGTAACCCGGGCCGGCAATATTGCCACCCGGGGCGGACAGGCCGCGAGTGCCGCCCGGGGCGGCCCGGCCGGAGCGAGTGCTGCCCGGGCCGACCCGGCTAGAGCGAGTGCTGCCCGGGCCGACAGGCCAGGGAGAGTGCAGCCCGAGGCCGGCCGGCCGGGGAGAATGCCGCCGGGGAGCGGGTCAAGCGCGGATGCTGCTGCCCGGGGCAGGTCAGGCGGGGACGCTGCTGCCCGGGGCGGGGAGCAGGTAGAGCAGGTCGTCGCGGTGCAGGCCGGCGACCGAGTCGAGCAGGTCCGGGTGGCGCAACAGGGCCGCGGCCGCACTGTCGCGGGGATCGGGTGCGGTCAGCCGGCGGAACTCGGCGGGCAGGTCGGTCACCCGGCGCGGGCGAGGCCGCTCACCCTGCGGAAGCGGCTTCAACGGTACGGCCGCCGCGACCGCGTCCACCGCACGCGACGCGAGCAGCGGGTCGGAGAGCAGGCAGGCCGCCCAGCTGACCACGACCTCGTCCACCCAGGTACGCCAGCCCTCACCCTCGGCCATCTCGTCCTCCGGCTCGCTGCCCATCCGCCAGTCCAGCGCCGCCGACCCGCCGGGCCCGGCCATGTTGACCAGCTCCGCGTCGACCGGCGTCGGGTAACGCAGCCATGCCGCGACGGTGATCGCCTGCCGGGCCTGCAGCTCGTTGAGGGTGGCGGCGGCCTGGTCGGTGCCGGTCGCCGGGTAGGCGCGCACGAGCCAGTGGGTGCTCGCGGCGATGACCGGTGACAGGGCGGTGGACGGACCGGGACCGGGCATTGACTCCCCCAGGGGCAGACGGGCGCGGCCTCGGGTGGGGCGCGTCGAGATACCTCTCGGCCGCCCGGCCCTGCGGTTGAGTAGCCTCGCCCCGATGGCAACGCACGGCAACCGACGGGCAACGGTCTTCGCCCGCACCATCTCGGGAAACGCGACATTCGAGCCCGATCCGGGCCACGACCGCGCCTGGACCGTCACCGTCGACGGCGTGCCCCAGAGCTACGTCGACCTGGCGGACCCGGCCCACCTGGCCTTCGAGTACGTGCGCCGGCTGGCGACGATCCTGCGTCTGGCGCGCGCTCCGGGCGTACCCATGAAGATCCTGCATCTCGGTGGTGGTGGCCTGACCCTGCCGCGGTGGGTCGCCGCGACCCGCCCCGGCTCCCACCAGACGGTGGTCGAGCTCGACCCGCTGCTGCTCGCCGCCGTCGCCCGGACCCTCCCCTGGCCCCCGGAGATCGGGATCGAGATCGCCGACGCCCGAACGTTCGTCGACACTCAGGCCTTCGCCGGCGCCACGCCGGAGGCGTACGCCGGGACGGGGGGCTATGACGCGATCGTCGTAGACGTGTTCCAGGGCTCGGCGATGCCGGAGAGCGTCGCCGGGACGTCGTTCGCGCATGCCGCGGCGCGGTTGCTGCGGCCGGGCGGGGTGCTGGCGATGAACCTGACCGATGTGAGACCGCCCGCCCATTCGCGAATTCAAGCGGCTACTTTGCGTACTGCCTTTGCGGATGTCGCTCTGATCGCTCCTCCCGGAATGCTGCGCGGGCGCAAGCTGGGCAATGTCGTCCTCGCCGCGTCGGCCATTTGTAACACTTTGCCCGTTTCGCGAATTGCCAGGTCGGTGGCGTGGGACCGGGAGCCCGCCCGGGTGTGGCACGGCGAGGAATTGACCACGTTTCTGGGCGGTGCGAGGGCGCGCCTCGACGGCTTCCCGTAACGCGGCTCCGGTAGGTTGTCATCCACCGGGTGCCCGGCCGTTTGCGGTTCCTCCATTGCGGAGAAGTTGCGTGGACGGCTGCTGCATTTCGCCCGTCGCCGAGCCCGCTCCCGCGCATTCTGATTACGGTGGAGATCATGACCGGTCGCTTTCCCATCGAAGACGTGACGCCGTCCGTATCCTGCGGCCGCTACCCCTCGAAGGCGGTGGTCGGTGAACTCGTGCCGATCTCCGCGGTGTCCTATCGGGAAGGCCACAACGCGCTCGGCGTGAACGTGGTATGGCGCGGCCCGCACGGCGAGTCCGAGCCGTTCACCCGTCTGGAGCCCGGCGAACCCGGCCTCGACCAGTGGCACGCGGTGATCAAGCCGGACCGCGTCGGCCGCTGGACCTTCACCATCGAGGCGTTCGACGACCCGTACCAGACGTGGCGCAACGCGGTCACCAAGAAGATCGGCGCCGGCCAGGGTCTCGAGGACCTCGCCAACGACCTCGCCGAGGGCGCCGGCCTGCTCGACCTCGCCGCCAAGATCGTCCCGAACGCCGACGAGGAGCGGGTCCGCGAGGCCGCCGCCGCGCTGCGTGACGACGAGCGCTCGCTGTTCAACCGGGTCGCCCTGGCGCTCGACCTCGAAGAGCTGCTCTGGCACAACCCGGTGCGTCAGCTCGTGACCACCACCCGCTCGTACGTCATCTGGGTCGACCGCCAGCGCGCGCTCTACTCCTCGTGGTACGAGTTCTTCCCCCGCTCCGAGGGCGCCGAGGTCGGCCCCGACGCGACCCCGGTCAAGCACGGCACGTTCGCCACCGCAGCCGGCCGCATCCCCGCCGTCGCGGCGATGGGCTTCGACGTGCTGTACCTGCCGCCGATCCACCCGATCGGCCGGATCAACCGCAAGGGCCGCAACAACACGCTGGTCCCCCGCCCCGAGGACGTCGGCTCGCCGTGGGCCATCGGCGCCGAGGAGGGTGGTCACGACGCGATCCACCCCGAGCTCGGCACGCCGGAGGACTTCCGCGCCTTCATCAAGACGGCCGCCGACAACGGTCTCGAGATCGCGATGGACCTCGCACTGCAGGCCGCGCCGGACCACCCGTGGGTCAAGTCGCACCCGGAGTGGTTCACCACCCGCGCCGACGGCACCATCGCGTACGCCGAGAACCCGCCCAAGAAGTACCAGGACATCTACCCGCTGAACTGGGACAACGACCCGAAGGGCCTGCGCGAGGAGGTCCTGCGCGTCGTCCTGCACTGGGTCGGCGAGGGCGTGAAGATCTTCCGCGTCGACAACCCGCACACCAAGGCGCTGAGCTTCTGGCAGTGGTGCATCGCCAAGGTCAAGGCGGTCGAACCGGACGTGCTGTTCCTCGCCGAGGCGTTCACCCGCCCCGCGATGATGAACGGGCTCGGCAAGGTCGGCTTCACCCAGTCGTACACGTACTTCACCTGGCGCACCACGGCCGGCGAGATGCGCGAGTACATGACGCAGCTCAAGGCGTCGATCGACTGGATGCGCCCCAACTTCTGGCCCAACACCCCCGACATCCTGCACGAGACGCTGCAGCACGGCGGCCCGCCGATGTTCAAGATCCGCACGGTGCTGGCGAGCATGCTCTCGCCGTCCTGGGGCATGTACGCAGGACTGGAACTCTTCGAGCACGTGGCCCGGCCGGGGTCCGAGGAGCTCATCGACAACGAGAAGTACGAGCTCAAGCCGCGGGACTGGGCCGCCGCGGAGAAGGCCGGACGCTCGCTGGCGCCGTACATCACCCGCCTGAACGAGATCCGGCGGGAGAATCCGGCGCTGCACTGGCTGCGGAACATCGAATTCCACGACATCGACAACAACGAGCTGCTCTGCTGGTCGAAGCGCGACGCTGAGACGGGTAACACCGTCCTGGTGATCTGTTCCTTCGATTCGCAGGACGTGCAGTGGGGCAATACGACGATCAACATGCCGGCCCTCGGCATGGACTGGCACGAGCGCTTCGACGTGGTCGACCAGATCACCGGCGCATCGTACGAGTGGGGCCAGCACAACGCCGTCCGGATCGACCCCTTCGTCGAGCCGGCACACGTCTTCGTAGTACGCCCGCGCCGGTAACGGCTCTGGCGGGTAGTGAACCGGTCCCGGCGTGAAGTAGCCGGGCCGGTATCGGGTGCGCCGGCGGCGTACGCGATTCAGTTCCTGCGGGGTGGGGTAGGTGAACGTCTGATGGACCTTACAAGCGAACTCGACGAGAGTGTCGAGCACGATCCCGCCGAGGGCAGCCACGTCGAGGACGGTGTGGTCGAGCACCCCACCGCCGACGACTTCGAGCATGCCCGGACATTGCCTGCGGACCGGACCTGGTTCAAACGCGCCGTCTTCTACGAAGTCCTGGTGCGGGCGTTCTACGACTCGAGCGCGGACGGCTCCGGCGACCTGCGCGGGCTGATCGAGCGGCTCGACTATCTGCAGTGGCTCGGCGTCGACTGTCTCTGGTTGCCGCCGTTCTACGACTCGCCGCTGCGTGACGGCGGCTACGACATCCGCGACTTCTACAAGGTGCTGCCCGAGTTCGGCACGGTCGACGACTTCGTGGCCCTGCTCGACGCGGCGCACAAGCGCGGCATCCGGGTCATCACCGACCTGGTCATGAACCACACGGCCGACACGCACTCGTGGTTCCAGGAGTCGCGCCGCGACCCCGAGGGCCCCTACGGCGATTACTACGTGTGGAGCGACACCAGCGAGAAGTACCAGGACGCCCGGGTCATCTTCGTCGACACCGAGGAGTCGAACTGGACGTTCGACCCGGTGCGCCGGCAGTTCTACTGGCACCGGTTCTTCAGCCACCAGCCGGACCTGAACTACGACAACCCGGCCGTGCAGGAGGCCATGCTCGACGTCCTGCGCTTCTGGCTGGGCCTGGGCATCGACGGCTTCCGGCTCGACGCGGTGCCCTACCTGTTCGAGCGCGAGGGCACCAACTGCGAGAACCTGCCCGAGACGCACGAGTTCCTGAAGCACTGCCGCAAGGTGATCGACGACGAGTTCCCGGGCCGGGTGCTGCTCGCCGAGGCCAACCAGTGGCCGGCCGACGTGGTCGAGTACTTCGGCGACGCGGACGCCGGTGGCGACGAGTGCCACATGGCGTTCCACTTCCCGCTCATGCCGCGCATCTTCATGGCGGTGCGGCGCGAGTCGCGCTTCCCCATCTCCGAGATCATGGCCCAGACCCCGGCGATCCCGGACATGGCCCAGTGGGGCATCTTCCTGCGCAACCACGACGAGCTGACCCTCGAGATGGTGACGGACGAAGAGCGCGACTACATGTACTCGGAGTACGCCAAGGACCCGCGGATGAAGGCCAATGTCGGCATCCGCCGGCGGCTCGCCCCGCTGCTGGAGAACGACCGCAACCAGATCGAGCTGTTCACCGCCCTGCTGTTGTCGCTGCCCGGTTCGCCGGTGCTGTACTACGGCGACGAGATCGGCATGGGTGACAACATCTGGCTCGGTGACCGCGACGGTGTGCGTACGCCGATGCAGTGGACGCCCGACCGCAACGCGGGCTTCTCCACGGCTCACCCGGGCCGGCTCTACCTGCCCGCCAACCAGGACCCCATCTACGGCTACCAGTCGGTGAACGTCGAGGCCCAGCGGGACAGCTCCACGTCGCTGCTGAACTGGACGAGGACCATGCTGGCGGTCCGGCGCCGCCACGACGCGTTCGCCACCGGCACGTTCCGTGAGCTCGGCGGCTCGAACCCGTCGGTGCTCGCCTACCTGCGCGAGGACGGTGACGACGTGGTGCTCTGCGTCAACAACCTCTCGCGCTTCCCCCAGCCCATCGAGCTGAACCTGCAGCACTGGAACGGTTACACCCCGGTCGAGCTGACCGGTCATGTGAACTTCCCGCGCATCGGCCAGCTGCCGTACCTGCTGACCCTGCCCGGCCACGGGTTCTACTGGTTCCAGCTCTGCGGGTCCGAGGAGAAGCAATGACGCTGCCCTTCGCCGAATGGCTCCCCCAGCAACGCTGGTACGCGGGCCGTAACCGGACCCTGGCCTCCGCCGTGCCATCCTCGAGCACCCCGCTTCGCGAGGACCTGGACCTGGTACTGGTCGACGCCACCTACACCGACGGCAGCTCCGAGCGCTACCAGATCCTGGTCGCGTGGGACAACGGCCCGATCTCGGAATACAGCACCGTCGCCACGATCGGCACGGACGACGACCGTACGGGCTACGACGCCCTCTACGACCCTGACGCCGCGCGTTTCCTGCTCGGCCTGGTCGACTCATCGGCCACCGCCGGCAACCTGGTCTTCACCCGGGAACCGGATGTCGAGCTGCCGCTGCACGCCGCGCCGCGGGTCTTCGACGCGGAGCAGAGCAACACGAGCGTGATCTTCGAGCAAGAGGCCATCCTCAAGGTCTTCCGCCGCGTCGAGTCCGGGATCAACCCCGACATCGAGCTCAACCGGGTGCTGGGCCGCGCCGGGAACCCGCACGTGGCACGGCTGCTCGGCTCGTTCGAGGTGACCACGGACTCGGGTCCGTGCCCGCTCGGCATGGTCACCGCGTATGCCGCCAACTCGGCCGAGGGCTGGGCCATGGCCACGGCCAGCGCCCGTGACCTGTTCGCCGACGCCGAACTGCGCGCCGACGAGGTGGGCGGCGACTTCGCGGGCGAGTCCTTCCGGCTCGGCGAGGCCGTCGCGACGGTGCACCGGACGCTCGCCGACGAGCTGGGCAGCGGCCCGTCGCCGTTCCCCGTCGACGTGGTGATCGGCCGGCTCACCTCGGCCGCGGCGTCCGTGCCCGAGCTGCGCGACGCCGTCCCCGTGATCGAGGAACGGTTCCGCAAACTCACCGGCGAGCAGGTTGTCGTGCAGCGGGTCCACGGCGACCTGCACCTGGGTCAGGTGCTGCGGACGCCTGAGGCGTGGCTGCTCATCGACTTCGAGGGCGAGCCCGGCCAGCCCCTGGAGGAACGCCGGCTGCCGGACTCCCCGCTGCGTGACATCGCCGGGGTGCTGCGCAGCTACGAATACGCCGCCTACCAACTGCTGGTCGACCAGGCCGATGACGAGCACCTCTCCGCCCGTGCCCGCGAGTGGGTCGACCGTAACCGCGCGTCCTTCTGCGAGGGCTACGCGGCCGCGTCGGGCACCGACCCCCGCGAGCAGGGCCCGCTGCTCGCTGCCTACGAGCTGGACAAGGCGGTCTACGAGGCCGCGTACGAAGCGCGGCACCGGCCCGGATGGCTGCGCATCCCGCTGCGGTCCATCGCCCGCCTCGTCGGCTGACCCCGCCACACCCACCCCCGGAGGAACGCACCGATGATAGGAAAGACCGCATCCACGCCGTCCATGGCCGGGGACGAGCGCTTCCTGGCGGCCGTCGTCTCGGGCAACACCCATGACCCGCACGCGCTGCTCGGCGCGCACCCCACGGGCAGCGGCAGCACGATCATCCGCACGATGCGCAAGGGCGCCAAGACGGCCGCCGTCGTGCTGGACGACGAGCGCACGGAGATGACCCAGGTGCACCCCGACGGCATCTTCGCCGTCGAGGTTCCGGGCACCGTGCTCGACTACCGCATCGACGCCGACGGCACCGTCGACGACGACCCGTACCGTCACCTGCCGACCCTCGGCGAGCTCGACCTGCACCTCATCGGTGAGGGCCGGCACGAGAAGCTGTGGACCGTCCTCGGCGCCCACCCCCGCGACAGCGGTGTGGCGTTCGCCGTCTGGGCGCCCGGCGCCCGCGGTGTGCAGGTGATCGGCGACTTCACCGGCTGGGGCCCCTACGACGGCTGGCCGATGCGCTCGCTGGGCAGCACCGGCGTCTGGGAGCTCTTCGTCCCGGGCGCGGCCGCCGGCGCCAAGTACAAGTACAAGATCCTCGGGCAGGACGGTGTCTGGCGCGAGAAGGCCGACCCCCTCGCCCAGCACACCGAGGTGCCGCCGGCCACGGCGTCGGTCGTCTACGAATCGTCGTACGACTGGCAGGACACCGACTGGATGGCGACCCGGGCCACGAAGCAGTGGCACCAGGAGCCCATGAGCGCGTACGAGGTGCACCTCGGCTCGTGGCGCCCCGGTCTGTCCTACGTCGAGCTCGCCGAGCAGCTCGTCGATTACGTCACGGACACCGGCTTCACCCACGTCGAGCTGATGCCCGTCATGGAGCACCCGTTCGGCGGCTCGTGGGGTTACCAGGTCACGGGCTACTACGCCCCGACCTCGCGCTTCGGCAGCCCCGACGAATTCCGTTACCTCGTCGACAAGCTGCACCAGGCCGGCATCGGCGTGATCCTCGACTGGGTCCCCGCCCACTTCCCCAAGGACGAGTTCGCGCTCGCCCGCTTCGACAGCACCCCGCTCTACGAGCACGGTGACTGGCGCCGCGGCGAGCAGCCGGACTGGGGCACGTACGTCTTCGACTTCGGCCGCAAGGAGGTCAGGAACTTCCTGGTCGCCAACGCCCTCTACTGGTGCGAGGAGTTCCACGCCGACGGCCTGCGGGTCGACGCCGTGGCCTCGATGCTCTACCTGGACTACTCCCGCAAGGAAGGCGAGTGGGTCCCCAACCAGTACGGCGGCCGGGAGAACCTCGAAGCGATCAGCTTCCTGCAGGAGATGAACGCGACCGTCTACCGCAACAACCCCGGCGTCGTGACGATCGCCGAGGAGTCGACGGCGTGGCCGGGTGTCACCCGCCCCACCCACCTCGGTGGCCTCGGCTTCGGCTTCAAGTGGAACATGGGCTGGATGAACGACACCCTCTCCTACATGGAGAAGGAGCCCATCTACCGCCAGTGGCACCACCACCAGATGACCTTCGCCACGGTCTACTCCTGGAGCGAGAACTACGTCCTGCCCATCAGCCACGACGAGGTCGTGCACGGCAAGGGCTCGCTGACCGGCAAGATGCCCGGTGACCAGTGGCAGAAGCTCGCGAACACGCGCGCCCTGCTCGGTTTCATGTGGGCCTTCACCGGCAAGCAGCTGCTCTTCATGGGCGCCGAGATGGGCGACGAGCAGGAGTGGAGCGAGTCCCGCGGCCTCAACTGGGACCTGATCGCCGACGAGAACCGCGGCGGCGGCATCCACCGGCTCGTCAAGGACCTGAACCGCGCCTACCGCGACACCCCGGCGCTGTGGACCCAGGACACGAGCCCGAGCGGCTTCCGCTGGATCACATCGGAGGACTCCCAGCACAACACGTTCTCCTTCCTGCGCTTCGCGCCGAACGGTGACGCCTTCGCCTGCGTGGTCAACTTCTCCGCCGTCCCGCACGAGGGTTACCGCATCGGCCTCTCCCGCGCCGGCGTCTGGCGCGAGGTGGTCAACACGGACAGCTCCCTTTACGGCGGCTCGGGTGTGGGCAACCTCGGCGAGGTCCACGCCGAGGAGATCCCCTGGCACGGCCTGAACGCCTCGGCCTCCCTGCGCGTCCCGCCGCTCGGCGCGGTCTGGCTGCGTTACGAGGGCTGACGCTCTTCACCCGCGGACGGGCATCTCCCCACGGAGGTGCCCGTCCGCCGTTTCACCCGAACTTCGTCCATTCCCCTTCGGAGATCACTTCGACGGACCCGTCGACGACCGAGATAGCCGTCTGCTCGTCGATGGCGTAGGCCGGCCCGCCGATCTCGGCGGCCCACCGCTGCGCGTCAGCCGGGGTGTTCGTCGGGAACGCGTTCAGGTGCGGGAAGATCGAGAAGTCGACAACGCCGAGGGTGCGGTCGTCCGGCGCGGACGGCCACTCGACGAAATACGTGCCGATCCGGGGCGTCATCACCATGCTCCCCGCGCTCACTCCCACCCAGACCTTGTCGGGCAGCGAGGGCAGCAGTTCGGCCAGACCGGACTCCCGCATCCAATGGCTCAGGTAGGTCGCGTCGCCGCCGTCGACCAGGAGCACGTCGGCCTCCCGGACCCACGGGACCCACCGCTGCGCGCCGATGGTGGGCAGTGCCGTCAGCTCGAGGACACCGAGCGACGCCCAGCCGAGACCGGTCAGGTGCCGGAACGCGGGGTCGGCCGCCACGAAGCCCCGCACGGAGGACGGACCACACTTCGGGTGACCCCACTGCGCTGTCGGGACGCAGAGGGCATGGCATTCGGCGATCGGCTTACCGAGCAGCTGCACGAGCGCCGCGTTGATGCTCGGGTTCGTGACGCCACCCGAGGTGAGCAGAAGCTTCATGGTGTCTCCCCGTTCGCAATTTCGGACGTGGACGCCATTCAAATCCGGCCGGGCTACGCCTGTCCAGCTCGAAATCCGGGCCTGTGGACAAGTCGCCGTCACCCGTCCGTGCGTTGTCCACAGGCATCCCACGACCGGTGGCCATCAGCGCTATCGTGCGATTGTTCCCGACGGCAAAGGAGCCGATCATGCCCGTACGCCTCAACCCGTACATCGCGTTCGCCGACGGCAAGGCCCGCGCCGCGATGGAGTTCTACCACTCGGTCTTCGGCGGCAAGCTAGACATCAGCACGTTCGGCGAGTTCGGTGCACCCGACCCGGCCCTCGCCGACAAGGTCATGCACGGCATGCTCGTCAACGACGACGACTTCGCCCTGATGGGCGCGGACAGCCCGCCCGGCATGGAGCACGTCCCCGGCAACAACATCGCCGTCAGCCTCAGCGGCGACGACGCGGACAAGCTGCGCGGCTACTGGGAGAAGCTCTCCGCCGGCGGCACGGTCACGCTGCCTTTGGAGAAGCAGATGTGGGGCGACGAGTTCGGCACCTGCAAGGACAAGTTCGGCATCGAATGGATGGTCAACATCGCCGGCGCCCAGGCCTGACACCGTCGAGCGGCGGCCCGCCGCTCGAACGCCGGCCTGTCGCTCGAACGCCGGCCTGTCGCTCGAACGCCGGCCTCCGCGGCGCCGGCGAGACGGCGCGGCGAAAACCGGCGGCGGGTGGGGCGACGAGGTTGTTAGGGTCCTGCGATGCTCCACCTGCAGCGGCTCAGGGCCGACCATGCCGCGGCCATCCTGCGATTCGAGCGCGAGAACCGTGAGTTCTTCACCCGGTCCATCCCGGATCGCGGCGACAGCTACTTCGCGGAGTTCGCCGACCGGCATGCCGCGTTGCTCGACGAGCAGGAGACAGGGGTCTGCCACTTCCACGTTCTGGTCGACGACACCGGCGCGGTGCTCGGGCGGTTCAACCTGGTCGACGTCGCGGACGGGCAGGCGGAGCTGGGGTTCCGGGTGGCCGAGCGGGCAACCGGGCGCGGCACGGCGACCGACGGCGTGGGCAGGATTCTCGTGGCTGCCCGCGACGAGTACGGGCTGCGCCGGCTCGTCGCCGACGCCGCGCTGGACAACGCCGGCTCGCGCGGGGTGCTGCGCAGGACCGGCTTCGTGCCGACCGGAGAGCAGGTCACACTCAACGGGCGCCCCGGGTTGCGGCACGTCCGCGACCTGAACCACCACGCAGCCCCGAACCACCCAGCCCTAAACACCCAGCCCTGAACATCCAGCCCTGAACATCCAGCCCTGAACATCCAGCCCTGAACATCCAGCCCTGAACATCCAGCCCTGAACATCCAGCCCCGAACCACGCAGCCCCGAACCACGCAGCCCTGCAACACGCGGCCGTAAACCACGCAGCCCTGCAACACGCGGCCGTAAACCACGCAGCCCTGCAACACGCGGCCGTAAACTACGCAGCCCCGAAACACTGAGGTCCGCGCGGCACGGGCCACCGGAAACGTCTCAGGCCGTCGAACGGGCTGAGGGGTGACGGGTTCACGTTCTTCGTCGTCTACGGCCGTCACCCATCTCGTCGAGACGGACAGCCGTCGAGAGAACCGCCGACTGTCAGGTGCGGCTGAGCCAATCATCGGCGAGCAGCCCGAACAGCAGATCGTCCGTCCACTCGTTCTTGATCCAGGTGTGCTGGCGGCGCAGCCCCTCCTGTGTGAACCCCAGGCGCTGCAACAGTTTCGCCGAGGGAAGATTGCGGGCGTCGCACTCCGCCGCGACCTTGTGCAGGCCCTGGATCTTGAACAGGTGGTCGAGGACCGCGCGGACGGCTTCCGTGGCGTAGCCGTGGCCCTGCTGGACGGGTGCGAGGGTGTAGCCGATCTCGGCCTGTTTCAGGTTGTCGGCCAGGTTGACGCCGACATCGCCGATCAGGGTCTTCGCGGAGGCCAGCTCGACCGCCCACTGGAACCAGCCCGGCATCGCGGGGTCGGCCGCGACCATGGTCTGGACAGAATAACGGGCCTTGTCCAGCGAGTACGGCGAGTTCCAGGACTGGTAACGCGCGACCTCCGGCTCCGAGCGGTAGGCCGCCAGCACGGCGGCGTCGTCTTCCCGGAAGCGTCGCAGCACCAGCCGCTCAGTCTCGATCACCACCCACCGACCCTACGTCCCGGCCTCACACCCGAAGGCACCCGGCCCCACACCCGAAGGCACCCGGCCCCACACCCGAAGGCACCCGGCCCGGCGCCCGGAAGCACCCGGCCCGGCACCGCGCGACACCCGCCCGGCGTCCGGAAAGGGAACGGGAAAGCCCTCCTGGGAAAGCGGCGTCAGGCCTCTTCGACGTCGGCGACGATGACCGTGACGTTGTCGGGGGCACCGGCTTCCAGGGTGCGGGCGATGAGCTCCGCGGCGCAGACCTGCCGGTCCGGGAAGGAGCGCAGCGTGGCCGCGATCACCTCGTCGTCGACGTAATCGCTGAGGCCGTCGCTGTTGAGCAGGAACCGGTCGCCGGCCTTGACCGGGACCATCCGGCCGGCGGGGCGGAACGGGCCACCCTGCACGGCCTGGGTGACCAGGGCGCGCTGCGGGTGGCGGCGGGCGTCGTCCGGGGAGAGGACGCCCTGGTCGACGAGCGCCTGGACGTACGTGTCGTCCTTGGTGATCTGGGTGAGGACGCCGTCGCGCAGCAGGTAGCAGCGGGAGTCGCCGACGTTGAGGGCCGCGGCGCGATCTCCTGCGAGCATCAGGGACGTGACCGTCGTACCCATGCCGTCGCGGGCGTCGTCGTCCTTGACCGCGGCCTCGATGCGCTCGTTGGCGGTGGTCAGGGCCGCGATCAGGTCCTGGAGGGGCTCGCCGGTGTCCGGCAGGTCGTCGACGACCGAGACCGCGGTGACCAGGATCTCGCTGGCCAGTTCGCCGGCGGGCAGGCCGCCCATGCCGTCCGCGACGACGAGGAGCCTGCCGCCCACGAAGACCGCGTCCTCGTTGTTGGAGCGGACCAGGCCCTGGTCGGAGGCGGCGACCGCCCGTAGCACGAAGCTCATGTCACAACCCTGCCAAAGGGCGGGAGAGAAGTCTGTAGTACCTACTACGTAGTGTTGGGTGGTGATGCCGGTACCGATGGTGGGTCGCGCGGAGGCCCTCGAGGAGCTGCGGCGCGCCTGGGAGCAGGCCCTCAGCCGGGGCCGGTGCGTGCCCGCCGTGGTCACGGGGCTGGCGGGGACGGGTAAGAGCACGCTCGCCGCCGCGGCCGTGCAGGTCACGACGCCCGAGGTGACGCTCTTCGGCTCGGCGAGGCTGCATTCTCCCGCTCCTTACGACTGGTTGGCCGCGGTGCTGGCCGGTCAGGGCCCGCTTCCGCGGCTTCCGGTGCCGCCGCAGGCGCTGGCGTGGCTCGCCCAGGATCCGGATGTCCCCCGGGAGCGTTACACACCGGACGCGCTCCTGCGCCTTGCCGTCACCACGGTTCGCGCCCTGGTGGGCGGTCGCCCGAGCGTACTCATGGTCGAAGATCTCCATGCACTTGACCCCGCGAGTCTGAACCTGATCGCCGAGCTGGCGGGTGCCGAGCTCCCCGCGCTGCTGCTGATCACGTCGCGGCCCCCGGATGCGGCGGTCAATCCCCAGCTCGCGGTGCGCACGCTCGAACGACTCGCGGGGGCACCCGGGGCCGTGCGGCGCCATCTGGGTGCCCTGGCCGCCGGCCACGTCGGTCAAATTCTCGACCATGTGTACGCGCAGAGCACGCCCTGTGCCGACGTCAGCGAAGCGGTCTGGCGGCGGACCGGGGGAAATCCCTATCGCCTGACCGAGTTGCTCGCAGAAGCGGGTGACCTGAGCGGGCTGACGGAGCTCCTGCAGCAGCCCGCGGGGCGCAGGGTGCGGCAGCGTCAGCCCACGGAGCCCGCCGCGGGTGAGCTGACCGCCCGCGAGCGTGAGGTGCTCGGGTGCCTGGCTGAGGGCATGACGAACAAGCAGATAGCGCGAACGCTCGGCATCTCTGTGCGTACGGTCACCGTGCACGTGTCCAACCTGCTGCGCAAGACCGGCGCGTCCTCGCGTACCGAAGCAGCGATCTGGGCAGTTCAGAGCGATGTGAGAGCGACAGCGGCACCGTGATCACCGCGCCCGGCCGGGTGATCATGCGGGCGGGAAACGCGGGGCGCCGCGACAAGTGTCAGACCCCTCCGACACAATCGGTGCCGTGACGACAGCCATCCATCAGCGCATAGCCCAGGAGCTCCAGGTCCGCGAGGGCCAGGTGACCGCGGCGGTCGAACTGCTCGACGGCGGCGCCACCGTCCCGTTCATCGCCCGGTACCGCAAGGAGGTCACCGGCACCCTCGACGACCAGCAGCTGCGTGTTCTCGAGGAGCGTCTCGGCTACCTCCGCGAGCTCGAGGAGCGCCGGGCCGCGGTGCTCGAGTCGATCCGCTCGCAGGGCAAGCTCGACGAGGCCCTCGAGACGCAGATCCTGGCCGCGGAGTCCAAGGCCCGCCTCGAGGACATCTACCTGCCCTACAAACCCAAGCGGCGCACCCGCGCGCAGATCGCCCGCGAGGCCGGCCTGGAGCCCCTCGCCGACCTGCTCGCCGGCGACCCCTCGCGCGATCCGAAGGCCGAGGCGGAGTCCTTCGTCGACGCCGAGAAGGGCATCGCCGACGCGACCGCCGCGCTGGAGGGCGCCCGCGCGATCCTCATCGAGCGCTTCGCCGAGGATGCCGACCTGATCGGCTCGCTGCGGGAGCGCATGTGGACCAAGGGCCGCCTGGTCGCGAAGGTCCGCGAGGGCAAGGAGACCGACGGCGCCAAGTTCTCCGACTACTTCGACTTCGCCGAGCCCTACACGAAGCTCCCGTCGCACCGCATCCTCGCGATGTTCCGCGGTGAGAAGGAGGAGGTCCTCGACCTCACCATGGAGCCGACCGCTGACGAGGACGACGCACCCGCGTTCGAGGCCGCGATCGCCGGCCGGCACGACATCAGCGACCACGGCCGCCCCGGTGACCGCTGGCTGCTCGACACGGTGCGCTGGGCCTGGCGTACGCGCATCCTGATCCACCTCGGTGCCGACCTGCGGGTGCGGCTCTGGCAGGCGGCTGAGGACGAGGCCGTCCGGGTCTTCGCGGCCAACCTGCGGGATCTGCTCCTTGCCGCGCCCGCCGGCACGCGCGCGACGATGGGTCTCGACCCCGGCTTCCGTACGGGTGTGAAGGTCGCCGTCGTCGACGGCACCGGCAAGTGTGTCGCCACGTCGACGATCTATCCGCACGTCCCGCAGAACAAGTGGGACGCCTCGATCCACACGATCGCGCAGCTCGCCAAAGAGCACAATGTGGACCTCGTCGCGATCGGCAACGGCACCGCGTCCCGCGAGACCGACAAGCTCGCCGCCGACCTGATCAAACGGCACCCCGAGCTCAACCTCACCAAGGTCATGGTGTCGGAGGCGGGCGCGTCGGTCTACTCCGCTTCTGTGTACGCCTCGCAGGAGCTTCCCGGCATGGACGTCTCCCTGCGCGGGGCGGTCTCCATCGCGCGCCGCCTGCAGGACCCCCTCGCCGAGCTGGTGAAGATCGACCCGCGCTCGATCGGCGTCGGGCAGTACCAGCACGACCTGTCCGAGGTGAAGCTCTCCCGCTCCCTCGACGCCGTCGTCGAGGACTGTGTGAACGCCGTCGGCGTCGACGTCAACACCGCGTCGGCCCCCCTGCTCACCCGGGTCTCCGGCATCGGCGCGGGCCTCGCGGAGAACATCGTCCTGCACCGCGACGCCAACGGCCCGTTCCGCAGCCGCACCGAGATCAAGAAGGTCGCCCGCCTCGGCCCCAAGGCCTTCGAGCAGTGCGCGGGCTTCCTGCGCATCCCCGACGCCGAGGACCCGCTGGACTCCTCCAGCGTCCACCCCGAGTCGTACCCCGTCGTCCGCACGATCCTCGCCGACGCGGGCACCGACCTGCGCTCGGCCATGGGGAACAGCCCGATCCTGCGCGCCCTGCGCCCGGAGAAGTTCGTCACCGACACCGTGGGCCTCCCCACGATCACCGACATCCTCAAGGAGCTCGAAAAGCCGGGCCGCGACCCCCGCCCCGCCTTCACCACGGCCACCTTCGCCGACGGCGTCGAGAAGATCGCCGACCTCTCCCCCGGCATGATCCTCGAAGGCGTCGTCACCAACGTCGCGGCCTTCGGCGCCTTCGTCGACATCGGCGTCCACCAGGACGGCCTCGTCCACGTCTCCGCCCTGTCCACCAAGTTCGTCAGCGACCCCCGCGAGGTCGTCAAGTCCGGCGACGTCGTCAAGGTCCGCGTCGTCGAGGTCGACCCGGTCCGCAAACGCATCTCCCTCACCATGCGCCTCACCGACGAACCCCGCCAGGGCGGCCGCGGCGGCCCCCGCGACGGCTCCCAGCCCGCTGCGGGCCGTGACGGCGCGGGCCGTGAGGGCGCCGGGCGTGACGGCGCCGGGCGTGACGGCGCCGGGCGTGGTGGGCAGGGCGGCGGTCGCGGTGGTCCGGGCGGACGTGGCGGCCAGAGTGGCCAGGGCGGCGGCCAGCCCGGCGGCGGTCGCGGCGGGCAGGGCAGTGGCCAGCCCGGCGGCGGTCGCGGCGGCCAGGGCGGTTCAGGCCGCGACGGCGGCGGCCGCGGCGGGCAGGGCGGCGCGGGCCGTGACGGCCAGGGCGGCGGTCAAGGCGGCGGCCAGGGTGGCGGCCGCGGTGGCCAGCCTCGCCAGGGCGGCGGCCAGCAGCGCGGCGCAGGCCAGTCCTCGCAGAACTTCAACGGCGGCGCGATGGCGGACGCCCTGCGCCGGGCCGGTCTGACCAAGGACTGACAACCACCGGGCGCGCCGCTCCACGCGGCGCGCCCGTTCCCGTCCCGGAGGTGGCACGCCCATGCACGCAGGACAGCGGTTCGCCGAGTTCGCAGCCCGGGAGGCCCGGGGCGTCTCACCCACCTATGAGCGGCTGGCCACGGCGGTCAGCGCCGACACCGCCCTGCTGACACTGCTCACCGGGCTCCCTCCCGCCAGACAACAACCGAACCTGCTGTTCGGCGTGATCCGCCTGCTCGGCGGCCCGGTCGACGACCCGCGCGCCTTCCACGACTTCACCCTGACCCACTGGCCGGCCGTCCTGGCCGAGCTCCTGGCCCGGTCGACACAGACGAACGAACCCGGGCGCTGCGCCCCGCTGCTTCCGGTCCTCGCATCCCTCGGGCAGCCCCTCGCACTGCTCGAAGTGGGCGCCTCAGCGGGCCTGAATCTCTTCCCGGACTTGTACGCCTACCGCTACACCAGCACGCCCGACCAGCCCGGCCGCGCGGACACCAGCACCTCCGTCCAGCCCGGGACCCCACGTCTGCCACCGGTTCTCGACTGCGCGGTCACCGGTGCGATGCCGGCGGCGCGGCTGCCCGAGGTCGTCTGGCGTGCGGGCCTGGATCTCCATCCGCTCGACGTGACCGATCCCGCGGACGTCGCCTGGCTCGATGCCCTGATCTGGCCGGAGCACACACACCGCCGCACCCGCCTGCGCGCCGCCGCCACGATCGCCGCGGCCGACCCGCCGCACCTGGTCACCGGCGACCTGGTCGACGACCTCGCGGCCCTGGCCGGGCAGGCCCCGCCGCACGCGGCGCTGGTCATCTTCCACACGTCGGTGCTCTACCAGGTGCCGCCGGAGCGTAAGTCCACCTTCATCACGCTGGTGCGGAGTCTCCCCGCGCACTGGATCTCCATCGAGGCACCGGAGGTGCTGCCCTTCCGCGATCTTCCCGCCCCACCGGACGACCGCCTCCACAACGTCCTCGCCCTGGACGGCGTCCCCCTGGCCTGGGTCGAGGGCCACGGCCAGGCCATGACCTGGTTCGGCCGCGGTGTGAGCCGGGGGTAAGGACGAAACCCGCGGGTCAGGGCCGGCTGCGTATCGCGGCCTCGAGCCGCAGACCCAGCCCGCTGATCACGAACAGCCCGGCGAAGAAGTACGCGTCGGCCGACGCCGTGTCGGCCACCGCGTTCATCGCCGCGACGAGGAATCCCGCTGCCAGGGCGAGTGTGCCCAGTACGCGGACGGCGTACCCGCCGCCTCTGCCGGTGTCCATGGTCAGCGGCGCGGGTCGCAGTTGGGGAGCCACTGCGCGGCCAGGGTGTCGACGTCCTCGCGGGTGAGGGGGTTGCCGAGGTCGCCGGTGTGGGGGCACGGGCGGAGGCTGTCGATGAAGAGTTGCAGGTAGCGCGAGTAGGCGTCCGGGCGGATGGTGCGGCTGTGGTGGGCGACCTCGCTGACCATGAGGAGGCCGACCAGCAGGTCCTGGATGGTGATGTCGCGGCGCAGGGTGCCTTCGGACTGGGCGCGGTCGACGAGCTGCTGGACGTACGGGATGATCCGCTCGCCTTTTTTCGCCGGGTCGTGGGTGCCGAAGCCGGCGCTCAGGGCGACGTCGCGCAGGCCGCGGTCGGCGGCGTGGATCTCGGCTGAACGGCGCAGCAGGGTGGTCAGCCCGTCCCAGCCGGTCGCTGCGTGCTGGGACTGCTCGGCGATCTCGACCATTTCGTCGAAGCGGCTCTTGAGCACCTCGTGGACCAGCGCTTCCTTGGTCGGGAAGCGGCGGTAGACGGTGCCGACACCGACTCCGGCGTGGTGCGCCACGTCGTCGAGGGTCGCGGCGAGGCCACGCTCGGCGAAGACCTCACGGGCGGCTTCGAGGACGCGCAGGCGGTTTCTCTCCGCGTCACGCCGCAACGGCCGACAAGACTCCGTGGACGCCTGAGCGTCCGTGGACGCCCGAACATCCATGGCCACCTGAGCGTCCATGGCCGCCGAAGACTCCATGGCCATCTGAGGAGCCACCTGAGGATCCAAGGCCACCTGAGAGTCCGGAAGCGCGCTGCCGATGACAGACATGTTTCTCAGGTTAACAAACGGAGCGGCACCCTCAACTTTATGTGGGAAGCGCAACAACCGGAGGCAGATCCTCAACTTTGTGGCTAGCGTTCCGAATGCGGAGTACGAACCTCAACTTAGCTCGACGGCGAAGGAATCCCATGACAACGACCACCGCACGGCAGGCACCGGTCCAGGACCGGGCGTCGACTGGCAACGGCAGATGGTGGGCACTCGTGGTGCTCGCCATGGCCCAGCTGATGGTGGTGCTCGACGCCACGATCGTGAACATCGCGTTGCCCACCGCGCAGGGTGACCTCGGCTTCTCCGACTCCGGCCGGCAGTGGGTCGTCACCGGGTACGCCCTGGCGTTCGGCAGCCTGCTGCTGCTCGGCGGGCGGCTGTCGGACTCGGTCGGCCGCAAGAAGATGTTCATCATCGGCCTGATCGGCTTCGCCCTCGCTTCCGCGCTCGGCGGCGCCGCGAACGGCATCGAGATGCTGATCATCGCCCGCGTGCTGCAGGGTGCCTTCGGTGCCGCGCTCGCACCGGCGGCCCTCTCACTGCTGTCGACGACGTTCACCGAGCCCACCGAGCGTGGCAAGGCGTTCGGCATCTTCGGCGCCATCTCCGGCGCCGGCGGCGCGGTCGGCCTGCTGCTCGGCGGCACCCTGACCGAGTACGCGTCCTGGCGCTGGTGCCTCTACGTCAACCTGCTCTTCGCCGCGGCCGCCGTGCTCGGCGCGATCTTCAAGCTGCACGACGAGCCGGTGCAGAACCGCGACCGGCTCGACTGGCCGGGCATCGTCACCGCCGTCGGTGGTCTCGTCGCGCTGGTCTACGGTCTCGGCAGCGCGGAGAGCGACGGCTGGAGCGACCCCAAGACGTTCGGGTTCATCATCGCCGGCGTCGTCATCCTGACCGTGTTCGTCCTCATCGAGCGTCGCGTCACCAACCCGCTGCTCCCGCTGCGCGTCGTGCTCGACCGCAACCGCGGTGGCGCGTACGCCGCGGTCGGCATCGCCGGTGCGGGCATGTTCGGCGTCTTCCTGTTCCTCACCTACTACCTCACGACGGTGCTGGGCTTCACGCCGATCCAGACGGGCCTGGCGTTCCTGCCGATGCTCGCCGGCATCATGCTCACCGCCACCACGGCCGGTTCCATCCTCACGCCGAAGATCGGCCCGCGCCCGCTGGTCCCGCTCGGCGCGCTCGTCGCCGCCGCCGGCATGGTCTACCTGACCCGCATCACCCTGGACTCGAGCTACGTCACCGCCGTCCTGCCCGGCCTGATCGTCACCGGCCTCGGCATGGGCCTGATCTTCGCGCCGACCCAGAACGCCGCCACCTCCGGCGTCCAGCACCACGACGCCGGCGTCGCCTCCGCGATGATCAACACCATGCAGCAGATCGGCGGCTCCATCGGCACGGCGCTGCTCAGCTCCTTCGCCGCGACCGCTGCCACGAACTACGCCATCGACCACGCCGCCGACGGCCCGCAGGCCCAGGCACAGGCCATGATCCACAGCTACCACACGGTCTTCTGGTGGTCAGCCGGCTTCTTCCTGCTCTGCGCGATCATCTCCGCGGTCACCTTCCGCAGCGGCCCCCTCGACGTCGACCCCGACGCCGCCCCGGCCATGGCCCACTGACCGTCCCCGACACCGCCCCGGCGATGGCCCACTGACCATCCCGGGCACTGCCCCGGCGATGGCCCACTGACCATCCCGGGCACTGCCCCGGCGATGGCCCACTGACCATCCCGGGCACTGCCCCGGCGATGGCCCACTGACCATCCTCGAACGGAAACACCGACGCCCAGGCCATACCGGCCTGGGCGTCGGTCGTTCAGCAGGTCACGCGAACCCCGCGGCAGAGAACAGCACGAACCCGGCAGCGGCCAGCGGCACCGTGGCGAGCACGACCCGGGCCCGCTCCCGCCACGAGCGCGCGAGCCACACCACCAGCCCCACCGCGATGCCGACCTCCAGCAGGGCGGTCCAGAGCGGCTCGATGCCGTAGTCCGGGTCGCCGATCCGCAGTGTGAGACGTATTGCCTCAGTGACCAGAACAGCAACGGGCACGGCGAGTGCGACATTTCGCGTACGCGCCAAAGCGCCCGCACCCCCGAACACCAGCCCGGCCACGACGCCGAACCCCATCCACATGATCGTGGTGGAGTTCCCCATCACCGCGTAGTCGTCGTGCTGGATCAACGCCGCCGCGAGGTAGTAGCTCGGCGAGGCCACGACGAGCATCACGCACGCCCCGGCCACCGCGGGCACCGCACGCCACCGCCGCCCGAGCAGCACGAAGAGGAACGCCGCCACCGCCCACACCGCCGGCGAGTTGCCCAGATCCCCCAGCGGGAACGGCACGAACTTGATCCAGACGAAGTCCAGGAAGCCGAGCAGGAACCCGGCGACCGGGGCGTACACGAAGAGGGTCACGGGTAAAGACCCTAAACAGCCGATAACGCACAGGGATCGGCTCCCGGACCGAGCCGGATCGGCCGAAAGTGAGATCCGCCCCGCCCGGCTACAGTCTCCGATCATGACCCGACGTGCCGTAGCGCTGCTGGCTGCCCTGGCCGCGCTCACACTCAGCGCCGGCTGCGGCACCATCGTGCAAGGCATCACCGCGGGCGCGGGCCCCGGCACCGGCGACTGCACGGCGACCGGCGACGAGGGGCCACCCACCAAGGTCGCGATCGATCACAACGGCTTTGAGGCCAAGTACGTCGGCCACACCGCGGGCGGCGGGCAGTTCTTCCTGACCGAGCCGTTCGACCCCGGCACGCAGGGCGACGACAACGCGCGCAGCTTCGTGGCGCTGTACCTCTTCACCGCCGACGGCACGTTCACGAGGGCCGAGATCGACGAGACGGACACCGGGGCCGACACGAAACGCATCGTGCGGCAGCGCCTCGACGAGCTCGGCGAGGTCACCGCCGGCCGCATCGACGTCGCGCCGTTCGAGGTGAAGGAGTTCGGGGAGAGTTTCGGCCTGATCGCCACCGCCCCCGAGACGGTGGACGAAATCTGGTGGGTGACCGCCCAGCCCGGCGACTACATGGCCTTCTCGGCGCCCTGGGACTGCGGCGAGTACGACACGTGACTACCGCTTCACGGGCCAGATCTTGATATCGCTGAACGCCACCTCGTACGGCCCCTGCACCGGCGCGTACTGCTCGTTGTAGATGCCGAGCGCGACTCTGCCCGTACGCATGTCCTGGTCATCGGCCTCGACCTCGCCCACCAGCTCACCGTCGCGGAGCACCTGGAGGATGTCGTCGGCGACGGTGATCGTGATGCGGGTCGGCGGGGCACCCACGCCGATCGGGCTGTCGTCGAGCGGGAACGTCCTGAGGACCTCGATGTCCGCGCCCTTGTGGGTGCCGACGTAGACGTTGCGCTCGCACACGCGTACCTGATAGCCCTGATTGACCCGGAATCGCACCCAGATGGCGGCGCAGCTGTTGGGGGTGAGCAGCTGGACGCCGACCTCGGCCTGCAGGTTGTCGGGTTCGGCGTCGGCCGGGCCGCGGCAGCGGAAGACGCCCTTGGTCTCGCGGTGCACCACCAGTGAGCCGCGGAACGAGCAGCTCGCCTTCTCCTCGGCATCGTCGGACGCCTGCCACAACCGCTTCTTCGTCAGCGGGTCCGCCAGCACGGGCGCCTGCTCGTCCGGGCCTTCCGTCACGCCGCCGGACGAGTGGACCGAGGGCCAGAACGCCACCGCCATGCCACCCGTGGCGAGAACCGCGAAGATCAGCAGCACGATCGCGAACGGCAGCACCCACGGCCGTCGCGGGTGCCGGTCGCGGGTGAAGATCCCGGTGCCGGAGACCGGCTGCGTGATGATCGTGTCCTCGCTGTAGCCGACCTCCGACACCGGCTGGGTGACGATCGAGTCCTCGGTGTAGCCGACGACCTCCGGCAACGGCGCGATCGCGGTCAGTTGCCGCCCCGAGTGGTAACCGGTGGCGGCCTGCGCCTCGTGCGCCGCGACGGCCAGACCGGGCTGGTGCGCGAGGGCGGCCGCCGCCGGTGCCGCCTGCTGCGGGCTCGTGACCAGCAGGTCGAGCAGTTCGCGCGCGGTGGGCCGGTTGGCCGGGTCCTTCTCCAGGGAGTGCGCCACCAGGTCGTGCAGCTGCCCGCTCAGACCCGACAGATCAGGCGGCCGGGTCAGGATCCGGGCCGCGGTGGCAGGCGGCGATCCGGCGGAGAAGGGGGTACGCCCGGTGCCCGCGAAAGCCACGACCCCGCCCCACGCGAAAACGTCGGCCGCCGTGGTCAGCACCGCCGCCGGATCGTCGCCGAACCGCTCGGGCGCCATATAGGCGACAGTGCCCACCATCTGATCGGTACGGGTGTGAGCAGCCGTGGACTCCAGGGCGCGCGCGATCCCGAAGTCGATGACCTTGGGACTGCCCGGGGCGAGCAGCACGTTGCGCGGCTTGAGATCGCGGTGGATGATCCCGGCGCCGTGGATGGCGGTCAGCGCGGTGGCCACGCCGATCGCCACGCTGTGCAGGTTGGCCGAGGTCAGCGGCCCGCGCTCCTCGACCACCTCGGCGAGGCTCGGCCCGTCGACGTACTCCACGACGAGGTACGGCTGCTCGTGGTCCGGGTCGGCGTCGAGCACCTCGGCGGTGCAGAACGGCGGCACCTGGCGTACCCGTTCGACCTCGCTGCGGAACCGCCGCCGGAACTCGTCGTCATGGGCGAGGTCCGCACGGATCATCTTCACCGCGACCAGCGTCCCGCCCGCACTCCGGCCGAGATAGACCGTGCCCATGCCGCCCTCGCCGAGCCGCGCGAGCAACTCGTAGGGCCCGAGCCGGCGCGGGTCACGCGGACGCAGCGAGGTGGTCCGCTCCTCCGCCATGCAGTGCTCCTACGCCCCCGACCTCGCCCCGCGCGCCCGCACACGCGGACCCTTCACCCCCGACAGAAAAGCACCCTATCGGGCGACGTCACCGGCGCGAAGTCCCGGACGGCGTATGCCGCAGAACCGACACCGGATCAGCCTGAGGCGATCGCGGGGAGTTATCCACAGGGCGGGTCGCGGGACCGCCACGGCGTCTCGTCCCGCGATACATTTCCGGAATGGGTGCATGGTCATGACGCCGACACAGCTCCGGGCCTACTCGGCGGTCGTGCGTCAGGGCTCGGTCAAGCAGGCCGCTGCCGGGCTCGGCGTCTCCGAGTCGGCCGTCTCGCTGCACATCGGACAGTTGCGCAAGGAGTTAGGCGACCAGCTCTTCACGCGTACGGCGGCCGGGCTGGCCTTCACCCCCGGCGGCCTGCGCCTGGCGAGCCGCGCCACCGAGCTCCTCGGCCTGCAGGACCGCACGGTGCTCGAGGTCAGCGCCGCCGGCCGCGGCCGCCGTCTGCTGCGCATCGCCGCGTCCAGCCTCTTCGCCGAGCACGCCGCCCCCGGCCTGCTGGAGCTCTTCGCGAAACGCGCCGCCGATCTCGACGTCGAGCTGAGCGTCCGCAACCCGGCCCACTTCGAGTCCCTGCTGCTCTCCCGCTCGGCCGACATCGCCATCGGCCCGCACCCCGGCGCCCCCGACCCGGCGCTGACCAGCCGCCCGGTGATGAACTACCGGGTCATCCTCACCGTCGCCCCCGGCCACCCCCTCGCCGGCATCCCCGCCGGCCCGCAACGCCTCCGCGACCAGCTCTGGCTGCTCGGCCCCTCCGCCGCCACCGAGGCCGGCGTGGTCCCGTCGATCCTGCGCCGCCTCGGCGTCCCCGAGGACCACCAGCAGATCTTCCAGAGCCACGCCGCCGCCCTCACCGAAGTCAAGCGCGGCAAGGGAATCACCGCCGGCCTCTCCTTCACCATCGCCCAGGACGTCGCCCGCGGCGACCTCGTCCACCTCACCGGCCCCCAGGTCGCCTTCGACGCGGTCTGGCACTCCCTCCTCCTGGCCGGCGACAGCACCTCCCCCGCCGCCGAGCTCAGCCGCTTCGCCTCAACCCCCCGCGCCATCCAGGCCATGATGCGCGGCGCCGGCGTCACAGTCGGCCACTTCAAACCCTCGATCCACGTCACCCTCTGGAGCTGAGCGGGCTGAGCTGAGCGGGCTGAGCTGAGCGGGCCGAGCCGAGCGGGCCGAGCCGAGCGGGCCGAGCCGAGCTGGCCGAGCCGAGCGGGCCGAGCCGAGCGGGCCGA
>NZ_BOQP01000025.1 GCF_018332715.1 Winogradskya consettensis | reverse complement strand
CGAACTCAGGGCCAGCGCGCAAGCTCAGGGCCAGCGCGCAAGCTCAGGGCCAGCGCGCAAGCTCAGGGCCAGCGCGCAAGCTCAGGGCCAGCGCGCAAGCTCAGGGCGATATCAGGATGATCCGGAGTGCGGCTGCCGAACTTTGTGTGTGATGTGCGAAAGAATAAAATTGCGCATTCGACAGTGGCAGTCGCATGAAGTTGACCCGTAGCCGGGATGAGTACAACATTCCATTCTGCGGGATGACATCACTTTCCTCGGCATCACCCTGCGCGCGCATGCCTTCACGCCTGGGCAACATCAGCACCTCGTCGCGGTGGCAGCTCACCACCTCGGGGTGACAGCTCACCACCACGGCGCGGGGACAGCTCACCACCTCGCGGGGACAGCTCACCACCACGACGCGGGGACAGCTCACCACCTCGCGGGGACAGCTCACCACCTCGCGGGGACAGCTCACCACCTCGCGGGGACAGCTCACCACCACGGCGGAGCGGCAGCTCACCACCACAGCGCGGTGGCTGGTCGCCACCACGGCGGGGCGGGGGTCCACGGAGGTCTACTGCGGCAGGGTTCCTGCGCGCCGGCTGCCGATCCTGCGAGCTTGCACGGGACGGCGGCGCGGTGGGAGGAGCGGTCAGCGGGAGGAGGGCTCCGTGATGGGGAGTTTGACGAGGAAGCGGGTGTCGCCGGGCTGGGATTCGACGATGATGTCGCCGCCGTGGCCGTTGGTGACGATGCGGTAGGAGATGTCGAGGCCGAGGCCGGTGCCTTCGCCGACGGGCTTGGTGGTGAAGAAGGGCTCGAAGACGCGTTTGCGGAGGGCCTCGGGGATGCCGGGGCCGGTGTCGCCGATCGAGACGACCACGTAGTCGTCCTTGCGGTAGGTCTTGACGGTGAGGGTGCCGGCGCCGGTCATGGCCTGGACGGCGTTGTCGATGATGTTGGTCCAGACCTGGTTGAGTTCGGCGGGGTGGGAGGGGATCTGGGGGAGGGTGCGGTCGTAGTCCTTGACGACCTTGACGCCCTGGCCGATCTTGTGGCCGAGCATGACGAGGGTGCTGTCGAGGCCGGAGTGGACGTCGATCCACTGGTGGGCGGCGCGGTCCATCTGGGAGTACTGCTTGGCGGCGTTGACGAGGTTGGAGACGCGGCTGGTGGCGTCCTCGACGTCGCTCATGAGCTGCTCGGTTTCGAGGGCGTAGCCGATCCAGTGGATGGCCTGGTCGAGGAGGCCGGCGGTTTCGACCTTGGCGGCGATCTCCTCGAGGCAGTCGACGTCGATGCCGCCCTGGGCGAAGACGGGGGCGATGTCCCAGCCGCCGGTGACCTTGTGGTCGTCCATCCAGTCGCCGAGCTCGTCCTCGCGGTCGGCGGTCTGCATCGCGGTCAGCACCGGGGCCTTCGCGGCGCGCTCGATGACCTCTTCCTGGAGTTCGACCAGGGCGACGAGGCGTTCCGGGGGGACCTTGCCGGCGGCGAGCATGCCCAGCTTGTGGCGCATGCCGGCGACTCGCTGGCGCAGGGCGCTGGTGGCGCGGGAGGCGGCCGCGGCGGGGTTGTTGAGCTCGTGCATCAGGCCGGCGGAGAGGGCGCCGAGGGCCGTGAGGCGCTGGCGTTCGCTGATGGCGGCCTGGGTGCTGCGCATGCCGAGGGCGAGACCTTCGAGCAGGTGGATCGCCATCGGGAACCAGTCGCGCATCATCTGGCCGAAGTCGGCGGCCGACATCATGAAGAAGTCGGCGTCGTCGAGGGCGCGCATGGAGGCCATGTACTTGCGTTCGACGCCCTCGTCGCGGATGTACGCCTGGGTCGCGCCCATGTAGACGCCGCGCTGCTCGGTGCGGGTGGTCTGCACGTCGTCCTGGCCGATCCGGCGGGTGAGCGCGATCGTGCCGGTGAGCAGGATGAAGAACTGGTCGGCGGGGTCGCCCTCGCGCAGCACCAGCGAGCCGGCGGGGGCGTGCATGGTGCAGCCGTGCTCGGCGATCCAGGTGAGCTGCTCGTCGGTCAGCTTCTCGAAGAGGAACAGCGTCTTCAGGTCTGCCGTCGTGAGCTTGCCGGGCTCACAGGGCAGGAGTTTGATCTCCTCGACCTCGGTGTCGGTCATTTACTGTGCCTCCAGGTAACGATGGACCAGCGTGACGGCCATCGCGCCCTCGCCGACCGCCGAGGCCACCCGTTTGACCGAGTTGGCCCGGACGTCGCCGGCGGCGAAAATGCCGGGAACACTGCACTCAAGGTAGAACGGATCGCGGTCCCGATCCCATCCCGTTGGACGGGTGCCATTTGAGAGCAGATCGGGGCCCGTGTAGACGAAGCCCTTCTCGTCCCGGGCGACCGCGCCGTCGAGCCAGTCCGTGCGCGGCTCCGCGCCGATGAAGATGAACAGGTAGCCGCACTCGACGGCGGCCACGGAGCCGTTCTTGCTGTCGCAGATCGTGATGGCCTGCAGGTGCCCGTCGCCCTCGGCGCCGACGACCTCGCAGCGGGTCCGGACGTGGATGTTGTCGATCCGGTTGAGCTGCTGGATCAGGTAGTAGGACATCGATGCCTCGAGCGAGTCACCGCGGACGAGCAGGGTGACGCTGCGGGCGTAGCGCGAGAAGAAGAGCGCGGCCTGCCCGGCGGAGTTGGCGCCGCCGATGATGTAGACGTCGCTGCCGGCGCAGGACGGCCCCTCGGTGGCGGCGGAGCCGTAGTAGACGCCGGAGCCGGTGAGCGCGGCGATGCCGTCGGCCGCGAGCGGGCGATAGGCGACCCCGGTGGCCAGCACGATCGAGTGCGCAGACACCGCGCCGCCGTCGGCGAACGTGAGGGTGCGGGCCGAGCCGTCGGTGCGCAGCCCGGTGACCTCGCGGGTGTTGAGCACCTCGGCCTCGAACTTGCCGGCCTGGCGGCGGGCCCGGTCGGTGAGCTGCGCGCCGGAGATGCCGTCGGGGAAGCCGAGGTAGTTCTCGATGCGGGAGCTCTGCCCGGCCTGGCCACCGACCGCGGACCGCTCCACCAGCAGCGTCTTGAGACCTTCGGACGCGCCGTAGACGGCCGCGCCGAGCCCGGCCGGTCCCCCGCCGACGATGATCAGGTCGTAGAAGTCCCGGTTGGGCGCGGTCGACAGGCCCGCGGCCTCGGCCACCTCGAGGGTGGTCGGCTGGTGCATGGCCCGGCCGTCGGTGGTGACCACGAGCGGGATCGACTCGGGGCCGACCCCGGCGGCCTCCAGCAGGCGGCGGCCTTCCGGCTCGTCCGCCGAGAACCACTTGTAGGGCACGAGGTTGCGCGCCAGGAAATCCCGGATCTGGTACGACGGCTCGCTCCACCGGTGCCCGACGACGCGGATGTCCTCGATCTCACGGTCACCGGTCGCCTGCCAGGCGTCGATGAGCGCGTCGATGACCGGGTAGAGCTTCTCCTCCGGCGGGTCCCAGGGCTTGAGCAGGTAGTGGTCGACGTCGACCACGTTGATCGCCTGGATCGCGGCGTCGGTGTCGGCATACGCGGTGAGCAGCGCCCGCCGCGCGTTGGGGAACAGGTCCATGGCCTGCTCGAGGAACTCGATGCCGTTCATCTGCGGCATCCGGTAGTCGGCCAGGATCACCGCGACCCGGCCGCCGCGCAGCTTGATGTCCTTGAGCGCGTCGAGCGCATCGGACGCCGACGCGGCCCGGATGATCCGGTAGTTCTCGCCGTAGCGCCGGCGCAGGTCGCGGGCGATGGCCCGGGAGACCGAGGGGTCGTCGTCGACGGTCAGGATCGCGGGGTGGCCCATGGGAGTCCTCAGCCGTAGGTGAACGTGGGGGAATCGGGGACCTTGAAGGCCACCTCGTCACTGAAGCACCACCACCAGTCCTCGCCCGGCTCGTAGGACGAGACGAGCGGGTGGTCCTCGTGGTGGAAGTGTGCGGTGGCGTGCTTGCCGGGCGACGAGTCGCAGCAGCCGACGTGCCCGCACGTCCGGCAGACGCGCAGGTGAACCCAGGTGCCGCCGGAGGCAAGGCATTCCACGCAGCCCTGCCCGGACGGCGTGACGTCCTCGGCCTTGTCGAGATGGGTGCAGTTGGCGGTCATGCGACGGTCTCCTTCGTAGCGGCCACCAGGTCGCTGAACTCGGGGTGGCGTTCGACGTAGCCGACGACGAACGGGCAGGTCACCCGGACCGGGGTGCCGCGGCGACGGGCGTCGTGCAGCGCCGCCGAGGCGAGCCGGCCGCCCAGCCCGCGGCCCTCGAAGGCCTGGTCGATCTCGGTGTGCGCGAGCTCGACCTCCTCGCCGTGACGCCGGTAGTGCAGCATGCCGGCCATCTCGCCGCCGATCAGGACCTCGTAGCGCGACTGCTCGAAGCTGTCGACGACCACGGCGTCGGCGGGGTCGCCGCCACCGACCTGCGCGCTGCCTTCGACGCGCAGCTTGCGCCGGGCCCGCTCGTAGAAGGAGGTGCGGCCGAACCTGATGACCTGGGCGGCGGCCGGGACGGGGACGATGCGCAGCTGGTCGCCGGCGCCCGCGTAGCCCTGGATGATGCCGTCGACCTCAATGGCGAGCCGGCCGCTGGTGAGCAGCACGTCGAGCTCCAGCTGCTCGTCGGGCGAGAGCATCAGCGAGCGGTTGAACGAGGAGTGCGCGGCGGCGGCGCTGACGAGCAGGCCCTCGACGTTCGGCGAGACGATCGGACCGCCGGCGGAGAAGCTGTAGGCGGTCGAACCGGTCGGCGTGGCGACGATGACGGCGTCGGCCGCGTAGCGCACGAAGTTGCTGCCCTCGACGTTGATGCCGACGTGCGCGAGCCCGTCGCCGGGGACCCGCACGAGCGCGATGTCGTTGAAGGCGGAGACCTCTCTGCCGTCGGGCAGCACCGTCCGCACGGCCGTACGCGATTCGACCGTGAACCGATGCTCGTCGATCGACGAGAGCGCCCCGGCCAGATCGGGCAGGTCGACCTCGGCGAGGAAGCCCAGCCGCCCGACGTTGACGCCGAGCACCGGGGTCTTGCGGCCCTCGACGAGCCGCATGGTGCGCAGCATCGTGCCGTCACCACCGAGGCTGACCAGCAGCCCGGCCCGCTCGACCATCTCCTCGGCGGTGACCGCCTCGGCGTCGCAGTCGATCCGGCTGATCTCGTCGTGCAGGCCCAGCACGGTGACGTGGCGGGCGGCCGCCCAGCGCACGATCGCGTCGATGGCGGACCCGCAGTCCCGGCGGGGGTGCAGGACCAGCCCCACCACCTTGATCATGCCCATTCAAGCCACTCCATGATCGTCCACGCTCCGCCTACAGGTCAGCGTTCAGCCTTGCACGTCATCGCGTCAACGGCGAGGGGGCATGAAACCGGTACCGGCGCGTCGTACCGAAAAGGTTTGTTGACAGATTTGTTATTAATCGACACACTCCGATTTTGAGAGCGCTCTCCCTCCTCACAATCCCCAGATCATGCGGAAGGGACCCATCCCCCATGTCCCCTGCTTTCAAGGTGCTCGGCGCCACCGCCGCGGCCCTGCTTTTCGCTTCGGGCGTACCCGGAGTGACGTATGCCGCAGCCAAGCAACCGCAGGCCTTCGACATGGCGCCCGGCATGACCGCCGCCATGCGCCGCGACCTCGGCCTGACCGACGACCAGATCGCGGCCCGGCTGGCCACCGAGGCCGCCGCGCCCGTCGTTCAGCGGCGGCTCTCCGCCAAGCTCGGCGCCAAGTACGCCGGCGCCTGGATCCCGAAGGGCAGCGACCGTCTCACCGTCGCGGTCACCGACGCGAGCCAGGTAGCCACCGTCCGCGCCGAGGGTGCCGTGCCGAAGGTGGTGACCAGGAGCGCCGGTGATCTCAGGGCGGCACGGGCCAAGCTCGACCGCAGCGCCGCGAAGGCCAAGGGCACGGCGATCCGCAGCTGGTACGTCGACGTCACGCTCAACAGTGTCGTGGTCACGGCCGCGCCGGGCGCCGAGGCTGCCGCGCGCAAGTTCGCCGAGGACAGCGGCGCCGGGACCGTCGAGGTCGTCACCGCCGCGGAAGCCCCGAAGACCGTTTACGACGTGCGCGGCGGCGACCAGTACGTGATCAACGGCAACACGCTCTGCTCGGTCGGCTTCTCGGTCGCGGGCGGCTTCGTCAGCGCCGGGCACTGCGGCGGCGTCAACAGCCCGACGCTGGGGAACAACAACGTCGCGCAGGGTACGTTCGCCGGCTCCTCGTTCCCGGGCAACGACTACTCGTGGATCCGGACGAACAGCAGCTGGACGCCGCAGCCGTGGGTCAACAACTACGCGGGCGGCGTCGTGTCGGTCGCCGGGTCGCAGGACGCCGCTGTCGGGAGCTCGATCTGCCGCTCCGGGCGTACGACAGGATGGCGGTGCGGAACCCTGCAGGGCCGTGAGGAAACGGTGAATTACGCGCAGGGCGCGGTCTCCGGCCTGAGCCGGATGAGCGCGTGCGCCGAGCCGGGCGACTCGGGTGGCTCGGTCATCACCGGCAACCAGGCCCAGGGCGTCACCTCGGGCGTGACCGGCAACTGCACCAGCGGCGGTACGACCTGGTTCCAGCCGGTCAACGAGATCCTCGGCACGTACGGGCTCTCGCTCACCACCTCCGGCGGCGGCAGCACGAGCGCGGTCGTCAGCAACCTGAACAACAAGTGCGTCGACGTGCCGAACTCGAACTTCTCGGACGGAGTACTGCTGCAGATGTGGGGTTGCAACAGCAGCGCCGCGCAGAAGTGGACGTTCGTGAACGGCACCCTGCAGACGTCCAGCAACAAGTGCATGGATGTCGCGTGGGGCTCGACCGCCAACGGCGCGGCGATCCAGATCGTCACCTGCAGCGGCAACCCGGCCCAGCAGTTCGTGCTCTCGGCCGCGGGCGACCTCGTCAACCCGCAGGCGAACAAGTGCATCGACATCAAGGACAACAACGCGAACGACGGCGCGCAGCTCCAGCTCTGGGACTGCGCCGGAACGGCCAACCAGAAGTTCCGACGGGCCTGAAAACCCCAGCTGGGGCGGCCGAAGGGGCCGCCCTGGTTAGGGGAACTTTAATGACTGTCTGAATTAGGGGCGACGCAGTAAAGAGTCCTAATAATTACGGGACCTCTTGTCATCCCCCTAGTGGAGGCAGTTCCCCCCATGCGCCGCAAGCGAACACTCATCCTCACCGTCGCCGCCGTGGTGGCGGCGGCGGGGACCACCTGGATCGCCCTGCCGGCATCCGCGTCCGCCACGACGGCGACCTTCACGAAGACCTCCGACTGGGGCTCCGGCTGGCAGGGCGACGTGACCATCAGTAACGGCGGGCCGGCGGCCATGTCGTCCTGGAAGGTCGAGTTCGACCTGCCCACGGGCTCCACCATCGGCAGCTTCTGGGAAGCCGACATGGCGGCAAGCGGTCAGCACCGCACCTTCACCAACCGCTCCTGGAACGGCAGTGTCCCGGTCGACGGCAAGGTCACCTTCGGCTTCGTCGGCTCCGGCGGCACCCCGCTCAACTGCCTGATCAACGGCCAGCCGTGCAGCGGTTCGGGCGGCGGCACCACGACCGCTCCGACCACCGCGCCCACGACCAGGGTCCCGACGACCGCCCCCACGGTCGCTCCCACCACCACGGCGCCGACGACCGCGCCGACCAGCAAGCCGCCGACGACGTCGCCCACCACGCCGCCGACGACCGACCCGAACCCGCCGCCGGCGTCCAACCTGCTGCCGGTCAAGGTCACCAACAACACCGGCCGGTCCGACTCCGTCTTCCTCTATCTGCTGGGCGTCAACCTGACCACCGGCAAGCTGGGGTACGTCAACGGCGCCGGCGCCTTCACCGCGTGGACCGGCGGCGCGTCGACCCCCGTCCCCGCTCCCGACGTGTCGATCGCGGGCCCCGGAAACGGCGACAGCACCACGATCAAGATGCCGAAGAACCTGTCCGGCCGGCTCTACATGTCGTTCGGCAAGAAGCTCGACTTCCGGCTCACCAACGACGGCCTCGTGCAGCCCGCGCCGTGGGCGAGCGCCGACCCGAACCACGACATCCTGTTCGACTGGAGCGAGTTCACGCTCAACGACTCGGGCCTGTTCCTGAACAGCTCGCAGGTCGACATGTTCGCTGTCCCGCACATCGTCAGTGTGCTCGGCGGCAACGGCGTGACCACGAAGACCGGCGAGCTCAAGCCCGGCGGCCGGCAGAAGGTCATCGACACCGTCAAGGCGCAGTCCGACTTCGCGAAGAGCGTCGTCACCCGCTCCGACGGCACGGTCCTGCGGGTTCTCGCACCGGGCAAGGCCGCCGATGCGGGGCTGATGAGCGCGACGTACCTCGACCCGTACATCAACTCGGCGTGGAACGCGTACACCAGCAAGACCCTGACCGTGGTGCCCTTCGGCGACCAGCCGAACAACAAGTTCTCCGGCAGGACCAGCGGGAACGTCATGAACTTCACCGACACCACCGGCAAGGTCGTCGCGTCGTTCACCAAGCCGTCGACCGCCAACGTATGGGGCTGTGACGGCGCGCTCGGTGCCCCGAACGACCTGGTCGTCGGGCCGATCGCCCGCACGCTGTGCGCCGCGATGCAGCGCACCACCCTCGGCACGCTCGACACCCAGCCGAGCGGCGGCGCGGCCGACTTCTACAAGGGCGAGCCGTCGAACCACTACGCGAAGGTCATCCACGACCAGATGGTCGACGGGAAGGCGTACGCGTTCGCGTTCGACGACGTGCAGAACCAGGAGTCGCTCGTCCACGACGGCGACCCCCGCCAGGCCGGCATCGTCATGACGCCGTTCTGATCCCTCAGCAGGCAGTAAAAGCGTCCCTCAGCAGACAGTAAAAAGCGGCGCGCCGGATTTTCGGCGCGCCGCTTCTGCGTTTGAGAACGTCAGTGGACCAGAGCCACAACCGTCTCGGACTGCTGCACCGGGAGGCGGTGGGGCTGGACCACCAGGAAGCAGACCGCGGTGGCGGCCAGCATGCCGCCGAAGACGACGATGGACATCGCGACCGCGCCGACGCCGAGCATGCCGACCAGCGGGGCAGCGAGGGCGCCCACGCCGAACTGGACCGCGCCGAGCAGAGCAGCCGCGGTGCCCGCAGCTTCACCGTGCCGGGACAGTGCGAGAGCCGGGGCGTTCGGCATGACCAGGCCGACCATGGCCAGCGTCGCCCAGAGCGGGATCAGGATGCCGATCAGGCCGCCGACGTTCGTCGCGGCGAGGACCAGCAGCACCAGCCCGAACCCGAGACCGGCCAGCAGTGCGGTGCTCATGATCTGCTGGGGGGTCCAGCGGCGCAGCAGGCGGACGTTCAGCTGGGTCGCGCCGATCAGGCCGATCGCACCACCGGCGAAGACGTACGCGAACTGCTGCTCGCTCATGCCGAAACCGTCCTGGAAAACGTACGACGACCCGCTCACGTACGCGAACAGCGCCGCCATCGCCAGCCCCGCCACCAGGATCAGGCCGACGTACACCCGATCGCTGAACAGCCGGCCGTAGTCGCGGACCGTGCCCAGGACGCCACCGCTGCGACGCCGGACGGCCGGCAGCGTCTCCGGCAGGACGATCGCGGAGACCGCCATGATCGCGGTGCCGACGACAGTGAGAACGACGAACACGCCGCGCCACGAGGTCCAGTTCAGCACCAGGCCACCGATGGTCGGGGCGAGAATCGGGGCGACCCCGACGACGAGCATGAGCCGGGAGAACAGCCGGGCCGCGGCCATCCCGTCGAACAGGTCCCGCACCATCGCCGTCGCGATGACGGCGGCCGCGGCGGCACCCAGTCCCTGCAGCACCCGCAGCGCCCCGAGCATGGCGAGGTTCGGGGCGATGACGCAGAGCACCGAGGCCAGGATGTGCACCGCGATGCCCGAGAGCAGCGGCACCCGCCGCCCGACCGCGTCGGAGAGCGGCCCGACCAGCAGCTGCCCGAACGCCAGCCCGATCAGCGTGCCGGTCAGCGTGAGCTGCACGGCGGCGGCGCTGGCGTTCAGGTCGGTGCTGATCGTGGGCAGCGACGGCAGGTACATGTCGATCGTCAGCGGCCCGAGCGCCGTGAGGAAGCCGAGCACGAGGACAATCCGGAAGCGGCGCCCCATCGGAAGCAGCTCTCCGGGAGAGAGATCGTTGTCGGGCGGGGTCACAGTGCGAGGTTCAGCCACTACTTCGACAAGGTGCCCCGCGCCCGGCTTTGTTCCACCACCGCCGAATTGGTAACGGCGGTCACAGCCTCGCTTCGCTGACCTCAGCTCACTTGGTGAAGGATGAAGCTGTACGTCGTGTTGTTGAGGCTGTCAGCCACGTTGTACGTGCCTGGCATGTATTCCGCCCGGATGCGCATCTTTCAGGTCTTGCCGGTGTCGGCCCACTTCTCCGCGCCGTCGTCCAGCGTGACCGCGAGGCTCTCGCCCCGCAGGTCGAGCGAGGCGATGCCTTCCTCATCCCCGGCTGCCTGGTAGCCGAACCAGATCCGGTCACCGGCCGCGCCTTTGTGGACAGCGAAAGGCATCATGTCGGCCATGAATCATCGCGATCGATTTCTTGGGGCCGCCGGCGAGCTGGGTGTGCCGGCGGACGAAGCGGCGCTTTTCGCCGACGAGCTCCTGCGGTTCCGGGTGCGCGCCGGGGATCGGGCTGACGGCGTGGCGGTCGGGCGGTTCGGTGGGATGCCGCATCTGCCGGCGGGGGTGCCCTGGCCGTCGTCGGAGCCGGGTGCGCCCTTGGCGTACATAGGGTCGCTTGATTGTGCGGCCCTGCCGAAGATCGACGGATTGGCCCTTCCCGAGGCCGGTTCGTTGCTGTTCTTCCTTGATGCGCTGTGGGCGGTCGACGCCTCCATGGCCGACGAGCAGAAGTACGCGCGGGTCGTGTACGTGCCCGCGGGCGAGGGGGAAGAGGTCACCGAGCTGCCGCCCAACGAGCACGACATGTACGACGAACATCCCTTGGCCGACCCGGCACGCGAGCTGTTCGCCTCGGTGGAACCGGATCTGCCGGACTGGCTCGACAGCCCGGTGGAATGGCAGTCCGACTTCGAGAAGGACCTGTTCGCCAAGGTGCCGCACTGCAAGGAGCTCAGCGCCCTCGTGGATCGGCTGTGGCCCGGGCGGATCCCGTGGATCGGGGACGGCTTCCTGGTCGGGGGCTATTCCAACTCCGCCCAGGACAGCCCCGAGACCGGGCTGGCCGAGATGTCCGGGAGGCCGGAGCACGAGGTGCTGCGGGAGTGGGTGCCGCTCGTCCAGTTCGCCGCGCCGCACGAGGAGTACACCAACGGGCGGTTCCTGATCCGGCACGAGGACCTCGCCGCCGGCCGGTTCGACAAGGCGCTGTCTTTCTGCGAGTTCACGGAGTGACGCGCCACGATCGGTAGCGCACTGTGCCGCTCGTGCGGGAGACTCCGTGGATGCGTGATCTATCCCGTCGGTGGGCCTGGCTGGGCGTGCTCGTCATCGGCCTGGCTCTCTACGTCGTCGTGCTGCGCACGCTGGTGCGGACGCAGAACCCCAACTTCGTGCCGTCGTTGCTGCTGCTCGGGGCGACCGTCGTGCCGCTGGCGTTCCTGACCTTCGCGCAGGCCCGCACCGGTCGCTGGCAGGTTCCGGCGTCCGCGCTGGTCACGGCGGCGTTCTTCGGTGGGGTCATCGGCGTGGTCGTGGCGGGGACGCTGGAGTACGACGCGTTACGGGGGCTGGGTGCGCTGCCGATGCTCTTCGTGGCGCTCATCGAGGAAACCGCCAAGATGATCGTTCCGGTGATTCTGCTGTTCATTCTGCTCGCGCGGCACGGGCGGCGGCTGCCTTCGGACGGGCTGGTCATCGGGGTCGCTTCCGGCATGGGATTCGCCGCTCTCGAGACCATGGGGTACGGCTTCAGCGCGCTGCTGTCCTCCCAGGGCAACATCGGCTCCGTGCAGGAGACGTTGTTCGTGCGGGGGCTGACCGCGCCTGCCGGGCACACCGCGTGGACCGGGCTGACCTGTGGCGCGCTGTGGGCGCTGGTGGCGAGCCCGACCGGCAAGAAAGTGCTGGCTTTCATCGGTACGTTCGCCGGGGCCGTCGCCATGCACACCGCCTGGGACACCTTCAGCGGCGTGATCCCGTTCATCATCCTGGCGATTCTCAGCCTGGGGTGGCTCTTCGCCGCCCTGCACCGCTACCGCGCGTTCGCCGAGCACACCCAGTGGGCGCCCCGCGGCGAGGCCCTGGCTATCTGACCTGCACTAGCCATCGGATCTGCACTGGCTATCTGACCTGCCCGCGTTTCCAGTATCCCATGAAGGCGACGGCGCTCCGGTCGATGCCGCGCTCCCCCACCAGGTGCCGGCGCAGCGACACGACCGTGCCCGATTCACCGGCCAGCCAGGCGTAGAAGCTGCCCGTGGTCTCCTCGGGAACATCCCACACATCGTCGCCGGACTCCGCGACGAAGGCGGGGGCCGGGGCAGCACCGGGTGAGAACGTGTCGAGCAGGTCCCGGACCACCGGCTCGATCCGGTCGCCGTCGTGGCGGACCAGCCAGGTGATGTCGTGGCCGCCCGCGATGGGGAGGCGGTCGTCGCGCTCGGGGACCTCGATGACCGCGCGCGCCGGCCGGTCGAGGGATTCCAGGATGGCGGCCGCCGCGGGCAGCGCCGTGCAGTCGGCCGCGAGCAGGAGCAGGTCAGCGGTGGCCGGGGGCTTCCACGCCACGTCGGTCACCGGGTGGCCGTGCGTCGCGCCGATCATCACGACCGGGTCGCCCGGGGCTGCCGATCCCGCCCAGCGTGACGCCGGGGAGGTGTCGCCGTGCAGCACGAAGTCGATGTCGACCTCGAGCGGGGCGGCCCGGAACGCGCGCACGGTGTAGACCCGCAGCGGAGCGCCGCAGGTGCGGCCCTCGGTCATCCAATCGTCCTGGCGCGCGAACGCCTCGTGGTCCTCGGTCGCCGGCAGGAACAGCAGGTTGATCCGCTGGTCGAAGCCGTGGAAAGCGAACTCCGCCAGCGCTTCCCCGGCCAGGGTGACCCGCACGAAGCTCGTGCTCAGCCGCCGGGTGCGCGCCACGCGGAGCGCGAAGGGCTGGTACGGCCGGAGGACCGGAAGCAGGGAGACGGCGGTCATGCAGCCAAGGCTAACCTAACTACTCCGGTCGGTCGCGCCCCCGTAGTACCGCTTGGCCCGGGCGACCAGCGCCGGGGATCCGCAGGCCTCGGCCAGCTCCAGTCCGTCACGCAGCACCCGGCGCGCCTGGGCCCGTCGTCTCGCCCCGTTCAGCAGACCCCCGAGGTCGACGAGCGCCGTCGCGAATTCGAACTTGCGCGGCGTACCCTGCAGGACCCGGACCGCCTCCTCGGCCGCCGCCATCCCCGCCTCACCGTGCAGCACCTGGCCCTGGATGCGCAGCGCACGGCCCAGCGCCGAGGCGAGCCCGTGCCGCCGGGTCAGCGCGACCTCCTCCGCCAGCAGCCGTTCGGCAGCCTCGGCAGCACCGAGTCGCTTGAGGACGGATGCCGCCGCCGAACGCCACGGCAGCACGCCGGGATGGTCGGAGTGGCGCGCGGCCAGCCGCTCCCCGCAGCGATAGAGGTCGGCCAGCCCTTCACCAGGGCGTGCGGACGCGGCGTGCAGGCGACCGCGCACATAGCGCAGCAAGAGATATTCGGGATCATCCGGTAGGTCGCCGGTCAGACCCGCGGCCTCGAGCAGGGCATCCGCCGCCGCCTGCTCCCCCAGATCGAGGAGTACGGCGATCCGGCGCGACAACAGCAACGCCCCGGCGGCACTGCCGGGCGGCACACCGGACACCGCCAGCAACTCCGCGGCGGCTTCGGCATCGCCCCGCGCGGCAGGCAGATCCCCCAGGCGCCGGGCCACCGACGACCGCTGGGAGTACGCCATGGCGAGCCCCGCGCCGTCGCCGACGCGCCCCGCCACCTCCACGGCGATGGAGCAGCCGGCGTACGCCGTGCTCAGGTCGTCGGCATCCGCGAGCCGTCGCAGGGCGCGCAGATATTCGGGCAGTTCGTCGGCGTGGGCCGGGCGCGTTATCGGCACCGGGCGGGTGTTGCGGACAGTGATGCCCCGGCCCCGGTCCGCCAACCTTGGCCGTTCGTCACGGACTCTCATGCAGCCTCTGTACCCCTCCTTGGAACCCCCGCACCCCAAGGTTTTCCCACAATCCGGAGTTGCACAATGCCGTATGCGTAGTCCTACCCGTCGTGACCTCGATCTCCGGACCCTAGATACCTGGATCGCGCCCGTTTTGGGAGCATCGGTACGAGAAGCAAGCGAGCTGTCCGGGGGCACGTTCGCCGCCGTGTGGCGGGCCACCCTGACCGACGGACGCGAGATCGTCGTCAAGACCGCCGCCGCTCCCGAGGCCCGGCTGCTGCGGTACGAGGCCGGCCTCCTCGCCGCCGAAAGCGCTTATTACCAGCGGGTACGCAACCTGGCGCCCGTACCCGAGGTATTGCACCTGGCCGACGACTGGCTCGCGGTGACCCTCCTGCCCGGCCGGCCGCTGACCGAACTGGACAACACCGACGGTGTCCGCGAGCAGCTCGGCGCGACGATCGCGCGGGTCCACGAGCTCACCGGGTCACGATTCGGCTACGCCGGCGCCCGGGCGTCCGGCGCGGACTGGCCGGCGGCGTTCGCCGCGATCGTGGACGATCTGCTCGCCGACGCCCGGGACTGGTCGGTGCGGTTACCCTCCGGCATCGCCGAGACGGTCGAGCGGCACCGCGCATGCCTCGCCACGGTCACCCGCCCGGCGCTGCTGCACTGGGATCTCTGGGACGGCAACGTGCTGGCGCGTGACGGTGTCCTGACCGGACTCGTCGACGGCGAGCGGTACCTCTACGGCGACCCGCTGCTCGACCTGGTCTCCCCCGCGCTGTTCCGCCGGATCGAGGACGAGCCGGACAACCCGTTCCTGCGCGGGTACGCCGCCGCGACCGGCCTGGTGCTCGACGACGCCGCCCGCACCCGGCTCGCGCTCTACCGCATGCACCTCTACACGCTCATGGTCACCGAGTGCCCGAGCCGCGGCGAGCCCCGGGACGGCGAACGCGCGGCCTACCTGACCGGGCTCCTCGAAAGTGAGCTGCATCTACTAGGCCAGACAATGTAGGACCCTCGCATCTGCGGCCCCTATGCTGACGATCGTGACGACATACCGCATCGGGGAGGCAGCCGAACTGCTCGGCGTCAGCGTGGACACGGTCCGCCGCTGGGCCGACGCCGGCCGCCTCGACTCCGTGCGCGACGAGCACGGGCACCGCAGCATCGCCGGCACCGACCTGGCCGCGTTCGCCCGGTCGCTGGCCGACGAGCCCGACTCGGCCAGCCGGCGCTCCTCGGCGCGCAACCGGATGCGGGGCATCGTCACCGCCATCACCCGCGACGCGGTGATGGCACAGGTCGACATCCAGGCCGGCCCGTTCCGGGTGGTGTCGCTGATGAGCCGTGAAGCCGTGGACGACCTCGGCCTCGAGGTCGGCTCAGTGGCAGTGGCGGTTATCAAATCCACGACGGTGCTCGTGGAACGAGGGGACGACAGATGAAGAAGACCTTCCTGACCGCGGTGGCCCTGGCCGCCGTTTTGGTGACGACCGGCTGTTCCAGCGGCTCCGACGACGAATCGGCCGCTCCCACTTCCTCCGGCAGCGCGGCCGCCGGTGCCGGCGCCGCGACGACCGGGAAGGTGACGGTGCTCGCCGCCGCGTCACTGACCGAGTCGTTCGACAAGATCGGCACGCTCTTCGAGCAGCTCAACCCGAGTGCCGAGGTCACCTTCTCGTACGGCGGCAGCTCCGGGCTCGCCACGCAGATCACCTCCGGCGCGCCCGCGGACGTGTTCGCTTCCGCCAGCCCCGCCACGATGAAGACGGTCACCGACGCCGGCGACAACAGCGGCGAGCCCGTCACCTTCGTGAAAAACCAGCTCGTCATCGCCGTACCGAAGGGCAACCCGAAGGGCATCACCTCGCTGGCCGCCCTCGCCAAGCCCGAGTTCAAGGTGGCGCTCTGCGCCGACGCGGTGCCCTGTGGCGCCGCCGCCAAGAAGGCGCTCGCCGCGGGCGGCGTCACGGTCAAGCCGGTCACGCTGGAGCAGGACGTCAAGTCCGCGCTGGCGAAGGTGAAGCTGGGCGAGGTCGACGCCGCGCTGGTCTACCGCACGGACGCCAAGGCGGCCACGGCCGATGTGGACGGCGTGGAGTTCCCGGAGTCCGCGCAGGCCATCAACGACTACCCGATCGTCGCGCTGAAGGACGCCACCAACCCGTCGGGCGCCAGCGCGTTCGTCGCGTTCGTCCAGACCCCGCAGGCCCAGCAGGTGCTGGCCGACGCGGGGTTCCAGAAGCCCTGAGCACGCCGCACCGCCGGGCACCGCTGGCCTTGGCGATCCCCGCGATCGCCGGGCTGGCGTTTCTCGTGCTGCCCCTGGCCGGGCTGCTGATCCGGGCACCCTGGACGACGCTGCCCGAGCGGCTGACCGAGCCCGGCATCCTGGCCGCGCTGCGGTTGTCGCTGCTCACGGCGACACTGGCGACGATCGTGTGCCTGATTCTGGGCGTACCCCTCGCCTGGCTGCTGGCCCGGACCACGTTCCCGGGCCGCAGGTTCGTCCGGGCACTGGTCACCGTGCCGCTGGTCCTTCCGCCCGTCGTCGGCGGCGTCGCGCTGCTGCTGGTCTTCGGCCGCCGCGGGCTGGTCGGCGAATGGCTCGACACGACGTTCGGCTTCACCCTGCCGTTCACCACGACCGGGGTGGTGGTGGCCGAGGCGTTCGTGGCCATGCCGTTCCTGGTCATCAGCGTCGAGGGGGCCCTGCGCGGCGCGGACTCCCGCTTCGAGGAGGCGGCGGCGACGCTCGGCGCGAGCCGCTGGACGGCGTTCCGCCGGGTCACGCTGCCGCTGATCGCCCCGGGGGTCGCGGCGGGTGCGGTGCTCTGCTGGGCGCGGGCGCTCGGCGAATTCGGGGCGACGATCACCTTCGCAGGCAACTTCCCGGGGCGTACGCAGACCATGCCGCTCGCCGTCTATCTCGCGCTGGAGCAGGATCTGGACGCGGCGATCGTACTGAGCCTGGTCCTGCTCGTGGTCTCGGTCGTGATCCTGGCGACTATGCGCGACAAGTGGGTGGGCGTCCCATGAGCCTTGACGCACACCTGGTGGTCAAGCGCGACGGTTTCACGCTGGACGCCACGCTCACCGCCGGCCCGGGCGAGGTCGTGGCGCTGCTCGGCCCGAACGGCGCCGGCAAGTCAACCGCGCTGCGGGCCCTCGCCGGCCTGATCGGGCTCGACGACGGCCACATCACCCTCGACGGCCGCCGCATCGAACGCGACGCCCCCGAGCATCGCCACATCGGCGTGGTCTTCCAGGACTACCTGCTCTTCCCGCACCTGTCCGCGCTGGACAACGTCGCGTTCGGCCCCCGCTGCCGCGGTGTCTCCAGGACCGAGTCGCGGGTCCGGGCCACCGAGCTCCTCACCCGGGTCGGTCTTTCCGATCATGTACGCAAGAAGCCCCGCGAGCTCTCCGGCGGACAGGCCCAACGAGTCGCCCTGGCCCGCGCCCTCGCCACGGACCCGAAACTCCTCCTGCTCGACGAACCCCTCGCGGCTCTCGACGCCCGTACCCGTCTCGACACCCGCGCCCACCTCCGCGGTCACCTCGGCACCCACCACGGCCCCACGGTCCTGGTCACCCACGACCCGCTCGACGCGATGATGCTCGCCGACCGCCTGGTCATCCTCGAGGACGGCCGCGTGGTCCAGACCGGCGACGCGGCAACCATCACCTCGCAGCCCCGCACCGACTACGTCGCCCGGCTCGTCGGCCTCAACCTCTACCGCGGCCACGCCACGGAGGGCACGGTCCGGGTCGCCGACGACTTCACCCTGACCGTGGCCGGCGCCTTCACCGGTGATGCTTTCGTGGCGTTCCCGCCCTCGGCGGTCGCGCTCTACAACGTCCGTCCGGAAGGCAGCCCCCGCAACACCTGGCCGGCCACGGTCACCGCCGTCTCCCGCCAGGGCGACGCGCTGCGCATCGAGCTGACCGGCCCCATCCAGGTGGCCGCCGACATCACGTCGGCGGCAGCCGTCCAGCTCGGACTCGAGCCCGGCCGGGAGGTCTGGGCCAGCCTCAAAGCCACCGAAGCCACGGCCTACCCGGCCTGACTACGATCACCCGGTGCTCCCCACCTTCCCAGCACTCGAACCGTACGCCCGGACGACGGTCAGATTGAACCCCCGGCCCGGCCACCCGGTGGCTGACCAGAGTTCGATGGGCGGCCCCCTCCTCTGGCCCGCCGATGAACCCTGGCCGACCTGCGACGGACCGCTCGGCGAAGACCACTACGACAATTCGCCGGGCGAAGCGGAGGCGCCACTCGTCCCGGTGCTCCAGCTCCTGGCAAGCGATGTTCCCGAGCTGCCGTTCCCGGCCGGCACCGACGTCCTGCAGGTGCTGTGGTGCCCCTTCGACCACGAACCGTTCAGCTCTCCCCGCCCGGAGATCCGGTGGCGCCGGTCGGCCGGCGTCGGGTCCCGGCTGCTCTCCCTACCGGCACCGGACCAGGAATCCTCGCCGGAGTTCGTCCCCTCGCCATGCGTCCTGAGCCCCGAGCGGGTGACCGAATACCCCACCTTCGACCTGCCACGCGACGTCTGGCTGCAGATCCGCGACGAGATCGAGCAGGTCAAACAGGACACCGGCTGGGAGTACGAATCCGAACTGGCCGTCGCCCCGGGCACCAAGGCCGGCGGATATCCCGGCTGGACCCAGTCGCCCGACTGGCCGGACTGCTCGTGCGGCACCGCCATGGAGCACCTCCTGACCGTGACCGGCTGGGAATTCGACCGTGGCGACAACAAGCGCTGGATTGCCGCGGAGGACCGTCCCGCGATGCAGGGATGGAGCTTCGACAGCGAGGACGACCACCCGTCGCGGGCGCTGCAGAACCCGTCCGGCCTGATGCTGGGCGACGCGGGCGGCATCTATCTCTTCGTCTGCACCCACTGCGACGACCGCCCGGTGGACTACCGCTTCGACTGCTCCTGACGGTCGTCGAGGCGAACCAGCATCCGACGCAGGTCGAGCACTTGCCGCTCTGGAAACAGGTGAACGATCAGCCGCTCACCGCAGGACTGCAAGAGGCTGCGGGTTCTCCGCACTCGGCGGCAGAACCTGGCCACGGGTAGAAGTTGCGCTAAAATCCGCATCGGCGCAACCTCCTGCGGCATCAGGTGTCAAGCGCGGGCCAATCGCGTCTGGCCAAGAGACATGTGTTCTGCGTCAGACACGATCGACCGGACTTGACGAGCAGCAACGCACAAAGTTGTCGCAACTCGCCTCCCAGCGCAACATTCGGCCCTGTGGCCCCACGGCCCCACGGCCCCACGGCCCAGCGACTCAGCGACTCAGCGACTCAGCGACTCAGCGACTCAGCGACTCAGCGACCTAGGATCTGCGGCATGACCGACCTCCTGGAGACGATCAGGGCGACACCGTGGCTGGCGGAGGTGCTGACCGACCAGTTCGGGTTCGACCTGGCTCGGACCGATCCGATGGAGGATGTGCACCTTCCCGGCGGCGGGACGTTGACGCCGATCGCGGGGGATGACGCCGGCGGGACGTTCATGCTGGCCGCGGGTGGGGCGGTTGTCTATGCGGGCGCGTATGGCGAGGGCGGGCTGATCGCGTCGACCCTGCGGGAGGCGCTGGGGTTGATCGTCGGGTTGCCGAGCTTGCAGGACGCGCTGGACCGGCCGCTCGGGGACGGGATGCGGGCCTGGCTGGAGGAGTGCGACGAGGAGATCCGGCGTGAGTGGGACACGCGGGGCGATGGTTGGTTGCCGCTGGATGAGGCGCGGATGCGGGTGCGGGAGGCGCTGGACCTGCCCGAGGCGGAGGGGCTGCTGGCCGAATTCCACGCCGCGATGACAGATGGGGCATACCGGCCGGTCAGCGAGCACGGGGCGTACCGCCCGATGCGGTGATGCCAGCCTCGAGAGGTCGGCCTCAGGAAGTGGCCGATGCCTGGATGCCGGCCAGTAGGAGGTCGATGCCGGCCAGGAACTGGGCTCGGTCGTCGTGGTCGCGGAGTTGGGGGGCGATGCTGCGGATGAAGGAGAAGTGGGTGGGGTCGAGGTCTGTCCACATGGCTGAGACGCCTTCGAGGACGGCGGTGCGGTTGGTGCCCGGTTCGGCCGACTGGGCGAGGGCGGCGTTCTGGTTGGCGACGCCGAGGATGTAGCTCAGCAGCGCTGAGGCCGTGTTGAACTGGGCGGCGGCGGGGACGCCGAGGGCTTGGACCTGCAGGCCGATGCTTTCGAAGATTTTCAGCGTGGTCGGCTGGGATGCGGTGCGGGAGAGTTGCGCGCCGGCCCACGGGTGGTCGTCGATCGAGTCGAACACGCGGAGCGCGAGTGCCCGGATGGCGTCTCCGGGATCGGGTGGGGCCGCCGCTGCCGGACCGGCGAGGACCGCGTCGGTGGCCGCGGCGATGATGTCGGCCTTGCTCGACATGTGCCAGTAGATCGCGCCGAGACCCGTGGTGAAGTGCGCGGCCAGGGCGCGAACGGTCAGACCGTTCTCACCGCCGGCGTCGAGGATCTCGATGGCGGCGGCGATGATGCGCTCCCGGGAGAGGGCGTCTTCGCGCCGTTCTGTGTTCTTCGTCTTAGCCGCCATGCCACCATCTTGACATAACTGGATCAGCGTTCCAAGCTAGCTATGGAACAACGATCCATAGCTCGTCCCGAGAAGGAGAACCAAATGATCACCATCGTCGGCGCCGGCCTCGGCGGACTCACGCTCGCCCGCGTCCTGCACCTGCACAACATCCCGGTGACCGTCTACGAGGGCGATGCCTCGGCGGCGGCGCGCACCCAGGGCGGGCAGCTCGACATCCACGAGCAGAACGGGCAGCTCGCCCTCGAGGCGGCCGGGCTGTTGGAGGAGTTCCGCAAGCACATCCACGAGGGTGGCGAGGCGATGCGGATCCTCGGCCCGGACGGGTCGACCCTGTTCGACGAGCCCGATGACGGCTCCGGTCACCGGCCCGAGATCCTGCGCGGCGACCTGCGGCAGATCCTGATCGACTCGCTGCCGGAGGGCACGATCAGTTGGGGGCACAAGGTCACCGCGATCACGCCGGTCGGCGCCGGGCGGCACGAGCTGACGTTCGCCGACGGGACGACCGCGACCACCGAGCTGCTGGTCGGGGCGGACGGGGCGTGGTCACGCGTGCGTCCCCTGCTGTCCGACGCGACGCCGCAGTACGTCGGCACCTCGTTCGTCGAGACGTACCTCTACGACGCCGACGAACGGCACGCCGCTAGCGCGAAGGCCGTCGGCACCGGTGCGATGATGGCGACCGTCCCCGGCAAGGGGATCCAGGCGCACCGCGAGGCCAACGGCGTCCTGCACACCTACGTGTCGCTCACCCGGCCGCAGGAATGGTTCGACGCTGCTCCGATCACGGCGGCGCGGGTCGCCGCGGAGTTCGAGGGCTGGGCACCGGAGCTCACCGCGCTCATCACCGACGGGGAGACGCCGCCGGTCCTGCGCCCGCTGCACACCCTGCCGACGGAGCACCGGTGGGAGCGGGTGCCGGGCGTGACCCTGCTCGGCGACGCCGCGCACCTGCAGGTCCCGAACGGCGAGGGCGCGAACCTCGCCATGTACGACGGCGCCGAGCTGGGCAGGGCCATCGCCGCCTACCCCGGCGACATCGAGGCCGCGCTCACGCAATACGAGGCCGGGCTCTTCCCGCGCAGCGCCGCGGAGTCCGCCGAAGCCGCCCGCGACTTCGAGCGCTTCTTCGGCCCCGACACCCCGCAGAGCGTCCTGGAGTTGTTCAAGAGCGCCTAGTGGTACTTCAGCTCGCCGGCGCGGATGGCCACCTCGAGGGTGTTCTCCGGTGGGGCCAGCGGGCAGAGCCACTCGTCGTCGTACGCACAGCTGGGGTTGTAGAGGTAGTTGAAGTCGAGGCGGGCGCGGGTCGGGGTGAGCATCTCCACGCCCCGGCCGTGGGTGCCCTTCACCGTGTCGGTGAGGTAGCGGCCGCCGCCGTAGGTCTCGGGGCCGCTGGTCGCGTCGCGGACAGGCAGGAACAGGCCGCCGCCGTAGGACTGCAGCCACCACAGTGACAGCTCGCCCCACGGGGTGTCGAGGATGCCGGCGCGGGTGTAGTGGCAGACGCCGTCGGGGCCGCCGGTGTCGATGTCGATGCTGCCCGGGGCTTCGCGCAGGTCGGCCTCAGCCACGAATTCGTCGTTCGGCGGGTAGTACTTCAGACCGTCGAACGACTCGCCCCGCGGGATCGCCGATTGCGGGTGGTTCGCGAAGAGTTTGTCCCGCTGGGCGCGGAAGTCGGCGAGGTCGGTCGCGGTCAGATAGTTGCGGGCCACCGCTGCGCGGTAGTCGGCGAGTTCGAGTGCCTGCACGCTCCCACGGTAGCCCGCGCTCTTGAGCGAAGACCCTCCTTTGACATACGCTCGAAACGTCATCGTATTGAAACGTTTAAATACATGACTCTGCACAGCGCCTTCTCAACCACCGAGGAGAACCGCATGGCAAGAACCGTCCGGATGATCGCCGCCACCGTCCTGGCCGCGATCGTCGCCACTCCCCTCCCCGCCTTCGCGTCGCCGGTTTCCGCGGCCCCGGAGAGCGCTCTTCGGACCGCTCACTGGATCTGGTTCCCCGAGTCGAGTCAGCCGGGTACTCGCTATCTCCAGCGCACCTTCACCGCACCTCAGCAGAGCACCACGGCAGAACTCGACATCACCGGCGACGACACCGTCGACGTCTGGCTCAACGGGACCTGGCTGGCGGGCTCACCGCGTACCCCCAGCTCCTGGAAGACCGCACTGCACGTCGACCTGGCGGCAGCCCTCAAGCCCGGACCGAACACCCTGCTGGTCGCCGCCCGCAATGCCGCCGGTGATGCCGGCGTCCTCGGCCACCTCCGGGTTGCGGGACCGGGCAGCAGGCTCGACCTGGTCACCGACGCGTCGTGGCAGGCCGCGAATTCCGTGCCGCAGGCGTGGGTCCCGGCCAAGGACCTCGGTTTGTACGGCAGGAAGCCGTGGGGCCGCAACGTCAGCCTCGCCCGGACAGCGGCTCTGGCGCCGACCCTCGTCGGCGGGCTCACCACCGAGCGCCAGACCAACCCGCTGGGCATCGCCGCGGCGAAACCGCGCTTCGGCTGGAAGCTGCTCTCCGCGGCGAAAGGCCAGCTCCAGGGCCGCTACCAGGTGGTTGTAGGCACGAAACCGGGTGCGAAAGACGTCTGGGACAGCGGCCAGGTCGCCTCGCAGCAATCCGTGGACATCGCGTACGCGGGACCCGCACTGGCGAAGGACCGCACGTACTACTGGCGCGTGCGCGTCTGGGATGCCCAGGGCCGCGCGAGTGCGTGGAGCACCAGCGCGCGTTTCGACACCGCTCTGGCGGCGTGGTCGGCCGACTTCATCGGGGACCCCGGCACGGCGAACCTCACCGGCGCCAACTGGATCTGGTACCCGGAAGGTGACCCCGCCACCAGCGCGCCGGCCGCCACCCGTTACTTCCGGCGCACGTTCGACCTGGCGGAGGTCAAGCGCAGCACGCTCGTCGTGACCGGCGACGACACCGCGGACGTCTGGGTCAACGGCGTCCAGGTCACCACGTCGCGCCGGGTCACCGACTCGTGGAAACGAGCGACCACGATCGACGTGACCGCGCAGCTGCGTGCGGGTAGCAACACCGTCGCGATCGCCGCCACCAACACCACCGAGGGTCCGGCAGGTCTGCTGGCCAAGCTCGAGTCGATCAGTACGGATGCCAGCTGGAAAGCCGCGCAGACCGCCCCGGACGGCTGGCAGCAGAACGGCTTCGACGACAGCGCCTGGCCCGCAGCGTCGGTCCTCGCCGCGAACCCCGGCGGCCCGTGGGGCGACCAGGTCACGGTGCCCAACCCGGCGCCGCGGCTCGCGAAGACGTTCACGGTCGCCAAGAAGGTCACCCGCGCGCGGCTGTTCGCCACCGCGCTGGGCCTGCACGAGACGTACCTCAACGGCGCGAAGGTCACCCAGGAGCGGCTCGCCCCCGGCTGGACCGATTACAACAAGCGCCTGCAGTACCGCGAGTACGACGTGACGGCCGCGCTCAAGCAGGGCTCCAACGAGCTGTCCGCGCTGGTCGGCAACGGCTGGTACGCGGGCAACATCGGCTTCGCGGGGACCCACGTCTACGGGGCTTCGCCGTGGTACTCCGCCCAGCTCAGCGTGGAGTATGCGGACGGGTCGCGCGCTGATGTGCGTACCGACGGATCATGGTCCTCGACCGCGAGCACCATCGTGGCCGACGATCTCTATCACGGTGAGGATCAGGACGCCCGCATCGCGGGTGGTCAGGGCAGGGCCGTGACCGTACGCACGGCAGCCCAGCCAAACCTCGTCCCCCAGGTCGACCCGGGCGTCACCGTGCAGCAGGAACTGCGGCCCGTCGCCCTGACCCAGCCGAAGCCGGGCGTGTGGATCGCCGACCTCGGCCAGAACTTCACCGGCTGGAACCGGCTCAAGGTCAACGGCCCGGCCGGCACCCGGGTGACCCTGCGCCACGGTGAGATCCTCAACGCCGACGGCACGCTCTACACGACCAACCTGCGCGCGGCCCAGGCCACCGACACGTTCACGCTCAAGGGCGGCGGAATTGAAACGTTCGAGCCGCATTTCACCGTCCACGGCTACCGCTACGTCGAGCTGACCGGATTCCCCGGGACGCCCACCGCGGACAGCATCACCGGCCTCGCCGCCTGGACCGACGGCGCGAAGACCGGCGACTTCGAGACCAGCGACCCGCTCGTGAACCAGCTGCAGAGCAACATCCTGTGGGGCGCGCGCTCCAACATGCTGTCGATCCCGACCGACTGCCCGCAACGTGACGAGCGGCTCGGCTGGACCGGCGACATCGCGGCGTTCGGCGCCACGTCCACGTTCAACTTCGACACCCACGGGCTGCTCACCAAGTTCGTCGACGACCTCGTGGACGCGCAGCACAGCGACGGCTCGTTCACCGACGTCGCACCCGACGTGCTGGGCGGCTCGGGCAAGGCCGGCTGGGGCGACGCGGGCGTCGTGGTGCCGTACGTGATCTGGCAGCGCTACGGCGACCTGTCCGCCGCCGACAAGCACTTCGCCGCGCTCGCCAAGTGGGTCGAGTATCTGCGTAGCACCTCGGGCGCCGACCTGATCCGCAACCACGAGACCTTCGGCGACTGGCTCAACGTCGACGACAACACCGCCAACGACCTGACCAGCACCGCGTTCTTCGGCTGGTCGACACGGCTCGTGGCCCGGATGGCGGCGGCAACCGGCCGCACCGCCGACGCCGCCCGCTACAACACGCTCGCCGACCAGATCGGGGCAGCGTTCACGGCGAAGTTCGTCGCCGCGGACGGCACCGTCGGCAGCAACAGCCAGACCGGCTACGTGCTCGCCCTCGCCTTCGGGCTCGTCCCCCCGGACCGGCAGCAGGCGGTCGCCGACAAACTCGCCGCGAAGGTGGCCTCCCGCAACGGGCACCTCTCGGTCGGCTTCATGGGCGTCGAGAACCTCCTCCCGGTCCTCGCCGACCACGGCCACCTCGACACGGCGTACCAGATCCTGCAGCAGCCGGACTACCCCGGCTGGGGCTACATGAACTCCCGCGGGGCCACCACCATCTGGGAACGCTGGGACGGCATCCGCCCCGACGGCACCCTGCAGGACCCCGGCATGAACTCCTTCAACCACTACGGCCTCGGCTCGGTCGGCGACTGGCTCTACCGCACGGTCGGCGGCATCGCCCCGGCCACCCCGGGCTACCAGCAGCTCACCCTGGCGCCCCGGCCCGGCGGCTCGCTCACGCAGGCGACGACTTCCTTGACCACGTCGTACGGCCAGACGCGTACACAATGGAGTCGTAGCGGCACGACGCTGACCCTCAAGGTCACCGTCCCGCCGAACACCACGGCAACCGTCCAGGTCCCGGCCTCGTCAGCGGCCGCGGTCACGGCCCCGCCCGAAGCGGTCGCCCAGGGCTACAGCTCCGGCACGGCCTCTTACTCGCTCGGCTCCGGCACGTACACCTTCACCGCCTCCTGACGAGTGTGGCCCGCGTGCTCCGGCACGCGGGCCACTACCGTCCTTGCTTGCGCCAGCTTCGAGGGTTGGAGAAGGCCGACTTCGAGCGGAACCGACCCGGGTGGTCGCGGTGCCGTCGCCGGCGTCCGCAGCAGCAGCCCGGGTATCTCGGGGCGACCAGCCGGCCCTCCCGATCGGCGGCACCGGGCGCCAGGATCGTAGGAACCTCGATGGTCCGCTTCCAGAGCCACGCGTGATCGAGCGCGAAGCTGAGCTGCGACGTCATGCGATCAGACTTCCATCAATGCCGATCCGCGCGCCACCGTTATTTCGGGGCCGCTGTATACAACAGGTTCTCAGCCACTTCACAACATCTCGACGCATAGTGGGGAGGTAGTTACGGCTCTCTGGAGGAAATTGTGGGTCCCCTGCTTGCTCTGATCAGCTTCGTGTTGCTGCTGGTGCAGCTGCTGCTGGTCGTTCGCGCGATCCTGGACTGGAGCGTGACGCTGGCGGGCCCGAGCATGCCGGGCTCGTTCCGCTCGCGGCTGACCCGTGGGGTCTATGCGCTGACCGAGCCCATTCTGGCCCCCGTCCGCCGGGTGATTCCCCCGCTGCGCGCCGGCGGTGTCGCGATCGACCTGTCGTTCATCGTGGTGTTCCTGGCGATCGTGCTCATCCGGTCTTTCATTCTCTGAAAGCTCTGACCTCTGAAAGCTCTGACCTCTGAAAGCTCTGACCTCTGAAAGCTCTGGCGATGATCTATCGTCCTCCGAATGCCCGACGTACGGATTGTCCAGCTGCCGGTTGACACCTTCGACGCCCTGAGCCGGGGTGACCTGGCCGGGGCGAACGAAACCAGCCCGGTCCCCCTGAGCGAGTATCTGGCGAGCCCCGAGAACACGAGCGTCTGGTCGCGGCGTTACCGCCAGGTACTCGCCGAGCCGGCGGACGGCGCGTGGGTCACCGGTGCGATCTGGGACATGGAGGAACAGGTCACCGTGGGTCGCGCCGGTTATCACTCCGCGCCCGTCGACGGGACCCTGGAGATCGGGTACGCCGTCGACCCCGCCTTCCGCCGCCGTGGCTATGCCCGCGCGGCCTTGCAGGAACTGCTCGAACGGGCAGCTCAGGAGCCCGGCGTACGCACGGTCCGGCTCACCATCGCGCCCGGCAACGTAGCGTCGATGTCCCTGGCCGGGCAGTTCCCGTTCCGGACGGTCGGCGAGCAGTGGGACGATGAGGACGGTCTTGAGATAATCCTGGAAATGGATGTGTGAGGATGTCGCACTAAGATCGTTCGTGGACGGTCGTCGTCCAGGGGTGGGGGAAACGTGAGCAGCGCCGCGGACCGCTTTGACACGACCGTTGCCCACCCCGCCCGGCGTTACAACTACTGGCTGGGTGGCAAGGACAACTTCGCCGCCGACCGGGCCTCCGGGGACGCGATCGAGGCGGCCATGCCGAGCATCCGGCTGATGGCGATCGAGAACAGAATGTTCCTGGGCCGGGCCGTGGAATACCTCGCCGGCCAGGGCGTGCGGCAGTTCCTGGACATCGGCACGGGCATCCCGGCGCCGGGCAACACGCACGAGGTCGCCCAGGCGATCCAGCCGTCGACCCGCACGGTCTACGTCGACAACGACCCGATCGTGCTCACCCACGCCCGCGCGCTGATCACGAGCGGTCCGGAGGGCTCGATCAGCTACCTCGACGCCGACCTGCGCGAGCCCGGCCAGATCCTCGGTCACCCGGAACTGGCCGCGACGCTGGACTTCACCCAGCCGATCGCGTTGCTGCTGGTCGCCGTCCTGCACTTCATCCGTGACGATGAGGACCCGCAGGGCATCATCGACAAGCTGGTCGGCGCGCTGCCACCGGGCAGTTACGTGGTCGCCTCGCACGCCACCTGGGAATACCAGTCCGCGAAGGCGATCGCCGAGCTCACCGCGAACAACCCGGACGGCCGGTTCGTCCCGCGCACCGGCGACCGGTTGCGCGAGCTGATGCACGGGCTCGACTTTCTCGACCCCGGTCTGGTGTCGGTGTCCCGCTGGCGCGCGGACGGGGAGCCCCAACCCCGCCCGCGCATCGAGGACGTCTCCTGCAACGGCGTCGTCGCCCGCAAGATCTAGTCGTTACGCGCTGCCTCAGGCCCGGTGATCCGCCGGAGCAGGGGCAGCGTCGAGGCGATCACCGCCAGGGACAGCAGCACGCCGAGGATCACCGTGACGTAGAAGGTGACGCCGGGGGACCGCAGCGGCAGGTGCATCTGGGCGGTCAGGAACAGGTGCGCGCAGAGCAGTCCCGCACCCACGGCGACCAGGGCCGCCGTCAGCAGTGGGGTCGCGCTTTCCAGGGCCACCACCCGGCGCAGCATGCTGAGCGGAACCCCGGTCAGCCGCAGGACACTGAACGGTCGCCGGCGTTCGGCCAGGCCACCGGCCACGTTCACGGCGAGGCTCAGTCCGGCGAGCACGAGTGACGCCAGCACCACCACGTTGGCCAGCCGCTTCCACCCGTCGAGAACGCGGGTCGTGTCCGCCTGCCAATCGGCGTCGGTGATGGGACCCCACCGCAACGGGTACGCGTTGCCGAGAACCGTCCGCGCCCGCTCGACCGACGCCGTCGTACCGTCGGTGCCGACGATCAGTGACGTAGCCGGCAGGGCCGTGAGCTGCTCCGGCGTGTAGTCGGCGGTCGGCCACGCGGTCCGCCACTCCGCGGGCCACGGGTCCTGCATCGCCCGCGCGTCCGTCATCACCCAGGCTGTCTTCGCACCGGGTTTGCAGGGCGTGAGGCCCGGCACCCGCGCGAGCTCGGCGCAGGACGCGAGCGACTCCAGGGTGAAACCGCCGGGTCCCTCCGCCTTGACGCCTTCCGGTGCCGTCCGCACCACCGCCGCCGTGCCGGGGAGACCGGCCGGGATGACCGTGCCGGTCGGGGCGTGTTCGCGGTCGCGGAAGAGCAGGGCCATCAGCTCGGTGCTGCCCGGGCTGTCGTCCGGGCGATCCGCGTCGGCGGCGACCGTGCCCATCACACCGACCGCCACGCTGGTCACGAACAGGGCGAGCACGAGACCGCTCACCGCTCGGAAGCCGGCCGCCGGGTTGTCGGCGAGACGCCGCGCGGCGATCAGGGCTGCCGGGCGGCGGGCCCGCGAGGCGAGCAGCCGGGCCGCGGCCATGGTCAGCCACGGTCCCGCGATCACCAGCCCGATCATCACGATCAGGATGCCCGGGACGAACGCCAGCACCTGACCGTTCGACGTCTCCGGCCGTCGGCCGATGAAGAACGCCAGCTCGGCGAGGCCGAGGACGAGCGGGATCAGCCGGTACGCCCGTGGCGGCCTGGGCGTGCCACGCCGGGTCACCCCCAAAGGCGATATGTGTACGCGTCTCAGCGCGAACCTCGCCGCCAGCGCGGACGCCACGGGCACGCCCACCGCCACCCCGAGCACACCCCACCAACCCGGTGACAGGTCGGACGGGAACATGGGCGAACCGCTGAACGGGATCGCGGCCAGCCGGTCGCGTACCAGATAGAAGATCACGAAGCCGGCGGCGGTCCCGGCGAGCGACGACACCGTGGCCTCGACCGCCGAGACGATCGCGACCTGGCGCGGGGTGGCACCGACCAGCCGCATGGCCGCGAACCGCTGCTCGCGCCGGGCCGCCGCGAGCCGGGTGGCCGAGCCGACCAGGATGAGCAGCGGGAAGATCAGGGCGAGCGCGACGACGGACAGGATCAGAAGGAGCCCGTTCGCCGGGATGCCCGCATAACAGCCGGACGGGCAGTCGCGGGGCCCGATGTCCGGGAACGAGGCGACCCGGACGGCACCGTCGCGCTGCGCGAGCTCCTCCGGCGTGTGCCCGACGACGGCGATGAGGGAATCCGGTGCGGGCAGTGCGGCGTCCCCGATCGTGCCGGCCAGCCGGCCCGCGAGGCGGTCCTTCAACTGGGCGTCCGGCGTGGAAGCCAGCAGGTCCCGCAGAGCGGGCGAGGCGTAGAACTCCCCCGGCCCCGGCAGCCGGGGCAGGCCCGGTGGCACGGGCGCGCCGGGCCCGGCGGCGGCTGTGTCGATTCGGGCGAGCGTGCTCTGCGCGTACATATCGATGTGGAGATCCCACCAGAGCGGGCCGTCGGCCACAGGTGTCATGTCCGCGTTGGCCCAGTCGAAGCGGTCGCTCTGCTTGACCACACCGGACATCCCGCCGACGGCCGTGAGCAGCATGGCCACCCCGAGCGCCACGGCGACCGCGATGAGTGTGAGCCGCAGCGCAGCCTCGCGCCCACCGGCCAGCGTGAGCCGCAGCCCGAACCGGATCATGTCGAGGCCGCCAGGCTGTGCACCCGGCCGTCACGCACCACGACTTCACTGTCCGCGTACGCCGCGACGCGCGGCTCGTGGGTGACCACGACAACCGTCGTCCCCTCCGCCCGCGCGGAGGTCACCAGCAGCTCCATGACCTGCTCGCCGGTGAGCGAGTCGAGCGACCCGGTCGGCTCGTCCGCGAACAGCACCCGCGGTTTGGCGACCAACCCCCGTGCCAGCGCGACGCGCTGAGCCTGGCCGCCGGAGAGCTCCCCCGAACGCCGTCCCCCGAGCCCGTCGAGCCCGAGCCGCGGAAACCACTCCCGCGCCTCCCGCACAGCCGCCGCCCTGCGCACCCCGCCGAGCAGCAACGGAAGCGCGACGTTCTCCTCCGCGGTCAGCTCCGGCACCAACTGCCCGAACTGGAACACGAACCCGAACTGGTCCCGCCGCAACGCGCTGCGCTCGTTCTCCCCCATCGCATCGAGGCGCCGCCCGGCAAAGCTCACCACCCCCGAATCCGGCACCAGAATCCCGGCCAGGCAGTGCAGCAGGGTGGACTTCCCGGACCCGCTCGGCCCCATGATCGCCAGCACCTCCCCCTCCCCGACCGCAAGATCGGCCCCCCGCAGGGCAGGCGTGCTCCCGAACGACAGCGTGACACCCTCCGCACTGAGCAGGCTCATCGCCGAACCTCCTTGGCCAGCGCGTCCAGCCGCGACGAGGTCAGCTCGATCCACCGCAGATCGGCCTCCAGATGAAACAGCCCATGATCCGCGAGCAGCCCGTCGACCAGCGCCCCCGACCGCTTGACCTCGGTCAACTCCCGCATCCGTTGCAGATGCGCCGCCCGCTGCCGATCCAGATATTCCGCTGCCGGCCGCTCCAGCATCAACGCCAGCGTCACCTTGGCGAACAACACGGTCTGCAGATGCGGCTCCGGCTCCACCGGCTGCACCAGCCAGGCGTCAACCTCCGTCGCCCCGGCATCGGTGATCACATACTGCTTACGATCGGGCCCGTCCCCCGGCCCCACCTCGCTGACCACCACTTTCCCGTCCCGCGTCAGCCGGGCCAGCGTCGAATACACCTGTCCGAAGGAAAGCGGCTTACCCCGACCGAAAATCGCGTCGTAGTCCCGCTTGAGGTCATAACCATGGCTGGGCTCCCGCTCGAGCAACCCCAGCAACGTCAGAGGCACCGTCATGCCGGGAACTATACGCTCGGCGTATACGCCGAGAGAATACTAAACCCGGCGGAACCTGAAATCAGCGTGCACCAAGACCCCGTCGACCACCTCTCCGTACGCCCAGAAGTCCAGGTCATCGTGATAGACAACGCTGTCCCCGGCGATCCAGAAATTCCCCCGGTACGCATGCCTGCGCCCGTTCCGCGTCTCGTCGTAGCGCCCGTCCGGCGTCAACTCCTGGACTACGCGGGCTCGCTCGTCGCTCCAGACCCCGACATGCGGGCTGTCGCAGGGCCCGGGCACCGGCTCGCCGTACTGGAACGACACGTCCTTGGGCCACCAGATCTGCGACACGAGCGGGCCGGTCCTGACGCCATCGAGCACCACAAAGCTGGCGAGGCTCCCGGGAGCAGTAGGCATGATGGTCACCGGCCGATCAAATGACTTCATGGCCCAACCCTGCCAACCCGGCCCTCCTCTCAGCCAGGGTCCGGCCCACCCACCCTCGCGGAAGGCATGACAAATGTCAGTGGCTGAGTGAGTGCTCGCTCATTAAGCTCCACGTGTGGGGTCTTCTGAGCGGGTGCGGCGGCGGCGGGTGGCGCCGATGGCGGCTGAGGATCGGCGGGCGGCGCTGATCTCGGCAACCTTGCCGTTGCTGCGGGAGTTCGGGTTGGAGGTCAGCACCCGGCAGATCGCTGCGGCGGCCGGGGTGGCTGAGGGGACGATCTTCGGGGTCTACTCCGACAAGAATTCGCTGCTGGTGGACGTTCTCATGGATGCCCTCGACCCTGATTCGACGCTCCAGGCGATCAGGGCGATCGACGCCGGGAAGACCTTGCGGGTGCGGCTGGCTGAGGCTGCTGAGCTGGTCAATGAGCGTTTTACACAGAATGCGCAGCTGATGACCGCGGCGCGGAAGCTGGTGTTCATGTCCGGGGCTCATCCGGAGGCCGCTGCCCGGATGGGTGCGTCGCGGGGGCAGTTGCAGGCTGCGCTCGCTGAGCTTGTTCTGCCCGACGCGGCTGTGCTGCGCCGGGCGCCCGATGCCGTTGCCGGGTTGTTTTTGCTCTTCTGCGGTGGCAATGCGTTCGGGCCGTTCGGGGATCCCGATCATTTTGACGGCGAGGAGCTGGTCTCACTGCTCCTCGACGGTCTGCTCATCCGTCCTTCCATCGACCACGGGGGTGCCTGACAGGTGCTGATCCGACTGTTACGCGAGCGGCTCCGGCCGTACGGAAGATCGATCTTTCTGGTCGTGTTCTTCCAGTTCGTCGCCACGCTGGCGACGCTCTATCTGCCGACTCTCAACGCGGACATCATCGACAACGGTGTGGTGCCCGGCGACACGCATTACGTGATGATGGTCGGCGCCGAGATGCTCGGCATCACGCTGGTGCAGATCCTGGCGCAGATCACGGCCGTCTACTTCGGGGCGCGGACGGCCATGGCTGTCGGGCGGGATCTGCGGGGGGCGATCTTCTCGCAGGTCATGCGGTTCTCGACGCGGGAGGTCGGGCAGTTCGGGGCGCCTTCGCTGATCACCCGGACGACGAACGACGTCCAGCAGGTGCAGATGCTGGTGCTGATGACCTTCCTGCTGATGGTCTCCGCGCCGATCATGTGTGTGGGCGGCATCCTGCTCGCGCTGCACCAGGACGTGCCGCTGTCCGGGCTGCTGCTGGTGATCGTGCCGATCCTGCTCGTCGTGGTCGGGGTGCTCATCTCGATCATGCGGCCGCTGTTCCGGACGATGCAGGTGCGCATCGACAAGGTCAACCGGATCATGCGGGAGCAGATCACGGGCATCCGGGTGATCCGGGCGTTCGTGCGCGACGAGCGGGAGCAGGTCCGGTTCGGCGGGGCCAACACCGAGCTGACCGACGTGTCGCTGCGGGTCGGGCGGGTGATGGCGGCGATGTTCCCGACCGTGCTGCTCATCGTGAACCTGTCGAGCGTGGCCGTGCTGTGGTTCGGCGGGCATCGCATCGACGACGGGGCCATGCAGGTCGGGGCGCTGACCGCGTTCCTCAGCTACCTGATGCAGATCCTGATGGCGATCATGATGGCCACGTTCATGTTCGTCATGATCCCCCGGGCCGAGGTGTGTGCCGAGCGCCTCGAGGAGGTGCTGGGGACCGCTCCGTCCGTACACATCGCGGCGGAGCCGGTCACCGAGCTGGAGCGGCACGGCTTCCTGGAGCTGCGCGGGGTCGACTTCCACTACCCCGGTGCCGCGGCTCCGGTCCTCAGCGGGGTCGCCCTGACGGCGCGGCCGGGCGAGGTGACAGCGATCATCGGGAGTACGGGCGCCGGCAAGACCACGCTGCTCAATCTCGTGCCGCGGCTGTTCGACGCGACCGGGGGCGACGTGCTCGTCGACGGGGTGAACGTGCGGGAGCTGGCACCGGCGCTGCTGTCGAAGGTCGTGGGGCTGGTGCCGCAGAAGCCGTACCTCTTCACGGGCGACGTGGCGTCGAACCTGCGCTACGGCAATCCGGACGCCACCGACGAGGAACTGTGGGCGGCGCTGGACGTCGCGCAGGCCCGGGGCTTCGTCGAGCGGATGGAGGGCGGGCTGCACGCGCCGATCGCCCAGGGCGGCACGAACGTGTCGGGTGGTCAGCGGCAACGGCTCGCGATCGCCCGGGTGCTGGTGCAACGCCCGGAGATCTACCTGTTCGACGACTCGTTCTCGGCGCTGGATTACGCGACGGACGCCGCGCTGCGGGCCGCCCTGGCCGATCAGACCGCCGCCGCGACCGTCGTCATCGTGGCACAGCGGGTCAGCACGATCCGCGACGCCGACCGCATCGTGGTCCTCGACGACGGCCAGGTGGTCGGCACCGGCACCCACGACGAGCTGATGGTCGACAACGAGACGTACCGAGAGATTGTTCTTTCTCAGCTCACTGAGCAGGAGGCGGCGGCATGACCGACTGCACCGAGCTTTTCTCAGCGGTCGCGGCCTATGGCCGGGACAGCGAGGGCCAGAAGGACATGTCCAAGGGAGGCTCAGCATGACGGCACCTCGCAGGCCCGCCGGGCCGCCGATGGGCGGGCCGGGGCGGATGATGGCGGCCGGTGGGCCGCCGGAGAAGTTGCAGGATTTCAAGGGCTCCACGCTGCGGTTGCTGAAGATGCTGCGTCCGCAGCGGATGCTGGTCGCCCTGGTGCTGGCGCTCGGCATCGCCAGCGTGGCCCTGTCGGTGACCGGGCCGAAGATCCTGGGCCGCGCGACCGACATCATCTTCGACGGCATCACCGGCAAGAACCTGGGCGAGGGGCTGCCCGCGGGGGTGACCAAGGAGCAGGTGATCGACCAGCTCCGGGCGCAGGGCGAGACCAACAAGGCCGACATGCTGGCGGGGATGGACGTCGTGCCGGGGCAGGGCATCGACTTCACCAAGCTCGAGCATGTGCTGCTCTGGGTGCTGGCGATCTACGTGCTCGCGTGGGTCTTCGGGGTGCTGCAGGGGCGGCTGACCGCCCGGGTCGTGCAGAACACCGTCTACCAGTTGCGTGAGCAGGTCGAGGAGAAGCTGTCGAGGCTGCCGCTGTCCTACTTCGATCAGCAGGCGCGTGGCGAGGTGCTCAGCCGCGCGACGAACGACACCGACAATATCGCGCAGACGTTGCAGCAGACGCTCGCGCAGCTGGTCACGGCGCTGCTGACCATCATCGGCGTACTCGTGGTGATGTTCTGGATCTCGCCGCTGCTGGCGCTCATCGCGCTGGTGACCGTGCCGCTGTCGTTCTGGATCACCACGAGGATCGGCAAGCGCGCGCAGCCGCAGTTCGTCGCCCAGTGGGCCACCACCGGACGGCTCAACGGGCACATCGAGGAGATGTTCACCGGGCACGCGCTGGTCAAGGTCTTCGGCCGGGACAGCCAGGCGGTGGCGACCTTCGAGGAGCACAACGAGAAGTTGTACGCGTCGAGCTTCAAGGCGCAGTTCATCTCGGGCCTGATCCAGCCGGCCATGATGTTCATCGGCAACCTGAACTACGTGCTGGTGGCCGTCGTGGGCGGGCTGCGGGTGGCGTCCGGTTCGCTGTCGCTGGGTGACGTCCAGGCGTTCGTCCAGTACTCGCGGCAGTTCAGCCAGCCGCTGACCCAGGTCGCCAGCATGTCCAACCTGGTGCAGTCCGGGGTGGCGTCCGCGGAACGGGTCTTCGCGCTGCTGGACGCTCCCGAGCAGAGCCCCGACCCGGTGTCCGCGGGGGTCCGCCCGATCGAGGGCCGGGTCGCGTTCGAGAACGTCTCGTTCCGCTACGTGCCGGAGAAGCCGCTGATCGAGGGGCTGTCGTTCACGGCCGAGCCGGGCCAGACGGTCGCGATCGTCGGGCCGACCGGTGCGGGCAAGACCACGCTGGTGAACCTGCTGATGCGCTTCTACGACGTGTCGTCCGGGCGGATCACGCTGGACGGCGTGGACATCGCCTCGATGCCCCGCGCCGAGCTGCGGGAGCACATGGGCATGGTCCTGCAGGACACGTGGCTGTTCGGCGGCACGATCGCGGAGAACATCGCGTACGGCGCGGACGTCCCGACGCCGGATTCGGTCGCCGAGGCGGCGGAGGCGGCGCATGTGGACCGGTTCGTGCGGTCGCTGCCCGACGGCATGGACACGATGATCGACGAGGAGGGCGGGAACGTCTCGGCCGGCGAGAAGCAGCTGATCACGATCGCCCGGGCGTTCCTCGCCGAGCCGAGCATCCTGATCCTGGACGAGGCCACGAGCTCGGTCGACACCCGCACCGAGGTGCTGATCCAGAAGGCGATGAACACGCTGCGGTCGGGGCGTACGTCGTTCGTGATCGCGCACCGGCTGTCGACGATCCGCGACGCCGACGTGATCCTGGTGATGGAGAACGGCGCGATCGTCGAGCAGGGCACGCACGACTCGCTGATCGCGGCCGACGGGGCGTACGCCCGGCTGTATTCCGCGCAGTTCGCGCAGGCCGCCGTCGAGGTGGAGTAACGCGAAATGGGGCGGCCCGTCAGGGCCGCCCCATTTGTGAAACCCGTTGTTACTTGACGCTGACCCGCACGCTCGTGGAGGTGTTGGTCAGCAGGCCGACGTCGCCGTCGCCGTAGATCGTCGCCCGGAAGAGCGCCGACTTGCCCGAAGCACCGTTGATGGTCTTCGTGAACTGCCCGGCGGCGTTGATGATGCCCGTGCCGACCGTGGTCCAGGATCCGTCGCTGTTGGCCCGGATGACCCGCACCCGCAGGCCGCGGACCTTCGGGTCACCGACGACCTTCAGGTTGACCTTGCCCTTGCTGGTGGAGGTGACCGTGAAGTCCGGGTCCTCCTTCAGGTTCACCTTGATGGTGTCGGACTCGATGTCACCGTTCGACACCTTGAACCACCAGCCGGTGGTGGTGAAGTCCGGCGAGAACGAGAACGCCCCGCTGGCGGAGGCCTTCGTGGTGCCCAGGTTCTCCCAGTCAGCGGCGTCGTCGCTGCCGACGGCCCTGCCCCACAGGGTCAGGTCGGCGGCGGCCGGAGCCGTGCCGTTGAGGCGCAGCGAACCGACACCGAGCCGGAAGCTGGCGGCCGACTCGAGAGTGAGGTCGTCGTCAGCGGGCGGCGGCGTGGTCGGGCCGGTGGACGGGCCACCGGACGACGGCGGCGTGCTCGGTCCGCCCGTGCTGGACGTGATCGTGATGATGCCTTCGGTCACGGTCGCGGTGTTGCCGATGCCGCTACCGGTCGCGATGATCGTCTCGGCCGGCTCGCTGACGGTGTCGGCGAGCAGCTTGATGTCCGCCACCGGGATGACCGTGTTGTTCGGCGTGCCGTAGTCGATGTCGATGACCTTGACACCCGGGTTCTCGAAGTCGGCCGCCGTGGCAGCGACGCTGCCCTTCGACGAGCCGCCCGCGAAGGTCACGGCGACCTGGGCGGAACCCTGACGCTGGCCGGTCACCGTGCCGGTCACCGCGACCGTGGTGCCCTCCGCGCCGGAGATGCTGTTGACCTCCAGGTCCGGGACCTTGTCGTCGTTCTCGAGGGTCACCTTGGCCGTCTTGACCGCCGCACCCGTCGAGAGATAGGTGTTGTTGGTGGTCGGCGTGGCCTTGAGCGCGATGATCTCGTTCTCTTCGTTGACCGTGTCACCGTTGATCAGCAGCACCGGGTAGCCGTTGACCTGCTCGGCCGGGATCGTGACCGTGCCGTTCAGCAGCGTGTAGTCGTTGCCGCCGGGGGCGTTGGGGTTGCCGTTGAAGCTGATCGGGCCGTCGGTGGCCGGGTTGGTCGCCGACGGGGTGTCGTTGGCCACGGCGACGGTGATGTCGTGGTCGGAGGCGTTGCTCAGCATGATCGGGGTGAGCAACGCCTGGGTGTCGTTGCCCTCCTTCAGCGACTTGTCCGCGAAGACCAGGGTCGGCGCGGCGTCGTCGTCGAGGATCTTGATCACCCGGTTGGTACCCGGGTCGCTGAGGTCGAGCGACAGGTCGCCGCTCGACTGGCTCAGCTGCAGCTGCAGCGTCTCGCCGTCGGTCGCCGACTGGGTGCCGTTGGTGCTGCCCTCGTCGATCGTGTCACCGATGATCTCGACGGTGAACGTCTGCGAGGTCACCCCGGGCGCGAAGGTCAGGGTGCCGTTCTTGGTCACGAAGTCGGTGCCGGGCAGCGCGTAGCCGATGCCGGAGCCGTCCGCCGCGGTCTTCCAGTCGACCTTCACCGTCTGGGTGGAGGCCGCGCTGAGCGTCGCGGTGAAGGTCGCCGTGGAGCGGCCCGTGTTGCCCTCGGTGACGCTCGCGGGTGCGATCGTCACCTTCGGCGCGTCCTTGCCCTGCGTGATCGTCCCCGTCTTCTGGATCGGGGTGCCCAGCGTGGCGTTCACCGGGGTCTTCAGCAGGACGTCGAACGTCTCGTCGGGCTCGTTCAGGTTGTCCTTGAGCGTCTGGACCGCGATCGAGCTGGTGGTCTGCCGGGCCGGGATCGTCACCGTCCGGGTCGCCGGGTAGGTGAAGTCCGCGCCGGGCGTGGCCGCGGTGGTCACGGGGCTGGTGGCCACCGAGTCCCAGCCGACCGTGATCTCCTTCTCGGAGCCGTGGTCCAGCGACAGGCCGAAGCTGAGCGTGCTGCCCTCGGCGACGCTACCGCCACCGGTGAGGGTCACGACCGGGGTCGTCTGGGCGTCCTTGATGTTGACCGTGGCCGAGGCGCCGGCGGAGTTCGCGGGCTGGATGACCCCCGCCGACGTGCTGTTCACCGTGAAGTTCTCGATGTCGGCCGTGTCGCTGACATTGTCGTTGGCGATGTTCACCGTGGCCGTACCGGAGATCTGGTTCGCCGGGATGGTCAGCGTAGCGGCCGACAGCGTCGTGTAGTCGGTGCCGGACTTCGCCGTGCCGTCGACCGTGTTGAGCGTGATGACGGTGTCGGTGCTCGACTTACGGTTCAGGGTCGCCGTGATCGTCGCCTGCGCGTTGGCGGCTTCGGTGACCGGGTTCGGCGAGGCGGCCAGCGTGTACGTCGGCACAGCGTCGGCGTCCACGATGGTGCCGGTCTCGGTGCCGTAGTTCGAGCCGTCCACGGAGGCCGTCAGGATGACGGTCTCGTTTCCGCCCTCGTAGGTGGTGTCAGCGACGGTGGTGACCGTGATGGTGGCCGTGTCGCCGGCCGCCACGGTGACCGGTGTCGCCGGCGAGAAGGTGAAGTCAGCGGGGTTCGCCGCGGTGCCCGTGAAGACGAGGCCGACGCTGTGCGACGCGATGTCGGTGTTCTTGACCGTGAAGACGAGGTTGCCGCCCTCGGTGACGCTGGCGGTCGTCGCTGCCACGGTGATGTAGCCGTGGGCGTCAGCCTCCGCGGGTGAGCCGAGCATGACGACCGACCCCAGGCCGAGCACACCGGCGACTGCGGCCGCGAGGATCGTCTTGGCCGACTTGGGACCACGCAGCACGAACGGTACCGAGCCGCTCTTGGCCGCATGGGCTGATGAATAGCGCATGTGTTTCTGTCTCCTTCGGCGGCTGGGCCGCCTCCCGCTCGGGAGGTCCCTGGCTTTGCGTCCCCGCCTTACGGCGGGTTTGCCTTTCTCGGAGCCGCACGCGACGGCTGGTGGCGCACGCCTTGAGCGCGGGGACAAAGCTCGCACTTGGGAACTGCGCCGACCGTACTGTAACCAGGGAATTAGGGCGGTGTGGGTGAATTGGGTTTTTCGCCTGGATAGCCAGCAAGACCCGATTATTCCGTTTAATTAACGCCTGAACACGTGTTTTGTCCGTCTCGGCGAGCGCAGAGCCCCCAGCCAGGAGAGCAGCGCCACCAGCATCAGAGCCGCCAGGAACGGCCCACCAGCTCCCGGCGGATATCTACGCACCCCGGGGCCGAGCCCGAGCGGCCGCATGACGAAGAGCGACCGGAATACGAGGAAGAAATAGCCTTCGGGGAAGAGTTTTTGCGCGTCGTCCGGCGCTCCCTTGTCGAGCCGGGCGCGTAGAAAGGTCAGCTGCGGGCGTACCCCTGCGGGATCCTGGGGCGCGACCAGCCGCACGGCCGAGAGCAGGGCGATGAGCGTGACCACGACGGCAGCGACCCTGCGAACCATGCGCTCGCTCCAGGAAGTGGCATCCACCTGCGGAGTTCTCCTGTAGTTCGCCGGGGCGCCAACATCACGTCGTTTACAACTGATGCGGTGTTGCGCATGAATGCACTTCGTCAACTCCGCGGCCGCCGTGCCGCAGTGGTGCTCGCCGCGGCCGCCATCGTGGCCGTGCCGACGGTCGCCCTGGCCGGTGACTCGCACCCGGACAAGACCCAGGCCGCCAAGCAGGCGATCAAGGGCGGTAAGGCCCGCAACGTGATCCTGCTGATCGGCGACGGTATGGGCGACAGTGAGATCACGATCGCGCGCAACTACCAGGTCGGCGCGGCCGGCCGGCTCGCCATGGACACGCTCCCGCTGACCGGCGCGTACACCACGTACGCCGTGCAGAAGGCCAGCCCGAACCTGCCGGAGTACGTGACCGACTCGGCCGCGTCCGGCACCGGCTGGGCGACCGGCCACAAGACGTACAACGGCGCCATCTCGGTCACCCCCGACGAGAAGCCGAAGCCGACCATCCTGGAGCTGGCCAAGGCCGCCGGTTTCCGGACGGGCGACGTCACCACCGCCGAGCTGCAGGACGCCACCCCGGCTGTGCTCGGCTCGCACGTCATCAACCGTGACTGCAAGGGCCCGGACGCGATGGCCACCTGCGCGGTCAACGACAAGGTCAACGGCGGAGCCGGCTCGATCGCCGAGCAGCTCGTGCAGACCAGGCCGGACGTCCTGCTGGGCGGTGGCAAGCAGTACTTCGACCAGACCGTCAAGGCCGGCAAGTACAAGGGCCTCACTGTCGCGCAGCAGGCGCAGGTCAACGGCTTCCAGATCGTGACCGACGCGGCCGGCCTCGCGGCGGCCAAGCCGAACCAGCCGATCCTGGGCGCCTTCGCCAAGAACAACATGGACCTCGAGTGGACGGGCCCGACCCCCACGCGTACGGGGACCGCGCCGTCGACGTGCGCGACCAACGCCGCGCGTACGGCCACCCAGCCGCACCTGGTCGACATGGCGTCGAAGGCCATCGACGTGCTCGACAAGCAGACGAAGAACAGCCGCAAGGGGTTCTTCCTGCAGATCGAGGGCGCATCCATCGACAAGCAGGACCACGCCGCCAACCCGTGCGGCCAGATCGGTGAGACGGTCGGCTTCGACACGGCCATCAAGAAGGTCCTGCAGTACCAGAAGTCGCACCCGGACACCCTGGTCGTCGTGACCGCCGACCACGGCCACACCAGCCAGATCGTCGAGACCGCGACGCTGGGCTACACCGCGACGCTCACCACGCACGACGGCGCCAACATGACCATCAGCTACGCGACGTCGGAGATCACCGGCTCGCAGCAGCACACCGGCACCGAGGTCCGGATCGCCGCCGGCGGCCCGCAGGCCGCCAACGTGCTCGGCGTGACCAACCAGACCGACCTGTTCTTCACCATGAAGCGGGCACTCGGCGTGAACTGACGCCTCCGCTGAGAAGGGCACGCCTCCCCGCCGGGGGTGTGCCCTTCTTCTATATGCTGCCCCTTCAATGCGCAAACGAACGATCGCCCTGATCGCCACGGTCCTCGCCGCCGTCGCACTCATCCCGGTGCTGGCCGGGGACGAGCGCGGAAAGCCGGACCCCCAGCCGAGTAACGGGCGGGAGGTTCAAGTCACCCTCAGCCCGGTCGCCGACACCACGATCAGCCAGGTAGTGCAGGACGGCGATCTGAGCGCCAAGACAACGCTGGCGACCTGCCCAACGAGCTGCGAGAACAACACTGCCGGACGGCGGGACGCGCAACTGCGGTTCTCGGTGACAACGCTGCCCGCGAGCGCAACCGACGTGCACGCCACGCTGCGCGTCTACTCGTGGCAGGACTACCCCGCCCGCGTTTCCGTCGGCGACGCGCAGCTTCCCGCGGTGCGAACGGGCTTCAACGAATTCCCGGTCAGCCTCGGCAACGGCACTTTCACACTCTCGCAAGAGGGTTATGACCAGCGAATTTACTGGGCATCGGAGGAAAACGCCGACCCGGCGCTGCGACCCCAGCTGGTGGTCTCCTACCGGCAGGCCGGCTGGAAGCTGGTGTGGGGTGACGAGTTCGACGGCGGCACGCTCGACCGCTCGAAGTGGAACCTGCGCAACGGCGAGGGCCGCGACATCGACCTCGGCTGCAACGTCGACAGCCCGGCCAACACGTTCGTCAGCGGCGGCATGCTGACCCTGCGCGCGCTGCGGCAGAGCGTGGCCTGCGGTTCCCGGACCCGGCAGTTCACGCAGTCGTACCTCGACACCATGGGCAGGGCGTCGTGGCAGTACGGCCGGTTCGAGATCCGCGCGAAGTCCCCGACAACCGCCACCGGCTCCACCGGGCTGTGGCCGGCGTTCTGGCTGCGCCCCGACGACGGCGGCAACGGCGAGATCGACGTCACCGAGCTGCCCGGCGGGGGTGCCTGGTACGACAAGGCCACCGCCTCGATCTTCTGGGACTACACGCCGGTCAAGCAGGACGTCCGGATCCCGCTGCCCGGCGGGGCGCTGGCTTCGGACGGCTTCCACACGTACGCGACCGAGTGGACCGCCGATTCGCTGAAGTGGTACATCGACGACCAGCTGGTCTGGACCCGCGACCGGACCACGACACCATGGTTCGACCAGGCCTTCCACAAGCCGTACAACATCCGGCTCAACACCCAGGTCGGTGGCTGGCTCGGCACCCCGGACGCCGCGACCGTCTTTCCCGCCGATTTTGTCGTCGACTACGTCCGCGTCTATCAGTAGCAGGAGCAAAACCGTGCAGGAAGTTCTGGGGCAACGGCTCGGCTGGGTGGTCCGGGCCGTTTTCGACAACCCCGGCGTGACGGTCAAGGTCGGCGACGACCCCACCGCCACCGTCAGGTACGCCGTGATCCCGGCCCTCGGCAACGCCCGTTTCCTGCTGCCCCTGGCTTCCGCGCGGGTGACCGCGGCGTCGCTGCTGGCGTACAACGCGCTGCGCCCGCCGAAGGTCCGCGCGGGCCGCGCCGCGGTCGGGGTCCTGGCCCGCGTCGGGCTCCTCGGTCTCACCAACGCGCCGGTCCTGTCGGTGCACGCGGACAAGCCGGAGGATCTGCTCTCCGGCTTCCTCGCCGCCGAGCTCGGCTACGGCCGGCTGCACGCGGCGATCGGCATCCGGCCACCGGACCCGCACCACAAGCCGACCCTGCAGCTCTTTGACGACCAGGGCCGCCCGCGCGGCTACGCGAAGATCGGCTGGAACGACGGCACCCGCGCGATGGTCCGCGCGGAGGCAGCCACGCTGGCCGCGCTGCCCGCCGGCGGTGGTTTCCCACCCGCACCGCAGCTCAAGCTGCACACCCAGTGGCACGGCCGGGAGATCGCGGTCATCGAGCCGATGCCCCGCGACGTGCGCCGCATCCGCCGGCCGGACAGCCCCCGGCTCGACGCGATGCTCGCGGTCGCGCGGCGCGGCGGGCCGGCTACTGCTCCGGTTCCCGTGACCGGCCTGATCGCGGGGTGGCGGGACCGGGCGAAGGACGCGGACTCCCGCATCCACGGGTTCATCGACAAGCTTGACACCGGGCTCACACTCGAATTCGGGGACTGGCACGGCGACTGGGTGCCGTGGAACATGGCCCGGCATCGGGGAGGGCTGCTCGTGTGGGACTGGGAGAACCGGGCTGCGGGCGTACCCGTCGGATTTGACCTCGCCCACCAGGCCTTCCAGACGGCCTTGTCCACCCACGGCAAGCCTGCCGCCGCCTGTGCGGAAGCGGTCGACGCTGCATTGGCTGCCTACGGCCCGGCCCTGGGGCTCGACGCGGCCCGGCAGCGGTTTGTCGCGGACGCTTATCTGGTCGAGCTGTGGCTGCGCACCTACGAGTTGTCCGGCGGCGGGGCGGGCTGGAACCCCAAGCTGCATCCCGCACTGCTCGACGTCCTGGAGGCCCGCCATGGGTGAGATCTCGGTCGTGTCGCCCGAGCGGCCGTGGAAAGTCGGCCTCGCGGTGGTCGCCGGCGTCAGCTTCCTGGTGCTGGGCTCTGTCCTCGACGTGGTTACCGGTGTCGCCTGCTTCCTGCTGGCCTGGCGGCTCGCCGCGACCAAGGTGCGGGTCACGCCGTCGCTGATCGAGGATGTCCGGCTGTTCCGCCGGGTCTCCTGGGCGCGCGACCAGGTTGTCGATGTAGTCGTGGGGCGGCCCGGAGGGTTGTGGGCGGGGCAGTGCCTCGTGCTCGTCCTCGCGGACGGCACCGAGGCTGCTCTGCTCGCGTCCCGGGCCTACTCCCGATTTCCGATCGGCTCCCACCCGCAGCGACTCGCGGCGATGGCCGGGCAGCTGCGGGATGCGCTTGTTACTCAGCCCAGCTGAAACGCATCGATAGCCGGTCTGCCAGGGCCGCGTTGTAAGGCTGGTAGTACGCCGTGAGCTCCGCCCGCACGTCGTCATCCATGCCCTTGCTGGGACGGTCGTTGAAGACGTCGTAGGCGGGCAACTCGTACGCCGGCAACCCGACGAACGACAGGATCTGCGCGTACGTCTCCGCCGGCTCCCGGTAGAACGTCTCGCTCGCCACGAACAGCAGCTGGGACCGGTCGAACCGCTCCAGCCACGGCTCGAGATGCTCGAGGTAGCGCCCGCGTGCCCGATACGAATACCAGTCGAACGCGGTGTCATCGGGTTTCGCCGTGGCCGTGCGGCTCTCCTCGGCGGCCAGCGCCTCCCGGAAGTCGAGCGGCTCGACGCCCTCCCCGCGGCGTTCCTTCCAGTGCGAGAAGGCGCGCTCGACCGGGTCCCGCAGCAGCACGACCATCCGCACCTGCGGCATCAGCTCGGCGACCCGCCCCGGCACCTCGGGATGGAACATGTACAGCGGCGCGGCCTCGCCCACCTTCGACGGCCCGCCGTGCTTGCGTTCCAGGGCGGCGCGCTGCCGCTCGGTCGGGAAGTGCGAGCGGTACCAAGCCTCGCCGCGCGACCAGTTCTCCTCGAAGTAGTGCGAGGTCTTGGTGTTCCACGCGGGGAAGAGCCGCGGCACCAGCGGATGCTGGATCAGGTAGTTCCACAGCGAGGTGGTGCCGCCGCGCTTCGTGCCGATGACCAGGAAGTCGGGCAGCGGCCGCCGGTCGCTCGTACGTTCGCCATAGCGGACCAGCAACTCCCTGACCTGCTCCTTCGCACCGGTCGGTGCGACCCCTTTGAGTTTGTCCTTCACACTCATCTCAGCTGCGTCCTCACCGTTTTCAGCGCCGCACGGACCCTGCCGTCAGCGAGTAGTGCCAGGCACCCCGCGACGATCACGGCAAGTGCGACGGCAAGCCCACCCGATCCACGACCCGCCACCATGGTGCCGATCAGGGCCGCAGCGCCGGTCGCGCCCAGTGCCCCCACCGCGGACACCATTTCGGTACGCCCGAACAACGCCTCCCCCAGCGCCCGCCTGGCCAGCACCGCGGCCACCACGTTCTCGACCACGATCCCCAACGACCACGCGATCGCCGCCCCCAGCGCCCCATGACCGGGAACCAGCACCACACACCCGACGACGTTCAGCGCCAGCCCCGCCACACAGGCAAGCAGGTGACCACGGCTGTTCCCGCTCATCAGCAACACGGTCTGCACGAGCCCGACCCCGACATTGACCAGCATCGCCACAGCCAGCACCGCCATCGGCCCCGCACCCGCCCGGAATTCCCGCCCGAACAACGCCAGAAAAGCAGGAGCAAAAACCGCAAGCAACGCGTACGCCGGCCACGACAGCAGAACAATCCACAACGTCGTCCGCCGATAGACCTCCGCCGCCTCCCGCCGCCTCCCCACCCCGAGCAACCGGGACAGCTGAGGCGCGATCGCCACCCTGAGCCCCTGCATGATCAGCAGCCCGGCAAGCGCATAACGCCCCACCGCCGCAAAGACCCCCGCCTCAGCCTGCGTAGACAACGCCCCGGTCAGCAGCACACCCACCCACATGCTGCTCGCATCAATCGCCACCGACGCCGCCCGCGGCAGCGCAAACCCCCAAAACAACCGCCAAGCCGCCCGATCCAACCCGCGCGCCTCGCCAACCCCCGGCCCCAACCCGCGCGCCTCACTGTCCACCCGGCCCAACCCGCGCGCCGCGTTCTCCCCCAGCGGCCCGCGCGCCTCGACGTCCACCCGGTCTAACCCGCGGGCCGCGTTCTCCCCCAGCGGCCCGCGCGCCTCGCCGTCCACCAGCGGCTCGCGCACCTCGACGTCCACCCGGCCCAACCCGCGGGCGTCGTTCTTCGCCAGTGGCCCGCGCGCTGTGCTTTCCAACCGGTCCCCTCCGCGCGTTCCCCCTGTCGAATTGGGCGATTTGCGAGGTTTACCGATCAGTGCAATCGCGATGATCAACGCGGCGGCGATCGGCAGCAGCCACCCGGCGAAGCCGAGCAGCACCCCGCCCCCTGCCAGCACCGCGGCGATCATCAACACCGGCCGCACAATAGGGACAAACAGGAACTGCACCCCGACGTAGACGGCAACCGGGCGCGTGGCCCGCACAGCCGCCAGCAGCACCGTCGACGCCACGATCACCGGAACGCCGACAAACGCCAGCCGAATCAGCCCAACGCCGCCCCCGTCATCAAGCAACGCCCGCGAGATCGGCCCGGCCGCCGCAAGCCCGACCACCGCGACCGCCACCGACAAGCCCACCGTCGGCAGCAGCGCAACCGGCAGCAGGGCCTCACTCTTTTGCGGACTGCGCGGAATCGCCCACATCAGACCCGTGTCAGCGCCCAGGCAACAGACCGCCCCGACGATGGTCACCAGCCCGATGACGCTGAACAGCGCCCCCGACCCGTCCGCGCCGAACGTACGCACGATGACGGTGGTCAGCACGAAGCCGAACGCCCCGTTGACCGCGGCGCCGATCAGCCCGATCGCGCCACTTCGCGTGCTCTGGCGTACCTCAGATGTTGCCGTCACTAAATCCCTTTGCCGCGTTTCTGGGCCATGCGCAGGGCCCGCTCGCCGGTCATCAACCCCATGATCACCGGGAGGGTGACCAGGACCCGCTTCTCGGTGGGGTTGAGACGCAGGACGGCGGCCAGCTCTTTGATCGCTTCGGTACGCCGATGGCCGGACGCGAGCGCGAAAGCGATCTGCCCCCGCAGCCGGGCCATGCCCTCACGGCTCTCGGCCAGCTCGGGATGCTTGGCGATGAGATACCGCTGGGCCTCGACGATCATCGCCCAGCGGCCGAAGTAGTACGAGCCGCCGTGCCAGTCCACGATGACCAGGGCGGCGGGGACGATCGCGATCGGGGTCTGCGCGGCGACGCGCAGGAGCCACTCGTAGTCCTCGCTGTAGCCGCCGGGGATGTTCTCGTCGACCTCGCCGGCCGCGGCCCAGATCGAGCGGCGTACCAGCATGGTGCTGGAATGCACCTCCATGACCCGGTCGGCGAGGAAGTCACGCAGATAGACCCGGTCGGTGTCGAGGATGCGTTCCTTGTCGATGCCGGGGCCGCGCAGCCGCAGCCCGCAGCTGACCGCGCCGACCTCGGGGTGGGCCAGCAGCGCCACCTGCCGGGTCAGCTTCGAGGCGAGCCAGATGTCGTCGTCGTCGCAGAAGGCGAGCAGCTCGCCGGTGGCCGCGTCGACGCCGCTGTTGCGCCCGCCGGGCAGGCCCTGGGTGCGGGTGTTGCTGATCAGTTTGAGGGCGCGGTTGGGGCCGACCTCCACCACCAGATCGCGGACCTGCACGTGGTCGTAGACGACGATGCACTCGACCCGGCCCACGTAGTCCTGGTTGAGGATGCTGATGACCGCGCGTTCGAGGAGCCCGGGACGGTCGCGGGTGGCGACGACCACAGTGACGTCGGGCGGGCGGTTATGCACCGCTGCCTCCGGTCAGCACAAAACCGACGGTCCTGGCACCGGCCGACCGCAGGCGGTCGACGAGACGGCTGAGTTCACCGCTACGGGTACGGTCCCGGGCCACGACGAGCACAGCGACGCCGTCCTGGGCGGACCGGACGCCGCGTTCGTCGGACTCCGACGGCGGGGCATCCACCACCACGACACCGACGCTGGGCTCGTCGCCCAGCTGGCAGAGCCGCACCACGCCACCGCCGATGAGCACGACCAGCGGCGAGCGGCTGTCTGCGGGACTACCGCCACCGGACACGGGCTGGGCCGAGACCGGGGCGGCGGCCGGAATCACCATCGTCGCGTTCGGATCCATCTTCACCGCGCCGGGCGAGGCCACCCCGGCTGCGGCGCCGTACACGCGGGTGACGCCGGGAGCGGGGCTGACCGGTGCACGGCTGCTGCCGTTGAGGCCCGGTTTCGGGGGCTTGGGGGGTGTGCGGGGCCGGGGCGGCGTACGTTTCTGGGCTGCGAAGAGGATGCGTTTGACCTCCTCCTGCGACTCGACCGCGGCGGCCAGCGTGACATCGCGGCCGGCCTCGGCGAGCGCGACCGCCAGGTTGCCGGTGACCGCCGTGCGGCCCTCGTCGTTGCGGCCGGAGAGGATCACCAGCGGGCTGTCGGGGTTCTCGTCGATCCAGTTGAGCAGCGCGAGCGAGACGTAGCGGGCGTCGGCAGCGGCGGCGGCCTCCTGGCTGCGCGCGGACCGCACCGAGCCCAGCGCGGGCAGCCCGATCAGGTCGGCGGCCTGCTCACCGGAGCGGATCCTGCGGTCCATCGCCTCGCGGGCGTGCGCACCGATCATGCCGAGCAGCAGCCCGCCGAGCAGCGCCGCGGCGATGAACAGCAGCGCGGCGTCGTGGCTGGACGGCACCGGTGCGCGGGCGGCAGCGGTGATCGAGCCGGGGCTCAGGTCTGCGGAGGCGACCTTCGCGCGGGCGTTCGCGAGCTGGGCGATCTGGTCGTTGAGCGCGCTGACCTGGTTGAGCATGGCCTGCGTACGCGGTGTCATGGACTCCACGCTGGACTTGTCCGACGGCAGGCCCTTCTGCGCGGCCTGCCGCTGCGACGTCACCGACTTGATGGTGTTGTCGTAGGACAGCATCAGCGCTGCCCGCTGCTGCTTGTAGATGTCCTCGCGGACCCGCAGGTACGTCTCGGCAGCGGTGTTCGAGCCGGTGATCGAGCTCTGCTCAGTGTCGTCGGCGTACTCGAAGCGCAGCACCTGACCGCCGGTGGGGACCTCGGTGGTCAACGCCTCCCGTACGGCGTCGGGGTCACGGTTGAGGATCTTGGCGGTCGAGTCGATGACGTCGTTGCCGAGCGCGACGCCGTTCTCGGCGGTCATGTTGATGGCCCGGTCCGCGCCGCCCGCGGGCAGCGTGAACGGGTCGGTCACCACGGGCCGCAGCACCACGACCGTCGTCGCGGTGTAGGTCGCCGGGATCACCAGGAGGTACAGGAGGACGGCCAGGGTGAGGCCCACGGTGACACCTGCCACCAGGCGCCAGCGGCGCAGCGGAATCCTGACGATGTCCGCAAAGCCGACGACCCGCTGCCGGCTGCCGGCTACGGAATCGGTCACATCCATGGTCGTCTCCTGGTAGAACGTGGTTCGGGGCCCGGCCTCACGGCCGGACCCCTTCGTGCGTGCTCTTTAGGACGTCGCGAAGAACAGGGTCGGGTTGTTCCACGTCGCCGCGGTGCTGGACGCCGCGAGCTGGGTGGAGTTGGCGCCGACCACGGCGGTGGCCGCTGCCGGATCGAATCCGACTGTACGCAGGGAGCCGCCGGTCGAGCCATAGACGATCTTCCCCGAGACCCACGTCAGGCCGCGCACCGTGTGCCAGTCGATACCCGAGGTGGGCAGCGTGTACGCGGTGTCGCCCACGATGTAGCCGTCCGGTGTCAGGTAGCGGTAGAACAGCGCGTTGTCCGTCGACGTCGTGTAGTACAACCGGCCCGCCAGGTAGAACGCGCCGGTCAGGCTCGCCGCCGGGAACCAGCTGTTGTAGCCGCTGCCGACCCACGGTGCCCCCGCGGCGCCGGCGCTGAACACCGAGATGTTGAGGACGCTACCGCTGGACGTCGAGCTGTCCGCCTTGGCCCAGACGAGCTTGTTGGACAGCGCGAACGCCGCCTTGGCCCCGGTGAGCTGCGGCTGGCTGCTGGTGGCCGGCGTCCCCAGGCCGGTGCCTGTGTACGCGACCTTCTTCACCGTCCCGGTGCTCGTACCGAGGTAGAGGTAACCGGTCGCGGTCTTCGGCGCGTCGAGCACGCCGATCGCGCGCCCGCCCGAGTCGGGGAAGTAGCCGAGCCGGCCGTGGTACTCGTTGCCGAGCCCGTCGGAGTCCTGACCGAGGAAGAGCCCGTTCGGTCCCTTCCAGAGCTCCCACACGATCGCGCCCCAGCTCACGCCGTCGGCCGGCAGTGCGTCGCCGGGCGACCGGGTCGGGTTCCAGGCGATCGGGCGGCCGTTCTGCTGGTCGAGCGCGGCCACGCCGTAGCGGTCGACACCGCCGTCGCCCTTGGCGTCCACGCCGTTCGCGTTGTTCTGCCAGCGGAAATGACCGGCGACGTAGACGACACCATCGGCGACCTCGAGCGAGGTGACCGAGTCACGGCCCGTGTAGGCGACCCAGGTGGCCTTGACGTTGGTGCCGCGGTCGGCCGTCTCCCAGCGGGCGGTGGCGTCGCAGTACGCGTCACCGCTGGCGCCGTCGGCCACGATTACGAAGAAGCTGCCGTCGTCGGAGAAGTCCACGTCACGGGCGTAGAACGGGAACGCGTCGCTGGCGCAGGCCGCCACGTAACGGTCGGTCACCCAGTTCGCCACTGTGGGCGTACCCGTCGAGGTGTCGATCATGACCACCTGGTTGCGGGCATTGCCGTTGACCGTCGTGAAGTTGCCGACCGCGACGACGGTCTTGCCGTCGGGCGCGACCGCGAGGCCCCAGACCAGCTCGCTGGAGTTCGGGTAGGGCCGGGCACCGCTCGCGTCGATCTGGAACGTGGTGTCGATCGCGCCGGTGGTGGCGTTCAGGCGGGCCAGCAGCGAGTGCTGCGTGCCGTTCACCCAGTGGAAGGCGCCCGCGATGTACAGGTTGTTGCCCTGCACGATCGCGCGGCGGACCGTGCCACCGTCACCGCGGCCGGCCCAGGAGGCAACTGTCGCGCCGCTGCCCGGGTCGAGCTCGACGAGGTTCTTGCGGGCGACACCGTTGACCGTGCCGAAGCTGCCACCGACGATGAGCTTGCTGTCGGGGCTGACCGCGAGCGTCTGCACCGCGCCGTCGAGCACCGGGGCGAACCCGGTCTGGATCGCGCCGGTGTTGATGTTGTACGCGATCAGGTTGTTCGCCGCCGACCAGCTGCTCGCACCCGCCGCCTTGACCCCGGTGAACGAGCCACCGGCGTAGACGATGTCGCCGATCTGCGCGAACGCGCGCATGCTCCCGTTCTGGGCGTGCGGCGTGTTGTCCGCCGGGTTCGCCGTGACCAGGGTCGCCGCCGCGGTCGGCGGGACGTACACGGCGCTCGCCGGCACAGCGGTGAGCCCGACCATCAGGCCTGCCACCACTGCGGGCACCAGCGCCCTGCGCTTCAGGGACACAAATCCTCCTCATCGGTACTGCTGTTCCACACGAACGGTGCTGCTCCGGGGGCGGCCCGCACCGTCCAAGCCGCTGCCGAGCGCAGATCCGCGAGGGTGACGTCCTCCGCCTCGCGGGCCACGACCAGCTTCCTGCTCTCCAACTCCTGCGCCATCTCGACCTGGTGGTCGTCGACGTGCTCGCCGTGCGCCTTGCGCCGCGGGACGTACAGCGCCCGCTTGCCGGCCTGCATGGCTGCCAGCGCCGACCCCACACCTGCGTGGGAGATGACGACGTCCGCCTCGGCGAGGGCGGTGCGCATCTCGGCCATCGGCACCTGCCGGCGGGCACCGGTGGGCATTGTGTCGACAACCGTCGCACCAACCTGCCAGAGGACCTCCCACTCCGGGGGTATCAGTCCCATCAGGTGGGTCAGCAGCCGCGGAAACGTGTAGCGCTCATGCGTGCCGAGCGTGACCACTACCTTGCGTACGGGTAATGGATCGGTCAGTGCCTCGGCCTCGAACGCGTCGAAGATGGACCCGCCGTAGCTCCATTCCCCGCCCGCCAGGTCCGGATACTGCGTGTAGAGACGCACTCCCGGCACCCGCGCGGCGAGCTTCCCCGTCAGCGACGGTCCCTGCGTGCGCGTGGCGCTCTCGATGTAGAAGCACTCGATGCCCATCGCCGACGCCGGCACGAAGAACGCCATGGCGACGCTGGCACCGGTGCTGATCACCCGCTCGTAGCGCTCGGCCTTGAGCATCCGGCGGGCGACCACCATGTCCTTGACCAGCCCGACCGCGTCACGGCTGGTGGCGGGCGGCACGAAGACCACGTCCTGACCTGCCAGCAGCGACCGGCTCTGCGGGCTGTCGAACGTCACCCAGCGGATGTCCCCGAGGTTCAGCCGCGGCGCCAGGTTGTGCAGCTCGGCGAGGTGACCGCCGGTCGACGCCACCAGCAGACTTCTAGTACGCACCGGAACCACGCATGACCGCCATCGCCGTTCGCATGAGGATCACCAGGTCGACCGTGAGCGACCAGTTCTCCACATATCGGATGTCCAACCGGATCGAGTCCTCCCATGACAGGTCGGAGCGCCCACTCACCTGCCACAACCCGGTCATCCCGGGCCGGACCACGAGCCGTCGCCGCATGTCGTCCGGATACTGCTCCACCTCGGCGGGCAGCGGCGGCCGCGGCCCGACCAGCGACATCTGCCCCAGCAGCACATTGATCAGCTGCGGCAGCTCGTCGAGCGAATAGCGCCGCAGGATCCGCCCGGCCCTGGTGACCCGGGGATCGTCGCGCATCTTGAAGAGCACGCCATCGCCCTCGGCGGCCTGACGCATCGCCGCCAGCCGGGCCTCAGCGTCCACGTGCATCGTCCGGAACTTGTTCATCCGGAACGTCTCGCCGCCCCGCCCGACCCGAACCTGCCGGAAGAAGACCGGCCCGCCGGTGTCCAGCTTGATCACCAGCGCGACGGCCAGGAAGACCGGCGCGAGCAGCACGAGCAGGCCCAGCGCGACCGCGACGTCGAAGACCGCCTTCACCAACCGCCGGCCGCCGGACAGCGTGGCATGCTCGATGTGCATCATCGGCAGCCCGTCGACCGGCCGCACGGTGATCCGGTCACCCGCCGTGTCCACCAGCGATGACGACACGATCAGGTCGATGTCGTCGCGCTCCAGCTCCCACGCCAGCCGGCGCAGCATCGGGCCGTCCAGCTCCGGGCAGGACAACACCATCACGGTGTCGGCCCCCGCAGCCGCGGCCGAGTTGGCGGCGGCACCGAGCCCGCCGTAGATCGGCACGTCAAGCGTCTTCCCGTCGGCGATCTGGTCGAGCGGCAGGCACGCGCCGATCACCTGGAACCCGTGGTGGTAGCGGCGATGCAGTTGCCCGGTCATCTTGGCCACCGCCGGGACGTGGCCGAGCACGAGCACCCGGTGCATGCAGGCACCACCGCGCCGGGCCCGCTGCAGGATCTTGCGCAGCGCGAACCGGCCGGACAGCGCCAGGAAGGTGGTCAGCACAAGAGCGATGAGCAGGTAGCCCCGGGCGATGTCGGTGTGGGCCACGTAGGACGCCAGCACGATGACCAGCGTCAGATGCACGCCGGCCCGTATGACCCGCTGATACTCCTCGCCACCGACGAACAGGACCCGGCGCTCATAGGCGTGGCTCAGCGCGAGCAACCCCACCCAGGCCGGCGGGATCAGCACGGACAGCACTATGTACCAGTCGGCATAGGCAGCGCCCTGGAAGCGGAGCACGAACGCGGCGAGCGTCGCGATGACCGCCGCTCCGAAGTCGACCAGCAGCAGCAGCTTGACGTAGCGCGCTTCCCACACCCAGCGATCGGCGTGGCCGCGCTCCCCGAGCTCCCTTTCGGTGAACCCCGAATACTGCGGCGTCCGCGGTATCTCCTGTGTCGCGACCTCGTCGGCCGCCGTTTCCGTCGTCGTCACGACGCCTCTGCCTCCGATGAGGCCCCACGCCCGCTCGGCAATTTCAAGCTGTCCACAGTCACGCACCCCACCTACAACCCTGGCGGTGAACGCTAGACGAAGATCGCGTATTTACCGAACCCGCGTTTCGCAATCTTTATCGGCGCCTATCACGAATCTCCGAAGGCCTTTGCCGTTTACCCTGATCCACTTCGGACAAAATAGCAGTCGAAGCAGACCCGAAGGAAGGCTCGCGCGGATGTCCGGTTTTCCACTCATACGCCCCGTCGAATTGTCCGGGTCGAGAACTTAGTGGTACCGAACGGTAGCACACGGACGGGCACTCCCCGGCCGCCGGTGGAGTTGTGATCTTCGATACGAAACGGCGCGGACCGACCACCGTCGCCACTGGACGCCAGGTCGCCTCTGCGTACTTGACAGTGTCCTATGTAGCCGTTCTCAGTTAGCGTCGAGTCAGCTCCCAGTTGGCTCCCAGCGACCATTTGGGAGCGCTTCCATGGCTGACTCCGCGTAACCGGCGGTCCGCTACAGATCATCGGGCCGACCTTTGTTCACCGTAGTGAAAAAAGATCGGCCCGATAGGATATCGACTAAAAGTTTAGCTATTGACCAGCCGCAATGCGAGTGCCGGGCACCGATCCACGGCCCGTTTTGCGTTCTTCTGGAGCGCCCGCGGGACGGCGGGTTCCACGGCCCCGTCCCGCGCCAGCGGATAACCCCACTCGTCCTCCACCAGGATCTCGCTCAGCAACTCGGCACAGAGCCCCCGCCCGTCACACGCCGTCCAGTCGATGTGGAGTCTGTTTTCGCTCATCGCGCCTCCTCCGCCACACAACGTCCGGCCAGGTGAGCCGCAACATCGGCGTCGAATGTGCGCATCGCGCTACGAATCATGCGCACACTGCCATCCGGATGCCGGCACGCACCCCGCCCGCTCACCAGCAGGCTCAACCGCTCAACCTCCCGCACAGCATCAACCTCCCGCCCCAGCCCAGCCCGCCCCCGCCGATGTGCAAGATCGGTAAGCGTCGTCGCCAGCCGCGGCAACCCGTTGACGCAAGGCCCGCACTGCCCGGCAACCTCCCCAGCGAGATACCCGGCGATCCGCGCGGTCTCCACGAGCCCACAGACCCCGACCGGCAGCGCCACCACGATCCCCGCCCCCGGCGAAGCCCCGTACGGCGCAAGCCCGGCCCGGCTCACAGCCAGCTCCGGAAGCGCCGGCACCCATCCACCGTGATACCCGCCGACCAGCACCGCCTGCAGCCGTTCAGCAGGCCCCCCAGCGGCATCCACCAGGTCCCCCAGCCGCACGCCGTACCCCGCCTCGACAACCCCGGGAACCCCCACCGCCCCACCAACAGTCGCAAGGAACGTCCCCGGCTCCTCGGCGGTGCCGGCCTCCCGGAACCAGTGCGGCCCGAACCGCGCGATCAACGCCAGATGAGCCAGCGTCTCCACGTTCTGCACCAGCGTCGGCGCACCCCCCACCCCGGCCTCGGTCACCCGCACCCGCTTGTCCGAAGGCACAGCAGCCCGCCCCGCAACGGCGTTGACAACCGCAGACTCCTCCCCCGCCACAAACCGCTCCGGCGCAACAACCACACTCACCGGCACAGGATCGAGCCCCGCCCCCCGCCGATCCCCCAACGCCGCCCGAACCCCCACCGCAGAAGCCGCCGCAACATACAAATAGGCCTGCCGAGCCCCCACTGCCCCCGCCACAATCTGCAACCCATCAAGAACCAGATGCGGTTGGTACGCCATCAGCGCCCGGTCCTTCCCACTGGCCGGCTCCCCCTCCGAGCCGTTCCCCACGACCACCGGAACACCGCTCGCCCCCAGCACCGCCTCCACCTTGCGCCAGGTCGGAAACCCCGCCCCACCCCGCCCGGTCAGCCCCGCATCCCGCAGCAACCCCACCAGCTGAACACCATCCAACCGCGGCGGCCGCGCATACCGAGCCAGGTGCGTATCAAGCCTCCCGTCAGTGGAACCAGCAAGCAGCCGCCGCCCCACACCCGGCAGAACATCCACAACAGTCATCAGAAGTCCTCCCTCTTGCCGGTCCCGTATTCGACCCGCCCGGACCCGACCAGACCGGATCCAAGGCCCTCGGCTTGAACCTCCCCGACGCGCCCTTGCCCAGCGCGCCCCTGCCCGACATGCGCCCGCCCCAGATGGACCTGCCCGGCCTGGACCGGCCCTGCCTGGACCGGCCCGGGGTGGGCCTGTCCTGCGTGAACCCGCCCCGCATGGACCTGACCCGCATGGACCTGACCCGCATGGACCTGCCCGTGGTTCTGGCCCGCATGGACCTGCCCGTGGTTCTGGCCCGCATGGACCTGCCCATGGTTCTCGCCCGCATGGACCTGCCCATGGTTCTCGCCCGCATGGACCTGCCCATGGTTCTCGCCCGCATGGACCTGCCCATGGTTCTCGCCCGCGTGAACCTGCCCATGGTTCTCGCCCGCGTGAAACTCCGCGGCCTGGACCTGCCCCGCCTGGGCCTGCCCGGGGTTTTGACCCGCGTGGACCTCCGTGGCCCGGACTTGCCTGGAGCGAGGCGGCCCGGAGCGAGGCGGCCCGAAGCGAGGTGGCCCGGCCTGGACGGCTCGGGTTGGGTCTGGGGTGGGTGATGGACCGGTGGTGGCGGCCGGGGTTGGGCGGCGGCGGGGGGCTCGGGTGGGGTGGGGGTTGAAGGCTGGGGTCAGGCGCCAGGTCAGGGCGGCGAGGACCAGGGCGACCGAGGTGGCGGTGACTGTGCGCAGCCACCAGGTGCTGCCGTCCGTGCCGGTTTGGAGGCCGTGGAGCACCGCGATGGGCCAGCAGAGGTAGGCGAGCCAGTGCACGGCACGCCAGGCGCGGGCGCCCAGTCGTTGGCGCAGGAGGCTGGTCACGATCAGCGCGATGATCAGGTCGAAGGCGAGGGTGCCCAGGCCCAGCCAGAACGGGCGGTAGGCGCCGGTGAAGGGCACGAAGAGGTCGAAGAAGCGCAGTTGGGCGTACGGGTCGAAGTAGAGGCTGACCACATGTCCGGCGAGGAAGACCACCGCGAGCAGCGCGGCGTTGCGGTGCAGGAGGTTGACGGCGAAGCGGGGCAGGCCGAACGCGGGCTGCCCGGAGCGCGCGCCGATGCCCAGGGCGACCACGATGGAGAGCAGGACGAGCGAGACCAGCCCGGTGCCGCGCCCGAAATACCAGAGGGCGTCGGTCATTCCGGCCACCCGCCCAGCCGCGTCTCGTCCAGGCCCGGGGTGACGAGCCTCGACGGGACATTCCCGAGCAGGTCGACCGCCCCGTGCCCGCGGACGATCGCGGCGGTGCTCAGTGTGTTGGCTCGCAGGCACGAGAATGCGGCGACGGAGACCGTACGCCAGACCGGGCTCACCGGAAGCCCGGTCCGCGGGTCGAGGATGTGGTGCAGCTGCTCGCCGGGACGGCCCCAGACGCGGCCGGCCGTGCTGGACGTGGCGAGGGCGGCGCCGGCTGGGAGCCGGATCACGCAGCTCGGGTCGCCGGGCCGGTCCTGCACGAGCACCCGCCATCCGCCGTCGGGCGCGGGCCCGGCGGTGGCGATGTCCCCGCCGAGAGCAACCATGACGCCGACCCCTAGCTGCACAGCCACCCGGGCAGCGGCCCTGTCCGCGGCGGCGGCTTTGGCAGTGGCGCCGAGGTCCAGCAGGACGCCGTCCGGCACGGTCAGCAACTCTCCGTCGAGCCGGACGCTGCGCCAGTCGGGCGTGGCGAAGACGCGGACGGCGGGGGCCACCTGCTGCCCGGTGATCGCAGCGAAGTCCCGGTCGTAGCCGAGCCCGCACAACGCCCCGCCGACGGTCGGGTCGACGTCCCCGCCGGTCTGCCGTGCGGCGGCCAGGGCGGCGCCAACGAGGTCGGCCAGCAGCGGGCTGACGGTCACGGGCAGCCCCCGGGACCGGCAGGCGTCGCGCAGCTCGGAGTCGGGCCGGAACCGGCTGCAGGCGGCGTCGACGGCGGCCAGCTCGGCGCGGACCAGGGCTGCGGCGTCCTCGACAGCGGCCGGGTCGGTGACCACGATGCGCGCGGTGGTGCCCCAGACGGACCACTGCGCGGTGTCGGCGCCGACCGGAAGCATCTCGATCAACGGCATCTCAGGAACCTCCCGACGTCGATTGCCCGGAGTCGCTGCCCCCGCTGGAAAGCTGCGGCGAGTTGCTGCTGGAGCTGTCACTGCTCGAACCGCTGGAGCTGCTGTCACTGCTCGAACTGTCACTGCTCGAACTGCTGCTGCCCGCAGAGTCGCTGCCCGAAGTGTCGGTGCTGCTAGAGCCGGTGCTGCTGGAGTCGGTGCTGTCGGTGGTCGTGGAGGAGTCCGTGCTGGTGGAAGTGCTGCTACTGGAGGTGGTCGCGGCATGGGCCGCCACCCCCGCTGCCAGCGTGCCGGCGATGCCGGCTGCCACGAGCGCTCCTGTGATCGCGGTAGTGCGGCGTAGTGCCTTGTCCCGGTCCATCGGATCGCCTCCCTCTTTGTTGACGACTCAACCAATGTGCGGGGGCAACCTCTCTCAGCCCTGTGGCCCTGCTGAGCGCTTCCTGTGGATGCTCGTCAGAGCATTCCGAGCTCCATGGCCCTGGTGACGGCGGCGGTGCGGTCGTCGACGCCCAATTTGTTGAAGGCCCGCAGCAGGTGCGTTTTGACCGTCGCCTCGGAGATGCCCAGCCCGCGGCCGATGTCGGAGTTGGTCGCCCCGCGGGCCACCAGCCGCAGCACCTCCGCTTCCCGGGCCGAGAGGCTCGGCACGGCAGGACTGCGAACCTGCCGCACCAGCGTGGAGGCAACGCTCGGCGCAAGCACCATCTCGCCCCGGGCGGCGGCCCGGACCGCCGTCGCCAGGTCGGCCGGGGTCGTGTCCTTCAGCAGGTAACCCCCGGCACCGGCCTCGATCGCGCGCAGGATGTCACGGTCCGACTCGTAGGTCGTGAGCACCAGCACCCGCACGCCCGGCACCCGCCCCAGAATCGCACCGGTCGCCTCGACCCCGTCTCCACCCGGCATCCGCAGATCCATCAGCACGATGTCGGGCCGCAGCTGCACGGCGAGGGCGACACCCTCGGCACCCGAAGAAGCTTCCCCGACCACGTTGAGGTCGGCCTCGATCTCCAACATCCCCCGCAGCCCGTGCCGGACCACGGGATGATCGTCCACCAGCAGGATCCGAATCATGCCGGGACCTCCAATTCGACGGTGGTGCCCTGGCCCGGGGCGCTCCGCACGGACAGCGTGCCCCCGGCCTGCTCGGCTCTGGACCGCATTCCGTTGAGACCGAACCCGGGAGACTCCCCGCCGGTGAACCCGCAACCGTTGTCGCGAACAGTCAGCCGGACCCGACCCACGGCATAGGCGAGCACCACCGTCACCTCGGTCGCCCCGGCATGCCGGCGGATGTTGGTGAGCGCTTCCTGCGTCGTCCGCAGCAGCACGACCTCGAGCGCGGTCGGCAGGTGGCGCGGCTCCCCGGTCGTGCGGAACGTCGCGGTGGCGGGGGTGCCGTTCGTCGCTGCCCGGGTGACCTGGCGGCGCAGCGCATCGGGCAGCGAGTCCGTGCCCAGGGCGGAAGGCGTCAGGGCCGCGACCAGGGCACGGGACTCGGCCAGGTTCTCCTTCGCCGTCTCGACGGCCAGTCGCAGCCGCTCGTCGGCAAGCTTCGGGTCGGCGGCCTGAAGCAACGTGATGATGCTGGTGAAGCCCTGGGCGAGCGTGTCGTGGATCTCGCCGGCCAGCCGGGTGCGCTCCGCGGCGACCCCGGCCTCGTGCGAGAGCCGGCCGACTTCGGCTCGGCTGCTCTCAAGCTCGGTGATGAGCTGGGCCCGTTCCTGGCTCTCTCCCATGACCCTGGTGATGAACAGTCCGAAGCCGGCGGAGACCACGGTGGTCATGACGAAGATCGGGCCGTACACCGTGACGAACTCGTAGTCCTGGCCGCCACGGACGTAGCCGGCAAGGATCGGTACGAGGTTGGCGGCGACCACGGCGATAATCGCCTTACGCAGCGTCAGGATCAGGAACAACATCGGGCAGACCGCGAACAGCACGTAGTTGACGGTCCCGACCACATACGAGCCGGCCGCGAAGGCGAGCACGATCGTCGCCGCATACCAGGCTGCTGCGCGCCCATCACGCACCACGCGACGCCCCCAGAGCCCGTAGAGACCGGCGATGGCCACGATCGCCAGCTCCGCGTAAGCAGTGTCGGGGCCTCGCTCGAAGGCCACCGTCACGCCCACGCCGACCAGCACCACCGCGAAGAAGAGGTCCCAGAATCCTTGAGGCATCAGTCGCGTCGGCTCGTCCAGCGGAACGTGGTCAGGCACAGCACCAATCCGACCACACACCAGGCACCGAGAACCAAGGCGATACGCCCGTGCTCCCAGGCACCCCCCGCTTCGAAAGTGGTGGCGGCGTCCGGCAGGAAGACCGAACGGAAGCCCTGAGCCATCCACTTGACCGGGAAGACCGACGCGAAGGTGATCATCCAGTCGGGCAGCTGGGTGATCGGGTGGATGAAGACACCGGAGAGGAACTGCAGGGCGACGACCGGAACGTTGAGCACCGCGCCGGCCGTGCGGGAATTGCGGACCAGGGCGCTGGCGGCGATGCCGAGCAGACCGCAGGACGTCACGCTCAGCACGAACAGCCACGCGAAGGTCACCCAGCGGCCCGCCTCGGACGGCAACGGCATGTCGAAGACGAGCACCCCGACCGCGAGCAGCACCACGACCTCCCCCGCGGTCAACGCGGCCACCAGGATCAGCTTGCCCAGGAAATAGGCGGTGGCGGTGACCGGTGTGCCACGCAGCCGCTTGAGCGTGCCGTCCTCCCGATCGGTCGCGATGCCGACGCCCATCGTGATGAACGAGGTCGAGATCACCCCGTAGGCGATCATGCTGGAGGTGAACACCTGGGCTGCGCTGAGCCCGGGCAGGTCGTAGCTGTCGGTGAAGATCGCCCCGAAGAGCAGCAGCAACATCGCGGGGAAGAAGAACGTGAAGATGAGCGAGGTCTTGTCCCGCATGAATTGCAGGAGCTCGATCCCGCCGCGCCGGACACCGATCGTCAGGGTGCTCACCGCGGGTGCGAGAGACGTCGTGGTCATCGAGCTTCTCCGATCAGGGCGAGATAGGTGTCCTCCAGCGTGGGACGGGTGACGGTCAGGCCGGTGAGATCGGCACCCTCCGCGACCAGCCGCATGATCAGGGCGACCGGGTCGGCCGCGTGCTCGCGGTGACCGCCGGACCAGCTCACCACGGCCTCCGCGGTGGCCCGGCCGCCGAGCGTCGCGGGCGTCCCCTCGGCCACGATGGCACCGTCGGCGATGACGGCGAGCCGATCGGCGAGCGCCTCGGCCTCGTCCAGATAGTGCGTGGTCAGCAGGATCGTGCTGCCCTCGGCGGAGAGCCTGCGGATGAGATGCCAGAACTGCCGCCGCGCCTCGGGGTCGAAGCCGGTGGTGGGCTCGTCGAGAAATACGATCTCGGGGCGCCCGACGATCCCGAGCGCGACGTCGAGCCGGCGGCGCTGGCCGCCGGAGAGAGTGCGGACCTTGGCCTTGGACTTGTCGGTGAGGCCGACGAGATCGATGACCTCGGCGGCCCCGCGGGGGTTGGGGTAGCAGCCGCCGATATGCCGCACGATCTCGTGCACGGTGAGGTCGGCGGCGTCGGATGTGGATTGCAGCACGATGCCGATGCGCGCCCGCCAGTGCCGGTCGGCGTGCCCTGGGTCGAGGCCGAGCACGGTGACCTCGCCGGAGGTGCGACGACGGTGCCCCTCGAGAATCTCGACGGTGGTGGTCTTGCCTGCGCCGTTGGGACCGAGCAGGGCGAACACTTCGCCGACCTCGACATCGAGGTCAAGGCCATCGACGGCGTGGTGGGATCCGTAGGTCTTCCGGAGGCCCCTGACATTTATCGCGGTCATGCCGTTGAGCCTGCCGGGCCGGGCCGTTTCGCGGGACGACCGAGTGACGGTCAACCACTGTCCACCGTTCGGTGGACAGCCGCGTGACTACTCCCAGCGGAACTTGCGCGCGGCCAGCGTCAGCGCGACGGCGGCCCAGAGCGTGAGGCTGAGCCAGATCGAGCCCGGCACCGCGGTACCGTCCGTGAGCGTGTCACGCAACGCCTGGGCGTGCGCGGCCAGCGGGAGCACGAAATATCCCGCCGTGCCCAGATCGGGAGCGGCGAACATGATGCCACCGGCGGCCAGCATCAGCACGTAGATCAACGTTGCCCCCGCGGTCACCGTCTCCGGGCGCAGCAAACTGGCGATGAGCAGGGCGAACCCGCAGTAGGCGGCGGTCGCCAGCACCGTGACCCCGACGGCGGGCAGCACGTGTGAGAAATCGGGACGCCAGCCGACGACCACGCCGACCAGCGCCAGCGCGAGGATCTGGATGCCGACCAGGCAGAGGATCGCCGCGGTCTTCGAGAAGAGCAGGCCGGGGCGGGTGAGCGGGGAGGCGCCGAGCCTTTTCAACACGCCGTAGCTGCGCTCATAGCCGGTCGTGATCGCCTGCCCCGTGAACGCGGTGGACATCACCGTCAGGGCGAGCACGCCGGGCACCACGTAGCCGAGCCTGTCGTCGGTGGGCACGTTGGTGGCCTCGGTGAGACCGGCGCCCAGCAGCACGAGCAGCGGCACGCCCATGGCCAGCACGACGGCTTCACCGCGGCGGGCGGTGAGCACGAGCTCCATGCGTACCTGACTCTTGAGGATGTCGCGCATCGGAGCGCGACCCGGCGACGGGGTGAAGGTTCCGGTTGTCATCGGGTCGCTCCCGCGGTCAGGGCCAGGTAGACGTCTTCGAGCGTGCGGCGGCGGGTGTTGACCGCGGTGACCTGAGCCCCGGCCCGCGCGAACCAGGCCAGCACCTCGGCGAGCGACTCCGTGTCGAGCGTGCCCGCGATCGCATACTCGCCGGGGCCGTCCTCCGTCACCTTGGCGTCGAGTTGCTCGGCGAGCGTCGCTATGGCGAGGCCGGGCTCAGCCCGCACCTGCAGGAGGTCGATGCCGGCAGCGGCCGTGAGCTCGGCGGGCGTGCCGGTTGCCGCGACGGTGCCGTTGTCCATGATGACCACGTGGTCGGCCAGACTTTCGGCCTCGTCGAGCAGGTGGGTGGTGAGCAGCACCGAGACGCCGTCGGCGCGCAGGCTGTCGACGAGCTCCCACGTGGTCTGCCGGGCGCCGACGTCCATGCCGGCCGTCGGCTCGTCGAGGAAGACCAGCTCGGGGCGGCCGACGAGCGCGACGGCAAGGGAGAGTCGCTGCTGCTCGCCGCCGGAGAGCCGGCGGAACCGGGTCTTGGCGAACTTCCGCAGGCCGAGGCGATCGAGCAGCATGTCCACGTCGAGCGGATCGGCTGCGTACGATGCGAAAAGCCGGAGGATCTCCCCTGCGGTGGCCCATGGATAGACGCCGCCCGACTGCAGCATGATGCCGAGCCGCGGCATGAGGTCGTCGTGATCGGCTATCGGATCGAGGCCGAGCACCCGCGCAGAACCGCCGTCCGGGCCGCGGAAACCTTCGCAGACCTGGAGCAGGCTTGTCTTTCCGGCGCCGTTGTTGCCGAGCAGGGCAAGGATCGAACCGCGCGGGACGGAAAGTGACACTCCGTCAACGGCTGTGACCTCGCCGTACTTGACGACGACGTCCCGCACCTCGACGGCGTTCTCAAGCATGCCCGAACTGTACTTGGCACTTCGCGGGGAACCCCCGGGGTGTGGCCCAGACCGCCGTTTGCCGGTATGCTCGGCCTTGGGAGCGCTCCCAAGCACCTGGCGACGCTCTTGGAAATGAGTCTGCGGGGGCAGGCCGCCGATCCGGCAACGGTTCCCCCCGGGACCTGCAACGTCACGCAGGTCACCGGGTCGGCGGCCTGACACTGCCCGCCTTGTAGGGTTTCCCGCCATGAGTCCGGTCAGTGCGGTGGAGATCTACACGGATGGCGCGTGCGTGCCCAACCCGGGACCCGGGGGCTGGGGTGCGGTGCTGCGTTGGGGCACCAGTGAGAAGGATCTCTGCGGCGGCGAAGCCGGCCAGACGACCAACAACCGCATGGAACTGATGGCCCCCATTCGCGCGCTGGAAAGCCTCAACCGCGCGCCTCTGACCGTGCTGCTCTACACGGACAGCATCTACGTGCGGGACGGCATCACGAAATGGCTGCCACGCTGGAAGGCCAACGGCTGGCAGACCTCGGCGAAGCAGCCGGTGAAGAACGTCGACCTCTGGCAGCTCCTCGACACGGCCGTGCGCCGTCATGACGTGCAGTGGCACTGGGTGAAGGGCCACGCCGGGCATCCCGAGAACGAGCGGGCCGACCGGCTGGCAGCTCGCGGCCTGCAGGAAGCCGTGGCCGCGGCCCGCGTCTGAAAATGTCGTACCCCCGGCCTAGCGTTCCCGGGCATGAGACACGGGGTGATTCTGCCCGGCGGGACCGGGCCCGAGCAGCTTGATCAAGCAATCCTGGCCGAACAGGCCGGGTGGGACGGCGTCTTCGTCTGGGAGGCGGCGTCCGGAGTGGACGCATGGAGCCTGCTCGCGGCCATGGCAGTGCGCACGAGCCGCATCCGGCTCGGCACGATCCTGACGCCACTGCCGTGGCGGCGCCCCTGGAAGGTCGCGAGTCAGGTCGTCACGGTCGACCAGCTCTCCGGCGGCCGCGCGATCCTGGGTGTCGGCGTGGGCGCGGTGACGACCGATCTGCCCCTGACCAGCGAGGTCACCGATCTGCGCGAGCGCGCCGCGATGCTCGATGACGGCATCGACCTGATCCGCACGTTATGGGCGGGAGGCACCAGCCACCACGGGCCGCACTACGACTACGAGGTCGAGCGTGACGACCTGGCCGAGGTGGGCAGACCGGTGCAGGAGCGGGTGCCGATCTGGGTCGTCGCGGCCTGGCCGCGACCAAAATCCCTGCGGCGCGCGCTGAGGTGCGACGGCGTCATCCCGCAGGGCCTCGAAACCCCCGATGATGTACGAGCTATGCGCGCCTGGTTCGCCGACCGCGGCGCGCCGCCGGGGCTGGAGATTCTCACCGAGGGCGAGACCCCGGCCGACGACCCGATCGCCGCGCGGGAGCAGGTCACGCCGTGGGCCGAGGCCGGCTGCACGTGGTGGATGGAGACACGCTGGGAGATGCCGCACCACGGCCCCGAGCGGATGAGGCAGATCCGGGAGCGGATCGCCGCGGGGCCACCGTCATGATCACGCCGTTCACGATCCGGGCGGGCGATGACGAGCTGGCCGATCTTCGCGAGCGGCTCCGGCGCACGAGATGGCCGGAGCCCGCCACCGTCGAGGGCCGGGCGCAAGGTGTCCCGTTGGAGCGAATGCGCAGCCTGTGCGCATATTGGGCCGATGGATACGACTGGCGGGCGACCGAGGCCCGGCTCAACGAGCTGCCGCAGTTCCGGACGGAGATCGACGGGCTCGGCATCCATTTCGTGCACGCGCCTTCGCCCGACCCGGACGCCACCCCGCTGATCCTGACGCACGGATGGCCCGGATCGATCGTCGAGTTCGCCCGGGTTGTCGCGCCGCTCACCAGGGACTTCCACGTGGTGTGCCCCTCCCTGCCGGGGTATGGCTTCAGCGACAAGCCGGCGACCACGGGCTGGACGGTCGAGCGCATCGCCCGCGCGTGGATCACCTTGATGACGCGGCTCGGCTACGACCGTTTCGGCGCTGCCGGGCACGACTGGGGGACGAGCATCAGCACCAGCATCGCCCAGCAGGCACCCGGGAGAGTCATCGGCCTGCACCTCGTCCCACCGCTGGTCGCACCGGATCCGGCGACGTCCGGCGAGCTCACCGCAGCCGAGCAAGCGGCGCTCGACGATCTGGAAACCGCCGGCCAGGACGGCGACGCCTACTCACTGCAACAGACAACCAGACCCCAGACCATCGGGTACGCCCTGACGGACTCCCCTGCCGCCCTGTGCGCGTGGATCGTGGAGAAGTTCGAGGCGTGGACCGACGGCGACCGGCTCACCGACGACGATCTGCTCGACAACCTCATGCTCTACTGGCTGCCGGGCACGGGTGCGTCCGCTGCCCGGCTCTACGCGGAGAGCTTCCGCGATGTCCAGGCACGGTTCCGGGTGGGCACCTCCGACGAGATAGCCGTGCCGACCGGCTGCACGATCTTCCCGAAGGAGAATCCCCGGCCGTCCCGGCGCTGGGCGCAGCGGCGTTTCACCGACATCCGCTACTGGAGCGAGCCCGAACGCGGCGGGCACTTCGCCGCGTTCGAGCAGCCGCAGCTTTTCGTCGAGGAGATCCGGGCATGCTTCCGCGCGCTCCGGTGATCTTCCGAGGACCCGTCTGGGCAGCGATCGTGGAGATCGTGGCGCGGCTGGCCGGGACGCTAAGTGCCCGGCCGGCCACGGAACGGGGGTCAGGAAGTCGCGGCGGGAGCGCCCGAAGGCGGGGTGCCACCGGGAGCGCCCCCACCTCCAGGAGCGCCGGACGGTGGGGTGCCTCCGGGGGCTCCGGACGGTGGGGTGCCACCGCCTCCGGGAGCTCCGGACGGCGGGGTGCCACCGCCTCCGCTGGGGGCGGCTCCGCCACCGGTCTCCTTGCCGGACGGGTCGACCGCGATCGAGAGGGTCGCCTTGTAGCCGGCGTCCACGCTTCCGGTGATGGCGGCGAGTTCGGTCGCTGCGGAGTCGTCGCCGAAGACGTTGTCCGTCGCCAGCGTCACCTGGCTCATGTTGGTGACGCTCCTGCTGTAACCGTCCGTCTTGTAGACGACGTCGGCGACGTCCTCGGGGATGGCGATCTGCGACGTCTTCACGATGGGGCCGTCGCCGCTCGTGGCATTCGCCACCGAGGAGTAGACCTCGAAGTGGATGTGCGGCCAGCGGCCCGAGTAGCACGCCGGGAAGATACTGGTGAACGTCACTGTGCCGGTGTCGTCCGTCTCTTGGATGCCGCGCAGGTAGTTCTGGTCGGTGATGCCCTGCGAGTAGAGCGAATAGTTGCCGTCCCGGTCGCAGTGCCAGGCGTAGACCGCCGCCCCGGTGACCGCGGCGCCGTTGAGATCCTTCACCACCAGGGAGAATTCGAGGGGCACTCCCTCCGCGGTCCCGCTCGCGTCGCCGAAGGAGGTGCGGATGTCCTTGCGCACGATGCCGTCGAGGGTGCGCACGTCCGGGCCGTTCGAGCCGTCCGCGGGGTAAGGGCCGGCCGTCTCGGACTCCACCTCGGTGACCGACCCGCTCGCAGCCGAGGAAGCAGACGAGGAAGCACCGGCGGTCGAGGTCGAGTCGTCGCCGCAGGCCGCGACCAGAGCCAGCGTTCCCATGCCGCCGAGCCCGGCGAGCAGCCGGCGCCGCGACATGGTCCGCAGGTCGAAGTACAGTCCCTTGTCGTGGACCCTTCGCACGTACGCGGCGTTGTCTTCTGGTTCCTGCATCGGTGTGGCCTCTCCTCAAACCTCGGGAACGGATGCGACAAGCAAAGCGACGACGACTGTGGGTGACCTGTGACGGTGTTGTGTAGCCCGGATGAGCGGGTAATCGTCCGGGTGAAACACCTTCCTCCGGCGCACGAGGGGTCCTAGGCTCGCCGCGTGCCGACCGATCTCTACATCTCCACCGACATCGAGGCGGACGGGCCGATCCCCGGTCCGTACTCGATGCTGTCCTTCGGCATGGCCGTCGCCGCGACGTTCGACGGGACAACGTTCAACCGGCTGGAGGGTGACACCTTCTATCGGGAGTTGCAGCCCATATCGCCCGATTTCATACCCGAGGCTCTCGCGGTGAGCGGGCTCGATCGGGCGGCACTCGCACGGACCGGCGCCGCCCCGGCCCTGGCGATGGCCGAAAACGTGGCGTGGCTGGCCGAGATGGCCGACAAGCACCAGGCCCGGCCGGTGTTCGTGGGCTACCCGCTTGGCTTCGACTGGATGTTCACGTACTGGTACCAGGTGCGTTTCACCGGCGGCTCCCCGTTCGGGCACTCGGCTCATCTCGACCTGAAGACCCTGTTCGCGCAGAAGGCCCATCGGCCGATCCGCGGCGTGGGCAAGCGTTCGATGCCGCGGCACCTCCTCGGCGACAGCCCGCACACCCATCACGCCCTCGACGACGCGGTCGAGCAGGCACAGCTGTTCTGCAACGTCTTCGAATGGGACGGCATTTAGTAAAGAGCTCTTGCGCAACATCTGTTAACCGTGCCATGGTGGGGTCATGGCACAGATCAAGGACGCCGCAGTGCTCAAGGCGGTCGCTCACCCCGTCCGTCGCAGACTGCTCGACGTGCTGCGCGTCGACGGGCCGTCGATGCCGAGCGTGCTGGCCCGCGTCACCGGCCAGGCCGTCGCCAATGTCAGCCACCACCTGCGGGTTCTCGCCGAGGCCGGGCTCATCGAAGAGGCCCCTGAGCTCGCTCGCAACCGCAAGGAGCACTGGTGGCGGATGCCGGACCGCAGCATCAGCTGGCAGCTCGCCGACTTCGCCGGTGACGCCGCCGACCTGGCCACCGCGGACGCCGCCATGGCGATGGGTCTGCAACGGCAGGTGGACCTGATCAAGACCTGGCTCGGTAGCCCCGCTTCGAGACAGGAACCGTGGACGTCGAGTGCCTTCTCCACCGATGGCTTCCTGAATCTCAGCCCGGCCGAGCTGGCCGAGCTGGGCGACGAGATCCAGCAGGTGATCAACCGCTTCGCCGGCCGCCCGCCGGCCGAGGATCGCGAACCGGTCTTCGTCATCGGCCGCGGCTTCCCGGGCCGGCCATGATCACGACGAGCGAGGACAAAGTAGAGAACAAGACAGCCGGCCAGGGCATACTCAAGGACTCGGCGTTCCGTCATCTTTGGGCGGGCATGACGGCCAGCAAGTTCGGCAGCTCGATCGCGAGCATCGCGACTCCACTGATCGCCGTGCAGGTGCTGGACGCGAGCGCCTTCCTGGTCAGCCTGCTGACCGCTGCGGTCTGGCTGCCGTGGCTGCTGATCGGGCTGCCGGCCGGCGCGTGGATCGACCGCATCGCGCGACGCCCGGTGATGCTGGTCAGCGACCTGCTCGCGGCGGTCGTGGTGATCAGCGTGCCGGTCGCCGCCTGGCTGGGCGTGCTGACCGTTGGACAACTCATCGCCGTGGAGATGCTGCTCGGTTGTGCGTCGGTGTTCTTCACCGTGGCGTGGACCGCGTATCTGCCGGCGATGTTCAACAAGGATCGGCTGGTCGGCGCGAACTCGATCCTGCAGGGGACGGAGTCGACGGCGCAGGTCGCGGGTCCGGCGCTGGGTGGCGTACTCATAGCAGCAGTGACAGCGGCCACCGCCCTGGTCGCCGATGCCGTCAGTTTTCTGGTCTCCGCCTTCTTCATCTGGCGGATCCGCAGGCCGGAGACCCGGCCGGAACGGCCTGAGCAGCGGGAGAGCATCCGCGAGGACATCGCGGCCGGGATCCGCTGGCTGGCCCGCGACCGCTTCCTGCGCAACCTCACGATCCACGGCGCGACGGCCAACCTGGTCCTGACCGGCATGAACGCGCTGCTCATCGTCTTTCTCGTCCGGGAGATCGGGCTCGGCACCACCGGGGTCGGCCTGCTGATGGCGATCACCGCGGTCGGTGGGGTCGGTGCCGCGGCCGCCGCTCCGGTTCTCGCTCGCAGGTTCGGCGCGGCGCGCACGATGGTCGGCTGCAAGACGCTTGCGGGGGTCGCCGCGACGCTGGTTCCCCTCACCCGGCCCGGCGCCGGACTGGCCATCTATGTCGTCGGCATGATCGCCATGGTGTTCGGGGTGGTCGCGGGGAACGTTCTCGCGGGCAGCTTCCGGCAGGCCTACTGCCCGCCCCACCTGCTCGCCCGGGTCGTGACCGGCATGCAGTTCGTCAACCTCGGCGCGATCCCGGTGGGGGCCGTTCTGGGCGGGGCGGTCGCGACCGCCTTCGGCGTCAGGACAGCAATCACGATCATGACCTTGGGGTACGCCGTGAGCGGACTGATCCTTCTCCTCGGCCCGTTCCGCGGCCGACGGGACCTGCCGGCGTCACCCGCTGACGTCACCCTCGCCGGCTGACCGTTTCGCCCGGGCGCGACGCTTGCCCTCGTGCATCGCCGCGACCCGGGCCACGGGGATCGTGTGCCCCTCCGCCACGAGCCCGGGGTCCAGAGGCTGTGGGCTGGGCATATCCTCGGCCCACGGGTCACTGTCGGCAAGAATGGCGGGCGCTGAGCGTACGGTGAAATCGGCGGGAGTGATCTCCGGAAGCCGGTCCCATCCGACCGGGAACGAGACCGGAAGTCCTGGCCGGACCCGCGGGCTGTAGGCAGCGACGACGCTCGCGCCACCGGAACGCGTCGCGTCGAGGAACACCTTGCCGTGCCGATCGTCGCGAATGAAAGCGGTCGTCGCCAGCTCGGGATCGAGACGTTCGGCGCGGACGGCCACCGCCCGCGTCGCCGCCGCGACATCAACGGTCTCCGCGGTGCCGTCGAGGGGGACGAAAATGTGCACGCCCTTGGAACCGCTCGTCTTCACCGCGCCGTCCAGGCCCACGTCGTTGAGCGCCCTGCGCACCAGCAGGGCAGCCGCGACCACCACGCCGAAGCCGCTGCCCTCGGGCGGGTCGAGATCCATGATCAGATGGGTCGGATGGTCACGGTCCGTCGCCGTCATCAACGTGGGGTGATATTCGATCGCTCGCTGATTACCGAACCACAGCAGCGTGCGCCGGTCGTTGCAGAGCGCGTAGAGGACCTCGCGGTGCGACGCCTCCGCCCAGACCTTGGTCCGCGGCACCCACTCCGGCGTGTATTTCGGCAGATTCTTCTGCATGAACTGGTCCTGGCCGCGCAGCAGCCGGATCACGGACAGCGGCCTGTCCCGCAGAACCGGGATGATCCGGTCGCGGACCGCGTCGAGGTAGTCGATCAGCTCGCGCTTGCTGACCCCGGCCTCAGGAAATAGCTCCTGGTCCAGGTTGGTCAGCGGTACGCCGTCGCGCTCTTCCTTCTCGGCAGCCATAGCCTCATCCTGCCTGCACCACGCTGATCGCGGGAACCACCATCGCCAGTGTCAGCACCGCGAAACACCCACCGGTGAAGTACAGACCGTTACGGGTGGCGATGGCCGCCCCGGTGAACGGCAGCACGACGGCGAGCAACGCGGCGAAGAGAAGAACGCCGTCCTCGCGTTGGGTGCCGAGCACACCCCAGCCGACCAGGAACGGCACGCTGACCAGCCACGCCAGGGTGACGACCGCGATGTGCAGGGCCGCCTGGGTGCGGCGGGCAGCCGCCTGACGGTCGGCGTGCACCTCCTCGGCGGTCCGGCGCGTCGTGGCCGGTCTCACCGGATCGGCAGGTCGTTCAACGGGCCGCTCTATCTCAAGCGTCACAAAAGCACCTTAAAGGAGTTCGCCGCGGTGCGCGGCGAAGTACGGTCAGCCACCTGGAAGCACGGTCAGCCACCTGGACAGGTGTTGGTGCCGCCGCTCATGGTCACGCAGCCCCGGGAATTGCCCCTGTCCGGCGTATTTCCCTGGTCGGGCCTGTTTCCCTGATCGGCCATGGCGGAAACCAGGCCCAGCACAACAATGGCGGCGGTGATCACGCCGTAGAACGCGGCGAGGACCGGCTTATTACCCCAGAGTGCGACGCCGGTAGCCAATGCGGGCAGCGCCACCAGCAGGACGACGGCCGTGTTCAACATCCACTGACCGTCGGCGCGGGGCTCCGTCCCACCGAAATTCAGACTTCGGAAGAAACCCATGATCCCGAGCACTGGCACCACCGTGATCCAGAGCAGGGTGATGAGGCCCACCCAGCGGCCGGCATTGTCCTTCGGCACCGCAAGCGCCGGGGCGTGCAGCCTCTCGTCCATCGGTCGAAAACTAGCCGCTGCAGGGGTCATGATCTGCAACGGTGCGGGCACAGTTCGGCTTTATTTAGGCTCTATCGAGGTGGACGTTCTCCGCTGCCGCGTGGGATCACCGTCGTCGAGATGGTCACTGTGCGTGCCGGGCCACGGAACCCACTGATGCGCTCGTGAGCGAGCCGCGCCGCTTCCCGGCCCATGGCAACCGAATCGTGCGCCACCACGGTCGTCCCGATCACATCGGCCAGGTCGAAGTCGTCAAAACCCACCAGCGCCGGCGGATCCGTGTGCCCCCGCAGCGCCCGCAGCGCCCCGGTCGTCAGCCGGTTGTTGGTGGTGAACACCGCAGTCGGGCGCGGCTCAAGCTCCAGCAGCTCCCGGACGGTCTCCTCGGCACGCCGCACATCATGCACATCGGTACGCAGGTACGGCTCCCACTCCTCGTTACCCGCCGCCTTCATCGCCGCCACGAAGCTGTCGATCCGCGCGCGCTGCGGCGCCATCCGCGCGAGATCGGCCACCAGCGCGATCCGCCGATGCCCACCCGCCAGCAGATGTTCCGCCGCCGCCCGCGCACCGCCGACGTTGTCGATCAGCACGGCGTCGGCCGTCGCCTCATCCGGCGGGCGGTCCAGGAACACGAAGGGCACTCCGCGATTACCCTCGATCGCCAGGTAATCGTGGTGCTCCCCGCTGGGCACCACGAGCAGGGCCCGCACCCGGCGCTGCAGGAACGCGTCGACCAGCGACTGCTCGAGCTCCGCGTCCTCGTCGTTGTTCGCCGTCACCAGCTGCAGGCCGTGCTGACGCAACTCGCGCTCGATCCCGCTGGCCACCGCGGAGTAGAACGGGTTCGTCAGATCCCCGCTGATCAGCCCGACCAGCGCGGAAGTAGCCCCGCGACGCAGCTCACGGGCGATGCCGTTGAGCCGGTAACCCAACCGGTCCGCGGCCTCACGAACCCGCCGCCCGGTCGCCTCGGCAACGTTCGGCTCGTCGTTCAACGCCCGGGAGGCGGTCTTCAGGCTGACGCCCGCCAGCGCGGCGACCTGCGTCAGCGTGGGCCGGCGCCCGGCCGCCGCGTCGAAGGACCCCTCGGCGGGCCGGGATGCGGACATGGTGCTCCGGATTCTGCAGCGATGGTTATTGGCACAGGGACAGCAGTATGACATCGATGTCTGCCGTCCCCTATGGCACTGCGAACGAATCCAGCCGATCGGCGTATCTGAAACCTCCCCCGGGTGCGTGACCCTCCTCTCGGGTTCAAACCTTGACCCTCCCCTAAGGGGAGACGGGAGGCTGTCCCCATCGGTTCTTCACGAGGGGCGGTTGCACATGGAGCTGGTGACCATCGGGGCCTTCGCGCGGGCAGCGCGGTTGTCACCGAAAGCGCTGCGTCTCTACGACGAGCTCGGCCTGCTCCCACCGGCAGCCGTCGACGCGGACACCGGCTACCGCTACTACGACCCGGCCCAGCTCGACCGCGCCCGCCTGGTGGCCTGGCTCCGCCGCCTCGACATGCCCCTCGCCCGGATCCGCTCCGTCTGCTCCCTGCCCGCAGCCGAGGCCGCCGCGGCAATCGCCACGTTCATGGCCGAAGCCGAAGCCGAGCTGGCCGCCCGATCCCGCCTCGCGACGTTCCTCACCGACTACCTCACCGGCAAAGGAGCCCCCATGCCCGACACCAACCCCACCCTCGGCCTGCGCTTCGCCACCGGCTGCGAGATCGGCAAGGTCCGCGAAACCAACCAGGACTTCGCGTACGCAGCAAGCACGCTCCTCGCCGTAGCCGACGGAGCCGGTCCCCACGGTGCCGAAGCATCCGTCCTCGCCGTCAACGCCCTCCGCACCGTGCCCACGGCAGAGCTCTCCCTCGAAGCCCTCACCGCCGCGCTCCACGAAGCCGACGCGACGATCCGGGACCTTCCCGGCGACGAGACCCGCCCGATCACCACCCTGACCGCCCTGATCTGGTCGGGCACCAGAATCGCGGTGGCCCACATCGGCGACACCCGCGCCTACCTGCTCCGATCCGGACACCTCTCCCGATTCACCGACGACCACAGCTACGCCCAGCACCTGGTCGACACCGGCAACCTCCCACCCGGCGACCTGCTCAACCACCCCCGACGAGCGCTCCTGATGCGCGCGCTCGGCTCGAGCGGCGAAGCAGACCTCTCCCTGCGAACAGCCCTACCCGGTGACCGCTACCTCCTCTGCACCGACGGCCTCTGGACCACAGTCCCCCGCCCCGACCTGCAGACATACCTGGAAACCGACTCCCCCCAGCAAGCAGTCGACAACCTCCTGTCCGCAGCCCACGAAGCAGGCGCCCCCGACAACATCGCCTGCGTAGTAGCCGACGTGGTCCCCGCATGACCCACCCGATCCCGCCACGAATGGCTGACCCACCCGTTCCGCCCCGGATGGCTGACCCCGGCGTTCGGCGTCGTGGAATGTCGGCTTTGGGCCTTGGAGGAACGGCGGTGTGGCTGGCGGCTCCTGTGCGGCAGAGTGAACGGCATGGTTCTCCGGTGGAGTCTTATCGGTGCGCCGTCGAGCGCGGGAGCCCGGACGCCTGGTGTGGACCGGGCACCGGGGGCGTTGCGGGCAGGCGGGTTGCTGGCCGCGTTCGACGACCGGGGCATCTCCGTGCACGATCTCGGCGACCTGCCCGACTTTCGGTGGCGCCCCGATCCGAGCCGACCGAACGCACAGAATGCCGGCGCCGTGCTCCGAATGGCGTCCGACCTGGCCGGAGTGGTGGCAACCGCGCCAGGAATGCCATTGGTGCTGGGCGGCGACAGCACGGCGACGTGGGGGCTGGTCGCGGGAACGGGCAGCCCGGCGTTGGTCTACATCGACGGCACACCGGGCTTGCACACTCCGGAGACGCGGCCGGTCGGCAACCTCAGCTCGATGGTCCTGGCACACCTGCTGGGCCTGCCGGGCTGCGATCTCACGCTGGCCGCGTTCGCGTCGGTGCCGCCTCGCCGGGTGGTTCTCTACGGCGAGGACCTGCCGGTGGACGACCCCCAGCTCAGGGTCGCCGACCGGCTCCGGCTGTCCCGGATATCCGCCAACGAGGTCCACGCAGGGCCGGCCAAATCGGCGGCCCGGGCCCGCTTCGCCGTCGAGGACGCCGCCGAACATTTCGTGGTCCACGTCGCCGCGGACGTCCTGGCATTTGCCCGGGCACCCTACGCGGACGAGCCACAACCGGGTGGTCTGAGCCTGCAGGAACTGACCGGAACCCTCGCCGTCCTGACCGCCAGCCCCCAGTTCACCGGCCTCGCCCTGACCAACGTCAACCCGGACCACGTCCCGGACGAACCGGGCCTCGCTCCCCTCATCGAAGCCCTCACCGCCGGCCTCGCCTGACCAGACAATGGCCCGCCATCACTCCCCTCCTCGGCCGACGTCCGGCGCTTCCAGAGGTCCGGCGCTCCGGACTGCCGGGGCTCCCAGAGGTCCGGCGCTCTCAGACGGCCGGGCTCGCAGACGGCCGGGGCGCGGGCCGACCGCCCAGGCTGGATGGCTGGTCTGCGCGGCGGCTCACGAGGGCGGGGCGGGGTGGTTAGACCAGGTCTTTCCAGAAGGCGACCGTGGGGCGGGCTCCGGTCGGCGGGTCCTGCAGGCCTTCGAATTCGCGGCGGAGGTAGGCCTTCAGGTCGGCGCCGTAGACGATGACGTCCGTCTGCATCACGGACAGGACCGGGTGGCCGGCGGTTCCCCTGCCCGCGGGGAGGTAGCGGTGGGAGTAGAGCGGGATCAGGCGTGGGGCGGTTACCAGGAAGCTTTTGGCTACGGGGACGGCGTTGACCGGTTGGGGACCCCAGCCTTCGTACCAGAAGCCGTTGGAGGCTACGTCGAAGAGGACTCCTTCGACGGGGGCAGCCAGGCGGTCGCGGAGTTGGGTGCGGTCGCCGTGGCGCCAGTCGGGCCAGCCTCGGCCGGTGGGGAGGCCTGCGGCGAGGAAGGCTCGGTGGTCGTCGGCGAAGGAGAAGGCGAATTCCTTCTCGACGGCGGCGAGTTCGTTTTCGGTCAGGCCCGGCTCGATGGTGAAGCGGGCGTAGGAGGCGAGCAGCGCGGCGGGAGTTTCCACGTCGGTCACCCGCTCACCTTAGGGCGGCTGCACCTTTTGGAGTAGGGCGTACTCCTGGGGAGTCGGGGCGAGTGACAACTGCTGGTGGATGTGCCGGCCGCTCCTCACGGCCATTGTCGAGAGATGAGAAAGGACCAGGAAGGGAGCAGGGGGATGCGGCAGCGGGGACAGGTGTGGGTGGCGGCCGGGGTGACGTTGGTGGGGGTGCCGGCGGGGCTTGCGCTGACCGGAGGAAATGTGGATTCGGCGATCACGGGGGCGCTGGCCGTCTTCCTTGCGGGGGTGGTGCTGGCGGTTCGGCGGTGGCCGGTGAGCGCTTTGCTCGTGTCGGTCTGGGCGGTGCTGGCTTTCCGGGCTGCGGATCTGGTGGGGGCCGGGTGGGTGTGGCCGGCGACTGCCGCCTTTGTCGGAGCCATGGTGGATGGGCGGCAGCGGTGGGCGATCGCTGTCGGAGCGTTGGCGCTCTGGTGGGGGTTTGTGTGGGACTACTTCGTGCAGATGAACACGTTCGAATTCGCTGTGGGGCGGGTTGGCGCGGAGGCGTTATGGCTGGCGGCGGTGCTGGCGGTGACGCACGCGTATCTGAGCACCCGGCGGTGGCAGGAGGAGGTGGCCGCGCGGTTGCGGCAGTCGTTGACGGAGCAGGAGCTTGACGCCCGGCGGCGGCGGGCTGAGGAGCGGGTTGATGTTGCCCGGGATCTGCATGACGCTGTGTCGCACACGCTGGCTGTGGTCGGGGTGCATCTGAATGTGGCGCTGGACGCCTTCGACGATGAGCCGGAGGAGGCTCGGGACGCGGTCCGGCTGGCTCAGGATGTGCGGGGGCGCGCGATGACCGACCTGAAAGCGCTGGTGGACGTGCTGCGACGAGATCCGGGGACCAGCGAGCCGGCGTACGGGCTGGAGAGTCTGGAGGGGTTGACCGGGCAGGTCAGTGCGGCGGGGGTTCGGGTGCGGCTGGTGGAGGTCGGTGAGCGCGCCGATGTGCCTGCCCCGGTGGCGACCGCGGTGCACCGCGTTGTGCAGGAGTCGCTGACGAACACCGTGCGGCATGCGGGCGCGGAAGAGGCCACCGTGACCCTGCACTACGCGCCGGAGTCGGTCACTGTGGAGATCGTGGATGACGGCGGTGGAGGCCTGACCGGGAGTGAGGGGCACGGGATCATGGGGATGCGGGAGCGGGTGGCCGCGCTCGGCGGCACCCTTGTTGCGGGTGATGGGCCGGACGGTGGCTTTCGGGTGCGCGCTTCGATACCGGTCACCGTCTGATGACGATCAGCGTGCTCCTCGCCGACGACCAGCATCTGGTGCGGGCCGGTTTCCGCAGCCTGCTGAAGCGGGACAAGGAGATCACGGTCGTCGGCGAGGCCGCCAGCGGAGACGAGGCGGTGCGTACGGCCCGGGAGTTGAAGCCTGACGTCGTGCTGATGGATATCCGGATGCCGGGGCTGGACGGCATCGAGGCCACCCGGCGCATCGTGGCCGACCCGGGACTTGTCCAGACCCGGGTGGTCATCCTCACGACCTTCGAGACCGACGAGTACGTGTTTGCCGCGCTGGCCGCGGGGGCCAGCGGGTTCCTGACCAAGGAGGTCGACCCGGAGGGGCTGCGACATGCGGTGCGAGTGGTGGCGGCCGGGGAGGCGTTGCTCTCCCCCAGCGTGACCCGCCGGGTAGTGGCCCGGTTCGCCCACCGCCCAGCCGGCCTGCAGAAGAACCAGCCGGGCACCCCGCAGGGCCGGCCCGGCACGCAAGGCCAGCCCGGCACGCAAGGCCAGCCCGGCACGCAAGGCCAGCCCGGCACGCAAGGCCAGCCCGGCACGCAAGGCCAGCCCGGCACGCAAGGCCAGCCGGCGAGAATGAACTGCCTGACCGTGCGGGAGCTGGAGGTGGTGCGGCTGGTCGCGTCGGGGTTGTCGAACGACGAGGTGGCCCGGGAGCTGGTGATCAGTCCGTTGACGGCCAAGACGCACATCACGCGGGCGATCGCCAAGGTGGGCGTCCGGGACCGGGTGCAGCTGGTGATCCTGGCTTACGAGGAAGGGTTGGTCTGACATCGATGTCATAGAAGTCTTGCGGATAGATGTACTTACGGATGACGATGTGTCGCGGATGTTTCGGCAGTTCTCGTTCTGCGACAAGGAGACGGCATGCATCGGCCACGATGGAGTGTCGCAATGTTATCGGTGAGTCTCGTGGCGGCAGCGGCCGCCGCAACACCCGGCGCCGCTGCCCAGGCCGCGGCGGCTACGGCGTTCGCGTCCTCGTTCGAGACCGCGGATCCCCAGCCCACCTGGATCGACACGGTGGACGGTGAGCGTGCCGGCGGCGTCGACGGCACCATCGACGCCGGGATGCCGGGTAGCCTGCGCGACCACGTCACCGCTATCACCGCGAATGCCCAGCCGAACAGCAACGAGGGCGTCGGCAACCTCAACGACGGCAACGCCGAGTCGAAATGGCTGGTGGACACGCCGGCCAGCTGGGCGCAGTACGTGCTCGACGCCCCGGCGACGGTGACGAAGTACGCCCTCACCTCCGCCAACGACGCCCCCGAGCGCGACCCGCGCGACTGGACCCTGGAGGGTTCGGCGGACGGCAGCACCTGGACCACCGTCGACACCCGCAGCGGGGAGTCGTTCGACGACCGTTTCCAGACGAAGACCTACACGGTGGCGACGCCGGGATCGTTCGCGATCTACCGGCTCAGCATCACCGGGCACCCGTCGGGCAACCTGACCCAGCTCGCGGATCTCGAGCTCGCCGACGACAACACCAGCGCTCCCCCGGCCGGGCCGATGCAGAGCCGGATCGGTGGCGGGCCCTCCAGCTCCCCGACCGCGAAGGCGAACGCGGGCTACACCGGGCTCAAGGCGTTGCAGATCGCCGGGCGGCAGATCGCGGAGGGTCGCGGCTACTCGTACAACAAGGTCTTCGACGTGAATGTGCCGGTCACCGCCGACACCGAGCTGTCGTACCTCGTGCTGCCCGAGTTCAACCGGCAGGATGCGAGCAACCCGGCGACGTACACCGCGGTCGACCTGGCGTTCACCGACGGCACGTACCTGTCGCAGCTGGGTGCGCTCGACCAGAACGGCTTCGAGCTGAGCCCGTCGGGGCAGGGTGCGTCGAAGTCGCTCTACACGTCTCAGTGGAACAAGCGGGCCAGCCGGATCGGCTCGGTCGCGAAGGGCAAGACGATCGACCGGATCCTGGTCGGTTATGACAAGCCCAGCGGTCCGACCACCTTCAAGGCGTGGTTCGACGACATCGCGCTGCGCGACGTGCCGGCCGCCAAGCCCAAGGACCACCTCTCCGAGTACGTCGAGACGCGCCGGGGCACACAGTCCTCGGGTGACTACTCGCGGGGCAACAACTTCCCGGCCACGGCGGTGCCGCACGGTTTCAACTTCTGGACCCCGGTGACCAACGCCGGATCCACCAGCTGGCTGTACGAGTACCACCGGCAGAACAACGCCGCGAACCGCCCGACCCTGCAGGCGTTCGCCGCGAGCCACGAGCCCAGCCCGTGGATGGGTGACCGGCAGACGTTCCAGGTCATGCCGTCGGCCGCCACGGGTACGCCCGACGCGAACCGCACGAACCGGGCCCTTGCGTACGGGCACGAGAACGAAATCGCCAAGCCCTACTACTACGGCGTGACGTTCGACAACGGCATCAAGACGGAGATCGCGCCGACGGATCACGCGGCGTTGTTCCAGTTCACGTTCACCGGTGACAGCGGAAACCTGATCTTCGACAACGTGAACGAGAAGACCGGGCTGACCATCGACGCCGCGAACAATGCGGTGAGTGGCTACTCGGACGTCGCCAGCGGGCTCTCCAACGGCGCGACCCGGATGTTCATGTACGCGACGATCGACTCCCCGATCACCGCGAGCGGCATGCTGCCCACCGGCAACCGGCCGAGCACCGGCTACGTCAAGGTCGACACCGCGCAGTCCAAGACGGTGACGATGCGGATCGCGACGTCGCTGCTCAGCGTCGCGCAGGCCAAGCACAACCTGGAGCTCGAGGTCGGTGCGGGCACCACGCTCGCCTCGGTCCGGGACCAGGCGCAGGCTGCCTGGGACGCGAAGATGCACACGATCGAGGTCGAGGGTGCCAGCGAGGACCAGCTGACGACGCTCTACTCGAACCTCTACCGGCTGTTCCTCTACCCGAACTCGGCGTACGAGAACACCGGCACCGCGGCGGCCCCGGTCATCAAGCACGCCGTGCAGTCCACGGTGACGGCCCCGGCGAGCACCCCGACCGAGACCGGTGCGGCGATCAAGGACGGCAAGGTCTACGTCAACAACGGGTTCTGGGACACCTACCGGACGACCTGGCCGGCGTACTCGCTGTTCACGCCGGACGAGGCCACCGATCTGGTGAACGGGTTCGTCCAGCAGTACAAGGACGGCGGCTGGATCTCGCGGTGGTCGTCGCCGGGCTACGCGAACCTCATGGTGGGTACGAGCTCTGACGTCGCGTTTGCGGATGCGTACCTGAAGGGCGTACCCGGCATCGATGTCGAATCGGCCTACCAGGCCGCCATCAAGAACGCGACCGTGGCCCCGCCCAACCAGAATGTCGGCCGTAAGGCCCTGGATTCCTCGATCTTCAAGGGATACACACCGAGCGACGCGACCGGTGAGGCCCTGTCGTGGGCGATGGACGGCTACATCAACGACTACGGCATCGCCAACATGGCCGACTCGCTGGCCAAGAAGGGCGGCCCGAAGGCGGCGGAGTACAAGGAGCAGGCGGAGTACTTCCGCAACCGCGCCCTGAACTACGTGAACATGTTCGACCCGTCGGTCGACTTCTTCCAGGGCAAGTCGACTGCCGGAACCTGGCGCAACCCGCCGGCGACGTACGACCCGCGGGTCTGGGGTTACGACTACACCGAGACCAACGGCTGGAACATGGCGTTCCACGCGCCGCAGGACGGCCAGGGCCTCGCGAACCTCTACGGCGGCAAGGACGAGCTGGCGAAGAAGCTGGACACGTTCTTCTCGACGCCGGAGACGGCGAAGTTCGTCGGCTCGTACGGCGGCACGATCCACGAGATGCTCGAGGCGCGTGACGTGCGGATGGGTCAGTGGGGCTTCAGCAATCAGCCCTCACACCACATCCCCTACATGTACGACTACGCGGGCCAGCCGTCGAAGGCGCAGAAGATCGTGCGTGAGGCGCTGTCCCGGCTCTACCTCGGCAGCGAGATCGGCCAGGGCTACCCGGGCGACGAGGACAACGGCGAGATGAGCGCGTGGGGCATCTTCAGCTCACTCGGCTTCTACCCGCTGCAGATGGGCAGCCCGGCGTACGCGATCGGGTCGCCGCTGTTCTCCAAGGCCACGGTCAACCTGCCGAACGGCAAGAAGATCGTGATCAACGCACCGCAGAACAGCAGCAAGAACGTCTACGTGCAGTCGTTGAAGGTCAACGGGAAGTCGTACAACTCGACGTCCCTGCCGCACAGCCTGCTGGCGAACGGCGCGACGCTGGACTTCAAGATGGGCGCCTCGCCGTCGACGTGGGGCACCGGTAAGGATGCGGCACCGCCGTCGATCACGACCGGTGACGCCGTGCCGAACCCGCTGCGCGACCTGACCGGCCCGGGCAAGGGCACCGCATCGGAGCCGACCCTGGTGGACGACACCTCCACCACCCGGGTTGTCTTCCCGACCGCGACGCCGACGTTCACCTACCAGTTCGCCAGCGGCGCGGAGCAGGCCGACTACTACACCCTCACCTCGGGTGCGGTGGCCGGCGACCCGAAGTCGTGGAAGCTGTCCGGCACGTACGACGGGACGACCTGGACGACGATCGACGAGCGCAAGGACCAGACGTTCGACTGGCGCCTGCAGACCAAGCCGTTCAAGATCGCCAAGCCCGGCCGGTACGCGCAGTACAAGCTCGAGGTCACCGCGAACACCGGTGAGGCAGCCACCACGCTCGCCGAGGTCGAACTGCTCGGCAAGCCGGCCCCGGCCTGCACCACCACGATCGCCGACAAGACGGTCGGCGCGATCTCGGTCAAGTCCGGCGTCACCTGCGTCACCGCCGGCGCGACGGTGACCTGGGCGATCTCGGTGACCAACGGTGCTTCGCTCTACGTCACCGGCTCGACGCTGCGCGCGGCGATCACGGCGACCGGCGCGGGCACGGTCTCGATCCTGCACTCGACGGTCACCGGTCCGGTCACCGCGACCGCGTCCGGCCCGGTCCAGCTCGAGGCCTCCAGCGTCAAGGGCCCGGTCACCCTGCTGGGCAACAAGAGCCAGACCGTTGTCGCCGCTGACACCATCAACGGCGCCCTGACCTGCTCGGCGAACCAGCCGGCGCCGGTCAACAACGGCCTGCCCACTACGGGCAGCGGCCTGCGCCTGGGCCAGTGCTCGAAGCTGTAAAAAGGTAATCGAACGCCGCGGTCCCGCACGTCGGGGCCGCGGCGTTCTACTGTTCGGACATGTCCGATGAGAATCTGTGGAATGCCGTCGTGGCGGCCGACCTCTGCACGCTGGCGACGATCAAGAAGGACGGACGCCCGCAACTCTCCGACGTCAACTACACGGCCGACCCGGCGACCAGGATCCTGCGCATCTCCACCCGCGGCACCCTGGCCAAGGTCCACAACCTGCGCCGCGACCCCCGCGGCTCGATCCGCGTAGGCCCGGCCGCCGGCGGCTACGTGGCAGCCGACGTCACGGCATCGTTCTCCGCCCCCGCCGCCGACGAGAACGACGCGACGGTCGAGGAACTGATCGAGATCTACCGCCTGATCGCCAAGAAGGACCACCCCGACTGGGCCGACTACCGCCGCGCCATGGTCGAGGACGGCCGCCTGGTCCTCAGCCTCACGATCGAGAAGCTCTACGGCTGGGTCATGGGCTGAGAAGACGCTGTGCGCGGCACAGCGCGGCCACAGGAGGCCGGCACCGCCTCGCCGGACGGCCAGTCCCTGATCGGCACCCGGCTCGGCTTCAGCGTCGCCGACAACGGCCGGCACGACACGGTCGGCTTCACCGGCGTCCAGGGCACCGCGGAGCTGCCGAAATGCATGGCCCCCGCGGCGTTCTTCGAGGTCCGCGACGGCGATTACCGGGTCACCGACGCGAACCACTGGGGATGACCGACTCAGTGGGGGTTGAGCAGAGCTGACAGGGCGTCCGGGCGGTCGAGCGGGACGATGTGCCCGCAGTTGTCGAGCAGTTCGCCGAGCAGGTTGTCGGTGACGGGTTTGAGCTGCCGGTGCAGCCGCTCCCCCACCACGTTCCCGCCGATGGCGAGCGTCGGCACGCGGAGCCGCCCGGCCGCCCGGATCAGCTCCGCGTTGTGCGCCATCTCCCGATAGAACCCGAACCCGGCGTCCAGCCGCTCCTGCCCGCTGTAGGCACGCACAAAAGCCTCCTTCAGCAAAGGATCGGTGACGCTGCGCAGGAACCAGCCCAGATATTCCTCCTCCCGGCCGGCCAGCACGGTCGAGGGCAACGAGGGCACCGCGTGGAAGCCGAACCACCACGGCGGGGTCTCGAACCCGCCCGGCAGCCCGGGCAGCGTGCCCTCCATCAGCACCAGCCGCGTCACCCGCTCGGGATGCCGTGCCGCCAGCAGGAACGCGGTCGGCACCGAGGCGTCGATCGCCGCGATCTCCGCCCGGTCCAGCCCCAGCGCATCCAGCAGCCCGAGCACGTCCTCCGCCAGGGTCGCCACGTCGAAGCCGTCGTCGGCCGGTGCGCTGTCCCCGAGCCCGCGCAGGTCCGGCGCGATTACCGTACGGCCCGGCAGGTCGAGCGTCTCCCAGACCCGCCGGGTGTGCGGCCACCCGTGGAGCAGGACGATCGGCGGCCCCGAGCCGCGTACGGTCGTCTCCAGTTCTGTCCCGTTCGTCGCGACGCGCACAGCAGGACCCTCTCCCCGGTTACCATTGGTTACCTGGTCAATCTTGGAGATCAGCCCACTGCGGATCAAGAACGCACCTCACGGGTACGAGGTAACCGCGCGGTAACCGGCAGTCTCGTCAGACAAGGCCCTGCACCCACATCGAGTACCAGGTGTGAAAGGTGCTTTCGGGCCACATGCCCTGGTCGGAGCCGCGGGAGTCGAACCAGATCCGACCGCGCGCCGGGCCGGTGACGACAAGACGGTAGAAGGCACCGGAGCCGTACTCCCCGACGACCATCGAACCGGCGACCCAGCGATCGTCGAAGTAGTCGTCCTCGCTGAGCGTGCGGTCGTTCCACTCCTCGGTGTGCGGGAACGGCGCCGACAGGTCATCCCCCTCACCGCGGACGCTGGGGACGTGGCCGAGCGGAAACTGCCCGAGTGGGAAGAGCCCGTGATGGGGACCCGCCCCGCCGTTGCCCACCTCGAGGAGGAAGGTGCGGTAGTCCTCGGGCAGCGTGATGCCGTGCCGGCCCTCGAAGACCGCGACCTGCGAATCGGTGAGCGGCGGCCCGAGCAGATAGCCGTTGCGCATGCCATGGAAGCGTTCGAGGGCGGGGTCGGCCGCGTGGGCGGCGGCGAGGCGGGCGCGGATCTCCGCGGGGTTCCAGGTCATCGCGGCGGCAGTGCGGCGCGCAGGAGCTCGTGCAGGCTGTCCGTGCAGCGCAGCAGCATGTGGGCGACCTCGTCGAACATCTCGGGGTTGCGGCGGCCGTTCTCCTGCCACAGTCCACGCAGCACCGATTGGCTGATGGCGAGCTGGGTGGCCGCGCCCTCCACGATGCCGATGAGGTCTTCGCGGTAGGCGGGCGGCGCGAAGACGACAGCTCCGCGCGCCGCCCGCAGGGGCTCACCGGGGGTGGCGAAGACCGCCGCCGCGTCGCCGCCCGCGCGGTCCGCGCCGATCCAGGCGAGCAGGTGCTCGAGCTCGGTCGCGGCCACCGTCATGCGGCCGATCGCGGCGAGGGTCTCCACCGGCAGGGTCTGCATGGCCAAGACCTTATCGCCGCAAACCCGGTGAATCGAACCGGCCGACGCCCGTGTGACGACCGGGCCCGCCGGGGCCCGGCCTCAGTCGTCGGACAGGCCTTGAGCCTGCGTCCACGAGTGCCGGCCGATGACGCGGACGGACTCCAGGGCGTGCAGCTGACCGTCGGCGGCGAGCAGCCGGTCGTGGGCGTCCTCCGGAAGGTGGACGGTCGAGCCGGTCGCCAGCGGCAGGATGTGGATCGTCAGCTCCGCGCCGGGGTGGTAGCCCGCGTCGCGCAGGTTGACGAGCCAGCGGGCGCCGTCCCAGAAGCGGTCGGTGGCCGTGCGGCCGTCGACGCGCAGTTCGGCGATGTCGCCCGCCCAGGTGATCTCGATCAGGGCGTCGAGGGCGGCGTCCGCGGCCCAGTCCGGCAGGTCGACGCGGTGGACGGCGGCGAGCTCGTCGAAGACGTCCTGCGTGGGTGCCGACTGACGGCCGTCATGCTTTCCGTACGCGACCGGCACGGCATTGCCCGCGGGACGGATCTCCGTGATGCCGGCGTCCCCGATCCCGGTGATGAACGGGCCGTCCGGGGGTGCCAGGGGCAGGTCGGTGAACGTGCGAGCGGCCGGGTCGTAGACGTGCACGGTCGGGGTGGCCGCCGAGCGGGCGCTCACCACGCCGTCCGGGCCCCAGGTCAGCTCGTCGGCGCTGAGCAGCAACCTGCGCCCGCCGTCCTCGCAGACCCACGCGATCCGCGCGGTCGACGCGTCGAGGACGAGCACGTCCAGCGACGGGGTGACGCTGACCGGGCTGAGACCGGGGGTCAGCGTGCGGACCTCGCCGCCGATCGAGATTTCCACCTCGATGCCCTCGGCCGCGGTCAGCACCAGGGTCGGGACGTCACCCGGGAGCACGGTGAGCGCCGAGGCGGTCGCGTAGTCGAGGCCGTATTGGCGCAACGGCCACCTGGCGAGCGTACCCACCGAAATGTCCGTAGGCCGGGACGGCAGCAGCAGGGTGGTGTCGTCGCCGAGGGTGACCTCGAACTGAGCGTTCCTGTAGGTCGGCAGGGGCACGTGTGGCTGGTGCCAGGAGACGAACAGGAAGCCGCTGTCGCCGTCGGAGCGCAACGCCCAGCGCAGGGTGCCGGTGTCCTCGACGCCGTTCGGGCGCACGTCGGGCAGGCTCGACGGCATCTCGGCCAGCGCGGATCCGAACGCGGCGAGGAACGCGTGCTGGCGGCGCAGTTCGGCGTAGCTGTCCGACGCGACACCGGACTCGCCGAGCGGGGCGTGGAAGTCGTAGCCCAGCCGCTGCATGTCGTTCGGGTAGCCGGTTGCGTGGGACTCCTGGACGCCTTTGTCGCTCGGCGGGTTCGTGCCGCCCGCGTACATGTAATAGCCCTGCCAGGCCGAGCCGTTGCCGATCTTGCAGTGGGCGACGGTCGCGACGTCGAGCCCGGACGGGCGCGGGCGGCGGTGGTAGGCCGTGCCCATGCCGCCGGCGAGTTCGCAGGTGGCGGGTGGGAAGAGTGCCGACGGGGTGCGCGGGCCACCCGCCGCGGCGTCGATGTTCTGGGCGCGGCGCACGTCGGCGCCGATGCCCGGGTCGTCCCAGACGTGCGAGAAGAAGTAGTGGTCGCGAAACGTCGGGTCCCAGGGGGCGTCCGAGTCGACCCAGAAGCCGTCGCCGTACCCGCCGTAGAGCGGCAGGACCTCCTCGGCGGGCAGGTCGGCGCCGCCCCACGCGGTGGCGGTCCAGAGCGGTGCGCTCATCCCGGCCTCGCGGGCCAGGCGCTTGAGCGTGACGAGGTGTTCCGGCTGGTCGTAGAGCTCGTTCTCGAGCTGGATGCCGAGCACCGGGCCGTCGGGCGAGCAGCGGCCGCCGAGGTTGCCGGCCAGCTGACCGAACCACTCACGGACCAGGTCCAGGTACGCGGGATCGTCGGTCCGGTGGCGTACCGGCGCCTCCTGGACCCAGTCGGGGAATCCGCCGTTGCGGCTCTCCGCGTGCACCCACGGGCCGATCCGCAGAATGACGTCCAGGCCGGCCTCGACGCAGGCGTCGACGAACGCCCCCACGTCGAGATTGCCGTCGAAGCGGGGCTCGCCGCGGTGCTCGACGTGGTGCAGCCAGAACACGTAGCTCGCCACCACGGTCACGCCGCCGGCGCGCATCTGCCGCAGCCGCTCGGCCCAGCGCTCGCGCGGAACCCGGCTGTAGTGCAGCTCGCCGGAGATCGGCACGACCGGCACACCGTCACGGATGAGGTAGCGGTTGGTCAGTTCGACACCGGGGCGTACGTCCTGCTCGTTGCTCATCGCCGGCCGCGTCAGCGGGTCGGACCAGTCCTGATGCCGGACGGACAAAAGCTGGGGCCGCGATGGGTGATCGGTCGCCAACGAAGGGTCCCTCCGCTTGGGGCCTGTAACCGGTCACAGGCGCGTGGTCGGAAGATACACCCCGTTAACCGGGTTGACGCAAGGTCTTGACATGGCCGTAAACGAGCATCACTGTAACCGGTCACAGGCACTTCGCCGGACGTCCTTCTCCGGTGGGGGTTGCTTTCCGATCGAGGAGGATCGATGAAAAAGGCACTCGTCGGCGTATTCGCCGCATCCCTTCTGCTCCTGGCGTCCGGCTGCAGCGGCAGCGACGACTCCGACACCGGCTCCGATGCCGGTGGCAAGGTCGACCTGACGTACTGGACCTGGACCCCGAACATGGACAAGGTCGTCGAGACCTGGAACGCCGCCAACCCGAACATCCACGTGACCGTGAACAAGCAGGACGGCGGCGACCCCGCCGTCACCAAGCTGCTCACGGCGATCAAGGCCGGCAGCGGCGCACCGGACGTCATGCAGGCCGAGTACCAGAAGGTTCCGACCCTGGTCTCGGCGGACGCGCTCGCCGACATCAAGGACGAGGCCGGCTCGCTCAAGGACAAGTTCCCCGAGTCGAACTGGAACTCGGTCACCCTCGGCGGCGACTCCGTCTACGCGGTGCCGCAGGACAACGCCCCGCTGATGTTCTTCTACCGCAAGGACGTCTTCGACAAGCTGAAGATCGCGGCCCCGAAGACCTGGGACGACTACGCGGCGGCGGCCAAGAAGATCCACGCCGCGAACGCGAAGCAGTACCTCGGCACGTTCTCCGCGACCGACGCCGGGCTGTTCACCGGTCTCGCCCAGCAGGCCGGCGCCTCCTGGTGGGGCATCAACGGCGACACCTGGTCGGTCAACATCAACGACGCCGCGACGCAGAAGGTCGCCGGCTACTGGGGTGGCCTCGTGCAGGAGGGCTCGATCCTCAACACCCCGATGTACACCCCGGAGTGGAACGCGGCGCTCAACGACGGCACGCAGGTCGGCTGGGTCAGCGCGGTCTGGGCGCCGGGCGTGCTCGAGGGCAACGCCGCCAGCACCAAGGGCAAGTGGGCCGCCGCGCCGATGCCGCAGTGGGACACCGCCGCGCCCAAGACCGGCAACTGGGGTGGTTCCGCGACCGCGGTGACGACCCAGAGCAAGCACCCGAAGCAGGCCGCCCAGTTCATCCAGTGGCTGAACACCGACCCGGCCGCGATCAAGCTGCTGGCGAGCACGGCGAACGTCTACCCCGCGACGATCGACTCGTCCGCGGCGCTGACCAGCCCGCCGGCGTTCTTCGCGGACCAGGCGGACTTCTACACGCTCGCCTCCGACGCCGCGAAGATCGGTAACCCGTTCACCTACGGCCCGAACGTCAACGTCGCGTACAGCGCCTTCAACGACGCGTTCGGCAAGGCCGCCGAGTCCAAGCAGAGCGCGCAGTTCACCGCCGCCCTGGCCACGATGCAGACGCAGACCGTCGACGACATGAAGAACTCCGGCTTCAAGGTCGCCGGATGACCACGGTGCCTGCGATCGAGCAGCCCGCCACGGAGAGGTCCGCCGCCGTTCCCACGGCGGCGGGCCGCCCCCGGCGCCGCAGCCACAGTCGGCGCGCGGGCACCCCGTACGCGTTCCTCGCCCCCGCCATCGTGCTGTTCGTGGCGTTCCTGGGCGCACCCATCGTCTACGCCGCGTACCTGAGCCTGCGCAAGGTCAAGGTCTCCGGCCTGGGCCTCGGCTCCGGCTCGCGCACCGAGATCTGGGCCGGCCTGAGCAACTACGCCCGTTCGCTGACCGACCCGGAGTTCCTGCCCAGCGTCGGCCGGATCGGGGCGTACGGGCTGATCGTCGTCCCCGTCATGCTCGGGCTCGCGCTGCTCTTCGCGCTGCTGCTCGATGCGGGCCGGACGAAGGTCGGCGGCTTCACGCGTACCGCCATCTTCCTGCCCTATGCCGTGCCCGCCGTCGTGGCGTCCCTGCTCTGGGGGTTTCTCTACCTGCCCCGGGTCAGCCCGATCAACGACGTCCTCGAGGGCATCGGCGTCGGCTCCCCGAACCTGCTCGGCTCGTCGTGGATCCTCTACGCGGTCGCCAACATCGCGGTCTGGGGCGGCACCGGATTCAACATGATCGTGCTCTACACCGCGCTCAAGGCGATCCCCCAGGACATGTACGAGGCGGCCCGGCTCGACGGCGCCACGGAGGTCCAGATCGCCTGGCGCATCAAGATCCCGATCATCGCTCCCTCGATGGTGATGACGTTCGTCTTCTCGCTGATCGCGACGCTGCAGGTCTTCGCCGAGCCGATGACGCTGCGCCCGCTCAGCAACACCATCTCGTCCACGTGGACCCCGCTGATGAAGGTCTACCGGGACGCCTTCACGCGGGACGACATCTACTCGGCGGCGGCCACCTCGGTGATCATCGCCCTCGCGACGTTCGCGCTCTCCTTCGGCTTCCTGAAGCTCGTCGGGTCGCGCGCCTTCCGGCAGGAGGACTGATGGCGGTTCTGGTAAAAAAGCGCAGCTCCACCGCCACCATCCTGCTGCTCCTCGGCGCGCTGTACTGCCTCGCGCCCGTGCTGTGGGTGCTGGTCGCCGCGAGCAAGAGCTCCACCGAGCTGTTCTCGACGTTCACGTTCGCCCCGAGCACGCACCTGTTCGACAACATCGCGGACCTGTCGAACTACCGCGACGGCCTCTACTGGCGCTGGATGGCGAACACCGCGCTCTACGCCGGTGTCGGCGCGCTCGCGTCCACGTTCGTGTCGGCCATGGCGGGCTTCGCGCTCGCGAAGTTCCAGTTCCCCGGCAAGAGCGTCGTGTTCAACATGGTCCTCGCCGGTGTGCTCGTGCCGGGTGTCATCCTGGCGATCCCGCAGTACCTGCTGCTGGCCAAGGTCGGGATGACGAATTCCTACTGGTCCGTGCTGCTGCCGAGCATCATCAGCCCGTACGGCATCTATCTCGCCCGCATCTTCGCCGCCGCGGCCATCCCCAACGAGGTCCTCGAGGCCTCCCGGGTGGACGGCGCCGGCGACTGGCGCACGTTCGTCACGGTGGTGCTGCCCATGATGCGCTCCGGGCTGGTGACGGTGTTCCTGTTCCAGTTCGTCGCCGTGTGGAACAACTTCATGCTGCCGTACATCATGCTCGGGAACGACAAGTTGTTCCCGATCACGGTCGGGCTCAGCGGCCTGCTCAACCAGGGCGCGCAGCAGCCGTCGATGTACACCTCGGTGGTGACCGGGGCGCTGCTGTCGATCGTGCCGCTCATCGCGCTCTTCCTCGCCCTGCAGCGTTACTGGCAGGTCGACCTGGCGTCCGGCGCGGTCAAGGGCTGAGGGGCAGGAGGTGACCTCTATGATTCCTGGCGTGCGCAAGCGACCCACCATTCGCGACGTCGCTCGCGAGGCCGGGGTCTCCTATGCCACCGTCTCCCGGGTCCTCAACGGCCGCGAGTGGGTCAGTCCCGAAGCCGTCAAGGCGGTCACCGACGCCATCGCCCGCACCGGCTACACCGCCAACCAGCATGCCCGCTCGCTGGCCACCGGCCGCTCCGGCTCGATCGCGTTCCTGCTGACCGAGCCGCAGCACCTGCTCTTCCGGGACCCGAACTTCGCGGTCCTGCTGCGCGGGGTGGCCCAGGCGATGTCCGCGCACGAGCTGACCCTGATCCTGATGATCGCGGCGACCCCGGAGGAACGCACCCGCGCGGTGACGTACCTCAACGGCGGCCACGTCGACGGGGTCCTGCTGGTCTCGCCGCACTCCGGTGACCCGCTGCTCGGTCAGCTCGTGCAGGCCAACGTGCCGATCGTGGCGTGCGGCAAGGTGCTCGGGCACGAGACGACGATCAGCTCGGTCGCCGCCGACGAATGGGCCGGCGCCCGGTCCGCGGTGGAGCACCTGCTCGCTGCGGGCTGCCGGCGCATCGCCCACATCGCCGGGCCGGAGGACACCTCCGGCGGCGTCGACCGGCTCCGCGGCTACGCCGACGCGCTGACCTCGCACGGGATCACGGTCGACACGGCGTACATCGCGCACGGTGACTGGAGCCACGAGAGCGGCGCCGCGGCCATGCGGGAGCTGCTCGACCGGGTGCCCGACCTGGACGGCATCTTCGCCGCCTCCGACGCCATGGCCGCCGGGACGCTGCCCGTGCTGCGCGAGGCCGGCCGCGACGTCCCCGGTGACGTCCGCATCGTCGGCTTCGACGACTCCGGGCTCGCCGCCACGCTGCACCCGCCGCTGAGCACGGTCCGCAACCCGCTGGACCGGATCAGCGAGGAGATGGTCCGGCTCCTCACCGACCTCATCGCCGGGCGTACGCCGCTGTCGATCACGGTCCCCACCTCGCTCATGCTCCGCGAGTCCTCCCCCTCCTGATCTTTCTCTCCTTCTCCACGGCTACACCCGGCGTCTCCACCGACGCCGTCTGTATATTCCCCTGCCGGAAGGATCCACGATGCACGGAAGCATCCGGGCAGCGATCGCCGCCATCGGCGCCGCAGCCCTCGTCCTCACCGCCGCTCCCACACCCCCGGCCTCCGCGGCCACGACGCTCACCATGCTCGGCGCCGACGTGTCGTCGCTGCAGCGCAGCCTCGACCTCGGTGCCAAGTACTACAACGCCGCCGGCACAGCGGCGGACCCGCTCGACATCCTCAAGTCGGCCGGCGCGAACTACGGCCGCCTGCGGATCTGGAACAACCCCGCCAGCGGCTACAACAACAAGGCCAAGGTGCTCCAGCAGGCCAAGACGCTGAAGGCGAAAGGCCTGAAGCTGCTCATCGACTTCCACTACTCCGACACGTGGGCCGACCCGGGCAAGCAGTACAAGCCGGCGGCGTGGAACTCCCACACCCTCGCCCAGCTGCAGACCGACGTCTACAACTACACGTACGACATCTGCACCAGCCTCAAGGCCCAGGGCACCACGCCGGACTCCGTGCAGATCGGCAACGAGATCAACGTCGGCATGCTCTGGCCCCAGGGGCAGGTCACCAACAACAACTTCGCCCCGCTGGCGAGCCTGCTCAAACAGGGCTACAACGCGACGAAGGCCTGCAACAGCGCCACCCAGGTCATGATCCACGTCGCGGACGCCGACAGCATGGCCAACGCCCGCTGGTTCTTCGACGGCATCAAGGCGCAGGGTGTCAGCTGGGACATCAGCGCTCTCTCGTACTACTGCATGTGGCACGGCACGCTCGCCAACCTCTACAACGTCATCGCCGACGTCAAGTCCCGCTACGGCAAGCCCGTGGTGATCGCCGAAACGGCGTACCAGTTCACCACCGCCGACGCGGACAGTGAGAAGAACTCCATCCCCGGCACCGTCCTCTGCGACAACATCCCGGCCACTTTCGCCGGCCAGGCCCAGCAGTTCACCTACGTCCAGAACACCGCCCGCAACGCGGGAGCCATCGGCGTCTTCTACTGGGAACCCACCTGGTACGCCGTCAAGGGCAACGGCTGGGACCCCGCCAACATCAACGGTACGGGTGACGGCTGGGACAACATGGCCACGTTCGACTGGACCGGCCACGTGAACCCGAACATCCGCTGGACCCCGTAACGCGATTTCCTGGGAGGGCGGGCGCGCGCCGCCCGTCCTCCTAGGATGTTTGCGATGGAACGCACCTGGACGACCGGAACCGCCACCGGGCACCCGCCCGTCGTCCTGGTGCACGGCGGCCCGGGATTGTGGGACTACCTGCAGCCGGTCGCCGCGCTGCTCGAACCGGTCACGCTCGTTCACCGCTACGACCAGCCGTGGGACGGCCCGCACACCATCGCGCGGTACGTCGCCGATCTGGAGGAGCTGCGCCGCCGCTGGGGACACGAACGCTGGATCGTCGCGGGCCATTCATTCGGAGCAACCCTGGCTTTCGCGTACGCCGTTCAGCATCCCGAACGCGCCGCCGCGCTGGGGTACCTCAGCGGGCTGGGGGTCGGCGACTGGCGTACCGGATATCGGCGGGCGTGGCGTGCCCGGATCTCCGCAGCGCAGGCCGAACGGCTCGCCCGGCTGGAGGAGATGACCCGTACCCGGGACGAAGAAGTCGAGTTCCGGACACTCTGCTGGTTCACCGACCACGCCGACCCCGTGCAAGGCTGGAAATGGGCTGCTCAAGACGCCCAGCACGACGCGGCCATCAACTTCGAGGCGAACGCGCAGCTCACCGCCGAGACGTCAGCGTGGTCAGAGGCGCAGGTGCTGGGCTGGGCGGGCGAGCTGACGATGCCCGCCTGGTTCGTGCACGGCGATCGGGATCCGCGTCCGCTCCGGCCGGTCGAGCGGCTCGCCGCAGGCGTGCCCCATGGCCGTCTGATCGTGATCGAGGGAGCCGGCCACCAACCTTGGCGCGAGCGGCCCGTCGCGTTCGGAGAGACGCTGCGCCGCCTGGTTGTGGGGGGAATCCCCCAGGAAAAGACGGGTGTCAACCGGATCCCACCCGGACCGCCGTTTGCCTAGCGTCATCTTCCGTGAGCACCACTGACGGAAGGAGCCCAGGATGATCGAGGCCGAGAACCTCACCAGACGATATGGCCGGACGGTCGCGGTCGATGCGCTCAGCTTCGACGTGCGGCCAGGCGGCGTCACCGGTTTCCTCGGCCCCAACGGGTCGGGCAAGTCCACCACGATGCGGCTGATCCTCGGGCTGGATCAGCCGGACGGCGGCCGGGTGCGGATCGGCGGGCGCCGTTACCGCGAGCTGCGCTGGCCGCTGCGCGAGGTCGGCGCCATGCTCGAGGCGAAGGCGTTCCACCCGGGTCGCAGCGCCCGCAGTCATCTGGCCGCGCTGGCGGCCGGCAACGCGATTCCGCGTACCAGGGTCGACGAGGTCCTCGACCTGGTCGGACTGACCAGCGCGGCCGGTCGGCGGGCCGGGAAGTTCTCCCTCGGGATGGGGCAGCGTCTGGGCGTCGCCGCGGCGCTGCTGGGTGATCCGGCGGTGCTGCTGCTTGACGAGCCGGTCAACGGGCTTGATCCCGAGGGGGTCCGGTGGATCCGCAACCTGCTCACGTCGCTCGCGGCGGAGGGCCGCACGGTGTTCGTCTCCAGCCACCTGATCAGCGAGATGGCCGTGACCGCCGAGCGGCTGGTGGTGATCGGCCGGGGCCGGTTGCTCGCGAACACCACCGTCGCCGAGTTGTCGGCCGGGGCGGCATCGCTGGAAGCAGCCTTCTTCCGGCTGACGGGCGATTCGGTCGAGTACGCAGCGAAGGAGACAACGTCATGACCAGCATCGCGGCGGCCCGGATGGAATGGATCAAGCTACGCAGCCTGCGCTCCACGTGGTGGACCCTGGCCGTCACGGTCGCCGGGACCGTCGGCATAGGTCTCGCCGTGGGCCTGAACAGCAAGAACGCCACCGCCGACCTGACCAACAACGCCCTGGCCGGCGTGGTTCCCGGTCTGCTGCTGACGGGTGTGCTCGGCGTCCTGACCATGACCGGCGAATACAGCTCGGGCACGATCCGGGCCACGCTGGCCGTCGTCCCACGCCGGGGCGTGGTCCTGGCAGCGAAGGCTGCGGTGTTCGGGGCCGTGACCCTGATCGTCGGGGAGGCCGCGGCGTTCACCGCGTTCTTCGCGGCGTCGACCACGGTGCGCCACGGCATCACGGCACCCACTCCGGGCGATCCCGGGGTGCTGCGGGCGATCGTGCTGTCCGGGGCCGCGTTCTGCCTGATCGGGCTGCTCGGGCTGGGATTGGGTGCGATCGTCCGGCACAGCGCGGCCGCGGTCGGAGTGCTGGTCGCCGGGGTGTACGTGGTCGTGCAGGTCATCGGGTTCTTCGCGCACAGCGCCGCGGCGTACATGCCGATCCTGATCCTGGAGAATTCCCTCAGCACGACCAGGCCGGTGACCTGTGGGGAGTCCTGTCCGGACTTTCTGTCGGCCTGGGCGGGGCTCGGCATGCTCTCGCTGTACGCCGTGATCGCGCTGGTCGCCGGCGGATGGCTGCTGGCCCGGCGGAACGCGTAGGCGGAGGATGATGGGCATGGGCATCGGGATGCACGCGTTCACCCGGCGGGCAGGCGCCGAGTTGGTGTTCTGCCTCGCCGGGCTGCCGTTCATCGTGCTCAATCCGCTGGTGCTGCTCGTTCTCGCGGTGGACCTGAGCTGGCTGGTGACCAGCGGTGCGCGAGGCAACCCGTCCCCGGTCGACATGGCAATCGGTGTTGTCTGCCTGGGACTGCTGCTGGTGCTGCTGGTGTCTACGCCGGCCGCCCGGCGGCTCGGTTCGCTGCAGCGGAGGCTCGCGACCCGGCTGCTCGGGACGCGGGTGGGGGAACCACTTTTCGATCCGGGCCCGCGCGACAAGGCAGGCTGGCGGGTCATGGCCTACCAGCTGGCCAAGCTGCCGGCCGGCCTGCTGGAGCTCTACGCCGCGTCCCTCTGGGTCTACGGGCTGATCAACCTCAGCTACCCGCTGCTGTGGGGAGCGTTCCGCAACCACGAGCCGGGAGCGCAACTGAGCCCGTTGCCGGTCTTCACGCCACTCGGCTGGTTCGGGGAGGGCACGTTCCACGTCGCGACACTGCCCGGCACGTTCGCCGCGGCATCGGCGGGAGCGGCGATGCTGCTGGCAGCCCCGTGGGCCACCCGGGCCGTCACATCCGTCGACGCCTGGCTGATCCGCGGCCTGCTCGGGCCCGGGCGGCTGGCGCAGCGGGTGCACGACCTGGAGCAAAGCCGGGCGCTCGCCGTCGACGACTCCGCCGCCCTGCTGCGCCGGCTCGAGCGGGACCTGCACGACGGCGCGCAGATACGGCTGGCCACACTCGCCATGAACCTCGGCATGGCCCGGGAGAAGCTCGGCCACCACGGCGAGGTCCCGGATGCCGAGGCCGCCCGCGAGCTGGTCGACGCGGCGCTTCGGGGAGCCAAGGACGCGCTCGGCGAGCTGCGCGGCCTGGTCCGCGGGATCCACCCGCCGGTGCTCGACAACGGGCTGGCCGACGCCCTCACCACGCTGGTCGCCGACAGTGCGATCCCCGTCGAGCTGGCGGTCGGCATCCCGGTCCGGCCCACCCCCGCGATCGAGACCATCGCCTACTTCTGCGCCGCCGAGCTGCTCGCCAACGCGGCGAAACACAGCTACGCCACCACGATCACCCTCCGGGCGGCCGTCCACCGGGACGTGCTGCGACTCAGCGTCGGCGACGACGGCACCGGCGGCGCCGACCCCGCCGGCGGCAGCGGCCTGTCCGGGCTCACGCAGCGGGTCGCCGTGGTGGACGGCGAGCTCACGATCGCGAGCCCACCCGGCGGCCCGACAACCGTCACCGTCGCACTCCCGCTACGCGCATGACGGTCCGGGTGGTGATCGCCGAGGACGCGGCGCTGTTCCGGGCAGGCCTCACCAGGCTGATCGAGGACCACGGCCACGAGGTGTGCGCCGCCGTCGGCGACGGCGAGACACTGCTGGCCGCGGTGGCCGAGCACCAGCCCGACGTCGTGGTGGCCGACATCCGCATGCCCCCGACCCACACCGACGAGGGCCTGCGCGCCGCACTCGAGATCCGCCGACGCCACCCCCGCACCGGCGTGCTGGTGCTCTCGCAGTACATCGAGACCAGGTACACAGCCCGCCTCCTGGAAGGCAACGCGGCCGGCGCCGGCTACCTCCTGAAGGAACGGGTCGCCGACGTAGCCGACTTCACCGACGCCCTGACCCGCGTCGCCGCGGGCGGCACAGCCCTCGACCCCGACGTCATCGCCCAACTCCTCCGCGTCAGCCGCCACGCCGCCGGCATCGCCGCCCTCACCACCCGCGAACGCCACGTCCTCTCCCTGATGGCCGAGGGCCGCTCCAACGCTGGCATCGCCGACGCCCTCGTGGTCACCGGCGGCACGGTGGAAAAACACGTCGCCAGCATCTTCGACAAACTAGGCCTCCCCCAAACCGAAGCCGACAACCGCCGCGTCCTCGCGGTCCTGCGCCACCTGAGCTCATGAGTCGTCACGGGTCTACCAGCGCCGCGCCAACCTCGAGGCCGGCGTCACCCGGATTCTGGTGGTCTATCTGGACGCCGAGAGCGACGACAGCATCTGGTCGGCCACCTGCTTCGTCATCCGCAAGGGCTACCGCCGCCACGGCGTGATTACGTCCCTGGCCGAAGCGGCTGTGGTTTACGAGCGGTGAGCCGCCCCAGCCTCACCGCTCGGTCATGCGGATCAACGTCCTCTAACCAAGCCGTCCCCGCCGATCGGAAATCCGACAGCGGTATTTCTGGCTGTAGATCAGGAAGAACATATAAGACCAGCCAATTCCTCATAGCGACTACCGATATGACGGAAGTTGAGCGAGCACCACCGGAGATTGCAAACCTTGGCATGCCCACTTCAGCCACTTAGGGTGTTCAAGCATTCACTTTGAGCGATGCATGCGGGAACGGTGGTGTCGTGTGACGGGAAATACCCATAGGCCGAACTGTGCCAATGCTCAAAATCCCGGTTGTGTTTGCTCCGGCTGCGGCGGAGCTCTGCACGGCTGGCAAGGATGGACCGAACTGGCTTATGGCACCAGCCAGAGCCGCGACAACCGTAGGCACCGGATCGAACTCAAGATCGAGAAGAATCGAACCGGAACGCTGCGCTTCAACGCGCACAACCGGCAAACTTTCATCGATCTCGCGCGCCTGGATGTCACCGATCACCTGTCGAGGACAGGCGGTGAAACCCCGGATGGCAACCGGCCGCCACAAAGGATTGACATCGCAGGACCGATGGCACGCTCCTCCGACAGGGGAAGGCTTTCGGCGCTGGCGCAGACGATCCTGGAAGACAGTTGGGAAGAAGTTGAGGCGGAAATCGACCGCCAGGTCAAAAACAAACAGACCGCGCGGGATGCCAAACGGCATCTGGCCGACCATACATGGTGCGGTCTATTGATAGCCCTCATACGCTGGATAGAGAAGATCGATGATGCCGTCCAGCTTCTCGCCGATAAAGGGGAGCAGTTTGTCAAGAACGTCCTCACGCAACACCTGTCAGGCCTTTCCAAGGACTTGGCCGACGCAGTCACCGGGATCGTCGTGGACAGTGCCTGGTCGGCGCTCGCCAAGCTGCTCGAAGCCCACTTTCCCCTACTGGGCGAGGACACCCTGCGAGTACTACGGATGCTCGCGCTCTTCGCCTGCCCCGCTGTCGATCGGCATCCGGAGGTCTACGAGCATGCCGCCAAACCCTTGATGAGTGACGGACTGAAGGTGGTCTCCGATGAGATCAAGACTCAGGTCACCTCGTTCTTCACGGCATGGTGGCGACGGCAGAGCGCTTCGGCCTCCGGCTGAGATCCCCGCTTCGGGGGTTCCCACGCTCAGGTGAGGGTGCCGGCCATGAGGTCGGCGAAGGCGGCTGCGGCTGGGGGTGAGGTGAAGAGGCGGTCGAGGCGGGCTTTGGCCAGTTTTCGGCGGAAGGGGTCGGCGGTGATGTCGTGGACCATTTCGGTGTACCAGCGGGAGAATTCCTGGTAGTTCCAGGTGCGCTGGAGGCACACATCGGAGTAGGCGTGCAGGGCGCTTTCGTCCTGGTCGTGCACGACGGTGGTGATGGCTCGGGCGAGGGTGGCGGCGTCGGAGAGGGCGAGGTTCATGCCTTTGGCGCCCATGGGGGTGATGATGTGGGCGGCGTCGCCTACCAGGTGAAGGCGGGCGTAGGTCATGGGTTCGGCTACGTAGCTGCGCATTTCGACGATCTCGCGGGCCGTGAAGGTGGCGCTGGGCAGGGAGTTGTCGCCGAGGCGGAGGCGGAGTTGCTGCCAGGCGTACTCGTCGGGCCATGATCGGGGGTCTTCTTCGCCGGGACGGTATTGCAGGTAGAAGCGGCTGGCCTGTGGGCCTCGTGCGAACTGGGCCGCGAAGCCGTGCGGGCTGATGCCCATGAGGGGGTAGCGCGGGGCGGGGGCGTCGGCCAGCATCGTGTACCACCCGATGCCGTGGTCGAACGTGTATTCGGTGAGGACGCCCGCGGGGATGCTCGTGCGGCTGATGCCGTGGAAACCGTCGCAGCCCGCCACGTAGGTACAACGCAGCTCGTGCGAGACGCCGGCCATGTCGCGGTAGGTCACCACAGGGGTGTCGAGGTCGTGGAGGGCGATGTCGAGCGCCTCGAAACGCAGCACCTCCTCGGGCAGCGTCGCGATGAGGCGGCGGACCAGGAGTTGCTGCGGGACGAGGTGGCTCGGGCGGTCGCCGGCGAGCGCGGGGACGTCGAGGAACCGGGGCTCACCGTCGTAGCGGATCTCGAGTTTCGTCTCGACCGGGGCGCCCGCGAGGACCTGGTCGGCGAGGCCGGATTCGGCGAAGATACGGCCCGCGTGGTTGTCCAGGATGCCCGCCCGCTGTCGATTCTCCACGTACGCCCGGGAGCGCAGCTCGAGCACCACACAGTCGACGCCGTCGCGGCGCAGCAGGTTGGCGAGGGTCAGGCCGGCCGGCCCCGCACCGATGATGGCGACGGTGGTGGATTCCATGCGGCTCCCTTGTGGAGGGTGGGCCTCATTATCGCGCGGAATCCGAGCGGCGTGGTGCCCGTACGCTGGTGGAAGTATTTGCTGAAGTTGGTGGCGCTGGTGAAGCCGAGCCGGGCGGCCACCTGGGCCGCGGTGTGGTCGCTGTGGGCGAGCAGCCGTTTGGCTTCCAGCACGACCCGCCGGTCGATGAAGTCCTTGGCGTTGAGGCCGGCGGCGGCCTGCGTGGCCCGCGAGACTGTGCGAGTGGAGTAGCCAAGCCTGCGCGCATAGTCATCCAACCGCCGCGTCCTGGCGAAGTCCCGCTCGACGGCCTGCTGGAACCGCGTGAACACATCCGTCCGCTCCGGGTGGACCGTGCCGTGCGAGAGCCGCAGCACGAGCGCGCAGAGCAGGTGCCGCAGGATCGCCTCACGCACACCCACCGGCCACGACTGTGCGAACGTGCCGGCCAGCCCTCCGTCCTCCCCCGCGTCGTACAGCACCGGGGCGTGCGGATCGTTGAGCCGGGCCTGCGCGGCGGTGGCGGAATCCAGGAAGTCGGCCTCGAACAGGATCAGCGTGCCGTCGGCGCCGCGCAGGTCACCCCACTGCTGCACCTGGCCGGGGCGGACCCAGAGCCAGGTGCCGGGGGTGACGGCGTACCCGGTGAAGTCAACGGTGTGCCAGAGCGTGCCGCGGCTCGGGGTGAGCAGGTGATGGAACGCGGGCCGATGAGCCTCCCCCAGCGTGACGTGACCGCGCGCGTGCAGCTCGCCGAGGGTCATCACCTCGACCCCGGCCGGGCTGCCCGCGGGTGGCGCGAACCCGACCTCCGGGATGGCGTCTTGTCGCTTCTTGACCATCACGAGTCACCACCGTACCTGTTCCAGCCCGGTTTGCCGCCGTAGCGTGGACGTAATGTGAGCATCACGAGATCCTGCGCCTCCTGGGCTGCGACACCCCCTCCGGCAACCCACGCGAGCTTCTGAGAGCAGTGCTGACCGTACGACCGCCAGGTCCCCTTCCCCCACGGGTAGCACCCCTGCCGGACGACCTCCGGGCCCGCACCCGATCTACCAGCGGCTTCAACACCCCCACCGTCCCACCCGCCCTGACCGGCCGCTCCCTGAGCATCGCCGCCGACGCCAACGAGGTCCTCCTGCCATGCCCCAGCCCGTAGCCATCACAGGCGCAACCGGCCAACTCGGCGGCCGCGTAGCCCGCCGCCTCGCCGCCGCCGACATCCCCCAGACCCTGCTCGTCCGAGACCCGTCCCGCGCGCCGCAACTGCCCGGCTGCACGGTCCTCCCCGCCGCCTTCACCGACCACGACGCGGTGGTCGCCGCCCTCACCGGCGTACCCACGGCCCTGATGGTCTCGGCCTCCGAAACCCCGGACCGCGTCGCCCAGCACCAAGCCTTCATCGACGCCGCCGCGGCAGCAGGGGTCCAGCACCTGGTTTACATCTCGTTCTTCGGCGCCGCCCCCGACGCCACCTTCACCCTGGCCCGCGACCACTGGGCCACCGAGCAACACATCCGAGCCAGCGGCATGCGGTTCACGTTCCTGCGAGACAACCTCTATGCCGACTTCATGCCCGCCCTGGCCGGCCCGGACGGCGTGATCCGCGGCCCGGCGGGCACCGGCAGCGCGGCGATGGTCGCCCAGGACGACATCGCCGATGCCGCCGCAGCGGTCCTCACCAGCCCGGCCGCCCACGCCGGCCGCACCTACAACCTCACCGGCCCGGACGACGTCAGCCTCGCCGACGTGGCAGCCCTGCTCGGCCCGGGCTTCACCTACCACCCCGAGACGGTCGAGGAGGCCTACCATTCCCGCGCGATCTACAACGCGCCATCCTGGCAGCTCGACGCCTGGGTCTCCACGTACACGGCGATCGCGGACGGCTCCCTCGCCGGCCCCACCACCGACATCGCCACCCTCACCGGCCACCCTCCGACGCCGCTGAAGGAAGTCCTCAACCGCGCCGCCTGATGTCCGTGATCTGGCCGATGTGTGACATGGCTGCGCCCGGATTTCTGTTTACCGACATCCCATGATTGACGCATGACGCGTTGTCACATGTAAGCTCCCACCGGGGCAGCGGATCGGCAAAGTGCGGGGAGGTCGCATCCATAATGGACGTCTGCCATGAGCACCCCACGATCGTATGGCAGCATCCCGCCAGCTGGCCGGCGCATCCGGTCGGCCTCCTGGCGAACCTCCCCGAGCCGGCTACGAGGGAAGCCGGCAGCAGCAGCAGCTTCGTACCGGCCCGGCAGTTCCAGAATCCTGGTCACTATGGCCTGGGACCGCGACCACCTGGTGCGACTGGACGCCGATTTTCAGGCAGGCGCAACAACAGGGTCGTGCGGTCGGAACGCGATATCGAGCTCAGCCTCCAACGCAGCCGCCAACCGTGCCAGCAGCGGCACAGTCGGCGTGGCACCTCCGGCCTCGAGCCTCGAAAGCTGCGGCTGCGTCATGCCGGCTCGGGCGGCAAGCTCGGCCTGGGTCAGCCCAAGCTCCGAACGCCGATCAAACACCATCTGCCCGAGCAACAGTGCCGCACGGGCCTCCTCGTAAGCCACGGCATGCTCATCAGCACCGGTCCGCTCCCAGCGAACATGACGTGTCGTCATCGTCGAGTCCCCCCGTCGTGCCTCAATGCCATTTCCGTTCATACACCTCAGTTGCGGGAGCATGGACGCTGTGGCCAGCCTCGCACGCTCGCTGCGCTGCGACCGCCCGCGCGACTTCGGTTCGTTCGACCTGCCGAGTCTTACGGAACACGGTCAACAGCACCACCCTCAGCCCGGATCCCAACCAGTCTCTGATCCGAACAGCCGAGCGATCAAGAGCGCTGCATGGCTGGGTCTCTGAGCGTGGAACCGAGCGCCCGCGCGTGATCGAAAGAGCCGGCGAGCCCAAACTGTCACACCCCGCTAGTACCTTTATCGAGAAGGTGTTCGCGACCAACCGGAGGAGGGTTCTCGATGACTGCTAGCACGACAACGGGACCGGTCAGCCTCCCAACCCGGGTGACACCAACTCCACGGCGGCTCGCGGTCGCGTGGCAGCATCCTGACAGTCGATCCATCCAGCCGGTCGGCCTCCTGTCAACCTCAGGGAATCGCTATGACTTCACCTACGTCCAGAATGCTCGAGAATTAGCCGGGTTCATTCCCTTCATAGGATTCCCCGAACTCGATCGCATGTATTCGTCAAGCCGCCTTTTCCCACTTTTCTCCCAGCGGGTCATGGATCCTCGGCGACCGGATTACGCGCCGTTCGTACGAATGCTGGACCTGTCCCCCGAGGCCACACCGTGGGAACAGCTGACCCGCTCAGAAGGACGTCGGTCGGGCGACACGATCGTCCTCTTTCCCGAACCTGTCATCGAGGGCGACGGCGTCAGCAGTTGCAGCTTCTTCGTCCACGGCATAAGGCACATGATGAAAGTTCGTCCCGAGCTGGAGAGTCAGCTCGACGGACTGACGCGCGGAGCCGGCCTCGCACTGGTCGACGAGCCCGGCAATCCCGCCAACCCCAAAGCCCTGTTGACCACGACGGCAGACCGCCGCCACCCGCTCGGCTGGGTTCCCGACGTACTGCTCGACTTTGTCCATGCGGTCAGAGATTCAGGCAGCTACGAGCTCGTCGTCCGGCAGGTCAACAACTCTGATGTTCCGATTCACCAACGTCTCCTGGTCCGGCTCGCAGGCAGAACCCCCGCAGGTTTCATCACCTTCGAGGGTGCGCGGTGGAGGCCACTGGCGAGGTTCTAGAGGTCCTGCCAGACGTGCGGTTCTTGGCAGGCGTGCCATCCGTACGGCGGGGTTTGTTCGGCCGGGACCGAACGGTGTCGAACCTACCGTGTGCTGATGAGTGACGATGGTCGGGACGCCGCGCAGGGCCTTGAGTATTCCGTGGCGCATGCGCTGCGGGTGGCGGAGACCTGGACGGCGTGGGACGGGAAGCCGATTGCCGTCGAGGATCGGATCTACACGCCGCACAAGGCGATCCGCCGCATCACCGACCATCTCGTGGATCACCTGGCGGAGCTTGAAGCACGCGTCGCCGGGCAGGCGCCGCTGGCCGACCACTGGCATGCCTCCGCGATCACCACCCCGGCCGACCTCGCGCCCTTCACCAGCGAGGACCTCGACGAGGCCCGCAGCCGCCTGACCCGGCTTGCGCAGATCTGGTCAGTGCGGTTGCGGGCCCTCGACGATGAGCGGCTCGACCGGGTGGAGGGCGACGCCTGGACGCTCAGACAGGTTGCCTTCCACCTCGACGACACCTACTACGCGGACGCGGTCGGTGACCTCAGCCGAGGGTGAGGGCGTAGAGGTTGAGGCGGGGGTCGTTCGGGAGGGTGATCGAGCGGATCTGCTTGCCGGTGGTGAGGGGCAGGGTGGCGGCGAAGAGGCTGATCGGGGGTGCGTCGATGCCTGTGCCGGCCTTGATGCGGTGGGGTAGTGACAACACCTGGGTGGTGCCCGGGGCTGCTGTGCCGCACCAGTCGGCGATGGTGACCGTTGCCGCGGAGGTGGTGCCGTCCGTGTATCCGATGGTCAGGGCCGCTGTCACCGGGCCGTTGTAGGCAGTTGCCACAACGCTCGCCGTGGAATACGAGCCCGAGGGGAGCAGCAGGGATTGGCCCTTGGCCGAGACGAAGTTCGCGGACGTGCCCGTGGGGTCAGGTGCCTGGTAGGTGACGTTGTTCCAGGTCACGGGACCGGCGGGCGGCAGGAGGTCGGCGTCGTAGGACCAGCCTCCGCCGTCGAAGTTGCCCTGCGCCGGTTCGGCCACTGTGGCCGTACCGTCGAGGTCCGGGGTGAGGGCGACCTGGCACTTGGTGTCACCCACGCAGGTGGCCGGGGTGACGGCTGAGATCGTGGCCGTTCGGGTCACCGTGGGAGTGCCGGGAGCGCTCACCGAAACCGATATGGGGTACGCCCCCACCGGCGTTCCCGCGGGCGCCGAAACAGTCACGGTGTAGGTCCGGTCCACCGGAAGGTGACGGCTGACCAGGATCTGGGGCAGCTTGGGCGAGACGGAAACCTTGAAGCCGGCCGGTGCACTCGCCGTTACCCGGGGTGCGATGGCGAGTGGCGCCTGGGCCAGCACGTCCAGCGAGAAAGTCGCTTTCGACGAAGACGACGAACCAGCGGGAATGGCAGCCGAGGCGGGGCGCAGGGTCGCATCCACATGGGTACGCCCGTCAGCAGCCGCACTGTTGACCGACGGCGGCTGCGCGGCAACCGACGTGCCCCACGTCGAGGGCGAAGTGCCCAGGGTGTGGGTCAGCGTGCCACCGCCGGCGATCTGCGACCAGTCGACCCAGTTCTTGGCGACGTTGCGGCCGTTGAGGGAGACGCGCTGGATGTAGCGGTTGGTGTCCGAGGCGCCCGGGGCGTTGATCTGCAGGACGCCGCCGGAGCCGGTGCGGACCCTGGCCGTGGGGAACTGGGGGCTGGAGACGGCCAGGAAGTTGGCGCCGCTCATCGTCGGGTAGAGGCCGAGCGAGGAGAACACGTACCAGGCGCTCATCGTGCCGAGGTCATCGTTGCCGGTCATGCCGTCCGGGCCGGTGGTGAACAGGGTCATCGCGGCTCGGACAACCGTCGCGGTCTTCGCCGGATTGCCGGCCCAGTGATACATGTACGGCGCGAGCAGGTCGGGTTCGTTGTTCGGGTTGTACGTGCTCTTGAGGTAGTAGTCGTACGGGGCGGCGATCCAGTCGGTGCGCGCGGTGCCGGCCGGGTCGGTGAGCAGCTTGTTGTAGACGAAGAAGTCATCGAGGCGTTTCGTGGCCGCTGCCCGTCCGCCCATGAGCTGCACCAGGCCGGCCGGGTCCTGCGGGACGAGCCACTGGTACTGGTAGGCGCCGCCCTCGTGGAACTGCTCGTCGGCGTGGACCGGGTCGTACGGCGTGAGCCAGGTTCCCTCGACGGTGCGGGGGCGGAACTGCTTGATGGAGGAGTCCCAGAGGTTGCGGTACCACTGGCCGCGGCCCGCGAAGAGTTTCGCGTCGGCCTTCTTGCCGAGGCCCGCGGCCATCAGCGCCAGCGAGGCGTCCGCCGCCGCGTACTCGAGGGTTGCCGAGGCGGGGTGGTTGCAGTCGTTGTCGCCGCCCTTGGCCACGCAGTCCGTGCCCAGTTTCAGACCCGACGGGATGTAACCGCGATCCGAGTAGTAGGCCTGCCCGGTGCGGCCGTTGTAGGGGGACTCCGCCGGCGGCTGGGTGGTGGCGTTCGCTTTCAGGAGGGCGTACGCCTCCTCCTCGTGCCCGGCGAGCAGGCCCTTCGACCAGGCCTCGACCAGGAACGGGGTGACCGGGTCACCGGTCATGATGTTGGTTTCACTGTTGGCCAGCGCCCAGCGCGGCAGCCAGCCACCGTCGCGGCCGATCGCGACCACCGACAGCGCGACGTCGCGGGCCACGTCGGGGGCGAGCAGTTCGAGCAGCTGGTTCTGCGGGCGGTAGGTGTCCCACAGGGAGAAGTTCTGGTACGGCGTGTAGCCGGCGGCCGTGTGCGTCTTGCGGTCGAATCCGACGTACGTGCCGTCGACGTCGCCGGCGAGGTTCGGGTGCAGCAGCGAGTGGTAGAGCGCGGTGTAGAACGCGCCGCGCCGTTCGTCCGTGCCGCCGCCGATCTCGATGCGGTCGAGCTCGTCGGCCCAGGTGGCGCGCAGGGCGGCGTGGGTGGCGTCGAAGTCGTACGAGTCGCCGGTCTCCGCCGTCAGGTTCTTGCGGGCGCCGTCGGGGCCGGTGTACGACAGCGCGACCTTGACGACCACGTCCCGATCAGCACTCGCGTCGAACGTGACCCAGGCGCCGTTGCCACCCGTGCCCGCGGCGTCGCGTGTCCCGGGCGAGAGCGCCGAACCGCGCCAGCTGCCGTAGGACGCGAACGGGCGGTCGAAGCTGGCGGTGAAGTAGACGGTGTGGTCGTCCTTGCCGGCGCAGAAGTTGCCGGCGTGCACCCGGCCCTCGACCGTGCGGTCGCCGACGACGTGGATCTCCGAGTCGAAGACGGACTGGTTGGCCCTGCCGGTGTTGAACAGGACGTTGGCCGCGCCGGTCTCGGGGAACGTGTACCGCTGCCAGCCGGTGCGCGGGGTCGCGGTCAGCTCGGCCTGCGTCGCGTATTTCGACAGCCCGACGCGGTAGTAGCCGGGTGAGGCTTCCTCGTCGTCGTGCGAATACGCCGACCGGTACGCGTTCGGGTCGGCGCTCGTGACCGCGCCGGTGGTGGGCAGCATCGGCAGCTCGCCGGCGACGCCGCAGCCCACGCCCGAGAGGTGGGTCTGGCTGAACCCGTAGATGCTGTTCTGCTGGTAGTCGTAGCCACCCTGGCCGCCCGTGTCGGGGCTGACCTGCACCATGCCGAACGGCGAGCTCGCGCCCGGGAACGTGTTGCCGAAGTTCTGCGTCCCGACGAACGGATGGACCAGGTCCACCGGATCATCGGCGGCAGCGGCCGAGGCAGCGGGCGGTGCCGCCGCAACGGAACCCAGTAGCAGAACGGCAGCAAGTAGCTGTCGGAGCATGGAGAAACCTCCGGTCAACGACGTCATCGTCCCGTGACAACGTTGTCACACGCCAGTGACAGATGTCAATGTGCACCCGGATTGCTACCGGCCCGGTGGCTGTTCGCCCGGGGAACCCCTCAAGTCGGGGTGCTGCCGACCCGATTGCGCCAGATGCAAGCCGCCCCCGACTTGAGATGAGCGTTATGGCAGCCACCACGCAACCGCCGGTCCCGGCCGATCGGCGCATGCCGCCCGGCCTGCGCCGCTGGGCGCGGCTGTGCGTCGCCGTCGCCGTGATCGCCGCGGGTTTCGGTCTGGTCCTGAGCACCGGCCTCGGTGCCGCGAAGACCATCTCCAACCTCGGGCTGTGCGCCGCCGCGATCACCGCTGCCGTCGCCTGTCTGCTGCGGGCGACGACCCTCCGGGGCCGGCTGCGGATCGGCTGGGCCCTGATCGGCCTCGGCGTGCTCTCGTGGGGCGTCGGGCAGGTCACCGCGGTCTGGCTCGAGACGTTCACCGGGTCCGTGCCGCTGCCGTCGCAGGCCGACATCGGCTACCTCGGCATGGTCGTGCTGGCCCCGGCCGGGCTGCTGCTGCTGCCCGTCGCCTCGCAGAGCCTCGCCAACCGGGCGCGCAGCGTGCTGGACGGGCTGATGGTAGCCGCGTCGCTGATGCTGATGGCCTGGATCTTCGTCGTCCGCGGGCTGATCGAGGCCGGCGGGGACAGCACGCTCGCGCTCTACGTCAGCCTCGCCTACCCGCTCGGCGACGTCGTCATCGTCACCATCGTGGTCTACATGCTGGCGTTGCAGCGCCGCGGCGGGCGCAACTTCGCACCGCTGGCCCTGGTCGGGTCGGGCATCGTGGCCTTCGCGATCTCCGACATCGGGTACGCCTACCTGAACCTCACCGGCGCCTACCGCTCCGGCGGCGTCACCGACATCGGCTGGTTCGCGGGCTTCGCGCTGATCCTGCTCGCCGCCGCCCGGCCGCTGCGTCCGCTCGGCGAGAACGTCGAGAGCACCACGAACCTGGGCGCGCAGCCGTTCGGGGTGCTGCTGCCGTACGTCGCCGTGCTCGCCGCGCTGGTCACGAGCGTGGTGTGGTACGCGCGGACCGGTCAGAGCAGCGCCGTCATCGCGTACACCCGATCGGCCCTGATTCTGCTGATCGTCGGCCGGCAGCTGCTCACCCTGCTGGAGAACCGCGGTCTGACCCGCAACCTGGAGACCCGGGTGGCCGACCGGACCGCCGAGCTGTACGCCAGCGAGCAGCGTTTCCACGCGCTCGTGCAGCACAGCTCCGACGTGGTGACCGTGGTCGGCGTCGACAGCGAGGTGCTCTACCAGAGCGAATCCGTGCAGCGCGTCTTCGGTTACCCGGCCCAGGTCCTCACCGGCCGGCGGCTGACCTCCGTCATCACCCCCGAGGCAGCGTCACGGCTCGCCGACGCGCTGCTCTCGGTGAGCGGGCGGCCCTACGCCACCACGGTGCTGGAGCTGACCGTGCGGCACCGCGACCGCCGGCTACGCCAGGCCGAGATCACCATCACGAACCTGCTCGGCGACCCGAACGTGGGTGGCCTGGTGCTCAACACCCGCGACATCAGCGAGCGCATGGAACTGCAGGAGCAGCTGGTCCACGAGGCGTACCACGACGCGCTGACCCAGCTCGCCAACCGCGCGCTGTTCCGCGAGCGGGTCGCCGAGGCGCTCGACAGCAGGGCCACCGACGGCGACGTCACCGTGCTGTTCCTGGACCTGGACGGGTTCAAGGAGGTCAACGACAGCCTCGGGCACCTCGCCGGCGACATGCTGCTGGTCCAGGTCGCCGATCGGCTCACCCAGTCGGTGCGCGAGGGCGATGTGGTTGCCCGCTTCGGCGGTGACGAGTTCGCCGTACTCATCCGCTCCGTCCTTGATTCGCAGGACGCCGAGGGCGTCGCGCAGCGCATCGTCGACGAGCTGCAGGAACCGTTCAGGATCGAAGAGCGGGATCTGCATGTACGCGGAAGCGTCGGCCTCGCCTCCTACGCGGCACTGGGCACGGCGACCGGTTCGGGCGAGGACGCCGAGCAGCTCATGCGCAACGCCGACCTCGCCATGTACAAGGCGAAGGCGACCGGTGGCAGCAGCTTCGCCACGTACGACCCGGAGATGCTGTCCGGCCTCGTCGAGCGGCTCGAGCTGGAGGCCGACCTGCGTCTCGCCCTGGAACGCGGCGAGCTGCGCCTGCACTACCAGCCCACCATCGACATGCTCGACAGCCGGGTCATCGGCTTCGAGGCGCTCGTGCGCTGGCAGCACCCGACCCGCGGGCTGATCTCCCCGATGAGCTTCATCCCGCTCGCCGAGGCCACCGGGCTGATCGTCCCGCTGGGCCGCTGGGTGCTCGCCGAGGCCTGCCGCCAGGCCATGGAGTGGTCCGAGCAGACCGGCCAGCCGCCGGTGAAGATGGCCGTCAACGTGTCGGTGCGCCAGTTCGACCGCACCGACCTGGTCGCCGAGGTCCTCGAGGTGCTCACCGAGACGGGAATGCCCGCCGACCGGCTCTGCCTGGAGATGACCGAGAGCGTGCTGATGACCGACACCGAGGAGAACCTCGCGCAGCTGGTCAAGCTCAAGGCGCTCGGCATCACGCTCGCCATCGACGATTTCGGTACGGGCTACTCGTCGCTCGCGTACCTGCGGCGGTTCCCGGTCGACACCCTGAAGATCGACCGCTCGTTCGTGGAGCGGCTCGGCGAGCAGACCGACGACACCGCGCTGGCCAGCACGATCGTCCAGCTCGGCCAGAGCCTGGGCATGTCCACGGTCGCCGAGGGGATCGAGGAGTACGGCCAGCTCGCCGCGCTGCGGGCGATGGGCTGCACCTTCGCGCAAGGCTTCTACTTCTCCCGCCCGGTGCCCGCCGCCGACGCCGGCCGCCTGCTGCTCGACTCGTCCCCCAGCGTCCTGGAGAAGCGATGACAACGGCTCTGACCAGCACGTCTTGGCCGGCCGCGCTCACTCCCGAGCAGCTCGCCATCGTCGACATCCCGACGCCGTTCCTGATCACCGATCTCGACGCGGTCGCTCGCCGCCTGGCCGCGTTCCGGTCGGCTCTACCGGGCATCCAGCCCTTCTACGCGATGAAGTGCAACCCCTCACCCGAGATCCTTTCGACCGTACGCGCGAACGGCGCGAGCTTCGAGATCGCCTCCCTCGGTGAACTGCGGATGCTGGAGCGGCTCGGCGTCGACCCGGCCGAAGTGCTCTACAGCAACCCCGTGAAACCGCCGTCGCACATCGCCGCCGCGTACGCCGCCGGGCTCTGGCGGTTCAGCTTCGACTCCCCCAACGAGCTGCGCAAACTCGCCGAGCACGCCCCCGGCAGCGCGGTCTACCTGCGGCTGCACGTGGACGACGCGGACAGTGCGTTCCCGCTCTCGCGCAAGTTCGGTGCCGAGCCGCACGAGGGCAGTGACCTGCTCGTGCTGGCTCGGCGGCTGGGGCTGCGGCCCTACGGGATCACGTTCCACGTCGGTTCGCAGTGCAGCAGCACCGATGCTTGGCGCCAGGCCATCGACACCGCCGGGAAGATCATGGCGAGCCTGCTGGACGAGGGCATCCGTCTCGAGATGCTCGACATCGGTGGCGGCTTCCCGGCCCGGTATGCAGGCGACGTACCGTCCATCGAGGAGATCGGCGCCGTCGTCATGGCCGCGATCGGGGACGTGCTGCCGTACCAGCCCGGGCTGCTCGCCGCCGAACCCGGCCGGCACCTGGTCGCCGAGGCCGGCGTGATGGCCGCCTCGGTCATCGGCCGCGAGGTACGCGGCGGGGAGAACTGGCTGTTCGTCGATGTCGGCGCGTACCACGGCATGATGGAGACGATCCAGCTCCCGGAGGGCTGGGCGTTCCCGGTCCGCACGTCCGTCACCGCGTCCGGGTCCGCGTCCGTCATCGCATCCGCCGAGCTCCCGTTCACCGTGACCGGCCCGAGCTGTGACAGCTCCGACACGATGTTCTACGGGCTGTCCCTGCCCGCGGCCATCGACGTCGGCGACGTGCTCTACATCGGGTCCGCGGGGGCGTACACCCTGAGCTACGCCTCGGACTTCAACGGCTTCCCCCCGCCCACACCCCTGTTCATCGGTGGCTGATCCCGCCCGGCACCGCCGGACCGGCGGGGTCGGGCTGCGCCGCACCGGCCGGCTGCGCGAGCTGCTCGGCGCCGGCGTCACCGACTCGTTCGGCATGGCGCTCGGCTGGACGGTCCTGGTCCTGCTCGCCGTCTCCCGCGGCGGGCTGGCCGAGGCCGCCCTCTACAACGCCGCGATGCTGCTCGGCGTGGTGCTGTCCGCGCCGGTCACCGGCTATCTCTCCCGGCGTTTCTCCGGTCGCCGCCTGCTGCGCGGTTCGGCCGGCATCGAGATGGTGCTGCGGGTCGCGGCGCTCGCCGGGCTCATCGCGGGCGTACCGTCCTGGCTGATCGCGACCACCGTCGTGGCCATGCACATCGCCGCCTGGGTGGGTTTCGCCGCGATGCGCGCGGAGGTCGCGGCGGTCGACGCCCACCCCCGCTCGATGACCCGCTACGCCCTGGCCATCGCGGCGGTCGAGGCGGCGGGCACGGGCCTGGGCGCGCTGCTCCCGGTCGGCCCGGAAGGCTATCCCACCGGTGGCGTCCTCATCGCGATCTATCTGCTGTACGCGGGATCGCTGCTCCCCACCATCCTCAGCGCCCGCCGTGCCCGGCTCCTGCCTTCTGTTCCCGCAACCACCACTGCCCGGCCTCGAGGGCGCGTGGCCGCCTCGCCCCGACTGCTCCTGGCAGGCGGGGCCATCATGCTGATGGCGTCCGGGCCGACCCTGCTGGCAGTCCCGCTGACCACCGAGCTCCACGGCCGGCACTGGGTCGCGGGCGCAGCCGTCGCCTTCAGCCTCGGCTGCCTGCTCGCCACCGTCGCGGTGGAGGTGATCGGCCGGATGCAGCTCCCGGCGATCCTGCGCTGGTCCCTGTGGGGCGTCGGCATGCTGGTCGGCTGGATCACCGCGCCCTACCACGCGATCAGCGTCATCATCGCCCAGTTCTTCGCGGGCCTGAGCCAGACCGCCTTCGAGGGCGACATGGACGCCCTGGTCGCCAAGAAAGCCCCACCGGGCAGCGTCACCACGGCCCTCGCCTACAGCGCGTCAACCCGCGCCCTCGGCGGCTCGATCGCCGTACGCCTCCTGCCCGTCCTGGTCCTCAGCCAGGGCATCGACAAGGCGGTCAGCGCGGCGGCCCTGATCCTGGGCGTCTCCTCGCTCGTGCTCTGGGCGCTGACCAGCATGCCGTGGGTCAGCAGCCTGGTTCAGTCCTCGTTCACCCGGGCCGCGTCCCTCACCCGGTAAACGGACACGTGGCTCTCCGACTCCCCGGTGAACTCGGCACCCGACCAGTCAGCGTGCCGGCTCTCCAGCTCGAACCCGGCCAGCTGCGCCATCAGGTCCAGCTCCGCCGGCCAGATGTACCGGTGCTCGGTCCGGAAAACCTTCGCGTCCTCGCTGGCGTCCTCGAACCGGAAGTGGTGCGAGACAACCCGCTGATGCAGCGGATCAACCGTGTCCAAGCCGATGTAGCCGGGCTCTGCCGTGAACACCACGGCCTCCTGCCCGGGCGTGAGCCTCCGCAGCTCCGGCACCCAAAGCTCGATGACGAACCGCCCGCCCGGCCCCAGATGCCGCGCCGCATTCCGGAAACACTCCACCTGCCCGGCCTGCGTCAAAATGTTGGAGATCGTGTTGTAGACGAGATAGACCAGCGAAAACCGCCCCGGCACGACCACCGCCGCCATGTCCCCCTCCACCACGGGAACGGCCGCCGCGTCCACCTTCTCCCGCAACCGAGCAACCATGTGCCGCGACCACTCGATCCCCGTCACCGGCACACCCCGCTCCGCCAACGGAATCCCCACCCGCCCGGTCCCGATGGCAAACTCCAGCGCCCGCCCCTCCCCCGCAAGATCGGCAAGCCGATCCACCGCCGGCCCCAACGTCTCCGGCGCGAACATCCCGGTCCCCGGCGTGTCATACCGCCGAGCAGCACCGGCATCCCAGATCTCGTCCTGTCCCATACCCCCGACAATCGCCCCACCACACCGGTCGGGCAACCGATTTGGCCGGTGCGGTTACGATCCTGCAGATGTGGCTCACCCGGCTGTTGCGCAGGCACCATGAGGCGGTGAAGTTCCTGGTCGTCGGGGGTGTGTGCTTCCTGGTGACGACCGCCGTCAACTACGCGCTGAAGCTCACCGTGCTGCACGAGAAGCCGGTCACGGCACTGGTGTTCGCGACCATCGTGAGCACGATCCTGTCGTACGTCCTCAACCGCGAATGGTCCTTCCGAAGCCGCGGCGGCCGCGAACGCCACCACGAGGCGGCGCTGTTCTTCGGCGTCAGCGCGATCGGCGTAGCTATCAACGCGATCCCGCTCGGCATCTCCCGCTACGTCCTGATGCTGGAAGTCCCCGAGGTCACCCGCGCGGTCCAGGAGATCGCCGACTTCGTCAGCGGCAACATCGCCGGCACCCTGCTGGCCATGGCCTTCCGCCTCTGGGCCTTCAAACGCTTCGTCTTCCCCCAGCCCGACGCCCACCCACGCCCCGGCCACAGCTCCGGCCCCCGCAGCCAGCTCATCACGCACGAACCCGCCCAGGCCCACAACCCGGACGGCACCCAACCAGAGGCCTGATTAGAGGTCAGGGGGTAGCGCTCGGCGCCAGTTTCTTCTTGCACTCGTCGACCGTGGTGCACCCCGGGAAGACCACATCCTGCACACCGGGCAGCGCCTTCAACTCGGCCTCGAGCGTGGAGCCCTCCGCCTTGCGCAAGGCGGCCATGTTCGTCATCTGCACCCGGAACGACTCGGGCAGCGAACCCGGCTCCACCTTCTCGAGGAACTCCGGGTTCGACTTCACCCACAGCTCCTTGAACTTCGCGTACGCCTCGTCCTTGCTCTCATAAGTCACCCCGGTGTTATCAGGCACAGCCTTCAACCGGGTCTCGACGCCTTCCCGCTCCGCATCGGTCACGTCGTCGCGGAGAAAAACGCTGACGGTCGCCCCCTCGTCCAGAAGTCGGGCAAGCTTGTCATCCTCATCATTGCGGTCAAGCACCCCGCAACCGGCCAGACCAGCGGCAAGGACCAGAACAACCAGCAGAATCGATCGGCGCACGGGGGCACGCTAACAGCCTTGTTGATCTATCTGCTCAGTGGGAACGAGGCCGCATCCCGCCTACCGCCAGGGCAGCTCGCGATCGACGGACCAGGGTCAGAAATTCGTCCGGATACAAGATCTCGACGTGGCCGTCCAGGTCCTTGGCACACCGGAACTCGCGATCGCGGGTGACGCAGTACTTGATCGAAGGCAGCGTCGCATCGGCCGCCGCCCGCATCGCGGTGGTGTAGACCCGAGCATCCTCGTGGTCCAGCGGGGGATTCCCCGAGACACCGACGATCTCCACACGTCCGCCGCCGGTCATGTCATAGACCAGCTCATCGAGGAAGTCAGTAAGTAGAGCGTTCGCGTCCGCCGGCGACCATCCAAGACCTCGGCTCTCCGCGGTCGCACCGTTACGAGGTTGCTGGGCTTTGTTCACCAGGAGCCGGTCGATGTGATCCGAGCTCCACACCTGAAGCAGGTCGGGGCCGGCGAATCGGCCCGTCGTCGTCACCGCCACCGCACGCAGGCTGTCCACCCGGCGGTCGGGTTTGTTCGGGGCCGGTGCCAGGCCGTTTCGCGTTGCGGCTGCCCGGAAGTTGTCCAGGTGAACGGCGGGCCCAAGAGGTCCGCGATGTCGAGCAGAACGTTGGCGTCGAATACAGCGGTGCTTAAAGGATACCGGACTGGACCGACATAAACCCTGCTCAGCCGTGGCGTACGAGCGCGGGCACAGCAATCATCGCGAGCCCCCTCGCAGTTATCAACAAAGTATCTACAATACGACAATCAGGTGCTGGAGTCGGCGGGTTTGTCGGAGTGGCCGAGGTGGCGGTCGGGGGCGATTCGGTCTCGGATGAGGCGTTTCAGCTCGGGGAGTTCGGGGTGGCCGCTTTCTTTGCGGGACCAGATTGTCTCGCCGTCGAGGCGGATGTCGAAGATGCCGCCGGTGCCGGGGATGAGGGCGACCTCGCCGAGTTCCTTCTGGAAGGTGGTGAGGAGTTCCTGGGCGGTCCAGCCGGCGCGGAGGAGCCAGCGGCACTGGGTGCAGTATTCGATCTCCAGGCGAGGGCTACGCGTAGTCACGTGGCCAGTATGCCTGGGGTAAAGGTCTCTATATGGTGTCCTGCATGGACGGTGGCGATGCGGGGGTCGACACGTCGGTGCCACATCCGGCGCGGCGGTACAACTATTGGCTGGGTGGGAAGGATCATTTTCCGGCTGATCGGGAGTCCGGGGAGGAGTTCGCCCGGAGATTCCCGGGGGTGCGGATCGGGGCCCGGGCCAATCGGGCGATGTTGCAGCGGGCGGTCGGTTTTCTGGCGGCCGAGTGCGGGGTCAGGCAATTCCTGGATGTCGGCACGGGGCTGCCCACCGCGAACAACACGCATGAGGTTGCTCAGCGTATTCATCCCGATGCGCGGGTGGTCTATGTCGACAACGATCCGCTGGTCATGACGCATGCGCGGGCGTTGCTGACCAGCACGCCCGAGGGTGCGACGGCCTATCTCGAGGCCGATCTGCAGGACCCGGGGAAGATTCTGGCGCAGGCGGCGGAGCTGCTGGACTTCTCGCAGCCGATCGCGCTGGTCGTCGTCGCAGTGCTGCATTTCATCCCGGGCGAAGGTGCGGCGCGGCCCTTGGTGCAGGAGCTGGTCGACGCCGCACCGAGTGGGAGCTACCTGCTGGTCACCCACGCGACCATGGACTTCTCGCCGGCCGAGCATCGGGTCGCCCACGAGCGGATGCGTGTCATGGGCCGTTCCGACGTGTGGATGCGCAGTCGAGACGAGTTCGCGACCCTTCTCGACGGGCTGGAGCTGGTCGAGCCGGGCATCGTCGCGGTCAGCGAGTGGCGTCCTCCCGCAGGCGAGCCGCTCCCCGATCCGAAGGATGTCGCCATCTGGGGTGCGGTCGCCCGCAAACCCTGAGGCCGCAGCCAACCCTAAGGCCGCGGAAAACCCTGAGGCCGTGGTGGGCGGGGGATGAAGGCGCTGGTGCGGGCGACGTAGTCGGCATAGCCGGGGCGTGTGCTGGAGAGGTGCTTCTCCATCAGTGGCTTCCCGGTCTTGCCGGCCAGGAAGTACGTCATCACGAGCGGGGACAGGATCGTCAGCCAGCCGGTCCAGTGCACGCAGGCCAGGGCGAACAGGCCCCACCAGACGCACGCGTCGCCGAAGTAGTTGGGGTGGCGGGTGTAACGCCATAGGCCCGTGTCCAGCACCTTGCCGCGCGAAGCCGGGTCGTTGCGGAAGCGGGCCAGCTGGGCGTCACCGACGGCTTCGAAGACGAGCCCGATCGCCCACAACCCCGAGCCGACAGCTGACCACCACGTGACCTTGCCGTGCAGCGCCGCCACCTGAACCGGCAGGGATACGAACCACAGCGCGACCGCCTGCGTGAGGTAGACCGTGCGCAGTGCGTGCCAGGTGCTGCGGCCGGCGAGCATCTGCGCGTAGCGGGGGTCCTCCTCGCCGGTGTAGCGCCGGGCGATGTGGATCGCCAGGCGGACGCCCCAGATCGCGGTCAGCGCGGCGATCAGCCAGCCGTGCCCGGTGACCGCGACGCAGGCCACCGCGACCGCGGTGAAGCCGAGGCCCCAGGCGATGTCGACGCCCGCGTGAACTCCGGTTCGCAGGCTCACCGCGAACGCCGCCAGCATCACCAGCAGCGCCGCGAGAGCCGAGGCCAGGAAGATCATGAGTTGCGCTGGAGCAGGATCTGGTCCACGCCCATCCGTCCCTCCTCGAAGGCCAGCGCGCCGCCGACCAGGTAGAGCCGCCACACCCGGGCCATCGGCTCGCCGACCAGGGCCACCGCCTCGGACCAGCGGCTCTCGAGGGTGTCGTGCCACGCGGAGACCGTACGCACATAGTGCTCTCGAAGTGCCTGAACGCCGCGCACCTCCAGGCCGGAGCCGGCAAGCAGATCTATCGTGCGGCCGAGGGGACGCATGTGCATGTCGGGGGCGACGTAGGACTCGATGAACGCACCGCCGCCGGGGGCGTTCGCGCCGCGGGACATCTGCTGCACGAGCACCTTGCCGCCGGGGCGGACGAGGTTGTGCAGCTGGGCGGCGAAGACCGGATACTGGTCCTCGCCGACGTGTTCGCCCATCTCGATGGTGGAGATGGCGTCGTACGGTCCGTCGGTCACGTCGCGGTAGTCCTGCAGCCTGATCTCCACGGGCAGGTCGCCGACGCGTTCCAGGACGAACTCGCGCTGCTGGGCGGAGAGGGTAACACCGGTCACGCGTACGCCGTAATTGCGGGCCGCGTGCAGCGCGAGCGCACCCCACCCGCAGCCGATGTCGAGCAGCCGCATGCCCGGTTCGAGCCCGAGCTTCTGGCAGATCAGGTCGAGCTTGTCCGTCTGGGCCTCGGCCAGGCCGTAGCCGGGCGCATCGGAGGTCCAGTACGCACACGAGTACGCCATCCGCGCGTCGAGGATCAACTGATAGAACCGGTTCGACAGGTCGTAGTGGTAGGCGATCGCCGCCCGGTCCCGTTCCCGGCTGTGCAGCGAGCCGTCGATCCGGGCCTCGATCTCGGGCGCAGCGGGGCGAGACCCCAGGACTCCCAGCGACAGTACGGTCCGCAGCGCACGCAGCCGATCCGCCCACGACAACGAGAAACCGGCGAGCGAGTTGCTGCGGGCGTGCTGCCACACCTGGCGCAGGCCGTCACGCAGATCGCCCTCGACGTCGATCTCGCCCGCGATGTACGCCTGAGCGATCCCCAGCTCGTTCGGGCTCCACAGCAGCCGCCGCAGCGCCTGCCGATCGCGGATCACCAGCGTCGGCCCGGTCGCCGGCCCGGCCTCGGACCCGTCCCAGGCCCGCAGGCGCACCGGCAGCGATCCGCCGGCCACCCCGGCGATGAGAGAGGCGAGCTTCGGCGCGGCCCCGCGTTCGAGGGAGAGCACAGCGGTCATGCTGAGCCTTCCTTTCTCATGCCCTCTTGGCCCTCACGGTGAAGGCCGTCCGTCGCTTGCGGCAGGCGCAGTTCGGTGCAGTCGGTCATGAGCAGGGACGTCCGATCACGAGTTGGGCCACGTCGATGTAGCCGGCGGCGAAGCCGGCTTCGCAGTACGCGAGGTAGAAGTTCCAGGTCCGCACGAAGGTGTCGTCGAAGCCGAGCGCGGCGACCTCGTCCTGGCGGTCGAGGAAGGCGGACCGCCAGTGCCGCAGCGTGGTGGCGTAGTCGGCGCCGAAGTCGAGCCGGTCGCGCACCCGCAGCCCGGCGCCGGCGAGGACGCCTTCGATCACCGGGACGGACGGGACCAGGCCGCCCGGGAAGATGTATTTGTGGATCCAGGTGTACGTGCTCCGCGTCTCCAGGAGCCGCTCGTGCGACATGGTGATCATCTGTAGCCCGACGGTGCCGCCGGGTGCTAGGTGGCGGGCGAGCGCTGAGGCGTACGTCTGCCAGTACGCCTCGCCGACCGCCTCGATCATCTCCACGCTGAGGATCGCGTCGTAGCCACCGGCCACCGGTTCGATCTCGCGGTAGTCGCAGAGCCGCACGTCGACCCGGTCCAGCACACCCGCGTCGGCGGCCCGGCGCAGGGCGAGGGTCCGCTGCTCGGCGGAGAGCGTCACGCTGAGCACCGAAGCGCCGCGCTGAGCCGCGCGGATGGCGAGTTCACCCCAGCCCGTACCTATCTCCAGGACCTTGGAGCCGGGACCGACGCCGGTGGCATCGAGCAGCCGGTCGATCTTGCGGTGCTGGGCGGTGACGAGGTCGGCGGAGGTGTCGAACAGGGCGCTGGAGTAGCTCATCGACGGATCGAGGAAGAGCGCGAAGAGCTCGTTCGACAGGTCGTAGTGCCGGTGGATGTTGCTGCGCGCGCCCTCCCGCGTGTTGCGTTCGGCGCGGGGTGCGCGGGCGCCGTGCAGGTGCCGCAGCCATTGCAGCCGCGGCGGGATGAGCGTGCCCATCCGCTCGGCGAAGACGGTCAGGACCGCCACCGGGTCGTCGGCCTCCCAGTCGCCGGCCTGGTAGGCCTCGCCAAAACCGATCAGCCCGTTGGTGCCCAGGCGTGCGTGGAACGCCTGCGGCCGCACGAGACGCAGGATCGGCCCGGTCGTTCCGGTCACCCGCCCATCCGGGTACGCGACCCGCAGCGCGAGCCGTCCGCTGATGCTCCGGAACATCCGGGCGGCGATCCGGGCGCGCAGCGGTGCCCGCGGCGTGACCGCGACGTCGGGCCATCTCTGCGCGGCTACTTCGACGGGTTCGAGGACTGTGGTCACGAGATCTTCTCCATGCGAGAGGCGGGCCGGGGATGTACCGGCAGGCCGCGCGCCCAGAGGCGGATGCCCTGCAGCCGGATACGGGCGGAGACCGCAACGGTCACGAAGGGGTGGCGCAGCAGTGCGGCGGTGGTCGCGGCCCGGCGCCGGCCGCGCAGGCTCGCCACGAACGGGCGGCCGCCGTCGCGGTCCAGCGCGATGGTCAGCGCGAGCTTCTCGTGCGGGACGGGCAGGTGCATCCGGTACGCGCCGTCGACCGGGAAGAACGGCGACACGTAGAACTCCTTGTCCACGTTCGCCTGGTCCGGGTCGAGCAGGTAGCAGTGCCGGCCGCCGTACGTGTTGTGCACCTCGGCGATCACCGCGGCGAGCCGGCCGTCGCTGTGGTGACACCAGTAGACGCTGAGCGGGTTGAACACGTACCCGAGGACCCGTGCGTTGGTGAGCAGCAGGATGCGCCCGCCGTCGAGGTCGATGCCGTGCTCGGCGAGGTAGTCGTCGGTGTTGCTGCGCAGCGTCGAGGCCGGGTCGCCGAAGTGGTCGCGGGCCTCGAAGGAGGCGAGGACGCGGTTGCGGGGCATCTCGTCGAGGTCGATCAGCCACTCGTACGTGTGGTAGCTGAACGCGTGCCGGATCGGTGCGGTGCGGATGTGCCGGACCGTGCTGTCGTAGATGACCGGCTTCACCAGGCCACCCCCAGCGACGCGGCGGCGGTGACCCCGGAGCGGCAGCCGTCCTCGTGGAAGCCCCAGCCGTGGTACGCGCCGGCGTACGCGGTCCGGCCGTCGTTCAGCCCGGGAAGGTCCCGTTGCGCGGCGACCGAGGCGGGTGTGTAGATCGGGTGCGCGTACGTCATCCGGGCCAGCACCGCCTCGTCGCGCACCCGCGGCCCGGCGTTCAGCGTCACCAGGTAGTGGTCGCGGGCGTCGAGGCGCTGGAGCCGGTTCATGTCGTACGTGACCCGGGGCGGCCCGCTGTCCGGCCGGCAGCCGGGGAGAAGGTAGTTCCAGCTCGCGCGGGCGTTGTGCGCACGGGGCAGCACCCCGGTATCGGTGTGCAGGAGCGTCTCGTTGGTCGAGTAGCGAAACGCCCCGAGCGTGCGGCGCTCGGCGTCGGTCGGGTCGGCGAGCAGCGCGAGGGCCTGGTCGGCGTGGGTGGCGATCACGACCTCGTCGTAGCGGTGCACCCCGTCGGCGTCGTCGCGGAGCTCGACACCTTCGGGCGTACGCGTAAGGGATCGGATCGGGGTCGCCGCCCTGACCGCGGTGAGCTCCTTGGCGAGCAGGTCGACGTAGGTGCGCGACCCACCGGTCACGGTCATCCACGTCGGTGAGCCGGTGACGCTGAGCATCCCGTGATGGGCCAGGAAGGTGAACAGGTAGCGGGCCGGGTAGTCGGCGACCACCTCGGTGCCGCAGGACCAGACCGCCGAGACGAGCGGGATGACGAAGTGCCGGACGAAGTACGCGCTGTAGTGGCCCCGGCGCAAGAACTCACCGAGCGTGATGTCCTCGGCGGTGGCCAGCAGCGCGCGGGCCCGGCGGTGGAAGAGCGGCACCTGGGCCAGCGTGGCGAGGTAGCGCGGGCCCGGCGGGCGGGCGAACAGACCGCTCGCGCCCTTCGCGCCGGCGTATTCGAGGCCGCAGCCCCGGCAGGTGACCGACATGCTCATTTCGGTCTCCTGGGTCGGCACCCCCAGCTCCCCGAAGAGTTTCAGCAGCATCGGGTACGTCCGCCGGTTGTGCACGATGAACCCGGAGTCGACGGCCAGCGGACCCGCCGCGTCAGGCACGTCATGGGTGTGCGCGTGGCCACCGAGCCGGGCGTCCGCCTCGTAGAGCGTGACGTCGCGGGCGTTGCGCAGCAGGTACGCCGCGGTGAGCCCGGACACTCCAGCCCCAATCACTGCGACCGATCTCATGGAATTCCCCCAGCTTTCGCGGGTACAAGTTGTTCGTGAGGCGATTCGGCACCGGAACCGCCCCGGATTGGAACCCGATGAGCACCCACCCGAACGAGGTCGCGCGCCGAACTAAGGACGTGACCTCTCCGCACCTGTCCATGTCCGGTCCCCGCGAGGGTGCTCGCGCGGTGGTTCTGCTGCTGCACGGCGGCCGGGCGACCAGTGCCGAGCCGGCCCGGCGCGGGCTCGCGTACCTGCGGATGGTGCCGTTCGCACGGGCTGTGCGTTCCCGGACGCGTGCCGACGAGGTGGCGGTGTGGCTGCTGCGTTACCGCCTGCGTGGCTGGAACGGCGCGGCCGAGGACCCGTTGACCGACGCGCGCTGGGCGCTGGACGAGGCCCGGCGGCTGCATCCGGGGGCGCAGATCGTGCTCGTGGGGCATTCGATGGGCGGCCGGACGGCGTTGCGGCTGGCGGGCGAGCCGGGTGTCGCGGGAGTGTGCGCGCTGGCGCCGTGGATCGAGCCCGGGGAGCCGGAGCCACAGTCTCAGGTCCCGATCGTGATTGCGCACGGTGACGGCGATCAAGTGACGGATCCGGCTGCTTCGGCCGCGTACGCCGCTCGGGTGGGAGCCTCGTTCGTGCCCGTGCCCGGGGAGACGCATGCGCTGCTGCGCCGCCCGGTCTTCTGGACCCGGCTGGTCACCGGCTTCGTGGCCTCGACGCTCGACGTGGACTCGCACGCCCGCTAAACCCTTCTTTTCCTGATACTCCTCACATTACCGACATTCCCGGCGCCAGGTTCCGGAACTTCGAGGTTCCCGCACCCGGCGGGATGCCGCGCGCCCGGCTGCCGCAGCGCGCCGACCTGCACATCCGGCTCGGAAACCCGCCGGGAACACTCTTGGGGAAGCGCTTCCCGAGCTTCTGACAGGCATTGACACCCATGAAGTCGCTGGTTCACAGTGTCGTCACATAGAGCGCTTTCTTTCCCCCGGAACAACCCGGAAAGCGCCCGGTAATCCCCACGACACATCCTTGATTCCCCGCAAGGAGGACCCCGCATGAGTTCTGCCAAGTCCCGCGGCGGTGGTAGGCGGACACGCCTCGCCACTCTCAGCGCCGCACTCCTGGCCCTGGCCGGTGCCTACTTCGTAGCGACACCGGGCAGCGCCTCGGCCGCCGAGGCGATCGTCTCGCAGGGCAAACCGACCACCGCCTCGTCCGTCGAGTGGGAGGGCACGCCCGCCTCCGCCGCCACCGACGGCAACACCGGCACCCGCTGGTCGAGCGCGTTCCTGGCCACCCCCCAGTGGCTCAAGGTCGACCTCGGTGCCCCGACCGCGGTCACCCGGGTCAACCTGAACTGGGAGGGCGCGTACGCCAGCGCCTTCACCGTCCAGTTCTCCACCAACGACTCGACGTGGACCGACGCCACCGCCACCCTCAGCGGCAACGCCGGCGCGCAGAGCATCACGGTCAGCGGCACCGCCCGCTACGTCCGGCTCAACCTGACCCAGCGGGCGCTCCCGGCGTACGGCTACTCGCTCTGGGAATTCCAGGTGTACGCGAACGGCACCACCACCCCGCCGCCGGACCCGGGCACCGGAACGCTGCTCTCCTACAACAAGCCCGCGTTCGCCTCCACCGAGCAGAACGACGTCAACTGCAACCCGTGCACCGCGAACAAGGCGTTCGACCTCGACCCGGCCACCCGCTGGGCGACGAGCTCGACGAACGGCTGGGTGGACCCGGGCTGGATCTACGTCGACCTCGGCGCCACGGCCCAGATCAGCCGCGTCGAGCTGCAGTGGGACCCGGCGTACGCGACGGCGTACAAGATCCAGGTCTCGCCGAACGCCACGACCTGGACCGACATCTACTCGACCACGACCGGCCACGGGTTCAAGGAAGTCCTGAACGTCACCGGCACCGGGCGCTACGTGCGGATGTACGGCACCGCGCGGGTCAGCACGTACGGCTACTCGCTCTACGACTTCAACGTCTACGGCACCGGCGGCGCCCCCAACACCCCGCCGGCGCGCCCCGCCGACCCTGCGTTCCCGGCGACCCGGCTGGTCTACAACGACGAGTTCAACGACCCGTCGGGCACCAAGCCGAGCACCGCGAAGTGGACGTACGACCCGGGCGTCCCGCAGAACGGTGAGGTCCAGTACTACACCGAGAACAGCAACAACGCGAAGACGGACGGCCAGGGCAACCTGGTGATCGAGGCGCGCAAGGAGGCCTCGAACGGCCGCGAGTACACCTCCGCCCGGATGAACACCAGCAACAAGTTCCAGGTGCAGTACGGCCGGGTCGAGGCCCGGATCAAGGTGCCGAAGGGCAACGGCCTGTGGCCCGCGTTCTGGATGATGGGCGCCGACTTCCTCACCGGCCGGCCGTGGCCCTACAACGGCGAGGTCGACATCATGGAGGTCCTCGGCCGCAACACCAGCGAGGCCTACTCCACGCTGCACGCCCCGCAGTACAACGGCGCCGGCGGCTACGGCCAGAAGTACGCCACCGTCGACCTCTCCCAGGACTTCCACGTCTGGGCGGCCGAGTGGGACAGCAAGGGCATCAAGTTCCTGCTGGACGGCAACCAGGTCTTCTACGCCAGCAAGGCGACCGTCGAGGCCACCCGCGGCCCGTGGATCTTCGACCACCCGTTCTACATCATCCTCAACCTCGCGGTCGGCGGCGACTTCCCCGGCCCGATCGACGCCTCTACCCCGTTCCCCGCCCGGATGCTCGTCGACTACGTCCGCGTCTACCAGTAGCCGACCCGCATCCAGCCCGCCGGGGCAGGGCCCCCATCCCTGCCCCGGCTCGGGAAAGGAATCCCATGCGTAAGACTCTCGCGGCAACCGCCGCAGTCGTCATGACCGCCTATCTAGCCTTGACCCAGACCGGTGCCAGCGCCGCCGACGGCCTGCTCTCCCAGGGACGTACGGCCACCGCGTCCTCCACCGAGTCAGCAGCCTTCCCCGCCTCGAACGCCGTCGACGGCAACGCCGGCACCCGCTGGTCGAGCGCGTTCAGCGACCCGCAGTGGCTCCAGGTCGACCTCGGTGGGACGGCGAACGTGTCGTCGATCGTGCTCGACTGGGAGACGGCGTACGCGCGTACCTTCAATCTCCAGATCTCCGCCAACGCCAGCACCTGGACGAACCTGAAGACCGGCCTGACCGGTGCCGTCGGCCGCCAGACGGTCGCGGTGTCCGGCTCGGGGCGCTACGTGCGGGTGCAGTCGACCGCCCGCGCCACCCAGTGGGGTGTCTCGCTGGCGGAGTTCGAGGTGTACGGCACCGGCGGCGGCCCAACGGTCCCGCCGACCGTCCCGCCCGGCGCCGTACGCGTGGCGGAATTCCTCGCCGACTGCCCGGCCAGTCACCGCCTGCCGGACGACCCGATCATCTTCCCCAACCTGCCCGGCGCCTCGCACATGCACAGCTTCTTCGGCAGCGAGACGACCAAGGCGAGCACCACGGTCACGGATCTCATCAACGCGAACAGCAACTGCAACCCGTCGATCGACAAGTCCGCGTACTGGATCCCGACGTTCTACAACAACGACGTCCCGGTCGAACCGACCACCGGCGTCTTCTACTACCTCGGCGAGGGGGTCAGTGACGCGCTGATCGCCACGACGCAGCCGTTCCCGCTCGGATTGCGGATCGTGGCCGGCAACGCGAAGGCCACCGGACCGGACGACAACACGATCTCCCGGTGGTCCTGCCTGGGCGCCGGGGACGCGGGCTCGTCGCACGACTTCGTGACCTGCCCGGCGGGCTCGATGCTGGAGTCCTACCTCGATTTCCCGCACTGCTGGGACGGGGTGAACCTGGACTCCGCCGATCACAAGAGCCACATGGCGTACCCGGTGAACAACGCCTGCCCGGCCAGCCACCCGGTGGTCGTGCCGAAGCTGCGCCAGGTCATGCGCTACCCCGTCAACGGCAACACCGCCGGGTTCCGGCTCGCGTCGGGCCGCGGCTACACGATGCACGGCGACTTCTTCAACGCGTGGCCGGTCGACGAGCTGGCCCGCCGGGTCAACGACTGCATCCGGCCCATCATCAAGTGCGGCGCGAACGGTCGTCCCTGAGATGGCTGCCCCAACGGCCCGCAAGCAACGTCCGGGCCGTTGGGGCACAGGGCCCACAGGGGGCGCTGCTATAACAAACGCGATGAAGAACCCGACGATGGACCAGGTGGCGGAAGCGGCCGGAGTCTCCCGGGCCACCGTGTCCCGGGTGATCAACGGCGCGACGACCGTCGACGCGAAGATCCGCGAGATCGTCGAGCGGGCCATCGCCGATACCGGGTACGTCCCGAACGTCGCGGCCCGCTCGCTGGTCACCCGCAAGTCGAACTCCGTGGCGCTGGTGATCTCCGAGCCGGACCGCCCGCACGACTCGTCGTTCCTGAACCGGATCTTCACCGACCCGTACTTCGGCCGGATCACCGCCGGGGCGACCGGGGCGCTGCGCCCGCACGACATCCACCTGGTGATCATCCCGACGGACTCGGCCGACCATCACCACGTGCTGCGTTACCTGCGTCAGGGCCACGTCGACGGCGTGCTGCTGATCAGCAGCCACGAGCAGGACCCGCTCCCCCGCCAGGTGCACGAGCTGGGCATCCCCGCGGTGGTGTCGGCCCGTCCCGCGTCGCCGCTCGCGGCCAGCTTCGTCGACGTCGACCAGCGCCTCGGTGCCCGGCTCGCGGCCGAGCACCTGCTCGCGCGGGGCTGCCGGCGGCTCGCCACGATCAGCGGCCCGCTCGACATCCCCTCCGGCCAGGACCGGCTCGACGGGTTCCGGTCCTACCTCGCCAACCGTGGCCTTGCCGAGGTGCCGACGGTCGAGGGCGACTTCACCCGGCACGGCGGCGAGGAGGGCGCGCGGCGGCTGCTCGCCGAGCACCCCGGCATCGACGGGCTCTTCGTCGGGAACGACCTGATGGCCGAGGGTGCGCTGCGGGCGGTGCAGGATCTCGGCCGGCGGGTCCCCGACGACATCGCCGTGGTCGGCTTCGACGACAGCAGCGCCGCGCTGGACTGCCGCCCGCTGCTGACCACGATCCGTCAGCCGGTCGAGGAGATGGCGGCGGAGATGGCCGAGGTGCTGATGGCCCACATCGCGAGCCCCGGCCGGCTGCCGCGCTCGGTGACGTTCCAGCCCACATTGGTGCTGCGCGACTCGGCCTGACACCGTGTGCGGGTGGTCGATCTTCTCATCAATCTCTTGGCCAGCGTCATCGCCGGCACCGCCGTCTGGCTCGCCCAGTTCGCGATCCGGCGCCGCCGCCTGGACCGTGAACGCGCATTTTTCGGCGTCACCCCCGGGGTGAGCAGCCTGCTCGTCACCGGCCGGCACCATTCCTCCCCCAGCGAGCTGAGCGTGCACCGCCGTGACGTGGCCGCCCTGGTCGAACTGGCCACCCTCGTTCGCGAGTGCGGCGGGCGCACGGACCTGATCGGCGGCGCCGACATCCGTCAGGAGCTGGGCCGGTCCGCCGAATTCTGCGTCGGCGGGCCCACGGTCAACCCACGTACCGCCGTGCACCTGCGCTCGGCGTTGCGCGGCATCGCGTACGAGAACCGCGGATTCTCGGTGGGTGGCACGACGTACGTCAACGATCCCGAGAACAGCTATGCCCTGCTCGCCTGTTTCCGTGCTCCGGCACCGGTCTTCTACCTGGGTGGGCTCGCCTCCGACGGCAATCTCGCCGCCGCCCGCTACCTCGCGAAGCACTACGGGGACCTGCCCCAGGAGTTCTGCCTGGTCCTGCGTGTGCGGGAGCCGGCCGCGTACGGGACGGACCTCACCGAGGTGGCCGCGGACGTGAGCGATGTCGCGTTCAAGGCGGCGTCCGGCGGAGAAGACTGAGGGCATGGACATTCTTGTTGCCGGCGGGCACGGAAAGATCGCGCTGCGGCTGCTGAAGCTGCTGGCCGACGAGGGACACACCGCGCGCGGGCTGATCCGCTCCCCCGATCAGGCCGCCGACCTCGAGGCCGTCGGTGCCGTCGCGGTCATCGGTGACCTGGAGAACGACAAAACGCTCGATGAGTACGTCCGGGGCGCCGACGCCGTGGTCTTCGCGGCCGGTGGCGGGCCCGGGAGCGGCGACGAGCGCAAACGGACGGTCGACCTGGGCGGCGCGGTCAAGCTCGCCGACGCGGCAGTCGCCACCGGAGTGCGCCGTTACGTGCTGATCTCCTCCATCGGCGTCGAGAGCCCCGACTCGCTCGGCGGCTCGATGAGCGCCTACCTGCGGGCGAAGGGCGAGGCGGACGACTACGTGCGCGGCACGGGCCTCGACTACACCATCGTGCGGCCGGGCGGGCTCACCGACGACCCGGGCACCGGCCTCGTCACGGCGAGCCTCGAGCTGGGCGGCCGGGCCTCGATCCCCCGCGACGATGTGGCGGCCGTGCTCGCCCACGTCCTGACCACGCCGTCCGCCATCGGCCTGACGTTCGAGCTCTTCGGCGGCGAAACGCCCATTCGGGCAGCCATCGACGCTCTTGCTTGATCCTTGTAAGCTCCGGCGGCCGGGATGGAACGGGTCCGTTCCGGCGCCGGGGAGGTCGGGGTGCGGTTCCTCAGAACGGGGGCGGCGGTTGCCGCGGTAGCGGTGGTTGCGGGGTGCACGTCGGGCGGTGGCGAGGCGCAGACGCCCGGGCTCGAGGCCCGCGGCACGGTGCTCACCACGGTCAAGCCGACCCGGCAGGACCTGACCAACCGGATCGCGCTGACCGGCAAGGTGAGCATCGACCCGGTCTTCGGGATCGTCGCGCCGATCGACGGCGAGCTGCGTTACCTCGACCGCCAGCCGACGAGCAGCCCGGTCAGGCACCTGACCTGGGTGGCGACGGTCTGGGACGACGACCAGGCGCACCGCGTCCAGATCCCCAAGGGCTCCACGCTGGCCGGGCAACTGCTCGACGACCACGCCCAGGTCACCGAGGGGATGCCGGTCATCTCCGCGAAGCATTCCGGGTACGCCATCGTCGCCGACATCGACAGCTCGCTCGCCTACCGGATCTCCGGGTCGGCGAAATCGGTGCAGGGGCAGATCAAGAACGGCCCCGGCCCGTTCAAGTGCACGCCGCTGGGCACCATCGCGGCATTGCCGGCCGGGACGATCCCCGCGCCACCCCCGGCGCCGACCACTCCGGCGCCTTCCGGGGCTCCCGTTGCCGAGCCGGAACCGGAGCAACCCCCCGCCCAGGGCTCCGACGCGACGGGGTTGCGGCTCGTCTGCACCGCCCCGGACGACGTCAACCTGATCAACGGCGCGGACGTCACCCTCGACGTGGTGACCGACAAGGCGTCGAAGGCGATGGTGCTGCCCGTCGAGGCGGTTGCCGGGACGCAGGGCAGGGGCAAGGTCGATGTGGTTGTGGGCGCTGAGCGCGTACGCAAGACGGTCGATGTTGATCTTGGTTTGACCGATGGGAAGGTCATCCAGATCAAGAAGGGCCTGACCGGCTCGGAGGAGATCGCCATCCCCGCGCCGAACCTGCCCGCCGGGCCCGCGGGTGACGCCGGCAACCCGTCCGGAGGGCCGGGATGAGCCCCCTGATCGAGCTCACCGGCGTGTCCAAGATCCTCAAGGGCCAGCAGGAGCCGCGCACGATCCTCGACGGGGTCGACCTGGAGGTGAACGCCGGCCGCAGCATCGCGATCGTCGGGCGCTCCGGCTCCGGCAAGAGCACCCTGCTGAGCGTCCTCGGCCTGTTCGACCGGGCCGACGAGGGCACCTACCGGCTGGACGGCCAGGACATCACCCGGCTGCCCGAGCGCCGCGCCGCCAAGCTGCGCAGCTCCCACTTCGGCTTCGTCTTCCAGCGGTTCTTCCTGCTCAAGCATCTGACCGCGGCGCAGAACGTCTCGATGGCGCTGGTCAACGGGCAGGGCTGGCTGCCGCGCCGGAACCGCCGCGCCCAGGTCATGGCCGCGCTCGACCAGGTCGGCATCGCCCACCTGGCCAGGAACAAGCCGCCCCGGATGTCCGGCGGCGAGCAGCAGCGGGTGGCGATCGCCCGGGCCCTGGTCCGCAACCCGAAGATCCTGCTCGCCGACGAGCCCACCGGCGCCCTGGACACCGAGACCGGCACCTCGGTCATCGACTCCCTGCTCGCGGCGACCGGCCGGGGCTGCGGGCTGGTCCTGGTCACCCACGACCGGGACCACGCCGCCCGGATGGACCGCACCCTCGACCTGGTCGACGGCGTGCTGACCGAGCGGGTCCCCGCGTGATCCGGCTCTCCGGGCGGTTCCGGTCGGCCCTGATCATCGGCCTGCAGGGCATCCGCGCCCGCAAGACCCGCACCCTGCTCTCGATGATCAGCCTCTTCCTCGGCGTCCTCGCCGTCGTGGTGGTGCAGACCGGCGCCAGCATCGCCGAGCGCGCCAGGCTCGCCGACGTCGAGCTCACCGAGGGCATCGACGGCACCACCGTGCTGGAGCTGAACCCGACCCCCGAGGCGGCGAAGATCGTCGTCGACACCCTGGACGGCAGCACCGGCGCGACGGCCCTGGTCAGCGTCGCGGCCACCATCGGCGAACCCGGCGTCACCGCCGTCAACCCGGGTGGTTCCCCGTTCGACGAGGACTGGGGCGCACCCCAGGACTGCACCCCCGACGGCGTCTGCACCGCCAGACCCGCGGGCCAGGCCATCGACCTGCAGATCTCGGCCATGACCAGCGACGTACGCGAGTTCCGCCCGTTCCGGCACCGCAGCGGCGAATGGCTCGACTTCACCACCATCCCCGCCCTGGCGCCGCGGCTCGTGCTCAACGAGGAGGCCGCCAGGGGCTTCGCCGAGCACCGGGTCCCCGCCGAGCTGCACATCCCCGGCGCGACCAGCAACATCACGCCACAGTTCATCGGGGTCGTCGACGACGGCAACACCTCACCGACCGCGTACGCCCGCCTCGACGAGCTCAACAACTGGCTGTCGGCCGAGGGCGTGGTGGACCCCAACGGCGGCAACGGTGTCCAGGTGATGCTGGCCCCGGGCAACCCGGTCGCCCAGGTGCTGACGGCCAAACTACGCGGGATCGGCGTCGACACGTACGCCCGGACCATCAACAGCCGCAAGGACATGCAGGACGAGCTGAAACTGTTCCGGCTGATCTTCCTGGCGATGGCGGCCCTGGTCCTGCTGATCGGCGTCGCCGGCATCCTCAACGTCGGCCTCGCCACCGTGGGCGAACGCGTCGAGGAGTTCGCCCTGCGCCGGGCGGTGGGCACACCCCGCTCCCTGCTCGCCGGCATCGTGCTCGCCGAAACCCTGCTCACCGGCCTGCTCACCGCGGCGGCGGCGATCGGGCTCAGCGCCGCCGGCCTGAAAGCCCTCTCGGCCCTCTTCGGCGACCAGCAACCGTTCCTGCGCGACGTCCAGTTCCCATGGGAAGCCGGCGTCGCGGGCATCATCGCGGGCCTGATCGCCGGCATCCTGGGCGGCTTCGTCCCCGCCCTACGAGCCGCCGGCATCCCCATCGCCACGGTCATGCGCGCCTAGCGTCCTGAGCCAGCGGTTGCTTGTTGGTCCGGTCCGGGTGGATCACCCTTTCCATGCCGCGAGGCTGAATGTTGCGCCGGACACCGGGATGAGAGAACTTTCTGCGGTGTCGCTCTTCAAATCCGGTCAATCACGTCTGACGTGAAGAACATATGTTTCATGGCCAGACGTGATTGGCCCACACTTGACACTGAAAGCCGCAGAAGGTTGCGGCATAGCCGGTTTCGGCACAACTTCGTGCCCCCGGCCAGATCCCGCCGCCCTCGGCTCCTACCGCGAACAATCAAAGCCTCAGGACACTAGTTGCTGTAGACGCGGGTGGGGCTGATCAGCACGGCGGTGCGGTTCTGCTCGGCCATCACGCGGTCGTACTCGTCCCAGTCGTCGTGGGTGCCGCCGGCCGAGGTGAAGATGGCGCGGAGCAGCAGGCGCAGGGATTCCGGGTCGAGCCACGGCTGGGGATCCTCGGGGCCGGCGAGCTGGGCGACGCCCTCGACCGTCGCCCACTGCCAGCCCTTGCGGAAGGCCGTGGTGATCTGCGGGCGGGCACGCAGGTTGGCCATCTTGACCTTGCCGTAGGTGACGAACGCCAGGACCTGCTGGCCGGTGGCCGGGTGCGCCAGGACACCGACGTTGACCAGGGACGACTGGATGGTGCTGTCGGCCCGCAGGGTCGAGATGATGGCGAGGCCGCTCTCGTCGCTCACGAGGCCCCAGGCTTCCTGCAGGGTGGTCATGCGAACTTCTTGCCCGCGGGGTCCAGGCCGATCTCGGCGTTCGCGAGGAACTTTTCGATCCAGGCGATGCGCTGGGCGCTGAGGTTGGCGTCGCGGGCCTGCTGGAGCGCCTGGCGCATGTGGGCGAGGCCCTGTTCGCGCAGGCCGTCGGCGAGCTCGGCGATGCCCAGGGCGACCGTGCCGCCGGGGATCCAGCGCGGGTCGCCGAGCTCGGTGCGCAGGTCGTGAGAGATCTTGAGGTGGTGCAGGGCCCGGTCGGACTCCAGGTCGCCCATCGCGTAGTAGAAGCCGATGTGGCGGTGCACCTCGGAGCGCAGCAGCAGGTCGTCGTGGCGCTCAGCGAGCTCGAGGGCCTCGCGGTAGTAGGGCATCGCGGTCGCCCAGTCGCTGCGGAGGACCTGGTGTGCCAGGCCCAGCCCGAAGAGCGACTCCGCGGTGCCGGCCTCGTCGCCGAGCTCGCGGCGGATCTCCAGGGCCTGCTCGAAGAGGCCCACCTCGATCTCGCTGTCCGCGTCGGCCAGGTCGTTCTCCAGCGCCCGGAAGTGGGTCAGCATCGCCAGTCGGTCCAGCGCCGCGGCCTCCAGCGCCCGGTCGCCGGCCTCGCGGGCGTCGGTCAGCAGCGCGGTGAACGTCTCCTCGGCCCGGCCGTAGTCGCCTGTCCGGAACGCCGCCTCGAACATGGCTTCGTTACCGGCCGTCAGTGTTTCCCCCGTCGTACCCATATGCGGAGATTACTGCCCACCGGCCCCTCGGCGCTGTCCCTCGGACGGACCGACCCTTCCGGGTCATGGGAAGCTCGCCGGATGGCGCTGACCATTGAGGACCTGAGCGAGGCCGATTTTGCCCGGCGGCGGGGCGCACTGGTCGCCGATGTCACCGATGCGCTGGTCAAGGCCGAGGGGCGCACGGTCCAGGAAGCCGAGATGCTCGCCGCCGCGAACGTCGGGCGCCACCTGCCGGACGGCCCGGCCACGCCGGGGCACCTGCTGCGCAGGGCCGTCCTGGCCGGCGAGGAGATCGGCTGGGTCTGGGTGTCGCTGCCCGGGACGTTCTCACCCGCCATGGCCTGGATCTCCGATCTCGTGATCGACCCCCCACACCGCAATCACGGGTACGCCCGGAGCGTCCTCGATCTCGTCGAGCGCGACCTGAGCGTGCGCGGCATCCCCCGGGTCGGCCTGAACGTCTACGGCCACAACGCCACCGCCCGGCGCCTCTACGAGCGGTCCGGATACGAGATCACCAACCAGCAGCGGGCCCGGGCGCTCGTCGACATCCCGGCAAGCGAGGGCGTCTCGCTGGTGACGATGCGCGACTACGACACGCGGATGGCGACGCTCGTCGAGGAGTTCGCCGCGGATCTTTCCCAGGACGAGGGGCTCCCGCCGGCGGACGCGGCGCAGCTGGCCCGGCGCCGGATCGCCGAGTGGCTGCCCCAGGGGCCGGAGACCGAGGGCGTGCAGCTGCGTACGGTGGTGGCCGAGGGTGTTGAAGTGGGCTGGGTCTGGTCGGGTGTGTCCCAGCGGTCCCCGGGCATGGGCTGGCTGCACAACATCGAGATCGACCCGGCGTTCCGGTCCCGCGGCTACGGCAGCCTCGTCATCGCCGCGGTGCAGCAGGAGCTCGCCCGCCGCGGACTGCGCAGCATCGGGCTCAACGTGCACGGCTACAACGTGCGGGCGATGGCGCTCTACCAACGGCTGGGCTTCGAGGTGCTCGCCCAGCAGATGGCGAAGAACCTCCCCGCCCTCTAACGTGAAAACCATGTTGATCAGCTGCGGGTGCCCGGTGGCCGGCGTGTGGGCGGACCCGATGTCGGTGACCGGGTTCGCGATGCGGGCCGAGGAGCTGGGCTATCACGGGCTGTGGGCGTTCCAGCGGCTGCTCGCGGGCGTCGACCAGGAGCTCGCCCCGGTGTATCGCAGCGTGCTCGACCCGATGCTCGCGCTGACGTACGCCGCGGCGCGGACCACCCAGATCAGGCTCGGCGTCGCGGTCATCAACCTGCCGTACGTGTCACCCGCCTACCTCGCGAAACAGGCGAGCACCCTCGACGTGCTGTCCGGCGGCCGCTTCGACCTGGGGCTCGGCACGGGCTGGTCCGAGGTGGAGTTCGCGGCGACCAACTCCGACCCCAACCCGCGCGGCCGGCGCACCGAGGAGTATCTCGCGGTGCTGGCGACGCTTTTCAACGACAAGGTCTCCGCGTACGAGGGGGAGTTCTACACCGTGCCCCCGAGCAGCATGGCTCCCGCGCCGGTGCAGGCGGGTGGCCCGCCGATCCTGCTGGGTGGCACCGCGGACGTCGCGCTGCGGCGCGCCGGGCGGCTCGCGGCCGGCTGGGTGAGCAGCAGCCGGGCGTCCTTCGAGGAGATCGCCCGGGGCACGCAGATCGTGCGGCGTGCCGCCGAGGAGTCCGGCCGCGACCCCGACGAGGTCCGAATCGTCGTGCGCGGTGTGGTCAGACCCGGTCTGCGAGACGACAGTGTGCCGCTGTCCGGCACGTGGGAGCAGATCAAGGGCGGTGCCGAGTTGTACGCCGAAGCCGGCGTCACCGAGCTCTTCTACGATCTCAACTGGGACCCCAACATCGGTTCCCCGGACGCCGATCCGCGCGCCGCGGGCGAGCGTGCCGAGGAAATCCTGACCGCGCTCGCACCCAACGGCTGAGTTTTCCAGGCGTACGGGTCATTGCTGGCCCTTTGATCTATCCTCGCGGCCGGGGTGGGCGGCACGCTGAGCGCATGAAGCTCCGCCTTGCCGTCCTCGCTGTCGTCTCCGCCACCGCCCTCAGCGCGTGTGGCGTGACGGCTGCTCCCGCCACCGCGCCGACCGCCACCACCGATGCCGCAGAGCCCAACGCGACGACTCCCGCGGCGAGCTCCGGGATGGGTGACTCCGTCAAGGACTCCGGCGACATCCCCGACCCGTGCACGCTGCTCAGCGACACCGAGGTCAAGGAGCTGACCGGCCGGGCGATCAGCCAGACCGACCACGACGGCGAGAAGACCGGCGCGACCACCCGGTTCTGCCAGTGGCAGCAGCCGAGCGGGCAGCTGGCGATCTTCCTGTCCCGGACCACCGAGAGCGACTTCACCACGGTGATCGAGGGCGCCGAGCCGGTGGACGGCGTCGGCGAGGACGCGTTCTCCCTGGCCGGACATCTCTACGTGCTCTACGGCACGGTCTCGATCGACGTGTACTCGCGCGGGGACAGCGACGAGCAGAACATCGACAAGGCCCGGGAGATCGCGAAGGTCCTGATCTCCCGGGTCTAGTCGATCGGTACCTAGTTGAAGGGGCTCAGCGCGATCCCGATCGCGGTCGGGGCGCCGTCGTGGACCAGGGACTCCTGGTTGGCGACGTCGTCGAACGCGAACGCGTACGCCTTGCCGTCCACCATGTTCGCGTGGATCACCTTCGCGTAGTCGTTCGTCGGGTCGTGCTGGTAGAACGTCGACACGTCGGTGCTGGGCTCGACGTCCTGGCTGCCGAGCGTGGTGCGCTGCAGTGCCGCGCAGAGGCTGCGGGCGATCGGGCCCACCACGAGGTCGTTCGGGGCGCCGAGGTTGCCGTCGCAGCCCCACACGTTCGAGGTGCTCGGCTTGGTGATGCTGGCGACCTGCGCGCCGGTCGAGTCGGTGAAGTTCATGACGTCACCGGATGTACGGCCCTTGAACGCCTTGTCCGGCTGGTCCAGGAACGGGGTGACGGTGAGGTCGGTGTTCGCGTACGCAGCCCACGCCTCGTCGATGTAGCCCGCCAGGTAGTTCGGGTCGAAGCCACCGGCGTCGGCACCCTTGCCCGGTGACAGCACCCGCAGCACGGTCCCGTCCTCGCGGGTCTGCACCAGCTTACTGAAGTCGGCGTCCGCCTTCAGCGCGTCGATCACGGCGTTGCGGCCGCCTGCCTTGAGCTCGCCGGTCGCCTGGGTCTGCCCGTCCGACCCGGTCACGCTGACCTTGTGCGGCACGGCGAACATGTCGACCTGGGAGCTGTTCAGGAACACCCCGGAGTCGTTGTACGTGAACTCGCTCCAGTCGAACAGGATGTCGCTGTTCGCTTCCCCGGCCGCCCACGGCGCGGGCTGCACGAGACCGCCGTCCTGGCTGAGCTTGAAGTCGAGCTTCTCGCCGAACGACATGTACATCCGGCCCGAGAGTCCCTTCGGCACCTCGATGGTCTTGCTGGCCCCGGCTGCCGGGCCGTCGATCGACACGTCGGGCGCCGGGGCGGGCGGGTTCGCGCCGCCGGTCCACGGCGTGAACGTGCCGGCCTCGGTGACGTAGCCGAGCTTGCCGCCGGACTCGCCGAGCACGTACAGGTGCACTGCCTCACCGCGACCGGAGTCGTTGGTGACGGTCAGCGGGAGCAGGTCCGGCAGGGTCGCCGCACTCGCGTTGGGGATCACCGCGACGGCGGCGGGGACGGCGACCGCCGCCACGGCGAGGCCGAGCAGGGATTTTCGATTGAGTCGCATGAGCACTCCACGGTCCGGCCCCCGGGTCGCGCGGGCCCGGCAGTGCCGGGAGGGATCCCACGCCGGCCAGGGACGCTTCGGGGGCGGACATCGGAAGGGGGATGCGCCCTGACCGTCACGCTCCGCCGCTGCCTTCGCTGCGAGAGCGCTCTCACACTGTGATCTCGCAGCGTAGCGATGTCAATTGATGTCGCCCCGCCTGTAGCACACCGTGACGGTAATCGAATTACGGGTCGTCATCGCAGGTCAGCACGAGGGTCGGGGAATTTCGGGCAGTGTTGCCGGGGCAGCGCGTGCACCACCGGCGGCCGGGCTTCGGCTATTCTTCCGACCCGATGACTACGACCGCTCCCCGCTCGCCCGGGACCTACCACTCGCGCTCGCGGGTCACCCGCAAGCGGGTGCTGCTCGCCGCGGCCGGGCTCGCCCTCGTCCTTGTCGGCTACACGATCGGACGGCTCCAGGGTGGCTCGTCCTCCCCTGCCGTCGCCGCCCCGCTACCTCCGGTCTCTTCGCCATCTGCTCTCGCGCCCACTTCGGAGTCGCCGCCGCCGTCTGTTGAGCCGTCGCCGACTGTTGAGGAGCCGAAGGGCGGGACCGACGCGTACAGCACGATCCAGGCGGAGAATTCCACCAATCAGCAGGGCACCGAGTCCCAGGACACCGAGGACGACGGCGGCGGCAAGAACATCGGCTGGATCAACGGCGGCGACTGGCTGCAGTTCGACCAGGTCAACTTCTCCGGCACCCCGGCCACCCAGTTCGCGGCCCGGGTCGCCTCGGACGTCGGCGACGGCGTGCAGGGCCGGATCGAGCTGCGCCTCGACAGCCTGGGCGGCACCCCGATCGGCACCATCACCGTGGGCAACATGGGCGGCTGGCAGAAGTGGCAGACCATGACCACGGGCATCACGCCGACGACCGGGATGCATACGCTCTACGTGACGTTCGCGAGCGACTCCGGCACGGAATTCCTCAACCTGAACTACTTCGCCTTCTCGCACTGAGTTTTCCATGGTTTTTTCCATGGGAAAAGCCCGGAGCGTTTCGCCCCGGGCTTCTCGGCTAATCAGACGCCGGCGACCTCGAACTTGCGTGGCTTGGCCTTCTCCGTGACCGGGATGCTGAGGTTCAGCACGCCGTTCTCGTAGCGGGCCTCGAGCCGGTCGGTGTCCAGCGACTCGGACAGGAACACCTGCCGGCTCACCGCACCCGTCGGCCGCTCGGCCACGACGTACTTCACGCCCTCACGCTCGACCCGCTTGCGCTCGGCCCGCACGGTGAGCACCTTGCGGTCGACCGAGATGTCGATCCCGGCCGGGTCGACGCCCGGCAGATCGATGTCGATGACGAAGGTGTCCCCATCGCGGTACGCGTCCAGCCGCGCGCCCGCGTTACGGGTCGCGGTGTCGAAGACGCGAGCGGTCAGGCGGTCGAACTCGCGGTAGTCATTACGCAGCACCATCAGGATCTCCTCCGATTTCAAAGTTGAGCGCTACACGCTCAAGTCTTATAACCGGAGCCCTGCCCGCTCCCTTCCAGCAGCGGGCGTGAGCTGCGACACGAGCTATCGCAGCACGCGCAGAACCATCTCGGTCAGCACGGCGACGTCAGCCCCGCCCATCGGCGCTCCGGTCATGCCCATCCGGTGCAGCAATGTTCCGACGAGGACGTCGATGATCAATAGAACGCGCTCCTCCGGCTCGCCCAGCGCCTCCTGGAGCGCGATCCGGTACGGGTCCTGCAGCCGCGTGGACAGGATCTCGCGCAGGGCCGGGTCGCTCATGGCGTCGACGAACACCCCGGCGAACGCCACGCCCACACCCGGCTCGCCGATCTTCGCCACGAGGAACCGGATGGCGCCGGCCAGGATCTCCTCCCGGGTGGGCCCCTCCAACGGCACCGGCCTGAACGCCTCGAGCAGACAGTCCGCGATCAGGACGCCTTTCGACGGCCACCGGCGGTAGATCGTGGTCTTCGCGATGCCGGCAGCCGCGGCGATCCGGTCCATCGTGGCGTTCGCGTAGCCCAGCTCGTGCATCGTGCGCAGGGTCGCGCCGAACACGGTCGCGTGGAGATCCGACCGGGGACGCCCGGGCGCGGATGCGGAGGAAACCGGCACGCGATCAGGCTACCTTGACAATACGCTACCGCTAGTATCGTAATAGAGGTCCAGCTAGCGAAGCCGGGAGGCACCATGCGAAGCAGGGCTCCACTGGGCACCCGCATCCTCAAGGACACCCACGACTGGGACGCCATGACCGACGACCAGGTGATCACGGCCGCCGCGAAGGCCAACCGCATCGCCTCGTCCCGCGCCGCACGGATCATCACCGGCCGGCCGGACCGCCGCGCCCGGATCGAGGAGACCACGATCGAGCTCCCGGGCCGCCGGCTGACGCTGCGCGTGCACCGGCCGAAGCGCGATGCCAGGAAACTGCCGCTCGTCGTCTCGTTCCACGGTGGAGGCTTCATCGGCGGCACCGCCGCACAGAACGACTGGCTCAACAGCCACCTCGCCGCGCACTGCCCGGCGGTGGTCGTGTCGGTCGAATACCGGCTCGCTCCGCGGCACCCACTACCCCAGCCGATCGAGGACGGGTACGACACGCTCGTACGGTTGGTCGAAGACGCCCCCACCTGGGGCATCGACCCCACCGCCGTGGCAGTGCTGGGCGAGAGCGCCGGCGGCATGATCGCGGCACTCCTCGCGTTGCGCGCCCGCGACAGCGGCCCGGCCCTGCTCGCCCAGGCGCTCCTCTACCCAGCCACCGACCTGACCGAGACCATGACCGACTACCCGTCGATCACCGGGAACGCCGACAACCCCACGCTCTCGCTGCCCCGGCTGCGGGCGGCCCGCCGGTTCAGCCTGCCCCCGGGCCTCGACCCGAGCAGCGTGTCCCCCCTGAAGGCCGAGAACCTGGCAGGCCTCCCGCCCGCGCTGATCGTCACCGCCGCGCTGGACCCGCTGGCCGATCACGGGAGCCGCTACGCCGAACGACTCGGCGAAGCCAGCCTTGTCCGCTACCCGAGGGCCACCCACAGCTTCCTCAGCACGCCGGGCCTGGTTCCGGCCGCCAGACCCGCGCGCCGGGAGATCCTTGCCCTCCTGCGCGACCACCTGCATCCGGCCGGGTCAGGCCATACGGAAGTCCTCGAAGTCGAAGCCGGGTGAGACCACACAGCTGACCAGCACCGGCTCGTCGCCGGCCGGGCGGGCCGCCTGCCAGACGCCGGCGGGGATCAGGCCCTGCGGGTTGGCGCGGTCCAGGACCACGGTCTCGCCCGGCTCCTGCGGGTCGGGGCCGTCGCCGCCGAAGCTGAGCTCGAGCGAGCCGGAGTGCAGGAGCCACAGCTCGTCGGACTTCACGACGTGCCAGGCCGAGGACTCGCCGGGCTGGAGCAGGAAGTAGATGGCGGTGGCGGCGTTGCGCGGGCCTGCGTACCCGTCGGGGTGGAAGACGGTCTTTGACCGGAACGTCTCGCGGAACCAGCCACCCTCGGGGTGGGGTTGCAGGTCAAGGGCTTCGGCAAGCGGGGGGCGCGTTGTCATGGACACATCTTTCCGCAGACCATTGTTCGAACATGTGTGCGAAGATCTGGGGGTGGCTGATCAGGCGAGCATCCTGCACGCCGACCTGGACTCGTTCTACGCGTCGGTCGAGCAGCGGGACGATCCCGGCCTGCGGGGGCGTCCGGTCCTCGTGGGTGGCGGGGTGGTGCTCGCGGCCAGCTACGAGGCCAAGGCATTCGGGGTGCGCACGCCGATGGGCATCGCGCAGGCCATGGCCCTGTGCCCGGGCGCGATCGTGGTGCCACCGCGGATGCACGCCTATTCGGCCGCGAGCAGGGCCGTCTTCGACGTCTTTCATGACACCACCCCGCTCGTCGAGGGCATCAGCATCGACGAGGCCTTCCTGGAGGTGGGCGGCCTGCAGAGGATCATGGGTACGCCCACCGCGATCGCCACCAGGCTGCGCGCCGAGGTCCGCGAGCGCACCGGCCTGCCGATCACCGTCGGGGTGGCGCGCACCAAGTTCCTGGCCAAGGTCGCGAGCGCGGTCGGCAAGCCGGACGGCCTGCTCGTGGTGGCACCCGGCGAGGAGCTCGCGTTCCTGCACCCGCTGCCGATCGAGCGGCTGTGGGGCGTCGGCCCGGTCACGTCCGGCAAACTGCGGGAGCACCAGATCCACACGGTCGGGCACGTGGCCCGGCTCGGCGAGGCCGCGCTGGTGGCGATGCTGGGCGGTGGCGCGGGCCGGCACCTGCACGCCCTCGCGCACAACCACGATCCGCGCCGGGTCAAGGTGGGCCACCGCCGCGGATCGATCGGCGCGCAGTCCGCCCTCGGCCGCCGCGACCACCCCTTCACCGAGGTCGACGCGACGCTCGCGGCCCTGGTCGACCGGGTGACCCGACGGATGCGGTCCGCCGGCCGGGCCGGGCGCACGGTGACGCTCCGGCTGCGGTTCGGCGACTTCACCCGGGTCACCCGCTCCCGCAGCCTGCTCAAGGCCACGACGCAGACCCGCACGGTCCTCGAGACGGCCCGCGCCCTGCTGATCACCGCCTGGCCCCTGATCCAGGACCGCGGCATCACCCTGGTCGGCGTCGCGGTCGGCAACCTCGACACCGACGGCGGCATCCAGCTCGAGCTCCCCTTCGACAACCCCCACGACGACGGCCTCGACACCGCCCTCGACGCCGTCCGCGACCGCTTCGGCTCCTCCTCGGTCACCCGCGCAGCCTCCCTCGGCCGCCACCTGAACCCCTCCGTGCCGATCCTCCCGGACTGACCACCCCACGCCCGCCGGAGCCCGCCCGCCACGCCAAGCACGCAATCCACCGGGGCCAACCCCCGCCCGGGGCCGGGCCTACCGCGGTCGGGCCCGCCACGGCCAGCCCTCCCGGGGCCGAGCCTGCTGGAGCCGGGCTACCCGCGGCCGGGCCACCCCCGGCCGAGCCACCCCCGGCCGAGGCCGCTGGGGAACCAGCCTGCCGGAGCCGGACCTGCCGGGATCAGCTTCCCGGGATCAGCTTCCCGGGATCAGCTTCCCGGGTCGGGCCTCCCGCGGTCGGGCCCGCCGGAGCCGGCCCGTCGGCGCCGAGCATGCGGGGGGTCGAGCATGCGGGGGTCCGGCCGGGGTCGGGCCTCCCGGACCGGGCAGGGGCGCGACCTGCCACAATCCCTGGCGTGACTGTGGATGTGGGTTCAGGGGAGAGCGGGCGGCGGATCTATGTCATCGGGATCGGTGCCGGCGACCCCGACCACCTGACCCTGCAGGCGGCGAAGGCCATCGGGCGCGCCGACGTGTTCTTCCTCCTCGACAAGGGTGAGGTCAAGGAGAGCATGATCGAGCTGCGCCGCACGGTCCTCAAGTCCTACGGCAAGCCCAGCCGCCGCATCGCCGAGGGCCGCGACCCCGACCGTGACCGCACCCCGGCGGACTACGAGGGGACGATCGCCGACTGGCGCCACCGCCGTTCCGAGGTGACCGAGGCGCTGATCCGCGAGCATCTGCTCGAGGGCGAGACCGGCGCGTTCCTCGTCTGGGGCGATCCTTCGCTCTACGACTCGACGATCGCCATCCTCGACGAGATCCTCGAACGCGGCGACACCCGCTTCGACTACGAGGTGGTCCCGGGCATCAGCAGCGTCTCCGCCCTCGCCGCCAAGCATCACATCGGCGTCAACCGGGTGGGTCAGCCGTTCCAGGTGACCACCGGCCGCCGGCTCGCCGAGCAGTGGCCCGACCAGGTCGACGACGTGATCGTCATGCTCGACGCCGGCCAGACGTTCGGCAAGGTCGACGCGGAGAACGTCGACATCTACTGGGGCGCGTACATCGGCACCCCCGACGAGCTCCTGATCTCCGGGCCGCTCGCCGAGGTCGCCGATGAGATCCGCCGCGTCCGTGCCGAGGCCCGCGAGAAGCACGGCTGGATCATGGATACGTATCTGCTGAGGCGCAACAGCTAACGGCGGACGGCGAACATGTAGCAGCCGTAAGCAACGTTGCGGCTGTGGATCTGGACGACGTCCGGGTCGGCGAGGACGTCGGTGATGGCGGCCATCGGATCGGTGCCGTCGTGGACGCGGGTGGCCGGGTGGATGCGGCCGTCGCGGTCATAGGCGCGCAGGACCTGCGGTCGGCCGAGCCAGTCCGCGGGGTAGGCGCCCTCGTCGGGGGTGGTGTCGCAGGGTTCCGCGTGGGCGAAGACCGGGCCGATCTCACGGTACGGGCTGGGCGGCAGCTCCGGCGCGTACCCGAAAAGCATGATGTCCTCGCCGGGAGTGGCATCACGCAGGCAGCAACGCAGCGGCTCGCCGCCCTCGGCCGTGCTGAACTCCACCGGGCTGCCCGGCCCCTCGTCACGGGTCTTGCCGAGCACCACATCGGGAAGCGCGTCAATTCTCATGGCATCAGCGTGGCGCAGAACAGGCAGGGAGTCCGGCGGGAATCAGACCTGACGTTTAATGAGGGCATGGGGAACTCGACGAACGCGGTGGACGAGTTCGGTGAGCGGCTCGGTGAGCTCGAGTGGGTGACCGATCTGCACGTCGCGGGATCGCTCGCCACCGGTGACTACACGGCCGGGGTCAGCGACCTCGACCTGGTCGCGCTCACTGCCGGGCCCGTCGACCAGGATCGGCAGGCGGTGCTCACGGCACTGCACCGCGACGTCGACCGGGGCGCGGGCTACGGGCTCAAACTCGGCTGCGTGTACGTCGACGGCGCCACGATCGGTACGGCCGGTAAGGAGCATCCGACGTGGACGCATGAGCTCCTGGTGCAGCGGATTCTGTCCGGGGTCACGCGAGCGGAGCTGGTGCGGCACGGATTCGCGGTCTTCGGGCGTACCCCTCAGGAAGTTTTTCCGGCCGTGAGCGACGATGACATCCGCGAGGCCGCACGGGCCGAGCTCACGGGGTATTGGGCCTGGGCGGCGCGGCGGCCGCGGATCTGGCTGGACCCCGTCATGGTCGACCTCGGGCTGACCTCGATGGCCCGGGGACGGCACAGCCTCACGCACGGCGGGCTGCTCACCAAGACCGACGCCATCAAGCAGGCCGACGCGCCGGCGTGGCTCATCGAGCAGCTGCTCGCGCGGCGGCGCGGCGAGGACGTCGATTCGCCCCGGCTGCGCTCGGGGTACATCGCCTGGCGGGACGCGCGGAAGACCGTACGGTCAGCCGCTCGGGCCTAGCCTGCGATTTAGGGCGCGAGCGCCGGGTCAGCTTGCGGTTTTGGGGCGCGCTCGCAGGTGGACTCTTTCGCCCTGGGTGCCGAAGAGGCTGAGGATCTCGACCGGTTCCGGGCCGACCGCGCCGAACCAGTGCGGGGTGCGGGTGTCGAACTCGGCTGCCTCGCCGGGCTCCAGGATGAAGTCGTGCTCGCCCAGGATGATCCGCAGCCGGCCGGTGAGGACGTACATCCAGTCGTAGCCCTCGTGGGTCTGCGGCTCGTGCGGGCGGTTGCCGGAGCCGGCGGGGATGATCAGCTTGAACGCCTGGATACCGCCCGCACGCCGGGTCAGCGGCAGCATGGTCATCCCGTGCCGCTGCACCGGGCGCAGGTGGATGCGGGGATCGCCGGTGGGCGGGGCGCCGACCATCTCGTCGAGCGTCACTGCGTACGCCTTGGCCAGCGGTAACAGCAGCTCCAGGGTGGGCTTGCGGTCGCCGGACTCGAGCCGGGACAGCGTGCTCACCGAGATGCCGGTCTCCGCGGCGAGGTCGGCCAGCGTCGTGTTCCGCTGCTTGCGCAGCGCACGCAACCGCGGGCCGACCGCCCCGAGCGCCTGATCGAGTTCGTCCACCCGTTCAGACTGCCTTATTTATCGTCATCCTCGAGGTCGCCCTCGGTTTCGAGGTAGACCTGCTGCAACGCGGCGAGCGTCGACGGGTCCGGGGCTTCCCACAGCTTGCGGTCGGCTGCTTCGAGGAGACGCTCGGTGATGCTGTGCAGCGCCCACGGGTTCGACTGGGTCATGAACTTCTGGTTCTCCGGGTCGAGCACGTAGCTCGCGGCGAGCTGCTCGTACATCCAGTCCGCGACCACGCCCGCCGTCGCGTCATAGCCGAACAGGTAGTCGACGGTCGCGGCCAGCTCGAACGCACCCTTGTAACCGTGGCGGCGCATCGCGGCGATCCAGCGCGGGTTGACCACGCGGGCCCGGAAGATCCGCGCGGTCTCCTCGGTCAGGCTGCGGGTCTTCGTGGCGTCCGGGTTCGTGGAATCCCCGATGTACGCCGCCGGCGCGCGCCCGGTCAACGCCCGTACCGTGGCGATCATGCCGCCGTGGTACTGGAAGTAGTCGTCGGAGTCGGCGATGTCGTGCTCGCGGGTGTCGATGTTCTTCGCCGCGATGTCGATGCGCTTGTACGCGGTTTCCATGTCCCCGCGCGCCTCGGCGCCGTCCAGCCCGCGGCCGTACGCGAAGCCGCCCCACACGGCGTACACCTCGGCGAGATCGGCGTCACCGCGCCAGTTGCGGCTGTCGATCAGCGGAAGGATGCCGGCGCCGTACGCCCCGGGTCGCGACCCGAAGATCCGCGTGGTCGCCTGCCGCCAGGTCTTGTCCGCCTCGACGTCGGCCAGCGCGTGGGCCCGGACGAAGTTCTGCTCCGGCGTCTCCTCGAGCCCCGCGACCAGCCCGACCGCGTCGTCCAGCATCGCGACGACGTGCGGGAACGCGTCCCGGAAGAAGCCCGAGATGCGCACGGTCACGTCGATGCGCGGCCGGCCCAGCTCGTCCAGGTCGATCGGCTCCATGCCCGTGACCCGGCGCGAGGCAGGATCCCAGATGGGGCGTACGCCCATCAGCGCCAGGATCTCCGCGATGTCATCGCCCGCCGTGCGCATCGCACTGGTCCCCCAGGCGGACAGCCCGACCGACTTGGGCCAGTCGCCGTAGTCCTCGCGGTACCGCTTGAGCAGCGACTCCGCCATGGCCTGGCCGGTCTCCCAGGCGAGCTGGCTCGGGATGGCCTTCGGGTCGACGGAGTAGAAGTTGCGCCCGGTCGGCAGCACGTTGATCAGGCCGCGCAGGGGCGAGCCGCTCGGGCCGGCCGGGACGTAACCGCCTTCGAGGGCGTGCAGGACGTTGGTCAGCTCGTCCGTGGTCTTCTCGAGTCGCGGGACGATTTCCGTAGCGGCGAATTCGAGGACCCTGACCACTTCGGGGTTTTCGTGGAGTTTGCCCGCTTCGTTCGGCCAGCCCGCATCCTCCATTGCGCTGACCAGGGCCTTGGCCTGCGCCTCGACGGCGTCGGTCTCCGCGGTGGACGCGTCCTCGCTGAGCCCGAGCGCCTCCCGCAGACCGGGCAGCGCGGCGACCTTGCCCGCCCACATCTGCCGGGCGCGCAGCATGGCGAGCACCAGGTTGACCCGCGCCTCGCCGGTCGGTGCAGCCCCGAGAATGTGCAGGCCGTCGCGGATCTGCACGTCCTTGATCTCGCAGAGCCACCCGTCGACGTGCAGGATGAACTCGTCGAACTCCTCGTCGCCGGGGCGGGCTTCGAGGCCGAGGTCGTGGTCCATCTTCGCGGCCTGGATCAGGGTCCAGATCTGCGCGCGGATCGCGGGGAGCTTCGCGGGGTCGAGCGCGGCGATGTTGGCGTGCTCGTCGAGCAGCTGCTCGAGCCGGGCGACGTCGCCGTACGACTCGGCGCGGGCCATCGGCGGGATCAGGTGGTCGACCAGCGTCGCGTGCGCCCGGCGCTTGGCCTGGGTGCCCTCGCCCGGGTCGTTGACCAGGAACGGGTAGATCAGCGGCAGGTCGCCCAGCGCCGCGTCGGTGCCGTCCGAGGCGGACATGCCGACGTTCTTGCCCGGCAGCCACTCCAGGTTGCCGTGCTTGCCGACGTGCACCACCGCGTGCGCGCCGAACTCGTCGGCCAGCCACCGGTAGGCCGCCAGGTAGTGATGGCTCGGCGGCAGGTCGGGGTCGTGGTAGATCGCCACCGGGTTGGCACCGAACCCACGCGGCGGCTGCACCATGACAACGGTGTTCTCGTCGCGCAGCGCGGCCAGCACGATGTCGTTGTTGTCGACGTAGAGCTCGCCGGGCGGCGGCCCCCAGTGCCGGACCATGCTCTCGCGCAGATCCTCGGGCAGCGTCTCGAACCAGGCCTTGTACCTGTCGCCGTTGATCCGGACCGGGTTGGCGGCCAGCTGCTCCTCGGTGAGCCAGTCCGGGTCCTGGCCACCGGCGGCGATCAGCGCGTGGATCAGCGCGTCGCCGTCCTGCTCGGCCACGCCCGGGAAGTTGCCGATCTGATAACCACGCTCCGCCATCGCGGCCATCAGCCGGACCGTGGACGCCGGGGTGTCCAGGCCGACCGCATTACCGATCCTTGAATGCTTTGTCGGGTACGCGCTGAGCATGATCACCACGCGCCGCTCCGCCGCCGGGATGTGCCGCAGCCGCGCGTGAGCGACGGCGATGCCCGCGACCCGGGACGCGCGCTCGACATCCGCGACGTACACGGAAAGCCCGTCGGGGTCGACCTCTTTGAAGCTGAACGGCACCGTGATGATCCGGCCGTCGAACTCGGGGATCGCGACCTGGGTCGCCGCGTCGAGCGGGGAGAGCCCGTCGTCGCTCGCCTCCCACGCCTCGCGGCTGCTGGTCAGCGCCAGCCCCTGCAGGATCGGCACGTCCAGGCCCGCGAGCACTCCGACGTCCCACGCCTCGTCGTCACCACCGGCGGTGACGGTGGCCGGCTTCGTGCCACCCGCGGCCAGCACGGTCACCACCAGGGCGTCCGCCTTGCGCAGCTCAGTCAAAAGCTCTTCCGACGCCGTACGCAGTGACGACGTGAAGATCGGCAGCGCCCGCCCGCCCTTGCCCTCGACCGCCTGGCACAGCGTCTCGATGAACGCGGTGTTCCCCGCCATGTGGTGCGCGCGGTAATAGAGCACCGCGATCGTCGGGCCCTCGGTCGTGGCCGGCGTGCGCTCCAGCACCCCCCAGTCGGGGGCGGGCACCGGCGCGGCGAACCCGTTACCGGTCAGCAGGATCGTGTCGGAGAGGAAGTCGTGCAGCGCGCCCAGATTGTCCGCCCCGCCATACGCGAGGTAGGCGTGCGCCTCCCCCGCGACCCCGGCGGGAACCGACGAGAGCTTCATCAGGTCGGCGTCCGGCGTCTGCTCACCACCGAGCACGACCACGGGAATCACCCCGCCGAGCAGCTCGTCGAGGCCTTCCTCCCAGGCCCGGCGCCCACCCAGGATCCGCACGACGATCAGCTCGACACCCTCGGTGAGGGCGGGCAGATCCTCGACGGCGGTCCGGGCCGGATTGCCCAGCCGCCACTCATGGCTGCTCGCACGGGCGCTCAGCAGGTCGGTGTCGGACGTCGACAGCAGCAGAAACACGGCTCTCCCCTCGGGGTCCGCGCCCCGGGTCGAAGTTCACGGCGACGGGAGTTCCTGACTCCCGGGCGCCGCGTCTCAGCACCCGGTCACAGTGGCGGGACCGCGCCGGAATCACACCGGCTTCCTCCACGGCATCGCCGCACGTGGACCCTCACTCTGCCGACCGGGCGGCACCCAAGTCAACGTGAGAGCCCCGCTGTGACGATGCCGACCGATCCCACCCGACAGGCGGAAAGTGTCGGTCCCGGTCCGTAGTATCCGGGCCGTGTCCTCGCCAGCCCCTCTCCGCCCGCCCGCCGGCGCCGTCCGCCTGCCCGCGGGCTCAGCCGACCGGGCCGAGCAGGATGCCTGCCCAGGCGCTCTGCGGCTGCACGACGCCGCCGACGGCCCCCTGGCCCGCATCCGCATCCCCGGCGGCCGGATCACCGGCGCCCAGCTGGCGGAGCTGCACTCCCTGGCCGAGGAGTGGGGCGACGGGCACATCGAGCTGACCAGCCGGGCCAACCTCCAGCTCCGCGCACTGCGCAACGCCCCACCCCTGCGACTCGAGGCCCGCCTCACGGCCGCCGGCCTACTGCCTTCACAGACCCATGAGCTGGTGCGCAACATCGCCGCCTCGCCGTTGATCCGCGACCCGGCGCCGATCGCCGCCCTCGACGCCGCCCTGTGCGCCGACCCCGCCCTCGCCGCCCTCCCGGGCCGCTTCCTGTTCGCCCTCGACGACGGCACCGGCGACGTCGCCTACTCAGCCGACGCCGCCGCCCTCCACCTCCCGGCCCCACCGGCCGATCCATCCCGCGACCAGCCCGGCGATCTCTACCGCGACCTGTCCGGCGATCTCTCCCCGCGCGCGCCTGGCATGGCTTCCCGCCGGCCGAGGGGCGATTTGTCGGGCGGGCTCTGGGCCGTTCTTTTCGCCGGCCGGGATGTGGGTCTGCGGGTGGCGGCAGATCAGGTGGTGCCCGCCCTGATCGCCGCGGCGCACGCCTTCATCCGTCTCGCGTCGGACCCCGGGGCCGGTGACGCGATCGGGCGTCGGGCGTGGCGGGTGCGGGAGCTCGCGGACGGGCCGGCACGGATGGGGGCGCTCGTCGCCGAGGCGCTGGGTGTGCCGCTGGATGAGGCTGATCCGGCTCTGGTCCGGTCCCTTCTGCGCGAGCCGGTGGGGCGGTTCGAGCAGCGGGACGGACGGGTGGCGCTGGGGGCTTTGGTGCCTTTGGGGCGACTTGACGCCGTACAGCTGAAGGTATTGGAATCTGCATCTGATCTTGTGTTCACCCCGTGGCGTGGGGTGGTGCTGCCGGATCTGACGGTTGGCGCGGCGATCGAGTGGATCCGTAAGTTGGCCGGGGCGGGGATCGTGGTCTCCGCCGACTCGGCGTGGGCCGGGGTGACGTCGTGCGCCGGGAGACCGGGGTGTGCGAAGGCGCTGGCGGATGTCCGGGGCGACGCCACCGCTGTGGCTGAGCGCGATGACGTGGCGGTGGCCGGCCGGGACGGGTTGCCGGTGCACTGGGTCGGGTGTGTGCGGGGCTGCGGAAGTCCTGCCGGGCCGCATGTCCGGGTGGAGGCCACGGGGCAGGGATATCTGGTCTCGTCGCCGCGTGGCGGGGGTACGGCCGACGCTGCCGAGGTGGGGGCGTTGGTGGCTGGGCTGAGGAAAGGCTGACATGGAGTACGTGCGTGACGGGGCGGAGATCTATCGGCGGTCGTTCGCGACCATCCGGGCCGAGGCGGATCTTTCCCGGTTGCCCGCTGATGTGGCCCGGGTCGCCGTGCGGATGATCCACGCGTGCGGGATGGTCGATCTGGTCGAGGATCTGGCGTGGAGTCCCGGCGTGGTCACGGCTGCGCGCAAGGCGTTGCGGGCCGGGGCGCCGATCCTGTGCGACGCGCAGATGGTGGCGTCGGGAGTGACCCGTACGAGGCTGCCCGCCGGTAATGAGGTGATCTGCACGCTGCGTGACCCCGCTGTTCCGGGGATCGCGGCGGAGATCGGCAACACCCGCAGTGCCGCTGCCATGGATCTGTGGGGTGACCGGCTCGGCGGGGCGATCGTGGCGATCGGCAATGCGCCGACGGCGTTGTTCCGGCTCCTCGAGATGATCGAGGCCGGGGCGCCGCGGCCGGCGGCGGTGCTGGGTATCCCGGTCGGGTTCATCGGGGCGGCCGAGTCGAAGGACGCGCTGGCCGCGTCCGATCTGGAGTATCTCGTCGTGCGCGGACGCCGCGGCGGGAGTGCCATCACGGCGGCCGCGGTCAACGCGCTCGCGTCGGAGGAGGAGTGACAGTGACGGTCCCGGGGCGTTTGTTCGGTGTGGGCCTCGGCCCCGGCGATCCCGAGCTGGTCACGGTCAAGGCCGCGCGGCTCATCGCGGCGGCGGACGTGGTGGCGTACCACGCCGCGCGGCACGGGCGGTCCAACGCGCGCGCGATCGCGGTCTCCTACCTGCGGGAAGGCCAGATCGAGGAGCCGCTGATCTACCCGGTCACCACCGAGACGACCGACCATCCGGGTGGGTACCAGGGCGCGATCGACGAGTTCTACGCGGCGAGCGCCGAGCGGCTGGCGGCACACCTCGACGCGGGCCGCGACGTGGTGGTGCTTGCCGAGGGTGACCCGTTCTTCTACGGCTCCTACATGCACATGCACAAACGCCTGGCCGACAGGTACGTCACCGAGGTGGTTCCCGGGGTGACCTCGGTGAGCGCCGCGTCGGCGGTCCTCGGCCGCCCGCTGATGGAACGCGACGAGACACTGACCGTTCTGCCCGGGACGCTGCCCCCGGACGAGCTCGCCACCCGCCTCGCCACCACCGACTCCGCGGCGATCATGAAACTGGGCCGCACCTTCGAGGGGGTGCGCGACGCCCTCGACCGGGCGGGCCGCCTCGACGACGCCTGGTACGTCGAACGAGCCACCACCGACCGTCAGCGCTACGGCCGGCTCGCGGACATCGACCCGGCCACGGTCCCCTACTTCTCCCTCGCGCTGCTGCCCAGCCCGGCGGCGACCGCGTTCGTCTCACCCACCGGCTCCCCGGCAGCATCGACGAGCGGCTCGGTGACCGTGGTGGGGCTCGGTCCCGGCGCCCGGGAATGGCTGACCCCCGAAGCCCAGGCAGCACTCGCCGAGGCGGACGACGTGGTCGGCTACACCACGTACGTCAACCGGGTCCCCGCCAATCCGCGGCAGCGCCGGCACGCGTCCGACAACAAGGTCGAGGCGGAGCGCGCGGCGTTCGCCCTGGACCTCGCCAAGCGGGGCCGCCGGGTCGCGGTCGTCTCCTCGGGCGACCCGGGCGTCTTCGCGATGGCCGCAGCAGTGCTCGAGGTCAGCGAGGACCCGCAGTGGAAGGACGTGCCGATCCGTGTCGTCCCCGGACTGACCGCCGCGCAGGCCGTGGCGAGCCGCGCCGGGGCACCACTCGGCCACGACTTCTGCATCATGTCGCTCTCCGACCGCCTCAAGCCGTGGGACGTCATCGAGACCCGGCTGACCGCGGCGGCCGGTGCCGACCTGGTGATCGCGATCTACAACCCGGCGTCGCAGACCCGCAAGGAACAGCTGGTCAGCGCCCGGAAGGTGCTGCTGGAGCACCGCGACCCGCAGACCCCGGTCGTGGTGGGACGAGACGTCGGCGGCCCGGAGGAAGAGATCCGGGTGACGACGCTGGGCGAGCTCGACCCGGCGACCATCGACATGCGCTGCCTGCTGATCGTCGGATCGAGCCAGACGCGAGTGCTGCCCGGCGGCCAGGTCTTCACCCCGCGCCACTACGGGATCTGACCGTGTCCGGTAACTGAGGCCAGGCTGCGGCGGGCCTCAGTTACCGAACGGGACCTGGTCGGCCCCCCGTCGACGACTTTCCAGTTGGCGCAAACGGCCGGGCTGCCGTCAACGACTTCTAGCTGGTGCAGACGGCCGGGCTGCCGTCGACAACGGCCGGCTGATGAGAACGGCCGGGCTGCGGTCGACGGCTTCTAGTTGGTGAAGACGGCCGGGCTGCCGTCGATGCTGGTGTCGAGGACCGGGGCGTAGTGGGCGGTGAAGAAGCCGCTCGACGGGCAGGTGATCGGGCCGCTGGACTTTGCGAACTCCTGGTTGGTGAAGGTGATTGAATTGTCCGTGTTGGACGACAGCCCGGTGATGGCGTTGCCCACCGCCCGGTAGACGCAGTTGATCGTGCCCAGGATCGTGCCGAGGTTGAGCGTGGTCTGAATCGGGGCGGTAGCGGTGCCGGTCACGGTGACCGTGCCGGTGCCGCTCTCCACGGTGGTGGCGAACGGAACGTTGTTCACGGTCACGGTGTTCACCCTGGTCACGCCGAGGATGTTGGCCGTGCACGAGGCGAACGTCTGCGCCGTCGTGGACTCCGTCGCCACGCCGGGGGCCGCCGGGTTGTCCACGACCACGGCGGTGAAGGTCGACTGGGCACACTTGATGCCGGTCGTACCGCCGGACGCCGTGCTGAAGTCGGCCGTCGTGCCGGCCACGACCGCCGCGGTGAGCACGTCGCCCACGGCGGCGGCATCCCCTTCGGCGCTACCAACAGTCAGCACCGTCCCGGCGGCTGCACTCCCGGCGGCCGCGTTCCCGGCGGCGGTTTTCCCAGACACCGGGGAGAAGGCGGCTTGGGAGAAAGCAGCCGGGGAGAAAGCGGCAGGCGAGGGCGCGGCCAGGGCGGGAGTGCCCGTTGCTGCGACTAGCAGGGCGGCGATGATCGCGGTGTTGATTCGGATTGCGCGCACTGTGGATCTCCTTTGCGGGGCGGGAGTGGAACCGACACCGACGCCCAGCTTGTCGGTTTATAGACCCATCGCCGACTTAACGTCAAGGACGCGAATACTTAACATCGCAGGACTTGCATGGCCGCGTTCCTACCCCTTGACCCGATGCTTACCGAGCAGTAACTTCGCCTGACCGACATTGACGCTCAGCTATGGCGCCAAGGCCCATGGATATGTCGATCAAGGAGTGGCCCTATGTCCACAGCAAACACTGGTAAACCCGCGGGCGGAGTTCGCTGGAAGCGATTCGCCGGGATGCTCGCACTCCTCACCGGGACCACCACGGCCCTGTTCGCGCTGACCGCGCAGGGTGTGCTCGCCGCCAATTTCTCGATCTCGGGAATGCCGTTCGTGGTGACCGCGACGCACCTGCACGGCGACGGCTTCGAGCAATTCGCGACCCTGGACTCGATGATCGAGAACAGCCCCAATCAGGGCGACACCGGCGGCCAGGTCGTCGTGATCGTCTCGGCTATCGACAAGGCCGAACTCACCAAGCTGTGCCAGAGCGTCTCGCTCGGCGGCATGTATCTGAAAATCACCGCGGGCGACGGCGACACCCCGGTCAAGGCCGACAGCCTCGTCGTCGACTCGGACCTGATCTCCGGCGACGCCGACTTCAGGAGCATCGACATCGGCGGGGACGCGAGCACCTTCAACAAGGTGCGGGATCCGGCCGGCGGCTATATCAAGGGCGGCGAGGGAGTCTTCGGCCAGCAGGCCGACACGGTCGACATCGCCAACCTGCGGCAGAACAACTACGCCACGACGGCGGCCCGGTTCACCCTGCCGCATCTGCGGATGACGTTCACCAGCACCGGGTGCTGAGATGTCCGCCTGGTGGTCCCGGCGGCACGCCCGGCCGTTCTGGGGAGGACTGTTCGTCACCCTGGCCGGCGCGGAGATCCTGCTGACAGTGAAAGCCCCGCTGCCGGTAGTTCTCCACGTCGGAATGCAGGGAATGATCGGCTACATAGTGCCGCTGGTGTTGCTGATCTGCGGGGTACTGCTGATCGTCAGCCCGGCCCAGCGACTGTTCTACGCTTCGGTCGCCGCGGTGCTCACGCTCACCTCATGGTTGACCTCGAACCTGGGCGGATTCTTCCTCGGCCTCATCCTCGGCCTGATCGGCGTCTCACTCGCCTTCGCCTGGTCCCCGGACAAATCCCGGTCGCCCCACAAATCCCGGTCGCCCCACAAATCCCGGTCACCCCACAAGTCCCCGTCGCCCAACGAATCCCGGTCATCCAACGAATCCCGGTCGCCCGATAGACCCGAGGAATCCCGTCGGCAGGCGGGAGCGCCGGAACCCACGGGAGAGCCGGAACCCGGGATCAGGACCGAGACCCAAGCCAGCTGACGGCGTCGTCGACGGTGGCGGCCGTCGCGACGCCCTCGGGCAGGGGCGGCCGGTCCACCATCACGACCGGCACTCCCTCGGCCCGCGCGGCGTCCAGCTTCGCAGTGCCACCACCACTGTCCTTCGTGACCAGTACGTCGATGCGATGCTCCCGCAGCAACTCCCGCTCCCCGGCAACCGTGAACGGCCCCCGGTCCAGAATCACGTCCAGCCGGGAAGGCATCGGCGGCTCAGGCGCCTCCACCGACCGCGACAGAAACGAAATTCCCGACAAATCAGCAAACGTCGAAAGCCCCTGGCGCCCGGTGGTCAGGAAGACGCGTGAACCCAGCGAGGGCAGCACCGAAGCAGCCGCGCCCAGCGACGGAACGCGATGCCAGACGTCACCGGAAACGGCGCTGAACCCGGGCCGGCGCAGCACCAGCAACGGAACGCCCGTGAGCGCAGCCGCGGCAACAGCATGCGAGGTCATCGTTGCGGCGAACGGATGAGTCGCGTCCACAAGTGCCTCGATCCCCGCCGCCCGCAGATAGTCGGCCAGGCCCGCGACCCCGCCGAACCCCCCGATCCGCACCTCACCCTGAGGAAGCAACGGCGAGGACGTGCGTCCGGCAAGAGAGCTGATCACGGGTACGCGTTGAGCCAGCGCCCGCCCCTCGGTAGTCCCGCCGAGGACAAGAACCCTCAGTCCCGGCATCGCGTGGTCGAGTACAGATGGCTGTCGGGGAACTGCGAAGCCGTGAGAGCCGCCCCGACCACGATCACGGCGGTGCGTTTGATGCCCGCCGCGCGTACCTGGCCGGCGATGTCGGCGAGAGTGCCGCGCACGATCTGCTCGTCGGGGCGACTGGCCCGCGCGACCACCGCGACCGGGCAGTCGGCGCCGTAGTTCGGCAGCAGCTCGGCCACCACCGCGTCGATCCGTTGAACGGCGAGGTGCAGCACCATCGTCGACCGGCTGGCACCCAGCGTCGCCAGGTCCTCGCCGGGCGGCATCGCGGTGGCGCGCTCCGCCGTACGCGTCAGGATCACCGTCTGCGCCACGGACGGCACGGTGAACTCGCGGCCCAGCGAGGCCGCCGCCGCGGCGAACGCCGGAACGCCGGGGGTCACGTCGTACGCGATCGGGATTTCGTCGAGCCGGCGCATCTGCTCGGCGACCGCGCTGAACACGGACGGGTCGCCGGAATGCAGCCGCGCCACGTCCTGACCGGCCCCGGTCGCCCGCGCCATCTCGGCGATGATCTCGTCGAGGTTGAGGTTCGCGGTGTCGATCAGCCGCGCGCCGGGCGGGCACACTTCGAGCAGCTCCCGGGGCACGAGGCTGCCCGCGTAGAGGCAGACCGGTGACTCCGCGATCAAGCGCTGGCCGCGTACGGTGATCAGGTCCGCGGCCCCGGGCCCCGCACCGATGAAGTGGATCGTCATGGCTTGACCACCGCCCAGATAGTGACCGGCATCATCGCCCGCCAGCCTGTGAATCCGCCCACCGGCGCCGCCCGGCTGACTGCCAGCCTGGTCAGCTCGCCGCCGAGCTTGGCATATCCGGCCGCGAGCACGGCCTCCGATTCGAGCGTCACGGCGTTCGCGACCAGCCGTCCGCCGCTCTTCAGCGCGTCCCAGGCCGCCTCGAGCACCCCGTCGCGCGTGACGCCGCCGCCGATGAAAACCACGTCCGGCGCACGCAATCCGGTCAGGGCGTCAGGCGCGCGGCCAAGAACAACTTCCAATTTGGGTACGCCCAGAGCGCGCGCATTGCCCGAAATCCGGCCCGCCCGCACGGGATCGGACTCGATCGCGATCGCGCGACAGGCCGGATGTGCGCGCATCCATTCGATTCCCACGCTGCCCGAACCCGCCCCGATGTCCCAGAGCAGCTCGCCGGGCTGGGGTCCGAGCTGGGCCAGGGTCACCGCGCGAACCTCACGCTTGGTGAGCTGACCATCGCTCTCGTACGCGTCATCGGGCAGCCCCGGCACCCGCGCCCGCGCCGCCCCGCCGGCCCCGCACTCGACAGCGACCACGTTGAGGGGATCAATTCCGGACTCGTCCAGCGCTCCGGGCGTACCCGTGATGATCGTTTCGTCCGGCGCACCCAGCCGGGCGAGCACGGTGACCTTGCTGTCCGCATAGCCGCGCTCTTGCAACAGGGCCGCGACCTGGCCCGGAGTGTGTTCGTCGCGGCTGAGCACGAGGATGCGGCGCCCCGGGTGGACAAGCGGGTGCAGCTCCTCGACCGGCGCCGTCACCAGACTCAGCAGATCGACATCAGCCAACGGCCAGCCCAGCCGAGCCGCGGCCAGCGACACCGACGACGGGTGCGGAATCACTCGAACGTTTTCCGCGAATCGCCGGAGGGTGGCGCCGATGCCATGGAACATCGGGTCGCCGCTCGCCAGTACCGCGATCCGCCGCCTTCTGTGGGCTTCGAGTAACCCGGGGATCGCGGGGAGCATGGGCGACGGCCACGCAACGAGCAGCTTCGGCTCGCCCGGCGACAGCCTTGGCCCGCTTGGCGACAGCTCTGGCCCGCCCGGCGACAGGCCCGGCTCGCCCGGCGACAGGCCCGGCTCGCCCGGCGACAGGCCCGGCTCGCTCGGCGGCTGATCGGGGTCGGCGTTCGACCACGCAGATTCGCCGGCTGAAAGGAGGGCGAGTTGGCGGTCGCTGCCGATGATGACCTCGGCGGATTCGAGGGCTGCTCTGGCCGTACCCGTCAATCCGGGCCAGCCGTCGGCGCCGATGCCGACCACGGTGAGCCCGGCGGGGTTGTCAGTCACCACGTGACGTTAGCTTTCCGCCGTTTCACGTTCTTCCCCCGTACCCCAAAGATCGATATCTTTCGCTGCATGAAACGTGCCCTCGCCGTACTTATCGCGGCCTTCGTCCTTTTCCTCCCGGGCGCAGCGTTCGCCGCTGACTCGTCGTACCGGACGCTCAGTGCCGCGAATCACCCCGACTGGCTGGCGAACGTGCCGGACAACAAGTCGCTCGCCGCCCTGTCGATCCCGGGCACGCACGAGACGATGTCGATCTTCGGCGGTTCGCTCACCCAGACGCAGGAGGACTTCGGGGCCAGCGGGGGGACGCTCGCGCGGCAGCTCACCGCCGGCATCCGCATGATCGACATCCGGGCCCGGGTCAACAGCGGGAACACGTTCACGATCCACCACGGCGCCACCTATCAGAACGCCAACTTCTCCGACGTCCTCGGCACGCTGTCGGCCTTCCTGTCCGCGCACCCCACCGAGACCGTGATCATGCGGTTGAAGCAGGAGTGCACCGGCGAGCTCGGCTCCTGCACCGACGTGTCCGGCCAGAAGAGCTTCCAGGACATTTTCGACTCGTACGCCTCCAGCCTCTTCTGGGCCCCCTCAGTCACCCGCGGGGCCGCCGCGCCGACGCCGACGCTGGGCGCCGTCCGGGGCAAGGTCGTGCTGGCCGTCATGCACGGCGCGTTCGGCAGCCCGATCGAGCACTACGGACTGGCGCAATTCGCGACCTGGACGGACGGTTCGTCGACGTACATCCAGGACAATTACTCCGTATCGAATATTGGTGCGATCGCGACCAAGCGGGACCAGGTCCGCCGTTTCCTCGACACCACCAATGCGGGCGATCCCACGAAGCTCTACGTCAACTTCGGCAGCGGGTCGAGCCTGTTCGCGCAGCCCCAGCAGGTCGCCGGCGGAGCGCTCGGCGTGCAGGGCGTGGATCCGTTCCTGCTCATCTACCTGAATGAGGGACACGGCCTCACCCGGACCGGCGCGATCATGATGGACTTCCCCGGTTCCGGGCTGATCGAGAAGATCATTTCCTACAACTAGTTTTTCGGCTCGCGATTGAGCCTTCCCGCACGTCTGCGCGTACTTCACCTCGACGGCCAGCCGAGATCCGGTCGTCACGTCGGCCGCTGGGGGGTGGCTGACGCCGAAGACGACTGCCGAGCGGATGAGGTCGATGGTGTTCCAGACCTTCGAGGATCAGCGTGCTGGCCGGGATCCCCGGGAGGTTCCGGGCTTCTGGGATGAACCCGGCCTCAACCGGGGTGTGCCCCGCGGCGACATCATCGTCGAGGCGCCCGAGAATCCGACGGGCTGGCAGGGCTCCGGCCCCAGCATCGCCACCGACGACCGCCCGCCGTCCGAGGCCACCTCGGGCAACCGGCTGCTCACGGTGCTGCTGTTCTTCGCCGGTCTGGCCACCAGCCTCGCGCTGTGGCTCTTCGAGACCGAGGCCGGCGCGGTCAACGACACGGCCACCCTGATGATGGCGATCGGCCGGATCACCGGGCTAGCCGGCGGTTACGTGCTCTTCATCCAGCTGCTGATGATGAGCCGCGTCTCGTTCCTGGAGGAGTGGGTCGGCGCCCGCGACCTGCTGCGCTGGCACCGCTGGCTCGGCACATCACTGGTCGTGCTGGTCGGCGCCCACGTCGTCTTCATCATTTACGGGTACGCCCTGACCGCCGAGACTGGCGTGGTCGACCAGGGCCTCACGATGATCAAGACCTTCCCGAACATGATCAGCGCCACGGTCGCCACGGGCCTGCTCGTCTTCATCAGCTTCATCTCGATCAGGACGCTGCGCAACAAGCTCAACTACGAGCTCTGGCACCTGATCCACCTGACCGGATACCTCGTGCTCCTGCTCGGCTACGGCCACCAGGTCGCGATGGGCGCCAACCTCTCGGGCAAGTTCGCCGACATCTTCTGGCCCGGCCTGGGCGCCCTGGTCATCGCCGCCCTGGTCTGGGGCCGGCTGATCGAACCCCTCTGGCTGAACTCCCGGCACGGCTTCCGCGTCGCCGAGGTGGTCGCCGAGGGTGCCAACACGTTCTCGATCTACATCGACGGCCGCAACCTCGAAAAACTCCCCGCCAAGGCCGGCCAGTTCATGCGCTGGCGCTTCATGACCCGCAACGGCTGGTGGCAGTCCCACCCGTTCTCCCTCTCCGCCGCCCCCAACTCGCAGTGGCTGCGCCTCACCGTCACCGCGGTCGGCGCCCACACGGCCCTGCTCGCGCAGATGCGCCCCGGCACCCGCATCTGGGCGGAAGGCCCGTTCGGCACCTTCACCGCCCAGCGCCGCACCCGCCGCCGGGCCCTGCTGATCGCCGGCGGCAGCGGCATCGCCCCCATCCGCGCCCTGCTCGAGGACATGCCCGCCGACACCATCGTCATCTACCGGGCCAGCCGCCCCGACGAACTCGTCTTCCGCGAGGAACTCGAAGACCTCGCCGAACGCCGCGACGCCTGGGTCCGCTACATCGTCGGCTCCCGCAACGACCCGGGCCCCCGCCGCCTGTTCACCCCGGAAGGCCTCCTCGGCCTGGTCCCCGACGTCAACCGCCGCGACGTCTACCTCTGCGGCCCACCCGGCCTGGTCGGCGCCGCGGTGCAGACCCTGCACGAACTCGACGTGCCCGCCAGCCAGATGCACCTCGACCCCTTCGAATTCTGAGCCCTGGGAGTAAGTGATGCGACGCAGTACCGCAGCAGCAGTCGGAACGCTCACCGGAGCCGCCCTCATCATCGGCGTCCGCCTGAGCGTCTCCACGCCGCCCGTAACCGCAGCCGCACCCCCCGCCATCGACCTCTCCGGCAACGGCCAGGACGACACGGCCGCTCCAGAACCATCGGCCTCGAAGAAGGGCGGCTCGGACAAGGCCGCCGAATCCTCCTCCGACAAGGACGCCTCAGCGGACAAGGACTCGTCCTCGGGCGAGGCCGGCGGCTCAGGCCTCAAGAACGGCGTCTTCCAGGGCACCGGCTCCAAGAACCCCTACGGCACCATCCAGGTCTCCATCAAAATCACCGGCGGCAAAATCACCGCCGCCGACGCCACCTACCCCACCACCGCCGACAGCGCCACCATCAACCCCCCGGCCATCAAAAAACTCAACGAGGAAACGGTCAAAGCCCAGAGCGCCGACGTCGACGCCGTCTCCGGAGCCACCTTCACCTCCGAGTCCTACGTCAAATCCCTCCAGGCCGCCATCGACAAGGCCACCCCGTGACCCTCCCGCCCTGCCCGGATGGCGGCACGAGCGACCTCCCCGCCCGGAGCTTCGGCAACCCGGGCTTGGGCTTCCGCACGGCCGGCAACCCCGGCTCAAGCCTCGGCATGGCGACGGGCTCAAGCCTCGGCATGGCGACGGGCTCAACCCTCGGCATGGCGACGG
>NZ_BOQP01000024.1 GCF_018332715.1 Winogradskya consettensis | reverse complement strand
CCTTGCTGAGATCACTTCACTATTCCGGCGGCACCCTCTCATGCCGCTGTCAGAGCGCGCCGGCGCGACGACTTGGACCGCGAAAACGCTAGTGGAGACAACTAGGACGAGTCGCTGCCGGTCGCCACTCCGCACAGACCGCCTCAAGGCGCGCGTCAAGGTTGAGAAGACCGTCGAAGCCGGCGGCACCGGGCTCGACTTTCCCGCTAAACGCGATGCTGGCTTCGACCCCAACCGTTTATCGCGGCCCGTAATACCGGATGGCCGCACAGAGCCCGAGAACAGCGCCGGTCAACCGCATGACCCACGTAGCTGTCACCCGCGATCCACCACCTTCGACGCTTCGGCAGCGCGTACCCGCACCGGTGGGGCTCCGCAGAACCGCTGAGGCCCCGAACCTACGGCCTGTCCCGACGCCGCCGCCATAACGGATCAGGCGGCTGTGGACAGCCCCACATTGTGGGTAACCCTCCCCGCGGGCTCGTACGTGTGACAAATCGCCGGGGTGCCATGACACCGGGCGGGGCGCAGAGACACGTCCCGCCCGGTGGTGATGCCCGCTGTCAGCTGACGGTGAGGGCGGTGTCGTCGATGACAAAGGAGGTCTTGAGGCCGGAGTCCTCGACGCCGGTGAAGCTGAGGGAGACGGTCTGGCCGGCGAAGGCGGCCAGGTTGTACGAGCGCAGGGTGTACGCGCCGGCGTTGAGGTTGGAGAAGACCTGCAGCGTGGTGGTGCCGGCCTTGACGGTCAGCTTGTCGTACTGCGTGGTGGTGGTCGTCTCGGCGGTGCCGATCTTCAGGTAGAACGACAGCGTGTACGTGCTGCACCCGGCGGGAAGCGTGACCGACTGCGACAGCGTGTCGGTGTGTGTCGAGCCGTAACCGTTGAGGTACGCGTCACGCGTGCCCGTTCGCGGCGCGCCGTCGCCGGTGTTCGCGCCGATGACGCCGCTCGACGCGGTCCACGGCGTCGTCGCGGTTTCGAAGCCGGGGTTGCCGATCTTCTGGCCGGGGCTCGCACACGCGCCGGTCCCGTTGACGGTCAGCGTGTACGAAGCGCTGTGGCTGGCGGAACCCGTTCCCGTCACCGTGATGGTGTACGAACCGGGCGCGGCGGACGCGGTGGTCGCGACGGTCATGGTGGACGAGCCGCCGGAGGTGACCGACGCCGGGCTGAAGCTCACGGTGACACCTGTGGGGGCGCCGGAGCTTGTCAGCGCGACGGTCTGCGCGCTGCCGGAGGTGGTGGCGGTGCTCACCGTGGCCGTGACGGACGAGCCCGGGTTCACCGCGCCCGAGCTCGCGCCGAGCGACACCGAGAAGTCGTTGGCCGTCGACGTGGCCGTGGTGAGGGTCCAGAGGGCGTACTCCTCGGCGTTGGCCCAGCGGCCCAGCGACGTGGTGTTGATGTTCGACGGGTAGGTGTCGCACGCCTTGTGGTAGCACGGGTCGTACGCCGCTCCGGCCGTGCCGCCCCACTTGGTGACCTGGGCGCTGGTCTTCGTGTAGCTCGCGCCGGTGGAGTTGATCGACGACGGGATGCCGGCGTTGCGGAACGAGCCGTCGTCGCTGCAGCATTCGGTCGAGGTCTCGGTGGGTACGCTGATCGAGGCGAAGTACTCGCGCAGCTTCACGGCGACCGCGTCGGTGCCGGTGACGAAGTAGCCGCCGTTGGTAGAGGCGATCATGTCGAACGTGCCGTACGCCTTGATCGCGGTCTTCTGCGCGGTGGTCAGCGAGTTGACGTAGAACTTGGAGCCGATCAGGCCCTGCTCCTCACCGGCCCACCAGCCGAGCCGGAGGTGATTGGTCATGGTCGGGTTGCTGGCGGCCAGCTGCAGCGCGGCTTCCAGGAGCGAGGCGGTGCCGGAGCCGTCGTCGTTGATCCCCGGCCCGGCCGACACGCCGTCGGAGTGGGCTCCGAACATGTAGGTGTTGCTGGTGTCACCGCCCGGCCAGTCGGCGATGATGTTCTTCGCCGAGCCGCTGCACGTGGTGCAGGTCTGCACGGTGACGGTGTAACCGGCCGCCTGCAGCTTCTGCTGCAGATACGTCGTCGTCGCGGTGTGACCCGCGGTGCCGGTCGCCCGGTTGCCGCCGTTGCTGGTGGCGAACGTCTGCAGCTGCTGCAGGTGGGCGTTGACGTTGGCGACGCTGACAGCCGGCGGAGCGGCCAGCAGGGTGGAGCCGGGCGCCGACAGGGATGAGCCGGGCGATGCCGCCGCCGGCAGGGCGCTGAGCGCCACCGTCACCGCGGCTAAAACAGCTAGGGCAGGTCCTGCCGTCACCGTTCTGAGTTTCATGGGTGCTCCTGGGGTCGAGGCCGATTCCCGGCTGGCCGTAGGAGAACAGGAACATGCCACCACGCACAAGATATCGAAACGCTTATATCTCTGGCTCGTCCGCCATGGACCGCAGCGCCTTGGTGATGTTCCACTCGGCGAGGTCGAGCATCCACTGCCGATCGGGGAAGTCGGTGTCCGCGATCCGCAGCGGCCCCTCGATCAGGGCCAGGACCTGGGCATAGCGGTACAGCTCCAGCCTGGCCGGGTCGAGATCCACCGGACGCAGCGCCGGGTACGCGTCCCCGAAGCGCAGCTGCAAGAACGCGTGTTCCCACTCCACGTCGAAATATGTCAAACCCTCGATGTCGATCAGTACGGGCTCCCCGGCGGCCGTGACGAACACGTGGTCCGGCCCGAGCTCGCCGTGGACCAGCCCGTAGGTGGTCCGCGGCGCTACCGCGGCGCGCAGAAACGCCACGTGCGAGACGATGCGGTCGTGCGCGCCGGCCAGGCGGGCGTCGCGTGGTGCGGCTGCGGCGAGGTGACCGAGAGCCCGGTCCACGATGATGTCCTCGGTGCGCCGGGCCTGCGGGGCCTCGCCGAGCTCGATCGCCGCGAGCCGGCCGTAGTGCGGGGACAGAGTCGTGTGCATGCGCCGCAGTGACTCACCGAGCGTGGCCAGCGGCGCGGCGGCGAGCTCGGGGTTGCCGTCCATCAGCGACTCGAGCTTCACTCCGCCCACATCTTCGACGAGCGCCAGGTCGGCGTCGAGATACCGGCCGTCCCGGTCCAGCATCACCAGATCAGGCACGCGTACGCCCGCAGCGCGCAGCGCCGCATGATTGGCACCGAACAGCGCGGCCCCCGACGCGTCGGTGAACGGATCGTCAGGGACGGTCTCCGACGGCGGCCAGTAGTTCTCGCCTGCCGACCACACGTAGAGGATCGCGCTGGTCGCGTCGTCGAGCCGCAACCGGTAGACGCCCTTCTTCGTGCCACCCGTCAGCCGGTCCAGCGCGACGAGCCGCCGCCCAGCCCCGAAATGGTCGCGGACCAGATCACGCACATCGTCCGGCCGCAGAAATACCCGAGTCATGCTGCCCCTCCGCAAGGTCGACCGGCCACACTCCCCGAGCCACCATCGCCGCGCAAGTCATTTCGCCGCCGGGCCGTCCGGTGCGAGTCAGCGCCGCGCAAGCTACTCCTCCGCCGAGACGGTCCGGTGCTCGACGGTGCCGCCGCCGATGGCGGTGTTCCAGGCGACCGCGTCATGCACGCCGACCAGGCCGCCCATCGCGGCGCCGGCCAGGCGGCCCGGCTGCCAGCCGGTCGCGAGGAGTTCGGTCCACTGGCGGCCGCTGAGGACGAGGACCTTCAGGGCGGGGAACGTTGCGACGGCGGCGATGTCGGACACGGCGGCCTCGGACACGTCGAGGCGCAGGAGCTCGGGCAGTGCGGCGAGCCCCGCGATCGACACCGGGGTGGTGTTGCCGGCCAGTCTGACGTACCTGAGGGTGGGCGTGGTGGCCAGCAGGCCCGGGTCGAAGGCGCCGGCCTCGATGTCGACGATCTCCACCGGAAGCCCGGCCGGGATGGCCAGGTCGGCGGACGTGGCCCCGTGGCTCCGGTCGATCGCGGTGATCGAGCGCAGGTGGGGGAGTCCGGCCAGGTCGCTCAGGATCACCTCGTCGGTGCCGCGCAGGTGGACGTGCTGGGTCCTGTCCGGGTCGGCGGGGGTCGTGTGTGGTTGGGGGCCCGCCGGACTCTCGGACAGGCCCGGCTCGCGCAGCAGGGCGAGGACCGACGGCGCGATGTAGCGGACCGGTCCCCATACGTCGCGCCCGAACTCGATGATCTGGCCGTAGGTGCCGCCGGGTGCCGGGTCGAGGTCGACGGCGGCGAAGTTCATGCCGTAGTCCGGGGCGAACGTCACCCACCAGTCGCTGCGGGCCACCCGTTTGACGCGACCGTGCGGGTAGCTCTCGAAGACGACCGGGTCACTCTTGAACAAGCCGGCATCCGGCTCGGCGAATTCGTACCATTTCACGATCTGGTCGAGGGGCACGGGGCTGAACCGGCCGAGCAGACCCGACTCGGACGGGTCGTGGTGGATCGTGCGGTAGAGGGCGCGGAGTTCCTCCGGCAGGCGTACGCCCAGCTGGTTCTCGACCGCGAGAATCTCCTCCTCGCCGTAGCCGGGCGGGAAGCTCGTCCCGAACGCGGCGACCAGGGCCCGGACCTCGGCGAGCACGGCGGGATCGGTGGGCCGCCCGTCGTTGGTCGCGGCGGCCGGTTTCGGCATGCCCGGCGCGGGATGGCCCGGGAAGCGGTATGCGGGGTCGAGGACGGCCCGGGGTGGCAGCGACGCCAGCCCGGTGGCGTAACTGACCACATAGGTGCCGGTGTCGCTGCCGCGGAGCTCCACCACCATGTCGGTGACGCCGGCGGCGGTCTTCAGCGCGTCCAGGAACGCGGAGTCGAAGCCGCCGATGAGGCCGGGGTTTCCTGCGGCGTCGTAGGTGCGCGCCTCGAGCCCGTACCGGCTGAGAGTGACGATTTCCGTGCCGGGCCGGGTCAGGCCGGCGGCGAAAGCCCGGCCGAGCGCGTGCATCGCCGATTCGATCTCGTCCACGCGGTGATCATGCCATCCCGGCCGGAGCAGCCTTATATAGAAAAACTTCGTTTCGTCTATTTACTGTTAACAAGCTTTAACTTATGTTGAGCGCACATCGCCGGGGTCGTCCCCAAGGCTCCGGCGGGCGGGCCGGGATCCCCCACCCGGCCTGCCGTCCCCCCATGAAGGAGGACCTCATGCGACGCCGGATCACCCTTCCCCTGTTCAGCATCGCCGCCGTCACCGCATCCCTGTTCGTCGCGGTGGTGCCCGCCAGTGCGCACGGCTACATCTCGTCCCCGCCCAGCCGGCAGGCCAACTGCGCGAGCGGTGCCGTCGCGAACTGTGGCGACATCGTCTACGAGCCGCAGAGCGTCGAGGCGCCGAAGGGCTCGAAGCAGTGCAACGGTGGCGGGTCGCGGTTCACCGTGCTCAACGACACCAGCAAGAACTGGCCCGTGGCGACCGTCGGGCAGAGCGTGACGTTCAACTGGGTGCTGACCGCGCGGCACTCGACCACGACGTGGGAGTACTTCATCGGGAACACGCTGCTGGCGTCGTTCAACGACGGCGGCGCCCAGCCGGGGGCCACGAAGTCGCACACGGTCAGCATGGGCGGGTTCAGCGGGCGGCAGACCGTGCTCGCCCGGTGGAACATCGCCGACACCGTGAACGCGTTCTACGCCTGCGTCGATGTGAACATCGGCGGCGGCAGCACGACGCCTCCCACGACGACCCCGCCGACCACCACACCCCCGACGACGACACCGCCCACAACGACACCGCCTCCGGCGGGTGGGACCTGGGCCGCGGGTACGGCGTACGTGCCGGGCAACCTCGTCACCTACGGCGGTCTCTCGTACCGCTGCCGGCAGGCCCACACCGCGCTCGCCGGGTGGGAGCCGCCCAACGTCCCCGCGTTGTGGGAACGGGTCTGACGATGAGAAGCGCCCTGCTGGTGGTCGTGATGATCCTGGCAGGGTGCGGCTCTGCCCCGGCGGACCGGCACAACAGCACCGATGTGATGTTCCTGCAGATGAGTCTGGAGTACATCGCGCAGGGCGACCGGGTGGCGGAGCCGGCGTCCCAGCGCGCGGGCGACGCCCGGGTCCGCGTCCTCACCGCCGAGCTGCACGAGCAGTGGGCCAGGGAGAGCACGCAGATGCGCGGCCGGCTCGGTGACTGGGACGAGCCCGTCGAGGCCGACCCCGACACGGGGGTGCACGCCGGGCACGGGGACCTGCACTCGCTGCGGGCCTCCGACATCGCGGAGCTCACCGCGGCGCAGGGAGACGCCTTCGACCGTACGGCGGTGAACATGCTCCTCGGGCATCTCCACAATGTCGTGCAGGTCGCCCGGATGGAGGCCGCCGGCGGGCGGGACCCGCAGGTGAAGGCGCTGGCCGAGGCGATGACCGCCACCCGGCAGGAACAGATCCGGCGCCTGTTGACGCTTCAAGCCGCCGCTACGATGGGGTCGTGAGTGCCGAACCCGTCGATCCGCCCCGCTGGCTGAACCCCGGGGAGCTCGAGTCCTGGCTGCCCGTCGGCGGCCTGCTGCTGCGGCTGCCGGCCGCCCTCGACGCGCAGATGCAACGCGACTCGGGGCTGAGCCACTTCGAGTACCTCGTGCTGGCGAACCTGTCCGAGGCGCCGGAGCGCACCCGCCGGATGAGTGCGCTGGCGGCGCTGGCGAACGGGTCCCTCTCCCGGCTGTCGCACGTGGTGAAACGGCTCGAGGCCAAGGGCTGGGTCGAGCGCCGAGCCTGTCTCGAGGACGGGCGCTACACCAACGCCGTGCTCACCGGGGCCGGCTGGGAGAAGGTCCTCGACAGCGCCCCCGGTCACGTCGAGATCGTCCGCTCGCTCGTGCTCGACGTGCTGAGCCCCGCCGAGCTGGCGCAGTTCGGGGACATGGCCCGCCGCATACTGACCCGGCTGGAGACCCCCGAACCCGACGAACGACCCGAGGAGCCCCCGTGCCGGAACTGATCGCCCCGACGTCCCGGCTGCACCGGCAGTGGCTCGACGCCCGCGACGACTGGGGGATCGGCGTCCACCAGGACGGGTCCGGCATGCGCCCCGGCGACGATGTCGACACCACGGACGGCTTCGCGGCGTTCGTCCGCAGGCTGCTGCGCGAGTCCGACCCGGCGATCGAGCCCGCCCCGGACTGGGTGCACTGCACCTACTGGTGGATCGTCGAGGGTGACGAGATCCTCGGCACGATCTCGCTGCGGCACGAGCTCAACGAGTTCCTGCTCGAGGCGGGCGGCCACATCGGCTACGGCGTGCGCCCCGCCGCGCGCGGGAAGGGTCTGGCGGGCGCGGCGTTGCGGCAAGTCCTCGCGTACGCGAAGAAACTCGGTATTGATCGTGCTCTGCTCTCGTGCAACGTGGACAACGCCGCCTCGCGCCGCACGATCGAGAAGAACGGCGGCGTGCTGGAGGACATCCGCACCACCGAGATCGGCCGGGTCCGCCGCTACTGGCTCCCGACAGGTGCCTAACCGCTGACGAGGCGGCGTTCCCAGGCCCAGGCGGCGATCTCGACGCGGTTGCGGGCGCCGAGCTTGGTCTGGACGCTGCCCAGGTGGGTCTTCACGGTGCCGACCGAGATGAAGAGCTGCTGGGCGATCTCGGCGTTCGTGAGGCCGCGGGCGGCGAGTTTCACGACGTCGAGCTCGCGGGGGGACAGGCCGCCGTCGTCGCCGGCGGGTGCGGGCGGGGACAGGTGCTCCAGCAGCCGTACGGTGATCGACGGGCTGATCAGGGCGTCGCCGGAGACCGCCGCTCGGACCGCCTCCACGAGCAGGGCCGGGCCGGAGTCCTTGAGCAGGAAGCCCGCCGCACCGCCCCGCAGCGCCTGGTGGACGTACTCGTCGAGGTCGAACGTCGTCACCACGACGACCTTGACCGGGTCTTTGACGCCGGGGCCGGAGAGCAGCCGCAGCGCCTCGAGGCCGTCCATGCGGGGCATCCGGATGTCGAAGAGCGCCACGTCGGGGCGCAGGCTGCGGGCCAGGGCCACCGCCTCGACGCCGTCGGCGGCCTCGCCGACCACCTCCATGTCCGGCTGCGCTCCGATGATCATTCCGAAGCCCGTCCGGACCATCGCCTGGTCGTCGGCGATCAGCACGCGGATCACTGTGTTGCTCCTGTCAGAAACAGCCGGTCGAGGGTCAGAAACGGTCACCACGCTGTCGCCCGGTCGAGGGGGAGTGCCGCGTCGACCACCCAGCCGCCGTCGATGCCCGGCCCGGCGGTGATGCGGCCGCCGACCGCGCGGACCCGCTCCTGCAGGCCCACCAGACCGTACCCCGGTGCCTCGCGTGGCGGACCGGAAGCCTCGCCGTCGTTGGCGACCCGGACCAGGAGCCATTCGGGGGTACGCCGGATCCACACATCCGCGACCCGGGCGCCCCGCGCGTGCCGGCGGATGTTGGTCAGCGCCTCCATCACGACCCGGTACGCCGAGGTGGACACCTCGACGGGCAGGCCGGAAGTGTCCCCTTCCACGTGCAGGCGGGCGAGTGCGCCGCCGGCCGCGGTGAACTGCTCGAGCAGTGGTTTCAGCTCGTCCACCCCGGCGAGCGGTGCCAGCGGGGCGTCCGGTTCCGCGTCGGGATCGCGCAGGACACCGACCATGCGGCGCATCGACGCCATCGTCTCGGCGCCCGCGGACTCGATGCGCTCGAGGGCCTCGATCGCGCGTTGCGGGTCCTGCTCGGCGATGTACCGGGCGCCCTGGGCCTGCACGACGATGCCGGTGACGTGGTGGGCGATGAAGTCGTGCAGGTCGCGGGCGAATTCGGCGCGCTGCTCCGCGCGTACGGAATCCATCGCCCTTCGCCTGTTGCTCTCGATCGTCCGCAGGTAGACGCCCGCGCCGATGACGGCGGTCGCCGCGAGACCCTGGATCAGGCCGATGATGACCGAGTAGTAGCCGAGGCCGCCGCGCAGCGGCAGGAAGCCGACCGCCATCCCGAGCGCCAGGATCGCGCCGATCGACCAGCGCGGCTGACCTCGCCGGGCGACCACGTAGACGACCATGAGCAGGCCGGCCGTCTCGGCGAACCCGTAGCTGCGGGTCCCGGAGTCCGCCGCGGCGAGCCGCAGGGTCAGCAGCAGTGAGAACACGCTGACCGCGAGCGCGTTGATCGGCAGCCGTCGCGAGCCCTGCTGGTAGAGCGGCAGCCAGACGGCCGCCGTGGCGATCGCGCACAGCACCCGCAACAGGGCCGTCTGGATGCCCGCGTCCGTCAGTGTGCCGGCGGCCAGGTCGAACAGGCCCAGGCAGAACATCAGGAACAGGGCGACCACCTGGGCCGTCCGTACCAGCAGATTTCTTTGCGTCAGCATCGTGACCCAGCGTAATGGCTGGTCAGTCGCTCCCCATCGGCCGAAAGACAGATCCACGCCGGGCCGCGATCCCCGCTGCGGGCCGATGTGCGGGTATGCCCGGTTACCCCAGGCTGTGTCTCGTTGACTTCGCACAGAAATCTTGGAGGACCGATGCACCCGCTGCAGGCCCCGGACATCACCCAGGCGACAGCCGTCGCCGCGGTGGACCTGGTGAAGGTGTACGGCACCGGTGACACCGCCGTCCGTGCCCTCGACGGCGTCACCGTCGGCTTCGCCCGCGCCCAGTTCACCGCCATCATGGGTCCGTCCGGCTCGGGCAAGTCCACGCTGATGCACTGCCTCGCGGGCCTGGACACGGCCACGTCCGGCCGGGCACTGCTGGGCGGCACCGACCTGACCGCCCAGAGCGACCGGGTGCTGACCAAGGTGCGCCGCGAGCGGATCGGCTTCGTCTTCCAGTCGTTCAACCTGCTCCCGCAGCTGACCGCCGAGCAGAACATCCTCCTGCCGCTCGAACTCGCCGGGCGCAGCGCCGAACGCGGACTGCTGCAGCACCTGACCGAGTCGCTGGGTCTCACCGGCCGGCTCACGCACCGCCCCGGCGAGCTGTCCGGCGGCCAGCAGCAGCGGGTCGCGGTCGCCCGGGCGCTGGTATCGCGTCCCGAGGTCGTCTTCGCCGACGAGCCGACCGGCAACCTGGACTCGCGCTCCGGCGCCGAGGTGCTGACGTTCCTGCGCAACTCGGTGCGCGAGCTCGGCCAGACCGTCGTCATGGTCACCCACGACCCGGGCGCCGCCGCGTACGCCGACCGCGTCGTCATGCTCGCCGACGGACGCATCGCCGGGGAGCTCCACGACCCCGACCACGGCTCGATCGCCGCCGCTCTGCAGGAGCTGGGAGCCCGCCGGTGAAGGTCCTCGGAACCCAGCTCGCCGGCGTCGCCCGGCGCCCGGCGCGGCTGCTGCTGACCGGTCTCGCCGTGCTCGTCGCGTCGTTCGTCGTCTACACCAGCGTGCTCGCCCAGAGCATCGCCGAGCGGACCGTGCTCGACGGCCTCAGCGGCACCCCCGCCGCGGTCGACCTGCTCATCGGGGACAAGGAACTGCTCGGCGGCGTCCCGATCGACACCGGTCAGCTCGCGGCCGCCGCGAAGGTGCCCGGGGTCGCCGAGGCCGTCGGGCGGCTCAGCACCGACACCCAGATCGGCGGGGAGAACGGGCAGTACCTGGGCGTCGTCGCCGACCCCGGCAGCGGGCCGCTCTCGGCGGTGCGGACGACGCAGGGCGCGTACCCGTCGGCTCCCGGTCAGATCGCGGTCACCCCGCGCACCGCGGACCGGCTCGGCCTGCCCGTCGGCTCGACGGTCACCGTCACCACCGGCTGGGACGACGACGGCAAGCCGATCAAACCCGTGACACTCACCGTCACCGGGATGGTGGAGGGTCAGAACGACTACGGATTCATCGCGTACGCGCCCCTGAGCTCGGTCACCAAGCTCGACGGCACCGGCCGGCTGGAGCAGATCGACCTGCGCCTCGCCCCCGGCACCGACCCGGCCACCGTCCAGGCGGCGCTCCAGGGCATCGTCGACGCCGGCCCCCAACCCTCGGAGGGTCAGCCGCGGGCCTCGGTCGTCACCGGCGCCGAGATGCGGGCGAACGAGGCGCGCGAGGCCGCCGGCGACGTCGACCAGGTCTTCATCGCCGTCGACGTGTTCGTCGCGGTCGCGGTGCTCGCCGCCGGGCTGGTCGCCGCGTCGACGTTCCGGATCGTCTTCGCCCAGCGGATGCGCCAGCTCGCGTTGCTGCGGGCCATCGGGGCGGGCCGCGGCGCGCTCTGGCGAGCGCTCGCCGCGGAAGGGGCACTGACCGGGTTCGCGGTGGGTGTCGCAGGCGTGCTCCTCGCGGTCGCTGCCGGCTTCGGCATCCCTCCTTTGGTACGCGCGACAGGTACGAACCTCGCCTCCCCGACGCTGCCCCTGCTTCCGATGCTCGGCGTGGTCCTGCTCGCCGTGCTGATCACCGTCGTCGCCGTCATCGCCCCGGCGTTCTCCGCCGCCCGCGTGGCGCCCCTGGAAGCCCTGCGAGCGGCCGGCTCGACCCAGGGCAAGCGCGGCATCGGCGTCCTGCGCGGTGTCCTCGGCACCCTGACGGCGCTGGCAGCCGCCGCACCCGCGGTCTACGTGGCCACCAACCTGCCCGGCCGCGACCCCAAGGACTACAACCCCGAACCCATGCTGATGGCCGTCGTCGCCTCCGGTGCCCTCGCCTACCTCGCGCTGATCATGCTCGGCCCGCTGATCGTCCGTCCCGTCCTCGCCCTGTTCGGCCTGCCGCTGCGCCGCCTCGGCCCGGTCGGCCGGCTCGCCGTCGGCGGGGTCGGCGGCGCACCCCGCCGTGCGGCCGCCGTCTCCGTGGTCGTCGCGCTCGGCGTCACCCTGATCGCCGGCGTCGTCGTCACCGGCGCCTCGGTCCGGATCCTCGCCGACCGGGACCTTGCCGTCTCGTCCCCGGCCGACTTCGAGATCACCGCCCAGGGCGACGACCTGATCCCCGCGGACCTGCTCACCAAGGCCGGGCAGAGCCCCGACCTGGCCCACATCAGCGGCTACCGCCGCCTGCCCACGGTGCGGATCGCCGGCACCGACGCCGACATGCAGGCGGTCGACCTGAGCCTGACCACACTGCCCGCGCTGAAGAACCTCGACGTCCGCACCGGCACCCTCGCCGACATGGGCAAGGGCCGGATCGTGCTCACCGGCTTCGCCGCGGACTACACCGGCCTCGGCGCCGGCCAGACCACCACGCTGACCTCGGCCGGCCACAAGGTCCAGGTCATCGTCGCGGCGGTCCTGCCCGACAACGCACCCCTGCAGGCCAGCCTGCTGGTCGACCCCGCCGACCTGACCACGCTGGGTGCTCCCGCCGGGCTCACAGGGATGCTCGCGGACTCGGCGAAAACCGGCGAGGACGGGCGCAACGCGGCCCTGAACGCCGTGCAGAAACTGACCCAGGGGCGCGCCGGCCTGGGCATGGAGGTCCTCGCCGACCAGCGCGACCAGCTCAACGGCGTCCTCAACGGCGTCCTCGCGATCGCCATCGGCCTCGTCGGGCTCACGGTCCTCATCGCAGTCGTCGGCGTGGGCACCACCACGGCGTTGTCCGTCGTCGAACGCGTCCGCGAATCCGGCCTCCTCCGCGCCGTCGGCCTGTCCCGCGCCGGTCTCCGCACGATGCTGACCACCGAATCCGCGCTCTACGGCGTCCTCGGCGCGGCGATCGGCCTGCTGCTCGGCGTCCCGTACGCGTGGCTCGCCATCCAGTCCCTCGGCCTGCAGGCCCCGCTCGCACTGCCGGTATGGCAACTGGCCGCGGTCTTCGTCGCGCTGGTGGTGCTCACGGCGCTGGCCGGGGTGCTCCCCGCCCGCAAGGCCGCGAAGGTCAGCCCGGTGGCTGCCCTGGCAACCGACTGACCCGCGCCTGTCAGCGGCCTCCGTTCTCTCCCTCGCGGGTAGGACGGGGGCCGCTGCCTGTCGGCGGGCGTGCGAGTGCCGGTGCCGTGCCAGTGCCAAGATCACTGTAAGTAAATAAATAGTGGTGTTCTGTTGCTCTCGGTAAAGTGTAGTAATACACTTTCATCTATGGAAGATCAGTCATTGGAACGGGTACTGCCGCTCCTGACAGCGGAGGAGCTGGCCGAGCTGGAGAAGCTCGGTCACACGATCCATCGCTCCGCCGGTCACCCTTTCTTCCTCGAGGGCGAGCACGGTGACTTCGCCCTGCTGATCAGGAAGGGCCATGTCAAGGCGATGCGGGGTCGCCCGCCCCGCATCATCGACATCCGGGGCCCGGGCCAGATCGTCGGGGAGATGGCGGTCATCCGGACGAAGCCGCGGATGGCCTCGATCGTCGCCTTCGACGACGTGGAGGCTCTCTACCTGCCGGGTGGCCGCTGGCTGCAGTTCCTGTACGACCATCCGCGCGCGATGCACGCCCTGTTGGCGATGACGGACGACATGGCGGACCGGGCGACGATGAAGAACGTCGAGTCGGAGCTGGCCATCGAGCAGCAACTGGCGAAGCGCCTCATCGAGCTCGCCGACTCCGGGCTGGGCGAGACGGCCGCCGAAGGCACGGTGGTGCTGCGCCTGAGCCAGCAGGATCTCGCCGCGCTGATCGGCGCCAAGAAGCTCGATTCGGTAAAGAAGGTCATCGGCCGGTTGAAGGGCGCGGGCATCATCGGCACCGGCCGTCAGGTGATCACGGTTCTCCGGCCGTCCGCACTCCGTGAGGTCGCCAACGGCGATCTCACGGTCAACTGACGGGCGGGGAGGACATATGCCGGCGGGTCAGATCCTCGAGACCGCGCGCGATATCGCGCCGTTCGTCGCTGTGGCCGGCATTGTCGCGGGCTGTGTGACGTCGGTGCTGCGCACCTGGATCGTGCAGGCCGCGCGGACCCGCCGGTTCGACAGGGCCCTAGAAGGTTCCCGGCCGCACCAGCGGCGCGAGATCATCGTGGCATGCAGTCAGCTCGAAGGAAGGCCTCCGGCCGGTTCCGACGGCGGTACGGTGGACACGAAGCTGCCGGCCCCCCGATCGCTGATGCCCGGCCCTCGCGCCGGGCGCCGACGCGAGCGGCAGAGGAGCTGAAATGAACGAGGCGGCGCCGGCGGTGGACTTCACGGATGACCGGCTGATAAGACGCCTGGTCACACTCGTCGATTACCTCGGGCTCGACCGCCGCGATTTCGTCATCTTCGGAAGCGGCCCGCTGCTCGCGCACAACCTGCGCACCCGGGTGAGCGATCTCGACATCGTGGCGCGGGGGGCGGCGTGGCGCTGCGTCTCTCTGCACGGTATGACGGGCAGGGGCACCCACAACAACGCCCCGATGGCAGTGTTCTGGGGCGGCCTGATCCAGTTCTCTCAGGGCTGGATCTCCCCCGACTGGGACGCCGACGACCTCATCGACCGCGCCGAGACGATCCAGGGCCTGCCCTTTGCCCAGTTGACGGATGTTCTCCGATACAAGGAAGCGCTGGATCGCCGCAAGGATCGCCACGACATCCAGATCCTGCGTCCCTTGCTCAGCTAGCGGATACCCGGCGACGTCGATCAGCCCGCTCCGGCCGAGGTGGTGTCCACGAGCAGGCTGGGCTGGTGGCGGTCAGCGGGTGGGAGGGAGGGTGAACCAGAAGGTGGCGCCGCGGCCGTTTTCGCCCTCGGCGTGGATCTCGCCGCCGTGGCGTTCGACGGCGCGGTGGACGGTGGTGAGGCCGATGCCGGTGCCGGGGAATTCGTCGGCGCTGTGGAGGCGGGCGAAGGGGCGGAAGAGTTCGATGGCCTTGCCCGCGGGGAAGCCGGCTCCGTTGTCGCGGATGTGGTAGCGGGGGTTGTCGGCGGGGCCGGTCCAGCCGACGTCGATGACGGGGTGCTCGACCTTGCGGGTGAATTTGAAGGCGTTGTTGATGAGGTTCTCGAGGATGACGCGGACCAGGCCCTCGTCGGCGTCGGCGGTCATGTCCGGGGCGACCGTGAAGTCGACCTTGCGGCTCGGGTCGCGGGCCTCGACCTCGCCGATGACCTGCCAGGTGGTCATGGTCATGTCGAACTGCTGGCGGCGCAGGTCGCCGCGGCTGGCGCGGGCGAGCAGGAGCAGGGATTCGACGAGGTCGGCCATCCGGCCGGCGGCGGCGTGGATGCGCTGGATGCGGTGGCGGCCCTGCGGTCCGAGGGGTTCCTCGTCCTCGTCGAGCAGGGTCTCGGCGAAGCTGCTGATGATCTGCAGCGGGCCGCGCAGGTCGTGGGAGACCGAGCCGCTGAACGCCTCCAGCTCGCGGTTGCGCCATTCGAGCTCCTCGACCAGGGCGGCCCGGGTCTCGGCGAGCTGGCGGGCGGCGCGTTCGCCGGCGGCGTCGAGTTCGCGGCGCATGAGTTCCTCGCGGATGCGGCGGCTCTCGTCGAGGGACTGCTTGCGGCGGATCTGGGCGTGGACGTGGGCGCGCAGGGCCTGGGTGCCGTCGGCCCAGCGGACGTAGTCGTCGGCGCCGGCGGCGAGACAGTCGAGCAGGGCGTCGTCGTGGTCGCCGGTCATCACCAGGGGAGTGGCGCCGATCTGGGGGACCTCCTTGATGCGCATGCACGTCTCGCGGGCGCCGTCGCCGAGGCCGAGGACGATGCAGTCGACGGGCTGGGCGGCGAGCAGGTCGAGGGCGTCGTCGCCGTTGTCGGCGGCGACCACGTCGTAGCCGTCCTCGCGCAGGGCGTCGCCGAGCTCGGCCAGCCGGTGGCGTTCCCGGGTGACGGTGAGGACCTTGCCCGGGCCGTGGAGGCTGCCGATCGCCTCGAACGGCAGGCGTTCGGCGCTGGTGCGGACGACCGCGGCGAGTTTGGCGAGGACCACGGCGAGGTCCTGCTGCTTGCGGACGAACGCGTCGGCGCCCGCCTCGAGCATCTGCACCTCGGTCGCGTAATCGTCGGCGGCCGTCATCAGTAGGCAGGGCGTGTCGCGCAGCGCGGGGTCGAGCCGCATCCGGCGGATCACCGTGGCACCGTCGATGCCGGGCATGATCCCGTCGACGATGACCGCCTGCGGGCGCCGGTCCGCGGCCGTGCGCAGGCCCTCCTCACCCGACGCGGCGGTGATCACGGCGTACCCCTCGGGTTCGAGAAGCTCGCGCAGTTGCTCGCGGAAGGTCACGCTGTCATCGATGACCAGGACCGTCGTGGCCGAGGAGACCGGAACCTCGCCGTCGCCCAGCAGCTGGCGGCAGCGGCCGACGACATAGCCGGCGTCGTACGGCTTGCCCACGTACTCGTCGGCACCGGTGCGCAGCCCGTGCAACCGGTCCGCGACCTCGGCCTCACTGGAGAGCAGCACCGTGACCGTACGCTCACCGCCGGGCCGCGCGCGCAGTTCCCGGAGCAGCTCGACGCCGTCCGCGTCGGGCAGCAGCACGTCGAGCACGGCGACGTCGAAGCCGCCGTTCTCGAACGCCGCGCGGGCCTCTGTGCCGGTGGCGCAGAGGATCGTGATGAAGCCGTCCGCCTCGAACGCCTCGTGCAGATCCATCCGCACGGTGAGGCTGTCGTCGACGATCAGCACGACGGGGACACTCATCGCAGGCCGCCCGGCGGGGACGCTCATCGCAGGCCGCCCGGGGTACGGCTGGAGGCGCTGGACAGGGTGGCGAGCTGCGCTGAGATGCGGGCGGGCGCCATGATGTGCGCGGCGGCACCGAGCAGCGCGGCCTCGCGGGGCATGCCGTAGACGACGCAGCTCGCCTCGTCCTGCGCGAACGTCACCGCCCCGAGCTTGCGCATCCGCAGCAACCCCTCGGCGCCGTCGCGGCCCATCCCGGTGAGCAGGCATCCGGCGGCGGACGGGCCGTATTCCGTGGCCACGGACTCGAAGAGAACGTCCACCGACGGGCGGCACGAATGCCGCGGCGGGGCGCTGCTGAGCCGCAGGACGCCGTCGCGGATCAGCATGTGCCGGTCCGGCGGGGCCATAACCACCTGCCCGGTCAGCGAGCGGACCGGGGTGCCGTCGACGGCGTAGCTGACCGCGCGGCCGCTCTGCCCGGCGAGCCAGTCGGAGAACGCCACCGCGAACGGTTCGCTCGCCGCGATGTGCTGCACGCACAGCACGGGCGTACGGAATCCCGAAGGCAATGACCGCAACAGATCGGTCAGAGCGCCCGGCCCGCCGGTGGAAGCCCCGACGGCCACCAGCCGCAACGACGAAGGGTCGGGGACGGCGACGGGAGGGGCAACAGGAGCGGGGACAGGAGCGGATGAGGAGGTACGCCCGTCGAGTCGCGCCCGTGGATGGGTGATGACCCGGATGCGCGACACCAGGCGTACCGATGAGCAGAGCCTGCGCCCCCACCCGGCGTCGGAGGCGTCCCCGCGGGGTTTCTCCAGTACGTCGACGGCGCCGGCGGCGAGAGCGTTGTAGGTGCTGAACAGCTCCTGCCGGTCGGCGGACGACACGACGAGGATCGGCGTGGGGAACTCCGCCATGATGTGCTCGGTGGCGACCAGGCCGCTCATGGTGGGCAGCATCATGTCCATGGTCACGACGTCCGGGCGCAGCCGGCCGACCATGTCGACCGCCTCGCGCCCGTCGAGGGCCTCGCCGACCACCTGCAGGTCGGGGTCGGCGGCCAGCGACTCGCGCAGCAGGTGCCGCATCGTCGCGGAGTCCTCGACGACAACCACCCGGATCATGAGGGCACCAGCCTGCGGATGTGGGCGAGCAGCTCCTCCTGGTTGAACTCGCCCTTGACCACGTACGCGCTGGCCCCGGCCGCCGCACCCCGGGCCCGGTCCTCGGCGCTGGCCCGGGAGCTGACCAGGATCGCGGGCACGCCCGCCAGCTCCGGGTCGGCGCGGGTCTCCGACACGAAGGTGAACCCGTCGATCCCGGGCATGTCGATGTCGGTCAGGAACAGACAGAAGTCCCTGCTGCGGGCCTTTTCGAGGCCTTCTTCCCCCGAGGCGGCGACCTCCACCTCGTACCCGGCGGATTCGAGGATGCTGCGTTCGAGCATCCGGGTCGTGAGCGAGTCGTCGACGACCAGGATCGGCAGGCGCCGTGCGGCCTCGAGGGGTGCGGCACCGCCGTGCCCGAGCCGGGCGGTCTCGGCGACCAGCCCCTGCGCGTCCAGCACCAGCCGCGGGTTGCCGTCCAGGTCCATCGACACCCCGCCGATCACCGCGGCGGCCGGGGCCAGGGCCGGTAGCGGACGCAGCACCAGCGTGGACGTTCCCGCCAGCCGGTCGACCCCCACCGCCACGGCCTCCCCGTCCGCCTCGACGATCACCGCGACCCCCGGGCCGCCGCCCTCCGGGACGGTCGTGCCCGCGTACAGCGCCCGGGCCAGCGGCAGGAAGGGCACAGCCTCGCCGTCGTGCGCCATCTTCCCGGTGACGGCCGCGGCCGTCGCTTGTTCCGGCAGCAACCGCACACAGGTACGCACGGAGTCCAGCGGAACCGTCGCCACCGTCCCCGCGGCCTCGACGACCAGCCCGTGCAGCGACAGCAACGCCAGCGGCAGCACCAGCTCGATCGTGGTGCCCCCGCCCGCCTCGGTGCGCACGCCGACGTCCCCGCCGAGCTGGTCGGCGACGTCGCGGGCCACGTCGAGCCCGATGCCCCGCCCGGCCACCTCGGTCACGGTCGGGGACGTGCTGATCCCGCCGCGCAGCACCAGGTCGACGAGGGTCTGCTGGTCGGGCTCGGTGCCACCGGGCATCAGCAGCCCGCGCGCCTCGGCGGTGCGCCGGACCGCCGCCAGGTCGAAGCCACGTCCGTCGTCGGTGCACAGGAATGCCGCGTACCGTCCGCGCCGCTGGATCTCGACGACCACATGGCCCTCGGCGGGTTTGCCCGCGGCGGCCCGGACCTCGTCGTCCTCGATGCCGTGCACGACGGCGTTGCGGACCACGTGCAGCAGGGCGCCGTTGGCGAGCGCGAGCACCTGCGGGTCCATGCGCAGGTCACCGCCGCGCCCCTCGAAGCGGATCCGTTTGCCCTGCGCGTCGGCGGCGTCGCGGACCGCGCGGTGCAACGCCGTGAAGATGCTGGAGGCCGCGACCAGGCGCAACCGTTCGGCCCGGCCACGGACCTCGTCGAGCTCGCGTTCCACCTGCTCCACGGTGTCGGTGAGCCGGCGCCCGAGCATGCCCAGCTCCCCGGCGAGCCGCACGGCCGCGCTGCGGGCCGCCTCGGCCTGGCCGGGGGTGCGCCCCACCCGCAGCTGATAGGCCAGGGATTCCGCGGAGCGGTGCAACCGGTCGAGAGCGGTGCTCCCGGTCCGGAGCGGTGCGAACCGCGCGTGCGTCTCCCCGACGGCGTCCAGCAGATCGTCCACATCGGTGGTGGTGGCCCGCGCGACCGGTTCGTCCTTCTTGGCGACGGGCTTCGGAGCGGGCTTCGGTGCCGGCGCAGGCTCGGGCTTCGACTCCGCGCGTAGCTCAGGCGGCTCGGCGGGGGCTACCGCGGTCGCGGCGGCTGCGGCTTGCGCCGCGGCCGCGGCGGGTTCGAGCCGGGCGACGTACGCCTCGATCTCGTCGTTGAGCCGCAGCAGCTCGCGCATCTCGTCCGCGGGCAGCGGCCCCTCGTCCGTGCGATGCGGGACCAGCACCTCCTCGAACTTGTGCGCCCGGTCCGCGATGTCCTGCTGACGCACGACCCGCGCCGCGCCCTTGAGGGTGTGCGCGAAGCGCAGCAGCCGGGCGACCAGTTCGGTGCCCGGTTGCTGGTCGAGGTCGAGCACGCCCGCGCTGATCTGGTCGACCAGCTCGCGTGCCTCGATGCGGAAGTACCGCAGCGGGTCCTGGCTCATCGGCGACCGGTGCCCACCAGTTCGAGCAGGTCACCGGAGAGGTTGGACAGGTGCGCGGCGGTCTGCTTCGTCTGCACGGCGCTGGCCTCGGTCTCGCGGGTCACCCGCGCCGTGTCGCCGGCGGCCACGTTGACCTGCTCGACGGCGGTGGACTGCTGCGCGGTGGACAGCTCGATCTCGCGCGTCGCGTCGTTCGTGGTCGCCACCAGGTGCGCGATGCGCCGGAACGAGCCGGTCGCCTCGTCGAACTGCCGGGATCCCGCGTCGACGGACTTCGCGCCGATCTCGGTGGCCATCACTGTCGTGTTCACCGCACCGCGTACATCGTCGATGAGGGCCCGGATCTCCTTGGCGGAACCGGCCGTCCGGTCGGCGAGCTTGCGGATCTCCTCGGCGACCACCGCGAACCTGCGCCCCCACTCACCGGCGCCGCTGGCCTCGATCGTCGCGTTGATCGCCAGGATGTTCGTCTGCTCGGCCAGCTCCGAGACCAGGTCGACGACCCCGCCGATCTGCTGGGACTTCTCACCGAGCGCCAGCATGTGCTGCACGATCTGGTCCACCTGCGAGCGGATCGCGGAGATCGACGCCCGGGTCTGCTCGATCGTGGCGTCACCGTTGCGCGCCGCCTCCGACGTCTCCTCGGCGATCTTCGACACCCGCTGGGCGCTGTCCGCGATCTGCCGCGACGTGATCAGCAGCTCGCTGATCGTCGTGGTGATCTCGTTCATCGCGCTGGCCTGGTCACGCCCGCCGCTGGCCTGCTGCGCGGCGGCGGCCTCCAGCTCCGCCGACGAGCTCTGGATGTGCCCGACCGCGGCACCCACCTCCCGGCGCAGGTCCCGGCTCAGCCGCCAGGCCACCCCCGCCGCGAACGCCGTGGCCAGCAGGGCCAGCAGGATGATCAGCACGATCGCCTGGTTCGCGCGGTCGGTGGCGGACGTGCGGGCGGTGACGACGTCCGCGCGTACCCGTGTGGTCAGGTCCTTGATGGCCGTCTGCAGTGCCTTGCGCAGCGGGGTGACCGTCTCGTTGCTGGCCTTGCGGATCGGACCGAGGTCCGTGGTCTGCTGCCGGAGCGCGATGACCGCCGAGATCGCCTCGGCATGCTTCGCCTCGGTGGTGGTCACCGTGCTCAGCAGGGACTGGGCCGTCGAATCGGTGAGCGTGCTGCGCAGCTGGTTGACGATCTTCAGGAATTCGTCGCGGTCCGAGTTCGTGGCGTCCAGGTAGTCCTCGGTGTCGTAGAACAGGAAGCCGCGGTAGTCGCTGATCCGGCTCTCCGCCTCGGTGGTGAGGTGCTCCGCGGACACCAGGTCGTTGACCGCGAGGTTGATCGCGTCGTCCTTGGCGTGCACGACGACGGTCAGCGCGGTCACCGACGCCGTACCCATGATCAGGGTGAGCGCCACGGTGACCCCGAAGCCCAGCCAGAGCTTGTTGCCGAACGTTCGCTTGGCCATCATCGCTCCTCGAAGACATCCTGTGTGTGGCCGGTCAGCCGGTGCACGACGGCACGGGCGGCCGGAAGATCGACGATCGGGCGGGTCCCGCCGGGCAGCGGGACCATGCCGCGCAGCACGTCGCGCCCGTCATGGCCGTCCGGCTCCCCGACGATGACCGCGGCGCTCACCCGGACGTGCCCGTCGAGCTCGTGGAAGGCGAGCGCGAGCGGGGGAGAACCCGCGGCGAGCACCAGCCAGCGGGGACGCTCCGGGACGGGATGACCGAGCAGGGCGGCCAGGTCGTAGACGGGGACGATCGCGCCGCTGAAGCCGGCGACGCCGAGCAGGGCCGGTTGCGGGCCGGGCAGCGGCGTCACGGGGCGGTCCGAGTGCACCCCGGCGGCCTGGGCGAGACGCAGCGCGTACGGGCGGCCGCCGGCATGCACCGCGAGCAGCTCGGCGTGCTCCGCGTCGTGGCGGCGGGCCGGTTCGGCGAACGAGCGGTCGAAATCGGCGCGCAGCTCGGTCAGCCGGTCGGTCACTTCGGTCGGGCTCATCGGCGTACCCCACAGGCATCGAGCTCGGCCCGGCACAGAGTGGTCAGCGCGATGCGGCCGAAACCACCGCCGAACAGCGCGATCCGGTCCTCGTGCTCCTGGCGCAGCAGCGCCAGGGCCCGCTCCAGCTCCGGACCGGCCACCCGGTTCTCACCCCGGCGGCGGGCCAGCAGCCCCAGCCGCAGCCGCGGCATGGCGAAATCCTGATCCACGTACGCGGCCAGCCGGTACTGCTCGAGCGCCCCGGACACGTCGCCCGCACCCTCGAGGCAGACGGCGAGCTGGTGATGCGCGTCGGCGTAGAGCCCGTCGGTGTCGAGCAGGCGCCGGCAGATCGTCTCGGCGTCCCGCAGCCGCCCGGCCTGGGCCAGCAGCACCCCGTGCAGCAACCGCTCCCGTGGCTCCGGGCGCTCGGGCGGGTCCGTCTCGATCACGGTCAGCGCATCGGCGAACCGTTCGTCACGCAGCAGGCCCAGCGCGCGGTCGTACGCGTCGCTGTGTCTTGCCGGTTCTTTCGTCTCTGCGCGTTTCTCCACGCGAGGCGGGGGCATCGGTGCCGGAGCCGGCGGCGGCATCGTCGACACCGTGGAGCGGCGGTAGTAGAACGTGCGGTGCGTGTGCATCGGCTCGAGACCGTCGGGGCGGCTGCCGAGCGAGTCGGTGTGCCCGAGGAAGAGGTAGCCGCCGGTGGCGAGCGAGCGGGTCATCCTGCGTACCAGCTCCGCCTGCACCTCCGGCGTGAGATACATCAGCAGGTTCCGGCAGAAGATCACGTCGTACTGCTCGGCGCGCCAGAGCGACACGTCCTCGGTCGCCACGTTGTACTGCCGGAACTGCACCGTCGACCGGATGCCGGCGTCCAGCTCGTACAGCCCGTCCCGGGGGTGGAACCAGCGCTGGCGGATCGTGTCCGGGGTCTCCCGCAACGACCACGCGGAGTACCGGGCGGCGGCGGCGCGCTTGAGTACCGTCGGGCTCGCGTCCAGGCCCAGCACCGACACGATCCAGTCCGGGCCCGGCTGGAGCTCCCGGGCCACGATCGCCAGGGTGTACGCCTCCTCACCCGACGAGCACCCCACCGACAGCATCCGCAGCACCCGCTGGCTCGACCGGTCCTGGATCCGCTCGGGCAGCGCCGCCTCCTGCAGGGCCCGGAACTGCTCACCGTGCCGGAAGAAGTACGTCTCGTTGATCGTGAGTTCCTCGGCGAGCGCGTTCATCTCCGCCGGCCAGGGCCCACCGCCGGACAGCTTCGCGAGGTACGCGGCCTGGTCCAGCCGCGCCGCGCCGGCCCGCTTCGCGAGCACCTGGGCCAGCTGCGGGCTGTCACTCGGATCGAAGACCCAGCCCAGCTTCGCGGAGAGCACCGCCCGGAACCGCTCGACGTCAGCGCTCATGCCGCGGCCGCCGCCCACACCTCGTCGGGGACCAGGCGCATGCTCTGCAGCAGCAGCACCGGTTCCGCGTCGATCGTCCCGATCGCGGCCACGAGGCGGGCCGGGGCGTCACCGAGCAGCGCCTCCTGCCGGCCGGCGGTGTCCGCGGCGACCGGGCGTACGCCGCCGATGGCCCCGGTCGCGAACGCCACCGGGCCGCGCTCGGTCCGCACCGCGACGAACCGCACGACCTCGGCCTCGCCACCCCCGAGCAGCCGCGCCACATCCACCACCAGGGTGGGCACGCCCCGCATGATGCAGATGCCGCTCACGTACGCCGGGGTGCCCGCGAGGGGGTGGGTGGCCAGCGGCCGCATGGTCTCGATGACCTCGTCCAGCCGCAGCGCACACAGCAGCGAACCCGCCCGGAACACCAGCGACGGCACACCGGCAGGCGTCCCTGCCGGTGGCACCGTCTGTCCGGGCTGCCCCATCGCCTCAGGCTAGCGGGCAATTACCCCGCATCGGTGAGAATGTTTCATTCCGCCCATCTCGTCGTTCAATGCTTCTCGGGCTGGCTGAACCAGGTGACCGAGGGCTCCTCCTCGGCGTGGAGCTCGGGCCCCGGTTCGTGGACCGGGCCGTACCGGTCGAGCGGGCCGTCGTGATCCTCGACCGGGCGGCGCTGCTCCGGCGTCCCGATCCCGATCGACAGGGTCGGCTCATCCTCGTAGATGTCACCCGCGACGTCCGGGCGTGCCTGCTGTATCGGCGTCGCCGGCGGGGTGGCCGGTGCGCCTGGACCGCCGCCATCGCCGCCGGGCGTGGCTCGGGCGGTGGCCGGCGCCGCGGGCCAGAGCCGGGGCTTCCTCCTGGCGGCGAGATCCTCCGCCCAGCCGAACGCCAGCACCGCGACCCCCGTGAGCAGCAGCGTCATGGCCAGCTCGATCGGCCCCTCCATGCCGCCGCTCAGATCGTCGAGCGCCAGCACGGTCAGCACCGGCCAGATCGCCGCGATCGCGATGTTGTGCCACAGGTAGATCGTCACGGCCCGCCCGTTGAGCAGCGTCACCGTCCGGTCGAGCGGCCGCACGTACGTCAGCCACGTCATGTCCGGCCGCCAGCGCAACGCCAGGATCACGAACGCCACCGACCAGAGCGCCTGCGCCTCGGGCAACTCGTTCAGGTCGTAGTCGGTGTCCGCCCCGTGCCCGTGCAGCCAGTACAGAGCCGCGGCACCCAGCACCGCCACCAGCGGATACGCGATCCCCGCCCGCAGCCGGAACAGCCGCCCGTCATGATGCGCGAACCCGGCGACCCAGCACGCCCCGTACGTCACAAAATCCCACATCGCCGAGTCCGCCCGCCCGAACGGCAACGAGAACCCGGTCCGGTCCAGCACCGCCAGCAGCACCAGCGGGGTGGCCACCGCGAACCACCCGGTCTTCTTGTAGGCGAGATACATCAACGGCGACAACACCACGAACCACAGGTACGCCCGGATGTACCAGAGCGGCTCCCACGCGTCGATGCCCGCGATGCTGCCCGGCGGATCACCGACCGGCAGGATCCACAGCCCGAGCTTCCAGCTCCACGGCGACTCACCGCCGTCCTGCCCGGCCCACCCCAGATAGATCATGAAAGGTACGGCGAGCGCCCCGAGCAGCCACAACGGTGGCAGCAGGCGGCGCAGCCGGGAGGTCACGACCTTCCCGGCGGAACGCTTGTCGAGAGAGGCGGCTGTCAGCGAACCGGCCAGCGCGAACATGATGCCCATCGCAGGCAACAGAATCGACAGCCACGGCCAGCCGAACAGGTGGTAGACCACGACCCGCAGGATGGCGGCGGCGCGGAGCAGATCCAGGTAGCGGTTACGCACCGCGAAACGGTAGCTACGCCAGGCGGTCGCCAGGGACCGTCCGCACGGTCGCCAAGTTCACCTCCCCGGCTTACCCCGCAAGAATGAAGTGTCCCATTTGTCCGTGCGACTGTGCGATGCCCACCCACCCCGCACCACCCCCAAAGATCCAGCTCAACCCCCCATTTCACGGTACGCCCGAAGCCCGCCCACCGCCCCCGCCCGCAGTCACCGTCGCCCGGCCCCGCCGTTGGTCCCCGGCAAGGCGACCGCCCCTCCGGCGCCGCCGCGACCTGAGAGGCCAACGCCATGCGCCAACCCCTCGTCGTCTCCACCACCGCGGCCGCAGCCATCCTCACCGGCGCCATCCTCATCACCACCGGCCCCCTGTCCCCATCCCACCCCGACCGCACCACCCAGTCCGATCCGACCGGCCGGGCCGTCGCGCCACCCGCGGCTGCCCCCTCCCCGGCCGGATCCAACGCCGCCGGCTTCTCCGGGACCGGCCGGGATACCGCCGGCTCACCTGCCGCGGGGCCGGGTGCCGCCGCCGGGCCAGGTGCTGCTGGGCCGGGTGCTGCCGGGTCGGGTGCTGCTGGGCCGGGTGCTGCCGGGTCGGGTGCTGCTGGGCCGGGTGCTGCCGGGTCGGGTGCTGCTGGGCCGGGTGCTGCTGGGCCGGGTGCTGCTGGGCCGGGTGCTGCTGGGCCGGGTGCTGCTGGGCCGGGTGCTGCTGGGCCGGGTGCCGCCGGGCAGGGTGCCGCGGGGCCGGGTGCCGCGGGGCCGGGTGGTGCCGGGTCGGGTGCTGCGGGGCCGGGTGGTGCCGGGTCGGGTGCCGCCGGGCCGGGTGGTGCCGGGTCGGGTGCCGCCGGGCAGGGTGCCGCGGGGCCGGGTGCCGCGGGGCCGGGTGGTGCCGGGTCGGGTGCTGCGGGGCCGGGTGCCGCGGGGCCGGGTGGTGCCGGGTCGGGTGCTGCGGGGCCGGGTGGTGCCGGGCCGGGTGGTGCCGGCTCACCTGTCGGCGGGCTGGACGCCGCCGGTTCGTCCGCGGCCGGATCGGGTGCCGGCGGTTCGTCCGGGGCTGAGCCAGGTGCCGCCGGCTCGTCCAGGGTCGGGCAGGGTGCCGCCGGCTCGCCTACCGCCGGGTCGGGCGCTGCCGGCTCGTCCGGGGCCGGCGCCGGTGACCCCGGTTCGCCCGGCTTCGAGTCGGACGCAACTGCTTCACCCGGCAATCAATTGCGTGCAACTAAATTGCCCACAACTAAATTGGGCACAACTAAATTGCCCACAACACATCTGCCGGCGGGTGCTCTGAGCGCGCTTTCCGGCGTACAGAAAATATCTCTGGAAATAGCCGCAATTACGGCAATAACCCGTAATGCCGCGAAGAAGGCAGCTCAGGAAATCCGCGACGAACCGGGGGAGCGGCGGGCGGTGATCGCCGAAGGCGGCGATCCCGACGGCGACGTGCAGCGGCAGGCCCTGAAGCTGATCAACGCGCACCGCCAGGCAGGCGGGTGTGCGGATCTGGGGCTGGACCGCAAGCTGATCGCCGCGGCCGACGGTCACGCAGCGGATATGGCCCGTCATGACTATTTCGCGCATGAGGACCGCTCCGGAGCGCAAGCGGGGCAGCGCCTCGATCACGCAGGGTATCGATGGCGGCGTTACAGCGAGAACATCGCGCGCGGTCAGAGCAGCGTGCGTGCGGTGGTCGACGCCTGGTGGCACAGCCCGGCGCACCGGGAGAACATCATGGACTGCGGGCTGCGGGAGACCGGGTTCGGGCTGGCGTTCGCCGCGGACCGGACCCCGTTCTGGGTGCAGGTTTCCGCAGTGCCAATAACGACGTCGTAACGAGTTTCTTGAGGGTTTTGCGCGGCTTATGACCTTTGGCCTGGCGGTCCTGGACTCCCGGGTTCGTGCCAACGGTCATGCGGCGGATTCGGATCGTCGCACCGGTGTGTTTCGATGTGCGGACACATCTCCTCGGGAGGACGTTTTGGGAGTGCAGCGGGTTTCCGCACGCCTCGCCGTTGCCGCGCTTGCGGTGGCGGTCTGCGGTGGCCTGGGCGCTGCCGTGCTGGCACCGGGTGTGGCTTCGGCCGCGCCCCGGACCGTCAGCGCGGCACCGGTTGCCGCAGTTGTCGTCACGAAGGCCGCCGCGGCTTCGTGCGCCACCGGCAAGTACCAGAAGCAGGTCGAGGGCTACCTCAAGAAGATCGGTGGCTTCGGCGCCGTCTCGGTCGACGGCAAGCAGTCCGCCGCCGACTGCTCGGCGATCAAGAAGTTCCAGAGCCGGTTCGGCATCAAGCCGGCCCAGGGACTCGCCGGCCCGACGACGTTCGGCGTGGCCAAGCGGCTCGCCGACACGAAGACGTCGGCGTGCAAGGCGAAGAAGTCGGGTCTCACGTTCTGCGTGGACCTGACGCACCAGACCACGTTCGTGATGAAGAACGGCAAGGTCTACAAGAAGCCCACTGTGATCCGCAGCGGCATGAAGGGTCACCGGACGCCGGCCGGGACCTACAAGATCAACAAGCGCACCAAGAAGGAATGGTCGAACCCCTACTCGGTGTGGATGCCCTACTGGCAGCGTTTCGTCGGTGGTATCGGTTTCCACCAGACGACCACGTACATCCATGACGCGTGGCGTGGTTCGCACGGCTGCATCAACATGCTGCCGGCCGACGCCAAGGCCTACTACGGCATCGGCAAGATCGGTTCCACGGTGAAGGTCTACGGGCGCCGTTCCGGCACCTGATTCTCACCCCAGGAAAGGCCCGTCGGTCTCGGCCGGCGGGCCCTTTCTGTCCCTATTCATGTACGCAGTGAGCGTGCACGGTCAGCACATCGTGCCCCGCGAACGCCTGCTCGTCGCCGGACGCGGTCACCACCGTCAGGCCGTCGCGGCTCAGCATGTAGGTGACGTCGGTGAAGATGCTCACCGTGTCGTCGTGGTGCACGACGGTCAGTTCGTCGGCACGGATCATCGTCATCTTCCTTCACGTACGCGGATGGGCACCGTGACGGGGATTACGAGCGCGAGGGGGCGCACGGTTCAATTCGCAGACCAGCCTCGCACGCCATCGTGGGCGGCGCCGTCACCTTCCGGCCGGCCGCCACGCCGACAATCCGACACGGGCCCGGTATCAGCCCCCACGTCCGATTTCGATCAGCGCGTACGGTTCGGCGCTCCCCGCGTACCCTCCATCTCCGTCTTTTCTGGCCAGCTCTTATCGGCCGCCGGGCGCTGACGTCGAGAATTGTTGTCGGTGGCTGCCCATAGAGTGGCGAACGTGTCCCGATCCCCCCGGCGCACCATCGCTGTCCTGGTGGCGTGCGTCCTGCTGCCACCGCTGTCCGCGGCCTCCTGCGGCGACGAGCCCTCCGGCGTCACCGTCGGCGCGGCGACCCGCGGCACGGTCGCCGAGGTCGTGGAGGCCTCCGGTGCGGTCACGGCCCGCGCCGCCGCGACGGTGACCTCACCGGCCGGCGGCACCCTCGGCTCGCTGCTGGTCGAGCCGGGCGGCACGGTGAGAAAGGGTCAGGTGATCGCGATCATCGATTCTCCCGCCACCGAGCAACGCCTCGACGCCGCCACCGAAGCCCTTGACGCGACCTCCTCCGGCACCGTCTCCACCGGCGGCAGCACGTCCTCCTACGTCGCCGCCCGCGCAGAGACGGACGCGAACGCGGCCGCTGCCTTCGAGCAGGCCCGCGCCGCCGCCGACAAGATCACCGACCCGGTCCTCCGGGCGGCGCTGCGCACCCAGGCCGACGCCGCCCAGACCCAGTACCAGGCGATCTCCGACGCGGCCGGCTCCGCGGTCCGCTCCCTGCAGCGCGGCGTGGCGAGCGTGGGGGAGGCCGTCAACGCCCTGACCGCGGCCCAGCGCCTCCAGGCCCAGCAGGCTTACGACCTGGCGGGCGCGGCCGTCGACGCCCTCACCCTGCACGCCCCGGTCTCCGGCGTGGTCCAGCTCGGCGGCACCGGCTCGGCAACCGCGCCGTCCCTCACCGACCTGATCGCCAACGCCGACCCCGCCGCCGCGGCGGCTGCCCCCGGCGCGCTCCCCGGCATCGACGCCGCCGTCCCCGAGGGAGCACCGGTCGCCCCCGGCACCGCCATCGTCACGATCGTCGACACGGCCCGCCTGGGCGTCACCGCCGAGATCGACGAAACCGACGTCCTCCTGGTCAGCACCAAGACCAAGGGCACCATCGAGCTCGACGCGGCCCCCGGCATCACCTACCCCGCCACCGTCCGCGCCATCGACCTCCTCCCCACCACCTCAGCCCGCGGCGGCGTCTCCTACCGCGTCCACCTGACCCTGGCCAAACCATCCGCCGACGACACCCCCACCCCCCGCCCCGGCATGAGCGCCATCGTCCGCCTCAACGTCCGAGAAGCCACCGACGCCATCACCGTCCCGGCAAGCGCCATCCTCTCCACCAACGGCCACGACACCGTCTGGACCATCCGCGCCGGCAAAGCCACCCAAACCCCGGTCACCCTCGGCGTCCAGGGCGAAGACACCGTCCAGATCACCACCGGCCTCACCCCCGGCGACCCCATCGTCACCACCGGCACCGACCAAGTCACCCCCGGCCAATCCCTCCCATGACCCACCCACCTCAGGCCCCGCATCCTCCGCCTTTGTCGCCTCCGGCCTTGCAGCGTCCGGCCTTGCAGCGTCCGGCCTTGCAGCGTCCGGCCTTGCAGCGTCCGGCCTTGCAGCCTCCGGTCCTGTCGCCTCCGGTCCTGTCGCTTTCGGCCCTGTCGCCTCTGGCCTCGCATCCTTCGCCTTTGTCGCCGTCGTCTTTGTCGCCTCAGGCGTTGCAGTGCCCGGCTTTGTCGGCTCCGGCCCTTTCGCCTCCGGTTTTGATGCCTCCGGCCACCCTGCCTTCCGCCTTGCCCTCCTTTCGCCGGCTTGCCTTATCGTCTGGCCGGGACCAGCCTCGTCGCCTCCCGTCTCTCAGCCTCTTCCCCCGAGCTCGGGGCGTGACGGGAGCCGGGTGGGCGAGTCCGACGGGTTGCTGCGCGCGATCGTGGCGGGGAAGGTGAGCCAGGTGGAGGGCCCCGGCGGTTTGCCGCCGGCGATCGTGGCGCGTGACGTGACGCGGACGTATGAGCTCGACGGGGTGTCGGTGAGCGCCCTGCGGGGTGTGTCGCTGACCGTGGCGGCGGGCGACTACGTGGCCGTGGTCGGGACCTCGGGCTCGGGCAAGTCGACGCTGATGCACCTGCTGGGCGGCCTCGACCGGCCCACCTCCGGCACCCTGCTGATCGGCGGCCGTGACGTGTCGACGCTGTCCCCGCCCGACATGGCCCGGCTCCGCAACGAGGTCATCGGCTTCGTTTTCCAATCGTTCCACCTGCTGCCCCGCACGACAGCCCGGGACAACGTCGCCCTGCCCCTGGTCTACCGCGGCCTCGGCCGCCGCGAACGCCGGGCCCGCGCCGCCGACCTCCTGCACCGCGTCGGCCTGGGCCACCGCATCGACCACCGCCCCAACCAGATGTCCGGCGGCGAACAACAACGCGTCGCCATCGCCCGCGCCCTGGTCACCAACCCCTCGGTCCTGCTCGCCGACGAACCCACCGGCAACCTCGACACCACCACCGGCGAAGCAATCCTCACCCTCCTCGAATCCCTCAACACCGAAGGCGTCGCCGTGGTCCTGGTAACCCACGACCGAGAAGTAGCCGCCCGAGCCCACCGCCGCATCGAAATGCGCGACGGCCTCATCGTCCCGCCCACCTCGGCCGTCCCGCCGATCTCAGCCGTTTCGCCCACCTCGGCCATGCCGTCCATCTCGGCGGTTCCGGCCACCGAAGCTCTCCCGGCCACGGACGCTATCCCGGCCACGGACGCTCTCTCGCCCACCTCGGCCGTTTCGCCTGCTGGGGCTGTTTTACCTGATGAGGACGTTTCGCCTGGCGAGGCTGTCCTGCCTGGCGAGTCCGAGACGGTCGGGGAGGCTGCGTCGCCCGCGGTGCCCACCGCTTCGTCTGGCGGGGTGGCGGGGCCGGGCAAGGATGCCGCGCCGGCTGCCGGGGGCGCGGTATGAGGCTTGCTGAGGCGTGGCGGGTGGCGCTGGATGCTTTGCGGGCGAATCGGTTGCGCAGTGTGCTGACCATGCTCGGCGTGGTGATCGGGGTGGCTGCTGTGGTGGCGCTCGTGGCTATCGGGACGGGGACGAAGCAGCAGATCGAGCAGCAGGTGGAGGGGCTCGGGTCGAATCTGCTGATCGTGGTGCCGGGGCGGCTGGAGGCCGGGGCGGCGCCGTCGGTCTCGACGTTGTCGCTGGATGATGTGGATGCGGTGGGGCGGGTGGTGGGGGACCGGTCGCGGGTGGCCGTGACGATCGCGTCGGGGGAGACCGTGCGGGCCGGGAGCCGGGAGGCTTTTGCCAGTATGCAGGGGGTGCTGGAGACCACGCCGAGCGTTTTCGTGCGGCGGCTCGACCGGGGGAGCTACTTGACGCGGTCCGATGTGAACACCGCGCGGCGGGTGGCGGTGCTCGGGGCCGGGGTCGCGGGACAGTTGTTCGGGGACCGGGACCCGATCGGGCGCCAGGTGACCATCGGCGGGGTTCGGTTCCGGGTCATCGGGACGTTCGAGCCGCTCGGGCAGAGCCTCGGCGTGGACCGGGACAGTGAGGTGCACGTGCCGGTCACCGCGGCGCAGCGGCTGCTCGGCACCGACCGGGTCGACGCGCTGGCCATCCGGGCGCCTGACCGGGAGCGGATCACCAAGTTGAGCAGCAATGTCGTCGCCACGCTGACGCAGCGGCATCCGGGCACCGACTTCAGCGCCGTGACCCAGGAGCAGATCCTCGGGGTGCTGGGCGACATCCTCGGGGTGCTCACCGGGGTACTGGCCGCGATCGCCGGGATCAGTCTGCTCGTCGGCGGGGTCGGCGTCTCGAACATCATGCTGGTCTCGGTCCGCGAACGTACCCGCGAGATCGGCCTGCGCAAGGCGGTGGGTGCGCGTCCCCGCGACATCGGGTTGCAGTTCCTGCTGGAGGCGGTGCTGCTCACCACGATCGGCGGGGTGCTGGGGATGGCGCTGGGCATCACCGCGGCGCTGCTGGTGGACCGGCTCTCCCCGGTCCCGGCCGCGGTCACCTGGTGGTCGCTGGCCCTGGCATTCGGCGTCTCGGCCGCGGTCGGCATCGTCTTCGGCGTGGTCCCGGCCCAGCGCGCCGGCCGCCTCGACCCGGTCGAAGCGTTGCGCACCGAATGACCGGCTGGCCAGCTGCGTCCCGGTCGAAGCGTTGCGCGCCGAGTGACCTGCCGGCCGACTGCGCCCCGGTCGAAGCGTTGCGCACCGAATGACCAGCCGGCCGACTACGTCCATGGCGCCGCGCTGAAAAGCTCGGCCTGGAATGTGCGAAGCGGTGGCAGGGTGGGCTCGGTGTGGCGTGGGTCGGTGATCGGGACGGGGCTGAATCCTCACGTCGGGGGCGTACCCGCCGATCTACGGGTGTGTTGCTCAGGGGGGATCGCAGGCTGCGCGACCTGCACGGCGCGTCGCGTGCGGTCGCGTACCTCACCCTGGCCGGGGCGCCCTATGTGGCCGTGACGAGCGGTCTTTCGGACATCGGCCTCGCCGCCAAGAGCGGCATCGGCCTGATCGCGCTGCTCATGGCGGCGACCGGCTTGCTCTGCTGGCGCCGGCCCGAGATCCTGCCGAACTTTTTCTGGTACGCCGCTCCGGCCATCGCCGCCGCTCTGATCTCAGCCCTCAATCTGGGTACGCGGGACGCCAGCACCGGCTCGCAGCTCTTCTACCTGTGGCCCGTGCTCTACGCGGCGAACTTTCTCGGCCGTAGAGCCATCTACGCGATCCTCGCGCTCGTGTACGCGGGGGACGCCGTGGTCGTCTTCGCCGTGCTCGGTGCGGGTAAGGGGTTGTCGGACTGGATCGCCATGTTCCTGGCCATGACGATGACCGTGATCGTGGTCAGCGGCCTGCGTGCCCGTGCGGACCGGCTGCGTGCGGTCCTCGAGGCGCAGGCCAACGCGGACGCGCTGACCGGCCTGGCGAACCGGCGCTCGTACACCGAATCGCTGGAGGCCGCGGGCGCCTGGGCCGGGCTCAACCGGGGCGGTCTGGCGCTGATCAGCGTCGATCTCGACCACTTCAAGGCCATCAACGACACGTACGGTCACTCTGAGGGGGACCGCGCACTCCAAGTGGTCGCCGATGCGATGCGTACGGTGACCGGGGACTCCGGCATCGCCGCGCGGCTCGGCGGCGACGAGTTCGTCCTGCTCCTGCGCGCCGATCGTCCCACGGCTGTCCGGGCCGCGGAGTCCCTGATCGCCGCGGTGTCCGCGACGACCGTGCTGCCGGGCGGCCCACCCAGTCTGAGCATCGGCATCGCGACGCTCCCGGACGATGTGGGCACCATCGACGACCTGGTCGCGGCCTCCGACGCCGCGCTGTACGACGCGAAGAGCTCCGGCCGGGGGAGGATCGCCCTCGCCACGCCGTCGGGCCGCGCCCGGGCTGCGGAGACCGGGCCGGACGAGGAGCCGCGAGTGGGACGGCACGCCGCACCGGCCGAGCCGCCGCGCGGCGGAAGGCACAACGTGGACCGCGTACCCCAGGTCAGGCAGTTTGTTCCGGATCAGCGGCCTTGACCAGCCCGGCGATCTCCCGCCGGAGCCGGGGATAGGGCCCCCACCCGTCCCGCAGCACATGGATGTAGATCGCCTCGAGCGCCACATCGATGCGCTGGATCAGCTCCTGATCCTCCGGCAGCCCCAGCCGTACCGACCGGGTGAAATGATCGAGGGCCTCCATGTGCCGCCCCTGATCGAAAGCACTCCGCCCGGCGTTCTCGTGCACGACGCTGCGCAGCAGGTCGGGCGCCCCGGAACTTGCGGCCTGCTCGAACAGCCGGTCGGCCTCCTGATAGTCGCCCCGCAACCGCAGCACATGAGCCAGCTCGGCCTGCGCGATCACGGTCGCCTGGACATCCCCGGCCGACTCGGCATGAGCCAGCGCCAACCGGCTCGCCGCCGCCGCCATCCCGAGCTCATCCAGCAACCGGTAGACCTCGGCCCGTACGCTCAGCAACCCGGCCCGCGCGACATTGTCCTGCTCCTCGGCCAACGGCCCGTCCAGCCGCTCCCCGAGCTCCTTCAACGCCTCGCGATCGTCAACGATCTCCTTCAGCGTCGCCCCGTCCAGCCGCCACCGGATCGCCGCCAGGTCTTCCGGCCCGAGCGGCTTCTGCTCTTTTTTCTCCGGTACGCGAGCCGCGCGCATCACCAGCGGGGCGAGCGGCTTCACGCCCGGCCGCTCAGGCGCCACGGCCCCGGCAGCGGCAACCAGGCCGTTCATCAAACTGGTGATGTCCAGATCGATGACGACACTGCGACTGTCCGTCTCGGACGGCTCGGTGAGGGTGGCGTGCTCGGCGGTGGGGCGGTTGAAGCTTGTCGCCTCGGGGGTGGTCGCTTCTCGGGTGGTCGCTTCGGGAGTGGTCGCCTTGGGGGTGGTCGCTTCGGGGGTGCTCGGCTGCGGGTCGGTGGGCGTTTCCGGGCGCGGGGGTTCGGGTGTTGCCGGCGTTGCTGATGCCGGTTCTGCCGACGGCGGTTCGGTTGCCTGTGTTTTGGCTACTCGCGGTTCTGCTGCTTGCGGCTGCGCTGGTGCTGGCTTGGTGGCTGCTGGTTCCGGGGCTGCCGCCGGTTCTGGGGCTTTCGGGTTTTCCTCGACCTGGTTATTTGCAGCCGGTGGCAGATCCGCCTGAGCCAGACTTGCTGGGGTAGCCGGGTCAGTCGCCCGGTCAGCTGACGGGGCGGCAGGCTCGGCTACCCGGTCAGCTGCCGGCTCACTTGCCCGCTCAGATACGGGGTCGGCCGGCTCAACCGTCCGATCAGCTGCTGTGGTGGCTTGGTCATCTGCGCGGTCGGCTGCTGTGGTGGCTTGGTCGACTGCCCGGTCGGCGGCGGGGGCGGACGGCTCGCTTGCCGGGGCGGGCCGGTTCGCGGGCGGCGTACCCTCCGGGTTGGTGTTTGTGTCGTTGCTGTTCTGATTCTTGGGCCCGAACCAGGTAGGCCCAAGCTCGGAATCCGCGTACTTCGGCGGCGCAGTCGGCCCGGACGTCAGCAACCGCCCGATAGGCAGCGCATTAGCCGCGGGATTCGGCCCCGGACGCTCCTGCTGAGGAACAGCCGAAACCGGCAGCGAACTCGACGGCAGCGCACCGTTGCGCTGCATCTCCCTGTTCGCCGCCGCCTGACGAGCGGACTCAGCCCGCCGTGCTTCAGCCCGCGCAGCCGCTTCCGCCTGCTGTGCTACCTGGGCCTGGCGCGCGGCTTCTTCGGCTCGGCGGGCCTGTTCCGCTTGCCGGGCTTCTTGCGCCTGGCGGGCTGCTGCTTGCCGTGCTGCCTCGGCTTGCTGCGCGGATTCCGCCTCGCGGGCCAGCTCCGCCTGCCGCGTTGCTTCTGCCCGGCGTGCGTCTTCTGCTTGGCGTGCTTGGTCGGCTTGGCGTGCTTGTTCGGCCTGGCGTGCATGGTCGGCTTGACGCGCGGCTTGGCGTGCGACTTCGGCTTGGCGTTCTGTCTCGGCCTGGCGTGCGGCTTCAGCTTGGCGTTCTGCTTCGGCATGACGCGCGGCTTGGCGTGCGACTTCGGCCTGGCGTTCTGCTTCGGCTTGGCGTGCGACTTCGGCCTGGCGTTCTGCTTCGGCCTGGCGGGCGGCCTGCTCGGCCTGGCGGGTGGCCTCGGCCTGGCGGGCGGCCTGCTCGGCCTGGCGGGTGGCTTCGGCCTGGCGGGCGGCTTCTTCGGCTTTGCGTGCCGCGTCGGCGTGGCGGGCGGCTTCTTCGGCGTGGCGGGCGGCTTCGGCAAGGCGGGTGGCTGCTTGGCGTTCGGCTTCGGCCTGGCGGGCTGCTTCCGCTTCGCGATCGACCTGTGCGCGGTAGGCGGCTTCGGCGGCGTGACGCGCGGTCTCCTCGGCGTGCCGGGCGTGTTCGGCCCGTTGCACTGCCTCCTCCGCCTGGCGTACCGCTTCGGCTTGGCGGGCGGCCTCCTGCGCTTCGGCCGCGCGACGGGTCGCTTCGGCTTCGGCCTGGCGTGCCGCCTCTTCCGCCTGCCGGGCCACCTCGGCCTGGCGTGCTGCTTCGGCCTGCCGTTCGGCTGCTGCCCGGCGTGCCGCGGCTGCCTGGCGGGCGGCTTCTTCGGCTTGACGGGCGGCTTCGGCCTGGCGTGTCGCTTCGGCCTGGCGCGCTGCCCCCGTCGCCTGCCGCGATGCTTCCGCCTGCCGCGTCGTCTCGGCCTGGCGGGAGGCCTCGGCCTGGCGGGAGGCCTCGGCCTGGCGTGAAGCCTCGGCCTGGCGTGAAACTTCGGCCTGGCGGGCGGCGTCGTCCTGCGGCCGCGGGGGTGCCGGCACCGGGACGACACTCGCCCGGGCCATCGCGACGGTCGGGCCTTCGCCGGCCTGGGTGCCCCTCGGGGTCTGGCCGGCGCCCGGCGTACGCCCGGCGATGGGCACCTCGCCCATGGAACGGTCCGTGATCGGGCCACCGCTGACCGGGCCACCGTTGACCGGGCCACCGCTGACCGGGTAGTCCGGTGCTCCACCGCTGGCCGGACGATCCGCGCCCGGCGCACCGCTGACCGGCGGGAATCCGGGTGCGCTACTGGTCGGCGGGAAGTTGGGTGCGCTACTGGCAGGCGTGACACCGGGGGTGCTGCTGACGGGCGGGAAGCCGGGGGTGCTGCTGACGGGCGGGAATCCGGGGGTGCTGCTGACGGGGCGGTGGGAGCCGGGTGCGCCGCTGACGGGGGCGATGCGGGACGGCGGGCGCTGCGAGCGCGGTACGGCGGACGGTTCGCCCGTAGAGAGGATCATCGCCGTGCGGGGGCCGCCGACGATCGGGCGTTCGGAGGTGGTGCCTTCCTGGGGGCCCGGGTCGTGCTGGCCCTGGCCGTGCTGGTGCTGGGGGAGTTGGCCCCGCTGGGGGGAGGTTTCCTGATCGGCCCAGGGGGTGAAGGCGGCCGGAGTCTGGGGTACGTCGTACTGCGGGCGCTGATCCGTGGGGCGTTGCGGGGGTGCAGCGGCAGCGGGACGGCGAATCGGCGTGGGAGTCGACGGCGGCATGGGCTGCGGCGCGGCGCCGGAGTGCGGCGCTGCGTTGGATTGCGGCGCGGGGGTGGGCAGGATCGGCGGTGTCCCGGCCGACGGGCCCGACGGCGCGGGCGAGACCGGTGGCGCCGGCTGTCCGGACGGCGGGGTCCGGCGGAGCTGGTCGGGCTCCTGCCCATATTGATCGGGCTGCTGCGTGTACTGGTCGGGCTGTTCGTGCTGGCCGGGCTGCCCGAAGTGGTCTGCCTGACGGAAGTCACGCTCGGGCTGACGGAGGTCATCTGTGGGTGCGTAGGCGGCGGCCGCGGAGATCGGTGCCCGGAACGGCTCGGGGGTGGGAGCGTTCGCGTAGCCGGACTGGGTGGACTGGTTCTGCGCCGGGATGCCGTGGCGGCCGGGGTCGGTGGCCGGGCGGTTGCGGACGGTGCCTGTGGCGGGGCTGACCGGGGTTTCGGCTGCGGGGCTGACCGGGGCGTCGGGGGCGTGACTTCCGGGGGCCGGCTGGGGCGGTGCCGGGCGGTCGGCGGGGGGCTGGGGGACCTGGGCTGTGCCGCGGCCGGGGCGCTGGGCGTGGTCGTGGCCCGGGGGGATGATCGGGCCGTCCGAGGTGATGTAGCCGACTCGGGACGGGCGGGACGGCGGGGTGCTGTTGTCGTAGGCGGCCGGGCTGTCCTGCGTACCCGTGGCATTGGTGGAGGCTGCGGGAGAGATCGGCCGGGAGTGATCGGCCTGGTCGGGGGTTGCCGGGCGGGACGGGGTGGCTGTCGGCGGTGCGGCGACCACCCGGGGCATGGTCGGCGGGTCCGCCTTGATGACGCGTGGGGTCGCCGGCGGTGCCGCCTTCTTGATGACCTTGGGCGCGACAGGCGGGGTCGCCCGGCTGAGAATGCGCGGGCTGTCGTCCTGCTGCTCCTGCTGGCCGGCCCGCTCGCCCTGCTGCGTGGTCGCCGCAGCCGCAGGTGAATCAGCCTGCGGCCGGTAAGGAGCGTGGTCATCCTCCCAGCTGTCGGTACGCGACTCAGCGCCGGCAGGATCGTACAAGTCGGACCGGTACGTGGCGGACTGGCGCTCGTCGTCCTGCCCGAACTCGGCGGGCCGGCGGTCCTTGTCCTGCCCGAACGGCGCCGGCCGGCGGTCCTTGTCCCGCTCGAACGGGGTGGGCCGGCGCTCGTCGTTTCGATCGAACGCGGCCGGGCGCTGCTCGTCGCCACGCAGGAACGCTGCGGGGTCGGCGGACCGTTGGCGGTTGTCGCGGTTGGATGCTGCGGGGTCGGTGGTGTCGAGGGGGGCGGCCGAGTCGTACTTGTCGGGGTGGAATGCGGCGGGCTGCCACTCGTTTCCCTGATCAAATGCGGGCTGCTGGAATGCTGCGGGCCGGCCCTGGAAGGGTTGGCTTTCGGCGCTCTGCCCCTCTTCGTAACCTTGACCCTCGTCGTGGGCCCGGCCCTCGTCGTAGGTCTGGCCTGCGTCATAGGTCTGACCCGCGCCGTATGCCTGGCTCGGGGCATAGGCCTGCCCTGCGTCAAATGCCTGGCCCGCGTCGTAGGCCTGGCCCGCGTCGTACGTCTGGCCCGCGTCGTACGTCTGGCCCGCGTCGTAGGTCTGGCCTGCGCCGTAGGTCTGGCCTGCGTCATAGGTCTGACCCGCGTCGTAAGGCTGACCCGCGTCGTAGGGCTGGGCGTCCTCGTAGGGCTGGGCGCCCTCGTAGGGCTGCCGACCGTCGTAAGGCTGGCCGTCGTAGGAGAGTTGACCGGCATGGGAGGGCTGGCCGTCGTGGGGGAGCGGGGACTCGTAGGACTGCGGGGCTTCGTAAGAGGGTTGAGCTTCGTAGGCCTGGGGCTCGGGCGGTGCAGCGAACGGGCGGCGGAACGGCGTGCGGCTGCCCGGTTCGTCGCGGAGTGCGGCTGGGTTCTCGGCGTTGCGGCGCTGCTCCTCCGCGGCTTGCTTCTGTGCGGCGGTCTCGCGGTCTTCCTTCTTGCGGAAGCGCAGGCGGGAGGGCTTCTTTTCCTTCGGCGCCTTGTCCTGGCCGGGTGATTTCGGAGCCGGAGCCGGGGCCGGGGCTTGAGCCGAAATCGGAGCCGGGGGAGGCGTCGGCGGCACAACCTCGCGCCGTACCGATGGCACTTCGGGCCGGTCGGAGGGACGGTTCGCGGACCAGTCCGTCTGACGCTCGGCTGCCCAGTCGGAAGTCTGCTCCGCAGGCCAGCCGGACGTACGTTCCGCGGGCTGGTCCCCGAGCCATTCGGCGGGACGGTCCGACGGCCGGTCCACGGGCCAGCCGGAGGCGCGGTCGGCCGGACGTGCCACAGCGCCGTCCGCCACCCGGGCGGCTGGACGGTCCGCGGGGCGAGCGCCGGGACGCGTATCGGGCTGCTCGGAAGGACGGGCAGCAGGGCGATCCGCGGGCCGGGCGCCCGGACGTACGTCGGGCTGCTCGGAAGGACGGGCAGCGGGCCGGGCGCCGGGACGCACGTCGGGCTGGTCGGAAGAACGGGTGGCAGGCCGATCCGCGGGGCGGACGCCGGGACGCAGATCGGGCTGCTCGGTTGTGCGGGCGGCGGGCCGATCCGCGGGGCGGACGCCGGGGCGCATGTCGGGACGGTCCGTGGGCTGGGCGCCCGGACGGACGTCGGGGCGCTCGGAAGGGCGGCTGGCCGGACGGGTCTCGGGGCGATCGGAGGGGCGCGCCGGTGTGACCTTCGCGCGACCGGCAACGGCCGGGGGCTCGGGGTCCGGCTTGCGGCGGTTGCGGCGGGGGCGTTCTTCCTCTTCGTCGGCGGGGTCGCCGTCCCAGAAGGACGAGGTCTCGATGCGGCGGGCGCGCTGGACCGACGTGTACTTGCGCTGGGCTTCCCAGTCGTCGGCGTCGAATTCGCGGTCGTCGTACTCGAGTTCGTCGAAGTCGAGGGCTCGGTTCTGGACGCCGTCGGGGCCGAACTCGATCGGGGCGGCGTCGAGGTCGGCTGCTTCGAAGCCGGGGTCGTCCAGCCAGCTGGGGCGGTCGCCGTCGAAGGCCTGCTTGATCTGCTCGTCGCGGCCCGCTGAGCGGGGGTGGCCGTTCTGCCTGCGCTGCCTGCGCTCGGCCAGCTCGTCGACGGTCTGGTCCGACTCGTCGGGCATGCGGGGCGCGGCCGAGACCGGTGTCCTGGGCGGGGACGACACGGGCGTCCTGGGTGGAGGCGCCGCCGACGTGCGCGGCGGGGGCGTTACGGGAGTGCGGGCCGCCGGGGCCGACGCTGTGCGTGGCTGGGGTGGCGCGGGCATGCGCGGCTGCGGGGTCGCTTGCGCGCGCGAGGACGGCGCTCCGGGCGTACGGGAAATGCGGGGGGAAGCGTCGAAATCGTCTTCCGCGAGGTATTGGGTCCGGGCCGAGGGTTTGCGATTCTGCGCCGGCCGGCGGGTGTCGGGTCCCCATCGGGAAAGAACAGCAGCGTCCGCGTACGGATCACGCGCCGTAGCGGTCGCGTCAGGGAACGGTACGGCGCGCTTCTTGTCGTCGTCGTACTCGTCTTCCCAGTATTCGTCGTCCTCGTAGCTCATCGGGCCGCCCCGTCACGAGGACACGATGCCGGACACGCCGAGCCGTCCCGCTGCCGCATCCGTGCCCCCGTCCTCGCTGCCACGCCCGCCCGCCCGCGCGTCCGGAATCCCCTCCGCGCAGCAGGCTTGGAAGGTTAACCATGGATTTGCGTACGGCGCCACCACCCGCGGAGCCACGTCACCCACCCCCGAGGACCCGGGCCGCCCCCGGCATCACAGCCCGCCGGGCATGGTCCGTCGACGCACAGTACGGACGCGGAAGCCCAGCGGTTCATTTCCTGCGGCGCAGCGACCTGCGGATCAAGCACAATCCACGGAGAGTGACGGGGGAGTCCGAGCCGTGCAGCCATTCCATGAACGCTCCCTAATGTTTCCGCTCCATGGATCCCCCAATAATTTAAGCCATTCTTAACCCCACCCCTCAAATCTCACAGGTACGCCAATACGCCCGCCAATGCTACGGACACGTACGGTGACCGTGTCGAGAGACACGTCGCGCCCCCACGGATCATGGTGCCCCGGGATGTCACGGTTGCTGAGACGCCCCACACCGCCCCGCAGTCCCCGCTCCGTAAGGCCCCAGCTCAGCCCCGCGCGACCCTGCCGCGCCTAGATCCACCAAGTGACAGAAACACGACACCTACCGAAAGGAGCGCAATATGTCCCCTATGACCCCCAGCTCTGTCCACGCCGCACTCAGGTCAACCCTGCGCCGCCTGGACTCCTGGACCCTCTCCACCCTCAACGCCCCGAACCTGGCCCGCACCACCCGCAACCGCTGATTCGGACCTCGCTCTGATATCCGCTCTCCGCCGGAGGCTCCTGGGCAGGGTGGCCGCTTTCGGCTGGCGGGCGCTTTGCCTGCCGACACGCTCTCAGCGGACCCCACTGCCCCGGTAACCAGGCCCAGCGTCTGAGTGACTGGCTCAGCGATTGAGCGCCGGCCCTGCGTCTGGGTGGCTGGCTCAGCGGTTAAGCACCGGCCCTGCGCCCGAGTGACTGGCTCAACGGTTGAGAGCCGGCTCAGTAACAGGGTGGTGGCTCAGTGGCAGGGCGCCAGCTCAGTGGCAGGGCGGCAGCGCAGCGGTTGGGCAGCGGTTGGGCGCCAACCCAGCGGTAGGGCGCCAGCACGGTGGTTGACGACAAGGCCGGCGGTTGAGTAGTGGGCCAGCGTTCCAGCGACAGGCCAGTGGGCGAGGGGGTAAGCCGAGCGCTTAAGCGTCAAGCCGGTGGTCGAGAAGCTGGCTCAGCGCTTCGTCGATCGACTCCAGCTCGGAGAGACCGCATCTTGATGCCGCCTCGCGGCAAGACCGACTGGTCGCACAGGCGATACCCAAGACCTCTCCGGCAGGCGCAAACAGCCCCCCGTTCTGCGCCGCCGGGGAATGAGAAACGGCGGCGGGTGCACCCGCCGCCGTTTCGCCCCTCCCAGCCCGCCCGAGGAAGGTTTGCCGTCGACCCGTCGACCCGTCGACCCGTCGACCCGTCGACCCCGGACCGATCAATCGTCTGTCCGACCGCCCGTTTCTGCCCGGCCACACTCGGCGACCCGGCACCTGGCCAGCCGTTTGCCCGACCGCCTGTCATAGCCGGGCCACACCCAGCGACCCGAGCCCTGGCCATCCGCCCGGCGCCTGGCCATCCGTCCAGCAACCCCAGCAACCCCAGCAACCCCAACGACCTGGCGACCCGGCGACCCGGCACCGGCCCGGCCACCCGGCCGCCCGTTTTGGCCCGGCCGTATCTGTCTGCTCGGCCACCCGAGCAATCGTCTGCCGGCTGGCCGTCGCAGGGTGGTCAGGGTCAGAGGCGTCCGTGTTGGGTGAAGTGTCCTAATGAACTGGGCAGCACCATGCCCGCGTCGGCGAGGGAGTGCAGGAGGGCGATCAGTTCGGCGCGGGTGAGGTTGCCAGGTGGTGGGGGTTCCTGGTGGGCTACGCCCAGGGCGCGGGCTGCTTCGGTTGCGCGGACTGCGATTGCTGCTTCGACGGACCAGAGCCGGTGGGCGCACATGGCCATGTGTGCCGAGCGGGTCAAGTCGTCGTGGAGGCGCAACAGTCGCCGCAGGTCGGTGGCCAGTCGTTCGATCGGCGGCCCGATTGGTTGTGGTTGCTGGGGTGCCTTCTCGGCCCACACCCGGCTCAACACCGCAAAGACTTTGGGCGCGTAGACGACAGTCGCCCCGATCAGCGTGGGCGCCGCAGTGATGAGTGCCAGTTTCCCAACGTCAACCATGCTCACGCCGCGCTCCTTCAGCCCGCGCGAATCCCAAGTCCGACCCAGCTCCGAGCCCCGCCCGAATGCCAAGCCCAGCGCCGGCCAAGCCCAGCGCCGGGCCAAGCCCAGCGCCGGGCCAAGCCCAGCGCGGGCCAAGCCGAACACCCCGGCCAATCCCAACGTCCGGGCCAAGCCCGAACGCATAGCCGCACCAGGCCGAGCCGTGCCCAACCTCCGAGCCGTGCCCACCGCCCGCCCGTTCGGAGCCGTCTCTTATCGACGATGCGCTGCTCAGCTCCCCGCGTCAACCCAATCCGCGCACCGCGAGCTCACCGCACCCGCCCCCGGGCAACCAGCGTCGTGATCGGCATGGGCGGCGCCGGGATGCGCGGCCCGTCGTACCCCAGGACCTCGCCGAACGGTCCCGCCCCGGCGTTGTGCTCGGCGGCGTTCCAGGCCTCGCGGGCGGCCACGACCTCCTCGGATGTTCTGGCGACGAAGTTCCACCACATGACGAGCTTTTCCTCGAACGGTTCCCCGCCGAGCAGGAGCACCCGCGTCGGCGGGCCCGCGCTCAGGTCCAGCGTTGAATGGCCTGCTCCGACGTAGAGCAGCGGGCCCGGTTTGAGCGCGGTGCCGGCGGTGGTGGTCTCGCCGTCGAGCGTCAGGATGGCGTACTCGAAGGTGGGGTTGACGGGGATCGAGGTGGTGGTGCCGGCGGTGAGGGTGATTTCCGCGGCCATCAGCGGGGTGTGGCAGCGGGCCGGGGAGGTCGCGCCGGCGAGAGTTCCCATCAGGACCGTGGCGGTCAGGCCACCTTCGCGGATGACGGGGAGATCTGCGTGGTGGGCGAAGGCCGGGGGCATGTGACGGTCGGGGTCGGGCAGGGCGACCCAGAGTTGTACGCCCTGGAGCACCGGGCCGTGCTCAGCCGGGGTCTCCTCGGAGTGCGAGATGCCGCTGCCCGCCGTCATGATGTTGAGCTGGCCGGGGCGGATCTCCTGGCGGTTGCCGAGGCTGTCGCGGTGCAGCACCTCGCCGCTGAGCAGCCACGTCACCGTCTGCAGGCCGATGTGCGGGTGGGGGCCGACGCGCATGCCCGGTGACCCGGCGAGGTCGTGCGGACCGTACGCGTCGAGGAAGCACCAGGCGCCGACCATGCGTCTGTGCCTGCTGGGGAGCGTACGGACAACGCTCATGCCTCGTGGGCCGCCCAGCGCGACCGGCGCACCCTCCAAAAGCTCGACTGACATACCGGAACGCTACCGCCGGGGTACGACAATCCGCGCGCGGACCAGCCCGGCCCCCACAGCGATCATGGCCAGGGTGAGCGGCGCGGTGACCTCGATGCCTAGCAGTGCGGCCTTGTGGCCGGTCAGCAGCCCGCCCAGCCCGACCGCCGAGAGTCCGATGATGCCGAGAGTGCACAACGTGACGCCGATCGCTGCGGGTGCTGCCGACCCGCCCGGTCGCGGGATCGTGGTGTCGAAGCGGCGGAAGACGAGGACGAAGGCCGAGGTCAGGGCCGCTGCGGCCGCGAGCCAGACCGGGCGGGTGAGCCACCAGGCCGGTGTTCCCGGCGTGCCGCCGATGCCGGTGGGGAGGATCGTGAGGAGGACGAAGACCGCGCTCAGGTGCCAGAGGAAGGCGGTCATCGCCAGCCCGTTCGCCGCGATGACGGCCTGCCAGACCCGGGCTCGTTCCAGCCATCTCGTCGCGGGCGCACGGAGCAGCATGGCGACGCCGATCAGCCATATCGAGTGGGCGGCGAGCGCTGTCGAAGGCGGGGACATGTTCGACATCCGGCTTCCCGGGAGTCCGACCATGGATACGGGATACGGGCCGAAAGTCGTCAGGAGGAGCACGGTTCCCATGCCGAGGACGGCCAGGGCCGGGCCGTGCCGCTGCAGGGTCCTGTCCGCATAGAAGAAACCCAGCTGGTGCACCCCGCCCCAGACCAGGAGGAGGTTGAGTACGGCCGGCTGGGAGTGCCCGTGGAAACGCAGCAGGTCCACGACACCGGCCGCGGCGAGCATCGCGATCGGGACAGCCACACCGTAACGCCGGTGCAGCCGCAGCATCACCGGCGCCAGCGCGACGAGTCCGAGATAGACACCCAGGAACCACAACGGCTGCACCACCGTACGCAGCCCGAGCCGCACCATGCCCCGATCCTGCCCCGCCAGCCCCGCGGCCACGGCCAGCAGCACCCACACGGCCAGGAAGACCGCCGCGGGACGCAGCAACCGGCTCACGCGTGCCCGCACGAAGTCGGCGTACCCGCCGCCGCGGCGCTCCAGCGACCCGAGCGCCCGGGCATGACCGAACCCGCCGACCAGGAAGAAGAGTGGCATCACCTGGAACAGCCAGGTCAGCGGCTGGAGCACGGGCACGACGGCGAGAACGTTGGTGATGCCCTCGCCGTCCTCGTCCGGGACGGCCATGAGCCAGTGACCGCAGATGACGATTCCGAGGGAGGCGACCCGGAGCAGGTCCGCGTAGCGGTCCCGGGTGACCGGGGTGCGCGCGGCGAGCGTGGCAGACGTCATGCCTCAACACCCTGCCAACGGCGCGACCCGAGCGGATGAGCCCGCATACCCAAACCGTCAGCGGCAATCACGCATGTGCACGTGACTCCCGTCGGGCAGCGTGTGGTGCAGCCGGAACGAGGCCTTTCCGGCGACCCGGCACGAGGCCTCGTTGGCCGCCTCGTGGATCAGTTCGAGGTGGCGGAGACCGCCGGTGCTGAGGGCCCAGGTCGAGAGGCCTTCCAGCGCCCGGGGAGCGACCCCGCGGCCCCGGGCGTGGGCGGCCGTCCAATAGGTGAGGCCGGCGGCGGAGCCCTGCGGATCGGGTCTCTTCAACGCCAGGTAGCCCGCCACCCCGGGGAGGTCGTCCTCGAGAACCGCGAAGCTGAGCCGCTTCCCGGTCCGCCAGCCACGATCCTGGATGTCCAGCCACCACTTCGCGCCCTCGGTGTCCTCGACGTGGAGGCTCGTCCAGCGGCGCAGGGTGGGGTCCCGATAGATCTCCACCAGCGCCTCGACGTCCCCGGCGTTCCAGGGGCGGAGGGTGAGCGCGCCCGCGGTGGGCGTCGCGTCGACCCGAAGGGTGACGGTCATCGACCTCATCTCATCACGCGGCGACCGGCCCGGCAGGGGTTACCGTTCCGGGATGGAGGTCGAGTTCGACGATCCCGGGTTCGTGCGCGATCCGTACCCGGGGCTGGATGTGCTGCGGCGGCGAGGCCCGGTCAGCTGGCACGAGCCGACCGGGATGTGGGTGGCCGCGAGTCATGCCGCCGCCGGCGCGGTGCTGCGGGACCGGCGGCTGGGGCGGTTCTGGCGGGACCGGGAGCCGGCCGCGGTCTGGGAGCCGTTCAACCTGCTGCACCGGCACCAGATGATGGAGAACGAGCCGCCGGTGCACACCCGGCTGCGGTCGCTGGTGGCCCAGGCTTTCGGGCGCGGACATGTCGAGCGGTTGCGGCCGGCCGTCGCCGCCGAGGCCGCGGCGCTGGTCCGGGCGGCCGGGACCGAGTTCGATCTGCTCGCCGAGGTCGCCGAGCCGCTCGCGGTGACGGTCATCGCGGAGCTGCTGGGGGTTCCGGCCGCCGACCGGCATCTGCTCCGGCCGTGGTCGGCCGCGATCGTGCGGATGTACGAGGTGTCGCGTACGCCGGAGCAGGAGACCGCCGCGCTGAGGGCGTGCCGGGAGTTCGCGGCGTACCTGGCTGATCTGGCGGCGAAACGGCGGGCCGAGCCGCGTGACGACCTGATCAGTCACCTGGTCGCGGTCCGGGACGGCAGCGACCGGCTCAGCGGGGAGGAGCTCGTCGCCTCGGCGATCCTGCTGCTCAACGCCGGGCACGAGGCCTCGGTCAACGCCCTCGGCGGCGGGATGGTGGCGCTGCTGCGGCATCCCGGTCAGCTGGCCCGGCTGCGGGCCGACCGGACGCTGACCGGGACCGCGGGCGAGGAGATGATCCGGTACGACCCGCCGCTGCACATGTTCGTCCGGACGGCCGCCGCCCCCGTCGAGATCGCCGGCGTCACGATCCCGGCGGGCGGCCAGGTCGCCGCGCTCCTCGGGGCCGCGAACCGCGACCCCGGGGTTTTCACCGAGCCGGACGGGTTCGACGTGGGCCGCGACCCCAACCCGCATCTGGGCTTCGGGGCGGGCCTGCACTTCTGCCTCGGAGCCCCGCTCGCCCGCATCGAGCTCCAGGCGGGCCTGACCGCCCTGCTCGACCACGCCCCGGCCCTGGCGCTCGCCGCGGAGCCGGTGCACCGCCCGACGTTCGTGCTGCGGGCCTACACGGAGATCCGCCTGACCACCCGGTGAGCGGTCACTCGAAGAACTTGAGGCTCCAGCCGGTGTCCGTGGGCGAGCCCGGCACGTTGGCCCGGCTGTAGGTGATGGCGCCCCACCACATGAACGTCCCGGTGTACCAGGAGCGGTTGGCCCACGAGTACGGCGTGCCCTTCGGGACGGCGTGGAACATCAGCGGGAAGCGGGAACCGGCCGGCGGGCTCGTGTTGATGTCGCCGTTGAGCAGGACGAACGTGTGGTGCCCGGGGCCGTTGACGTTGAGGGTCGGGTCCCAGCCGGTCATCATGGTCGCCCGGTTCGAGCCGAAGAGGCAGCCGTTCGACTTGTACCAGTCCCAGACGTACATGGGGTCGCCGCCGGCACGCAACCGCAGGTCGGCGATGCAGTACTGGTCGCTCCAGCTGCCGTTGGCCGAATAGGTGACGTGGAGCTGGCCGCTGGGGTCCCTGATCGCTTCGGGGCCCTCGTTGATGAAGGGGTTCCCCACGACTCTCTCCCAGCTCTCGCGGGGCTGGGAGATGATCGCCCGGGCTCCCGTCGCCGCCGTCGGGCTCGTCATCCTGGCGATGTAGAGGTTCTGCTCCACATTGGTGGTGCCCGCCCAGCCGGACCAGACAAAGTAGCGCTGGCCGTTGAAGACGAACATGGTGCCGTCGATGGCCCAGCGGTCGTCCGGGAGGTTGAGCTTGGTCGCCGCGCCGTAACCGCTGTCCGCCGCCGCCGAGCTGATCACGTACATGCGGTGGGCGGCGCCGGTGCCCATGGTGAAGTAGATGTAGAAACGGCCGCCGTCGACGTGGATCTCGGGGGCCCAGACCTCGCCGAGGCCCTGGTTGTCGGTGAAGACCTGGCGCACGGTGGCGGCGGCGAGGGCATCGGGGGAGGCGGCCTGACGTACCCCGATGCCGCCGTTGATCGACTGGACCGAGATGTAGGTGCCGCCGACGCGGAGCACGCTGGGGTCGGCGGCGCGGATGGCGGTCTGGGCGGCGTCCGCACCGGTCGCGGACGTCACGGTCTGCACGGCGAGGCCGAGCACGCCCGCGAGCAGCAGGGCGGAGAGGCCGGCGAACCGGCGGGAGATCGTCATGGTCACATCCACGGTCGGCCGCCGGTTTCGACGCCTGCCGGGTGGGGGCCCGCAGGGGATGGCGTCCGGGCAGAGGAGCCGCGAGGCGGGCACGTGGGGGAGCACCCCTGACCTTCGCGAACCGCGAACGGGCCGCAACCCGAGCATCGATCCGCAGGTGAGCGATGTCAATGCATCGAGATATATCCAGCTCTGAACTTTCTTTAAGCCTCGTCCGGCTCGCTCTGCGTGATCTTGTCGCGGCGTCGGCGACGGGCGATCCGGTGCCCGAGGTCCGTTCTCGCGCCGGCCACCGCAAGCCGGAGGATCATGTGACTCCTTACGATGGGGGTGGGCCGGCCGGGGGTAGTTGCGGTACCCCCGGCCGGTTCCCGCCCGGGGCAGGCAGCCGCCTGTGTCTCCTACCGCGGAGCGCCGAGGGTCGCTGAGCCGATCACCTTGGTGATCGAGACCTCGATGACGACGCGTTGCGGGTTGGGGCGGGGGGTGCGGTAGCGCTCGGCGTAGCGTTTCTCGCCCTCCGCCACCGACTCCGGGTCGTCGCGGATCACCGCACTGCCCTCGATCGTGGCCCAGCGGGCGCCGTCGACCTGGCAGATCGCGACCCGCTCGGCGCCGGCCAGCACGTGCCGGACGTGGACGGCGGTGCGTGACGATATGACCCGCAGCAGGCCCGCCTCGCGGTCGACCGTTGTGCCGACCGGCACCACGTGCGGCGACCCGTCGGCACGCAGCGTGGTCAGCGTGCACAGGTGCCGCTCGGTCCAGAAGTCCACCACCGCCGGCGCGTTCAGATCCAGCCGCCCGCTCACGCCGTCACCATGGGCAGGACGCCCGTCCGGACGGCGTCGACCAGGCGGGCGTGGTCGGATTCGACCTGGTCCGCATAGGCGCGGGCGAATCTGCTCAGCATGTCGTCCAACTTGTCGCTGCCTCCGATGTAGCCGGCGATCATCGACGCGCCGCTGGTGCGGGCGTGACTCTTGGCGAGCAGGTAGCCGCAGATGCCGGCGTAGTCCTCCAGGGCCGAGGCGTTGATGTCCTCGATGACGATCGCGCCCTTCATGTCCCGGAACTGCCGCACGTAGAACTGCAGGTCACCGACGGTTGTCCAGCCGAGCAGCGGATCACTGACCGTCTGCAGCGCCTGCTGGTACTCCACGACGCGCTGGCCCTGGTGGCGGTGCCAGGCGGCCTCGCCGTGCTGATGCTTGGCGACGACCGAGCGACGGGCCTGCTTGAGCTGCAGGAAGACCACGTCGTCGGGGCTGCTTCCTTCACACAGCGCAACGTACGCCCGCAGCCCGACCGACCCGACCCCGACCACCTTGTGCGCGATGTCCACGATGCGATAGCCCGCGAGAATGCGCGCCCAGTGCGGGGGAAGCGTGTTGAGGTAGCCGTCGAGGGCCTCCGCCAGCAGGTCGAGGTCCTCGTCGGTGGGGCGGGTGATCAGCGGCGGCTCCTGCACCAGACGGGCCGTGCCGTCACGCTGCTCGGTGAACCGGGGCAGCGCCCGGTCGCTGGTGCGACGGCGGGCGCGGCGGGCCGCCCGTTCGATCTCCTCCTTGAAGCTCTGCTTGCTGGCGGCCTTGCGCATGTCGTCGACGTCGATCGTCTCGAAGGAGCGGGCCAGCAGCGGCATCGCGGCGAGGTGCCCGATCTGCTCGCGGTATTCCTGCACGCAGTGGCGCACGGCGTCCGCGCAGTCGTGCTCGCGGAACCCGTTCTGTCGGCCGGCGACGTACACGCTGGTCACGAGCCTGCGCAGATCCCACTCCCAGGCACCGGGGTGGGCCTCGTCGAAGTCGTTGAGGTCGAAGACGAGCTCGCGCTCGGGGGAGGCGTAGAAGCCGAAGTTGCCCAGGTGCGCGTCGCCGCAGATGACCGGGGTGATGCCGGTGTGCGGGAGCGTGGCAAAATCGTCGGCCATGATGTTCGCCGAGCCGCGCAGGAACGCGTACGGGCTGGCGACCATCCGCCCGACCCGCACCGGGATCAGCCAGTCGAGCCGCCCCTCGTGCGCGTCGGTGAGCTGGTCGATCGGGTCGGCGCGACCGGGCGCGGGGCGCCACTGACCGAGATCCGAGCGCGGCGCACGGTCGCGCAGGGAGCGGCCGAGCTCGTATCGCTCCTTGCGCGGGCGGGCCGGACGGCGGAGCGAGGAGAAACCGTCATCGCGGCCGGTGCCGAGCACGACATGGCCGGAGGCGGGCGGGAGCGGGATGGCGTCCATCACCGCCGAGCGTACGCATCCGGTGGCAACTCAGCGCGACAGGGCGTTGACGCGGAGCTTGTTATCGCTAACAATGCATCCGGGTTCCGAATCGTGGGACACACAACGTGTCCCCGGGATGTCCCTTTTTGAGCGCTACGATGCGGCGACCGCGGTTCGTCACGCGGTCACGACCGGGACGAGGTGCGGCGATGGATCTGCGAGCAGTGCGCAGCCCCGCGATGACCGATGTCGCCAAACTGGCAGGCGTCTCCCATCAGACTGTCTCCCGCGTGCTCAACGATCATCCCAATGTGCGTGAGCAGACCCGCCTGCGGGTCCGTGCGGCGATCGCCGAGCTCGGCTACCGCCCCAACAGCGCGGCCCGGGCCCTGGTCACCGGCCGTTCCCAGCTCATCGGCATCGTCGCGCAGAACAGCACGCTTTACGGCCCGGCATCTCTGCTGGCGGCGTTCGAGCAGGCCGCGGCCGAGGCGGGCTTCGCCGTCAGCGTGGGCAGCGTGGGCCGGATGGACCGCGAGTCCATCGCCGGTGCCGTCGAGCGCCACCTCGATCAGCGGGTCGCGGGGCTCGTGGTCATCGCCCCGGTGGCCTCGGCCGACGACGCCCTGGACGACATGCCGGACGACGTCCCGCTGGTCACGATCGACGGGGACCCGGCCCGCTCGCGCGCCCTGGTCACGGTCGACCAGGCGGCCGGCGCCCGGCAGGCGACCGAGCTGCTGCTCGCCGCCGGGCACCGCACGGTCTGGCACGTCTCGGGCCCACCCGACTGGTACGACGCGGCCGGGCGCGCCGACGGCTGGCGTTCCGCGCTCGAAGCCGCCGGGGCCGAGGTCCCGCCGGTGGTCGCGGGGGAGTGGTCGGCAGCCTCCGGGTACGCCGCCGGTCGGATGCTGGCCCGGATGCCCGAGGTCACCGCTGTCTTCACCGCCAACGACCACCAGGCGCTGGGCCTGCTCCGGGCGCTGAGCGAGCACGGCCGCCGGGTGCCCGACGACGTCAGCGTCATCGGCTTCGACGACGTCCCCGAGGCGGAGTTCTTCATCCCGCCCCTGACCACGGTCCGCCAGGCCTTCGACGCCGTCGCGCAGGCCGGCCTGGAGCTCCTGCTCGCCCAGATCTCGGACGAGGCACCCCCGGCCGAACAGATCGTCATCGCACCCACCCTGGTCGCCCGGTCCAGCGTGGGACCGCCCCCGCACCGCGTCTGAGCAGCCCGGGAAAGGCCTGAGACCGGCGTCGCAGCGCCTGTGAGCGGCATCATTTCGCCAACATTGCAGCGTTGTTGCTGACGAACTGTTGACACGAGTTTTGTTAGCGCTCACACTCGATCCACGCCGCCCGGTGTGTGTCCTGTGACACCCCGGTCCCCCTTCGCGGAGGTACTGCACGATGTCCGTCGCACCGTCCGGGTCCCCGGTGATCCGCCGATCCCCCGGTGGTGCCGACCGGCTCGATGACCGGCGGCATGACTTTTTCGGCCGCGGCGAGCACCGGATCATGCGCACACTGAACACGATCCAGCCGCCGTACGCCCGCACCAGGAACGTCTATGGACAGGAGCCCGCGAAGTGAAGCCCCAGATCTGGTTCCTGACCGGTAGCCAGCACCTCTACGGCCCGGAGACCCTCGACCAGGTGGCCTCCCAGTCGCAGCAGATCCAGCAGCTGCTGATCGACGGTGGCATCGGCGCCGAGCTGATCGGCAAGCCGGTGCTCACCGACAGCACGGCTATCCGCCAGGTGATGATCGAGGCCAACGCCGACCCGTCGGTCATCGGCGTCATCGCCTGGATGCACACGTTCTCCCCGGCCAAGATGTGGATCACCGGGCTGGACGCGCTGCGCAAGCCGCTGCTGCACCTGCACACGCAGCTCAACCAGGCGCTGCCGTGGTCGTCCATCGACATGGACTTCATGAACCTGAACCAGGCCGCGCACGGCGACCGCGAGTTCGGTTACATCCAGACCCGCCTCGGGGTCGCCCGCAAGACCGTGGCGGGGCACGCCTCGGACCCGGCGCTGGTCGCCCGGATCGAGGGCTGGTCCCGCGCCGCCGCCGGCGTCGCCCACCTGCGTGGCCTCAAGCTCGCCCGCTTCGGCGACAACATGCGCGGCGTCGCGGTCACCGAGGGTGACAAGGTCGAGGCCGAGCTGAAATTCGGCGTCTCGGTCAACACGTACGGCGTGAACGACCTGGTCGAGGTCGTCGACGCCGTCGACGAGAAGGCGATCGACGAGCTCGTCGCCCAGTACGCCGACGACTACGTGCTCGTCCCCGAGCTGGCCAAGGACGGTGCCCGGCACGACTCGCTGCGCTACGCCGCGCGGATCGAGGCCGGTCTGCGCCAGTTCCTGACCGAGGGCGGCTTCGGCGCGTTCACCACGAACTTCGAGGACCTCGGCGGGCTCCGGCAGCTTCCCGGCCTGGCCGTGCAGCGGCTGATGGCCGACGGCTACGGCTTCGGCGGCGAGGGTGACTGGAAGACCTCCGCGCTGCTCGCGGCCGTGAAGGCCATGGGTACGGGCACCGGTCGCGGCACCTCGTTCATGGAGGACTACACCTACCACTTCGGCCCGGGCGAGCAGAAGATCCTCGGCGCGCACATGCTCGAGGTGTGCCCGAGCATCGCCGATGCGAAGCCGTCCTGCGAGATCCACCCGCTGGGCATCGGCGGCCGCGAGGACCCGGTCCGGCTGGTGTTCGACGCGAAGGCCGGCGACGCCGTGGTGATCGGCATCGCGGACATGGGTGACCGGTTCCGTCTGGTCGCCAACACCGTCGAGGTCACCGCCCCGGACGAGCCGCTACCGGCGCTGCCGGTGGCCCGCGCCGTCTGGAAGCCGGCCCCGTCGCTCTCCACCTCCGCCGAGTCCTGGCTGACCGCGGGCGGCCCGCACCACACCGTGCTGACCCAGGCGGTCGGCGTGGAGCCGCTGCGGGACTTCGCCACCATGCTGCACACCGAGCTGCTCGTGATCGACGAGCACACCACGACCCATGACTTCGCCGACCGGGTCCGCTGGAACCAGGCGTATTACCGCCAGTACGCAAGATAGGTAAGTAAGTAACGCCCTGCTAACAACAGTGTCGAGAAGTGTTCACTTCTGATCGGACGTGCGTGATAGTCATCTCACTTGTGCGTGCGTGCCGATCGCAAGAGTCCTTAAAGTCCTTCAGGGAGAAACAATGAAGTTCACCCGGCTCGCGTCGGTGGCCATGGCCACCACGCTGGCGGCGGCCATGGCCGCCTGCGGTTCCAGCGAGAAGTCCGTCGACCAGAGCAGTGGCGCCACCGACAACAAGGGCGCCCTGATCGGTGTGACGATGCCGACCCGATCCTCCGAGCGGTGGATCAGTGACGGCGACAACGTCAAGAAGCAGCTCGAGGCGCTCGGTTACAAGGTCGACCTCCAGTACGCCGAGGACGACATCCCGACCCAGACGCAGCAGCTCGACAACCAGATCACCAAGGGCGCCAAGCTGCTGATCATCGCGTCGATCGACGGCACGGCGATCACCACGCAGCTGGAGAACGCGAAGGCCGCGAACATCCCGGTCATCGCGTACGACCGCCTGATCCGCAACAGCCCGAACGTGGACTACTACGCCACGTTCGACAACAACAAGGTCGGCGTCCAGCAGGCCACCTCGCTGCTGACCGGTCTCAAGGTCCTCAACGCGGACGGCTCCGAGGGCACCGCCAAGGGCCCGTTCAACGTCGAGCTCTTCGCCGGTTCGCCCGACGACAACAACGCGACGTTCTTCTTCAACGGCGCGATGAGCGTGCTCAAGCCGTACATCGACAAGGGCACCATCGTCGTCAAGAGCGGCCAGAAGGACTTCAAGCAGGCCGCCACGCTGCGCTGGCAGCCGAAGGTCGCGCAGGACCGCATGGAGAACCTGCTGACCTCGACGTACCGCAGCGGCGCGAAGGTCTCCGGCGTGCTGTCGCCCTACGACGGTCTCTCGATCGGTATCCTCTCCGCGCTGAAGAGCAACGGTTACGGCACCGCCGCGCAGCCGTTCCCGATCGTCACCGGTCAGGACGCCGAGGCTGCCTCGGTGAAGTCGATCATCAAGGGTGAGCAGTACAGCACCATCTACAAGGACACCCGCGCGCTGGCCAAGACCACGGTCGAGATGGCCGACGCGGTCCTGCAGGGCAAGACGCCGACCACCAACAACACCACCGACTACAACAACGGTGTCAAGGTCGTCCCGGCGCAGCTGCTCGACTCGGTCATCGTCGACAAGTCGAACTACAAGGCTCAGCTCATCGACACCGGCTACTACACCGAGGCCGACCTGAAGTGACCGACTCCGACACCATCCTTCGGATGCAGGACATCACCAAGACGTTCCCCGGCGTCAAGGCCCTGCAGGACGTCACGCTGGACGTGCGCCGCGGAGAGATCCACGCGATCTGCGGGGAGAACGGCGCCGGCAAGTCCACGCTGATGAAGGTGTTGTCGGGCGTTTACCCGCACGGCTCGTACGACGGAGAGATTCTCTTCGACGGCGAGCCGTGCCGGTTCGCCGGCATCCGCGACAGCGAGCACAAGGGCATCGTCATCATCCACCAGGAGCTGGCGCTCGCCCCCAACCTCTCGATCGCGGAGAACATCTTCCTCGGCAACGAGCAGGCAACCCGCGGGTTGATCGACTGGAACAAGACGAACGCCGCCGCCGCGGAGCTCCTGCGCCGCGTCGGCCTCCGCGAGAACCCGACCACGCAGGTGGTCGATCTCGGCGTCGGCAAGCAGCAGCTCGTGGAGATCGCCAAGGCGATCTCCAAGCAGGTCCGGCTCCTGATCCTCGACGAGCCCACCGCGGCGCTCAACGACGAGGACTCGGACCACCTGCTCGCGCTGCTGCGCGGCCTGCGTGACGAGGGCATCACCTGCGTGATCATCTCGCACAAGCTCAACGAGGTCATGGCGATCTCGGACCGGGTCACGATCATCCGGGACGGGCGCACCATCAAGACCATGGACCTCGTCGCGGACGAGGTCACCGAGGACAAGATCATCTCGGGCATGGTCGGCCGCGACCTGGACAACCGGTTCCCGCCGCACGAGTCGCACGTCGGCGAGGAGGTGCTGCGCATCGAGGACTGGACGGTGCACAGCCCCACCCAGCACGGGCGGGTCGTCGTGCGTAACGCCAGCCTCAACGTGCGCCGTGGCGAGATCGTCGGCCTCGCGGGGCTGATGGGCGCCGGGCGCACGGAGCTGGCGATGAGCGTCTTCGGCCGCTCGTACGGCGTCGACATCTCCGGCAAGGTCTTCCGGGACGGCAGAGAGGTCCACCTCAAGTCGGTCCAGGACGCGATCAAGCACGGCATCGCGTACGCCACGGAGGACCGCAAGCGGTACGGCCTGAACCTCATCGAGGACATCAAGCGCAACGTCTCCGCGGCGGGCCTGAAGAAACTCGCCAAGGGCGGCTGGGTCGACGACAACGAGGAATTCAAGGTCGCCAACGAGTACCGCTCGTCGATGAACATCAAGGCGCCCAGCGTCGGCAGCATCGTCGGGAAGCTCTCCGGCGGCAACCAGCAGAAGGTTGTGCTGTCGAAGTGGATCTTCACGGATCCCGAGGTGCTGATCCTCGACGAGCCGACCCGCGGCATCGACGTCGGCGCGAAGTACGAGATCTACACGATCATCAACCGGCTCGCCGACGAGGGTAAGGGCGTGCTGGTCATCTCCAGCGAGCTGCCCGAGCTGCTCGGCCTCTGCGACCGGATCTACACCCTGGCGGAAGGCCGGATCACCGGAGAGGTGAACCGCGCCGACGCCACCCAGGAGGGTCTGATGACCCTGATGACGACCCACGGAACGGAGGTCGCGCGGTGACCAGCGTGGCACCAACCAACGCGGACCTCGCGCTCGGCACGCCTTCGGCCTCCGAACCGGGTAACTCCCCGCGCAAGTTCAACATCAATCTGCGCGAGAGCGGCATCTACATCGCGTTCGCGCTGATCGTGGTGCTGTTCGCCATCCTCACGGGCGGCGACCTGCTCGCACCGCAGAACATCAGCAACATCATCATCCAGAACTCCTACATCCTGATCCTGGCGATCGGGATGATCCTGATCATCATCGCCGGCCACATCGACCTGTCGGTCGGTTCCGTGGTCGCAGCGACCGGCGCCTTCGCGGCCGTCATGATGGTCAACTGGGACGTCCCGTGGCCGATCGCGCTGCTGGTGACGCTGGTCTTCGGTGGTCTGATCGGCGCGTGGCAGGGCTACTGGATCGCGTACTTCGGGATCCCGGCCTTCATCGTCACGCTCGCCGGCATGCTGCTGTTCCGCGCGGTCACCCTGATGATCCTGGGCAACCGGGGCATCGGCCCGTTCCCGGACGAGGTCCGCACCCTGACCAACGGCTTCACCGGCGGCTACCTCGGCAACATCGGGCTCGGCAGCCTCGGCGGCGCCGACCTGTTCAGCATCATCGTGGGCCTGCTCGTGGTCGGCGCCATCTTCTGGAGCCAGTGGCGCACCCGCGCCGGGCGCCAGAAGTACCTGCAGGTCGTCGAGCCGTTCGGGATGTTCATCGCGAAGATCGTCATCGCCGCGGTGGTCGTCATGGCCGTGATCATCCAGCTCGCCCGGTTCCGCAACCTCCCGTGGGTCCTGGTGCTGCTGGCCATTCTGGTCATCGGCTACTCCGTGGTCACCAACCGGGCGGTCTTCGGCCGCCAGATCTACGCGGTCGGTGGCAACCTGCAGGCCGCGACGCTGTCCGGCGTCAAGGTCAAGGGCGTCGTCTTCTGGCTGTTCGTCAACATGGGCGTGCTCGCGGCCGTCGCCGGCATCGTCTTCGCGGGCCGCCTCAACCAGGCGAACCCGACGGCGGGCAACTCGTTCGAGCTCGACGCGATCGCGGCGGCCTTCATCGGCGGCGCGGCGGTCCAGGGCGGTGTCGGCAAGGTCGTCGGCGCCATCACCGGTGGCCTGATCATGGGTGTCATCAACAACGGCATGAGCCTGATCGGTGCCCCGAGCGAGCAGGTCATGCTCGTCAAGGGCGCGGTCCTGCTCGCCGCGGTCGCGTTCGACGTGTGGTCGAAGCGCCGGGCGGGTGCCTCCCGCTGATCGAAGTCTCCGCGCCGGTATCGGGAGATGAGACGGTGCCGGCGCGGACCTGACTCACGCCGCGGACCCGCTTGGTGAGGCGGAACCCGCGGCGGGAGGGTGATAGGGGATAAAGGGCGGTGGCTGCTTACGCGGCCGCCGCCCTTTCCTGTCGTTCACACGTATTGCCGAAAGCTTTATGAAGAGTAGATTGAGCCAGATCGAACGAAGGCCGGTAACACGTCTGTACCCGGGCTGTAACGTGCCCGCACGTGGCCCACGACGTCGCTGCGTAACTGGGTCGCTGCGTCGTGGGGTCGCTGCGTCACTGGCGAGGCCGCCGATCGGTAACCTCATTGATCTTTCGAGGACGGCGGGCCGACGATGTTCAAGAGGCGGCAAGTGTGGCGGCCCCCGCCCACTGCTGTGGCGAAGGCACCGCTCAGCGCCTTCGGCGTGCACGACGGCGGCGGTGACTACCAGCCCCGCGACTACGACAACGACATCACCCGCGCACTGCGCAGCCGCCGCCCCCTGACGCTGGTGCACAGCGGCCGGCTCGCCGGATCCAGCCGCGCCCTCGCCGAAGCCGCCCGCCGCCACCTGCCCGACCACGTGCTGCTCGTGCCGATCCCCGACCCCGGTGTCCCGCTGAGCCATTTCGTCGCGGCGGCGGCCCGCCGGCTGCGCCACGGCGACCGGGCGGTGCTCTGGCTCGACGCGCTCACTCCCGGCCTGCTCGAACAGATCGACGCCCGGCTGCTCAGCACCCTGCCCGAGGGCCTGCGCATCTGCGCCACCGCCGACACGGAAGTCGTCACCGGCTCCCACGTCCCCGCCCCCGTGACCAGCGCGCTCTCCCAGCACGCGGAGATCGTCGCGGCGTCCGGGCGTACCCGTCAAGGGGTCGGTGAGCGTGACCGGGTCGCCGAAGCCCTCACCGCGGCCACCATCGAGCAGCGCGCCGTGCTCCGGATCATCACCGACTGGGGCCGCATCGGTATGCCCGGCCGCCTCGACCGCGGCCTGCTCCGCCGCCTGCACGGCGCCACCCCCGACCTCTCCTGGGCCCGCTCCACCCGCCTCGTCGAGGAGCTTCCCGGCGGCCACCTGCGCCCGCACCCGCTGCTCGCCGTGGTCACCGAGGGCAGCATCTGCGACGCCGTCTGGCGCCACGCCTGCGACACATTGGACGGTGCGACGCGGCTACGGGTGGCGCTCAGCGCGTACGACAGGGGGGAAGTTTCGGACAGCCGTAAGTGGTGCGCCGAACTCGCCGCCACCGGCGACCCCGCCCTGGCCCCCGTGATGCTCCTGCTGGGCAGCATGACCCTCGACGAGGGCGACACCAAGGCCGCCCGCGGCTGGTGGCGCCGCACGGTCGACACCGACCACCCGGAAAGCGCCCCACCCGCCATGAAGGCCCTCGGCGACCTCGACCGCGAGGACATGGAATGGGACCTCGCCCGCTACTGGTACCACCGCGCCCTGGGCACCGGCCACTCCGATGTCGCCATGTCGGTCATGCTCGGCCTCGCCAAACTCGAAGAGGAAGCCGGCGACCCCGAAGCCGCCCGGCACTGGCGCCAGCAGGTGCGACGGCTGCGCTGAGCGGTCCGTCACGGTCCCCCGCGCGTGAACCGGCGCCAGAACGGCCTCGAACGCGTCCGCGAACGCTGGGCCGACGTCACCCAGCAGGAACCATCCTGTCGGGAATGCGATTCTCCGACGTGTTCCATGGCCGGCACATGGTTGGTTGGCTCGATGCCTCCCGAGCCCGGCGGTGCTATGCCGGACGACACCCGGTTCCACGTCTTCATCTCGTACGCGCATCGGCGTGACCAGGAACTGGCCGCGACCCTGCAGCGCGAGATCCGCCGCTTCGGCGTGCCCTTCTACCGGCATCAGCCCGTCTTCCCGACGGCGCCGGCCGGGGCACGCCGCCGGCCCCTGCGCGTCTTCCGGGACGCCACCAATCTGCCGGCCGCGCCCAGCCTGCCGCAGCAGCTCGTCGAGGCGATCAACGCGTCCCACTGGCTGCTGCTCATGGCGTCACCCGACTCGGCGGCGTCGTCCTGGGTCCGCCAGGAGGTCGGCCTCTGGCTCGCCAAGGACCCGGCGGCGACCCGGGTGCTCATCGCGCTGACCGACGGCCGGATCGCCACCACCGTGGACAACCAGCGGATCGACCCCGAGTTGACCGATGCGCTCCCGCCCGATCTGGTGGCTGCGCTGCGGCATGTGCCTCTGTGGACCGACCTGCGTACGGTGCGTGGGCCGGTGGAGTCCGGCGCGGGACGCAGGCGCCGGATCGGCGACGTGGTGGCGGATTTCGCCGCCCCGATCCAGGGGGTCGACAAGGACACGCTCGTCGGTGAGCACCTCCGGCAGCAGCGGCGCACGCTGCGTGCCGCGCTCGGCGCGACGGCGCTGGTCACCACGCTGGCACTCGTCGCGTCGGCACTGGCCGTCGTCGCCTTCCGGGCCCGTGGCGAGGCCGTCCGGCAACGCGACACCGCGCTGGCCAACCAGCTCGTCGCCGAGGCGGCGACGATCACCGATACCCAGCCCGGGCTGGCCCGGCAGATGCTCGCCGCGGCGAGCAGGATCAGCCGTACACCGCAGGTCGCCGGTGCCCTGGCCGCCGGCCGGTCCATCCCGCAGGAGGTGCGGGTCGACGCGGAACTCGCCGCGTTCAGCACCGACGGCGGGGTCCTGGCCCTGGCCCGCAGCGGCAACGACGAATACACGACGCTCGGCACCACCCATCCGGCCACCGACGGCGTCATCCGGCTGCTCGGCACGAAGAGCCTGACCGAGGCCGGCACGATCCCGCTCGGGCACGGGATCAGTCAGGGCATCGTGTTCCTTCCCGGCGAGCGACGCCGGATCGCGGCCGGTTACGACACCGCCGTCCGGATCTGGGACGTCCAGGACCCGTCGCATCCCCGGGAGCTTCCTTCGCTCGCCGGTCACCGCGACGTCGTCGACCTGCTGGCGACCGGTGCCGCCGGACTGGTGGCGACCGTCGACTGGAAGCACGAGCTCCGGATGTGGGACGTCGCTGATCCCGCGGCACCTCGCCTCCTGTCGGCGACGGCCCTGCCGATGCTCGAGGAGCGCAGTTACAGCAGGCTCGCCTTCGCGCCCGGTGCCAGGCGGCTCGTGTTCTCGGACGTCAGCCGCGGCCCAGCCTTCGTCGACGTGTCCGATCCGGCGAAGCCACGGGTTCTCCCGCTCGTTCCCGCCCTCGGCGACGTGCAGAGCTTCGCCTACGCCCCGGAGGGCGGCTGGGCGTTGAGCGGTGGCCGGGAGTCCCCGGCGCGGCGCTGGCGGGTCGGGCCCACCGGTGCGGTGGCGTCCCCTGCCGCGCTGCCGGTCGCCGACCCGGGTGCGCAGGTCCTCGAGGCGGCAACCGGTCCGCAGGGACAATTGGCGGCGGTGACCGAGGACGGCAATGTCCAGGTCTGGAACAACGGCCTGGACGACGACGTACCCCCTCTCGTGGCGACGTTCCTGGTCCCTGAGTTCGATGCGAACAACACCGACGCGTTCGGGTTCAGCCCTAGCGGCCGGCAGTTGATGATGCTGTCCCCGGGCACCAACACCGGCCCGGGCGGCGCCGGGCGGCAGGACGACAGCACGCTGCGGATCTGGCAGCTCGCGGACGGCCGCCAGCCGGGTGCCGTCTCCGCGCGTCCGGGCGGGACCATCGCGGTTCACGAGAACGTGCTGGCCTCGGTGAGCGGGGACACCCTGGCGCTGTGGGACGTCCGGCAGGAGGGGCCGCCGCTGCCGCTCGGGTCGTTGCCCGCGGGAGCCTCCGTCGAGGTTCTGGCCTTCAACCCGGACGGTTCACGACTCGCCATCCTCTCGGGCAACAGGCTGGTCACTGTCGATACGAAAGACCCCGGCCGCCCGGCGAAGTCGGGGGAGTGGACGATCGCAGGCCTTCCCGACGTCTGTGTCGAGGGCAAGGAGTGCGCTGCGTGGTCGGTTGCGTTCGTCGACGACCATGTCCTGGCGATCGGTGACTCGAGCCGTCAGATCACGCTGGTCGACACCACCGGGCCGTCCGGTGGCGCGCCGCTCGGCACGATCGTCGCCCACTACGGCAGTGTGACCAACCTGGACGTGCTGCATCCCCCGGGCGGTGGCCCGGTACTGGTCTCCGGCGGGCTGAACAGCCCGGCGGCCGAGCTCTGGGACGTTTCCGATCCGGCACGGGCCGAGCTGATCGCGCCGGTCTGCGCGGGCGGGACGTTCACCCGGGACGACACCGGCGCCCGGTGCGCCGGCGGCTACTCCCTGCTCGATCTCGCCACGGATCGCGGGGGACGCCTGATGGCCGCCGCCGACCGGGCCGGCACCGTCAGGGTCTGGCGGCTCGGCGACGGCGAGCTGCAGGTGCTCGCGACAATGCAGGACACCGGCGACGTCTACGAGGTCGCGATGAGCCCCGACGGTGCCCGGGTGGCCACCATCGGGCGGGACAGGACGCTGCGCTACTACCGGATCGCGGCACGGACGGTGACCCTCGAGGGCGTCGTCCACATCGGCCCGGGTGCCGGCAGGTCGCTGGCGTTCGCCGGTGACGATCACACCTTGGTCGCCGCGATGGAGCACGGTCTGGCCGATGTCTGGGAGCTGGATCCCGGCATCAACTCCCGGGCGCTCTGCGCGGGCAGCGGCGAACGCATTACCCGCGCCCAATGGGAACGCGACATTCCCGGATTGCCGTACGAGCCACCCTGCTGACCGCCGCGGCGATCCGGTCAGCGGGCGATGGCCAGGCCGAACGAGGACGGGCTGATCTCCGGGAAGATGGCTGACAGGCTGCCGATGCCGCAGCGTTTCTGGAGGATCTCGCCGATGACCGAGCGGTAGTCGGTGGTCGCTGCCAGGTCGCCGTCGGCGAGGGCGGCGGGCGCCAGGGTCGGCCATTTCGTGTAGACCTTGCCGCCGCGGATGCCGCCGCCCATCACCAGCATCGCGTTGCCGTGGCCGTGGTCGACCCCGCGGGAGGCGTTCTCCGCGACGCGGCGGCCGAATTCGCTGACCGTGACGACCGTGACGTTCTTCATGCTGGCCGGGCCGAGGTCGGCGGCGAAGGCGGCCAGGGCGAGGGAGACGTCGTAGAGGGTGTCGTACATGCGCTGGCCCTTGACCGCGGTGCCCAGGCCCTCGTGCATGTCCCAGTCGCCGGAGTCGACGGCGGCGACGGTCAGGCCGGCGTTGGCCTTGATCAGGCGGGCGACGTCGCGCAGGGCGTCACCCAGGGCAGTCTTCGGGTACGCGGACCCGTTGGCCGGCGTGTACGCGTTCGCACGCAGTGACGTCGTGGCGGTCAGGGCGGCGTCGGCGGCGAGGGCCGGGCCGGACAGCAGTGGGGGTGCGGAGGCGTACATGGCTCGCAGGGCCGCGGCCACCGGGCGGTTCTCGCCCTCGCCGGAGAGGGTGAACGTGTCGATCGACCTCATGGAGACGTCCACGGCGGGGCCGGTCAGCAGGCGGTTGGGCATCGCGGTGCCGAGCGAGACGCCGGCCAGCGGTCCGGTGGCTCCGGTCAGGCCGAGCATGCGGTCCAGCCAGCCGGTGCGGACGGAGGTGCCCGCGGCGGCGCGTTCCATCTCCTCCATGGCGTCGAAGTGGGAGCGGCTGGGGTTGGGCTGGCCGACCGCGTGGACGGCGGCGAGCTGGCCGTTCTTCCACATCGGCAGCAGCGGGGACAGGCCCGGGTGCAGGCCGAACATCGTGTCGCCGGCGATCGCCTGGGTCTTGGGCAGCGCGATTCCCGGGCGGGCCCTGTAGTACTCCGGGTCGCCGATCGGGGCGATCGCCGAGAGGCCGTCGAAGCCGCCGCGCAGCGACAGGACGACGAGCGTGTCGCCGGTGTACGTGCCGGACGCGTACGCGAGGCGGGTGGAGAGGCCCTCGCCCACCAGGCCGGTCAGGGCTGCCGTGCCGCCCGCGGCCAGCAGGCCGCGGCGGGAGAATCCGCTACAGGAGTGCACGATGGTCACCTCAGCTGGAAGGTCGGTGCGTCGAGGATCAGGGCGGCCAGGTACGGCACCTGCCCCTCGAGCGACGTGTCGGTGCCGGTCACAGGACTGGTCGGCAGCTTGCCCACGACGCTGAGCACCGCGGCGGTGTGCTCGGCCGGGAGCCGGGTGCCGGCGAGGCTGACGCTCATGGCGTCGACCAGCGCGCCGTACGTGGCGGGCAGCACGGGCACCAGGTACTTCAGCAGGTCAGCGGGGCGGGTGAGCTGCTTGGGGTACCAGCCGGCGGCGAGGTTCAGGTGGTTGTTGCAGCGGATGAGGTACGCGGACGGCGACGCCCACGCCTGTGCCACGTCGGGGAAGCCGTTCGGCGGGCTCCACCGGAACGGCGCGTTGCCCGCGTTGACGGCGTTGTTGTAGAGGGCGTTGAGACCCTCGATGCCGGCGGTGTCCGGCTTGAGGCCCAGCGCGCGGACGGTCGCGGTCAGGTCCTCGAACGGCGTGCGCAGCTTGCGGCCGGTCGAAGCCGCGAACTCGGGGGACAGGAACAGTGCTCTGAGGACGGGAGTGATCGCTGTGCCGTTGTCCAGGTAGACCTTGGCGAGCTTGGTGACCAGGGACGCGGGTGCCTCGTCGGCGACGTAGCGCAGGCAGAGCTTGGTGGCGAGACGCTGCGCGGTGGCCGGGTGGGTCGCGAGGTGGTCGAGGAACGCGAGGGACGCCGCCTCGCCACCCTCGGCCGTGGCGTTGGCGTGGCTGAAGCCGAGGATCGTGACGGCGCCGGTGGCGTGCTTCGACGCGTCGTACGTGTAGAGCCCGTCCGCGGTGACCGTCAGACCGCTGAGCAGCCGCGCCGCAGCCTTCACGTCCGCCTCGGAGTAGATCAGGCCGACCGTGTGCAGCTCCATCAGCTCACGCGCGTAGTTCTCGTTCGGCGCGGCCCTGGTCGACGACTTGTTGTCCAGGTAGTTGAGCATCGCCGGGTGCCGGGCGGACGCCTTGAGCATGTCGGCGTAGCGGCCGAACGTGTGCTTGCGGGTCACCGAGCGGTCGTAGTCGGGCCGGTTGTCCCAGACCCCGCTGGACGGTGACGTGATGTGCAGGTGGTTGGCCCAGAACGCCGCCACCGACTCGAACAGCTGACGGTTGCTCCAGATGGCCCGGGCCACCGCTGCCCGGCCCAGGTCACCGAAGGCGTCCCAGGAGTATTTCGGGAGCTTCGCGCGTACCGTCGCGATGTCGGCATTTGCCAGTGGCAGACGCGTGAGCAGCACGTCCAGGTCTCCATCCGCGATCGTGGCGGGGTTGAGCTGGCGGTCGAGCCAGCCCGCGGCGCCCAGGCGGGTGGCCTCGGCGAGCGCGGCGGGGGTGGGACCGAACGTCGCCCGGCGCAGCAGGTGCGAGACCGGGTCGGCGGCGGGCGCGACCACAGGAGCTGCGGCGCCGGCGGGGGCGGGCTCGAGCAGGAGCGCGGCGGCCACGGCGGTGGCACCCCCGAGAACGGCACGGCGAGTCGTCGTCTGCATGCCAGACCCTTCGGCCCGTACGCGGGGACGAGTCGCACCGGCAACCCAACGCTAACGCCCCGCAATCCACCCGCACCCGTCGCTTAGAAGGCCGCGCGGACGTACGCTCATGCTGTGGATCACATCGATGCGGTACGGACCCCCGCGTCCTGGGTCGTGGTGGGTCTGGACAACGGCGGCACCTGCAACAACGCGACCGTGCTGGACGCGACCGGGCAGTTCCTGGTCGACCAGCTCGTGGAGAACCCCAGCCTGGTGCAGGAGGGCCCGGAGTCGGCGGTCGAGTCCCTGGCCCGCGCGTTCACCGGCATCCTCGACCTGACCAGCACCCCGCTGAGCCTGGTCCGCGCGGTCGGCCTGGACACCCCCGGCCCGGCCAGCGCCGACGGCGTCATCTCGTCCAAGGGCTCGACCAACTTCTCCCAGGTGTCGTGGCACGGCTTCGACATCCGGGGCGCCCTGGAGAGCCGGCTCGGCCTGCCCGTCGTCTACGCCAACGACGCCAACGCCGCCGCCCTCTACGCCCACCACCGCCACTTCGGCACCACCGCGATGGAGAATTCCTCGGTCGCGGCGATCGTCGGCACCGGCCTCGGCGGCGGCGTCGTCGAGAGCGGCAAGGTCGTCAGCGGCGCCGCGGGCATGGCCGGCGAGCTCGGCCACGTCCAGATCCCGCTGCACGGCGTCCTCGAGGACGGCCAGCCGATCCCGCTGTGCAACTGTGGTTTCGAGGGCGACGTGGAGAGCATCGCGTCGCTCACCGGCATCGCGAAGAACCTGCTGCCGTACTGGCTCACCCGTTTCCCGGACCACCCCCTCGCCGCCGAGCCGCTCGGCCGGGCCGCGAAGCTGCTGCGCGGCTACGGCGAGAAGCAGGACCCCCTCGCCCTCGCGGTCTTCGGCCAGCAGGCCCGCGCGATCGGCAAACTCTTCACCATCGCCGCCAACTTCACCGACCCGGCCGCCTACTTCCTCGGCGGCGGCGTCGTGGAAGCCGCCCCCCACTTCCGCCAGTGGTTCCTCGACACCGTCCGCGAGCACACCCAGCTCCGCCGCGAGCAGCGCGCCGCAGCCACGTTCGCCCTGGTCCCCGACCTCGACATGGCCGGCGCCCGCGGCGCCGCGGTAGCGGCCCTCGACACCGTCCCCGTCTGACCTTCTACCTGCGGGGGACCCAGAATTCGACCTCGGTGCCCTCGCCGGGGCGGCTGTGGATCGTGGTGGTGCCGCCGAGGTCGGTGATGCGGCCGCGCATGGATTGGGCGACGCCTAGGCGGCCGTTGTCCGCGGCCTCGGTCAGCCGGTCGGGGGCGAAGCCGGCGCCGTCGTCGCGCACCGAGACCCGCACGCCGTTGCCCTCGTCCTCCAGCAGGATCCAGACGTGTGTGCCGGCCCCGGCGTGGCGGCGCACGTTGTCCAGGGCGGCCTGCACGGCGGCGGTCAGCTCGGTGACGGTCACGGCGGGCAGCATGACCGGGCCGGCCGGGGCGGCGACCTCGATCGACGCGGAGGCCAGCACGGACAGGGCAGACCCCAGATCGGCATCGGCGGTACGCGGCTGAGCGGTCCTGCCCGTGAGCAGGTTCCGCAACGCGATCTCCTGCGCGCCGGCGAGCTCGGCCAGCTGGGCTCCGGAGCCCCCGAGCTCGGAGCCGTGCCGCTGCACCAGGGCGAGGACCTGCAGCACGCCGTCGTGGATCGGGCGGGCGAGCCGGTCGCGCTCGGCGTCGGCGGCTTCCCGGCGGATCTGCTCCGCGTGCCGGCGTTCGGCGCGCCGGGCCGCGAACTGCTGGGCGAGCCCCAGGCCACCGAGGGCCGAGCCGCCCACGAGCAGCAGCACCGCCGAGGTGTTGAGGTGCAGGACCGGGTTCAGGTACGACGAGGTGGGCAGCCCGTCGCGCAGGTAGGTCACGGAGACGGTCTGCGCGGCGGCGCCGGCGAGCACGCCGGTCACCGGGCCGAGGACGGCCGGGAGGGCGCCGCGGGGTGCCAGCACGGTGGCGGTGGTGCCCACTGTGGCCGTTGCCGCGGCCGCGATCACGATCAGGAGCAGGGCCGCAGGGATCGCCTGCCGCTGGGTGGCGAGCTTCTCCGGATGGCCGGTCGTCGCGGCGTACGCGATGAGCATGGTCGTCGCCCCCACCACCGTGAGCCCGGCGGCCAGCGGGATGCGCCACCTGCTCGCGGCCGCGGCAGCGCCCGCCACGGCACCGGCGAGGACGCTCAGCCAGCGCGTGGTGTCGGAATACGCCAGCGCGGTCAGGGCGAGGATCGCGGGTGCCAGCACGGCCACCTGCACCGTGGCCGCGGTGAGCGCCCCGGCGAGGGACCACAGCCCGGCCATCGCGGCGAGAACGACAACCGTGACCAGGACGATCGCCCCGGTCAGCGCGGCCTGCGCGGCGCCGTGCCGGGCCACCGCGTACGCGTCGACCCCCAGCAGGTACGCGATCCGCCCGGTCGTCAGCATGCCCACCGGCACCAGCACCGCGAGCGCCAGCGCACCGGCCAGGACCAGGCGTACCCGGGTCCACGGCCACTTCCCGCGCTCCCACGGCCCGGCAGCGTCCGCATCACCACGCCGGTACAGCCAGAGCACCGGTCCGAGCAGCGCCAGCGCGGCCACGGTGAGCACGCGGTGCCAGGTGGGCAGCGACGCGTGCAGTATCAGCCACGCCGGTCCCGTCATCGCCGTACCCATCAGCCGGGAGCCGATGCTGAGGGCCGCAACCGCCGCGCCCCACCCGGGCGCTCCGCGGCGGAACAGGCTCTGCGCGCAGGCCAGCACGCCGATGATCGCGAGGAGATAGTGGGGGGACCCGCTGAGCTGGAGCAGCGCGGCGACCCCGAGCAGGTAGGGCCAGAACCGCAGCAGGCACAGCGCGGCCGCGGTCGTGACGATCGCGCCCCAGCCCGCCGCGCCGACCCCGCCGAAGAACGGTGGCAGCCCTCCGCCGTATGCCGGTGAAGCCTCCACCGTCAGCAGCAGCGCCCCGCCGATTCCGCCGAGGACCACCGGCCAGGCGCCGTCACGTCGCATTCGTCAGCACCCTGTTCGATCGGTAGACAGTGGACCTCGCCGGCCGCCGCGTCACGCCCGGATGCGGCAGCAGCACAGGCCGGCCGCCCGGACGATACTCGAAGTGCCACCATTCGTTCTCGTAGATCCGGTACAGCCCGTAGCGCGCGCCGTACCGCTCCAGCCAGCGCGCCCCCTCGACGGGCCGCACGTCCACCGCCGTGCCCGCGACGTGCCGTGACTCGCCGGGAGGCAGTGCCCGCAACCGGGCCGCTTCGAGAGAACCCTCGCGCCGGATCGCATCGGCGAAGATGCGGGCCTGCCGCTCAGCCGGCCGGTGCCCGGACGTTACCCCGATCAGCTCACCGTGGCGCCACAACGCCCTGCTCCGAGCCGCCTCGAGCGCCGCCCTGGTCTCGGCGGTCAGCCCGGCCAGCCGCTCGGCCGGAAACCGGAACGCCAGCGCCCACCGGCACCCCACGTGCGCAGCGCGCCGCCCGGCGACCACGAACGCCACCGGCAGAAACACCAGAGCCAACCCCAGAGTCATCATTTTGTACGCCGCATCGCGCGATCGCCCGGCATCGGCCGCACTCATCACACCCATCCGCCGCGCGGCCCGGACCACGACCCGGCGTCCACGGCCGGTCGCCACTCGTCGATGGCGGAACCGGCGCCGCGGGGATTCGATGAACGTCATGCGACGAACATTCCGTACGTAGCAGGCCCGCTCCTGAGTATCTGTACTCATTGGACCTGAGCACCCCTGCGCGGCCCTGCTCCTGCGCGGCCCTACCCGTCCACAGGGCGGGTTCTCAACCGATCCAGCCGGTCGCGGCTGCAGTCGTCGGCGGGGGTGTGGACGACGAGCCGGATGCCGGGCCGGCCGATCAGGTCCATGCCGGTGGAGCGCAGGCGGAGCTCCCCGATCTCCGGGAAATCGTAGTGCTTGTCGCACAGCGAGGGCGGGGCCACGTCCTCGGTGTCCCACAAGCGGGCGAACAGCGGGCTCGCGTCGTGCAGCCGGGCGACGAGATCGCGCCATTGCGGATCGTCCGGGTGCTGGCTGTAGCGGTAGCGGAACCCTGCCACGACCTCGGGTGCCTGCTCGTCGCGGTTGAGGATGCGGCTGTGCTCCGGCGGTGCTGTGAAGAGGTACCAGAGGGTGTTCCGCTCGGCGGCCGATGCGCTGACCATGTGGTGGTGCACGGCGCCGTAGGACCGGTTCCAGGCCAGAACGTCCGTCCGGGCGTTGACCAGCACGGCCGGCAGCGGGTCGAGGGCCCGCAGGATGGCGTGGAGCTCGTCCGGGATGCCGGGCGCGGGTTCGACGCCGGACCGGAGCTGGGGCACCCCGGCCAGGCGGTAGAGGTGGTCGCGTTCGGCATCGCTGAGGCGCAGGGTCCGGGCCACCGCGGCGAGCACCTGGGCGCTGGCGTTGATCGGCCGGCCCTGTTCGAGCCAGGTGTACCAGGTGACGCCGACCCCGGCGAGCTGGGCCACCTCCTCGCGGCGCAGCCCCGGGGTGCGCCGCCGGAGGCCGGGCGGCATGCCGACCTGGCCGGGGGTGACCCGTTCGCGTCGTGAGCGCAGGAACGAGCCGAGTTCACTGCGGCGTGCGGTGGCTGTCACGTCACCATCGTGCCCGAGCCGTAACCCGGTAGCCGGGTGTTGTCAGTACTGGTATGAGCAGGCTCTCAGCACCGGTATCAGAGGCGGCGCAGGCTCAGAAGCATGAACGGACAGAGCGGTACCTTCTCCGGCAAGATCGCGGTCGTGACCGGCGGCAGCGCCGGTATCGGCCTCGCCACCGCGCGGAAGATCGCCGACGGCGGCGGCACCGTCTACATCACCGGCCGGGACGCGGACCGGGTGGCGGTGGCGGCGAGCATCCCCGGTGACGTCGTCGGTGTCCCGGCCGACTCGGCCTCCGCCGAGGATCTCGACCGGCTCTTCGCGCGGGTACGGGAGCGCAGCGGGCGGTTGGACGTGCTCGTCGCCAACGCGGCGGCGATCGTGCCCGCCCCGCTGGGCTCGATCACCACGGAGATCATCACCACCGTCTTCGGCGTCAACATCGCCGGGACGATCATGACGGTGCAGAAGGCGCTGCCGTTGCTCGCCGACGGGGGCGCGGTGGTGCTCGTCGGGTCGATGGCCGCCCATAAGGCGTCGCGCGGGCAGAGCGTCTACGCGGCGTCCAAGGCCGGGGTCCGGGCGCTGGCCCGTACATGGGCTCTGGAGCTCAGTCCGCGGCGGATCCGGGTGAACGTGGTGAGTCCGGGCCCGACGGACACGCCCGCCATCACGCAGCTCGTCCCGGACGACGAGGCGCGAAAGGTGTTCTTCTCGAGGATGGGCGCCGGGACGCCGATGACCCGGGCCGGCACCGCGGAGGAGGCCGCCGCGGTGATCGCGTTCGTCGCCTCGGCTGCCGCTTCCCACGTCAACGGCGCCGACTACCACGTCGATGGCGGGTATGGGCAGGTCTGACTTCACGCAGCTGAGCATGGGCCGGCCGATCAGGCTCGGTGGGAGCGGGTGCGCAGGGTGGCCCAGCATACGAGGGCTGCGGCGACGGCGGTGAGGGTGAAGCCCGCGATGGTGATCGCGTGCTCGAACTGGGTGCTCTGGTGGGAGGTCCAGTGCGAGGACGCGATCGTGCCGGTGAACAGTGCCGCCAGGATGGTGCCGGTGACGGCGATGCCGGCCGCGGTAGTGACCTCCGAGGCGGTGTCCACGAGGGCCGCGCCGATCGAGGTGCGGTTCTCCGGGAGGCCGCGCAGCACGTTGACGCCGGCGACGACGCCGACCACGCGGATGCCGGCGGCGACCAGCGCGAGGGCGAGCGCGACCCAGACGTATCCGAGCCGGCCCAGCGTGCTGTAGACGGCGAGCCCGGCGACGACCGCCGTGGCACTCATCCAGGCGGCCCGGTCGAGCCCGGCCCAGTCCACGAACCTGCTGACGAACGGACCGGCGGCGACCAGGACGACGACCTGGGACAGCATGCCGATCGCCGCGAGGGCGGGCGGCCATCCCCAGTCGAGCTGCAGCTGCAGCGTCACCATGTAGCTGAGCCCGGCGACCGCGAGCCCGGACGCGGCCTTGTAGGCCAGCCCGGCGGAGACGAGCGGGCGGGCGACGAGTTTCAGGTCGAGCATCGGGTGGCGCGCCGTCCGTTCGCGCAGGACGAAGAGCAGCGCCGCGACGACGGCGGCGGCGGTGACCGCCCACGACCCGGAGCTCTTGTTCACGAACAGCGTCGGGGCGATGAGCGCGAGCACGACGGTCGCCGTGCCGAGCAGCGCCCCGGGGATGTCGATCGGGTCGCGGTGCAGCTCGGCCGGGTCGTCGGCGGCGATGCCGGTGCGGATGCCGATGAACGCGAGCACCGCGACCGGCACGTTGACCAGCAGCAGCACCTGCCAGGGGGCGACGGCGAGGATGAAGCCGCCCGCCGTCGGGCCGACCGCGAGCCCGACCAGCCCCACGGTGGTGATCAGCGACATCGCCCGTACCCGCAGGCTGTCCTGCTGGAAGAGCCTGAACGCGAGGGCGATCGAGCCCGGGGTGGTCATCGCCGCCGCGACCCCCGTCACCGCGCGCACGGCGATGAGCTGCTCCGCCGTGGTGACGAACGCGGTCGCCAGGCTCGCGGCACCGAGCAGGGTCAGCCCGATGAGCATGATCCGTCGCCGGCCGAACCGGTCGGCCAGCGCGCCGAACGCGAGCATCAGCCCGCCGAAGACGACGGCGTAGGCGCCGGTCACCCATTGCAGGGAGAAGGTCGAGGCGTGCAGCTCGCGGCCGATCGTGGGCAGCGCGACGTTGAGGATCGAGTTGTCGAGCATCTCGAACAGGAACACCGCGGACAGCCCCGCGAGGGCCACCCACGCCTCCCGGAGGGGCTTCTCTGCGGGGCTCCTTTCTCCGGGGCTCTTCTCTTGGGGGGTCTGCTGCGGGGTCTCGGTGGTGGTCATGCCGAGAACCATAACGCTAACGGTTAGCTTTTCACAACGGTTAGCGTTGCGAAACGGTTAGGATGCAGCCTGTGACCGAGGAACCAGGGCGCCGCGAGCGCAAGAAGGCCGCCACCCGCAGGCACATCGCCGACACGGCCCGGGAGATGTTCCTGGAGCGCGGTTTCGACGCGGTCGGGATCCGCGAGATCGCGGCGGCAGCAGATGTCGCCGTCACCACGCTGTTCTCGCACTTCCCGTCGAAGGAGGCCCTCGCTTTCGACGAGGGGCAGAAACGCGAGGACCGGCTCGTGCAGGCGGTGACCGGGCGTGGGGCGGAGCAGACGATTCCCGACGCGCTCCGCGAGCACTTCCGGGCGGTCGTCGAGGACTTCGCCAGGCCCGCCGCGGTGACCTTCTGGCGGCTCGTGGACGACTCCCCGGCGCTGCGGGAGTACGCGTCGACGATGTGGCAGCGCCACGAGGACGCCCTGACCACCGTGATCGCCGCCGATCTGGGACTGCCGAAGTCGTCGACCACCTGCCGGGCGTTCTCCCACTACGTGCTCGGCGTCTACCCCCTGGCCCGTGAGGCGCCCGACCCGATGGCGGCGGTCGACGAGATCTTCGACCTGATCACGCCCGGCTGGATCGAGATCGATGTCTCGGGATTCCACGGGGCAGCCCGGACCGGGCCGGAGCCGTACCATGGCGCTGAATCGAGCTGATCGGGGGAGCGTCGATGGAGCGGTCCGAGGTGAATCCGGCGGGCGTCAAGAAGGTCGCCGCCGGTGTGAGTGAGGCAGCCGAGACCGTCCGCGCGGCCACCAGAGCGGCGCACGGCTCGCTGGCGCCCGCAGGTCAGGACGGCTGGAGCGCGGCCGTGGCCGCGCACGGCGCACAGACCTCGTGGGACGGCTACCTCGCCGGCCTCGCCGGGCAGGTCAGCACGTTCGGTGACAACCTCGCCGACTCCGCCACCGAATACGCCGCCACCGACGAGACAGCCGCCGACGGGATCACCCGGAGCGGCAAGGGGCCACGGTGAGCGGGGTGACCCTGCAGTTGCTGCTGGCGGCCGACGCGGGTCCCTGGCAGAAAGCGGCCACCACGTGGCGTGACCTGGCCATGAGGATCGACGACGCGGCCGAGCAGCTGATCCGTGGCACCCGGGGTCTCGAGGACGCGTGGCCGGACGGCCCCGGCTCGGCGGCGGCGCTGGCCGAGAGCTCCCGCCTGCAGGCCGAGGTGAGCAACACCTACAACCCCGCATACCGGATCTACCAGACGCTCGACCTGCACGCGCACGGCCTGTCGGACCTGCGCGGGCAGGCCGAGTCGATCGTGTCGTCAGCCCGGCAGAAGGGCATGAAGGTCGACACCGCCACGGGTACGGTCACCGCGCCGGCCTCCGCCCCGGACGGCGAACGCCAGGTCGTCGCGGTGATCGGTGAGCTGGAGGCCGTGCTGTCACGGGCGGCGGCCCTGGACGACTCGACCGCCAACGCGATCAACGTCAACCTGCCCGACGCGTCGACCGGCTTCGGCCAGTTCACGATGCCACCGGTCATCCGGGACACCCTCGCGGAGCAGGGCGGGCGCACACCGGCGGAGATCCAGGGCTGGTGGAACGCCCTCACCCCGGCCCAGCAGGAGCAGGCCATCCACGACTTCCCCGACCTGGTCGGGGCGATGGACGGCGTCCCGGCCACCGACCGCGACACCGCCAACCGGATCATGCTGGACAAGGACAAGGTCGACCTGACCCGGCGCGCGGCAGACCTGCAGGCCGCGATCGACAAGGAAGGCCCCCGCAGCCACCGGGCCGTGGAGATGCGCGACGAGCTCAAACAGGTCCGCAAGGAACTCGACGGGCTCGACGCCGTGACGACCAAACTCGCCGACCTGGGCCCGAAGGGGCTGCTGCTCGGTCTCGACCCGGCCGGCGACGGCCGCGCGATCATCGCCGTCGGCAACCCGGACACCGCCCGGCACACCGCGGTCTGGGTCCCGGGCCTGAACACCGAGCTGACCGACACCCGCGGCAACGTCAACCGGGTGGTGAACCTGCAGCAGGCCGCCGACTCGCGCACCGCGCAGGCCGACGACGTGGCGGGCATCATGTGGCTCGGCTACGACGCGCCGGAGCTGAGCAACGTGGGCGGCTCGGGCCGCTCCGAGCAGGGCGGCCCGCTGCTCGACCGGTTCGTCGACGGTCTGCGCGCCACCCACGACCCCGGCGCCTCGCACGTCACCGTCGAGGGGCACAGCTACGGCTCGACCGTGGTGGCCGAGGCGGCGCTGCGGGGAGACGGCCTGGCCGCCGACGACATCATCACCGCGGGCAGCCCCGGCATGCACACCGACCGGGCCGCCGACCTGCAGATCGACCCGAAACACGTGTGGGGCGGTCAGGCCGACGGCGACCCGGTGGCCGGCGCCCTCGGCAGCGTCTGGGGAGTGCACGGCAACGAGCCCACCGACGAGGACTTCGGCGCCAACCGCTACGTCACCGACACCGAGGGCCACAGCGACTACTGGAAGCCCGGCAGCCAGAGCCTGCTCAACCAGGCCAAAGTGGTGGTCGGTCAGTACGATCAGGTCTCGCTGATGTGGGGGGAGCCACCAACCTCATGACCCGTGTGTCCCGCCTCGCCGTGATCGTGCCGCTGCTCCTGGCACTAGCCGCCTGTACCGACAAGGGAGAAGACGTGCAGACCAAGCCGCAGGCCGACGCCAAGGCCCAGGTGGAGCAGCTCGCCACCGCGGCACGCACCGCCGCGGGCATCGCGTCGTTCAGCCAGTCCAACGCCAACATCAGCGGCTGCGACGGCCGCGCCGGCGAGATCTCCGACCCCGACGAGGTCTACTACGTCCAGGGCATCTACCAGCTCCTGGTGCCCGCCGAGCAACAGGCCGCCGCGATCGCGAAGGTCCGCGACGCCTGGAAACAGGCCGGCCACACGATCAAGACCGAGCGCACCTTCGACAGCGGCGGCGGCGAGATCATCGCTGTCACCACCGACGAGTACGACCTGAGCCTCGGCACCGGCGAACCCCCGGCGATGTCCCTGCTGGTCAGCTCCCCGTGCTACCGCAACGCGTCTTAGTTCCAGGACAGGACGGTGAGGTCCTTGCTGCGGGGGAGGGCGTCGAATTGCAGCTTGGGTTTGCCGCCGGTGACGGGCACGGAGTAGAAGCCGTCCGCTCGTTGGGCGAGCAGGGTCTTGCGGTCGGGGGAGACGTGGACGGCCGTGAAGGATTTGCCCTTGGCCTTGCCGATCACGCGTAGCGTCGCCACGTTCTTGGCCGGGTCGGCGGTCAGGGCGGCGAGGACGGCGGTGCTGCCCTGGCCGCGGCAGGCGAGGGTGAACGGGGCCAGTTCGGGGCCGGTGCAGGTGTAGAGGGGGTCGTCGTCCTCGAGGATGTCGGCCTGGACGAGTTCGCGGGCGCTGCGGCGGATGACGACGTCCTCAGCCTGGGGGAGGGCGGGGATCGGGACGTAGGCCGTTTCGACAGGATCGGCGTGGGAGTCCCAGGAGAACGGGATGCCCGCGAAGTCGTGGATGGTGTTCTCCGGGTCCGCGGGGTCGAGGGAGATCGTCTTGTGGGTGATGCCGTCGCCGCCGTCGACCTCGACGGCGAGCAGCGTCGTCCCGGGGATGAAGGCTACCGTCTGCAGGGTCAGATCCTTGACGTTCAACGCTTCCGGGGTCAGGCGGGCCTTGCGGGCGTAGGCGTCGCCGCTCAGCGCGTACACGATGAGGGTGTTGGACTTGATCTCGGCAGCCCAGGCGAAGGTCGGGCTGAACGTCTTGTCCTCCCCGGCCGGGATCGGGAAGCTGCGCAGCAGCGTGCCGTCGGTGGCGTCGTAGACCCGCAGCTCGGCCTCGTCGCCGTCGTCCAGATAGGCGTCCAGGCCGGACGGCAGGGTGGAGGCGGGCGGCGCGGAGGACACCGTGGCGGGCGGGGTCTGCCACTGGACGGGGTCGGGCCCGCCGCAGGCCGCCAGCGGGAGGAGCAGCGCTATGGCGACGGGCAGCTTCTTCACCTGCGGGAGCCTAGTATGGGCGGCTGTGCGGGGATCATGGGCTGCGGCCGTCATCGGCTTGGTGTTGATCAGCGGGTGTGACTTCGGCGGGGGCGTGGACTACGTCGCGCCGACGCCGGAAGCGGTGCGGGCCACAGTACTCGCGCAGGTCGAGGCCGGTGCGGGGATGCCGTCCGGGATCGTCTATCTGGACCGGGACCTGGAGGCGGACTCCCTGGTGGTCCATGCCGTCGAGTCGTGCAGGGAGCTGCGCGTGGCCACGATCCCGAACGACACCGACGTGGCCCGGAAGAACGTGCCGAAGCTAGGCGACCCGATGTTCTGGAACTGAGGGCTCGTTGATCTCGGCCCAGACGGCGTCGAGGGACAGGCCGAGGACGTCGGCGATCGCGGCGATGGTCGGGAAGGCGGGAGTTGCCACGCGGCCCGTCTCGATCTTCCGGAGGGTCTCGGGGGAGACGCGCGCGTGGAGCGCGGTCTCGAGCATCGAGCGCTCGCCCCGGGCGAGACGCAGCAGGGAACCGAGGCGCTGTCCGCGCTCGACCTCTTCGGGTGTGAGCGGCAACCTGACCATGACCCGATAATAGTACCGGGATAATATGGCCGGGATAGTTATTGGTTCACCGGAGGAGCGGCGCCGCATGATCGAGATCCTGAAGCCCACCGAGCTGCCCCTGGCGAGGGAGACCGGCGCCCTGGTGGCCGGCATCCTGCAGACCCTGAAGGCCCGCAGCGTGGTCGGCACGAACCTGCTGGACATCGACCGGCAGGCCCAGGCCATGATCGCCGAGGCCGGGGCGCTGTCCTGCTACGTCGACTACGCGCCGTCCTTCGGCCGCGGGCCGTTCGGCCACTACATCTGCACGTCCGTCAACGACGCCGTCCTGCACGGGCTGCCGTTCGACTACGAGCTCGCCGACGGTGACCTGCTCTCCCTCGACCTCGCCGTCTCCCTCGGCGGGATCGTCGCCGACTCCGCCATCAGCTTCGTCGTGGGCGATTCGCCGCAGCCGGAGAGCGTCGCGCTGATCGACGCCACCGAGCGCGCGCTGCGGGCCGCGATCGCCGCCGCCGGCCCCGGGGTGCACATCGGCGACCTCTCCCACGCCATCGGCAAGGTCCTCAACGCCGCGGGCTACGAGGTCAACACCGAGTTCGGCGGGCACGGCGTCGGCTCGACGATGCACCAGGACCCGCACGTCTCGAACATCGGCCGCCCCGGCCGCGGCTACCGGCTGCGCCCCGGCCTGCTGCTCGCCCTGGAGCCCTGGGTCATGGCCGACACCGCCAAGCTCGTCACCGACGCCGACGGCTGGACGCTGCGCAGCGCCACCGGCTGCCGTACCTCCCACAGCGAGCACACCATCGCCATCACCGACGACGGCGCCGAGATCATGACCCTGCCCAAGGGTTAGTCCAGTTTGGCGAGGACCAGGTCGTGGATCGCGTCGAGGAGTGCGTCGTCGCGGTCGGAGTGGGCGGTGACGGTGACCGCGGCGCGGCGTGCGGGGCTCAGGACGGCGTACTGGCCGTAGTGGCCGTCCATGCGGGAGGTGCCGTCGCGGTCGAGCCAGAGGCCCAGCCCGTACCCGTAGGAGAATTGGCCGTTACTGGCGGTCGCGGGGACGGACTCGGTGGTCATCCGCTTGACGTAGGACGCGGGCACGAGCTGGCGGTCCTCCCAGCGACCCTCCTGCAGCAGCAGCTGCGCGAAACGGGCCAGCTCCCCGGTGCGCAGGAACAGGTCGCTCTCCGCGAACGGGAACCCCAGCGGGCACGTGTGCCAGGCAGGGTTGTGCAGATCAAGAGGACCGAAGATCCGGGGCATGAGGTACGCCCGCAGATCGGCCCCCGTCACCCGAGCGATCACCCGCCCGACGGCATAGGGCCCCGACCCGGTGTACGCGAACCCGGGCGCCCCCACCGGCGCCGCGACGATCTCGTGCAGCAGATCCGGGGCATCGATCCGCATGTGCGCGAACCACTTGTGGCTGGTCCCGCTCGTCATGGTCAGCAGCTGCCGCAGCGTGACCGTCTCGAACCCCGGCGCGGCCATCGCCCGCAGCTCGGGAAAATGGTCGAGGAACCGGTCGTCGAGCCCGAGCCGCCCCTCGGCCTCGGCGATCCCCGCCGCGACCGAGGTGAACGTCTTCGACACCGAGTACAAGTTCACCCGGTCATCGGAGCGGAACCGGTGCGTCACCGGCTCCTGCCCCTCCCGGTGCACCCAGATGCCGTACGTCCCGAGCTCGCGCTCGCGGTCGGCCCGGATGAAGTCGTCGAGCAATGTCATGACTTGATGGCTGTTTCCACGTCGTCGTGCAGGGACAGGTAGCCGGTGAGGCCGAGGGTTTCCAGCAGGCGGCTGAGGAAACCGGAGGGGGCTGCGAGGCGGACCCAGCCGCCCTTCTCCATGGCGCGTCCGTGGGCGGTGACCAGGACGCCGACGCCCATGGAGTCGCAGAAGTCGAGGCCGGAGAGGTCGACGACGATGTGCGGGGCGGGGCGTTCGACGAGGCGGCTCAGGTTGGCCTTGAGGGCCGGGGCGGTGTCGATGTCGAGGGAGCCTCGCAGGGTCAGGACGGCGGTGTTCGGGGGGTGGTGCGCGACCGAGACCTGCATGAAGATGTCGCTTTCTGCGGGGGCGTGCGGGGGACGGGGGCAGGGGTCAGCCGAGAGTGATGGTGCGGTATCGCGGTGGTGACTACACCCTAGGCGAGGGGTACACGCGTGGGCGAATTCGGCCGCGTACCGTTGACATCGTGAGCATCGGCAAGGGCGACGTGGCGCCCGAATTTGAACTGCCCGACCAGGACGGCAAGCCGACGCGGCTCAGTGAGCTGCTGACCGCGGGACCCGTCGTCATGTTCTTCTATCCGGCCGCGCTCAGCAGCGGCTGCACGGCGGAGGCCTGCAATTTCCGGGACCTCGCCGGCGAGTTCCGCGAGGCGGGCGTCCAGCGTGTCGGCGTCAGCCGGGACACCGTCGAGAAGCAGAAGAAGTTCGCCGAGGTGAACGGCTTCGACTATCCGTTGCTGTCCGACCCGGAGAGCAAGGTCGCCGCGGCGTACGGCGTGAAGCGCAGGCTTCCCCTCGGCCCGCTCAGCACGAAGCGGCTGACGTTCGTGATCGGCACCGACGGTGTGGTCATCGACGTGATCCACAGTGAGCTGGACATGAACCAGCACGCCGACCGCGCCCTGGAAGCGGTCACCAAGGCACGGCCGGCGTCCTAGAAAAACCTAGTTACGCCACTTGCGGCCGCTGCGGCCGATGAGGCGGTCGGCGTCCGTGGGGCCCCAGGAGGCCGCCTCGTACGTCGGGATCGGGCTCTGGTCCTTGGCCCAGTGCTCGATGATCGGGTCGACGATGCGCCAGCACTGCTCGACCTCGTCGGTGCGGATGAACAGCGTGGGGTCGCCGAGCAGGGCGTCGAGCAGCAACCGCTCGTAGGCCTCCGGCGACTCCTCGCGGAACGTCTGCTCGTACGAGAAGTCCATGCTGGCCGTGCGCACCCGGAACGAGTGCCCGGGGACCTTGGCACCGAAGCGCAGTGAGATGCCCTCGTTGGGCTGGATGCGCAGGATCAGCGCGTCCGCGTCGAGCTCGGTGAGCTGGGCGGTCGGGATCGGCAGGTGCGGCGGGCGCTGGAACTGCAGCGCGACCTCGGTGACGCGGGCCGGCAGGCGCTTGCCCGTGCGGACGTAGAACGGCACGCCCGCCCAGCGCCAGTTGTCGACGTTGAGCCGCATGGCGGCATACGTCTCCGTCCGCGAGAGCGGGTCGACGCCCACCTCCTCGCGGTAGCCGGCCATGAGGTCCTCGCGGGTGCCGCCGCGGGTGTACTGGCCGCGCACCGCCAGGTCGGCGATGTCGCGGTCGGTGGGCAGCCGGATCGCCTGGAGCAGCTTGACCTTCTCGTTGCGCAGCCCCTCCGCGTCGAACGAGGCGGGCGGCTCCATCAGGGCCAGGGCGAGGACCTGCAGCACGTGGTTCTGCACGATGTCGCGCATCGCGCCCGCGTGCTCGTAGAAGCCGCCGCGGGTGCCGACGCCGAGCGTCTCGGCGACGGTGATCTGCACGTGGTCGACCCAGGAACGGTTCCAGATGGGCTGGAAGATCGCGTTGGCGAAGCGCAGCGCGAGCACGTTCTGGACGGTGTCCTTGCCCAGGTAGTGGTCGATCCGGAAGACCTGGGGCTCCTCGAACGCGGCGTGCACGATGCCGTCGAGCTCGCGGGCGGTGCGCAGGTCGTTGCCGTACGGCTTCTCGATCACCAGGCGGGCGAAGGAGCCGTCTGCCGCGTGGTTGAGCCCGGCACCGGCCAGGCCGTTGATCACCGGCTCGAACGCCTCGGCGGGCGTGGAGAGATAGAAGATCCGGTTGCCCGCGGTGCCACGGGTGGCGTCGAGCTCGTCGAGGGTCTCGGCGAGCCGTTTGTAGGTCGCGGGGTCGTCGTAACCGCCCGATACGTACCTGATACCGCCCTGGAGCTGCGGTTTGTCCGCGAGGCTCCGGCTGCCGAGGGAACTCTCGGCGAAGGTCTGGTCCTCCATCGGCGTGCGCGCCACCCCCACGAGGGCGAACTCCGACGGGAGGCGGTTGTGCCGGGCCAGGCTCTCCACGGCCGGCAACAACTTGCGGCGGGTCAGGTCGCCGGACGCACCGAAGATCACCAGTGTGGCGGGCGGGGCGTTGCGGTCCTGCGCGAGCTGCGGAACGTTGTCCATCGTCTGCTTTTCCTCCACCGCGTACGTGAACTTGCGTCTGACTTTACGCAGTGGGGACGTTGATCGGATCAAACCGGTACGCCGATGCGACCAGGTCCATAGCCGCAAAAGTGGCAAACTGTCAGGTAAGCCGCCAACCGGCAGAGGGAGATCTCGTGAAGTATCGGCTCGTGACCCGCAGCGACTTCGACGGGCTCGTCTGCGCCGTCCTGCTGCGTGTCCTCGACATGATCGACGACATCACCTTCGTGCACCCGAAGGACGTGCAGGACGGTGTCACCGAGGTTACCGAGCGTGACATTTTGACCAACCTGCCGTACGCGCCCGGCGCTCACCTGATCTTCGACCACCACCACTCGGAGACGCTGCGTAACGCGGGCAACCGGGAGAACCACATCATCGACCCCGACGCGCCCTCGGCGGCCCGGGTCATCTACGACTACTACGGCGGGGCCGAGCGCTTCCCCGAGGTGCCCGTGGACCTGATGGAGGCGGTCGACCAGGCGGACTCCGCCGCGTACGAGCTGCACGACATCCTCGACCCCCAGGGCTGGACGCTACTCAACTTCCTCATGGACAGCCGCACCGGGCTGGGCCGGTTCCGGGAGTTCCGGATCTCCAACTACCAGCTGATGATGTTGCTGATCGACGCGTGCATCCAGATGACGTCGGTCGACGAGATCCTCGAGCTGCACGACGTCTCCGAGCGCGCCGACCTCTACCGGGACTGCTCCGCGATGTTCGTCGAGCAGCTGCGCCGGGTCAGCCGGGTGGAGGGCGACGTGGTGATCGTCGACCTGCGCGACGAGGACCCGATCATGGCCGGGAACAGGTTCATGGTCTACGCGCTCTACCCCGAGGCCCGCGTTTCGATCCACGTGATCTGGGGCCGGGCGAAGCTCAACACGGTCTTCGCGTGCGGCAAATCGATTCTCGACCGCACGTCGCCGGTCGACATCGGCTCGGTGATGCTGCACTACGGCGGTGGCGGGCACCTCGCCGCCGGCACCTGCCAGGTGCCGCACGCGGACTCCGAGCGGGTCGAACGCGAGATCATCGACGCTCTGCAGTCGCCCAGGACCGTCACGGTCTAGCGATGAGTATTGCGGGCGGGGTGGAGAGCCGAACCTCTCCACCCCGCCCGACGCAGGTCGTGGGTCTTGCCCTGGACCCCACCCGCATGTCGTGCCCCGCGCCCCACGCGCTTCGTCACGACAAGCCCGCGCCCACCTGCGCGGACGTCTTCCTACTTCTCGTCGGGCTCCTGGTAGCGCCACGAGGACGCGGCCACGAGCTCCTTCTTCTCCGGTTCCGGGCTGTCCGCCTCGGCGGCCGCCGGGCGCTGCCTGCGGGACCGCATGATCGAAACCGCGGCGGCCGCGGCGGCCAGCAGGGCGACGACCCAACCCGCGACGGTCCAGAAACCGGGTCCGTCACTGCCGGCATTCTCGGCCAGGGCCTGCTGAACGTACGCGTCCAGCTCGCTGTTGTCCGTCTCGGCCGCTCCCGCACCGGTGTGGCTGGCGTGCCCGCCGTACTCCTGGCCTGCGACCGCCGGGGTCAGCGAGATCGAGACCGGCGACAGCGGCACGCCCTTGGCGGGGTCGGCATATGTGGCCTCGACCTTGAACGCCATCGACGAGGTGCTCGGCATCGGGCCCATCGCCGTGGTCAGGTCGGTGGACGCGCCGGGGGCGAGCTCCTTGCCGGCGGCGGCGACCCAGGTGATCGAGGCGGTCATCTGGGTGAGCTTGCTGCCGTCCGTGGAGGTCACCGGGGTGTCGAGCTGCTTCGTCTCGATGACCGGCGCCCAGTTCTCGACCGACAGCGGGTAGATCTCCGCCACCGGGAGATCGGCGGGCAGCACGAGCTTGACCTTGGTGATCGGGGTCTGCGCCGTGTTGGTGACCTTGAACGCGATGTCCTGGCCGCTGCCCTGCGGGACGCTCGGCGGGTTGACCGTCACGTCGGCGGCGGCCGGGGCCGCGAAACCGAGCACGCCGGTGGCGACGGTGGCAGCCAGGATGCCCGCCCGGCGGTGCTTCTCGAGTCGACTCACGTGGGGTAGTTCGTCTCACACCGCCGAATGGTTCAACGCCTCGGAAAATTTCTTCGCGGGCCGTACCGGAGAATGAACGCATGCGTGAAGTAGCAATCGGCAGCGACATGATCAGACTCGGACAGTTCCTGAAACTGGCCGACCTCATCGAGACGGGCGGCGAGGCCAAGCTGGTGATCGCCGACGGCGATGTGAAGGTCAACGGTGAGATCGACACCCGCCGGGGACGGCAGTTGCACCCCGGCGACGTCGTGGCGGTGAACGGTAACAGCGCCAAGGTGGTCCTTTAACGGAAAGTGATGCGCGGTTGACACAGTGTCGATCACAGGCATCTACTGTGCTTGTTATCGATGTCTGCCTCGATGGGGAGGCCCTATGAGCCGCGCATTTCTCGCCGCCGCAGCCGCCTGTCTCCTGGGAGTCTCCGGCTGTGCGGGCTGGGGCGGTGACAGCGCCGGCGGCGGCGGGGCGAACAGCATCGACGTGCTGATGGTCAACAACCCGCAGATGATCGATCTGCAACGGCTGACCGCGCAGAACTTCACGAAGCAGACCGGCATCTCGGTCAACTTCACCGTGCTGCCCGAGAACGACGTCCGCGACAAGATCAGTCAGGAGTTCTCCAGCCAGGCCGGTCAGTACGACGTCGCCTCGCTGAGCAACTTCGAGATCCCGATCTACGCGAAGTCGAAGTGGATCGCGCCGCTCGACGACTACGTCAAGGCCGACTCCACGTTCGACCAGAGCGACATCCTGCCCCCGATGACCAAGTCGCTCACCGCCGACGACGGCAAGCTCTACGGCGAGCCCTTCTACGGCGAGTCCTCGTTCCTGATGTACCGCAAGGACGTCCTCGACGCGCAGGGCCTCACGATGCCGCCGAAGCCGACGTGGCAGCAGGTCGCCGACATCGCGGCGCGGGTCGACGGCAAACAGCCGGGGATGGCCGGGATCTGCCTGCGCGGCCAGCCCGGCTGGGGCCAGATCTTCGCCCCGCTCACCACGGTGGTGAACACGTTCGGCGGCACCTGGTTCGACAAGGACTGGAACGCTCAGGTCGACTCGCCGGAGTTCACGGAAGCGACGAAGTTCTACGTCGACCTCGTCCGCGAGCACGGCGAGGTCGGTGCCCCGCAGGCCGGCTTCACGGAGTGCCTGAACAACCTGATCCAGGGCAACGTCGCCATGTGGTACGACGCGACGAGCGCGGCCGGTTCCCTCGAGGCCGCCGACTCCCCGGTCAAGGGCAAGATCGGCTACGTCGCCGCCCCCGTGGTCAAGACCCCGAGCGCCGGCTGGCTGTACGCGTGGTCGTGGAGCATCCAGCAGGCCAGCACGAAGAAGGACAACGCCTGGAAGTTCCTCTCCTGGGCGTCGAGCAAGCAGTACGAGGAGCTCGTCGGCGGTCAGCTCGGCTGGTCGAAGGTCCCCGCAGGCAAGCGCGCCTCCACGTACGCCAACCCGGACTACCTCAAGGAGGCGTCGGCGTTCGCCGGCCCCACCGAGCAGGCCATCTCCGGCGCCGACCCGCGCAACCCGGGAGTGCAGCCCCGCCCCGCGATCGGCATCCAGTTCGTGGACATCCCCGAGTTCACCGATCTCGGCACCCAGGTCTCGCAGTACGTGAGCTCCGCGATAGCCGGGCAGATGAGCGTCGACGAAGCCCTGAAACGCGGCCAGCGCCTCGCCGACGACGTGGCCGAACGCTACCGCTCCCGGGAGGGGTGAGGTCATGACATCCGTGGCGGAGAAGAGCACCGGCCGCACCGGCGAGGTGCAGCCGAAACCGTCCGGCGGGGCGAGCAGGGCGGCCGGATGGGTACGCCGGGCGCCGCTGCTGCCCGCGCTGATCTTCATGATCGTGGTGACGCAGCTGCCGTTCGTGGCGACGCTGGTGATCTCCTTCATGGACTGGAACGCGTACTACCCCGACGAGGTCGGCTTCGCGGGTGTCGACAACTTCCGGCGGGTGTTCACCGACGTCAACATGCGCGACGCGGTCTGGACGACGATCCTGCTCACCGTCGGTGTCGTCCTGATCAGCCTGCTGCTCGGGCTGGGCATCGCGCTGCTGCTGGACCGCAAGTTCCGGGGCCGCGGCGCGGTCCGCACGATGATGATCGCGCCGTTCCTGGTCGTGCCGGTCGCCGCCGCACTGCTCTGGAAGCACGCGCTCTACAACCCCGAGTACGGCCTGTTCAACGGAGCGCTCACCTGGGTCTGGTCGCTGTTCGGCTCGGACAACCCGCCGCAGCCCGACTGGATCAGCAACATGCCGCTCTGGTCGGTGATCTTCGCGCTGGTCTGGCAGTGGACGCCGTTCATGATGCTGATCCTGCTGGCCGGGCTGCAGGGACGCCCGCTCGACGTGGTCGAGGCCGCCCGCATCGACGGCGCGAGCAGCTGGCAGATCTTCCGCTCGATGACGCTGCCGCACCTGCGTCAGTACCTCGAGCTCGGCGCGCTGCTCGGCTCCATCTACATCGTGCAGAACTTCGACGCGGTCTTCACGATCACGTCCGGTGGCCTCGGCACGGCGAACCTGCCGTACACGATCTACCAGATCTTCTACCAGGCCCACGACTACGGACGGGCCTCCGCCGCGGCCGTGATCGTGGTCGTCGGCACCATCGTCATCGCGACGTTCGCGCTGCGTACCGTCTCGTCGCTGTTCAAGGAGGACCCGGGCCGATGAGTACGCTCACCGCGGCACCCGCCGTACCCAAGAAGAAAGAACGCGGCGGCATCTGGCTGACCCTGCTCGCCTGGGTCGTGGGGATCCTCTTCGTCCTGCCCGTCGTCTGGATGGTGCTCACCTCCCTGCACAGCGAGGCCGACGCCGCCACGAACCCGCCCGCCGTCCTCGCCCCGCTGACACTGGAGGGCTACCGCGAGTTCTTCACCGGCGGCGCCAGCCCGTGGCCGCCGCTGCTCAACTCGCTGACCGCCAGCCTCCTGTCGACCGCGCTGGTGCTCCTGCTGGCGTTCCCGGCCGCGTACGCCCTGAGCATCAAGCCCGTCCGCAAGTGGACCGACGTGCTGTTCTTCTTCCTGTCCACCAAGATGCTGCCGGTCGTCGCCGGTCTGCTCCCGCTGTACCTGTTCGCGCAGAACACCGGCCTGCTCGACAACATCTGGCTGCTGATCGTCTTCTACACCGCGATGAACCTGCCGATCGCCGTCTGGATGATGCGCTCGTTCCTGTCCGAGGTCCCCGTCGAGATGCTCGAGGCAGCGTCCATGGACGGCGCGAGCCTGACCCGGACCCTGCGCTCGGTGATCGCGCCGGTCGTCATGCCGGGCATCGCCGCCACCGCGCTGATCTGCTTCATCTTCAGCTGGAACGAGCTGCTCTTCGCCCGGGTCCTCACCGCCACCGTCGCCGAGACCGCGCCGGTGTTCCTCACCAGCTTCGTGACCAGCCAGGGCCTCTTCCTCGCCCAGCTCTGCGCGGCCGCGTTCGTGGTCTCACTGCCGGTGCTCGCCGCCGGTTTCGCCGCCCAGGACAAGCTCGTGCAGGGCCTCTCCCTCGGCTCGGTCAAGTAAGCCCTTTCCCGCCCCGTGTAAGCCCTCTTGAAGCCTTATCCCGCCCCGTGTAAGGAAGGTGGCCGGTCCTGTTGCCGGGGGCCGGCCACCGCATTTTGATCGGATCGGCCGGGAACCCGTCGCCGGGGGAGCACGTCTGAGGCGGTATGACGACATTTCGCGGTTTCCCGACGGCCGCTGCCGCCGCCACGTTGTTCCTGATCAGCGCGTGTGCCAACGCCGGCACGTCCCCCATAGCCGGTTCTGCACCTTCCTCGTCCGCGCCTCCCGCCGCCGGGAGCGCGGACGATCTGCTGCTGCGCGTCGAACAGGTCGGCGGCTTCGTGGCCCCCAGCATGCGTTCCGGCCGGCTGCCCCAGATCAGCATCTACGCGGACGGCCGGGTCATCACCGAGGGCCCGGTGCCGGCGATCTATCCCGGTCCCGCGCTGCCCAACCTGCAGGTCGTGATGATCGACCCGGAGCAGGCGCGGGCGCTGGCCGAGAAGTCGGCCGCGGCCGGTGTCACCGAGGGCACCGACTTCGGCCAGCCGGGCGTCGCCGACGTCCCCAGCACCCAGGTCACCGCCGTCACCGCGGCGGGCCGGCACACCGTGGCGGCCGAGGCGCTCAACGAGGCCCGGGCGAACGACTCCGCGCTCACCGCGGCGCAGCAGGCGGCCCGCACGAAGCTGAAGGCCTACCTCGACGACGTCAACAAGATCACCCTGACGAAGATCGCGCCCGTGCAGTACAAGCCGGAGATCATCGCCGCCGTCGTCACGCCCTACGTGGCCACCGATGACGCGGTCCGCCCGGAGACGATCGAGTGGCCCGGCGCGGCACTGCCCGGTGAGCCGCTCGCGGAGGGTGCCGAGCTGACCTGTGTCACCGCCACCGGCGAGCAGGGCGACACCGTCCTCGCCGCCGCGGCGAAGGCCAAGACAAACACCGCGTGGGGCCACGGCGGCAACACCTGGTCGATCCGCTTCCGGCCGCTGCTGCCCGACGAGACGGGCTGCGCCGACCTCAAGGCCGGGCAGTGAGCCCGTTCGAATACCCCGGCGACGGCCCGGAGCAGGAAACGAACGGGCCGGGACAGGAAACCCCTGTCCCGGCCCAGCCGGTATGCCGTCCCTGTGTCAGCTCACGCCGAGCAGGTCCACCACGAAGATGAGCGTCTCATTGGGCTTGATGACGCCACCGGCGCCACGCGCGCCGTAACCCAGGTGCGGGGGGATGGTCAGCTTGCGGCGGCCACCGACCTTCATGCCGGCCACCCCCTGGTCCCAGCCGCTGATGACCTGGCCGGCGCCGAGACCGAACTGGAACGAGCCACCCCGGTTGTACGACGCGTCGAACTCCTTGCCCGAGGAGAACGCCACACCCACGTAGTGGACGTCCACCTGGTGCCCGGGCTTCGCCTCCTCGCCGTCACCGACGGTGAGGTCCTCCACGACCAGCTCGGCCGGCGGCTCACCGCTGATGGGGCCGACGTCGGGCTTTTCCATGTGTCCTCCTGAGTCGAGTTCCTGCCAAACCATGCAACCACAGCACCCCGTGGTGAACGATTCGGGTACGCCATCCGTACCCCCTGCGAGCGCATGCAAGCCCGCCAGGAGGTCGTCGTGAAGTCAGCCCGCAGTCTCGCCGCCATCGCCGCCGCCGGTGGGGTCGTCGCGGTGACGGCCCTGCTCCCGGCGGTCCCCGCGCTGGCCCACGGCGCCCCGACCACCCCGATCAGCCGGACGGCGGCGTGCGCCCCGAACGGCGAGGAGCCCGGCGCGGCAGCGTGCAAGGCGGCCGCGAAGGCGAACGGCGCGAACATCGGCTCGTTCGACAACCTGCGCATCGCGAACGTGAACGGCAAGGACAAGTCGGTCGTCCCCGACGGGCACCTGTGCAGCGGCGGCCTGCCCAACTACAAGGGCCTCGACCTGGCCCGCGACGACTGGCCGTCGACCAAGGTCACCGCCGGGGCCACGCTCGCCGTGAAGTACCAGGGGACGATCCCGCACAAGGGCAGCTTCCGGCTCTACCTGACCAAGCAGGGCTACGACCCGACCAAGGCGCTGACCTGGGACGACCTGACCAGCTCCCCGGTCGCCACGTTCAAGGACCCCACGTTCAGCGACGGCTCGTACCGCATGAGCGTCAAGATCCCCAAGGACCGCTCCGGCGCGCAGCTGCTCTACGTGGTCTGGGAGACCTCCAGCACCCCGGACACGTACTACTCCTGCTCCGACCTCGTGGTGAAGGCCAAGCCCGCCGCCGTCGTGGCGACCTCCAGAACCCCCACCCCGTCGCCTTCTCCCAGCAAGAAGAAGGCGACCGCGTCGCCGAGTGCGGCCCCGGCCAAGCTGACGGGCAGGACCACCGCCCCGTCGGCCACCACCGCCCCGGCCCCGCAGCTGAACCCGGTCGCCGCCGACTCGGTGGACGACGGCCGGGCCCAGCTCGGCCACCTGATCATCGCGGGCGCCCTGCTCGCGATCGCCCTGGCCGGCGCCGCAGCCCTCACCACCCGCCTGCGCAGCCGCTGAGCCACCCGTCTGCGCAGCCGCCGAGCCACCCGTCTGGGCAGCCGCCGAGCCTTCCCGCTTGGCGGCGGTCAGGCCTCGAAGCGGGACTTCCGGCGGCGGGTGACCAGGAACGCCACCACCCCGCCGGCGATCAGCAGCGCCCCGGCCACCCCGATGACCGCGGCGTTCGCCCCGGTGATGGGCAGCGTGCCGCCACCTCCCTCGCCGCCGGACCCGCCGCCGTCACCGTCCGGTGTGGTGCCGCCGGGCGTGGTCCCGCCGGGCGTGGTCCCGCCGGGCGTGGCCGTGTTCCGCACCGGCCGGCCGATCAGGATGTCCGCGGTGTTGTCGGTGGTGTTCGTCTCCGGGGGCTGGGCGAGGTAGATCAGGTTCTCCTTGACGGTCACCCAGCCGGTGAGCGGACCCGCCCTGTCGATGCGCAGCGTGAACGGCCAGGTGACGCTCTCGCCCTTGTCGGTGAACGTCTCCGCGCGCCAGGTCGGGATCCGGCAGACGTAGTACGAGCCGGAGCCCTCGCACTCCTCGGGTGACTTCGTGACGGTGGTGCCCGCCGGAATGATGACGGCGGCCTCGGCGGCGGGGTTGTAGCTGATGAGCATCGACGGCCCGAGGTTCTTGAGCCCCAGCCGGGCGGTCACGGTGTCGCCGACCTCGCCGGTCAGCTCGGCGCCCACGGCGGTGACGTTCGCGGTCTGCTTGCCGTGGACCTCGAAGAACACCCGTTCCCCGGCGGGGCCGGCCGTCTGTGGCAGCGCGGCCTTGGCGGTGGCGGCTCGTGCCACCAGTTTCAGGGTGCCGGCGTCACCCTTCTTCGCGTCCTGCGCCATGACGATGTCGACGTAGTCGCGGCTGTCGGCCGGCGTCTGCCACGCGAGGAAGGATTCGAACACGTAGGGCGCGGGGATCTCCGGGGAGATCCGCAGCACCGGCTTCTCGGCGGCGTCGTACGTCCTGCCGGGCTCCAGCGTCTGATCGAAATGGCAGTACGCCCGCCTGGTGCCGTACCAGCAGTTCGAGTACTTCTTCACCGCCGCGAGCCGCGCGTCGATGTCGAAGAACGCGTCGACACCCGTCACGGGGACCGTTCCGGGGTTGCTGATGCTCATCGCCATGGCGACGGTGTCACCCGGCTCGACGTCGAACGCCTGGCCCTGCTCGCCGGGGACGGCGAGCTCGGCCTCCTGCGTCAGCACGACCTTCGCGGTCTTGGTGAGCGTGCCCAGCTCGCGCGACGTGATCCGCAGCGTGGCCGACCCCTCGGCGCCGGCGACAGCACCGGGCACGGGTTGGTAGGACAGCGTCACGAAGTTGGTCCACACGGTGGTGACGGTGCCCTCGGCGCAGGTGATCAGGGCATCGGTGAACGTGCAGCCGTCCTGGTCGTCCGCGAAGGCACGCCGGACCGTGGCGACACCGGCGAGCCCGGAGGTGTCGATGGTCGCCGTGAGGTCGTGCAGCAGGCGCGGCTTGCGACCCAGGTCCAGCCCGGCGGCCTGCAGGCTGCCCCGCACCTCCGGCACGAGCGACAGGTGGTCGAAGTCCACCGTGACCCCGTCGGGCGGTGGCGCGGCGAACGCCGGAAGCGGTGCTGCGAGAGCGGCCAGGACGAGCCCGGCCACTCCTGCGGCGAGTTTGCGGATCACTGGGTGGTCCTCCCGGTCTATCGATGCCGGGCGATCATAGGAAAACCCAGGGTGCCAGGGCGCCCTGGGTGATCAAAACGGCTCTAACCGGCGCGCATGAGGTCGAGGAACCTACCGGCGATGTCGAGCATCTCCGAGCGCGTGCGGACGGTGAGGGTCAGGTCGATGAACACCTCGTCCGCCCGGGCCTCCAGCGCGTACGCGGCGATCTGCTCGAGGGTGCCGCGGGCCGGGACCTGCGCGGGGTCGACGGGCTCGGCGGTGAGGCGCGGGTTGAGGCGCTGGACCATCCGGAGCGTGCCGGGCTCCCGGCCGTACTCCTCGGCCTCGCCCTTGATCTTTTCCCAGAGACCGTGCAGGTAGGGCAGGGGCATGCCCACCGCGAGCCAGCCGTCGGCCCGGCGGGCGACGCGGGACAGGGCCGGTCCGGTGAAGCCCCCGAGCAGGATCGGCGGTCGCGGTCGCTGCACCGGTTTCGGCCGGATCGAGCTCTCGGGTACGCGGTAACGGGCCCCCTCGTGCGCGACGACATCACCGCCCCAGATCTTCCCCAGCAGGTCGAGAATCTCGTCGAGCCGTTCGCCCCGGTCCGTCCACGGGACCCCGGCCGCGGTGTACTCGTCGCTGAGCCAGCCCAGCCCGAGCCCCACCTCGAGGCGTCCCTCGCTGAGCACGTCGAGCGTGGTCAGCGTCCGGGCCAGCAGCACCGGCGGGTACCAGGGGGCGTTGAGCGTGCTCGTGCCGAGCCGCAGCCGGGTCGTCGCCGCCGCCGCGAACGTCAGCGCGGTCAGCGGGTCGAGGTAGACGTCCATCTCCGCGGGCATCGTCCCGTCGCCGCCGGGGTAGCGGTCGCTGGGGTCGACCGGTGACAGCAGCCGGTCCCCGGTCCACAGGCTGTCGTAGCCCATCGCCTCCGCGGCACGGCTGACCTCGGTGATGTCGCCGGGGCCGGTCAGCGCGCCGTAGTGGGGCAGGTTGATGCCGATCCGCATGGGCGTCCCTTCGCGCAGCACTGTGGACCGACACCCTAGTGGTTACGCCGAGGACGCCGTGCAGAACACCTGGCTGAGGCTGCTCGAACACCTGAGAAGGCGACGGCCTCGGCGCGTACGCCTGGCACTGAACCCCTGGCTCCTGCGGGGTCAGGCACTTATGGGCGTGACACGACAACACCGATGATGAGATCTTGGGCGGGTGATGGAAGCCGACGCGGTCCGCCGGGCGAAGGTCCTGCTCGCCTCGAATCGCCAGGAGCGTTACCGGGAACTGCGCGACGCCGAGCGACGCCGCATCGGCTCATGACCGGCTTCCGGGAGATCGCCGACCGCGTGTACGTCATGCGGTACCCGGTGCTGGACGTCAACGTCACGCTGGTGACCTCGCCCGGGGCGGCGCTGGTCGTCGACACGCTGTCCACCGCGGCGCAGGCCGGTGAGCTGGCCGATGCGATCCGCGGGATCACGCGCGATCCGTTGATCATCGTGAACACGCACCATCACTTCGATCACTGTTTCGGCAACGCGACGCTGGCCGGGGCCGGCGTGCCGATCTGGGCGCACGAGGACGCCGTGCGGGAGTTGCGCGAACGGGCGGGGAGCCTGCCACAGGACCTGTACGAGCGGTGGCTGCCGAGCGAGCCGGAACTGGCGGCGGGGCTTGCCGAGGTCACCGTACGGGTGCCCGATCGGCTCGTGGGTGCCCGCGCGACCGTCGACGTGGCCGGGCGTGCCGTGGCGCTGCACCATCTCGGGCGCGGGCACACCGGGGGCGACCTGGTGGTCCACGTGCCCGACGCCGGGGTGACGCTCGCCGGTGACCTGGTGGAGCAGGGCGCACCACCGTCGTACGGCGACGACTCGTACCCGCTGGAGTGGCCGGACACCGTGGCCGCGATGCTCCGCCTGGTCCCGCCGGACGGCATCGTGGTGCCGGGGCACGGCGCACCGGTGGACCGCGCGTTCGTGCGCGCACAGCACGAGCAACTCGGCGAGCTGGAACGGCTGATCCGCGAGGGCCACGCCGACGGCGCCGGCGTCCTGGACGTGGCGGCCCGCTCACCCTTCGGGGCCGAGGCGTCGCTGACCGCGGTGCGGCGCGGATATGCCTCGGTTCCTGGCCGGTGGCCTGGCTTTCGCCCTTGCGATATGGGGGCTGGCCCGGTCGCAGGAGCGGCGCCTGTTCGGTGATCTGAGCGAACGCGAGCGCACGGCGGCGGTCGAGGCCGTCCGTGCGGCGCGGCCGCCGGAGGACACGCGGCTCGGTGCTGCCGCGGTGCGTCTGGCGACCGGGTGGGCCACATCGCGGACGCGTCCCGTGCACCAGATCCTCGCCTTCGGGTTCTTCCTGGTGCTGTCGGTCTACGTGGCGATCACGGTGACGCCGTGGGGCTGGTTCGGCCTCGTGTTCTGGCCGCTCGTGGCCTGGCTGACGGTGCGCAACGAGCGGCGGCAGCAACGTGTCGCCGAGCGCTACCTCGCCCAGCTGGGTGATAACGTGCGGTGTCCGTGACCGCACCTGAGGAGGTGAGACCCATGACCGGTAATGCGAAGTGGGTGCTCCTCCCTGCCGTCACGGCCGGGCGACCGATGTAGGTGTCGCCGGGAGCACCCCGACCTGTGGGCACTCCCGAAAGGCATCACCCGTGCATTCTCTGCAATTCACCGCCGAGTCCTCCGTGAACGGCATGCTGTCCCGCGACTTCACCGTGGGTGACGTCCCCGGCGTGCTCTGGTCGCCGGCTGTCACCACGGTCGACCACACACCGTTGGTGCTGATGGGCCACGGCGGCGGCACCCACTGCAAGCACCCGTCGATGACCGGCCGGGCCCAGCTCCTCGTGGCCGGCTTCGGTTTCCACGTCGCCGTCATCGACGCCCCGGGTCACGGCGACCGGCCGCGGACGGCACACGACGAGAAAGAGATCGCCGAACTGTTCCGGACCAGGGCGGCGGGCGAGCCGGAAGGCCCGATCGTCGTCCGTTACAACGCATATCTCGCTTCACTGGCAGTGCCTGAATGGCGGATGACATTGGACGCTCTGCTGGCACTCGGCGATTACGGGCCGGTCGGGTACTTCGGGCTGAACATGGGCACTGCTGTCGGCGTACCCCTCGTAGCGGTTGAACCCAGGATTGTCGCCGCGGTCTTCGGTCAGCACTGGCCCGACGCCCTGGCCGAGGCGGCGAAACAGATCACCGTCCCGATCGAATTCGACCTGCAATGGGACGACGAGCACATTCCGCGCGAGGCCGGGCTGGCGTTGTTCGACGCTTTCGGCTCGGAGGAGAAGACGTTGCACGCCAACGCGGGCAGGCACAAGGACCTACCCCGGTTCGAGGCGGACAGCGCGGTCCGCTTCCTCGCCAGGCACCTGATCCGGACGACCTGACGGTGCGTGCTCCTGTTTCTCCTGGTGCAGCGCCACGCCGGCGATGACCAGGACGACGCCGACCGTCTCCGCGAGTGCCGGGATCTGGGTCAGGACGATGATGCCGACGACGGTGGCTGTCGCCGGGAGCAGGGAGACCATCAGGGAGTAGGTGGCGCGGGGGAGCCGGGCCATGGCGAGCTGGTCGCTGACGTACGGGATGACGGAGGAGCAGATGCCCACCCCGGCGGCAGCGGCCAGCGCGACCGGGTCCAGGAACGCGGGCGCCGCCTGCCAGGCTCCGACGGGCAGGGCGATGACCGCGGCGATCAGCATCGAGAGCCCGAGACCGTCGATGCCTGACATGCGCGGGCTGCGCGCGACGCGGTGCCCGAGCACGATGTAGAGCGCGAACAGTACGGCGTTGGCGGCGGCGAAGGCGAGACCCAGCGGCTCGGCGACCAGGCGTACGTCGGTGAGAAGGTACACCCCTGCCGCCGCGACGACCAGGGCGAGGGCGTTGCGGCGGGTCCGGGCGGCCAGGGCGGCGAGGGCGATGACCGGCAGGAACTCGATCGCGGCGACCGTACCCAGGGGAAGGCGGTCGATCGCCAGGTAGAACACGCTGTTCATGACCGCGAGCACAGCCGCCCACCGGATCAGCAGCCGGCGCCCGGGGCGGTCGAGCCGTCCCCACAACCGCCACGGCCGGCGCCACACCGCGAACACCAGCGCGGCGCTCGCGATGCGCAGCCACGCCACGCCCAGCACGTCGATGCGGGCGAACAACAGGACGGCCAGTGCCGGGCCGAGATAATGGAACACCGCGCTCACCACGAAATACACGTGCGGCGGCAACCGCTGAGCAATTATCGCCATGCGTCTATTCTCGAAAGGCCGGCAGCGTTGCACCAGAGACATTCGAAGGTGGGAGCGCGAAAAATGACCTCACGAGAAACCAGAACGGCGAACGGCTTTCCTCTTCTCGACGAGACCAACACCCGCCTGCTCACCGAGCTCGGCGCCGACCCTCGGGCCACCGCCGCCGAGCTGGCCCGCCGGGTGGGTATGTCCGCTCCCGCCGTCCGTGAACGCCTCGCCCGGCTCGAGGAGACCGGCGTCATCCGCGGCTACCGCCTCGACATCGACCCCGCCGCGCTCGGCCTCCCCGTCGCCGTCTGGGTCCGTATCCGCCCCGGGCCCGGCCAGCTCACCAGGATCGCCGAACTGGCCGCCCGGACCCCGCAGGTCAGCGAATGCCACCGCGTCTCCGGCGAGGACTGCTTCCTGATCAAGGTCCACGTCCCGGCCATCGAGGACCTCGAACCGGTCCTCGACCAGTTCCTGCTGCACGGCCAGACCCACAGCTCGTTCGTGGTCTCCACCCCGGTCCCACCCCGTACCCCTGCCGCCCCCTGACGGGGCGAACCGGCCGGATGGCAAGATCGTGCCCCATGACCGTTGATGCTGACCTGTCCGGCACGCATTGCCGCGTGGAGGCCCGCCCGTGAGAGCGGTCATCGTCGCGGCGGGAGTCGCGTTCATCGTCTCCCTGTTCCTGACACCGGTGGCGATCCGGGTCTTCGGCGCGCTCAAGGCCGGGCAGCCGATCCGCTCCCTCGGGCTCGCCTCGAACGAGGGCAAGAAGGGCACCCCGCCGATGGGCGGTGTCGTGTTCATCGTGGCGACCCTGCTCGCCTATGTCGCCGGGCACCTGGCGCTGACCACGCTGCCCGAGCGGCAGATCGCGCAGGAGCAGCCGACCATGACGGCCGTCGTCCTGCTCGGCCTGTTCGTCTTCTGCGGAGCGATCGGCTTCGTCGACGACCTGCTCAAGGTCCGCAAGCGCAACTCCGACGGCCTGTCCGCCAAGGGCAAACTGCTCGGCCAGGCGATCGTCGCCACCGGGTTCGGCATCGCCGCCCTCTACGTGACGAGCACCAACGGCCAGACCGTGGCCAGCGAGCACATCTCGTTCATCCAGGACATCAGCTGGCTCGACGTCGGCAAGGTCGGCTCGGTGATGGTCTTCGTCTTCGTCATCACCGCGATGTCGAACGGCGTGAACCTCACCGACGGCCTCGACGGCCTGGCCACCGGCGTGTCGACCCTGGTCCTCGGCGCCTACGCGTTGATCGGCTACTGGCAGTACAGGCACTGGTGCGCCGACGAGACGTACGCCCGCGCCACCGACTACTGCTACCAGGTCCGCGACCCCCTCGAGATCGCCATGATCGCAGCCGCGGCGGCCTGCGCCTGCGTGGGCTTCCTGTGGTGGAACACATCCCCGGCCCGGATCTTCATGGGCGACGTCGGCGCGCTCGGCCTCGGCGCCCTGATCGGCGGTCTCGCGATCGCCACCCGCACCACGCTGCTCTCGATCCTGATCGGCGGGCTCTTCGTCATCATCACGGTGACCTGGATCATCCAGATCGTCTCGTTCAAGACCACCGGCAAACGCGTCTTCCGCATGGTGCCCCTGCACCACCACTTCGAGCTCGCCGGCTGGAGCGAGGTCAACATCGTGATCCGCTTCTGGATCATCTCCGGCGTCTGCGTAGCGGTCGGCCTGGGCCTCTTCTACTCGGACTTCCTGGCAACCGTCGGATAGCGCCACGCCACAGGCAGGGGCATCCTGTGTCGTCCTCCTGTTTGTGGGGGCGTCAGCGCATCCGGTTGAGCGATTCGGCGAGCGACGCCGCGACGTCGGCCCGCGAGAAGTCCCAGACCATGAGGAGCCCCTGCGGACCGGTGAGGGTCAGGCGACCGTACAACATGATCGGCAGTTGCCTGTTGTTCTTGAACCGGCGGTCCGGACCACCGGACTTGTTGGCGTACTGCCAGGTCGTTCCCACGCAGGGCGCGTCCGTGGGCGGAGTCTCGGTCTCGATGAAACGCTGAGGCTGCACGTGGGCGTTGATCGCGGCGTAGGGCAGGTCGGCGTAGTGGCGACCGTGGCGAATGAGCACTCTGTCGGGGAGGAAGTACACGGAACGGCCGGTGCCGTGCAGGCTGGGCACGGCGATGTTCGTGACCAGAACGGGTGGCCCGGCCAGGTCCAGGGAGCCCAGGCTTCGGCGGATCAGCGATCCGGCACCAGCATTCACTTTCTGCTGGTACGGAGTGTGCAGCGCGCCTTCCGCCTCAGCGTGCCACACTCGCTGGACCCGGCTGACAAAGCCGCCGCTCCCCGTGAATCGCTCGTAGTTCGCCGCCGGTGTGTCGTCGACCTGATAGAAAACCACGACTGACCGCCGCGCAAGATCTCGCTGCCGGAGCCACAACACCGCGGGCACGCCGGCCACGGCGAGTATGAGCCCGTACGGCGCGGTGACCAAGGCCAGCAGGGCGATGGCAGCCGTTAGCCAAGGCCACATCCATCGCCGCTGAGCTGCCGTCCGGATCTGGTTGACCAGGTCGGACGGGTGGACCGCGACAAGGTGCTGCACAGGCGTGCCGGACAGCTCCCGCATGATCACCCCGTCGGGACGAACCGATGGCGGTGCGGAGGGCTGCCAACCGCGCGATGACGGGACAGGTGCTTGGCTGCCGAAGTAGGTGGTCCCGAGGCCCGCGACCCGGATGTAATTGCCGCGAGGGCCGGTGCCGACACGGAATCCCGGAATGCCGGCAGATACGCCGAGGCCGGATGGCGAGAGGTTGAACCGGAAGGGTCCCGCCTTCAGACTGGTTCGCAGATAGAAGCCCACGGAGCATCCTCGTGTCGTCACTGAATGTGCCGTGTCACGATATGTATTCGCTCGGATCGCGAGAATCGGCTTCCTGGATAAGGCACTCGCTCTGAACAGGCCGTAACCACTACTGAAGGTCTACTGCGGTCTGTCTCGTGACGATGTAGAGGGGCGCATCTCCTTACGGTAGGCGGGTCTGTCCGAGAGCGCTGATGGCGTCGGCTGCTGCGAGCATCTGGGTGCCGATCGGCTGGAGTCCGATGCCGACGGCGAGAAGGCCCGTTGATACGCGTTCGACCACGCCCCATTCCCAGATGGCTGTGGGGTTGAGGCCTGTTCGGGCGGCCAGCCAGTGGGCGCGGTCCCAGGGGTTGGCCTGGAGGAGTTCGACGGGGTCCTCGCGCATGAGGATGCCCAGGTCGTATTCGGGTTCGGCGAGGAGGCCGTCCGGGTCGACCAGTTTCCAGCCGGCTCCGGCCCGCAGGGCGTTCCACTGGTGGACGTCGCCGTGGACCAGGACCGCGCGGGCGTCGTCGTGGGCGGCGATTCTGCGGTCGGCGCAGGCCAGGGCGTGGTTGACCGTACGCACGGAGCACGGCCGCCCCAGCTCCTCCCATCGCCGGGCGATGTGGTCCCGCAGCCAGGCCCCTTTCTCCGCGCCGGTCCGTAATCCCGAGGCCGGGCGCCACACCTGCTGGGCCAGGTCGGTGAGGATGGCGAGCCGCGTGGTCAGCGGCAGCGACGTGGAGGCCATCGAGGGCCCCAACCGTTCGAGCAGCAGCGCCGAGCGATCGACGTCGGAGCGCAGCAGCCGCGCGAGGCCCGAACCTCCGGCCAGCCGCAGCACCGTGATCTCGTCCTGCGCGGCCCTCTGGCGCGGCACGAGCAGTTTCAGCACCGCCCGTGTCCCGTCGCCGAGAGTGACGGGTGCTACGAACGCCTCGGTCGCGTCCTCGTAGGCCGGGCCCACGCTGAAGTCCCACTCGGCGCTCAGCGACGCGACCAGCGACGGCAGGCCGGTGAGCCACGCGGTCGCGCCGGCGCCCCGCGCCTTGGCTGTTACCACCTCGGGGATCATCAAGAGGTCACCACCTGGGGGATCATCAAGAGAGAGTCACCTCGGGGATCATCATGAGGTCGATGGTGGCATGAGGGGGTCGCCCGGGCGGACCAGGCCGCTCTGGTAGGCGATCACGACGAGCTGGGCCCGGTCGCGGGCGCCGAGTTTCATCATCGCGCGGTTGATGTGGGTCTTCACGGTCAGCGGGGACACGTAGAGCTGTTCGGCGATCTCGTCGTTGGACAGGCCCGCCGCGACCAGGGCCATGATCTCGCGTTCGCGTTCCGTGAGGGCGGTGAGCTGCGCCGGGGCGGCCAGCGGGCCGGGGCCGGGCTGGGCCAGGAAGCGGGTGATGAGGGTGCGGACGGCCCTGGGGGAGAGCAGGGCCTCACCGCGGGCGACGAGGCGGATGGCGTCCTGCAGGTCGGCCGGCTCGACGCTCTTGCTGAGGAAGCCGCTGGCCCCCGCGCGCAGGGCCCGCAGGACGTTCTCGTCGAGCTCGAACGTGGTCAGGATCAGGACCCGCACGCCGGCCAGGTCCTCGTCAGCGGTGATGGCGCGGGTGGCTTCGATGCCGTCCATCTCGGGCATGCGGATGTCCATCAGGATCACGTCGGCGCGGGTGGTGGCGGCCAGGTCGACCGCCTCGCGGCCGGTGGTCGCCTCCCCGACGACCTCGAGGTCGGGGGCGCTGTCGACCAGGACCCGGAAGCCCGCGCGGATCAGGGTCTGGTCATCGGCGAGCAGGACTCTGATCGTCATGCGGTGTCCTTCGGGAACGGGAGGTGGGCGTCGACCGTGAACGTGCCGCCGGGGTCCGGGCCCGCGCGGACCGTGCCGCCGATGGAGCTGACCCGCTCGCGCAGGCCGATCAGGCCGTGGCCGGTCCCGCTGACCGGAGCCCGCGTCGCACCGGACGCGTTGACCACCTCGATGGCCAGACCCTGCGGGGAATACGCCAGCAGCAGCCGCGCCGTGGCCGTGCTCCCGTGCTTGTGCGCGTTGGTCAGGGCTTCCTGGATGATCCGGTAGGCCGCGAGATCCATCGCCGACGGGAGCGGCCGGGGCTCGCCGTCGTGCCGCCGTTCGACGTGGAGCCCGGCGGCGGTGAACGACTCCAGCAGGTGCGGGAGGCGGCTCAGCCCGGGCGGCGGGGCGGTCTCGTCGAACCCGTCCGGCGACGTGGAGCGCAGCACGGCGAGAACCGTGCCGAGCTCGGCCAGCACCGTGCGCGCCGACTGCCGGACGTGGGTGAGGGCCTGCTCGGCCTGGTCGGGCTGCTCGCGGAGCAGGTGCACGGCGACACCGACCTGGACGTTGATGACGGCGATGTGATGGGCGACGACGTCGTGCAGGTCGCGGGCGATGCGCAGGCGTTCCTCCACGACCCGGCGCAGGGCCTCCTCCTCGCGGCCGTGCTCGGCCTGCCGGGCCCGCTCCTCGCTGACCCGCAGCTGGGCGCGGCGGCTGCGGACCGCGTCCCCGACGGCGGCCGCGGCGACACCCCAGGCGACGATCGTGGCGTTGAGCGGATCCGTCCAGCTGCGCCCGGCACCGATGACCACCGCGACGTAGACGGTCACCACCGTGACGGTCCCGGCTGCGACGGCGATGCGCCGGCTGGTGCGCGACGCCACCGTGTAGGTGCCGATGACGCTCGCCGCGAGCAGCGGGCCGGCCAGCGCCGCGTGCAGATTGAACGCCGCGGAGGCGACCGTGATCCCGCCGAAGACCGGCAGCGTCCACCGGCGGCGGGCGGTGATCAGCAGCACTGCCAGCACTGCGGTCACCAGGTCCTCCACGTCGAGGGAGTGGGCGGGCCCGAACCGGTGGGCGAGCAGGACGACGGCGACCACGGCGAGGCCCAGTGCCGCGTCCATGAAGAAAGGGCGGAGGAGCCCTTGTTCTGCCATGGACGGAACGCTATCGAAGGAGACCCTGGGCCGCGTCGTCCATCAGTAGTACAAGGGATCTACTGCCGAGGGATGACGCGGATTACCGAACCCGCCCGCGATCGTCGTCGCCATGACAGACCTACGTGGACTCACCCGGCGGCGCGTGCTCCAGGCCGGGGGCACGGTGGCGCTGATATCGGCGGCCGGCTGTGACAGCACCAGCAAGAGCGCGAAGACCGACATGCTCACCTCGGCCGCGAAACTCCCCGAGCCGTTCACCGCGAAGCTGCCGATCCCGCCGGTCAAACGCCCGTCCCGCAGCACCGGCGACACCGACCATTACGAGCTCACCGCCCGCGAGGCGAGCATGGAGATCCTGCCCGGACTGCGTACCCCCATCATGGGTTATGACGGCATCTTCCCCGGACCGACGATCAAGGCCCGCAAGGGCCGCCGGACCGTGGTGCACTACCGCAACCAGCTCGGCGTGCCGACCGTCATGCACCTGCACGGCGGGCACACCCCGGCGGACAGCGACGGGTTCCCCACCGACCTGGTGCTCCCGGTGGCCGGCGGTTCCGGCTACGCGGACCAGGCCGTGGGCGGCACGACCAGCGCGGGCACCCGTGACTACACGTATCCGGTGAACCAGCGCGCGGCCACGCTCTGGTACCACGACCACCGGATGGGGTTCACCGGCCCGCAGGTGTGGCGTGGGCTGGCCGGGTTCTTCCTGATCACCGATGACGAGGAGGACGAGCTCCCGCTGCCGCGCGGCGACCGGGACGTCCCGCTGATGATCACCGACCGGGCGTTCGAGGCGGACGGCGCGCTGAGGTATCCGGCGATGGACCCGCACCTGGTCAGCATGCCGGGGATCGACGCGGCGCACATGAACGGTGCGATCGGCGACGTCATCCTGGTCAACGGGGCGCCGTGGCCGCAGCTCGAGGTCGAGGCGGTCCGCTACCGGTTCCGGATCCTGAACGCGTCCAACGCTCGCCGCTACGAGCTGACCCTCGACCCGCCGGCCCCGCTCACGCAGATCGGCTCGGACCAGGGCCTCCTGGCGGCGCCGGTCGAGCACAGCACGATCACGGTCGCGCCGGCCGAGCGCTATGACGTGATCGTCGACTTCTCGGCGTACCCATCAGGCTCGAAGGTTGTTCTGAAGAACGGGGACGGGAACGTCATGCGGTTCGTGGTGGGGCGCGCGGCCACCGACGACAGCGCGATCCCGGCGCGGCTCAGCTCGATCGAACCGCTGCCGCGCAGTGCCGCGACGACGCGTCCGTGGATGTTCCGCCAGGGCAAGGTCACGAGCATGGGGGAGGAGACGGACGGCTGGATCATCAACGGCCGCGAGTTCGACCCGCAGCGGATGGACGCGACCCCGCGCCTCGGCGACGTGGAGATCTGGCGCTTCGGCTCCGACGGGCACCACCCCGTGCACGTCCACCTGTCGCCGTTCCAGGTGATCTCCCGCAACGGCGGCCCGCCCGGGCCGGGCGACCACGGCTGGAAGGACACCGTCGACCTGAGCCCGCACGAACTGGTCGAGGTGGCGATCCGCTTCGACGACTACGACGGCCGCTACCTCGTGCACTGCCACAACCTGGAGCACGAGGACATGGCGATGATGGCGACGTTCAGAGTCAGCCGGTGAGCTGGGCCGCGAAGTGGCACGCCACCTGCTGACCCGGGGCCCGCTCGTCGAGCTGTGGCTCCTGGATCGCGCAGATGTCCTGGGCCTTCCAGCACCGGGTGCGGAACCGGCAGCCCGACGGCGGGTCGACCGGGCTGGGGACGTCCCCGCTGAGCCGGATCCGCCGGCGCGGCGGGATGCCCCGGACCACGCCGATGTCGGGCACGGCGGAGAGCAGGGCCTGGGTGTACGGATGCTGCGGCGCCTCGTACAGCGCGTCCCGGGGCCCCTCCTCGACGACCCGTCCCAGGTACATGACGGCGACCCGGTCGCAGAAGTGCCGGACCACCCCGAGGTCGTGGGCGATGAAGACGAACGCGATGCCGAGTTCCTTGCGCAGGTTCTCGAGCAGGTTCATGACCTGCGCCTGGATCGACACGTCCAGCGCGCTGACCGGCTCGTCGGCGACGATGACCTTCGGGCGCGCGGCCAGCGCCCGGGCGATGCCGATGCGCTGGCGCTGCCCGCCGGAGAATTCGTGCGGATAGCGGTTGTAGTGCTCGGGGTTCAGCCCGACGAGTTCGAGGAGCTCCTGCACCCGCTTGAGCTCACCGCTGCGGGGGACCATGTCATGGGTACGCAGCGCCGTGCCGACGATCGTCCCGACGGTGTGCCGCGGGTTCAGAGACGAGTATGGATCCTGGAAGATCAGCTGGATCTCACGCCGGTAGGGCCGCAGCCGGCGCTGGGACAGGTGCGCGATGTCGGTGCCTTCGTAGAGGATCCGTCCCGCGGTCGGTTCCAGCAGCCGCGTGATCAGCCGGGCCGTCGTCGACTTGCCGCAGCCGGACTCGCCGACCAGCCCGAGTGTCTCACCGGGGGCGAGCGTGAGGTCGACGCCGTCGACTGCGCGTACCCACTGCTTGCGCCGTGCCAGCAGGCCGTCGCCCTTGATCGGGAAGTGCATCTGGAGGCCGTCGAGCCGCAGCAGCGGCGTGCCGGTCGTGTCGGTGGTCATCGCGTCGTCCCTCACGGCAGCCGGGGCAGGATCTCGATCTGATACACCCGGTCCGGGTCCACCAGATGGCAGCGCGACAGCCGGCCGGTGTCGGCCGTGCGCGGGACCAGGTCGGGGTGCACCGTGGTGCAGCGCTCGCCGCCGACCCGGTCGCGGAACTCGCAGCGCGGGTGGAACGGGCATCCGCTCGGGACGTCGAGGAGGCTCGGCGGGCTGCCCGGGATCGGGTGCAGCGGCGCGGGTTCCCCGGAAAGAGCGGGAAGGCTTTCCAGCAGGCCCCATGTGTACGGGTGGAGCGGCGCGCCGAGCACCTTGCCGACCGGGCCGTGCTCGACCGCGTTGCCGGCGTACATGACCAGGACGTCATCGGCGACCTCGGCCACCACGCCGAGGTCGTGCGTGATGAACACGACCGCGGAGCCGAAGTCGCGTTGCAGATCGCCGATGAGGTCGAGGATCTGCGCCTGGACGGTGACGTCGAGCGCGGTGGTCGGCTCGTCGGCGATGAGCAGTTTCGGGTCGTTGACCAGCGCCATCGCGATCATCGCGCGCTGGCGCATGCCGCCGGAGAACTCGTGCGGGTAGCTGCTGATCCGCCGTTGCGGGTTGGGGATGCCGACCCGGCCGAGCATGTCGATCGCCTGCGCCTTGGCCACGCGTTTCGACACCTTGTGGTGCGCCCGGTACGACTCCATGATCTGGTCACCGATCGTGAAGTACGGGTGCAGCGACGACTGCGGGTCCTGGAAGATCATCGCCGCGTCGGCACCCCGGTAACGGCGCAGCTCGTCGGCGGACATCCCGACCACCTGCTTGCCGCCGACCTTGATCGAGCCGGTGATCCGGGTGCCGCGCGGGTCGTGCAGCCCCAGCACCGCCATGCTGGACACGCTCTTGCCGGAGCCGGACTCCCCGACGATCGCCAGGGTCCGGCCCAGCGGCAGCGAGTAGCTGAGGCCCTGGACGGCGTCGACCGTTCCGTCCGCGGTGGGGAACTGCACCCGCAGATCGGAGACCTCCAGGTACGCCTCCCCGGTCGCCGCCGCGCGCGGTGTGCGTACCACCGTGTCGGGTCCCCGCAGGGTCTGGTCGCTCATCGTGACGCCTCGCGATCGGTAAGGGGGGTCATCCGAGCCGCACCCGGGGGTCGAGGACCGTGTAGACGATGTCCACGACGAGGTTCATGACGACCAGCACCACGGAGCCGAGCAGGACGCAGCCCATCAGCACCGGCAGGTCGTACTGGTTGAAGGCGCGCAGGGTGAGCACGCCGATGCCGGGCAGGCCGAAGATCTGCTCGGTGAAGATCGCGCCGGTGAGCTGCCCGGCCAGGTCGATGCCGAAGATCGTCACCACCGGGGTCAGGGCGGCGCGCAGCCCGTGCCGGTAGACCACCCGGCGTTCGCTGATGCCCTTGGACCGGGCGGTGCGCACGAAGTCCTGCCCCAGCGACTCGATCATCGACGCCCGCGAGTACCGCGTGTACGCGGCCGCGTTGGTCAGGCCCAGGGTCAGCCACGCGGCGACCAGCCCGCTCGCCCACAGCAGCGGATTGCTGAGCAGCGGGTGGTACTCCGAGTGCGGCAGGACCGTGACGTAGAGCGCGACCAGGACCGCGACCACGAAGTACGGGATCGAGTTGATCACGATGGAGGAGCCGATCAGCGCCCGGTCGAGGGTGCCGCCGCGGCGCTGCGCGGACAGCGTCCCGAACAGCACGCCGAAGAAGAGGTAGACGACGGCGCCGCCGAGCACGATGGACACCGTCACGGGCAGCGCCTGCGCCAGCAGCTTGGTGACGGGCTGACCCAGCGTGTACGAGTAGCCGAGGCACGGAGCGTCGCAGTGCTGCACGACGCCGCTGGTCGTGTAGTCCCGCCCGACCAGGATGCCCTTCATGTAGCCGCCGATCTGCTCGATCGGGGGCTCGTCGAGGCCGAGGCTGGAGCGGATCTCGGCGAGGCGGTCCGCGTTGCAGCGGGTGCCGCAGATCGTGCCGGCCGGGTCGGTCGGGGCGAGGAAGAACAGCGCGAAGCTGGCCACCAGCGTGACGACGACGACGGAGATCGCGCTCACTACGCGTTTCAGGATGTAGAGCAGCACCGCGGGGACTCCAGGTGAAAGAGCCGTGGCGGCCCGGTGGGGACCGGGCCGCCACGGGGTTGTCAGCTCTTCAGGTAGATGTCGTAGAACGCCGGCATACCGGCACCGGGGTCGCCCTGGGCGCCACCGACGTTCGTCCCGACGACGATGCCCATCTTGGTGTAGTAGAACGGGATCGCGAGGTACTTCTCCATCATCGCCTGGTCGAGCCCGGCCCACTTCGAGACGGCCTGGTCGGCCGGCATGTTCGCCACCGCGTCGATCTGTGCGTCCACGGTCTTGTCCTGCTGCATGCCCCAGCTGGTCTGGTCGGCGACGCTGTGCGACTCGAACATGACCGGCAGCCAGGAGCCACCGCTCGGCCAGTCGGAGCACCAGCCACGCGGGCCCTGCGCCATGTTGACCGGCGCGGAGTAGTCCGAGATCTTGGTACGCAGGTCGGCGGTCGTGACACCGATCGCCTTGACCTTGAAGCCCGCCGCGGTGAGCGCGTCGGCGCGGACCTGGCTGACCTGCTGCGAGATCGGCTTGGTGTTGTCGTAGTACCAGCTCACCTCGAAGCCGGTCTTGCCGGCGGCCGCCAGCAGCGCCTTCGCACCCGCGGCGTCACCGGTGCCGGTGCCGGACAGGTCGGTCACCGCCGGGTACGCCTGGTAGCCGGGGACGCCGGGCGGCATGAACGTGCTGGCCTTCTGGCCGATGAGATCGCTGACCCCGGCGGCCTTCCAGGTCTGGTCGTACGGCCACGCCTTCGCGATCGCCTTGCGGACCTCGAGCGGGATCTTCGTCGTGTCCATCTGCCACACGTAGGTGCAGGGGCTCTCGCCCGACACGAGCTGGGCCTTCTTGTCGCCGGTCACCTGCGGTACGAGCGTGCTGTCCACGTCGGCGTAGTTCAGCGCGCTCGCGTCGGGGCCGTTGCTGTTGAGGACCTGCTGCTGGGTCTTGACGTCCTCGCCACCCCACTTGAAGTCGTAGCCGTCGACGTAGTTGTGCCGCGCCGCGTCGGTGTTCGCGTCCCAGTTGGGGTTCTTCTTCAGCTTCAGCTCGACGCCCGGGGTGTACGTGTCGAACTCGTACGGTCCGGTCGAGATCGGCTTGTTCTTGTAGTCGGCCTTGGTGTCCTTCGCCTGCGGGATCGGCGAGAACAGCGGGAACGTCATGAAGAACGGCAGGTCGGCGAACGCGCGGGTCAGGTGGATGACCAGCGTGTCGGTGCCCTGCGTCTCGACGCCGTCGAACTTGTCGCCGCCTGCGACGTACGGTCCCTTGTAGGTGTCGCCGCCCTTGAAGTACTGCATCTGGTACGCGGGGCCGTTGGGGTACAGGTCACGGGCGAAGGACCGCTTGATCGCGTACGCGAGATCCTCGACCTTGACCTCGCTGCCGTCCTGGTACTTGATGCCCGGCTGCATCTTGAACGTCCAGGTCAGCTTGTCGTCCGAGACGCTGCCGACGTCGGTGAGGTCGGGCACGAGCACCGACTTGCCGTCGCGGACCACGAACTGCGTCGGGGTGCGGTAGAGCAGCCGCCCGATGGCCAGCGAGTCGGAGTAGTAGGTGTCGGTCGGGTCGAACGTGTTCGGCGTGCTCGCGGAGTAGACGGTCAGCGTGCCGCCGTTCTTCGCACCCGGCACGGCGGCGGCGGGGCCCTTCGCGGCCGCGTCGATCGACGAGGTCTGCGTGGTGATCGCGCCGTTGCCGGAATCCGGCTTGTTGCCGTTGTTGGACGACGGGCTGCCGCAGCCCGTGAGCCCCAGGGCCACGACGGCGGTCGCCGCCACAGCCGCTTTGTAACGCCTCGCCATTGTTCCTCTTCTCAACACTGTCACCAGGAAGGGCGTAGCTACCGTCACCGTCGGGCTACCGTCACCGTCGGGTGCGGGGATCGAAGGCATCGCGGACCGAGTCGCCGAGCAGGCTGAGCGCCACGACGAGCACGGTGATGCCGAGCACGGGCAACCACAGGTAGAGCGGGTCGGCCCGGTAGAAGCTCTGGGCGGCGGAGATCGTCACGCCCCAGGAGGGTGTCGGCTCGGTCAGCCCGACACCGAGGTACGTCAGACCGGCCTCGACGACGATGTACGAGGGCAGCGCCATGGACGTCGACACCACGATCGGCGCGACGAGGTTGGGCAGCAGTTCCTTGAAGAGCACCTTGCTGGTCGGTACGCCGAGCACGCGGGCCGCCGCGATGAACTCCCGCTCCCGCAACGACAGCACCTCACCGCGGATCAGCCGCGCCAGCCCCGCCCAGCCGAACAGCGACAGCACCAGGATCAGCGAGATGAACCGCACCCGTGACACCTGGTCGACCGAGGCGCCGTCCGCCGGCCCGACGAAGATCGACAGCAGCACCGCCGGCACCGCGATCGCGAAGAGCAGGTACGGCAGGCTCAGCACGAAGTCGATGACCCAGGAGAGGATCCGGTCGGTCCAGCCGCCCGCGAACCCGGCGACGAGCCCGACGACGACCCCGAGCAGCGACGTGATGATCGTGACCGACGTGGCGACGATCAGCGACGGGCGCGACCCGTAGACCCACCGGGCGAACAGGTCCCGGCCGAGGCGGGGCTCGACGCCGAACCAGTGCTCGCTCGTCGGGCCGATCGTCGGGAAGCCGTAGTCGTCGACGAGCTCCTGGTGGTACGCGGTGGGGGACTGGCCCTCCAGCTTCGCCAGCAGCGGCGCGAAGATCGCGATCAGCACGAAGAACAGGAAGATGGCGCCGCAGATCACCGCGACCCGGTCCGTGCGGAGCCGGGCGAACGCGATGGCCGTCGGGGACTTGCCCCGGGTGCGCACCGGCCGGCTCGGCGAGCTCGCGGCCGGCTCGGCGGGCCGGGCCCCCTCGATCAGCGGTTCCACGCGGTGGATCACCTCCGTCGGCATGCCACCGCCACGCGCCCTGCGTGCCGGTTCCTCGATGCCGCGACGGAAACGTAGTCCGCAAGATCGTCATGAGAAATGGTTTGACATATCGAACGGATAACGGCACGGGGTCGCCATTTCGTTCACGTTTCCTTTTTGTTTTCGCCACTATCGCGCCCGTTACGAGTTGCTGCATGGTGCAGCCAGATGGGCAGAAATACGGACAATCTTTACATCGATCGGCTCCAGCAGGAGAAAATCCTGTGATTCTGCGTTCGGGCGGGATGAATTACGCCCACCCCGTGGGCATGCTTGCCAAGGTGCAAGGAAAGTTAATAGAGATGCATCGCTATTGTTCGCCCAATCCTAAAAGGACGCCAGGCGGTGCCGAGGGTGGGGGATCCGCGTGAAGTGACGTACGTGACGTCCGGATCGCCGTAAATGCGTTGAGCCGGACCCGGCCCGGCACGCAGGATGGGGGGTACCGCCTTCCCTGCTGCTTGAGGACCTCTGATGCGTCTGCTTCGCGACTTATGGGGGACTTCGCCCCGTCGCACCGCCTTCATCGTCGTCCTCATCGTGCTCGGCGCCGCGGGACAGGCCGCGTCACTGGGCCTCGCGGGGGCCGTGCTTGTGCACCGGTCGATGCCGCTGTTCGGGGTGCTGTCGGGTGCGCTGGTCATCGCCGTGCTCAGCGACGTCATGGTCAGCCTGGCCGCTGCCCGGCTGACCGCCGACTGGGCCGCGTCCGCCCGCCGCGGGCTGTGCCGGGTGGCGTTCGGCCAGGACGTGCCCACGCTGGAGAACACGCCGGTCGGCGAGCTGCTCGACCGGATCGACAGCGACGTCTACCAGGTCGGCTCCGAGCTGCGCGGCAGCGGCGTGCGGCTGGCCCAGTCCCTCGCGGTCGCGGTGCTGTCGATCGTCACCGCGTTCTTCGCCTGGTGGCCGGCCGGCATCGGCATGGTGCTGGTGTCGATCGTGCTGGTCCTGCTGATGAACAAGCCGATCCAGCGGATCTCGCCCGTGCGGATCAGCGAGGAGGAGGCCTGGTCCGACCTGGCCGCGGTGATGGAAGAGGCCATCCACGGCCAGGACGACGTGCGCACCAGCCTCGCCGCGCCCTACGTGCGCGGCCTCTACGCCAGGCGCGCCCGCGAGGTGCTGCGCCGGGGCCGGATCGTCTGGCGGATGTCGTCGCGCATCACGATGACCGCCGGTGCCATCACCCGGGTGCTGATCGCGGGGCTCGTCCTGGCCGGCGCCTGGGCGCTGACCGCCGGGCACATCGACGGTGCCCGGCTGACCGCGGTCTGGCTGCTCGCGCTGGGCTTCGGCGGCACCCTCGAACAGGTCACCCGGATGGTTCCCGAGCTGCAGAACGCGCTCGGAGCCTGGGGCCGCGTGCTGCTGCTGCGCGACGTCCCGCAGGAGCCGAGCGGCGGCGAGGACCCCACCGACGGCCTGCTCGAGGTCCGCGACCTGACGTTCCGCTACGGCGAGGACGACTCGGAGCGCCCGGCGGCGTTGCGCGATGTGACCCTGACGTTCGCGCCCGGCCGGTCGTACGCCCTGATCGGCCGCACCGGATCGGGCAAGTCCACCCTCGCCAAGGTGCTGACCCGGGCCGTCGACGTGCCCCGCGGCACGGTCTTCCTCGGCGGCACGGACATGGTCGATCTCGACGTCGAGGGGCTGCGCCGGTGGACGGCGATCGTCCCGCAGCGCACCGAGATCCTCGCCGGCACGCTCGCCGAGAACATCGCCCTGTTCGACCCGGAGCTGCTCGCCGGTGCCGGTGCCGCGCTGGAGGAGCTCGGCCTGACGACGTGGTCGGGCACCCTGCCCGACGGCATCGACACCAAGCTCGGCGAGGGCGGCTACGTGCTCTCCGCCGGGCAGGAACAGCTCGTCGCGTTCGCCCGGATCCTGGTCCGTGACCCCAAGGTCGTGATCCTCGACGAGGCCACCGCGCGGATGGACCCGGTCACCGAGGCCTGGGTGCAGCGCGCCACCGACCGGCTGCTGCGCGGGCGCATCGGCGTCATCGTGGCGCACCGGCTCTCCTCGGTGCAGCGCTGCGACGAGGTCGTGGTGCTCGCCGACGGCGCGGTGCTCGAGGCGGGGCCGATGGCGCAGTCGCGTCGCTTCGCCGAGCTGCTCGCCAGCAGCAACATGGTCGCCCCGGCCCGCGCCGGTGGCGGGGTGGCGCTGCTGGAACGCGAGCCGGAGGAGCCGCTGCGCACCGAGCTCGGCAACACGCTGCCGCTGGAGGAGCCGCCGCCGCTGCCCGAGCCGCCGCCCGCCCATACGTTCCGGGAGATCTTCCGGCTCACCACCAACGACCCGCGCTACGGTCTCGCGGCGGTCGGGCTCTTCGCGATCCTGGTGCTGCTCGGCCTCGACGGCGCGATTCTGCCGCTGTTCTGGGCCCACGTGGTGGACGGCCTCGGCGACCCGCTGTGGCCCGCCGTCGGCATCGCGGCGTCGCTGATCGTGGCGATCCCGACGCTCTACTACACGGGCACCTGGTTCCCCGAGTGGTGGGTGCGCCAGATGTTGCGGATCAGCCAGCGGCTCGTGCACGGCCAGATCGGGCCGCGCCGGATCACCAAGTTCACCCCGGCCGAGGTCGTCGCCCAGGGCGGTGACACCGAGCGGGTCGTCATGCTCGCCGACAACCTCGTCGACACCTCGATCAGCCTGCTGATGATCGTGGCGATGACGCTGGCGTCGCAGTCGTTCGTGCCCGCGATGTTCTTCGTCGGCACGATGGTGGTCTCCGGGCTGATGGCGACGCTGTTCGGGCCGCGGCTGGAGCGCGCGGCCCGGCGTACGGTTGCCGCTCGAGCTTCCTTCGCCACCGCCCTGGTGTCTTCGCTGTCAGCCGCGCGCACGGTGAAACTGGCCGGCGCGACCGTGCCGGTGCTCAACCACCTGGCCGGGCTCGACGAGCTCCGCAGCGAGCGGCAGCGCCGCGAGATCGCGATCCAGGTGTGGGCCCGCTCGACGCCGTCGGTGCTCAGCGGCCTGCTCCCGATCGCGGCCTGGGCGATGTATCTGTCCGGCAACCTGTCGGCGGCGGCGACGCTGATCGCGGTGGCGACGCTCGGCTCGGCCCGATGGTTCGCCTGGACCACCGCGTCGCTGGTGTCGCACTTCCCGTCGGCCCGGGTCTGGACCCGGCGCACGGTGGCGATGGCCGGGGCCGCGGCGTATTCGTCCACGGTCCCGGGGGTCGACATCAACGCCGGCACCGCGGAGGCACCGCCGGTGGCGCCGCGTGACCCGCTGCGTCAGCTGCGGCTGACCGGGTTCAGCGCCGTCCACGAGAACGGCACGGTCGGCGCGAAGGACATCGACCTGACGGTCAACCGCGGCGAGCTGGTGCTGGTCGTCGGGCCCGTCGGGGCGGGCAAGTCCTCGCTGCTGCGGGCCCTCGCCGGGATCGTGCACCACACCGGCTCCCTGACCTGGAACGGCCGCGACGTCGACGAACCCGAGACGTTCCTGCGGCCCAACCAGGTCGGCTATGTCGCGCAGCTGCCCCGGGTGCTGTCGGGCACGGTCGCCGACAACATCGCGCTCGGCCACGAGGTCGACGCCGCCGACGCGGTGACGACCGCCCAGCTGGAGCACGACCTCGCGGTCGCCGGTGGCGGGCTGCAGCTGCTGATCGGGCACAAGGGCACCCGGCTCTCCGGCGGCCAGCTGCAACGGCTGGCCCTGGCCCGGGCCCTCGCGCCGCGCACCGAGCTGCTGGTCGCGGATGACGTCTCCTCGGCGCTGGACGTCACCACCGAGCTGGAGCTGTGGCGCGCGCTGCGCGGGCACGGCGTGACGGTGGTCGGCTCGACCTCGAAACGGGCGGCGCTGTCGGGCGCCGACCGGGTGGTCGTGCTGATCGGCGGCCGCGCGGTGGCCCAGGGCACGTGGCAGGAGCTGGAGAACACCTACGGCCACCTGGCCGGCTGAGCCCCGAAAACTCAGCTGGCCTTCGTCTCCAGCTGCTTGACCACCTGGGTGACGGTGTCGGCCGGGATCGCGAATCCCAGGCCGACACTGCCGGTGCTCGACGTGTCGGCGGTCGCGATCGCCACGTTGATGCCGATCACGTTGCCGGACGTGTCGACCAGCGCGCCACCGGAGTTGCCCTCGTTGATGGCGGCGTCGGTCTGCAGCAGCCCGCTCAGCTTCTCGGTGCCGGTGCTCACCTCCCGGTCGAGCGCCGACACGATGCCCGACGTCACGGTCCCCTCCAGGCCCAGCGGCGCGCCGAACGCCAGCACGGTGTCACCGACCGCTACCGAGTCGTCGGTGCCGAACGTCGCCGGGGTCAGCCCGGTGATCCCGGTCGCCTGCACCAGCGCCAGGTCGTGCGTGGTGTCGGTCGCGACAACCTCGGCCGGGACCGTACGCCCATCCGAGAGCCGCACACTCACGGTCCCCCCGGACGAGATGACGTGGTTGTTGGTCAGCACCAGCCCGTCGGAGCGCAGCACGACCCCCGACCCGAGCGCCGACTCGTTCTGCCCGTCGATCAGCACGGTGACGATGCTCGGCGACACCTTCGCGGCCACGGCGGCGAGGCTGTTGCTCTCGGTGGTGGCGGCACTCGCGTTCGTCGCGGTGGTCGTGGTCCCGGCCGCCGCGGTCGTCGTACCGTCGTTCGCGTAGTGCTCGGCGATCACGGCCCCGCTCGCACCCCCACCGGCGACCAGCGCCAGCAGCGCGGCACCCCCGGCGATCCGGCGAGGCCAGCGGCCGTTCCCACCCCTGCGGTGGCTGTAGACGTTCGGCGGCAGCGGCGGCGGCGCGTTGTGGGAGGACGTGCCGTCGCCGTAGGAGTTGTCGCCGTGGGAGCCGTCGCCGTACGGGTCGGAGTACGGGGGCCGGGTCAACAGATCGGTCATGACGCGCCTGCCTTCGATTCAGCGGTGATGTCACTACTGTTGCCCGCCCGGTTGTCAGCTCCCGGTGAAGCGTCTGTGGGTTTGCTGTAAACCACCGCGACCAGGGAAAACCCTTAGGTGTGCCGCCGGTCGGCCGAAAGTCATAGCTGATTCAAAGCAGGTCGGGCCCGTCGGCAGAGGCCCGGCACAGGCGAACTCCGCATGATGTGAGTACGACGAAACAAGGAGGTCGCGATGTCGGCACGAGGAATGCTCAGCGTGGTCGGAACGGCCGTCGGAGGCCTGATCGGCTGGAGCGACGAGCCCGCCCCCACCGCGGACCCCGGGTCCCTGCGCGAACACTTCACCGCCCTGCGCATACCCGTCGGCCCCACCGACGAGAACCTGACCACCGCCGTCCGCCACTTCCAGTCCCACGTCGGCCTGGACCCGGACGGCGTGGCCGGCCCCCGCACGGTCCACCTGCTCACCCGCTACGCCAAGGAAGCCCGCGAGATCCGCCGCTTCGAACAGGCCGCCTGACAGCCACGACGAGGACACCTGATCACCGTTTCACCCGGATGATCACCGCGGTGGCGTTGTCCTTACCGCCGGCCCGCAACGTCTCCTCGAGCAGCTCGGTGACGGTGCCGGCCGACAGGAGCGCGGCCAGCCGTTCGTAGGGGATCTGGTCGCTGACCCCGTCGGTGCAGAGCAGGAACACGTCGCCGGCGCGCAGCCCGACGTTGAGCAGGTCCGGTTCGGGCATCCCGGGGTGGCCCGCGTACCGGGTCAGCTGGTAGCCGGCCGCGTGCGCCTCGGCCGAGCCCGCGGCGTACCAGCCATGCAGCAGGCCCAGCCATGCCGCGGTGTGATCGACAGTGAGCAGCTCGAGCAGCCCGTCCCGCAGTCGGTACGCCCGCGAATCACCGAGCTGCACCAGCCATGCCCCGGACCCGTCACCCACGAACGCGGTGAGCGTGCACCCGGTCAGCCCGGCGATGCCCCGGCCTGCCTCCCGGACCGCGAGCTGCACCTCGGCGACGGCAGCCCGCAGCGCGTCCGGCCCGTGCGTGGTCGCCGTCACTTCCACAAAGACATCCGCCGCCGCACGCCCGGCAGCGCGGCTCCCCGCCCCGTCCCCCATCCCGTCCGCGATCACGGCGAGCACCCGCCCGCCGTCCAGGTGCAGCACGTCGTAGTTGTCGTCGTACCGGTTCCCCGTCACGCTGCCCGCGGTCGCCGTCAGGGTGTGGCCCGCGAAGTCCCAGGTAGCTCTCAGCTCTCGCACCATGTCAGCATGCAGCGTCGTGCAGGAGGACCGGATCCGGGTCACGCCCGGTCACGCTCAGCCGCACCGCGGCCGGATCGGCCTAGGACGGGACCGACGAGGCGGGCTGGACAGGGGAGTAGAGCCACGTGTCGAAGAGTGCGTCCAGCTGCTTGCCGGAGACCTTCTCGGCGAGGGTGATGAAATCCGGCGTGGTGACGTTCCCGCCGGCGTGGCTGGTGACCCACTTCTTCAGGATGCGGAAGAACGCCTTGTCGCCCACGGCGAGGCGCAGGGCGTGCAGAGTCATGGCGCCGCGGGTGTACACCTGCCTGTCGAAGAGGTGTTCGGGTCCGGGGTCTCCGATCGGCAGCTCCCAGAACGACTCGTCGCCGTCGTAGGAGCCGGCGTAGGAGTCGAACTCCTCCTGGGCGGTGCTGAGTCCTTCGTGCTCGGCCCACAGCCATTCCGCGTACGTTGCGAAGCCCTCGTTGAGCCAGATGTCCTGCCAGCGGGCGACGGCGAGGCTGTCGCCGTACCACTGATGGGCGAGTTCGTGCACCACGACGGAGTCGCCGTCCGCCGGTGAGGTGAAGAAGGCCTGCGCGTAGATCGGGCGGGTCTGGTTCTCCAGGGCGAAGCCGAGCCCGTCGTCGGCGTCGACGATGCCCCCGGCGGCGGAGAACGGGTAACGGCCGAAGACGCTGCCGAGGAAGTCGAGGATCTCGGGTTCGCGGGCCAGGGAGCCGGCGGCGAAGTCGCCGGTGGTCGGCGGGAGGTCGGCGACCGTGCCCGCGATCCAGGTCGTGGCACCGGTGCTGCTGCCGGCAGGGGCTTTCGCGGCTTTCCAGCCGCCGAGGCCGGCCTCGAAGGACGTGCTGCCGTCCCCGGTGGACACGACCACGTCGTCGACTGCCGCGCCGGCCAGGGTGAAGGCGTCGTCGTTCACGGTGGTCAGGGAGATTTCTACCTTCTTCGACGCGTACGGATCCAGGTCGACCGACCAGTGCTCGTACCCGTCGCTCTCGCCCGTTGCCGCGTTCCAGTCGCCGGTGGTGCCGGACGGCTCGCAGCCCTTGACGGTCACGTAGTGCAGGAGGAACGGGTGCAGCCGCTCGCCGTACTCACAGATGCCGTCCGTGTCGTTCGAGGTGTGACCGTTGGTGTCGGGCAGAGTCGTCCAGTCGCCGGTGCCGGCGGGGCGCGCCTCGACGAAGAAGTAGTCCGGATACTCGGTGTCGCGGTCGGCCCAGAAGCTGACGGTCGCGCCGGCCCGGGGGACGGTGATGGTCCGGGTGAGCCGTTTGTAGGCCGGTTCGCCCGTCCGGCTGAGCGCCATGTGCGTGCCGGTGCGGGGCGTGGCGGCCGGGGTGAACAGCTTCGGGTCGAGGGCGTCCAGGAACCGGATCCCGTTCTTGCGGTACGCGGTGACGCGGTACTCGCCGACCGTCGCCGTGGCCAGGTAGGACGCCATCGGCTCGCGCGCGTCCCACGTCCACGTCGTCCAGCCGTGGCGGGTGAGATGGTTCTTGAGCACCCCGTTGGCGATCGCCTGGAGGCCCTGCGGCGCGGTCACCCGGATCGTGTAGGAGGCCTTGTCGAGCGGGTGGTCGTTGACCGGGAACCAGCTCGACGCGACCTCGGGCTGACCGGCGATCACCATGCCGTCGTCGGTGCGGAACACCCCCGACGCGCCGAGGTTGGAGTCCTCGATGATCTGCGGTACGCCGTCGTAGCGCGCCACGACGGTGAACGTACGCCCCCTGCGCAGCCCGGCGCCCGGTGTCACGGTCAGCTCGCCGTTCGCGCGGCGCCACCGGGCGGGCTGCCCGTTCACCGTCAGCGACCGCAGCGTCAGGGCGTCGAAGTCGAGGTTGAACGACGAGAGGCCCTGGGTGGCGACCGCCTCGATCGTCGCCACGCCGGCGAGCTGCCCGGACTTCGGCGTGTACGTGATGTCGAGCCCGTAGTGCTGGACGTCGTACCCGCCGTTGCCCGCGAGCGGGAAGTAGGGATCACCCAGGCCTGCCGCTCCGGGCCGGAACTCGGCGGCCGGTGCGGGGGTCGCACCGGCGACAAGGAGGCCCGCGACGAGCAGGCACGATAAGTATGCACGTAATAACATAAAGTGACGGTAGCGAACTCGCCCCTGCTCAGAGCGCTGCGACACCCTACTGTGGACGCATGTATCCACCCGCGCCGTGGAACCTTCGGGGACAGCTCTACCTGTCCGTCTTCCTCCTGCCCGTCCGCAGCCTGCCCACCCTGGACCCGGGGCTGCGACCGGTCACCGTCGCCGGGCGTGTCCCGGTCGGTGCCGCCTGGGTCGACTACGAGCCCGGTGGCGTCCTCGACTACCGCGAACTGCTCACCGCGGTCCTGCTCCGCGGGCGCCGGCAGACGATCACGCACATCTGGGTCGACAGCCCGGCCTCCCGCGACGGGGGCCGCGCGCTGTGGGCCATCCCGAAAGACCTGGCAGTGCTCGAGGTCAGCCCGCCCCTCGCCGTCGCGGCGGGGATCGCTTCGGCGACGATCAGGCCGGGCCGTCGTGTGCCGGGCCGGTGGCCCACCCCACTCACACTGATTCAGAAAGACATCACCACACGGGTACGCGGCAGAGCAGCCGTTCGCGCGACCCGCATCACCTGGGACGTCGACGGGACCGGCCCGCTGTCCTGGCTGGCCGGGCGCCGTCCCCTGTTCTCGCTGACCCTCGCCGACTTCCGGCTGAGGTTCGGCGGCTGAGCGTGTCCTCCTACGCGGAACGCAGCGTCAGCAGGGTGATCTCGCTCGGCGCGAAGACGCGGAACGGCGGCCCCCAGAAACCGGTGCCCCGCGACGTGTAGAGCTGGGTGCGCTCGCCGTGCCTGCTCAGCCCCTGCAGCACCGGCTGGTCGATGCGCACGAGATAGTGGAACGGCCAGATCTGCCCGCCGTGGGTGTGCCCGGAGATCTGCAGGTCGACGCCGTGCGCGACCGCCCCGGTGATCTGCTGCGGCTGATGCGCCAGCAGCAGCACCGGCAGCTCCGGGTCGGCGCCGAGCAGCGCCGCCTCGTGGTCCATGTGGTGCCCCGGCACTCCCGAGCCGGCCGCCGTGCGGTCGTCGACCCCGGCGATGACCAGGCTGCTGCCGCCGCGCTCGACGACGACGTGCCGGTTGTGCAGGGCCTCCCAGCCCAGCGACGCCATGTGCTCCACCCAGCGCTGGGCGCCGGAGAAGTACTCGTGGTTGCCGGTCACGTAGACCCGGGCCAGCCCGGCGCGGACATCCCCGAGCGGTGCTGCCTGCTCGCGACGCTGCGCCACCTCACCGTCGGCGATGTCGCCGGTGTGCGCGACGACGTCCGGATCGAGGGAATTCACCACGTCGACCACGCCCCGCGACCACTTCGCCCGGTTGATCGGCCCGTAGTGCGTGTCGGTCAGCAACACGACCCGCAACCCGTCCAGCCCCGCGCCGAGCCGCGGGATAACCACGTCGATGCGGCGTACGCGGGAGACGCGCATCGCCTCGATGTTCCCCCAGACGAGCAGCACGATCGCCACCACCGCCACCACCGCCGTGACGATGCGGGAGCGGGCGGGATCGGCGACCCCGGCGACGGCGAGCACGAGGCGCAGCACGTTACCGAGCACCGACCAGACGAAGAACACCCAGACGATGCCGAGCAGGGTGTCGGCGATCCGCGCGGGCAGATCCCGGTGATGCTGGCCGTGCCCGGAGAACATCAGCCCCGGGAAGGCGGCGGCGGCGACCACGAAGACGACCGTCCCGCCCACGAAAACCGCACCCGGCCACTCATTGCCGGACCAGATCAACGTCCACCAGGGTACGCCGAACAGCAGCACCAGCACGGCGGTCACGATCAGCGCGAAGCGCGCAGCCCGGCCGGGCCCGCGCCGCGGCTCGGTCTCGACGGCTTCTCCCACAGACACGGTCTCTTCCCCAGGCACGGGGCAAGTCTGCCACGCCCGCCCGGCCCGCCGATGCGGACGCTGGTTACGTTGTCCACCGACACTCCACCGGAAGGACACCCATGCGTCGCAGGATCGCGCTGATCGCCGCCCTCGCCACCGCAGCCTTCGCCGTGACCGGCACCGCGGCGCCCACGCTCCTCACCGCCCACCAGCGACACCCCACCGTCACCGACGCCCCCGCACCCCCGCCCTCCGGCGAGGACGTCTGGATCGACGCCGGCGAGTTCGACTGGCGAACCACCGGCCCCGCAGGCGGCACGAATCCGTGATCCCCCGCCCCCCACCGCCCCCTACCGTGATCCACATGCGAACCCTCAAGCCCGAACCCCCCACCCCCACCGAACCCCCTGCCCCGCTCGTCCCCATCATCTGGGACACCCTGCGACTCCCTCCCCGCAGAAACCCCGCACCGTGCCAACCCTGCTCGACGTGATCACGGCGCTTCCCACCCTCCCCGGCAGCCCGACGATCTACGCAAAACATCCTTGGACCCGTCCTCCGACGCGCTCCTCCTCACCCCCGAACAAGCAACCCTCGCCGTCATCCACGACGCCTACCAGCCGTGATCGCCACCGGGCCCGAGCCGGTCCCGCCGTGATCGCCACCGGGGCCCCCGCCGCATCGAGCAGTCGCGTCATTCGACACCTGGACGCTTCCTGGCACTCGCCGATTGTTCACCTCGGGCCGGGCAGCACCTCGCCGCGGGCGGGCGTTCCTTATGCGGAATGCCGAGCGGGGAGGGGTTCATGCGGTTCGAGGAGTTCGTGTCGGCGCGGTTGGCGGCGTTGATGCGGTATGCCGTTCTGCTGAGTGGGGAGCGGGAGTATGCGCGGGACATTGTGCAGGAGGTGCTGGCTCGGGCGATGTTGAAGTGGCATCGGATCGGGGCGATGGAGGAGCCGTACGGGTATGTGCGGCGGATGGTGACGAATGAGTTTCTGTCGTTGCTGCGCCGGCGCAGGCGGGTGGTGACCGTGCCGCTGGAGTGGGCGGGGGAGCAGCGGCTGACCGTGGAGGCCCGGCCCGAGGCTGATGACGAGATGTGGCAGGTGCTGGGGACGTTGCCCCGCCAGCAGCGGGCGGTGATCGTGCTGCGGTACTACGAGGGGCTCACCGATCCGGAGATCGCGGAGGTGCTGCGGTGCCGGCCGGCGACCGTGCGGGCCTATGCGAGCCGGGCCCTGTCGGCGTTGCGGGTGGAGCTGGCCCCGGCCGGCGAGCGGAAGGAAGTCCTGTCATGAACACTCTGGAGGAGCTGCGCCTGACGTTGGAGCGGCACGCGGGCGGGCCTGAGGACAGTGTGGGGATCGCGCAGGGCGCTGAGGTCCGGGCGGGGAGTATTCGTCGCCGGCGCCGGGTGGCGGGGTCCGCCGTCGCAGCCGTTCTCGTGGTTGCCGCGGCTGTGGGCGTACCCGTGGCAGTGGGCCGGAAAAGCAGTGAGCCGCCGCCGGCGTCGGTCGTGAAACCGCACTACCGTGACGCTTCGCAGTTGAGTGTGGCGATGGTGGCCGGGTCGCAGTTCGTGCTGACGAACCGGGGCGGGGACGGGGTGGGGCAGTTCGCCACGATCCGCAACGTGGGGGACATCAGGTCCCCGCGACCGGGGGAGGCGGGCCTCAACGGGGGCGCCGAACTGCTGGCCTACAACCCCGGCGAGTACGACCCGGCGAGGTTGAAGCAGGGTGAGCAGGTGACCGTGGCGGGTCATCCGGCCTGGTTCTCGACCGCGCTGACGTTCACGGCGAGCAACGTGGTTCCCGAGGGTGTCTATCCGGCCGTCGGCTGGGAGGAGAGCTCCGGTGTCTGGGTGCTCGTCTACACCAGCGACGACGGGTGGTGGGGGCACGAGGCCGAGAAGAAGGCGGAGCTGTCCGAGGTTGCCGGGGATGTACGGCTGCCCGGGGTGCAGGACGTCGGGACGCCGGTCCAGTTCGGCTGGGTGCCGCAGGGGCTGCCGGTCAGCTATGTGAGCATCCGCGACCTGCCCGGGATCGACCCGGACGCGCGGATCGGCTTCGGGAAGTCCGTCTACCCGACGATGCAGGATCTCGCGAGCGGGTGGGCGCTGTCGGTGACGGCGACGCCGGACACGAATCGGGACTGGCCTACCGTCAAGGCTGATCTCGGGGCACCGGAGACGATCGGCGGCCGCAACGTCTGGTATGTCCCGCGGCCGAGCCCGCTCAACAGCAGCGGGAGCCCGACGGGCGCCGATCTGGTCGTCGAGACCGGCAACTGCCTGGTCTACCTGAGCGTCCCGGAACGGGACGTCATCGGCGAGCAGGACCTGAAGCGGATGGCCACGGAGATGACCGTCGGCAGCTGCACCGACGCGAAAGGCTGGAAGCCCCCGGTCAAGGGGTGAGCGTGGTGCCGATCAGGGCGGACGGGACGATGAGGTCCGCCCTGGTCCGGGTCGCCGCGATGACGGCCGCATTGCGCTCGTCGGTGCCGGTGGCCCAGGCGACCGCCTCGTGCTCCGTCTTGCCGAAGCGGACGTGGCGGGCGATCAGCCGGGCGAGGCGGGTGTCCTGGTCGAGGTCGGCGTACCAGATCTCGGCGAGCAGCGGGCGGACCCGGTTCCAGCGGTCGTCGTCGACCAGCAGGTAGTTGCCCTCGGAGACGATGAGCCGGGCGGTGTGCGGGACGGGGATGGCACCGGCGATCGGCTGCTCGATGGTGCGCTCGAAACCGGGCGCGTAGATCATCTCGTCGGTGTCGTCGTGCAGGCGGCGCAGCATCGCCGCGTAGCCGAGCGCGTCGAACGTGTCCGGGGCGCCCTTGCGGTCGCGGCTGCCGAGCCGGTCGAGCTCGGCGTCGGCCAGGTGGAAGCCGTCCATCGGGACGTGGGCGACCCAGCCGGGCGGACTGGTCGCCGCGAGCGCCGCGACCAGTTCCTCGGCGAGCGTCGTCTTGCCCGCGGCGGGCGGCCCGACGATCCCGAGCACCGCGCGTCGCCCGTCCACCACCAGCGCCCGCGCCCGGCGTACCAGGTCATCAAATCGCGTCGTCACCGGTCGATTATGGCGGCCCCGAAAGAGTGCGGGCGCCACTCGCCCGCCGGGCGACTCGTTTTCCCAGGTGAATGCACCACTGAGGGAGACAACATGATTGCTGGACGTTCCGCAGTCGCCGCCGCAGCAGCGGCCGGCGCGCTGACCGTGTCCCTGGTCCCGGCGCTACCGGCGGCGGCCACCACACCGGCCACCACCACCACCACGCCGGCACTCACCGTCGTGGCGACGAACTTGAACAACCCGCGCGGGCTCACGTTCGCACCGGACGGCACGCTGTACATCGCCGAGGCGGGCACCGGTGGCCCGGGTCCGTGTCTCGACGGCGCCGAGGGCCTGGTCTGCTTCGGCACCACCGGATCGATCACCCGGGTACGCCTCGGGCAGCAGCAACGCGTGCGCGCGGGCCTGCCGTCGCTCGCCGGTCACGACGGCAGCCAGGCGATCGGCCCGGCGGACGTCGCCGTGGACGGCTTCGGCCTGCTGTCGTTCACCGTCGGCCTGGCCGCCGACCCGGACGTCCGGGTCACGACGAAGAAGCTCACCGGCATGGCGAAGCTGTACGCCTCGGGGCGCAGCGGCCCGCGCCTGATCGCCGACCTGGGCGCGTACGAGAAGAAGGCGAACCCGGACAAGGCGGCCGCGGACACGAACCCGGCCGGCCTCACGGTCGTCGGCGGTACCCGGTACGTGGTCGACGCGGGCGCGAACACCCTGCTGAAGGCGAGCGCCCGCGGCAAGGTCAGCACGGTCGCGGTCTTCGGCAAGCGCACCGTGCCCGCCCCGGCGGGTAACCCGGACCTGCCCGAGGGCACCCCGCTCCCGATGCAGTCCGTGCCCACCTCGGTGGTCAAGGGCCCGGACGGCGCGTTCTACGTCTCGGAGCTGACCGGATTCCCGTTCCCGGCCGGGGGCGCCCGCATCTACCGGGTCGTGCCCGGTCACGCGCCGGTCGTCTACGCGACCGGGCTGACCAACGTCATCGACCTGGCGTTCGGGCCGAAGGGCAGCCTCTACGCCCTGGAGATCGCCAGGAACGGCCTGCTCAGCGGAGACCGCACCGGCGCGCTGATCCAGGTCGATCCTCAGGGCGAGCACAGGGTCGTCGCGTCGGAGGGCCTGACGGCGCCGGGTGGCATCGCGATCCGCGGCAAGGACGCGTACGTCACCAACTGCGGTGTCTGTGCCGGCGCCGGCTCGGTCGTCAAGATCCGGCTTTAGAGCCCGAGCCCGATCTCAGAGGCCCGATCTCAGAGGCCCGATCTCAGAGGCCCAGTCTCAGCCCCGCGACTCCCGCGGGGCTGAGCGGCCGGGCGGTGGCGCGGGTCAGGTCGCCGTGCACGAGCCCGGGCAGCTGGCTGCCGAGGGCGCACAGCGCCGGGTAGAGGTCCAGCACGTCGCGGTGGCTGAGCGCGCCGACGCCGATGAGCAGGCCGTTGACCGCGGCGGGCGTACGCGCGAGCTCCGCGCAGAGCTCCATGCGCCAGACCGGGTTCTCGATGCCGGTGGCCAGCTCCCGGGCGATGCGGTTGGTGACGCTGCAGCTGTCGTCCGGCGCGGCGTGGCGCCCGGAGGAAGCCATCACCGGCGCGAGCCGTACCGCGACGCCGAGCCGGTCGGAGAGCTCGGCGACGCTGAGCACCTCGAGACCGAACGAGCAGGTGTCGCAGAGCGGCTGGAACGTCTCGGCGTGCACGACCACCGCGAGATTCGGGCACCCGTTCGCCGGGTTGCACTCGATATCCATGATGATCTCCGCGAGCCGGCCGGACTCATCGAAGCGGCCCACGCCGAAATAGGTCGCGGGCGTCTCGCGGTAACGGGCTATCGCCGCGCGCTCGCTGCCGTAGCCATCGGGGTCGACGCCGATGCGGGGTACGCCGTGCTGCGCGTGGAGCTGGATGAGACGGAACATCCTGGTCACTCCCGGGGTGTTGAAGAACGGGTGCATCCCGGGGTACGGGTCGAGGCGCCGCTTGGTTCATTCCTTACGCTGGGTATAAGAAAATCTGCCCTTTCCTCGGTCAGCTGTCAACCGCAGACAGTCAAATGTCACTGTGTGTAATGCATACGTTGCGGCGGTCAGCAGGGCGAACATGCCCGCGAGCACGACTCCGAGCTGGGCGTCGAGGGCATACCACGCGGTCGGCAGCGCGGAGACGGCCAGCAGGATCCCGGCCTCGGCGGCGGCCTCGGCGAGGCGGCGCGCACGGTCTGCATTCATGGTCACGACCCTGCCAAGGCCGTGGGTGGTCGCGCTTCCCTCCGCAGCCCGAGGCGGTCTATGACTTTCGGCAGAGGCCCTCGACGGGTACGCCGGGAGCACGCTGACCGTCATCGATATGTTCCCAACCGCTGCCGGACACGCGCTGGACACGTTCGGTACCGCGTCGTAACGTGGCCTGAGCGGCGGAAACGCGCCGCAGCGAGCGGAAAAGGAACCAGTGCGCCGAACCACGAAGCTCGCCGGGATTCTGACCGATAGTGGTCATGTTCGTGAGCGTGGGGGAGGTAAGCGGTGACCGTCGTAGCATCATCGGCCTGGCAGAGCCTGCCCGCGCTGATGTATCACTCGGTCTCCGCGGTGGCCGGTCCCCTGCGTGATCTCGCCGTCCCACCCGGCCGGCTCGAGGAGCAGCTGAGCGCCCTCACCATGGCCGGATACCGGCTCGTCGGGCTCACCGAGGCCCTCGACCTGCTCGACGAGGGCTGCACCGACAAACTGCTCGCTGTCACCTTCGACGACGGCTACCGCAACTTCCTCACCGCGGGCGTGCCCGTGCTCGCGAGGACCGGGGCCTCCGCGACCCTGTACACCTCCGTCGGGCACCTCGGGCGGCCCGCGCAGTGGCTCGGCCGCTGGGCGCCCGACTTCGGCAAGCTGCTCACCTGGGACGAGCTCGCCGAGGTCGCCGACGCCGGGGTGGAGATCGCGAACCACAGCCTCGTGCACCACCCGCTCGACGTGCTGCCCGCCGCGCAGTTGCGCGAGGAGGTCACCCGTAGCAAGGACGAGCTGGAGCAGCGGCTCGGACGGCGGGTGCGCGGGTTCGCGTACCCCCATGGTTACAACGGCACCAAGGTCCGCGCCGCCGTGCTCGCCGCGGGGCACGACAACGCCACCGAGGTCGGCCGGCGCCTGCACACCCCGGGGGAGAAGCGCTTCGCCGTGCCCCGGCTCCAGCCCACCCCCGACCTGACCGGTGACGACCTCGTCGCCCTGGTCGCCGGGGGCGGTTCCGCGCTGGTCCCGAAACTCAAACAGCTCGCCCAGCCCGGCTGGCGTACGGTCCGGCGGGCCGCCCGGGTCGCCGGCCGCAACCTCACATGAGCCGGCCCTGATATGAGCAGGCAGGGCATTCACCGCGCTCCCCGTCGCACGCTGAGCCGCCGGTACTTCCTGGGCCTCGCCGCGCTCGCCGCCGTCCCGGCCGGTGCCGCGACGGTTCAGCAGCTGCGCAGCCCCGAGACGGCGGCCGAGGCGACCACCTCACCCGGCAGGGTCGCCGAGACACCCGCCGCGAACCCGTCCGCGGACGCGCTGCCCGCCGGCGTGGCCAAAGGTGGCGGCACGGTGCCTTTCCGCAACGGCAAGGCGCTGCTGGGCGCGTACCTGGATCTGTCGGGCAAGACCACCGCCCAGGCCCTCGCCCTGCGCCGCCGGCAGATGGGCCGCGAAGAGCGGATCCTGCACGTCTTCTACGACTGGGACGACCAGCTGCCCACCAAGCTCACGGGCATCGCCGACCACGCGTTCCCGATGGTGTCGTGGCGCGGCACGGGCTACGCCGACATCATCAACGGCTCGCACGACGCCCTGATCAAACGGGCCGCGCGCCGGCTCAAGGCCCAGAAACGCCCGGTCCTGCTGCGCTGGGGCTGGGAGATGAACGGCGACTGGTACGGCTGGTCGCCGGCCCGCAACGCCAACAGCCCGGACGGCTACATCGAGTCCTGGAAACGGCTCCACGGCATCTTCGCCGACGAGGGCGCCGACAACGTCTCCTGGGTGTGGAGCCCGAACTGGAATTCCTCCCCGGTCGCCGACTGGAACACGTTCGCGGCCCTCTACCCCGGCGACAAGTACGTCGACTGGGTCGGCGTCTCCGGCTACAACCTGCACCACGAGACCCCGGACACGATCTTCGGGCCGATCTACCGCTCGTACGCGAACCACAAGCCGCTGATGATCACCGAGGTGGGGGCCGTCGACAACGGGGGGCGTACCAAGGCCGACTGGATCGCCCTGCTCGCCCAGTGGGTCGGCAACCACCCCGCGGTGGGCGCGGTCGTCTGGTTCGACACCGACACCCATCCCGGGTACGACGAGAAGTGGCGCCTCGACACGGACAGCACCTCGCTCGCCGCGTTCGTCGCGCTGGCCAAGAGCGCCCGCTTCAGCGGGTAGTTGCTCAAGTAATGGCCGCCCCGGCCGATCACAGCGGTGTGGATCTGCGGGTGGAAGCCGCAGCACCGGCGCTGCTGGTGCTGGCGCAGCAACACGTCGACCGCTGGAACCCCCGCGCGGCCCGTGACCTGGCCAACCGTGCCATGGACCGGGCCGATTCGTGCGACGATCCACGCCAGGTCCGCGCGCGGGCCCTGGCGATCCTGGCGTTCTGCGAGCGCATGGAGGACCGCTACCCCGAGGGCGTCGCCGCCGGACAGGCCGCGATCGAGCTCGCCCAGCAGACCGGTGACCTGGCGACCGAGGCCCGCGCCCGCTCCGTCGTCGCCCGGATCCTGCTCACCATCGGCGAGACCGACGACGCCGTCCTGGAGAGCCGCACCGCGCTGGACATCGCCGAGTCGAGCGGCGACCTGACCTCCTGCATGATCGCCTTCACCGCGTTCACCAACGTCTGCCTCGCGATCGGCCAGTTCGACCTCGCGCTGGAATACTGCGAGCGGGCCTCGGAGATCGCCCGGATGACCGGCGACGACATCGCCTGCGGCATGCTCATGGACACCGCGGGCTGCGTGTACGTCGAGCAGGCCGTGGCCGCCCAGGAGAGCGGCGACGTCACCGGGGCGAACGCCCTGTTCCGCCGGGCCGTGAAACTGTCCCGCGAGGCGATGCTCGTCGCCCGCCGCAACGGCCACCGCCGCTACGAGGCCGGCGCGCTCGCCAACCTCGCGGAGGGCCTGGCCGCGCTCGGCCAGCCGGAGAAGGCGCTGCGCCTGCTCGAGTCCTGGCAGGCCGACCCGGAGCTCGACACGGCGTACACCCTCACCCACCACCTCGACACCCGCGGCGCCATCTGCCTCGCCCTGGGCCGCTACGACCAGGCGGTGGAATGCTTCGCGGCGGCACTCGAGCTGGCCGAGGGCAAGAAATCGGCGATGGTCTACCACGAGCACCTCGCCGAGGCCCACGAACGCAACGGCGACCCCGTCCGCGCCCTCATGCAGTTCAAGGCCTTCCACACGCTGTACGTCCAGGTCGCCTCGGAGTCCGCCCAGCGCGGCGCCCGCGTGGCAGCCGTACGCTGGGAAACCACCCAGGCCCACGCCCGCGCCGAACAGGAACGCGCCCGCGCCGAGGCCCTGAGCAGCACCAACCTCGAACTCAGCCGCCGCACCGAGGACCTGCTCCAGCAGAGCCGCGAGGACCCGCTCACCGGCCTCGCCAACCGCCGAGCCATGGAACGCCTGCTCGAACACGGCCTCGGCGACCGCGCCATCGCCATGATCGACGTCGACCACTTCAAGAACGTCAACGACACGTTCTCCCACCCGGTAGGCGACGCCGTCCTGCGCCACCTGGGCCAGATCCTCCGCACCTCCTGCCGAGCCGGCGACGTCGCCATCCGCTACGGCGGCGAAGAATTCGCCCTCCTCCTCCACCGAGCCGAAGACGAAAGCGTCCCCACCACCGCCGAACGGGTCCGCCTAGCCGTCGAGCAATACGACTGGAACGCCGTAGCCACCGGCCTCACCGTCACCGTCAGCATCGGCATCGGCATCGCCACCGGCTCCGACGCCAACACCGCCGCCGAGGCACTGGCCCTCGCCGACCAGCGCCTCTACCAGGCCAAACGCGCAGGCCGCAACCGCGTGGTCGCCTGAGCCCCGCCCCACAGACCCATTTCTGGCCGGCCTGCCCGCTTCACGCCAGCGGCTCGCCTTCCTCAGCGGCTCGCCCTGCTTGGCGGGCCGCCCTGCTTGGCGGGCCGTTCTGCTCAGCGGGCCGTTCTGCTCAGCGGGCCGTTCTGCTCAGCGGCTGGCCTTTTCTGCGGCCTCGACGGCGTTGCGGAACAGCATGGCGACGGTGGTCGGGCCGACGCCGCCGACGCGCGGGGTGAGCGCACCCGCGACACCCGCGACCTCTTCGGCCACGTCCGGCAGCAACCGGCGCCCCTCATACCGCACACCAGCCCCGATGACGGTAGCTCCCGGCCGTACATGCTCGGGCTGAATGATCCCCGGCACGCCCACAGCCGCGATCAAAATGTCCGCGCGCTTCGTGTACCGCTCCCAATCCGGCACCCCGGTGTGCACAACGGTCACAGCGGCGTTCGCAGTCGGCCGCTTCTGCGACAGCATCATTGCCAGCGGCCGCCCGATAGTGGCACCGCGCCCCAGAATGACGACCTCATGCCCGGCCACCGGAATCTCGTAGTGCGCGAGCAGCGCCTCGATCCCCGCCGGCGTGCACGGCCGCGCCCCCGGCAGCCCCACGGACAGCCGCCCCAGGTTCAGCGGATGCATGCCATCGACATCCTTGTCCGGGTCGACGGACATCAGCGCGGCGTCATAATCGATGTGCGCGGGCGGCGGATACTGGATCAGCAGCGCGTGCACGGACTTGTCGGCGTTCAGCCGATCGATCACCCGATGCAGGTCGTCCTGCGTCGCATCACTCGGCAGATGCTCGTGCGGCGACACGAACCCCAGCTCACCGGCCTGCCGCTGCTTGATCCGGATGTACCCGGCGCTGGCATCGTCGTCCCCGACCAGAATCGTGGCCAGCGACGGCTGAACGCCACCCTCCTTGAGCTTCGCGACCCGCTGCGCCACATCGGCGAGCACCGCGTCGGCCACCGGCTTACCGGGCAGCAGCTTCGCCTGAGTCTCCGCTGACATGAGGCCCTCCCACACGTGGGCACCCAGGCGGACGGCCCCCACAACAAGCTCCCCGATGGTTGCCCATCCTCGGTGCCGCCAGTCGCGTCTACACCCCCAAGTATGCCGTGCCCCTCACCCACCCGCCGCACTGGTCACCGCCACGATGCCCCGCGCCACAGCCCCAGGATCCACCACCTGATGCAGATGCCCACCGGCAATATGCCCGACGGCCCACCCCCGCCGCTCCGCCTCCCGCGCCCTGTCCTCATAAGCCTGGCTGAACCACAGGTAACCGCACGCCCGCTCATCCCACCCGGCGACGACAGGAACCTCCTCCTCAAAAAAGCTCACCGGCACCCGCGGCTGCTCACCCGACACCTCAGCCCGCATCCGCCCATCCCCGAACAACCCCGCCACCGCATCCTCACCCCACCACGACGTCCACGGCGGCACCCGCCCATCCGCACCAGCCATCGCCCGCAAACCCTCGAGCCGCTCCCGCCCCACCCCATCCCCGGGCAACGCCGCATCCACGAACACACACCCAGCAACGCGCTCCCCGATCGCGTCAACAATCACCGGCACGAACCGCCCCGCATTGCTGTGCACCACAACCACCACCGGCCGCCCACCCGCTGCTGGCCGCCCACCCGCTGCTGGCCGCCTACCCGCTGCCGGCTGCCTACCTGCTGCCGGCTGCCTATCCGCTTCGCGCCGTCCATCCGCTTCGCGCCGCCCACTCGCTGCGGGTCGTCCAGCCGTTTCGCGCCGCCCACTCGCTGCGGGCCGGCCAGCCGGTACTGCGGCTGCGACGGTCGCAGCGATCCCCGGCCAGAACGGCGGCCCCGCGTTGACGGCACCCACCAACGACGGCACGACGGCCCCTAATCTTCGTCCACTGGAGCCCAACTTCGCGGCCCGAGCAGCAAGCTGTGCACAAGAACAAAATCGACCTCCACCGTTACATAGTGCCCGTCGCATCTCGTTTCAAAGTGTCAGATTCCGGTCTCTGGAGGAGATCCCTGAGGCTGAAATTTTGTCGTACGTGTGTTCTATTGTGGGTCTCATGTTGGCGGAGTTGCAGCGGTTGAGCAAGGGGGCGGCGGAGCTTGCCGCTGCTCCTTTGTGGCCGTTGTCCGATCATGATGTGACGGGGATGCTGCACGCCGCGCATCATCTTGCGCAGGTCGCCACGGTGCTGCAGGCGCGGCTGGTCCGTCAGGCCTGCAGTCGGGGTATTCCTGCTGTGCAGGGGCATCGTTCGGCGAAGGGCTGGTTGCGTTCGCTGTTGGTGGTTGATCCGCAGCCGGCTCGGGAGCTTGTTGCTCACGCCGACGTGTTGCAGCGTCCGGTGATCGGGCAGGCTGTTCTTGATGGTCGTGTTGATCTGCGGCAGGCTGCGGTGATCGTGGAGACTCTTGATGCTCTGCCGGATGATCTTGCTCAGACTGATGGGGCGGTGGATACGTACGCGATTGTGGAGCTGGCCGAGACTGCTCTGCTGGATATGGCGGGGGAGTTTCCTGCTTATCAGTTGCGTCGTGTGGGGGAGCGGATCCTCGAGCATGTTGCGCCGGAGGTTGCTGATCAGGCCGCGGCGGCTGCTCTGGCTCGGCAGGAGGCTCGTGTTCGTCCCCGGCGTGGGTTCACGATGTCGTTGCCGGTCAATGGCATGGTCCGGTTGTCCGGTGCGCTCGGTGTGGAGGATGCCGCGGTGGTGCAGGCTGCTTTGCATCCGTTGTGTGTGCCGAGTCCGGATGACAAGCGGACTCCGGCGCAGCAGCGTGCGGATGCGCTGACGGAGGTTTGCCGGTTGGTGTTGCGGACTGCCGAGCTGCCCGTCGATGGCGGTGAGCCGCCACAAGTGTCGGTGTCGGTCGCCTATGACCCGCTGGCTCAGACGCTGGGTGTCGGGACGACCGATACCGGGGTGCGGGTGTCGCCTGAGACGGTGCGGCGCCTGGCCTGTGATGCCCGGGTTCTGCCTGTGGTTCTGGGTGGTCAGGGGCAGGTCCTCAATGCGGGCCGTCGTCGGCGTCTGGCTTCGGGGGCGTTGCGTCGTGTTCTGTATTTGCGTGATCGTGGTTGTGGGTTTCCGGGGTGTGATCGGCCGCCGCGGTGGACGGAGGCGCATCATGTCTGGTTCTGGGCGGATGGTGGTCCTTCGAATGTGGACAATATGGTGCTGTTGTGTGTGCGGCACCATAAGGTTCTGCATGATCCGGGGGCGGGCTGGCGGATCCGGTTCGGACCTGACCGGCGTCCGGACTTCATCCCGCCACCCGACGTCGACCCCTACCAGAAACCCTGCCGCAACCAATACCACCAACGCCAATAAGCCGTAAGACAACCCAGCTCAGACAACCCAGCTCAGTCGGCCCAGCTCAGACAACCCAGCTCAGACAACCCAGCTCAGTCGGCCCAGCTCAGTCGGCCCAGCTCAGTCGGCCCAGCTCGGCCGGTCCAACTCAGCGGGCCCAAGCTGGCGGGCGTAAGTCCAGCAAGTCCAGGGTGGCAGGCGTAGGCCCAGCCGGCCCCAAGCCACCGGCGACGGTGCCGCTCTCGTCCATGCCGTCGGCCACACCGGCGTAGTAGCCATCCGGCGCAGCCCAAGCACTGCTGCTTGAACCAACCCAACCCGAGCCGGCGGCCCGAGCC
>NZ_BOQP01000023.1 GCF_018332715.1 Winogradskya consettensis | reverse complement strand
AGCTCTCGGCCACACCACCCGACTACGACGCAACTCCCCCGAAGCCCGGACACCGGACGGCAAACTGATCTGGATCGAGGCCGCACGAGCACTGTTCCGTGAGGCGAACACCCACCGGGCACAAGCCGCCGCTGACCATGAACGTGACCGCAGACGTGCCGCCGGTGACCTGTTCGACTGGGGCCGGTTCACCAACCGCTGGCTGGTAAAGTACGCCGCCGCCTACTAACCCACGAACACCGGACTCTGCGTCACACCCGGGGCTCGACACGACAATCAACGCGCGCCCTTGAAGTCACTAACCCAAAGTCCACGACCGGTGGCGAGTCCGGCGGGAATGGACGCGACATGGGCGACGTGGTGGCTCTACGCGTACGAGCCGGACACAGGCAGGCATTCCTGCGTAACGAAGGAGATCCTGCGCGTCTTTCTTCACGAGGCCCGCCCATGCCGCACTTCGCATCAGCAACGGCAGCAACCCTGCCGCGACCGAGCAACAAGCCGATCTTCAACCACTATTCCGGCGACACGTTCTCAAGCCGCGATCCGCGTGCACCGTCAGGATTGCGGGACTTGGTCATCGTGGGGCCTGGGGTACCCGAGTAGGGCCATCGCCGCCTGGTTGTCGATCCGCGACCAGAAGAGCTGGTGCAACTCGGTGCGCATTTCGTCCCGATAGCTGCCGGTACGACCTCGGCGGAAGAACAGGTCGTCGTGCCCTCGTAGCTCGTCCAGAGACGGAACAGCAGCCTCCGCCCGCAGACCAAGCACGGGGGCCACCGTGGCGATGATCGGAGCTACCGTCGCATGCGGGTCACGGATCAGGTCCTCGTACCGCAGGACGACACGGTGCGGCACCGACGGCCGCACCCAGCTGAGAACGCTGGTTCCCCAACTGCCGGTCCCGCCCGCACTCACTCGCAGGATCTTTGACCGTAGTTCGTCCTCATAGGTGTTCGGGTCTTCCTCGCTCGCTTGGCGAGCCCACGAGACCAGGGCGTCACGGCCGTCTCGCACCAGGCATCTCGCACGATCTTCCTCGTCGACCTCGACATCTCGCTGCCGGTGGGTCTTGACGAAGTGCGGCTCGTCTGCGGCACGCATCTCGGGAAGGCTTCCCGGACGATCAGTGAACCCGATCAGATCTTTTCCGAGACGCTCAGCAACACCGTCGACGTCATAGACAGTCGAGGTTCTGACGCCATACAGCCGATGAAGAACGATCCGCAGAAAGGTGTTGCCAGAACGAGGAAACGACGCCACCACACGGTCATCTCCGAACCGTAGCCAGCAGCAAACCGTATGAGCCAGCCAACGCGTTACCGGCATCCTCATCTGCCGCCGACCGCGCTCGGCGCACCCGGCTGACTGTTACGCTGCGTCCACGGAGCAGCGGGCGCGGACATGTCGAATTGAGTGCATCGAGTCACGGCGTCGCCGCGGGGTTAGTCAGGGCCGACGACCCGGCCGATTCAGGATTGCGTGCGAATCGCCTTTTGGGGCGGGGGCTCGGATGCTGTACCGACTTGTTGTACCACTCGAGCAGCCCCTCCCGCTCGTGCGGCGCCGCCGCGCAGGTCGCATCGTCACCTCGAGTGTTGGTAACGAGCGGAAAGGTAGCGGGAGCCTCTCCGCTCCTGTGACCTGATGCATCTGTTGCTCTGGGGATTGCACATCCGATTGCTTTCGGTCGGTCTACGACTCACTGAGGTAAGGGCGCCGGCTGTCGCACGGCATGCTAAGGGTTGGCAGTTGTCTGGATGAACGACAAGACCCGTGGTAGGACGTGACAGAACTCGCCGCCGCCCCATGCGTCCACGAGGCCACCGGCTCGTTCCATTGCGTCCCAGAACGGCTCGGTCGATCGAATGATGTCCTCCGCGGTGGCCGTATCGACGTCGATGGCGGCGCACACGGCTGCTGTCAGCTCTTTGCGGGATTCGGCAGGCATGTCTTCCAACGGATCACGATGCATTCGCACAAGCTACTCGCCAGACGTGCACGTTCATGGCCGCGATCCGCGCGCCTGGCGAGACACTCCAGCTGGGCAGCTTCGAAGCTGAGTTCAGCGATGCGGCCACAGCACCCTCGTCGACCGGCCAAGGTCTGCGACAATTCCGTCATGTCACACCTTTATCGTGTCGGTGGCGTCGTCGCAGTTTGCGTGATCGCGGGCGGTGCCGGGGTGGTGGCGTCCCGGCAGGATGAGCCGGTCAGCGTGTCTGCTCCCGCCGAGGTGACTTCTGCGCCCCCGGCCGAGGCGTTGACCCGTCTCGACGACGGCCTCGGGATCACCGGCGGCCACGAGGGCCTGCAGGCTCTGGTCAGGGGCGCGGTGCAGCTCGTCGACGGGTGTTTCCTGCTCGCTGGGGACGTTGTCATCTGGCCTCATGGCACGCACGCGACGGGCGACGAGATCACGCTGCCGGACGGCGCCACGCTCAAGGTGGGCGACACCGTGCAGGGCGCGGGTGGCTACTACCAGGCCGACTATCAGGACCTGCGCCTGGTGTCGGATTCCCCGACGGTTCACCGCGTGGTGAGCTGCTCCCGGCGGACGAATGCGCGTTCGGTGGCGGTCTTCAACTCCTACTCCTACGGCCCGATCCGTCGTGACGAAGAGTGACCTGCGGCAGGGTATGTGTGTTGTGCTCAGACATGTCTGGCCTGCGCTTGACGGCCGCCGCCGCGAAAAGTTGCGGCATCCAGGCTCCCGGGGCAACATCTGATGGCCCGCCGCTGCTCCGGTAGCGGCGCCGCTACCGACCGCTTTAGGGTCTGCGTTATGAGACTCCATCCCGGTGAGCCTGAGGTCGTCGACTGGCGGGTGGTGCCGGTGGCCGAGGTCGTCCAGCGGCTCCGTGACGCGTCACCGGGCGTGACCGGACGGCCGCGGGTGATCGCGATCGACGGGCGGGGCGGCGCGGGCAAGACGACCCTGGCCGAGCGGCTGCGGCAGGTGGTGCCGGGCTCGGCTGTCGTACACACCGATGATGTTGCTTGGAATCAGGCGTACTTCGACTGGGGTGGGCTGCTCGCGGAGCACATCCTGCGACCCCTGCACCGGGGTGAGGCCGTGGACTTCCGCCCGGCGGCCTGGAGCGCCCACAGTCGACTCGGCTCGATCGTCGTCCCCGCCGGCACCGGCATCGTCTGGGTCGAGGGCACCGGCGTCATCCGCGAGGAGCTCGCCTCCTGGCTGGACGCCTCGGTGTGGATCCAGGGTGACCTCGACGAGCAGGAACGCCTGCTGGTCGCGCGCGACGGTGACTCTCCCGAGCAGCGGGAGCATGTGGCGAACTGGTTGAAGGACGAGCTGCCGTTCCTGCTCCGGGAACAACCCTGGGCCCACGCGACCCTGATCGTCGCCGGCCCCGCGCAGCTCGCCCACGATCCCGGCACCGAGCTGGTGGTCGCGCGCTGAGGGGCATACAGGCTGTATCTGCCTGCCCGGCGTCGAGCCGTATTCACTGGTTCTCGACGGTTTGCCGGAGAAAGGTACGTGAGGTCATGAATTCATTGAAGCCGCTGGACGGCCGGGTTGCTGTTGTCACCGGGGCCTCCTCGGGGATCGGTGCCGCCACGGCGGTGCGCCTGGCCGCTGACGGGGCCCGCGTCGCGTTGCTGGCCCGCCGGACCGACCGGATCGAGGCGCTGGCCGCGACCATCGGGGATGCCGCGCTGGCCCTGACCGTTGACGTCACCGATCCGGGGGAGCTGGATGCCGCCGCGCGGACCGTGACGTCGACGTTCGGGCCGGTGGATCTCGTCGTCGCGAACGCCGGTGTCATGCTGATCGCGCCGTTCGCCGAGGGGCGCCGGGACGAGTGGCAGCAGATGCTGTCGCTGAACGTGATGGGGGTGCTCGACACCGTACGCGCGTTCCTGCCCGGCCTGCTGGAGAACGCCGCCGCCGGCCGCACCGCGGACCTGGTGATCGTGTCGTCGCTGGGCGCGCGCCAGTTCTCCCCGGGGTTCGGCGTCTACTCGGTGACGAAGGCGGGTGTCAGTGCCCTGGCCGCCAGTCTGCGCGCGGAGTTCGCCGGGCAGGGCCTGCGGGTCACCAACGTCGAGCCCGGCGTGACCGACAGCGAACTCGGCTCGAAGATCTTGCACGACGAGTGGCGAGAGATGCTCGCCGCCCGCAAGGCCGGAATGAACCCGCTGGCAGCCGAGGACATCGCTGACGCCATCGCCGACGCCGTCGCGCGCGGGCGCAACGTGCACATCCGTGAGCTCATCGTTCACCCGACGAGCTGATCCGGATCCCGCCCGGCCGGCGCATCGGGGGCGGCGGGGAGGAAGACCAGGTACTGGTCGCGTTCGGGGATGTCCGTCACCTCGCAGGTGAGCGTGGCCTGCCCGATCCGCACCTCGGTCACCTCGACTGCGGTGTCCCGCAGGAAACCGACCGGGGCCTCCTGCCACATCTGCTCGAACCGTTCACTGCGGTCGCGCAGTTCATCGACGAGGTCCCGGGTGGTGAGGTCGTCTGGGTAGCGGGCTCGGGCGCTGCGCAGCCGGGCCGCAGCGAACCGCGACAGGGCGTTCAGTCCCGGTGAGCCCCAGACGTCGTCGTGGTCCGGCGGCAGGAAGTGCCGCCGGGCCAGGTTGCGGTCGGCCGCCCGGCCGGCGGCGAAGTCCTCGAGAAGCTCGACGGACGCCCGGTTCTGGCCGATGACGTCGAGGCGGGCGCTGCACACCAGCACGGGAACGGGCAAGCTCTCGATCAGCTGACGCGTACGCCCGCTGAGCTCCATGGCCGGCTCGGCGGGCCGCGGCGGTGCCTGCTCGGCGAGGTCGAAGAGATGCTGCGTCTCGCCCGTGGTGAACCGCAGCACCCGGGCAACCGCGCCCAGCACGTCGGGTGAGGGCTGGGAACCCCGGGCCTGCTCGATCTGGGTGTAGTGGATCTCGGAGATGTTCGCGAGCTCGGCGACTTCCGACCGGCGCAGCCCCGGTGTCCGCCGGTTCCTGAGCGGCAGGCCCAGCTCGGCGGGGTCGGTGCGCTCCCGCCGCGACCGCAGAAATTGGCCGAGTGCTTCGCGGTGCATGGCCGCATCGTGTCACACCACCGATCAACCCCCTCAATGTGGGAGATAACGCAGTGGCGCGCCCACCACCAGGCCCGCTTCGGCTGCTGCCGCGACGGCCTCCTGCAGGACGAGGCGTTCGGGGCGGCCCTGGGAGCGGGCGAGGGTGGCGACGTCCTCGAATTCGGGCATGACCTGCACCAGCACGCCGTCCCGATGGCCTGTCTTCACGGCGACGTGGCCGGTGCCGACCTTGACCGGCACGAACGCGCGCTCCAGTGCGGTCTTGTCGCGCGGGCTGCGCCGCACGCCGAGGGTGGTCGTGTCGTGGAAGATGCGGTCGGTCAGGGGCTCGGCGAGCTCAGGTGGGCAGAGGACGCTGAGGGTGTGTGCCGGGCGGCCCTTCTTCATCAGGATCGGGACCAGCCAGGCGTCCGAGGCGCCGAGGTCGAGCAGGCTGGAGAGGATGCCGGGCCACAACCGTGGGTCGAGGTCGTCGACGTTGGCTTCGAGCAGCACCGCCGGTTCGGCGATCGATGACGAGCGGGTGCCGATCAGGACGCGGACGACGTTGGCCCGCCCGGCAGGATCCCGGCCGCCCGCGCCGATCCCGACACCATCCAGCGTCAGCGGCGGCAAGGGTTCGCACGTGCCGGCCCAGGTCCGTAGCAGCGCCATCCCGGTCGGCGTCGCAAGCTCTCCATCACCACCGGCCAGGACCTGCCACCCCTTGGCCAGTTCGGCGACCGCGGGCGCGGGAACAGGCAACACCCCATGACGGGTACGCACAGAGCCCGACCCGACCGCCACCGCCCCGGCCGACACGCTCGTGATTCCCAGGTCCTCCAGCGCCGCACAGCACCCGACCACATCGGCGATCGCGTCCAGCGCCCCCACCTCATGGAAGTGCACCTCGTCTACGCCCACCCCGTGCACGTGCGCCTCCGCCTCGGCCAGCCGCTCGAACACCGCGTGTGCCGTCCCGGTCACCAGGGTGCGGATCTCCCGCCAGGTGCGCCGGGCCGGATCGGTGTCCTCCACCTCGACCTCGGCTTTCCAAGCGCGCAACCCACCCCGGCGCACCTCCCGCCCGCTGATGCGTACAGCCCCGCCGACCACCGCCGCAACCGCCTCCTGCACCACGCTCAACCGGGCACCCGCGTCGAGCAACGCCCCGAGCAGCATGTCCCCGGCTACCCCCGCCGACGCGTCGATCCAGGCATGCCGGCTCATGCCGCCCCCGCGACACAATCCGCGCGCCTGAGACCGCCGCTGCAGATCGAAGCCGCGCGTCTCATGCCGGCACCGGGGCGGCGATCTGGGCGGCGAGGTGGCCCGCGCCGTAGCCGTTGTCGATGTTGACCACGGCGACCCCCGGGGCGCACGCGTTGAGCATGGTCAGCAGTGGGGCGAGCCCCTCGAACGCGGCGCCGTACCCCACCGATGTCGGCACCGCGACCACGGGAGCGGCGATCAGCCCGGCCACGACCCCCGGCAGCGCGCCGTCCATGCCCGCGACAACGACGACCACCCGGGCCCGGCGCATGGGTTCCACGTACGACAGCACCCGGTGCAGCCCCGCCACGCCGACATCCACCACGAGGTCGGTGGTGCGGCCGAGATACCGGGCGGTCAGCGTCGCCTCCCACGCCACCGGCAGGTCGGAGGTGCCCGCCGCGATGACCATGACCGTCCCGCCGGTCGGCTTCGGCTCGGCGGCCGGCCAGGCGAGCATTCCCGCCATCGAGTCGTGGAAAGCGTCCGGCAGCACCCGCAGGACCGCCGCGGCATGCTCCGGCCCCGCCCGGGTGAACAGGGCGACAGCGTCAGCCCGGTCCCGCAGAGCCTCGGCGATCCCCGCCACCTGATCCGGCGTCTTCCCCGCGCAGTAGACAGCTTCGGGATAGCCGCGCCGCTGCACACGATCAAAATCCAGCTTTGCGTACGCCCCCAGCTCACTCACCGGCGACCGCGCCCGAGATCGCCGCGTGGGTGAAGGCGCCGGACTGGATGCCACCCAGGTCGAGCGTGACGAATTGGAACCCCGCACCCGTCACCGCGGCGTGGATCTGCGAGCGCAGCGGATCGGCGACCGCCCGTGCCACATCGGCGGCGGGTAGCTCGAGGCGGGCGATGTCGCCGTGGTGGCGTACCCGTAGGTCCTGGAAGCCGAGCCGGCGCAGCGCGGCCTCGGCCCGCTCCACCTGGCTGAGTTTGAGCGGGCTGACGATGGAGAAGTGCGGGATCCGGGAGGCGAGGCAGGGCGCGGCGGGCTTGTCGGCGCAGGGCAGCGCGAACGCCCGCGCGATCCGGCGGACGGCGGCCTTGTCGAGCCCGGCGGTCACCAGCGGGGTCAGCACGCGATGGGCGAGCGCGGCCTGCGCACCGGGCCGGTCGTTGCGGCGTACGTCATCGGTGTTCTCGCCGTAAGCGATCGCGTCCAGTCCGTGCGCGACCACCACCTCGTCGCCGATCCGGGTGAACAGCTCGTCCTTGCAGTGGAAGCAGCGGTCCGGCCCGTTCGCCTGGTACGCGGGACGGTCACCCTCGTAGGTCCGGAGCTCGGCGACGGCGACCCCGATGTGCCGCGCGACCGCGTGGGCGGCGGCCCGTTCGTCGGCGGCGAGGCTGGGGGAGACGCCGAGGATCGCCAGCACGCGGCCGGGGCCGAGGGCGCGGGCCGCCAGGGCGAGCAGCACCGACGAGTCGACGCCGCCGGAGAATGCCACGCCGAGCCGGTGGACCGTGGCCAGCTGGTGTTCGACGTCGGTGACGGCCCGCCCGGCCTCGTCCTGCTCGAAGGGGTTCATCACGTCATTGCACGCCGCGGGACCCGGCCGGTGGCAAGTGGTTGCCAGATGTTGCGGCGGTGGACCGGCGTGAGATGAGGCGGACCGGGAGGACGAGGGGGGCACCGCTGGTGTGGGCGCCCTGGGCGATCGCGATGCAGTTCTGCACGCCGGTGAAGCCCATCCGGTAGAGCGGTGAGGCGATCGTGGTCAGCGCCGGTTCGACGAGTTCGTCGAACATGATGTTGTCGAAGCCGACGACGCTGATCTGGGCGGGGACGCTCAGGCCCAGTTTGCCGAGGCCTTTCATCACACCGATGGCCAGGGGATCGTTGTACGCGAGCAGCGCCGTCGCCCCGGTGCGGGTGACCCGGCGGGCCGCGCTGAGCCCGGCGAGGACCGTCGGCTCGTACGGGCCAATGCGCCGGACGTCCAGCTCGAGGCCGGCCGTCGTCTCCTGCAGGGCCCGCCAGCGCATGCCGTCGGACCAGCTGGTCTCGGGGCCTGCCACGTAGAGGATGCGGCGGTGGCCCAGCGCGGCGAGGTGTTCCGTGGCGAGGCGTACGCCGCGGTGGATGTCCGTCACGACGCAGCTGGCCTCGGGGATGATCCGGTTGAGCAGGACGACCGGCTTCTGCTTGGCCACCATGCGCAGCGCGGAGTCCGTCATCCGCGAGCTGGCGATGACGAGGCCGTCCACATGGCCCAGCTCGCGTTCGATCGAGGAGCGTTCGACCTCGGGCGACTCGTTGGTGTGGGTGAGGATCAGGTGGTAGTCGGCCTCGCGGGCGGCCTGGTACGCGCCCTTGATGATGTCGCCGTAGAACGGGTTGGTGACGTCCGCGATGACCAGGCCGACGGCCTTGTGGGCGACACGGCCCGCGGGCTGGGTGTCGCCGGCGCGGCTCGGGCGGTAACCGATCAGCTCCGCGGCCCGGAAGATGCGCTGGGCGGTCTCGGCGTTGACCCGGCCGGGACGCGCGTAGGCCCGCGAGACGGTCGACGCGGCGACGCTCGCCTCCCGCGCGACGTCGTAGATGGTGGGCCGCGGGGGAGTCGTCATGGCGGATCTCCGATCGGGCCCGCCGGGCCTGCCCGCGGTGGGGCGGGAAGGTCCGGCGGGCCACAGCGTCAGCAGGCGTCGTACACGTACGTGCTGCTGCCGGGGGCGGTGACCGCCACGTCCCGGCGTACGACCGAGATTGTCGCCCCGACCGCACTGCAGGCCTTGGTGAAGGCCGACTTGGTGTATTCGATGTCGATCACGTGGGTGCCGTACACGTCGGTGTAGCCGTCACATTCGGTGTAGCGGCCGCACTCCTCGGCGATGGCGAAGTCGAGACCGGCGGACTTGCCCGCCGTACCCAGATCGGTGGTGTTCTTCTGCCCGATCGCCAGGCTCCTGGCGTGCGCCCGGGTCGCGAGCAGCTGCAGGTAGGAGACGGCGCCGGCCTTGGTCAGCAGGCCCTCGGAGCGGTCGTACGAGTCGATGTTGTCCGGCTCGACGGCCTTGAACCCGGCGGTCGCACAGCCGTCGATCCAGCCGCCGACGACCCCGGTCAGCGCGGTCCGCTTGGCGGCGGTGGACGTGTCGAGCAGGATCTCGTTCCAGTCGCCGTCCACGACGTACTCACCGCTGGAATCCTTGAGCAGCAGGTCGTCATGGTTCTGCTGCCACCAGGTGACCTCGTCGGGCTGCACCTGGAACGCGTTGACGTAACAGATGTTGTAGATCCCGGCTGCCGGAGTCGCCTTGCGGTCCCGGCTGACCACCGTCACCCCCGAGGGCGGGGTGTACGCCGCGCCGATCTGGTAGTCGAACTTGGCGTTGACCGGGGGCAGCGTGACCGCCGCCGCCGCCGTCCTGTCTGTCGTCGTCACCGCCGCGTCCGATGAGGAGGCGAGTGCGACGCCTCCGGCCAGGGCGGCGGATACCGCTACGGCGCTGATGACGAACTTTCTCGTGCGGAATGCCATGTTGGTTCTCCATGGTCTCAACGGTCTGCCCCGCCTCGGAGAACGGCCGCTGCCGTCGTCCTGGCGATCCGATGCCGGGCTGGTGATACCGGCTGGGTTCGACCGCATTCATCGACAAACTAACATATTTAGGCGCCGGTAATGAGGCGCTGCGCGAGGTTCGGGTCGAACGTGCCCGCCGGGGTCGCCGGCGCTGTGCCGCAGGTGCCGTCGGAGTTTCCGGGGTTCTTGATCCAGAGTTCGAGCGCGTCCGGGTTCGCCGTCGACCGCGTGCCGATCCGTGGCCCGGCGGGGTTGCACCACTCGCCGTTGTAGCCGTCACCGTTGCGGCTGGTGTCGACGAGATATCCGGCGGAGGTGCCCAGCGCCGCCCTGATCTTCGTGGCGTAGTCCTTGGAGCGGGTGGTGTTCACGAAGTTGGAGACGTTGACGGAGAAGCCGCGTACCCGCGTCACACCGGAGGCCTTGAGCCGCGCGGCCATCGTCGCGGGCGCACCCCAGTTCGCGTTGCCCGCGTCGAGGTAGGCCCACGTGTTCGGGGCCTTCTCGGCGAACATCCGCGTGGCGAAGTTCAGCAGCGTGGTCCGGGTGGCGATCTGCGCCGCCGTCATGCATGCGAAGTCGCCGAGCGAGTCCGGCTCGATGACGACGATCGCCGGGCTGCTGCCGATCGCCGCCGCGAACGTCGAGATCCACGACTGGTACGCCGCCACCGTGGCAGCACCGCCCGCGGACTCGGCACCGCAGGCATCGCGGCCGGGCAGGTTGTAGGCCACGAGCACGGGCAGCTTGTTGCCGGCCGACTTCGCGGTGCCGGTGTACTTCGCGACGGCCGCGCCGATGTCGGGGTCACTGGTGCCGGTGAACCAGTGGGCCATCGGCCGGGTCGCGATGTTCGCCCTGATCGTGGCCGCACGCCCGTCCGTGGGGTGCGCTGTCACCCACTTCATGGCGGGGAGCTTCGGATCGGCGAAGCCGCCGGTGGTCTGCGCGAGCGGGGATGCCGTTGCCGCGTCCGCCGACAGCAGCGGTACGGCGGCGACGCAGGCGGCTGCCACGGCGGCTACCAGCGACACGGTGATCGATTTACGCATCGGGGGAATCTTTCAGGTATGAGGAGACCCAGGACAGGGCCGAGTTCCAGTTGATGGTCAGTTCGTTGGTGGCGTAGGAGTTGATGTCGTCGAGGTAGCAGAACTGCGGGAGGCAACCGGCGAGCCGGCGGGCGGAGAGGGGATCCTGCAGCCCGGAGTTCGGGCCCCCGGCGAGGGTTCCGGCGGGCGGGTTCGGCAGGCGGGGGTCGAGCTGGTGGGCGTACATGCGGCTCTGCTGGTTCTTGGCGAAGACGGTGCCGTAACCGGTGACGTAGGAGATGTTCAGGGCGTCGCGGCCGAAGAGGAAGTCGGCGCCGGTGAGCACGGCGTCGTGGTAGCGGCGGGCACCGGTGAGCTCCGCGGCGGTGGCCAGCACGACGATGTTGTTGAGGATGTTGCCGTTCGAGCCCCACGCCCACTTGCCGCTCGCGGGTGCGTAGGGCTGGCCGTAGGGCTGCTTGCGCTGCAGGGCGATGAGGCGTTCGGCGGCGGCGATCACGGAGAGCTTCGCTAGCGGGTCGTGGGCCTCGGTCGCCAGGTCGAGCCGGCCGAGCGCTGCCACGGAGCCCCAGTAGAAGCCGTCGGGGTCAAAAGCACCGGGGCGCAGGTGCGGGGGCGGCCGCCGGGTGGTGATCGAGAGCTCGGCGGCGGCCCAGTAGAACTCGTCGGTGACGTCGGTGTCCGCGTACGCGCCGCCGCCCGAGGTGTCCGCGGCCGGCGCGTAGAGGGCGGGGTTTGCCTGTGCCGCGGTGTAGGCGATCTCGGCGGCATCGAGGAGGCGGGCGGCGTACGCGGGATCGCTCTTCCGGAAGACCCGGGCGCCCTGTGCGGCGGCAGCGGCGAGGTTGAGGGTCGCCGCGGTGGACGGGCGGTGCAGGGCCCGGGGTTTCGCGTCGGCCGCCGGGTCCAGGGGCAGCCCGGTCCAGCTCGTGTCGGTGATCTTGTGGTACGCCATCCCGGCCAGGGGCTGCCCGTCCGGGACCTGCATCTTCAGCAGGAAGTCGAGCTCCCAGCGGATCTCGTCGAGCAGGTTCGGGGCGGTGTTGCCGTGCTCTGCCTCGGACAGCAGCTGGGCGACGGCGATCCCGCCGTTGACGACGTATTTGCCGTGGTCCGCGGCGTCGTACCAGCCGCCCGTCACGTCCCGGGTGTAGCCCGCCGGGCAGGTCCAGTTGTCCGCGAACGCCGCCGGGGGCAGGCAGGGCACCGCCGTGTCGCCCTGGTTGGGGGCGACGCCGATGTGGCCCGCGGCCCGGCCGTAACCGGGGGTGACCGAGTCGAGGATCGGTGTCCCGCTGCGCTGCGTGTAGAACAACGTTTTGCTGTCGCGGGCCAGCTCGTCGTAGATGCCGGCGCGGATCGGGAACGGATAGCTGGTGGCGCCGTCGGCGCTGATCCGATAGCCGTCGCTTTCTGAATGAAAGCTGGTGAAATCGAGGGTCTGCACGTTCTGGCCAGACGTCGGGTCGACGCCGCGCGGTGTGGTGCGGCCGGTCCGGACGACGCGGCCGGCGGCGTCGGTGAGCCGCCAGGGCAGGGGACCGGTCGCGTCGGTGACCAGGGTCGCGCCCTTCGGGCCGCCCGGCAGATAACCGACCTGGTTGACCCGCATCCGGGGGCCGGTGTCCGGAACGTACGGCGGGAGCGGCTCGCCACCGGTGAGGCTGACGTCGTCGATGCAGAACGTCGTCTGCGCCTGGCCGCCGAACTGGAACCCCAGCTGCCCGTCGAGGAACTCGCCCTTCCCGGTCCCGGTCAGCGTGTACGTCGTCAGCGTGCCCGGCACGGTGATGCTCGACGCCAGCACGGTCGAGTACGCGGGCGAGTTCTGCTGGAACACCACGGACACCGGGATCGGTACGGTCGTCCGCGCCGAGAATGTGAGTGTGTAGCCGACGCCGTTCTGGATGCGAAGGAACGGCAGCGCGAGCATGGAGTCCCACGGGTTGATCGTGCCGGTCCCGGTGTCCACGCACGCCTGCCCGTCGACAGCGCGCAGCTTCCCGGAGGCGCCTCCGTACGCGACCCACGGCGTGGTCGCCGTGTCAAAAGTGCCGTTGGTGACCTGGTCGTACGGCGCGGCGGCCGGGGTGTCGAGCGGTGCGGCAGCGTCGTACGGCGCGGCGGCCAGGGTCAGGCTCAGCAGGACGACTCGAAGCATGACCTGTTGGTAAAGGAACCTTGCCACTGAGCGCCACGACCTGATCGGGCCCGATCGGAAACGATCAGAAGTGATCAGTGCCGGCTGAGCGACGACTGGCGCACGATCAGATCGGGCACGAGCAGCAGCCGGTTCGCCGGTCGCCGATCACCCTCACCCAGCCGCGACACGACCATCTCCACCGCCATCCGCCCGATCTGCCCCTTCGCCGGCCGCACCGCGGTCAGCGGCGGTTCCCCCAGGTGCGCCGTCTCGTCGTCATAGGAGATCAGAGCCAGATCATCAGGAATATGTACGCCGTGAGCGGCCGCCGCCCGGCTCAGCGCGATGGCGTCCGGGTCGCTGTGCACGATCAGGGCCGTGGTCCGCGTCAACCGGCACAGCCGCAGCACCTCGACAGCGAGCGCGGTGTCCGTACGCAGCGAATCCCGGATCCTGATCTCCGCACTGAGCCCCGCGACCGGGCACCCGAGCTCGAAAGCGTGCTCGATCAACTCGGCGTTCGGGCTCAGCGGCGTGGCGATCAGCCCGACCCGGCGGTGCCCCTGCGCGGCGAGGTGCCGCAGCGCGACCTCCACCCCGGCGTCGTGATCGTTGCGCACCGACTCCAGCGGCCGCGGGTTCGGCCCCCAGGCCGGCGCCGCCCGCTCCACCAGCACGCACGGCACGGGCAGCGCGCCGATCCCGCTCAGGTCGTCGCGCATGTCCGGGGCGACCAGCAGGCCGTCGAGGCGCTCGGCATCCATCAGCTGGGCGATCTGCCGCCGATCCTCGGCCGGGTCGTAGCTCGAGCCCCGCAACCGCAGGTCGACACCGAGCATCGCGGCGGCGGTCCGGGCGCCCGTGATGACCTGCGGCCAGAAGAAGTCCAGACTGGGCACGATCATCCCCAGCGTCAGCCGCTGGACGGGCTGGGGGCTGCGCGCCGCGTCCAGAGGCAGCATGGCGCCGCCGTGCACCCTGGTCAGCCGCTTCTCCCTCGCGAGGGTGGCGATGTCGCGCCGGATCGTGATCGGGCTGACCCGCAGCAGGACGGCCAGCTCCGTCACGCGTACGGCGCCGTGCTTGTGCAACTCCGCGAGGAGCCGCTCGCGCCGCTGCACGTTGAGGAAGTTCGCCGTGTTCACGTTTGATCCGATCTGATCGAGATTGACCACTTCATTGGCCACCCCACGCATTCCTGTTCATCGTTGTCATCCCTGCTTAACACGGGAGAAGCCATGATGAAACGTGCCCTCACCCTCGCTCTCGCCGCTCTCCTCACCGTGACTGCCGCTCCTGACCCCGCTTTCGCAGCTGCGGACCCGCTCGGCGCCACCAACGGCTTCCTCGTCGACCCGGACTCCGTCCCCAACACCTGGGTGAAGGCGAACCCGTCAGACTCGCGAGCCGCGACCATCAAAGCCCAGATCGGGAACTATCCCATCGCGAAATGGTTCACGAACTCCTCCGGCAGCATCGGCACGGCGGTCGGCGCCTACGTCGGCCGCGGCGCCAACGCGGGCAAACTCCCCATCCTGGTCGCCTACAACCTGCCCGGCCGCGACGCCTGCGGCGGCCACTCCGGAGGCGGCGCCGGCTCCGACGCCGCCTACCGCACCTGGATCGCCGCCTTCGCCGACTCCATCGGCACCCGCCCGGCAATCGTCATCATCGAACCCGACGCGTTCGGCGACTACTCCTGCATGACGTCCGCCCAGATCACTGCCCGCAACGCCCTGCTGAACTTCGCCGCCAACCAGTTCGCCACCCGCTCCACGAACACCTGGGCCTACCTCGACGCGGGCAACGCGGGCTGGGTCGCGCCGGCCACCATGGCGACCTATCTGCGCAATGCCGGCGTGTCGGCCCTGCGCGGCTTCGCGGTCAACGTCTCCAACTACTACACAACCGCGTCGTCCATCACCTACGCCAACAACGTCAACGCCGCCCTCGGCTCAGCAAAACCCTTCATCATCGACTCGAGCCGCAACGGCAACGGCAGCAACGGGGTCTGGTGCAACCCGGCCGGCCGCAAACTCGGCACCCACCCCCAGGTGGGCGGCGGCGCCGAAATGCTGTTGTGGATCAAAACCGTCGGCACCTCGGACGGCCTCTGCGGCACCGCCCCCACCATCCCCGCCGGCACCTTCAGCCCGGACCTCGCCATGCGCCTGATCTCCGGCCCGTGAAACGCGGCGGCCGTTCGGTGTGGGGTGTGGTCTGTTCGGGCCACTTGTTTCCCCTGGCTCAGCACTAATGTGAGGCTCCCTGCACCACAATTGCGCGGGAGTCCTGAATGGATTCGACACCGGTGCTCAGCGATGCCGTGATTTCGGTGCTGCGGCTCGCCGCCGGCCGGCAACCTGCCGGTCTTCCGCTGAGCACCGCGGCGGTATTCGCGGCGCTGCCCGATGTGGATCACCGGGCGAGCTGGGAACGGCTCTGGCTGCACACCGGTGAGCCGCGCGCCCTCGACCTCGCGCATTACCCGGATGATGATTCGCGGGCGGCGACCCATTGGGAAAACATTTCCGTGACCGCGGAGCTGGCCGATGCGCTCGCTTTTCTCGAGTCGGTAAGACGGGCCTACGACCTGCCGCCTGCATCGACGGGCCTGCTCGCCGTCGCGCTCGTCGCCGCCCCGGGCTGTGGCGCGACCCGGGGGCTGACCCGGCACGGGCTGACCCCGGACGCGCTGCTGGAACTCGTGCAGTCGGAGATCCTGGGCACCACCCTCGAGGCTCTGCCCGCGCTGACCGCCCGGGAAGATCCCAAGGCTCCTCCCGAGCCAGTGCCCGAGCCAGTGCCCGAGTCAGTGCCCGAGTCAGTGCCCGAGGCGGTTCAGGGCGGGTCGGGGCGGCGCCGGGCCGCGTGGATCGCACTGAGCGTGGTGTCGCTGCTCGGCATCGGGCTGGCGATCCGGACGTCGCCGGGCTTCAACGCCGCCCCGCCGCCGGCTCCGGAAGTGCCCTTCCGCCCGCCTGCCCTGGCCTCGCGGATGCTGACCACCGCCGACGTGACATCGGCGCTGGGCACCGACATGATCGCCCTGCAGGATCGGCCGCCCGATTCGAAGATGTGGACCAGTAACGGTCCTCTCGTCGCCGACACCCGTAATGCCGCGATCGTCGCGGGATGGCAGCGGGAATGGGTCAGCACGGATCAGGCGCGTTATGTGCTCCTGCGTTCCGTCGAGGTGACCCGGCCCCGCTATCACCGGATGTTTCACGAGAACTGCGGGATCGAGACACCCGTTCCCGTTCCCGCCGCCCTGGCGGCTGCCAGCGCCGGATTCGTCGATAAAGGGGATAATCATGCCGCATTCTGCATGCTGTCCGAGAAAGGCAACATCGGCATTCTGGTCTCGGTGAGAATGCGTGGCGCGAGCGCCGCCGAAATGGTGCCGCAGGTGGCGCAGCGGCTGATGACCCGGCAACTGAGCCTCGTCGGCGGATATGTGCCCGCACCGCCGGTGGTCAATTCCCAGCACTATGCCAAGGCCAGCATCGACCGCTGGTTGCTGCTGACCGCTCTGATCCTGCCGCTGGTGCTCGCGCTCCCGCTCGCCCTGGTCGATCGGGCGACCTGGCGGCGGCTGCGCCGGCGGTTCCGGCGGCGGGAAGCGGGCGACCCCTACCTGGTCTCCGTCGACCCGGCAGCCCGGCTCGCGCTGTCCGAGAGCACCGCGCTGACCCTGTTCAAGCTCGCGGTCTACGTGTGGCTCCTACGGTGGATCGAAGCCCTCCCCATCGGCCTGTACGCGACCGCGGCGCTGCTCCTGGCGGCGTTCTGCCTGATGACCGTGGCCGAGTCGCGGATCCTGCACGGCACCCGGGGGCGTTACACACCGCGCCCGTTCCGGGGGCTCAGCCGGCTGTTCGCCGTCGGCGGACTGGTCGTCACGGCAGCCTTCGTCGCGGGGGCGTTCCTGATCGCCGGCGTGTCGCTCGCGTACGCCGGGCTCGGCCTGAACCCGGCCGGACCCGACTATCAGATCGCGAGGATCGCGTCCCTGGGAATCGTGGCCGCGCTCGCTGTCCTGGCCGGCGCTGTCATCCCCCTGATGTTCGTGCGGCGCCTCGCGATGCGCCGGGTCAGCCAGGAGGCGCAGAGCTCGCCCGGCCGGCACATCGTGCTGTTACGTTCCTTCGCCGACGACAAGCGACGGGTCCGCGCCCGGCGCCTCGACCGGGCCTCCATCGTCGACCGGATCTGCCTGCGCCGCTGGGAGCGTTTCGAGGAGATCATCGCCACGGCACTGTCGACGATCGGCCCGGTCATCGCGCTCAGCCGCCCCGGCGAACGCCTTCCCCCGGCCCTCGGCGCGGTGCGTCAGCAGTTTCCGATGGACGGCTGGCGGGCGGGCGTGCGCGACCTGATCAGGGACTCTGCCCTGGTGTGCATGGTCGTGGGCCGCACCGAGTCACTGGTCATCGAGCTGCGCGAGGTGCAGGCGCTCGGTGCGCTGCACAAGGCCTTGTTCCTGGTCCCTCCATGCGGCCGGCGTGAGCAACGCCGTCGCCTGGCCCTGCTCTCCCGCGAACTCGGCATCCCCTGGGACCGGATGCTGCGGGCGACCCGCGGCACCGATGTGCTGCTCATCATGCAGAACGCCGGCCCGGAACGAGCGGTGATCTTCACCGCGCGGGCGCCGGACGACGTCGGGTACGAGGCGGCCGTGCACGCCGCGGTGCTGCTGACCGGTCAGCCGGCCCCGGCGACCGCGGTGGTCCGCGAGATCATGGCCGGGTTCCGGCACCGGGCGGCGGGCGACCGGCCGGTGCCGTCGGCCGGCCCCACGCCACCGCCGGCGGTCGAGGTCTACGCGCCGGGCCGCGCCCCGGTCTACGTGCCCGTGTACCGCAGGTGGACGGTCATGCCCTGGCTGCTCTCCTCGGTGCTGACCGCCGTCGTGCTGCTCGTGACGACGTTCGTCACCGGGATCAACACGCACGACTTCCCCGTCGTGACGACGGGGCAGGGCACCGCCACCTGGCTGGCGGAGGACGACGTCACCGGCGAGCTCTACGCGGTCATCGACCGGTTCGGGATCGTCAAGGTCGATCCGGCGGAGAAGGAGGTGAAGCTCCTCGGTACGTCGAACGACGCCGTCGACGATCTCATCGTGCACGACGGGGTGGCGTACGGGGAATCCCCTGTCACCGGCGTCGTGACAGCGGTGAGCCTGTCCACCCACCGCCCGCTCTGGACGGCGAGGCTCCTCCCGGGGTTGCGGGGCCTGGCGCTGGCCGGGGACCTTCTGGTGACCACCGTGCCGGGCCGGCGTGAGGTGATCGCGGTGTCGGCCCGCGACGGCAGGCAGGTCGGCAAGCGGACGGTCGCGGGCATCCCCTGGGGCGTGACGGTCTCCGGCGACCGTTTCGTGGTGCCGCTCGTCGACCGCGGCAAGATCGTGTCCCTGAGCACGCGGGACCTGACGCCGGCCGGCACGGTGGCGACGGTCACCGGCCCGCAGCAGGTGGTCGCCCAGGGCCCCGTGCTGTGGGTGCTCGCCCCCACACAGGACCGGGTCGTGCGGCATCAGTCGGGCACGGTCGCGCCGGGTGGCCAGCTCCTGCTGTCCGACCCCGGGGCCCTGGTCGCCGCGAGCAACGGCTGGTTCGCGGTGCAGGGACACGAACGGGTGACCCTGGTGTCCGCGACGGGCCTGCTCGTGCGGGTGCCGCTGCCGTACACCGGCGTCACGTCGATGTGTGTCACCCGGGCCGGGCATCTCTTCGTCGGCGTGGAGGGAAGCGTCGCCCAGCTGCACTGAGCCACCCGGACGAGCCACGGAACAGGGAGACGGATGCGCAAGGCACTGATCGTCGGCATCGACCACTACACGCACCTCCCCAGGCTGACCGGCTGTGTCAACGACGCGCGGGCGGTGAGTGCGGCACTCGGACGCCACGCGGACGGCAGCGTGAACTTCGCCGATCCGCGGGTCCTCACCAGCTCGTCACCGTCGGGCCGGGTCCTGCGGGCCGGGCTGCGGGATGCGGTGCGCCGGCTCTTCAGCGGCGACGCCGAGATCGCGCTGTTCTACTTCGCGGGCCACGGCTCGGTGGACGACGCCGGTGGCTTCCTCTGCGGCAGCGACAGCAGGGACGGCAACGACGGGCTCGCGCTCGCCGAGGTGATGACGTTCGCGAACAGGTCCGCGGCGACCAACCGGGTGATCATCCTCGACAGTTGCCGCAGCGGGATCGCCGCCGACCACCCGCTCACCCGGGGTCTGGCGGAGGTCACCAGCGGGATGACGGTGCTCACGGCCTCGACCGAGGACCAGTTCGCCGAGGAGACGCCCGGTGGCGGGGCGGGCGTCTTCACCAGCCTGCTCGTCGATGCTCTCCACGGTGCGGCCGCCAATCTGGTCGGCGACATCACCCCGGGCAGTGTCTACGCGCACATCGACCAGTCGCTCGGCCCGTGGATGCAACGGCCCGTCTTCAAGACGAACGTCCGGCGGTTCGTCTCACTCCGGACGGTGCCACCGCCGCTCGCGTCCGACGAACTGCGCGCCCTGACGACCCACTTTCCCGAACCCGGCCACGACTTCGCACTCGATCCCTCGTACGAACCGGAGCGTTCGGCGGAGCAGGCAGCCGACCCGGCGATCCCGCCGCCCGATCCGACGCACACGGCGACCTTCCGGGTCCTGCAGAACTATGTGAAAGTCAACCTGTTGCTTCCCGTCGGCGCCCCGCACATGTGGCACGCGGCCATGCTGAGCAAGTCGTGCCGCCTGACCCCGCTCGGGCGGCACTACTGGCGCCTCGTCGACAAAGGACTGCTGTAGATGACCGGACCGGACGTGGTCGAGATCCTCGCGGCGATGGAACACGAGCGATGGTCGCACTGGCAGCGTTACCTGCACTCCCGCTGCGCCCGGACCGCGGACGGCTCACTGGTGATCCCGGCCGAGCTGGTCGCGCGATGGGAGCGGCAGATCGCCACGCCGTACGCCGACCTGACCGAACCGGAGAAGGACAGCGACCGCGAGCAGGTCATGCGCTACCTTCCGATCATCGAAGCCGCCTGGGGAAGCGCTGGGTGAGGCGGGCAGCGCGGCCGGTGGGTGGTAACTCAGGCCCGTTACTGGACGCCGTCCCGGGCGTCCGGCAGGCATGGTGGAGCTGCAGTCCGGGATCTATGCGATCGGCGAGCAGGGCGAGATCGGGATGAAGCGCCTTCTGCCCGGTGAAGTGCCACCGGAGAGGGCCGTTGCGCAGGCCGAGAGCTTTCCTGCAGGGCCCGGGTCGGTAGAAGATCTCGCGCTGTTCTTCTACGACTGAACAGCGGACCGGTCGAGCACGCAGCCAGGCAAGCCACTCACTCCGCGCGAGTGGGAGAAGATCACCTTTGATCTACGCATCGTGGTCGCGTTGGGCCCACGTGTAATGGACTACAGTTAGTGAGGCTGAATATTGCGTCGAAACTTGAATTGGCACAACTTCTGATGGTGTCTGATGTCAACAATGCGGCAATTATTGTTCAGCGCATGACATACACAATCTGGCCGCGGTGACGGGTCGTGATGATCGCGGTGTCGGGCGCGCCGTGACCGGCTTGCTGTGCGAAGCCGGTCACCGCCGAGGTTGCCGAGGACATCAGCGCCGCCGCCTATCTGGAGCCGATAGCTCAGGCGTGCCGCGCTACATGGACGGCGAACGGTCCAGGCCGACCTCGGCCCGCCGCTGATCCATGCCACCAGCCACGCCCTGCGGGCTGCCTCCTGGCCGACGAGTTCCTCGGTGGCCACCCGTGTTCGTCGAGGATCTCGGCCAGCCGGTCGCCGTTGCGGACGGTGATCCGCCGATGGGCCAGCTGCGCGGCGAAGTCGTCGCTGAGGGCGCCGGGCTGCAGGCGCCGGTCCTCGTCGGTCATGTTGATCAGTTCCTGCGCGAGCGCGTCATAGAGCAGGCATGTACTGCCAGGGCATGGTTACGGCTGTTCCGCAGCGCGACCCTTTGAGGAAATACCCCTCATCGAGGAGCAGTTGTGGAACAAGTGCAGGATCTGCGGCAGAAGCTCGTGGTGGTGACCGGCGGCAGTGACGGTGTCGGGTTCGCGCTGGCGGGGCGGCTGGCGCAGGCTGGTGCCGAGGTGGTGCTTCCGGTGCGTAACCCGGTGAAGGGCGCGGCGGCCGCCGAACGGCTGAGGTCGCAGGTCCCCGGGGCGCGGATCCGGTTGGAGACGCTCGATCTGGCGTCGCTCGAGTCGGTGGCCGGGTTCGCGACGACCATGAACGGCGAGGGCCGGCCGATCGACATCCTCGTCAACAACGCCGGGGTGATGGCGCCGCCCGTGCGGCACACGACCAGCGACGGGTTCGAGCTGCAGTTCGGGACCAACGTTATCGGTCACTTCGCTCTCACCGGGCGGTTGTTGCCGTTGCTGCGGGCCGGGCACGCGCGGGTCACCACGCTGACGAGCAGCGCGGCGCGGCAGGGGCGGATCGACTACGACGATCTGCAGGGCTTGGGGAAATATGGGCCTGTCCGGGCGTACGGTCAATCCAAGCTCGGGAATTTGATCTTTGCTCTGGAGCTTGACCGGCGCAGCAATCTGGCGGGCTGGGGCATCGTGAGCAACGCGGCCCACCCGGGCACGACCCTGACCAATTTGTACGCGTCCGGCCCGAACCTGGGCCGCGCCAAGCCCTCGCCGCACGACGCGATCATGCGCCGCCTGGCCGGGTGGGGCCTCCTCGCCCAGACCGTGGATCGCGGCGTCCTGCCCGTCCTCTACGCCGCGACCAGCCCCGAAGCCCACGGCGGCCGCCTCTACGGCCCCGACGGCCTCGGCCAGTTCACCGGCGCCCCGACCGAACTCAAGGTCTACCCCTCCGCCCAGCGACCCGGCGACCAGGAAAGGCTCTGGCAGGTGCTGGAGGACTTGAGCGGCACCACGTCAGGAGAATGGCAACGCGGCGATCCGATCAGGTAGCTCCGCCAGGGAGTCGATCCGAAGCGTCGGTAGCCTGGCGGAGTCGGCGTCGTCCTGCTGGATCGTCGCCCACGGTCCCCGCCGGATCAGCGCCGTCCTGAAGCCCGCCAGCGCCGCCGGCCGGATGTCGTTGTCCAGGCGGTCGCCCACGTACAGCGTCTCGTCCGCAGCGGCCGGCACTTCCCTGGCCAACGCTTCGAAGAAGCCCGGATCAGGCTTCGCGACACCCCAGTCGTCCGAGGTCGCGATCAAGTCGCAGGGGAGTGCCAAGGACCGCAGCAGGCCACCCGACGTCGAACACCACCGCGCGGATCATGCGCCGAGCCTAACCTGAGGGTCTCGGCGGTCGGCGGACGAGAGGAAGGTGACCAGCATGGACCGGGCCAGGCTCGCGGAGTTTCTGCGTAGTCGTCGCGAGGCGTTGCAGCCGGAGGATGTCGGCCTGCCGCGCGGGCAGCGGCGCCGCACGGGTGGGTTGCGCCGGGAGGAGGTTGCGGTGCTGTCGGACATGTCGATCGACTACTACAACCGGCTCGAGCAGAAGCGGGGGCCGCATCCGTCGGAGCAGATGCTGGCCGCCCTGGCGCGGGGGCTGCGGTTGTCGCTGGAGGAGCGCGACCACCTGTTCCAGCTCGGCGGGTATGCGGTGCCGCAGCGGGGGCGCCGGGCCGATCATGTGAATCCGGGCATGATGCGGATCATGGATGGGCTCGACGGGGCGGCGGCGCAGGTGGTCAGCCATGTGGGGGAGACGTTGCGGCAGACGCGGCTCGCGGTGGCGTTGCTCGGCGATGACAGCGTCCACACGGGATTGGCGCGGAGTCAGCATTATCGGTGGTTCACCGATCCCGCTGCCAGGGCGATCTTTCCCGTGGAGGATCACGCTGCGCAGAGCCGGGCGGTCGCGGCTCATCTGCATGCGGCGTACACCAGGGACGGGTCCGGGTCGCAGGCAGCCGCGCTGGCGGAAGCGCTGCTGGCGCGCAGTCCGGAGTTCGCCGAGCTGTGGCGGGGGCACCCGGTGTCCGGGCCGTACTGCGCGCCGAAGCGGCTCCTGCATCCGCAGGTCGGGCTGCTGGAGCTGCACTGTCAGATGCTGGTCGACCCGGATCAGTCGCAGTCGCTCGTCGTCTACACGGCGACGCCGGGCAGCGAGAGCTACGACAGGCTGGAGCTGCTCTCCGTGGTCGGGGCGGCGACCTCGCGCTGAGCTTCCGGGGCGTGGCGGAGGGCGTCGCGGGCGAGGACCTGCTGGGAGGTGATGACGGCTTCCGAGCGGCCGCGGCCCAGGAAGCTGACCGCCCAGCGCAGCAGGACCGTCACGCGGTTGCGCATGCGGGGCAGGTAGAAGAGGTGGACGGCGAGCCAGCCGAGCCAGCCGATGAGCCCGGTCAGGCGTACGGGTCCCAGGTCGGCGATGGCGTAGAAGCGGGACACCGCGGCCATGTTGCCCTTGTCGAAGTAGGAGAACGGCTTGGTGGTGGACCGGCCGGTGAGGCGGCGGGCGACGGTGCGGCCGGCGTACGTGCCGCCCTGCATCGCGACCTGGGCGACGCCGGGCAGGTCGCGCAGGCTCATGGCCTCGCCCAGCACGAAGATCTCCGGGTGGCCGGGGACGGTGAGGTCGGGACCGACGAGGATGCGCCCGGCCCGGTCGGTCTCGGCGCCGACCGACGCGGCCAGCCGCCGGGCCAGGGTGGTGCCCGCCACGCCCGCGGCCCAGATCTTCGTCAAGGCCTCGATCCGTTCGGTGCCCTGCGCGGACTCCACCTTGACCCCGGTCTCGTCGAGGTCGACGACCTTCTCGCCGAGGCGGACCTCGACGCCGATCTTGCGAAGCTTCTCCAGGACGTGTTGTGACAGGCGCGCGTCGAAGGTCGGCAGGACCCGGTCGACGGCGTCGATGAGCACGACGCGAGCGGTGCGCGGGTCGATGCGGCGGTAGCGGCCGGGCAGGGTGCGGTGGGCGATCTCGGCGATCTGCCCGGCCATCTCCACGCCCGTCGGCCCGGCACCGACGATCACGAACGTCAGCAGGCGCTGGACCTGCCGGGGGTCGGTTGCGAGCTCGGCCTCCTCGAACGCTCCGAAGATGCGGGCGCGGATCTCGAGGGCGTCGTCCATGGTCTTCAGGCTCGGGGCCCACTGGCCGTACCCGTCGTGGCCGAAGTAGGACTGGGTGGCGCCGGCCGCCAGCACCAGGGTGTCGTACGGCACCTGGTAGCGGGTGCCGTCGGGCCCTGCCGCGGTGACCGTGCGCCCCTCGGCGTCGATGTCGGTCGCCCAGCCGACGAGCACCTCGGTGTTCTTCTGGTGCCTGAGTGCCTCGCGGATCGGGACGGCGACCTCACCGGGGGAGAGGACACCGGCGGCTACCTGGTAGATCAGCGGCTCGAAGATGTGGTGGTTGGTCGCGTTGATCACCGTGACGTCGACCGGTGCCTTCCGCAGCGCCCGGGCGGCGTTGAGACCCCCGAAGCCCGCCCCGATGATGACGACCCGGTGCCGGTGGTTCTCCGTCATGTCACACGCTCCCTGTTTCCCAGTGGTTCCACCTACAGGACCGCGTAGCCCCCCGAAACGTGACAGCTGCCGGTGATATCGCTCTGACCAGGGGTATCCCGCCGGGCATGGACCTGACTGAGCCGCTCGCCCCCGATGCACCGGCGGCGCCGCACAGTGCGAGCGGCGAACGCATGGAACTCCACGATCTGGCCGGGATCGCCCCACCGGCCCGCGCGGCCGGTCCGGGGCGGCGGTGGATGCCGCGGCGGGTGGTGGCGACGCCGGCGGCGTACGACCACCCGCACGGGTTGCGGATCATGCGGCGGCTCGCCGAGCGGGGCCTCGAGGTCGAACGGCTGAGCGGGAACAGGCTGACCGGGGTGCGCGGCGAAACAGACCGCGAGACGTACGCCCGGGCGAAGTCGACACTCGCGATCGTGGTGAGCCCGCCGTCGCGCCGCACCCTGCAGCCGATCGCGCCGAGCGCGGACTGGCGGGTCGACCTCGCGGAGGGCTGCCCGGCCCACTGCCAGTACTGCTATCTGGCGGGGTCACTGAGCGGACCACCCGTGACCAGGGTGTACGCCGACCTCGACGACATCCTGGAAGGCCTCACGGCGTACGCCGGAACCGCGAAACGCCGCCCCGAGGAAGGCACCACCTTCGAGGCGTCCTGCTACACCGACCCGCTCGCCCTCGACCACCTGACCGGCAGCTGGCAGCGCGCCGTCGAGTTCTTCGGCGCGTGGGACGAGAACGTGCAGCTGCGGTGGACCACCAAGTTCGCCGGTGTCGACGACTTCCTCGCGCTACCGCACGCGGGCCGCACCCGGGTCCGCTTCAGCGTCAACTGCCTCTCGGTGACGACAAGATTCGAAGGCGGCACCGTACGCCTGGAGGACCGGCTCGCCGCCCTGCGCCGCCTCGCACTCGCGGGTTACCCGGTGGGCCTGACGATAGCGCCGATCATGGCGTTACCGGACTGGCAGGAGCACTACGGCCTGCTGCTCGACGAGGTGGCGCACGCGGTGGACGGCGTGCCGGGGCTCGACCTGACCGCCGAGCTGATCACCCATCGCTTCACCCCCGGCAGCAAGGACGTCCTCACGAGCTGGTACCCACGCACCCAGCTGGAGATGGACGAGAGCAGCCGGGACCGCAAACACGGCAAATTCGGAGCGGTGAAGTACGTCTACCCGCGCGCGACCATGACCGCCCTGCGCACCTGGTTCGAGCAGGAACTGGCCACCCGCATCCCGTCCTGCCGCATCCTCTACTGGACCTAGATCGGCAGCGTGACGGTGAACAGGGTGCCGTGATCCGGCTCGCTCTCGACGGCGATGGTGCCGCCGTGGGCTTCGGCGATCTTGCGGGCGATGGCCAGGCCGAGGCCGCTGCCGCCGGTGGCTCTGCTGCGGGACTCGTCGGCGCGCCAGAACCGGTCGAAGATCTTCGGGAGGTTCTCGGGGGCGATGCCGATGCCGGTGTCGCGTACGGTGATCGTCCCCTGATGGGCCGCGACCGTGACCGTGCCGCCGGGTGGGGTGTGGCGGATCGCGTTCGACACGAGGTTGCCGATCAGCTGGCGCAGGCGGACGGCGTCGGCGGGCAGCACCGGGTCGCCGCGGACCAGGGAGACCAGCTCCACCCCGGCCGCGTGCGCCGTGCCCCGGTGACTCTCGACCGCCTGCGTGAGGACGTCACGGATCGGGGTCGGCTCGGGGTGGATCCGCAGCGTGCCCGCGTCCGCGGCGGCCAGGTCGCTCAGGTCGTCGATGATGTGCTGCAGGAGCAGGGCCTCCTCGTGCAGCAGGCCGAGCAGCTGGGCGTCGGTCGGGGCGAGGTCGTCCTGGGCGGCCTCCAGCCAGCTGCGGATGTTGGTCAGCGGGGTACGCAGCTCGTGCGCCACGTCGCTGACCATCGCCCGCCGCTGGGCCTCCGCCCGGTCCCGGCGGCTCGCCGAGTCGTTGAGGGCGCGCGCGAGCCGGCCGATCTCGTCGTGCGTCGACACCGGGGCGGTGGTCTGCCCGTCGGCGGCCACGGTGAGGGCGCGCAGCGGCCGGACCAGCCGGCGGCCGGCGAGGACCGTGGCGAGGATCGTGGCGAGCAGGACGGCGCCGGTCACCCCGATGACCCGGGTCCGGTTCTCGCCGGACAGGGTGAACGTGGTCTGGTCGGTGCCGGTGGCCGGGTTCGTCACGAACAGCAGTGCGGGCGGTGCGACGTACGGCCGGAGTTGAGCCTGCCGCGACTTCTCCACACAGCCGCTGACCCGGCCGGTGGCGCCCACGTCCAGCAGCTCCTGGGCAGCGGCGATCTGGGTTCTCGGCAGGTCGCGCTGCGGGACCTTGTACATGTACGTGGTGAAGTCGGGCCGGATCCCCACCCCCACCATGTTCTGCACGCCGAGGCAACGGGCCACGGACTGCCCGAGCGTGGTCAGCGCCTTGTCCTCGGACTTGGTCGTGGCTTCGGCCAGTTCCTGCCGGCACCGGGAGGCCACGCCGTCGGGGTCCGGCGTGGTGAGAGTGGTCGTGGGACGGCCGCTCGGCAGCCGCACCACCTTGGCGTCCAGGCTCACCTTGCGCAGGCAGTTCAGCTGATCGGCGGCCATCTTGTCCAGTACGTTCCGGTCGGCGGGCGCGACCTTGAACGGCCCGACGACGCGGGCGTCGATGCGTTCGGTGCCCCCGGTCAGGCCGAGGTCCAGGTCGAGCGGGTCGACCTCGGCCGACGGGCGGGCGCCGCGCAGCGACGGGCCACCGGGGCCGCTGTCGGCGATGACCGCCCGGTCACCGGTCATCAGGGTGATCCGCCGGCCCAGCTTCGCCGCCCGCGCGTCGATCAGCGCCGGGGCGCCGGACCAGTCCGCGTGGGTCGCCGCGTAGCCGATGAGCATGTCGTAGACGCCCTTGTCGTCGGTGAGCGACTGGCCCCGTTCCTGGGTGATCGCCCGGGTCGCCGTGGTGGTGGCGAGCCAGGCGGTCGCCGCGATGGCCGCGACCGCGATCAGAACCGACGTCACCAGCAGCCGCGTCACGAGGCTGTGCCGCAACGGCACCCGCTTGGGCATCAGGACAGGCCGCTGGTGAGCCGGTAGCCGACGCCGAAGACAGTGAGCAGCTGGGCGGGGCGCTGCGGGTCGGTCTCGATCTTCCGGCGCAGGTTCATCACGTGGACGTCGATCGTGCGCTCGGTCGAGCTGCGATCGATCCCGCGGGTGTGGTGCAGCAGCTGTGCGCGGGTGAAGACGCGCTCGGGCTGCTCGGCCATGGCGGCCAGGATCGCGAACTCACCCCGGGTGCATTCGACGGGTACGCCGTCCACGGTCACCTGGTGCCGAGCGGGGTCGAGACCGATCCGCCCGATCCGGCGTACGCCCAGCACGGCCTGCTCGGGTGCCCCGCGCGACGCCCGCCGCAGCAGGGTCCGGACCCGGGCCATCAGCTCCCGCGGGCTGTACGGCTTGGTCAGGTAGTCGTCGGCGCCGAGCTCCAGCCCGAGCAGCAGGTCCTCCTCGCTGGTCCGCGCGGTCAGCATCAGCACCAGGACGTCCGACTCCGCCCGCAGCGTCCGGCACACGTGCAGCCCGTCGAGCTTCGGCATCATCACGTCCAGCACCACGAGGTCGGGGCGCAGCCGGCGGGCCTGGTCGAGGGCCTCGCGCCCGTCGTGCACCACGACGGCCGTGTGACCCTCGGCGGTCAGGTAGCGGCGCACCACCTCGGCCTGGCGGGGATCGTCATCGGCTACCAGGACCTGAGCACCCATGGCGGCGATGATAGGCCCGCCCCGCCCGCGCGAGATCATTCCCGGCGTTACCTGACATCTTTCTAACGAGTCCCGGCCAGTCTCGTCGGCATGCCTCCGTTGCCAGACGCCGTCACCGAGCTCATCCCGATCGTCACCGAACCGCCTCCGCGGCGGCGGGGCAGGCTCGGCCGGTGGCTGATCGCGGGTCTCGTCGTGGTGGCGCTGACGGTCGGGGCGGTCGTGCTCGTGAGCCGGCACCGGGCCGCCACGGCACCCCGGCCGGAGCAGACCGTGGCGGCCTCGACGGCGCAGCTCGAACGCAAGGACCTGTCCACGACGATGTCGCTGCCCGGCACCCTCGGCTACGGCACGCCACGGCCCCTCGCCGGGCACAAGGAAGCCACGGTGACGTGGCTGCCGCAGGTCGGTGCCACGATCAAGCGGGGCAAGCAGCTGTTCCGCGCGGACGACCGGCCCGTGACGCTGTTCTACGGGAGCATGCCGCTCTACCGCGACATCACCGGCACGAACCTCGTCGGCCGCGACGTGAAGATCATCGCCACGAACCTGTCGGCGCTCGGCTACTCGATCGGCCACCAACCGTCGGAGGGCGCCTGGGTCTCCGTGCCCCAGCCCACGGCAGCCACCCCGCCGAGTACGCCGCCCACTCCGCCGCCCACCAAGCCGGTGGAGGTGAAGGATGGCGAGGGCGTGCTGACCGCGTCGTTGAAGAATGCGATCAAGAGCTGGCAGGACGACGCCGGCCTACCTCAGACCGGGACGATCACGGTCGGTGACGTCGAGGTGCTCAGCGGCGCGGTCCGGGTCGACGGCGTGGCCGTGCAGCCCGGCTCCCCGGCGAACGTGGACCTGATGACGGTGACCCCGACCCGCAAGGTCATCACCGTGGCCGCACAGCTGACCGAGGCCGGCTCGATCAAGCAGGGCGCGAAGGTCACGGTGGTCCTGCCCGACGAGAAGACGGTCAAGGCCCGGGTCACCGCCGTCGGCCGCAAACTGGCCACCGAGGGTGACGCCGGCACCGGCCCGCCGACGCTGACCGTGACGGTCACCGCCGACCAGCCGAAGGACCTCGACAAACTCGACGCCGCCGACGTGAACGTGACCTTCCCCGGGCGTTCGGCGAAGGGCGTGCTCGCTGCCCCGGTCGAGGCGCTCGTGGCGCTCACCGAGGGCGGCTACGCCGTGCAGGGCCCGGCCGGCCTGATCGCGGTGCAGACCGGCATGTTCGCCGACGGCTGGGTCGAGCTGACCGGCGACGGGCTCACCGAGGGCATGCCCGTGGTGGTCTCCTCATGACCGAAGGACCCGTCCTGGAAGTACGCGACGTGAGCATGATCTATCCCGGCGGCGTCACCGCCCTCGCCGGCGCCACCCTCGACATCGCCGCCGGGGAACTCGTCGCGATCGTCGGCCCGTCCGGGTCGGGCAAGTCGACCCTGCTCAACATCATCGGCACCCTCGACCGGCCGACCTCGGGCACCGTACGCATCTCCGGTCACGACGTCGCGAAGCTCAGCGACCGGCAGCTGTCCGCCCTGCGCGCCCGCGAGATCGGCTTCGTCTTCCAGCAGTTCCACCTCGCCGACGGGCTCAGCGCCACGGACAACGTCGCCGCGGGCCTGCTCTACGCCGGGGTTCCCCGCCGGCAGCGCCGGGAACTCGCCCGGCAGTCCCTGGCCCGGGTCGGTCTCGCCCACCGCACCGGCCACCGCCCGCAGCAGCTGTCGGGCGGCGAGAAACAACGCGTCGCGATCGCGCGGGCTCTGGTCAACGAGCCGTCGCTGGTGCTGGCCGACGAGCCCACCGGCGCGCTCGACACCGTGACCGGGCAGGCGGTGCTGGGGCTCCTGCGCCGGCTCAACGAGGAGGGCACCACCATCGTGCTGATCACCCACGACCGGGACATCGCCGCGTCGCTGCCCCGCCAGATCGAGATCCGCGACGGCCGCCTGGTCCGCGACGGCAAGCCCCTGGTGAACAAGTGAGCGCTCAGGTGCGTACGGTCAGGCTGGCGCCCTTGGATCTTCTGGGTCTGGGTCTGATCGGCCTGCGGACCCGGCCGGCGCGGGCGATCCTGTCGGCGCTGGGCATCGCGGTCGGCATCGCGACGATGGTCGTGGTGACCGGCATCCCCGCGTCCAGCCAGGCGAAACTGCTCGAAACCCTCACCGCGCTGGGCACGAACACGCTGCAGGCCACGGCCGTGCAGGATCAGGACCCCCCGGCTCAACTGCCGGAATCGGCCATGGGAATGGTCCGGCGCATCGGCCCGGTCACGGCGGTGAGCGGGGTCGGCAACACCCACACACGGGTACGCCGTAACGACCGCACCGACGAGACCGACGGGAGCGGGCTGACCGTACTCGCCGGGCAGATCGACCTGCTCCCCGCGATCAACGCGCGGGTCCGTTCCGGGAAGTGGCTGAGCCCGGCCACTGCCGCGTTCCCCACCGTCGTGCTCGGCTCGGTCGCCGCCACCCGCCTCGGCATCACCGAGGTCACCGGCCGGACCCCCGGACCCCAGGTGATGATCGCGGACCGCCTGTTCACCGTGATCGGCATCCTCGCCACCACGCCCCTGTCGCCGGACATCGACCGCTCGGTGCTGGTCGGCTGGGACACGGCCCGCACCGAGCTGCGCTTCGACGGCCACCCGACCGTCCTCTACATCGCGTGCGAGGAGTCGCAGCTCGAGGCCGTCCGCGGCGTCCTGGCCGAGACGATCTCCCCGGAACGCCCGGGCCAGGTCGTGGTCACCCGCCCGTCGGACGCGCTCGCCGCCAAACGCGCCACCGAGAGCAGCCTGTCGGTGCTGTTCCTCGCCCTCGCCGGGGTCGCGCTCGTCGTCGGCGGCATCGGAGTGGCCAACACGATGGTCGTGTCCGTCCTCGAACGCCGCTCCGAGATCGGCCTGCGCCGCGCCCTCGGCGCCACCCGCGGCCAGATCCGCGGCCAGTTCCTCACCGAATCGGTCGTCCTCGCCACGATCGGCGGCCTGGCCGGCACGCTGCTCGGCCTGCTCGCCACCGTCGGCTACGCGAGCTGGCAGCGGTGGCCGATCGTGATCCCCGCGTCGTCCCTCGTCGCCGGGGTCGCCGGGGCGGTGGCCGTCGGCGTGCTCGCGGGCGTCTACCCCTGCGTGCGCGCTGCCCGCATGACACCGACGCAGGCCCTCGCCACGGTATGACAGACACAGAAGCGGCGGCCGGGTTCCGGCCGCCGCTTCTGCGCGTGGTCACTTCTTGGCGGCTACCTCGCGCTCGCAGTCCGGCGCGAGATCCATGCCCTTGCTGATCGACTCGGGGTCGTTCTGGTCGCCGCCGAGCGCATAGCTGAGGCCGTCATCGGCGACCTCCACGTACTTGACGCCCTTGCCTTTCAGGCACTTCACCACGGCGACCGCGAAGTCCCGGGCCTCCGGATTCGCGGGGTCCTTCTCCCACGGGGGCAACGGGAAGTACTGCGGCTCGCAGATCTTGCTCGCCGCCGTCAACTTCTCCTCCTCGGCCGAGGTCGCGGGCCGGGCCGCCGCGTCCTGGGCCAGTTTCCGCTTCTCCATCGTGTCGACGCCGTGCTCCTTCATGCACTTGTTGTACGGCGCGAGCAGGGCCTCGTACTCCTCGCTCGTGGTGTCGAGGCGTTCCCGGGGCCGCTGCGACGTGGGCGACGGCTTCGCCGAGGGGGCAGCGCTGACCAGGGTGGCGACCTTGGCATCGTTCTTGGCAGGGGCTTCGGCCTGCTGCGGCGATCCGCACCCCGTCAACGCCGCCACCGCGATCGCGGCCACCAGTACGTGACTCCTGCGCATGCAACTGCCTCCCGGTCGGGTCCGGCCCGGGGCATTCCCGGGCCGGCGGCCAGCCTCTCGACCGGAAGTCAGAATCGTGTGAGGTTCTGTCCTACTTCTTCGCGGCGGCCGCCTCGCGCTCGCATTCCGGCTCGAGCCGCATGGCCTGGACGATCGACGCCTCGTCGTCCTGGCCGGCACCGAGCGAATAGCTGAGGCCGTCGTCGGTCGGTTCGAGGTGCTTGACGCCCTTGGCCTTGAGGCACTTCATCACGGCGAGGTTGAAGTCGCGGGCCTCCGGGTTGGCGGGGTCCTTCTCCCAGGGCGGCAACGGTGCGTACAGCGGTTCGCAGAAGCGGAACGCCGTCACCGCGGTGGTGTCCCCCTTGGACGTCGCGGGCCGCTGCGCCGCGTCACTGGCTTTCTTGAGCGTCACGGTGTTGTTTCTGGGGTTGTCGATGCCGTGTTCCTCGAGGCACTTGTACAGGGGATCGAACAGCGCCTTGAACTCCTCGTCCGTCTCGTCGAGGCGATGCCGGGGCCGCTGCGACGTGGGCGACGGGCTCGCCGAGGGGGCAGCGCTGACCAGGGTCGCGACCTTCGGTGGGGCTTCGGCCTGCTTCGGCGATCCACACCCCGTCAACGCGGTCAGCGCGAACGCGGCTACCAGTATGTGACTCCTGCGCATTGCGGTTGCTCCCTGTCCGGCCCGGGACGTCCCCGGGTCCGTCGGAAAGCCTCCCGGCGGGAAGTCAGGTCTTTGTCAGATCGCCCTGCCACTGCAGCAGCAGGATGGTGGCGTCGTCCTGCAGGCAGTCCTGCTGGTATTCGAGGATGGCGTGCACGAGCCGCCGCGCGGTCTCGGCAGCGGGCAGGGCGTCGGCCACGGCGCGGGTGGCGAAGTCGATCAGCCGGTCGATGCCGAACGGGTCGCCGTCCTTGCCGCGGGCCTCGGTGATGCCGTCGGTGTAGAGCAGCACCTGGTCGCCCGGCTCGAGGGCCTCCTGGATCACCACCGGGGGCCGGCGGTCACCGAGGGTCACGGGCAGCGCGGTCGGGGTCGGCAGCACGGTGACGACCCGGCCGCCGCGCAGCACGATGCCGCTGGGGTGCCCGGCCGAGATGACCCGCAGGATCCCGGTGTCCTGGTCGAGCTCGGCGAGCACGGCGGTGATCATGCCGGTGCGGTCGTGGTCGCGGACGGCATCGTCGAGATGGTGGTACGTCGCGGTCAGATCCAGACCACCCCGGCGGGCATTTCGGTACGCGGCCAGCGCGATCGACGCCAGGATGACGGCGCGCATCCCCCCGGCGGAGCCGTGCCCGACGGCGTCGAACAGCGCCAGGTGGGCGGTGTCCTCGTTGACCGCGTAATCGAAGGCGTCCCCGCCGACGTCGTAACACGGCTCGAGGATGCCGGCGATCACGACGCGGCTCGTCGCGAACGTCAGCGGGGGCAGCTGGGCGCGCAGCATCTCGGCGGCCAGCCGCATCGGCTCGCGCCGGCGCAGCCGCTCGATCGTGTCGCTGTAGAGGTCGCACGTCACCACCAGCTCACCGACCAGCGCGGCGACGGTCGCGTAGTCGTCGACCGCCTGCTCGTCCAGCGGGCCGCCGGTGACGACCTGCAGGACACCCATCCGCTCGCTGCCGTCCAGCAGCGGGATCCATACCACGTGACCGCCGTCGCCGGCCTCGACGACCTGCGGCGTCCCCGTGGTGTACGCGCGGCCCGCGACGGTGCCGTCGACTGCGACGGGCTCCGGTTGCGGCTCCCGGTCGCCGGGCAGCGGCAGCAGCTCCCGTTGCCGATGATCGACGACGTAGATGACCAGCGCGGTGACACCGAGCAGGCCGGCCGCCTGCATGGCCATGGCGGAAAGATCCTCGGGGCGGGCCTGGTAGCCCTGCCGGATCAGTTGCCGGAGCGCCGCGAGAGTGCTCACCGGGACCTCCTCCTCCGGCAGCGAACCGGCTGGGCTGCGGACTGACTTCCTCCGGCAGCGAACCGGCTCGTTCCCGAGTGAACCAGACGGTGATCGGAACGCGAAATGAGCCGTCGTCACCCGTCGATATGGTGGCCAGTGGGGACTTTTGTCCATTAGCGTGGTGGGGTGCCCGATTTTCCCCGAGCGCGGGTCGCCGCCTGTGGTGGCCTGGTCGCTTTCGTGCTCATCATCGGCGCCGGTGCCCTGGCCATCAACCGGGCGGCCGGCCGGGACGGCGTCATGGCGCAGGCCGATCCCGTCGTCACCCCGCAGGCCGCCGTGGTGCGGACGGTCCCGCCGCTGCGGGCAGCGCCCGCCCCCGCCGGGCTGCCGAAGATCGACTACTGGGGTGCCGCGGCCGGCTTCCCCGCGGACCGGGCCGCGTCGTCGGTGCAGACGGTCCTCGAGGGACTCAGCCCGGACCGGAACCTGGTCGTCTATGACGCCGAGGGTGGGCGGCCCCGGGCCGTGCTGCCACCGAAGATCAGCGGGATGCCGGTGGTCGTCCCGATCGTGGAACGCGCCAACGGCTGGGTCGGGGTGCTGCTGCCGACGCTCAACCGGCGGGTCGGCTGGATCCCCGACGGCGGCTGGACCCCGTCCGCGCTGCGCGATCAGCTGATCATGAAGCTCAGCACCCACCGCCTGACCTGGCTGCGGGACGGTGTGCGGCAGGCGGAGTGGAAGGTCGCCACGGGCACCGAGCGGACACCGACACCCCTCGGCCGTACGTTCGTGCTGGGCCGGACCGGGACGGACGGGGCGGCGTACGCGCAGCTCGATGCCCTTGTCCTCGGCTCGATCCCGGAGCACCCCGCGGCGCTGGCACCCAGCCTGCGCGACGGCCACACCGCGATCCACGCCTGGTACCGCCCCTCGGCCCTGGGCCGCAGCACCTCGAACGGGTGCATCCGCATGTCGCCCGCCGCCCAGCGAACCGTGTTGCAGCAGGTCAAGCCCGGTGTCGTCGTACATGTCATCAACTGACCGTGTCGCCGGGGACGACGGTGTGCTAGCTTGGGCCCGTTGCAGTTTTGGTTTCCTTAGACGTTCTCAACGCCTGGTGGGTTACTCAACCCGCCGGGCCATCGGTGTTTCGTCGCTTTCAGGGTTCCCCGGACAGCAGCGCGGGTTCCGCACAGTGCGGAAGCCACCAGTTGGCAGGAGAAGGTTATGGCTACAGGCACCGTAAAGTGGTTCAACGGCGACAAGGGCTTCGGCTTCATCACCCAGGACGATGGGGGCTCTGACGTGTTCGCGCACTTCTCCGCCATCCAGTCCTCCGGTTTCCGGAGCCTCGAGGAGAACCAGCGCGTCGAGTTCGACGTCGCCCAGGGCGCCAAGGGCCTCCAGGCGGAGAACATTCGCCCGCTCTGATGTAATGCAGCCCAGTGACCCCCGCAACGGGGACATCGGGTGTGGTGGCGGCCGGTCGCCCCAGGTTGAGATCCGCGTTCTGCGCGTGATCTCCCAGGGGAGATCGGCCGTCTCCTTTCTCCGGCTCTGAACCATCGCTGTGCCCCGAAGGTGGTAACCCGATCCTTGGTGCGGGCGGACTGAAGGTGCCGACCTGAGCGAGCGGCCATCACCGATGTCCCGCCGGGTCGATGTATCCAGGACATCGTTTCCTTCGGCCCCGGGACGTCACCATGCCGCTCTGGATGAGGAGCCTCCTCCGCCTGCTGTTCCAGGCGATGCTGGCGGCAGCCCTACTGGCGGCGTGTCTGGACAATGTCATGGCCGTTGTCCCGGAGCGCATACGGTGGCAGGTCCGGCTCGGACTCGTCGTGGTCGCGCTGCTCGGGCTCGGGGAAACGATCCGTCGCTGGCTGCGCCGGCTGACGCAGCAGATGCCGGCCGCCGCCGCCCCGGATCCCTCCGGCGCGTGCGGGCCATCTCGCCGCGACATCCTGACCAGCGCCAACCTTGTACTGGACCGGTACGAATCGGCGGAGCGGTACGCGACCGGAGAGCGTCCGGACGAGGACCCCTCGCCGATCTACCTGTTCGCACGGCTCCTGGTCGAGTTGACGCACCTTGCGCGGGTCTCCGAGGACGTGCGGCTCAGCGGCGACCTGATGGCCATCGACGTCACCGTGGAGGTGTCGATCGACGCCTTGCGTCACGAGCCGGATGAACCGGGCCGGGGGCTGAAACTCGACGGCAAGATCGTCGTCCCGATCCTGCGGCGCAAGGACCTGGTCCTGGAGACCTTCGAGGCTCGCGACAGCGCCGACAACAAGCTGACGCCACTGCCGCAGCGCCTGACCGACGGCCTGCTCGCCTGGACGGTCAAGAGTCTCTACGAGCTGACCTACGGCGAGGACCTGAGCCCCGAGGACCTGAAGAAGATCTACAAGCTGACGGCGCTGTTCTGCCGGACCGACATCGTCGACCCCGACGTCTTCGCCCGCGAGTACGACGCGATCGTGGGTGCGGCCGGCGAACAAGGTGGGCTCGACCTGCTGCGGTCGGTGCGCGGGTACTTCGCCGTGAACACGGTGTCCGCGTTCGAGGTCGACGTGGCGGAGGCCGACCTGATGGTCGTCCGGTACCGCTATCTGGCGACGGCGGACCGGATCACCACCGCGCACGACCGGTACCGGACCAGGCTGGGGCTCCGGCCGTACCGGTATGTCGTCCCGATCAGCCTCGCCTACCAGGCGCACAGCTACGACCTGCGGATCACCGGCCCGGATTCACATTTTGTCTATCGCCATCTGCTGCGAGAGGCAGGCACCACCGGCAAGCGGACGTGTACGCCCGCCGAGCTCGCCCCGACCGCCGGAATGGGTGTCCGGCTCGACGCGGACCACGGCGCCCCGTACGCCGGGGTGCACACCAGGGGCCTGAATCGAGCGGAGCAGGTCCGCAACGTGGAGTGCGCGGTGGAGTTCGAGGAGATCCCTCCCGGAGCGCTGCGGAGGTCCCTGGTCATTTCAGCGGTAGGAAGCCTGGTTCTGATCGCCTTCGCCTTCGCCGTGCCGGCCGCGGTTCAGGACTCCCGGGGCACCGACCTGGCGGCGTTGCTCCTCGCCGCGCCCGGTCTGGTGGCGACGCTTGTCGGCTTCTCGACCGATCGGGTACAGCAGTCGTCGCTGACGGCCTTCGGGGGGCTTGTGGTCTCGGCCGTGCTCTCGTTCACCGCGTCCGTGCTGTATTTGCTGCAGACCCTGGTCTGGCCCGGCTCGCCGACGGTACGGCTCTCCCTGCTCTACCTGGTGCGGTTGCCCGCCGCTGATGCGATCTGGATCGGTCTGGCGTTCGTCTCCCTCAGCACGACACTGTTCCTGGCGTTGCAGGGGGTCCACCGGATGCGGCGTTACCTCTTCACCCTGCGGCGCCGTTCCGCCGTCGGCCGCACCACCTAGCACGCTTGTCCGAAATGGAACGCAGACCCGATGGAAGGATCCCCGTGACCGGAAGATTACGTTACGTTGGCGGCATGGCAGCGAGTGGCGAGACTGCAGAGTCCGGCACGGCCTTCGTGCACAAGGGTGAGCCGTCCGCTACCGACATGGCCCAGTTGAGACGCGGGCTTACCACCGAGCAGAAGACGACCTTGCAGGGGATCATCTCGCGCAGCATTCGCCGGGGTTTCGGCGCTGATGCGCGTGCCGAGAGCGAAGCCTGAGAGCGGTTCACCCGCCCGGCGTATCCGTCTCGCAGAGAGAATTCCTGCTTTCGTGACCCACGATCAACCCGACCCCGCGCCGCATCCGTACGTGCCGCGCCACCTCCGCCCGGACGACGCGCCCGCCCAGCGGAAGTCGTTCCCGTTCTTGAAACAGCGGCGCCGCGACGGCAAGCGTTACCCGTCCCACCCCGACGACACCGGCGACACGGGCGACATCATGGAATGAGCCCTCTCGGCATCGGCGTTTTCGCAGGTGAGGGCGGTTCGGAGCCGGTAGTGTCCGGCTGATGATCACCGTGCCTGCGGGGAGCAGTCTCACCCTGCGTTGCCCCGGTACGCAGGACCGCGTACTCGTCACGCTGGCCGAGGTGCGGGCCGACTTCATCGCGGAGCTCCCGCCGATCCCGGTGCTGAGCCTCGACGGTCCCGGCGTACGCAGGTTCGGCATCCTCGAGCTCGTCACCACCGCCGGGCTGACCTGGGTCGAGGGCGAGCTGCGCGACGACCAGTTCCGGGTGATCGGTGACGCGCCGACGGACATCGTGCAGCGCCGCTCGGCACCCCGGCGCTCGGGCGCGCTGCCCGCCGTCGGGACCGCGCAGATCCAGACCGCGGACGGGCGTCGCCTGGTCCCCCTGACCGGTCGCGTGGAGGACATCTCGACGGTCGGGCTGCTGCTACGTGCCATGCCGTCCCTGCCGCCGGATATCGAGCGCACGATGGTGCACGTCGCGATGCCGTGGGGGGAGCTGACCGCCACGGTCAGCACCGTCGCGCAACGTGCCGACCTGTTGCGCGGCACCTACGAGTGGATCGGCTCCTCCGACGCGGTGGAGCTGGCCGGTTTCTGCGCCCGCTGATTCTTCTGGGCCGGCAGGTTCTCTCGCAGGGCCGCGGCTATTTCTCCCGCGGCGGTGAGCTGCTCCGGCGTGAGCGCGTCGACGAACAACTCCCGCACCGCCCGCAGATGCGGCACCGTCGCCGCCTGGAACGCCTCCGCGCCCGCGGCTGCCAGGCTGATCTCCGCGCCCCGGCTGTCGGCAGGCGTCTTCTCCCGGCGGATCAACCCCCGCCGTTCCATCCGCCCGAGGTGGTGCGACAGCCGGCTGCGTTCCCACCCGAGCGTCGCGGCCAGCTCCGACGACCGCATCCGGGTCCCCGGAGCCTCGCTCAACGCCAGGAGTACGCCGTAATCGCCCGGTGAGAGCCCGGTATCGCTCTGCAGGCGCGTGGCGAGCACCGAGCGCAGGGCCTCCGTGGTCTCCAGAAAGTCGCGCCATGTCCGCAGCTCGTCACGGGTCGGCAGCCGGCGCCGGGAACCGGGCATAAGAACCCACCCTTCTCTGTTTGACCTGTCGATCGTATAGCTGACACGTCAATTACTGGAGGACAGCGCCATGACCGACCTCGTGATGGGCCTCGACACGTTCGGTGACGTCCCGGACGACGACTCCGGCGTGCCGCTGAGCCACGCCGCGGCGATCCGGCAGGTCATCGACGAGGCCGTGCTCGCCGACGAGCTCGGCGTCGACGTGATCGCGCTGGGGGAGCACCACCGCCCCGAATACTCGATCTCGACCCCGGAGACGGTGCTCGCCGGGATCGCCGCGCGTACCAACCGGATCAAGCTCGCCTCCGGCGTGACCGTGCTCAGCTCCGACGACCCGGTCCGGGTGTTCCAGCGCTTCGCGACCGTCGACGCCATCTCGGGCGGCCGCGCGCAGGCGATCCTCGGCCGCGGCTCGTTCACCGAGTCCTTCCCCCTCTTCGGGTACGACATGAGCGACTACGACGTCCTGTTCGAGGAGAAGCTGGACCTGTTCGTGAAGCTGCTCGACGAGAAACCCGTCACGTGGGACGGCACCACCCGCGCCGCGCTGACCGACGCCGACGTGTTCCCGAAGACCGAGTCCGGCCGGCTCGACACGTGGGTCGGCGTCGGCGGGTCACCGCAGTCGGTCGTGCGTACCGCCCGCTATGGACTGCCTCTCATGCTCGCCATCATCGGGGGAGCCCCGGAACGCTTCGCCCCGTACGTCGACCTCTACCGCCGGGCCGCCGACCAGCTCGGAACGCTCGCCCACCCCGTCGGCATGCACTCGCCCGGTTTCATCGCCGACACCGACGAGCAGGCCCGCGAGCTCTACTACCCGACGTACAAGGTGATGCGTGACCGGATCGGTGCCCTCCGCGGCTGGCCCCCGCTGCGCCGCGCGGAGTTCGACGCCGAGGTCCAGGACGGCTCCATGTACGTCGGCAGCCCCGAGACCGTGGCCCGCCGGATCGCCGCGGCGGTGAAGTCCCTGGGCGTCGGCCGTTTCGACCTCGTCTACACCGCCGGTGCACAGCCGGTCAGCGCCCGCATGCACGCCGTCGAGCTCTACGGTTCCAAGGTGATGCCCATGGTCCGCGACATGCTGGCGTGATTTTCTTTCGGACGGCCGGGCAGAAGTCGGGCGCTTTGCCGTGAGGGTGGCCGCCGGGGTTGGGTTTGCACTGCTCAGGGCGGTAGCGTCCGTCGCTGTTGCCTAGGGAAGAGGGTGCACCGCATGTCGCGGGTGTCGCGTCGCAGTTTGCTCACGCTGGCCGCCGTGGCCGCCCTTCCGGCGGCCTGTTCGCGCCAATCGCCCGAGACGTCCGCGTTGCCCACTTCGGCGGGCTCACCGTCCACGTCGCTCGCCCCCTCGGCGTCGGCGTCACCGGCGGCCTCCGCGTCCGCGGTGAGCAGCCTCGGCCCGGCTGCCACCGTTACCGCCTCCCCGTCGGCGTCCGCGTCGCCCACCGCGTCGAAGAACGCCAAGGTGGCCCGCGACACCAGCCGGGGCGGTCCGGTGTCGCCGGCCACCGGCAAGGTCATGCTCGGCGCCTACCTCAGCCTCAGCGGCCGCTCGGCGAGCGAAAGCCTGGCCCTGCGCCGCTCCCAGCTCGGCCGCGACCAGCGGATCGTCCACCAGTTCTGGGCCTGGGACGAGGCAATGCCACGCACCCGCTTCAACGTCCCGTCCAGCAGCACGCTCATGATCTCCTGGCACGGCGTCGCCTGGAACAAGATCAACGGCGGCGGCTCGGACAAGCTGATCGCCGCCGCGGCCCGCAACCTCGCCGCCCAGAGCAAACCCCTGCTCGTCCGCTGGGCCTGGGAGATGAACGGCGACTGGTTCGAATGGGGCGGCGCCGGCAACGGCAAAAATGCCGACGGGTACGTCTCCGCGTGGCGCAGAATCCACGGCATCTTCGCCGACGAGGGCGCCACCAACGTCTCCTGGGTCTGGAGCCCGAACTGGAACTCCAGCCCCGGCGACTCCTGGAACAAAATGCAGAACTACTACCCCGGCGACGACTATGTGGACTGGGTCGGCGTCTCCGGCTACGACTTCTACAAGGAATCCCCCGCCACCCTGTTCAACCCGATCGTGAACGCCTACGGCGCCAGGAAGCCCATCATCGTCACGGAAACCGCCGCGATCGACTTCGGCGGCAGCACCAAGGCGGACTGGACCGACGACCTCGCCGCCTACGCCCGCCGAACCCCCGAACTCAGCGCCATGGTCTGGTTCGACACCGACACCCACAACGACACCAACTTCCGCATAGACAGCACCACGGCATCCCTCGCGGCCTACCGAAGAATGGCCGGTAACGCGCACTTCCAAGGGTGACCGGTAGGCCCGGCCGGGGCCTCTCGGCACTGACCGTCATGGATGGCGGAGATCTGGCAGAACGGCCGTATATCGGACGGCCGAAGGATCTACGGTGATGCAGCAGGGCCACGGTGTATCAGTGCGGCGTGTCGAGCCGGGTGTCCCGTTCGTCTTCGACATCGACGGCGCGGCGTGGGTCACGGATCTGATCCCGGTGCTTCCGGAAGGCCTGACCGACGTGCATCTGGTCGGCGGGAGATCCTGGGCCGGGTCGATCAGGGGCGCCTGGCGACGCGGGCCGGGCGGGAGTCGCCCACCGAGTACGTGAAGGTCGTCCTTTTCGGACCAGCCGACGCCGTGCCGGCCGAGCCGGCAACCGTGGGCTGGTGATGCACCGGCACATCGCCGAGGACCTGGTCGACCTGTCGCCGATGGCCGTGGACAAGGCCCTCGTGCTGGCGGCGTTCCCCATCGGTCTCGGGGAATACATCGCGTTCGGCAACGACCACAACGATATGCAGCTCTTCCAGAATGCACGGTTCGCGGGCCCCGCGGCAGTCGTCGGCACGGCGGCCGGCACATTGAGCTCCTGCTGCCCGGACGGGTGCGGGTTGAGTTCGGCCCGGCTCTGCTTCACCCCGGCGGACAGCTCCTTGGGGTCGCCCCGTGCCGCCGTGTCGGCGAGGAGCCGCTCGTCCTGCGCCGGGAGCATCCCCGGTGGGGGGAAGAGGAGCTTGAACATTGGGTCGTCGGGCACGTGTTTGTCGACGCGGAACGGCAGCACCAGTCACACGATGCGGATGGTGTCCAGGACCTACGGAGAAAGGTGGTAGCGGTCGGCGATCTCGTCGAGATGATGCGCGCCGATAACCTTGAAGCGTTGCTTTGTGGGCAGCGGAGACATGGATCCTGTCCGGAATGGCGAATGAGGGGTGGTCCGGACTGACAGCAGGATGTGGAACCGGGTTTCGCCGCCCCGTCTGGGGCCGGGGAGCGGCACTGCCGGAGGGCTTGCGCGTGTGCCCCACTGGACCCGGGCACACCGGATAGGCTGACGGCCGTTGTCACCGGACGGAGTCTATCGATGTTGACCATGCAAGACGCGCTCGCGCGGCTTTCCGAGTACTGGGCCCGTCAGGGGTGCCTGACGGTTCAGCCCATGAACACGGAGGTCGGTGCGGGCACCTGGAATTCGGCCACGTTCCTGCGTTCTCTCGGCCCGGAGCCCTGGCGCGTCGCCTACGTGGAGCCCTCCGTCCGGCCGGATGATTCGCGCTACGGCAACAACCCGAACCGCCTGCAGACCCACACTCAGTTCCAGGTGGTGCTGAAGCCCGAGCCGGGTAACGCCCAGGAGCTGTATCTCGACAGCCTGACCGCGCTCGGCATCGATGTGGCGGCCCACGACGTGCGCTTCGTCGAGGACAACTGGACCTCGCCCGCGCTCGGCATGTGGGGCCTCGGCTGGGAGGTCTGGCTGGACGGCCTCGAGATCACCCAGTTCACGTACTTCCAGCAGGCCGGCGGCCTGCCGCTCGACGAGTCCGCGGTGGAGATCACCTACGGCGTCGAGCGCATCGTCATGGCGCTGCAGGGGGTCACCGACTTCAAGGACATCGAGTACGCCCCCGGCGTCCGCTACGGCGAGATGATCGGCCAGGCCGAGTACGAGATGTCCCGGTACTACCTGGACGACGCCGACATCGCCGCCAACCGTTCGCTGCTCGAGCTTTACTCCGCCGAGGCCGACCGGATGCTGGATCTCGGGCTGCCCGTCCCGGCCCACACCTACCTGCTCAAGTGCTCGCACGCGTTCAATGTGCTCGACGCCCGCGGGGCGGTCTCCACGGCCGACCGGGCTGCGGAGTTCGGGCGGATGCGGCGGCTCTCCCGCCGGATCGCCGAGCTGTGGATCAGCCGCCGCGACGAGCTCGGCCACCCGCTGGGCCTCGCGCCCGCGGTGCCGCCGGCGCAGCCCGCGCCCGCCGTGCAGACCGAGCAGAGCGCATCACGCCTGCTCGTGCTGGAGGTCGGTTGCGAGGAACTGCCGCCCGGGGAGGCGCTCCACGCGGCGGAAGGGTTGGGCAAGGAGGTCCGGTCGCGGCTCGATGCCACCCGCCTCGCGCACGGTGCGGTCCAGGTGCTCGCGACGCCGCGCCGGCTGATCGTGCTGGTCGACGAGGTCGCGCCCCGCGAGGAGGACTTCACCCGTTCGGTCAAGGGCCCCAAGGTGGCCGCCGCGTTCGACGCGGCCGGCGAGCCGACCGGAGCGGTCAAGGGCTTCGCCCGGTCCCAGGGCGTCGACGTGGCCGGCCTCGGCCGGATGGACATCGACGGTGTCACCTACGTCGCGGTCACCCGGGAGGTCCAGGGCCGTTCGGCGCTGGAGGTGCTCGCCGAGGTGACCGGCGCGGCGGTGGCTACGCTGCGCTCGGCCAAGAACATGCGGTGGAACGACCCGGCGCTCACGTTCAGCCGTCCCATCCGGTGGTTGACGGCACTCTGGGGATCCGATGTGGTGCCGACGGTCGCCTCCGGCCTGGCCGCTGGGCGTGACACGAGGCTGCACCGCACCGCGGAGCAGTCCGTGGTCGCCGTCGCGACCGCGGAGGAATACCTCAGCGTGCTCGCGGCGGGCGGCATCGTCGCCGACCCGGCCGAGCGGCGCCGGACGATCGTGGCGGAATGTGTCCGGCTCGCCGCCGAGGCCGGTGGCCGGATCGACGTCGAGCGGGAGTCGCGCCTGATCGACCAGATCACGTTCCTGGTCGAGCAGCCCGTTGCCCTGCTGGGGACGTTCGCCGAGCGCTACCTCGAGCTGCCGTCCGCGGTACTGACCACGGTCATGCGCAAGCACCAGCGTTACCTGCCGGTCCTCGACGCCGACGGGCAGCAGCTGCCCTTCTTCATCACGGTCGCCAACGGCGACATCGACGTCGACCTGGTGCGGGCCGGCAACGAGCGGGTGCTGCGCGCCCGGTACGAGGATGCCGCCTTCTTCTACCGCGCCGATCTGGCCCTTCCGCTACCCGAGATGCGCGACCGTCTGGAAAAGCTCACGTTCACCGAGGAGCTCGGCTCGATGGGCGACCGGGCCCGGCGGGTCGGCACCCTGGGCGTGCGCCTGGCGGAGCAGGTCGAGCTGACGGCGGAGCAGCGCAAGGATCTGGAACAGGCGGCCGCCCTGGTCAAGTTCGACCAGGGGTCGCAGCTGGTGACCGAACTCACCAGCCTCGCCGGGGTCATGGCGGAGGACTACGCGAGGCACGGCGGGGCGAGCCCGGCGGTCGCGACCGCTGTCGGCGAGGCGGAGATGCCCCGGGCGTCCGGAGCCGCCCTGCCCGGGTCAACGATCGGTGCGCTCCTGTCGGTCGCCGACCGCCTCGACCTGATCGTGGGCCTCGCGGCGACGGCGGGGCTGCCCACCGGCTCCAGCGACCCCTTCGCGGTGCGCCGTGCCGTGCTCGGGGCGCTGTCGGTGCTCAGGCAGCACCCGACGCTGGCCGTGCTGGACCTGCGGGCGGCGCTCGCGCTCGCCGCGGATCAGCAACCGGTCGGGGTCCGCCCCGGTCTGCTCGACGAGGTGCTCGAGTTCTTCGTGCGCCGCTACGAGCAGACCCTCGCCGAGGCCGGCACCCCAGCCGATCTGGCTCGCGCGGTCGCGGTGCGGGCCGATCGCCCGTGGCTCGCGGACCAGACGCTGAAGCAGCTCACCGCGGCGGTGGAGGACGAGTCCTTCCAGCAGCTCGCGGCCGCGATCGGGCGATGCAGCCGGATCGTCCCCGCGGGCCACCCGTCGGACTACGACCCGGCCGCCCTGGTGGAGCCCGTCGAGCTGCGGCTGCACGAGGTCTTCACCGAGGTGCGGTCCGAGCTCGGCCGGGGTGCGGACCTCGCGGAGTTCCGGCGTGTCACGGGTGACCTGGTCCCGGTGGTGAACGCGTTCTTCGACGAGGTCTTCGTGATGGCGGAGGACCCCGCGGTACGCGCCGCCCGGCTGGGGCTGCTCGCCTCCATCCGTGACCTCGGCACGACCGTGCTGGACTGGTCGCAACTGCGCGGCTGAAACACGCGACAGGAACCGCCGTCCGGGGCATCCCGGCCGGCGGTTCCTTTGTGCGGGAAAACCGTTTGTCTTTCACGCCGCCGCCCGGTCTGATTCCTCTTTGATGAATGTTCGGGGACGTCGCTAGTCAATGGACGCTGAGAAATTTCCCATCCGAAAGAATCGCGGCCTGGCGCCAATGGCTGGATGACTCTCAACGTCCACTATGGCCGGACGGTACGGCTCGGCGTGATGACCAGGTATCCATCACTGTCTTGCGACGGTTCTGTGACCCGTCTTATTCTGACCCGTCTATTCGTGGCCCGTCCTGTTTGGGCAGCCACATGTGTGGTTAGCGCCATTTGGCCGGCAGCGCTCCGAGCATTCCACCTTAGAGCAATTAATGGGCGAACTGTGTCTACTTACCACCACGGAGGTTGGCGTCCTGCACCAGATCGTTTCCCTTCGATCATCGGTGACCCACGCTTCAAACTGATCGTCGATCTGCAGGATCTCATCACCTATCGGACGACGCAGTTCTGGCACGAGCGCCGGGCGCGCAACATCCACCTTCCGATCACGACGAACAGTATTTCCAGCCCGATGGGCTGGGCAGCGATTCGCTCCCGGTGGCGGTCGACCTCTTCGGACAGAAGACCTACGTCGCCGACTCCATGCAGTTCATGCTGGAGTACGCCTGCCGGTTCAGCGACTCCGGTGCGTGGTACCTCATGCCGAGATTCCGGGGCGAGGACGCGGACGAGACCCATCTCAACGTACCGGTCCTGATGGACCTGCCCTTCGGGCACACCGAACCGTCGGTGACAGTGCCACTGGGCGCGTCCGGCGAGGTACGAACCGACCCGGTGACAGTCACGGCCTTCATCGACCGGTGACTGCCGTCAGGCCCGCCAGCCGCCCACCGGTGAGCATCGGCGCGACCATCAGGCGCACGTTCGAGTATGGACACAGCACGCCCGGCCCTCGGAGACCGACGTCATAGTCCGCACCCCGCAACGATTGGCATGAAAACCTGTCAATACGGTTGCCCCGTGACAGATCAGCCCCCCAACCCCTATCAGCAACCCCTGGCCACGCCGGTGGATCCCTTCGACCCACCCCTGCTCGAAGCCGGCGCCCAGCACCCCGGCGCCCAGCACCCCGGCGCCCAGCACCCCGGCGCCCAGTACCCCAGCACGCAGTACCTTGGCTCCTCCGAGGATTCCGTAGGCGCCCGCACCGTGCGCAACGTCCGCGGCCTCACGGGCATAGTCATCGGGCTCAGTGCCCTGCTCCTGGCCGGCGCCGCGATAGTCGTCATCAGCCTTTGGCAGCACAGCAAGGCGGCAGGCCAAGCCCCCGCATCCGCAGCCTCGTCCGCACCGGCCCCCGCACCCCCAGCCCCCGGCCCCTCCGATCCCACGCCGTCCGGCCCCACGCCATCAGATCCCGCCCCCTCGGATCCCACGCCGTCCGATCCCACGCCGTCCGATCCCACGCCGTCCGATCCCGAGTCGTCCGGTTCCGGGCCATCCGGCTCCCCGGGCAATGACGATGTCGCGTCCTGGCCGGAACTGCGTGCGCTGCCCGGAAGCGCCGAGCCGTCGCTACGTTTTGCGAAGGACGGCCCGGAAACCCAGGTCGCCTTCGTGAACACCACCGCGGGCACCGTGAGCATCTCGTGGCTGGACACCGACGGCAAACGAGTCGAGTACGCGACCTTGAAACCGGGCGACACCTACACCCAGCAGACCTACGTCGGCCACTTCTGGGTCGCCGCCCGCACCGACGACGGCACAGCGATCGCGGTGTTCCAGCCGACAACCCAACCCTGCCGAGCCATCATCCGCTGACCCCGGCCCGGCCCGGCACACCCGGCC
>NZ_BOQP01000022.1 GCF_018332715.1 Winogradskya consettensis | reverse complement strand
CCAGCCGAAACTAACCCCCAAGAAATTGAGTTACACCGTTCTCTTTACAGACCCCCAGTCGCCGCAATCCGGCCGCGTTTCGCGAGGGTTGCTTGCTGCTGTGGCTGGTCCGGCTGCGGTGGAATCGGTGACCATCGCGAGGCTCAGGAGCATGCGCCTGTTGCCAGATTCGTGGGGGCGCAGGCACGATCGGTGCGTGGATGATCTTGCCGAGTTGGTGGAGCTGCTGGGGCTGCCGCCGTTGGATACGGTGCGTCGGCGGTCGTCGGACTGGGGTGCCGTTGAGACGGTGCTGGGGGCTGAGCTGCCGGGGGACTACAAGCGTTTTGTTGACGCGTACGGGCCGGGTGTTGTCGACGATCATCTGTTTGTCTGCGCCCCGGATGCAGCGGTCGGTTGGACTGATCTGCTGGACCACAACGAGACTGCGCAGGAGACGTGCCGGATCTGGTTTGGTGGCGGTGATGACGATGTCATCGGGGGACGGCCTTGGGCGCTGGGTGACTCGTCCCGGTGGGAGGGGGATGATGTTCCTGACTGGTTCCAGCCCGGCGACGACCTGATCTCCTGGGGCGGAACCCCTAACGGAGATTTCCTCTTCTGGCACGTCAAGCCCGGCGTTGTGGCCGCTGACCATCCCGTGGTGCTCCGCGAACGAGGGCCCTACTTCGAGCAGTTTGAGAGCGGTGGGTTCGCCGCAGTGCTCACGGGTCTGCTCACCGGCACCGTCCGTTCCAGATATCTGAGCCGATGGTTGCAAGCCCCGCACTCGTACGTTCCGGCGGGCCACGGAGATTGACGGCAACCGGGCGCGCCGGGCCGATCCGCGGGCGATCATGGCCAGATGACCGCGCCGTTGCCCGTCGAGGCGGTAGTACGCGCCATGGGGGAAGGGTTCATACGGTAAGGCGCCGTCGCGGAGGATTTTCACGGTCCGGATGTCGTTCTGACGGCAGCCACCTGGCGCGGGCCAGCCGGGTGCGGGAAGCCAGAGCGGGGGTCATCACGTTTCGCTGGAAATGCAATCCCACTCCTTTCGGCGTACGTAGGCGATGAATGGGGCCATCGCCGCAGTGGACGCCTGACCGAAAATCTTGTCAGGGCCTGAAATCGCGATGGCGGGGGAACAGGCGGCTGAGCCGGGGGAGGCGCTTCTCGATTCGGGGAGGCTGTCGGCGTCCCAGGGGGTGCCGGTGGGGCAGGGATCGGACGGGCGGCGATGGCCGCGCCGGTCGAGGGCGTCGTCGATGCTGTCCTCCTCGCCGGTGGCGTGGTCGTGGACATTGGCGGCTACGGTGGCGAGGTCTTCCCAGTGGGGCCAGTCGGCGTCCGGCAGAACATCGCGGTCGCGGTTGGCGAGGGCCTGCACTGCGGGGATGTCGGCGAGGTTGTCGGGGTTGCGGGCGGCGTGCTGCCACCAGTGGCGGCCCTGGCCGATGAGCCAGGGCTGGAAGTACCAGAGCCGTCGCTGCTGCAGAGGCCTTGCATGAGCTGGTTGGCAGCTCCCCACATGTCGTACGTGTCGAGCGGTTTCCGTGCCGTGTCCACATGGATCTGGAAGTCGACCACGTGCGTCAGGGCGATGCGGCTCAGCCGGGCCTCCAGCCACGCGGTCCTTCGTGCCGGGTTCGTTTCGGCCTCGCCGGATCGTTCCAGGAACTGCCAGAAGTCTGCTTCATCCACGACTCGGACCTTAGGCAATCACATTCTGCTGCCCCCGCCAGCCTGGGGCGGGCGAGGTCCACGAAGGACAAGTTAGCCGGGGTGCCAGTTCGTCAGACGCTGGATCGCTGCCGCTGGGGCTTGGAGCCAGGCCCCCGGGTCCTCGGTGGGGACCAGGGTGGCTAGGTCGTAGGGGAAGGCGTGCGACGTGAGCGGGAAGTTGTCCAGTTCTGCTTCGTAGGAGATTTCCCAGTCGAGGTTGCCGTCGGTCCAGGCTGTGGCGTGGGCGAAGTCTTCGAGTACGTGCAGGCGGGCGACTCGGGTGCCGGTCGACCATCGGCGCAGTTCGGGGTCTGCGTCGCCGAATGCGAAGTGCTGGTCGACGAGCAGGGTCCAGGTGGCGTTGGCCGATTCGGCCTGCCCACGTGAACGGTCGCCCAGCAGGGAGGACTGTGAGCGGTTCTCGATCAGCACGTAGCAGGCGAACACCGGTCAAGGATGACGGATGAGGGCGGTGTCAACGTACTGTTGACGAGTGGGTGATCTGGAGGATCTCGCTGAGATCGGGCCGGCTCGGGCTCGGTTGGAGGAGCGGGAGCTGGAGTTGATCGAGCGGGCCCGGCAGGGTGGGGCGACCTGGGGGCAGGTGGCCGGGGCGCTCGGGCTGGGGAGTCGGCAGGCCGCGGAGCAGCGGCGGCAGCGGCTGGTTGCCGCGGCTCGGGGGCGTCGGGACGATCATGACTTCAGGTACGCGCACAGCATCGTCGTTCTTCGTGCTGCCGTCACTGAGCTGCACCGGAGCATCGCGGCGGATCGGCGTTGGGGGTCGAGGTTCACGCGGGCGGAGCTGGTGCGGGTGACCGTGGAGACCGCGCTGGATGCGGCTCCGGGCGGGCTGTTCGCGCTTGCTGCTCAGGCCGTTGACGACCTGCGCGGGGTCAGGGTTCCGGGGTATGTGGGGATCGCTGTTCGCAAGGTGAGAGGTGCCTTGTCAACTGATGGTTGACGGGGATGGTGTGCGTTGCGCGTACCCATGGATGGTCTTCAGGATTTGAGCCATGGAGGCTCAAGGTCGGGGGCGCAATGCCGTGCTTTTCGTGGCGATCTCTGTGCTGGCCGGGTTCGGGAGCAGCGCGATGTCGCTGGTGGCGGGGATCTGGATCCTCGATCTGACCGGGTCGCCGAGTCTGGCTGGGCTGGCGGGGTTCTGCGTCTACGCGCCGACGCTGGCCGGGCCGTGGCTGGGTGGGCTCGTTGATCGGGTGCCGCGGCGGTTGCTGCTCATCGGCACCAATCTCGTGCTGGCCGGGTCGCTGCTCACGCTCGTCGTCGCCGCCGGTCCGGGGCTCATCTATTTTGTCTCCTTTGTGTACGGGCTCAGTTACGTGCTGCTCGACGCGGGGGAGTCCGCGGTGCTGCCGTCCGCCCTGTCCCGCGATGAGCTGGGGCACGTCAACGGGTGGCGGTCCAGTGCGCAGGAGGGTATGAAGCTGATCTCTCCGGCCGCCGGCGCCGGACTGTACGCGTGGCACGGTGGCCCGTCCGTTGCCCTGCTCAGCGCCGTGTTGCCGCTGATCGGGGCCGTGCTCTACGGAATGCTGCGGCTGGCCAGAATCGACAAAACAGAAAAGTCCGAAAAGTGGCCTGGGTTCGGCGTGGTTTCGGGCGTCACGAGGATGACTGTCGGCGTGGCTGCGGTGGCGATCGGGATGTCGGCGTTCGCTACGGCGCCGCAGTACGCCGTGGTTGTCGACGATCTCGCCCTGCCGAGCACGTTCCTCGGGGTGCTGCTCAGCGCCCAGGGTGCCGGCTCGATCGTCGCCGGCCTTGTCGCGGGGCGGATGATTGCTCGGCGTGGTGTCGTGTTCACTGCGGCGGCGGGGGCGGTGCTGTTCACGGCGAGCTTGCTGTTGAAGTGCCTGCCGTGGTGGCCGGCGCTGGTGGTGGGCGCTGTCATCGGCGGAATCGGTCTGCCGTGGACGCTGATCGCGGCGGTGACGGCGGTGCAGACCCACACCCCGGATCACCTGCTCGGGCGGGTCTCCGCCACCGCCAACACGGTCATGTTCGGGCCGATCGCCCTGCTCAACCCGCTCGGCTCCGCCGCCGTCCACCTCGGCGCCCGCCCGACCCTGGCCCTCGCCGCAGCCTGTTGCCTGGCCGCCGCCGCCAGCGCCGCCAAGAAACGCCAGCCTGTCGCCCGGCCGTGAGCGTAAGCAGGGCAGCGGCCTGTCGCCCGGCCGTGAGCGTAAGCAGGGCAGCGGCCTGTCGCCCGGCCGTGAGCGTAAGCCGGGCAGCGGCCTGTCGCCGGCCGTGAGTGTGGGAGAGGGGTGGCGGCCTGTCGCCTGGCCGTGAGTGTGGGAGAGGGGCGGCGGCCTGTCGGGTCAGCTCAGGAAGGGGAACGCCAGGAGGTCGGCGGAATGGGACGTGACGACGGCGATGTAGTTGTCCGGGCGTACGAGGATGAGGGTGGGTTCTTGGATGTCGTAGGAGCGGTGGGCGTGACCGTCGGGGTCGTCCACCTGCACCACGTGCACGCTCGGTGGCATGGTGGGGGCCGGGGTGTCGAAGGCGAGCAGGGTCCAGTGTGGACCGCGGAGCAGGTCGAAGATGCGCGCGCCCTCGGCGAGGGGAGCGTCCGGGGCGCGGTCGCCGGCCCGCACCGCTCCCGGCGACGGCCGGTGGTCGATCGCCAGGGGGCCGCCGCGGTAGTTCAGGGACAACTGTCGCAGCGCGGGGTCGTCGCGGCGCATGGCTTGCTCGGCGGCCTCTTTGCCCTGCTTGTTGTGGAGGTGGGTGCTGATGCCGAGGACGGCGGCGGCGACGGGTAGGCGCTCCGTCTCGTACGTGTCGAGCAGGGCGTCGTTGCCGGTGGCGAGTTTCCAGCCGAGGTTGTAGGCGTCCTGGATGCCGGTGTTGAGGCCCTGACCGCCGGCGGGGGAGTGCACGTGCGCGGCGTCCCCGGCGAGGAAGACGTTGCCCACGCGGTAGTGGTCGACCATGCGCATGTTGGCGCGGAACTGCGACGTCCAGCCGACGTCGGTCAGCGTCACCTGCGGTGCCACTTCCGCGACGATCCTCTCGGGTGACTGCTCGGCCGGGGCGGTGAGTTGCCACAGGTCGGTGCCGGGCAAAGGGCACAGGCCGAGCAGTGGGGTACGCCCGTCAGGCCCCGGCCATATGTGCCAGACGTCGCGGCTCAGACCGGTCAGGCGTACGTCCGCGATCAGCATGGTCTGCGTCTCGAACGTCTCCCCTTCGAAGCCGACGCCGATCGAGCGCCGGATGGTGCTCCGGCCACCGTCCGCGCCGACGACGTACCGTGCGGTCACGGTCTCGCCCGTGCTCAGGGTGGCGGTGGTGCCGTCGAGTGCGGTGACGCCGACGCCGTACTCGATCTTGCCGCCGAGTTGCTCCAGCCGGGCGGCGAGCAGCTCGCCGGTGCGCCACTGCGGCACCATCCACGAGTTCGGGTGCGGCACGTCGGGTGTGGGGTCGAGTCGTTCGGCCATCGACCAGTCGAGTTCCTGGCCGTCGGGGCGGTGGATGCGCAGCATCGGGTAGTCGGCGCCGCCTGCCAGGAAGCGGTCGAGCACGCCGAGGTCGTCGAGCACTTCCAGGGTCCGCGGCTGGAGACCCTTGCCCCGTGAGCCCTGGAACGGCTCCGGCGAGGCCTCGACGATGCGGTGCGGCACCCCGCGGCGCTGCAGTTCGATGGCGAGCGTCAGGCCGGTTGGTCCGGCTCCAGCGATCAGTACGTCCATGGTGAGCCCCCTCGGTTTTGGTGAATTTGTATTCACTGAATCTGGGTTCACCGTAGAACGGACTGCTAATCTGCGTCAAGGGCGAAGAGAGCGGAAGAGGGCGGGAATGACGGCGGCAGGGGTGCGGCGGCAGCAGGCCGCGCAGACCGGGGCAGAGCTCAAGGCCGCAGCGGTACGGGTGTTCGCGCGGCTCGGCTACCTGAACACGAAGATCACCGACATCACGGCGGAGGCGGGCCGGGCAGCGGGATCCTTCTACACGCACTTCACCAACAAGGAAGCGCTGCTCGAATCGCTCCTCAGCGACCTGCTCGCCCAGGGTGACGCGTCGACGCTCACCGAGGGTCACAGCGACGACTTCAGCGACCGGGACGCCGTGCGCTGGCACGTCGCGTCGTACTGGGGCTTCTACCGTGACCACCGCGTGGTCATGGACGCCCTGCAGCAGGCCGCGATCGTCGACCCGGAGTTCGCCCGCCGCTCCCGCGAACTGTCCGAACCGGACCTGCACCACATGGCCGACCACCTGACCCGCGCTCGCGACGCCGGATTCGTGCTGCCGGGCGATCCGCTCGTGCTGGCCGCCGCGTATACGGCCCTGCTCTCCGGCTTCGCGTCGATGTGGCAGCCGGGCGGCAAATCGAGCCTGGGCCACGAGCTCACCGACGACGAGGCGATCGAGACGCTCACCTCGTTCATCTACGCGGGCATCGGTGGCCCGCGTGCCTGAGGCGGGCCGGGCTTCTGAGGCCGGCCGGGCGTCTGAGGCGGGCCGGGCTTTGGAGAGCCGGCCGCGTGCCTGACGCCATTTTTGCGGAGCCGCGGTTGGCTGCGGTCTACGACGCGTTCGACGGCGAGCGCGGCGACCTGGTGCACTACGTCGCGATCGCGGATGAGTTCGGCGCGAGAAGCGTGCTCGATGTCGGGTGCGGGACGGGAAGTCTGGCGGTGCTGCTGGCGGGCGGCGGGCGTACCGTGACGGGAATTGACCCGGCGGCGGCTTCCCTGGAGATTGCCAGGTCGAGGGCCGGTGGCGAGCGTGTGACGTGGATCCACGGGGACGCGGCGTCGGTGTCGGCGATCGGGGCGGACCTGGCGATCATGACCGGCAACGTCGCGCAGGTCTTCCTGACCGACGCCGATTGGGCCGCGACCCTGCGAGGCATCCGGGGCGCGCTCTGTCCGGGTGGCCGCTTCGTCTTCGAGACCCGCCGCCCCGAACGCCGCGCCTGGGAGGAGTGGGTCCCCCGCACCGAGACCCGCGACGGTGTGGAGCGCCGCTTCGAGTTGCTCGACGTGACCCCGCCGTACGTGTCGTTCCGATACAGCTTCCGCTTCGCGTCCGACGGCGCCGTCCTCACCTCCGACTCGACCCTGCGGTTCCGCGACCGCGCCGAGATCGAGGCGAGCCTGACGGCCGGCGGTTTCGATGTGTTGGACGTGCGGGAGGCCCCGGACCGGCCCGGCCGCGAATTCGTGTTCGTCGCTCAGGTCGCGTCGATCACCACGGATGCGCGTTCCCACGGGCGGCAGGCCGCGAAGTAGAGCCGCTGTCCCTGGACGTATCGGGCCTGTGAGGGATGGTCCGGGTCCGGGTGCGAGCCGTCGCGCGCCGCCATCCGCGGCACGGTCACCTCGAACGGCGCGGAGAGGAAGACCGAAAAATCCCAGTAGCCCCGCAGCTCGTCGCGGTGCAGGAACAGGCCGTCCATCACCAGGATCGTGTCCGGTGCGGCCTGCTGCCAGGGCAGATCCAGAACCTGATCGGTACGCACATCGTGCGCGGCCGGTCGGTAACGCCGGTCGCCGCCGGGGCCGAACGGGGCGAGGACGTTTCTGATCAGTGCCGGGTAGTCGTACGAGTCGAGCCAGAAGCCTTCCGGGGAGTCCCTGCCCCGGCGGTGCCTGATCGCCCTCGGGTGGTGGAAGCCGTCGACGCTGATCTGCACGGCGGGGCGGCCGGCGGCGTTGAGGTCGGCGGCGAGCCGGGTGGCGTACGTCGTCTTGCCCACACCGTCGACGCCGTCCACGGCGATGCGCTGTGGACGGCGTACGGAGAGAAGGTCAGGCAGCATTGCGGCCCAGCGCGGCGATCAGCGGGACCGCTGCGATCAGGGTGATCGCGATGATGACGACAGCGAAGCCGACCAGGGCGGCCGCGAGGCTGACCGACAGGGTGGCGACGCCGATGCCGACCACCGGGACGGTCAGGCCGATGTAGCCGATCAGGAAGATCCCCGCGAGCACCTCGCCGCGGTTCTCCGCCGGGGCGAGCGTCGCGGCCACCGCGAGCGCCGCCTTGAAGAGCGTGCCGGCGCCCGCGCCGCTGATGATGCCGCCCAGCACGAAGAAGTAGATGCTGCCGACGCTCACCACGACCGTCGCCAGCGTGGCGATTCCGGCGACCAGCAGGACCGTGCCGAGGATGACCTGGGTGCGTACGCTCAGCGACCGCACGGCGATCTGGGACAACGCGGCCGCGGCGAACGTGAGGAACACGACGAACCCGGCCGTGGCACGTGACGTGATGTGGAGCTGGCCGGAGACGAAGACCGGGGCGAGCGAGGTGAACAGGCCGAGCACCGAGAAGGCCGCGAACGCTGTGCCGCCGGCCAGGAAGAAGCGGGCACGGGCGTCGCGCGGGACCCGTACGCGCTGGGGCCGGTAGGCGGGGCGGACCTGCGGGCGGGTCGCGGTCTCGGGGACCAGTGCGATGCCGGCGAAAGCAAGGATCAACAGCACGAGGAAGACTTCGTACGGCGTGACGAGCGGCCCGCTCACCCACCGCGCGAGCACTCCGGAGATGAGCGCGCCGATCCCGAAGCCGCCCAGGTTCGCCGCGCCCGACACGATCTGGCCGCGTGCGGGGCTCGCCCCGGGCCGCGACTTGAGGTGCAGGTCGAGAATGTGCGCAGTCACCGTCGCCGTGAGCATGCCGATGCCGAGCCCCGAGATCACCCGCGCCACGATCAGGCCGGGCAGTTCGGGCCAGACGATGAACAGGATCGCGGACACGATCTCGAGGCCGATGGCGGGCAGCAGGATCTTGCGGCGGCCCAGCGAGTCGCCGAGGTGACCGGCGAGGAAGAGGCTGATCACGACGCCCACGGCGTACGCCGCGAAGGCAACCGTGACAGCGAATGTCGAGAAGCCGTCGCGCCGCTGGTAGAGCGACCACAGCGGGGTCGGCACCGTGCTGTACGCCATGACCACCAGGAACGCGGCCGCGGCGATCCAGAACCCGGTGCCGTGACCGATCCCGCCTCTCGTCTCGACGGCCGGGCGGGGTGCGGCTTGCAGCGTTGTCATGTGTCCCAGTGTGCGAGCCTTGATCCATCGGGTCCAACGCTGATCTATGATGCCATTGATCGCCAGGGGAGATGAATCATGGACAACCGGCAGCTGGAGGTCTTCGCCGCGGTGGCCCGCGAGGGCAGCTTCACCCGCGCCGCCACGCACCTGCACCTCGTGCAGTCCGCGGTCTCCGCCACCGTCGCCGCCCTCGAATCCGACCTGGGTGAGCGCCTTTTCGACCGCACCACCCGCCGCGTCGTGCCGACTGCGGCCGGCCAGGCCCTGCTGCCGCACGCCACCCTGATCCTCGACGCTTTCCGCGCCGCGCGCGACGCCGTCGAGGCGGTCAGCGGGGGCCTCTCCGGTGCTATCCGCATCGGCTACATGACCAACGTCACGCTCTTCGACATCCCTGAACTGCTCGGCCGCTTCAGCCACGACCACCCCGACGTCACGATGCACCTCGCCCCGGCCGCGACCGGCACGGCGGGCCTCGCCGAGCAACTCCGCCGCGGCGACATCGACCTGGCGTTCCTGTCGGCGACCCCGGACGACTATCCGGGCCTGCAGATCGACGAACTCGCCAGCTCCCCACTCGGTCTCGCCGTGCCAGCCGGACACCCGCTGGCGGGCCGCAGCCGCATCCTGCTCGCCGACACGGCGTCCCTGCGGTTCGTCGACTACCGCGAAGGCTTCGCGAGCCGCACCCTGCTCGACATCGAGTTCCGCCGCCGCGGCCTGCGCCGCGACGTCCAGCTGGAAACCTCCGACACCAACGATTTCGCGGCCCTGGTGGCGAACGGCCTCGGCGTGGGCTTCCTGCCGCAATATCTCGCCGAGGCCGACGAGCGGCTGCATTGGATCACCCTCCAGGACGTCGACCTGAGCATGCGCGTCAGCGTCGGCACATCCCGCGACCGGCTGCTCAGTGCGGCGGCCTCCCGGCTCACCGCGCTGGCCCTCAGCGGGCGGCCATCTCCGTGACCTGGGCGAGCACCAGCTCCGGCCGGTCCAGCGGCACGTCGTGCGAGCTCCCCTCCGCGGTGACGACCTTGCCCGGCGCAGCAAAGCTCTCGGCCGCGTCCCGCCACCGCTGCGCATCCTCCGGAGACCCGTCAAAAGGCGTCTTCTCCGACACGATCACGGTCTTCGGGACATCCGCGGGCCACGACACCTCGTGGTACGCGTTGTGCACCGGCCCGAAGTTCTCCGCCGTAGCGATCAGCTGCCTGTTCTCCCTCGTGGACGGCTGCTGCTTCAACGCCTCGATCTGCGGCCCGTTCACCGCCACGATCCGCTCGACCTCCGCCTCGGTGAAGAACGGCGGCAGGTTCGCATCGACGAGCACCGCGCCGTCCACCCACCCCGGGTTCTCCCGCACGAAGTACGTCGCCACCTCCCCGGCCTGCGAATGCGACACCAGAACAACGTCATCCGTCACCCCGAGCTCGGTCAGCCCGGCCTTGAGATCACCGGCCGCCCGAACCGGATCCCACGCCCCCGGCACCTCGTCGCTGTCACCCATCCCGGCCCGGTCGTAGGTGATGACCTCGGACCCGGTCGCCTGCGAGATCTGCGGCACCAGCGTCTTCCAGTAGGACGAGTCCTCGCCACCGCCGGCATCCAGCACGATCGCGGGCAACTTCCCCGGCGTCACATGAAACGCCAGCCGCCGCCCGTCCCGGCTGACCATGCGCACCGTCGGATCCGCCGGCGCACTGGACGTAACGGGCACGCTCGAAGCGGCAGGCGCGGGGGGAGCAGCCTCCGGGGTCTCGCTGCATGCGGCCAGGCCGCAGGCGAGGACCGCCGGCAACGCAAGAGTCAGGGGAGCCCAGCGGCGTTTCAAGGTCATGGCATTTCCTTGGGGGAACGCGGCACCCGAACGGCGCCGAACAACCACAAGTCTCGATCTCCGCACCCGCCCGATCGACCCTGCTGACCCCAGACTTCCCCTTACCGCCAGCACCAAGATCACCCGGGGGTTAACCCCACCCTGCGTCGGCCCGAGCTGGACCGACCCACCTGTCAGCAGGCGTCCTCATGGGGTGACAGCAACGCGCTCGACGCGTACCGGCAAAGCAGGAAGCGGCGGCCCGGAAAGGTCTGGGCCGCCGCTTGCTGGAGGAACGGTCAGTTGCCGCGGACGCTCTTGCGGTAGTCGGCGTTGAGGCGGCCGATCAGGGTGAGGGGGATGCCCTTGGGGCAGACCGTGGTGCACTCGCCCATGTTGGTGCAGCCGCCGAAGCCGGCGTCGTCCTGGGCCTCCAGCATGTCGACCACGCGGGTGGCCCGCTCGGGCTGGCCCTGGGGCATGAGGCCGAGGTGGGCGACCTTCGCCGCGGTGAACAGCATCGAGGAGCCGTTGGGGCAGGCCGCGACGCAGGCGCCGCAGCCGATGCAGGTGGCCGCTTCGAAGGCGAGGTCCGCGTCGGGCTTGGGGACCGGCGTGGAGTGCGCCTCGGGGGCCGTACCCGTCGGGGCGGTGATGTAGCCGCCGGCCTGGATGATGCGGTCGAAGGCACCGCGGTTGACCACCAGGTCCTTGATCACCGGGAAGGGGGCAGCGCGCCACGGCTCGACGTCGATCGTGTCGCCGTCGTTGAAGTGGCGCATGTGGAGCTGGCAGGTGGTGGTGGCCTTCTCGGGGCCGTGGGCCACGCCGTTGATCATCATGCCGCAGGCGCCGCAGATGCCCTCGCGGCAGTCGTGGTCGAACGCGACCGGCTCGTCGCCGCTGAGGATGAGGTTCTCGTTGAGGACGTCGAGCATCTCGAGGAAGCTGGCGTCGGGCGAGATGTCCTTCACGTCATAGGTCACCATCTTGCCCTTGTCGGAAGGGCCGGCCTGGCGCCACACGCGTACCTGGATGTCCATTACTTGTAGCTCCGCGTGCTCGGGTGGACGTATTCGAATTCGAGCTGCTCCTTGTGCAGCGTCGGCGCCTGGCCGGTGCCGGTGAACTCCCACGCGCCCACGTAGCTGAACTCGTCGTCGTGGCGCAGCGCCTCGCCGTCGGGGGTCTGGCTCTCGGCGCGGAAGTGGCCGCCGGCCGACTCGCCGCGGTGCAGCGCGTCGATGCACATGAGCTCGCCCAGCTCGAGGAAGTCGGCGACGCGGCCGGCCTTCTCGAGGTTCTGGTTGAGCTGCTCGCCGGTGCCCGGGACCTTCACCCGGGTCCAGAACTCCTCGCGCAGGCCGCGGATGAGCGAGATGGCCTTGCTCAGGCCCTCCTCCGTACGTTCCATGCCGCAGTACTCCCACATGATGTGGCCGAGTTCGCGGTGGAACGAGTCGACGGTGCGGTCGCCGTTGATGCTGAGCAGCTTCTCGAGCCGCTCCTCGACCTGCCGGCGGGCCGCGACGACCTGCTCGTGGTCCGGCGAGATCGTGTCGTGCGAGCTGGACGCGAGATAGTTGGCGAGCGTGTACGGCAGCACGAAGTAGCCGTCCGCCAGCCCCTGCATCAGCGCCGAGGCACCGAGCCGGTTCGCGCCGTGGTCGGAGAAGTTGGCCTCACCGACGACGAACAGGCCGGGGATCGTCGACTGCAGGTCGTAGTCGACCCAGAGGCCACCCATCGTGTAGTGCACGGCAGGGTAGATGCGCATCGGCGTCTCGTACGGGTCGTCGCCCGTGATCCGCTGGTACATCTCGAACAGGTTGCCGTACTTCGCCTCGACGGCGGGCTGGCCGAGCCGCTCGATCGCGTCGGCGAAGTCGAGGTAGACACCGAGCCCACCGGGCCCGACACCGCGACCCTCGTCGCAGACGTTCTTCGCCGCGCGCGACGCGATGTCCCGCGGGACCAGGTTGCCGAACGACGGGTAGATCCGCTCGAGGTAGTAGTCGCGCTCGTCCTCGGGGATGTCGCCCGGGGCGCGTTTGTCCGTGCCGACCTTGGGCACCCAGACCCGCCCGTCGTTACGCAACGACTCGCTCATCAGCGTGAGCTTGCTCTGGTGCGAACCGGACTCGGGGATGCACGTCGGGTGGATCTGCGTGTAGCAGGGGTTCGCGAAGAGAGCGCCCTTGCGGTGCGCCCGCCAGCTCGCCGTGACGTTGCAGCCCATGGCGTTCGTCGACAGGAAGAACACGTTGCCGTAGCCACCCGAGGCGAGCACGACGGCGTCGGCCAGGTCGGTGGAGATCTCGCCGGTGACCAGGTCGCGTACGACCACGCCCCGCGCCTTGCCGTCCACGATGACCAGCTCGAGCATCTCGTGGCGGGCGAACATCTCGATGTTGCCGAGCCCGATCTGACGTTCCATCGCCTGGTACGCGCCGAGCAGCAGCTGCTGACCCGTCTGCCCGCGGGCGTAGAACGTGCGTGACACCTGCGTACCACCGAAGGAGCGGTTGTCGAGCAGGCCGCCGTACTCGCGGGCGAACGGGACGCCCTGCGCGACGCACTGGTCGATGATGTTCGCGCTGACCTCGGCGAGGCGGTAGACGTTCGATTCGCGGGCGCGGAAGTCGCCGCCCTTGACCGTGTCGTAGAACAGCCGGTAGGTGGAGTCGCCGTCGTTGCGGTAGTTCTTCGCGGCGTTGATGCCACCCTGCGCGGCGATCGAGTGCGCGCGGCGCGGGCTGTCCTGGTAGCAGTACGAGCGGACCTTGTAACCGGCCTCGGCGAGCGTCGCCGCCGCCGAGCCGCCGGCCAGGCCGGTGCCGATCACGATGACGCTCAGCTTGCGCCGGTTGGCCGGGTTGACCAGCTTGGCTTCGAACTTGCGGCGCTCCCAGCGGGTCTCGATGGGCCCGTCCGGCGCGGCCTGGTCGGCGATCGCGTCGCCTTCGTTCCAGAAGGTCATGTCAGTCCACCAATCCGATGAGCACGGCGAACGGCACCGACAGGTAGCCGACGACCAGGACGACGGAGAGCACCAGCGCCACGGCCCGGGCGATCTTCTCGCCGTGCGGGCGCTGCTGGCCCAGGGTGCGGGCGGCGCTCCACAGCCCGTGCCGCAGGTGGAAGCCCACGGCCACGATGGAGAGCGTGTAGAACAGCGTCACGTACCAGCGGCTCGGCGCGAAGTCGGCGGCCACGTTCGCGTACACCTCGCCGGGCTTGCCGTTGGGGTTCAGCGTGCCGGTCGTGAGGTCGAGGATGTGGTAGATGATGAAGAGCAGGACGATCACGCCGCCCCAGCGCATCGTGCGCGCCGCGTAGCTGCCCTGGACCTTGGGCCGGTGCGCATACTTCACCGGCCGGGCCTTGCCGGCACGGCGGGCCAGGATGACGGCCGCGGTGATGTGCCCGATCACGGCGAAGGTCAGCACCGCCCGCTGGATCCACAGGTACCAGTCCTGGGGCAGCAGCGGGGTGCCGATCGTGCGCAGCCAGTGCGCGTAGTGATCGAACGTCTCGGCACCGAAGAAGATCTTCAGGTTGCCGATCATGTGCACGTACAGGAATCCGACCAGCAGCAGGCCGGTGACCGCCATGAGGATCTTCAGTGCGATCGAGGATCGCACCCCACGGGGTCGCCGCTTGCCCTGGACCTTCGGCACCGTTGTCGCCGGTCCGGCTTTCGCCTTCGGGGTTGTACTGGTATCTACCGCCACACCTTGGACGGTAGAAACGCTGGGCCGATTCGTCTAATGCATGATCGGGTAGGTAATCATAGACGTAGGCTATCAAGGTGCAGCTTCAGCAGCTTCGGTACTTCCTAGCGGTAGAAGAAACCCGGCATTTCACCCAAGCGGCTGACATTCTGGGCGTCTCGCAGCCCACGCTCAGTAAGCAAATTCACAGCCTGGAAAGTACGCTCGGCGCGCCGCTGTTCGAGCGGGTCCGGAATGCGGTGGCTTTGACGGCTGCGGGCGAAACGCTCCTGCCGCACGCCCGCAGGATGATCGCCGATGCCGACGCCGCCCAGGACGCGGTTAAGGAGATCATCGGCCTCCGCCGCGGCCGCGTACGCGTCGGAGCCACCCCGAGCCTCTGCTCCTCGCTGGTGCCACCCGTCCTGCGCCGCTTCCGCGCCGAACACCCCGACGTCGAACTCCTCGTCAACGAGGGCAGCTCCCAGGACATGATCGCCCACCTGCTCGCCCGCGACCTGGACCTCGCCCTGATCGTCCACCCCGAACAGGGCGTCGACCCGTCGCTGCACGCGGCGCCGGTCCTGCGCGAAAGCCTGGTGGTCGCTTCTGTTCTCTCGGGCCCTCCACCGACCACGAACGCTCAGGTCGAATTGAACGAGCTGCGCGAAACGCCACTGGTGATGTTCCGCCCAGGCTACGACCTGCGCGACGTCACGCTCGAGGCCTGCCGCCGCGCCGGCTTCACCCCACGCTTCGCCGTCGAGGGCGGCGAGATGGACGCGGTCCTGGCCTTCGTCGAGGCCGGCCTGGGCGTGGCCCTGGTGCCGAGCATGGTGCTGGTCAACCGTCCGCTTCTGCGAGCCACACCGCTCGCTTCGCCGGGGATGCGCAGAACGGTCGCCCTCGCCCACCGCCGCCGCGCAATCCTGCCGCACGCAGCCTCGGCCCTGCGAACCTCCATCCTCGAGCACATCGCCACGGGTGAACTACCGGTCGGCGTCCACCCACTCTGACGGCGACAATTCAGGCACACAGACGATCATGTCGTACGCGGTGAGCACGTCAACGTCTTGAAAACTGTCCATGACGCGTACGCATGCCGGGCCGCTCAGCTTTCCCCGCGCGGGCCGGAGGTCCACGAGCTGCGCCACGTCTCCGCCTGCGAACGCCGCCTCGACGCTGTCCGCCCTCGGCTCGGGCAGTTCGGCGTTCACGACCGCGACCCCGCCGGGCGCATCCGGATCCCGGCGTCGCGTCGGTGTCCATCCCTTGAGCGCGGTCACGGCGATGGACAGAAAACGCTCATCCCGCAGATGGTGACCCAGTGTCGGAACGCTCAGTCCGGGTAGCTGCATCGGCACCCGCTGGAGGTGACTGTTCGCCGCGCCGATGACCGTCTTTTTGTCCGTCCGGGTCAACGCCGTCTCGGCCATGCCCAGGTCGCGCGCCGCATGATTGCCCCGCAACAGCTGATCGAGCAGAACCGCAAGCCGCAGCTCGTGCCGGGTCGTCGCGTCCGCACGCCGGATCTCCAGCCGGGTCAGCAGATCGATGAGCAGGGCCGTCGCCCGGTCCCGCTCTCCCTGTTCCATTTTTCCGTACGCCATGTACGCGAGCAGCCCGTGCTCGCTCGCATACCGCCGCGTCAGCCCGAGCAGTTCGTCCATGACGGGCAGTTCGGCGTCCTCCAGTCGCGCCCGGACATGCTCGAGTGCGGGCAGGTTCGAGGTAGCCGAACCAGAAACGTCCAGTCCCAGAAACCGCAGATTGTTCGCCGCGCGCATCCACTCGAGCTGCGTGCGCATCTCGGGCAGCAGCCCCATCCGATACGTGAAGCCCCGCTCGACCAGCTCGTCCAGATCCCCGGCCCCGCCGCGCACCCACTCGTCAACAGCGAGGCCCTCACTGAACCCGGACTCCATCGCAACAACCTCGAACCCGCACTGCTCAACGAGCACCCTCGTCAGCCGTTGCCGCACCGCGTAATACTCCCCGACCCAGTGCGAACTCTCCCCGACCGCCACGATCCGCGCATCCCCGAACAGCCCGCCGTCCACCCGGTCGAGCGGCACTGCGGATTCAGCCACGAACGTACGGAAATCCTTGAGCATCCGAGCACTTTAGACTGCGCACCGCGCCCCGAGGCGTCACTGACCAAGGCTCGCTGTCAGCACCACGCCCCGCCGGCATGAGAGCCGGTGAGCAGCCGCTTGTTCTAGCGGGCCGGGCCGATGGTGTCGGCGACGATTTTCGCGGAGAGGGTGACCATGGGGAGGCCGCCGCCGGGATGGGCGGAGCCGCCGACGAGGTAGAGGCCGTCGACCGGGCCCCGGTTGGAGGGGCGGAGGAGACCTCCGGCCGTACCGTAAATGGTGCCGCCGGGGGCCGCGGTCGCCGCAGCCAGGTCGGCCGGGGTTCGGGTCTCGAGGAAACGCACCCGGTCGCGGACGTCGAGACCGCGAGTGGCCAGGACCTCCAGCAGATGATCGGCGTAGGCCGAGGCCAGGCCGGGCCGCAACCAGTCGACCGCGCCGGAGGTCGTGCCGTGCCGTGCCGCGTTGACCAGGACGAACCAGGCCTCAGCATCCGAGGGGTGAACCGCGGGGTCCGGGGCGCGGGTGATGAAGATGGTCGGCTGGGAGGCGGGGCGGGCGCGGCGGCCGTGGGCGGGGTCGCCGAAGACCGCGTTGAACTCGGCGTTGTAGTTGCGGGGGAAGAAGACCGTGTGATGGGCGAGCTGGGGGGTGTGGCCCTCGACGCCGAGGAGCATGACGAAACCGGCGAGGCTGCGGTCGGCGAGCCCGGCCAGGCGTCCGGGGGTGGGCAGCAGGTCGCGGTACAGCACGGCTGCATCCACATCGGACACCACAGCGTCGGCCGCGATGTGCGCGCCTGATGCCAGGGTCACGCCGGTTGCGCGGCCCGCCGTTGTCGTTACTGAGCGGACCGGCGAGGACAAGTGGACATCGACGCTCAGTTGCGCGCACCGTTCCTGCAATGCTGTCGCCAGCACGCCCAGGCCGCCGGGCAGGTACCAGCCGCCGAAAGCGAGTTCCGCATAGGGGATGGCGGCCAGCGCGGCCGGAGCCCGGCGCGGATCGGCACCGGTGTACGTCGCGTACCGGTCGAGCAGCATGCGCAGCCGCCAATCGCGCAGATAGCGACGGCCCAGCGCGCGCAGCGAACGTCCGGGTGCGATGGCGAGCAGGTCGCCGACGCGCCACGAGAGCCGGGCGAGCGAAGCGGGGGAGACCTCGCTTTGCAGGACCGAGCGCCAGGACGCTGCCCAGATGCGTTCGGCGCGTTCCCAGAAGCGGGCCCAGTCGCGGGCGGCCCCGGCTCCGAAGGCGTCCGCGATCCGTTCCACGAAGACAGCGGGGTCCGACGACGAGTCGAGCACCGAACCGTCCGGGAACACGTGCCGGACCACCGGATCGAGCGGCTCCAGCTCCAGCGTCAGGCCCAGGTCGGCGAAGACCTGCGGCAGCGTGAGCAGACTCGGCCCGGTGTCGAAGCGGAAACCGTCACGCTCGTAACGCCCGAGCTTCCCGCCGATCGTCGCGGACTGTTCGTACACGTCGACCTGGTGACCCGCAGCCGCCAGCCGCACCGCAGCCGCCAGCCCACCGACCCCGGCCCCGATGACCACAACCTTCATACCGCTCGCCCTCGCCAGGTCAGGAGCCCGGCGCGGCGGCGCGCGAACGAACGCACCACCAGCCAGGCGAAAAGCACGATCGAAACCGGCTGGGCCAGCGGATCGGGCCAGGTCCGCCCGCCCGTCGCGGCGGCGGCGATCACCCTTCCCAGCACCCCGATTCCGTACGCCGTGAGCGCCCACAGAGCAGCCCCGCCCCACCCGGCTGCCAGCAGTGGAACGGCGGCGACAGCCGGGAACGCGTACAGCGCGAGCAGCAGAGCCACGACGACGCCCGCACCGACCGGCGAGCCGAACGACGCCCACAGTGACTTGCTGTAGCCGTCGGCCAGCTCGCGCCACGAGGAGTACATCTGACAGTCGGCGAGCCGCGAACCGTCCGCGAGTGCGATCCGCCCGCCGGAGCGTTTGACCATTCGCGCAAGCCCGATGTCCTCGAGCACGTCGTCGCGGACAGCCTCGTGCCCACCGGCCTGGTCGTATCCGGCGCGATCGACGACCAGCCATTGCCCGCCGGCCGCCGCGAGCGATGGCCGCGACGACCGTTCCATGATCCGCACCGGCAGGAACGTGAGCCAGGACCACTGCAGCAACGGCTGCACGAGCCGCCCGGCCCCGACGATCCTCGGGTACGGCGACAACAGCGTGACCTGCGCGGACCGCAGCAGCGCCACGCCGCCGGCCACCGCGTCGGGCGCGAGCACCACGTCCGCGTCGACGAACACGAGCACGTCGGCGTCCGACGCCGCGGCGGCCAGTTGCGCGCAGGCGTTCGGCTTACCCAGCCATCCTTCAGGCAGCGCGGAGCCGGTCAGCAGTGTCACTCTGTCGCCCTCCAGCGATCGCACCACCTGAGCGGTTCCGTCCGTGGACCCGTCGTCGAGGACAAAAATCGACAGCGAGGGCACACCGCGCTGCCCCAGCAGCGCCTGCAGGCAGGGCGTCACCCGGTCAGCCTCGTCACGCAGCGGCAGCAACACAGCGACGCGCTCAGTGACCGTCGCGCCCCGAACCGGCCGTCGCAGCAGCGCGGCATTGACGAGCGTGTGCCCGGTGAGCGCCACCCACGGCAGCAGGGCAAGCCACCTCATCGCCGCCGCCCGGGGGGAGAGTCAGGCTCGGGCCGCGGGGCCGAGGAACGCGGCAGCCACGTCGGAGAAGCGACTCGAGCGGACCGGACAGCGAGCGGCAGGACGACGGCGCCCATGAGGACGCCACCCCAGAGTGCGGACCAGGGCAGCCCCAGGAAGACCGCGTGGGCGAGCACGGACGAAGCGTACGTCCAGAACCAGAGCGCGAGCATCGGAGCGTCCCGCCCGTCGGCGGGCTCAAGAGTTCCCACGGCGAACCGCAGCGCCGTCATCAGCAGCACGGCGAAGCCGAGCCAGCCCGCGTAGTTCCCGATCGGGATGCCCGGCACGCCCGGCAGCGCGGGTGTGGGGGAGTGCCACGTCCAGTAGCCCTCGGCGACCATCTGCGGGTCCAGGAACAGATCCCAGGCCGCGAGCCCGAGCGCCGCGAGAACGATCCGGGCGGTCGTGCCGCGGGCCAGGCGCAGGGCCGCGAGCCAGGCCGGCCAGGCCATCCAGGTCCAGGCGAGCGGGATGATGAGGGGTACGCCGAGAAGTTTGGGACCGAGCTGGCCCGAGTAGTCGTACGTGCCGAACGGGAACCCCGTCGCGACGCCGATCGCCTCGACCGCGAAGCCGCCGAGTGTGGCCGTCGCGATCAGCGCACCCGCAGCGCGTACACCCCGGGTGGTGAATGCATGCGCGACCGAAAGCACATACCCCAGCACAACGGTCGCCACCGTGCAGCCGGCGCGCACATCACCACTGGTCAGCGGGTAGCAGATCTGCAGCAGGACGAGCGCGCCGAGCAGCCCCCAGTCCCTGAGCGTCTTAGATGCCGACAATGCCCGGCGCGCCCTCGGCCCGGGCGCGCTCGGTCAGCGGCAGGTCGCGCCCGAGGATCGCGAAGGCGCGCTCGTCGCCGGGGAAGTAGAAGTTGCGCAGAACGTCCTCGAAACCGAAGCGCCGGTAGAGCCGCCAGGCCCGGGACTTCTGCTCGTCGGCCTCGGGTGTCGACAGGAGCACGGTGGCGCCGTCGGCCATCGACAGCAGTGCACGAAGCTGGCGGGCGCCGATGCCGTGGCCCTGCGCGGTCGGGCGTACGTGCAGCTCGACGACCTCGAAACAGTCACCCAGCCAGCGTTGCCGGTCGGTGTCGGGCAGCGCCGAACGCACCTGGTCGTGCCACCACTGCCCGGCCCCGGAGGCGTAGCCGTAGCCGAAACCGGCGAGCTGTCCCTCGGTGGTCAGCGTCGCGACGGCCCGGAAACCGGCCCGGCGGACGTGGGCACCGATGTATCCGCGACGGGTCGCCAGCAGCTCGGCGCGGTACCCCATCGCCTCGCCGTACACGCTCACCACGTCGTCCAGCCGCCGGAGCATGTCGTCCGGCTGCCAGGGGACGAGCCTCATTGCTCTCCTTCCCGCCAGCCCAGCACGGCTTTGTCGCCGCTGATGTCCCGCACCGCGAACCGCGCGAAGAGGTCCTCCGCGTACCACCGGGCGACCGGTGTCCGCGCGATCACAGCGCGATGCTCCGGCTGACGGTACGCGAACGCGGTCAGGTCCGCCGCGCTGCGCCACACACTCACGGTCCCTTGCCAGCCCACGGGCGCCTCCCCGATGCCGAAACGGCCCAGCAAGCCGGGCGCCGCCACCAACTCCCGGGCAACCGGTGGCACAGCCCGCCAGAACGTGAGGGCCTTCGAGGGTCGCAACCGGGCCCGGGTCAGAGCCAGGACCATGCCGTCGGTACGCCCCGGGCGGTGAGCGCCGTCGCCGAAAGGCAGCCGCCGTGACCACTTCCCCCGGCTCATGATCGGGGTCAGCGTCACCCGGGCCCGCCCGGCAGCCACCCTGTCCCACGCTGCCCCCGCGGCGCCGAGCTCCTGATCGCCGCTGTCGCTGTCCCACACGACAACCGCGGCGAAACGGGTCAGGTCGGCGTCACCGGGCCCGAACCCGGTGCCCGTCCCCGTGCCGAGCAGCTTGGCGAAGCTCACGCCGGGAAGTCTTCGCAGTCGCCGCGGGTCGATCGCCATCCGCAGGAACGCCTGCCCCACGGCCCGTCGGGGCACCCGCCACACGTGCAAAGTGACCAGTGGCGGAACAGAACTCATCCCTGCACGCTACCCGTTGGCACGCCACCGCCCCCGCGAGGGAATTTCCCCGGACTGAAACGCATTCACATTCCTCTATCTTGACATCGTCACTTCATCGGCGCACTCTGTCGCGGTCGGCAGCCGGGCAGGGTATTCGGCCCGCAGCGATGAGGGTCAGCCATGAATTGCGCGGCGGTCGACCCGCGATGCCACACACCCTCATGCCATTTCCGGTCTGCAAAGTCGACATCACGCCATTTGAATCCGTCTCGCACCTTTCGCCGTTTCCGGCGCCGGGTCACGGGCATCGACGGTTTGACGAAATACGTCGATGAAAGGACTTTGCATGCGCACCGGAATGATCAGCAAACTCGTCCTCGCCGGCACCCTCGCCCTGACCACGGTCGCCGTTTCCGGCACCCCCGCCGCAGCCGCACCCGCACCTGCCGCACCCGCCGCACCTGCCAGGGCCGCTGCCGGCACCCTGACCTCGACCGTCACCGGCACCACCGCCGACGGCGGCGCGGTCACCGGCACCTTCACCCCGTCCCGCTTCGCCGTCCAGAACGGCAAACTGGTCGCCATCGGCACCCTGAACAGCGTCCTCACCACCGCAACTGGTGAGGCCCTGGGCACGGCAGCCACCACGGTCACCCTGCCCGTCCAGCTCCCGGCCGGCCAGTCCGCCGCCGCGGCAGCCCTCGTCTGCCCGGTCCTGCACCTGGTCCTCGGCCCGCTGAACCTCAACCTCCTCGGCCTCGCCGTCCACCTCAACACCGTCGTCCTCGACATCACCGCGATCCCGGGCGCCGGCAACCTCCTCGGCAACCTCCTGTGCGCCGTGGTCGGCCTCCTCGACGGCGGCCTCAACCTCCCGCTGAGCCAGCTCGCCCTCCTGCTCAACGCCATCCTCGCGGCCCTGGGCCTCTGACCCACCGCCACGCCGTCCGGCCCCGCAATCCCGGGGGCCGGCCGGCGGCCCAGGCCCCTGTGGGTTGTTCGCTCGTATGCTCACGCTGTGGCGGATGAGGACATGAGCGGCGTCGTGGAGCGGTTGCTCCAGGCGTTGGCGGCGCAGGTCGGGGTATCAGAAAAATGGCTGCGTGAGACCGTCTTCATCGTGCGCTGTGTCGGCGCCGACCGATCCGTTGACATCCAACCGGTCCTGACCGAGGACTACGTGCTTGAAACGGTTCCCGCACTCAACCTCAAGCCCGTCTAGCGTCGCCGGACCGTCTGCGCGGTGGTGGCGGTGGCGGCCAGGAGGCCGAGGGTCATCGTGCCGACCGCGGTGACCAGCATCGCCGGGCGGGGGCCGAGACCCGTGACCAGGAGGCCGCCCGTGCCCACCCCGACCGGTCCCGCGAGAATCATCACGGTCCGGCGGGCCGCCAGAACCTGAGCCCGATCGGCCGACCGCTGAAAGAGTGCGATGGTGATAGATCCATAAGGCCCGTAAACGATTCCCGCGACCGCGAGACCCGCCACCGAAACCGAGACCGGTGCCCCCAGTCCCAATGGCAGAAAGGCCGCCCCCACCCCGATCACGATCCCGGAAGCGGTGGGCCACAACGGCCACGCGCGCAGATATCCGGCGATCAGGCCACCGATGACCGCGCCCCCGCCGAATGCCGTGAAATACCAGGCGAGATGCGATGCCGGTGCGTGCAGATAATCGGAGACGTAGACCGGTAATCCGACCTCGACCGGCCCGTAGAGAGCGAAAAAACAGAACGTCAGCGCGAGCAGGGCGACCAGCTTCCGATCTGCGACCATCACCCGGAAACCCGAGCCGGAATTCCGGCGCTCCGCGCGCGCCGCCCAGGGCACGCCAAAGCCGCAGAACAGGGCGAGAACCGCGAAGCTGACCGCGTCGAGGGCGATGACCGTCGATGCCCCGGCCCCAGCGATGACGGCGGCGGCGAGTAGGGGCCCGATCAGCACCCCGCCCTGGCTCAGCGTTGTCAGCAGGGCGTTCGCCGGCACGTGCTCGCGTTCCGGCAGCAGCTCCGCCATCAGCGTGTACGTGCCCGCCGAACCCCAGGAGTGCAGCAGTGACGACACGGCGAGCAGGGCGACGTACACCCCGATGCTCAACGCCCCGGACAGCGCGAAGATCGCGATCGCGCCCAGCGCGACGGCGCGCAGGGCCGAGTCCCAGGTCACCAGCTGGGCGCCGCTGCGCCCGCGCAACACCGCTGCCAGCAGGAACGTGCCGAGTGCGCCGGGCAGCGTGTACGCCGCGACGGCGAGGGCCACCCACATGCCGTGCCGGTCGGGTGGGGCGATCTCGATCGCGAGCCAGCTCACGGCGACGGCGCTCATGCCGTCGCCGAGGGAGGACGCCGCGAAGCCGGGGAGGAGGCGTCGCATGCGGGGGTCGCGCAGCACCGGACCGTACGGTGATGACCTCATCCCGAGAATGTACAGATTGTACGTTACGGAGAGAAGGGTTCAGTCCGAGATGGACGCCCGGAGGGTCTTGAGGGTGGCTCCGAACTGGTCGCGCTGCGTCGCGGACAACGGGTCGCCGAGCAGTGCGGCGAGGTGGCGGTCGAAGGCCGCACCGGCCCGGGCCAGGACCTTGTCGCCGGCGGCGGTCAGTCTCAGGATCGACGAGCGGCGGTTGCGCGGATGGGGCGTGCGGATGCAGAGGCCCGCACGCTCCAGGCGGTCGACCGACTGGCTCGCGCCACCGACCGTGATGGCGAGCGCGCCGGCCACCTCCTGGACCCGGCAGTCCGGGGTGGCGTCGATCACCATCAGGATGTTCAGGCTGCCCAGGGTCGTGTCGCACTCGGCGCGCAGGCGGGCGTCGAGCGTGTTCCAGAGGATCGTCTCGAAGCGGATCAGGTCGTCGAACAAGGCTCGGAGCTCCACGTCCGAAGAGTACCTTGCCGCTTAGGTTATTAGCGCTTAACATCTAAGTCATGAACAACCAGTCACGCGCCGTCCGCTTCGATCGGTACGGCGGCCCCGAGGTCCTGCACGTCGAGAGCATCCCGACGCCCGTCCCCGCGGAAGGGGAGGTCGTCGTCGAGGTCCGCGCCGCGGGCATCAATCCCGGCGAGATCGGCATCCGCAGCGGCGCGATGCGCGACCGCTACCCGGCGACGTTCCCGTCCGGCCAGGGCAGCGACCTCGCGGGGGTCGTCGTCGCGCTCGGTGCGGGGGTCACCGAGTTCCGCGAGGGGGACGAGGTGCTCGGGTATTCGTGGCAGCGGTCCAGCCAGGCGACCCATGTCGCCGTCCCGGTGCACCAGCTGATCATCAGGCCCGTGGAGCTGAGCTGGGAACAGGCGGGCGGGCTCTACGTCGTGGCGGCTACCGCGTACGCCGCGATCCGGGCTGTTGATCCGCAACCCGGCGAGACCGTCGCAGTCTCCGCCGCGGCAGGTGGGGTCGGCACTCTGGTCGTGCAGCTGCTCCGGCGGCGTGGCGTCGAGGTCATCGGCATCGCGTCGGCCGCCAACGACGAGTGGCTGCGGGAGCGCGGCGTCGTCCCGGTGCACTACGGCGACGACCTTGCCGAGCAGCTCGCCGACAGGAAGATCGACGCGTTCATCGACCTGTTCGGCCCGCAGTACGTGCGCCTCGCTGTCGACCTCGGCATTCCCCGCGACCGGATCGAGACGATCATCGCGTTCGCCCTCGCCCAGGAGCTCGGCGTCAAGGCCGAGGGCAGCATGCTCGCCTCCACCCGGGAAGTCCTCACGGAGATGGCCGGGCTGGTCGCGGATGGCAGCCTCGAACTGCTCGTCGCCGCGACCTATCCACTCGACAAGGTCGCCGACGCCTTCACCGAGCTGGAGAAACGCCACACCCGCGGCAAGATCGTGCTGATCCCGTAAAGGGGTATAAACGGCGGCATGAGAATCCTGTCGGCGGGCAAAGCCCTGGTCTCCCTGCTGGCCGGGATCGTCGCCGGCATGCTGACCGCGGTGCTGGGCGCGTCGGGGCCGGCGCCGTTGGTGGGCCTGATCGTCGGCGCCGCCACCGTGCTCGCGTGGGTGTGGATGGTCAGCTGGCCCCACGACGCCGCCGGCACCAAGGCCCTCGCCGAGCGGGAGACCGGGTCGCGGGGCACGGATTCCGCCATTCTGGCCGCGGCGGTGGGCGGTCTCGCGGTGGTGATCAGCGCCATCGTGAACGCGAGCGACAACAAGGCCATGGTGATTCTCAGCGTGGTCGCGGTCGTGCTCTCCTGGGCGCTGGTCAATACCGTCTTCGCGTTCAAGTACGCCCGGTCCTACTACTTCGAGACCGACGGCGGCATCGATTTCAACCAGGACGCGCCACCGTCCTACAGCGATTTCGCCTATCTGGCCTTCACCGTGGGCATGTCCTACGCGATCTCCGACACGAACTCCACCTCCACCGAGATCCGCCGGCTCGTGCTCGCCCACGCGCTGCTCTCCTACGCGTTCGGCACCGGCATCCTCGCCGTGGCGATCAACCTGCTCGCGAGCCTAGGATCGTAGCTTTTAGGAACGGGATCAGGATCGGCAGAACGGTCGCTGCCTGCATCGCTCGCATGTGGTCGGCCTCAGGGATGATGTGTACGCCCCAAGCCCGCTCTGTCAGTTCCGCACCGAACTCGTGAATGGCGTCGGCCATCGAGACCCGTGCGTTGTCCCACTTCTCGCCGTACTGAATCGTGTCGTTCCCGCCGATCAGCACCAGCCGCGGGATGTCGACCTTGTCGAGCGCGGCCCGCTCGTCGAAGCCCTGCAACGACTCGTAGAGCGTGACGTACTGCTGGGTCTGATCCGGTGTCAGCGTGAAATCCGCGGAATCCCAGTCACCCGGCTCGGCCGTTTGCGCCGGCGACTGCTTTTCCTCAAGGGACATCCGATGAGCAGTGCGCGTGACGTCGAGCATCGCCGCATAGGGGCCACCGAGCGGTGGAAATCCACCCATGGCCAGCGCGGTCAGCCGATCGGTACGCAACGCGAGCTGCAACCCGGCCAGTCCGAGCCACGAATACCCGTAGTACGCGAACCGCTCGACCCCGGCCACATCGGCGATCGCGAGCAGATCGGCGGCCACCTGAGCGGCGTCGAGCGTACGCGGCTGGGGCTCGTCCCTGAGATGTCCCTCGTAATCGGCGGCGATCACCTGAAAACCGGCGTCGACCAGCCCGGTGGCGAGGTTGTGCCCGAGGTTCGGGTCAGCGCCCCAGGCCCGCAGATCGTCGGCGGCTTTCCCCTCCATCGTCGCGATGCTGACCGGCAGCAGTACGGCAGGTCCGTTACCCAGCACTGATACGTCCATGGAAACACTATATACTGTAAGGACTATGGATCACGAAGCCCACGTACGCCGCCTGTGGCGCCATCGCGGCACTACGTTGCCCACCCCTCGCCGAGGCCCTCGCCAGCAACTCGACCTGGACGACCTCCTCGACGCGGGCATCGCGATCGCCGACGAATCGGGCCTGGCGGCGGTCTCCACACGCGCGATCGCGGGCCGCTTCGGAAAGACACCGATGGCGCTCTACCCGTACGTGGGAACGAAAGAAGAACTGCTCGCCCTCATGCAGGACCACGCCTGCGCCATGCCCACCTGGACCGACCCGGCAACCACCCTGGCCGACGACCTCCAGGCCTGGTCAGGCGCGCTCTTCGACGTGTACGTCGCGCACCCGTGGCTGGCGTCCCGCCCCTGGTCCCAGGCCACCCAGGGCCCGTGCGAACAGGACTGGCTCGAACGCCTCCTGCAGATCCTCGCCCGCTGGCGGGCCCCCGAGACCCCCACGGTCACCATGCTCTACGCCACGATCCGCGCCTGCGCCGAAACCACCGCGTCCTACCTGCACATGGACCACCGCGGCATGTCCGGCTGGCTCGCCCAGGCCGAAGAAACCACCCGCCAGATCCCGGACTACGCCGACCGCTACCCGCTGTCGACATCGCAGCAACCGGTCACCGCAAACTGGCAGGACGCACCCCGGGCCGCCCTCACGTCCGCTGTCGACCTGCTCGCCGGGGCGCTCCCGGCGAGATGACCGGAGCGGGCCGTCAGGTTCGGGTGCCGGTGCACCGCCCGCCGTTGTACGCGTCGACCAGGACGCCACTCGGGTTGCGCAGGTCGAAGATCTGGAATTCCAGGCATCCGCCCATGGCATCGGCCTGCTGCAGGTGGTCGAAGAACATGGAGGACGCGCCGACCACGCCGGCCGCGCAGAGGCCCGCGGCGAGCGGGCCGAAGCGGGCGCAGAACGCCGTGGCGAGCGCCGCAGGAGCGTCGGATGCCTTCTCCCAGCTGTGGAAGAACGTCGCCCACTGCTGGGTGGTCGGCCGGTCGAGGTAGTAGCTGCAGCCGTCCCAGCCGCATGCCCAGCCGCCTTCAGCGGCCGAGACCGTGGACAGCGGGGGTGCCGCGTGGGCTGACTCGGCGGTGACAGCCGAGCAGCCACCCATGGCGGTGATCATCGAGAGGGCGGCCAGGCCGCGGGTCCCCCACTGGACAAGTGACATCGAAGAAACCTCCGGGATCGGTGGAGAATGGATTTCCATCGGACCACCAGGGACGTGACGATGACGTGACACCCAACGCGAAGCGCCCGGACTATCGGCTGCTCGGCGCCCTGGAGATCCGCGGGCCGGGCGCTGCGCGGACCCTCGGGCCGTCCGCTTCCGCCGTGCTCGCCGCGCTGCTGGTGAGAGCCCCGCAGCCGGTGCCCGCGGCGCGGCTCCAGGCGGAGCTCTGGCCCGGCAGGACCGTCAAACCTGCCGCCCTGCGACAACGTGTCAAGGAATTGCGCCACGTGCTCGGCGCGGACGAGATCCGCACGACCGGTGGTGGCTACGCCATGCCGGACGCCGCCGAGCGTACGGACACATACCTGTTTCAGGAGTTCCGCGCACGGGCGGCGGAGGCGCATGCGGACAGCGACCTGGAAACTGCCCGTGAGCTGCTTCGGGACGCGCTGCGTCTGTGGACCGGCGATCCGGCGCTGGCCGGGCTGCACGGGTACGAATTCGCGGCCCGGTTCGCGCGGGACTGGGACGAGCGCCGCGCCGCTGCTGTGCTCGAACTGCTCGACGTGCTCACCGGTCTGGGCCGGCACAACGAGCTTGCCGAGCTGTTGCACCGCGAGCAGGACATCATCCCGGAGCGGATCGCGGGCTGGCGTGCCGCTCATCCGGCGCCGCGGCATGCGGGCGAGCCGGTGCGGGTGGTCGGCAGGGGAGACATCATCGGGCGACTGGGCGGGCTGGCCACTGCGGCCTGGGCCGACGACGGGCCGGGAACCCGGGTGATCCGGGTCAGCGGGCCCGCCGGCGTGGGCATCACGACCGTGCTCGGGCTGGTCGCCGACCGGCTCGCCGCAGAAGGTGCCCAGGTCTGCCAGGTCGACATGCGCGGTGAGGTGGACGAGCAGGAAACGGTCACGCACGCGCAGAACGCGTTGATCACCGCGCTCGGCGTCACACCGGACGCCATGCCCGCCGAGCTCGCGGAGAAGGACCAGGTGCTCGGCGACCTGCTGATGCGGTTGAGCAGACAGGACCGCTTCGTGGTCATCCTCGACCACGTGAGCAGCGCGGATCAGGTGGCGGCGCTGACCCGGCGGGACGCGTTCTGGACGGTGATCGTGGCCAGCCGCCCCGACCTGCCGGAGGTGCGTCCCGGGCTGGCGGTGCCGGTCGAGGTGCCGCCGCTGGACGAGAAGAGCGCCGTCGAGATGCTGCGCATCGTGCTCGGCCGGCCCGCGGTGGACCAGGACCAGGCGGCGACGCTGCGACTGGTCGAGCTGTGCGAGCGGCTCCCGTTCTTTCTCGCCCTGGCGATCGCCGCTATCGTCCGGACCGGCGAGACGGTCCGGAGTTGCGCCGACACGATCGACCGGCGGCGGCGGGAACTGCGCAGCCAGGCGGGCTACGGCGTGTTCGAGTACAGCCGCCGGGACCTGCCGGGCCCGCAGCAGGAACTGCTCGCCCTGACCGGCCGGATGCAGGCCGTCTCGGTGACCGTCGATCGGGCAGCGGCGATGCTGGGCACCACGCCGGTCGAGGCCGGCACGATCCTGGCCGGTCTGGACCGGGCGCGGCTGATCGTCGCGGGCGGTGGCCGCTACCTGTTCCGGCCGCTGGTCCTGGCCTACGCCGCGCATCTGCCGGCCGAGCGGTGGCCGGCTGCCCAGCGCCTGCTGCTCGAGGACATGCTCACCGAGGTGCGGCGGGTCGCCGGCCCGATCGGGCCGGGTGAGCCGGGCGCCGGTCCGGCGCTGCGGGTCTCCGCCTGGGACTGGTACCGGGCTGAAGGCCCGAATCTGCGCGGCGCGGTGACCGGCGCGGTCCGTGCCGAGCTGGACGAGCTCTGCTGGCGACTGGTCGAGGTAGCCGGGCCGGTGTTGTATCTGACCGGTGCCGTCGACGACTGGGGACACCTTGTCCACGCCGCGGGCATTGCCGCCGAACGACTCGGCGACCCGGCGGCCCGCGCGCACGTCCTGATGACCCGGGCGGAACGGGAGCGGTATCTGGGCGAGTGGGCGGCGGCGTACCACCGCTACAACGAGGCCGTCGAGCTGAGCGAGGGCGACGACTCGACGCACGCCGTGGCCCTGGACGGGCGCGCCGATCTGGCCGTCGGGATGTACCTGATGGACGATGACCCGGACTGGCTGGCACGCGGCCACGACGATGCCCGCGAAAGTCACCGCCTGTTCACCGCGGCCGGGAATGTCCAGGGAGCGGCCAGCGCGTTGTCGGGTCTGGCCGAGGTGCTCGCCGTCTCCGGCCGCAACGAGGAGGCCGTTCCGGTGGCGTCCGAAACGCTGCGGCTCTACCGGTCTGTCCCCGATCCGGTGAACGAGGCCGTCGCGTTACGCATCCTCGGGAGCATCCAGGCCCGGCTCGGGCGGCTCGCCGAAGCTGCGGCGTTGCTCGGTGCCGCCGTCGAGGTCGACGACCGCGAGCACACCGCGCTGGAGGGTGCCCGAGCGCTGGCCCGGTTGGGTGAGGTGCAGCTGAGGCAGGCACATCACGACCAGGCACGGATGTCGCTCAGTCGCGCCCTGCTGGTGCTCCGGACCGGTCCCGACCTGCGCTGGCGGGCCGTCGCCACGATGCTGTCCGGCAGGCTCTCCCTGGCCACCGGCGATCACACCGGCGCGGTCCGGTCACTGAACGAGGCGGGGGCGCTGTTCCGGCGGCTGGGTGACCATCATGCCGCCGATCAATGCGAATCCTTGCTCGACGACGGCTCAGAAGGCCGTGGCGTCCAGGGTGCGGAAGAAGATGACGGGCCTGTTGAGGTGCGGTAGCTGAAGAGCAGCACGACTATCACGACTGTGGACAGCAGCCATAAAACGATTCGGCGCATCTCTACCAGCCGAACCGTTCGCGGTGGACCTGGGCGGAGGGGACGCCGGCTGTTCGGGCCGCCGAGCGGACCGCGTCCGTCCAGGGGTCCGGGCCGCAGAGGTAGAGGTCGTGGCGGGTGATGTCCGGCGACAGGACACGCAGCGCTTCGGCATCTGAATAGTCCGCGTATTCGGCAGGGAGCCACGAGCCGGAGCGGGCGCGGGGTCCGATCAGCGGGACCAGGCGGACGCCGCGTTGGGCTGCGAGCCATTCGATTTCGTCGAGGAAGGCGACTTCGGAGGCCTCCCGCGCTCGGTAGATCAGCGTGGCCTGGCCCTGGCCGTAGGGGAGATCCCACAGCAGCGCGAGCAATGGCGTGATGCCCACCCCGCAGGCCAGCATCGTTACCGGGCCGCCCCTATAGGACTCCGCGGTCAAACGGCCGTAGGGGCCCTCGATCAGCACCGATGTGCCCGGGGAAAGGTGCGCGACCCGGGAGCTGCCGTCACCCAGTTGCTTCACCGTGATCCGGAGCTGGTTGCCGTTCGGTGGGCCTGAGAGGGAGAACGGATTGCCGCGCGTCCATCCTGGCCCGTCCAGGAAGCGCCATACGAAGAACTGGCCGGCGCGGACCGGGAGGCGTTCCAGGGCTCGGCCCCGCAGATAGACCGAGACCAGGCCGTGCGCTTCCGGGACGATGTGATCGACCACGAGACGGTGCCGCAGGGTTCGCCACAACGGTCGGAGAACGCGGAACACCACGACGCTGGAAGCGGCGAGGGCGTACAAGCTCCACCAATATGCTCGCGCGAGCGGATTGGCGATGAAGTCCGTGCCGGTCCAGATCTGGTGCGGTAGGGCGAGTGCGACGCCGAGGTACGCGTACAGGTGCAGTAGATGCCAGGACTCGTAGCGCAAGCGGCGACGTGCCGTGCGTACTGATGTGATGACCACCAGGATGAGCGCGACCGTTCCGCCCAGCGCGAGCAGCATTCCGGGGTAATCGGCGATGAATGACGCGAACTGGGCGAAGAGTGAGCCGCCCGCCGCGTAGGAGTAAGTCGCCAGGACAATGTGGATGAGCAGCAGATGGAACGACGCGAAGCCGGTCCAGCGGTGCCGGCGGGCGAGGGTGTCCTGGCCGAAAGCGCGTTCGATCATCGGGATGCGCGCCATGAGGACGACCTGGATGAGCAGGAGGTCCGCCGACCAGAGCGCCGCTAGCCGGCCGGCGGCACCGGTCCAGGAGTCGCCGAGATTGGTGGCCCACAATGCCGTGACGACGAGCAGGCTCGAGGTCGCGGCCAGGCCCGCGGCGCCGGACCACCAGCGTGGGGTCGGGTTGACGCGGGGGAGCATGCGCGTCAACCTACAAAGACAAAAGCGCTGGTGGCAGGGGTGAGTGAAGAAGGTAATGCCCGGGGCCGTTAATGGTTATCGGGGGTGGTCGGCAGCGGTCTCCTACAAGTTGACCGCCTGTGCGCTCGAGGTCCAGAGGCGGGCGGCGAGCTCCGGGTCGGTGACCCACTGTCGTGGTTCGGTGACCTTGCGGCCGACGTAGTAGGCGCCGGTCGTCAGTTCGTTCGCCGGGGCCGTCGCGAGCCAGGTCAGCAGTGCGCCCGCCTTCTGGGCGGTGATCAGGAACGGCCAGATCTTGTAGACCAGGCGGGTTGCGGGGTCGGCGCCGAAGTTCGTGCGGACCAGGCCCGGGTGGAACGAGACCGACAGGATGTCCGGCCAGCGGCGGGCCGCCTCCGCCGCGAACAGGATGTTCTCGCCCTTGGCCGCGCCGTAGGCCCGCCACGCGCTCCAGGCTTGCGGGTCGCCGGTGAAGTCGTCCGGGTCGACGCGGGCACGGCGGTGCGCGTCCGAGGAGGTGCCGATGATGCGGCCGCCACTGAGCCGCTCACGCAGGAGGTTCGCGAGCAGGAAGGGCGCCAGGTGGTTGCTCTGCGCGGTCGCTTCGAAGCCGTCCGGGGTCACTCGATAAGACCCCAGCATGCCGCCAGCATTGTTCGCCAGGACGTCAATCTTTTCGTACGCGCTGAGTACGTGCTCAGCTACCAACCGTACGTCCTCGAGGGTTTCGAAGTCGGCCCTGACCTCGTCGGGCTCGGGGCCGGTCGCGGCCTTGCGGATCTCGGCCATCGCCGCGCCCAGCCGGCGGGGATCGCGGCCCACGGCAACGATCTGGTCACCCATCGCGGCCAGTTGCTTCGCCGCCGCCAGGCCCACGCCGGAGCTCGCGCCCGTGATCACGATGGTGCGCATATGACCTGTCCTTCGCTCGCTGATGCAGGTGTCGTACCCATGGTGCATTCTGTCAACCGATGAGCTCCCAGATCGAAGTGCCGCATTCCGTGGCGATGCCGGACCCGGCACCCGCACCCGCCCACCGGGTCACCCGCTGGCTGCTGGCCAACCGCGTCCAGCCCGTGGGGCCGGAGTCGCCCGAGACCGCGGGCCACCAGCAGCCGTGGTGGAAGGTCATGGCGCTGACCGGCGTCGACTACTTCTCCACCCTGTCCTACCTGCCGGCCATCGCGGCGCTCGCCGCCGGGGCACTGTCACCGCTGGCCACGCTGCTGATCGTCGCGCTGACCCTGCTCGGCATGCTCCCCATGTATCGCAGGGTCGCCCGGGAGAGCCCCAACGGCCAGGGCTCGGTCGCGATGCTCGAGGACCTGCTGCCCTTCTGGTACGGCAAGCTGTTCGTCCTCGTGCTGCTCGGCTTTGTCGCCACCTCGTGGATCATCACGATCACGCTGTCCGCCGCGGACGCCACCGTGCACATGTCGGAGAACCCCTACCTGCCCGGTGTCCTGCACGGGCACGCGGTGCTGATCACCGTCGTGCTGCTGCTGATCCTGGGCTTCGTGTTCCTGCTCGGTTTCAGCGAGGCCGTGAAGGTCGCCATCCCGCTCGTGGTGATCTTCCTCGGGCTCAACGCGGTGATCACGGTCGTCGGGCTGATCGACGTGTTCACAGTCCCGGACGCGTTCTCGACGTGGCTGCACGGCGTCTCCGCGGGCGGGTTCGGCACGGTCTCGTCGGCGTTACTGGCGTTTCCCGCCCTGGTGCTCGGCCTCTCCGGCTTCGAGACCGGCGTCAGCATGATGCCGTTGATCGCCAGCACGGGGAAGACCGCGGAGGAGCGCCGCGAGTCCCGCATCCGCAACACCCGCAAGCTGCTCACCGTGGCGGCGCTGATCATGAGCGTCTACCTGCTGCTCACCAGCTTCGTCACCACCGTGCTGATCCCGCACGAGGAGTTCGAGCCCGGCGGCGCGGCCAACGGGCGGGCGCTGGCCTACCTCGCGCACGACAAGCTCGGCGAGGTCTTCGGCACGACCTACGACATCAGCAGCGTCCTGATCCTCTGGTTCGCGGGCGCGTCCGCGATGGCAGGCCTGATCAACATCGTGCCCCGTTACCTGCCCGGTTACGGCATGGCACCGGAATGGGCCCGCGCGGTGCGCCCGGTCGTGCTCGTCTACACCGCGATCAGCGTCGGCATCACCATCGCGTTCGGCGCCGACGTCAACGCGCAGGCCGGGGCATATGCGACCGGCATCCTGGCCATGATGGTCTCCGGTGCCGTCGCCGTCGCGATCTCCGCGTTCCGCCGCCGGCAACGCGGCGCGGCTGCGGGCTTCACCACCCTCACCCTGATCCTTCTGTACGCCCTGGGCGACAACATCATCGAAAAGCCGGACGGCATCGCCATCTCCGGCGTCTTCATCGCCGGCATCATCGTGGTCTCGTTGATCTCCCGCGTCACCCGCACCACCGAGCTGCGCGCCGACCGCATCGAGTTCGACGAGCTGGCCCGCGACCACATCGCCGCCTCGATCGCCTACGACGGCGAGCTCAACATCGTCACCAACCGCCGCGAGGCCGGCGACCAAGCGGAGTACTACGCCAAGGAACGCGAACAGCGCGGCATGAACCCCGTCCCGACCGGCGCCGACATCATCTTCCTCGAGATCGAGGTCGTCGACCCGTCCAGCTTCAGCAACGTCCTGGTCGTCCATGGCGTCGACGTCCAGGGCTACCACGTCCTGCGCGCCCAGAGCCCGGCCGCCCCGAACGCCATCGCCGCGATCCTGCTCGCCCTGCGCGACGCGGCCGGCGTACGCCCCCAGTGCTATTTCGAGTGGGCCGAAGGCAGCCCCCTGGTCCACCTCTTCCGCTATCTGCTTCTGGGCCGGGGCGACACCGCCCCGGTCGTCCGCGAAATCCTCCGCCGCACCGAACCTGATCCCGCCCGCCGCCCCGGCATCCACGTGGGAGGCTGACGACACCCCGTGGCCGTCCGGGGCCGGCGGCTGAGCGGGGCAGTACATTTCCATGGCATGGACTACAAAGTTCCGGTTACCCAGGCCCGCGCCGCCTTCGCGGACCTGATCAACCGAGCGGTCTACGCCAGCGAGCGCATCGTGATCACCCGCCACGGCAAACCCATCGCCGCGCTGATCTCCGCCGAGGACCTGGCCCGTCTCGAAGAGCTCGACGCCGCCCAGCCCCCGGCCCAGATCGTCCGTCTCGGCGGCGGCGTGGCCGGCGGTGGCCCTTCGACCCCGCAGGTCGTCAGCCAGGACCTGGGCCTGGCCGCCCAGGACCGAACACCGCCGATCCGCTGACCTGGCCCAGCTCGGACGCAACGGGTGCGGCTCTGGCAGGATCCGACCATGCCGGAACAGGGACCGCTGCCACTGCTCTCCCTGGCCGACGAGGATGGCAACGCCGTCCGGGTCGAGGTCAGCGGGCCGCACCCGAGATGGCCGAAGGCGCTGGCCGCCCGGATCGTGGTGGAGTCACCCTTCGTGCGGGGCAGCTCCGACCTGGCGATCTGGCCCGCCAACCTCCAGTCCCTGGCTGTCTTCCTCGACCAGCTGGCGGCGGGGGACGACGCCATGTGGTTGGGGAACGGTCGTGGACCCGCGATCCGGATCCGGCTGCACGGCACCCGCGACTGCCCGGATGTCGAGGTCGAGGACGAATTCGTCTCGATGGTGACCGTCGTGGTCCCGGTCGCGCTGCCGGACGACTGGGTCGGCGCGCAACGTGAGCACCTCGCGGCGGTGCTGGCCACCTATCGTTTTGTCAGCGGAGGTGGGTGAAGGTGGCGCGGACGGCGGCGGTGAAGCCTTCGGGTTGTTCGAGGGCGGTGAAGTGGCCGCCGGCGGGGAGTTCGTCGAAGTGGACGATGGTGCTGTAGCGGCGTTCGAGCCAGCGGCGGGACTTTCGCACGTGCTCCTTCGGGGACATGGTGAAGCCGGTGGGGACGGTGGCCGGGGCGTCGACGGTGGCCGGGGCGGACCAGTTCGAGCGGGTCATTTCCCAGTACATGCGGGCTGTTGAGGCGCCGGAGTTGGGCAGCCAGTAGAGCATGATGTCGTCGAGCATCTCGTCGAGCGTGAACGTGGCCTCGGCGTTGCCGGGGGTGCCGCACGTGTCCTGGAGCATGGCGTAGATCCAGGCGGCCTGTCCTACGGGGGAGTCGGCGAGGGAATAGCCGATCGTCTGGGGGCGCGTCGACTGCTGTTTCGCGTACCCGGAAAGGTTGTCCCAGAAGTATTTCGCGCTGGCCAGCATGGCCTGTTCGTCCGGGGTGGCGTCGGCGATCTCGTCCGGGGTGGGGCCGAACATCGCGAAGTTGAGATGCATCCCGGTCAGGCCCGCGGGGGCGCGGCGGGCGATCTCGTCGGTGACCGCGCAGCCCAGGTCGCCGCCCTGAGCGCCCCACCTGTCGTAACCGAGGCGGTCCATCAGGGTGATCCAGGCGTCGGCGATCCGGCCGGGGGTCCAGCCGGTCTCCGCGGGCTTCGCGGAGAAACCGAAACCGGGCAGCGTCGGAATGACCAGGTGGAAGGCGTCGCGGGGGTCGCCACCGTGGGCGGCCGGGTCGGTCAGCGGGCCGATCACCTTGCGGAATTCGAGGACCGAGCCGGGCCAGCCGTGCGTCATGATCAGCGGCAGTGCCCCGGGCTCGGGCGAGCGGATGTGCAGGAAGTCGATGTCGAGGCCGTCGATCGTGGTGCGGTACTGACCGAGCGCGTTGAGCTGCGCCTCGCAGGCGCGCCAGTCGTACTTGTCGCGCCAGTGCTCGACGAGCGCCTGCAGCTTGTCCCGCGTCGGGCCCTGGCTGGTGTCGTCGACGGTGCTGCCCGCCGGCCAGCGCACGGCGTCGAGGCGCCGGTGCAGATCGGCGAGGTCCTCGTCGGGGACGTGGAGGGTGAACGGTTCTATGGTCGCGGACATGGCTACCCCTTGGAGATCAGTGGAAGCAGGATCTGGTCGACGAAGGCTTCCTGCTCGTCCGGGGCGGGTGGCGCGCCGCCGAGCATCGTGCGCAGGAACAGGTGGGCGACCGTCAGCCCGACCACCGCGGGGCCCCGGGTCCCGTCGACCGCTTCGCCGCGGGTGACGGCCCGGCGGCAGATGGTCTCCCCGTCCTGCCGGCTGCGTTCATCGATCTGACCGCGGACGATGTCGCGCAGGTCCGGGTCAGCGCGGATCGCCTCGACCAGCGCGAGCAGCGACGGGCCGCCGTCGGACCCGTCGAACGTCGCGGCGATGGCACTCACGACGGCGACGAGGTCACCTCGCAGGCTGCCGGTGTCGGGCAGCTCGGTGACACCACCCTCGGCGTGCCGGCGCAGGGCATCCGCGACCAGCTCGGCCTTGCCCGGCCACTTGCGGTACATCGTCGCCTTGGACGCGCGGGCCCGGGCCGCGATCGCATCGACGGTGACCCGCTCATAACCGATCTCCGCGACCAGGGCCACCGCGGCGTTCAGGATCGCCTGCTCGCGGGCCGGGCCACGCGACGAGGACTTCGCCGGTTCCATGACCACCTCCATATGTGAACGGTACTGTACAGTTCACAAGTCGGCAGCGGCAAGCGCGAGATGACCGCTGCACGCACCCGGGGTGGCCCGTGACACGGCGGTGTACCCCGGGGCTGACCAGCGTTGATGGCTTGTATGAGACTTCTTCGATGCGATTCAACGGGGATATCAGGAAGAGCGTCGCGATCGCGGCCATGACATTGATCTGTGCGACTGCCTGTGGTGGCGCGGCGGAAGAGGCGCAGAGCAGCCCGGCGAGCAGTTCGGCGAGCAGCGCGGCGACGCAGTCCAGTGCGCCTGCCGTGGCTGCCGTTTACCGGGCGCCGAAGAAGGCGTGCGACGGCGCCGACACGACCGCGATGGATGCGAAGCTGACAAATCGCAAGATTCAGCGCGAGGACGTCACCACGACGAAGCTGTCGACCATGGCGTCGTGCACGCTGGCGTACAAGAACCACACCGTGATGATCCAGATGGAGGTCTACCAGGAGCCCATCGCGAACATCATGTTCGACGGGTTCAAGAAGGCCGAGGCCAAGAACAGCACGCTGACCGACATTCCCGGCCTGGGCACCGGCGCGTACTCGTACGTTGATGAGCTGACCGGACCGCACATGGCGGCGTGGGACGGCAATCTCTACATCACGATCATGATCGGGACGCTCTTCGGGGAACCCGACCCGGCCGACTCCGAACTGCTGCCCCCGGTGGTCGCCGCGACCATGACCAAGCTGCGGAGCTGATCGCGGCTCACGATGCTGGGGAGGCCGCCCATTCGCAGATCGCGGCGAGCGGCTTCTCCAGGGTGCGGCCCAGCTCGGTCAGCGAGTATTCGACGTGCTGCGGGGGTGTTTCCTTGAGGACCCGGCGCTCGACCAGGCCATCGCTCTCCATGCCGCGCAGGGTTTCGGTGAGGACCTTCTGGGTGATGCCCGCGACCCGCCGGCGCAGCTGAGCGGGGCGTTGCGGGCCGTCCATCAGCGCGTAGAGGAGCAGGACCCGCCATTTCGACGCGAGCCGTTCGAGCGCCTGGCGCGTCGAGCAGCTTTCTTCGAGCACGTCCGGAACCCGCAACGACATGCCGAAGGGTACCGCGAAGTGCCTTCTGTCCGTCGTCCCGCGAACGCCCTAGCGTCGACGCCATGGACGTTACTTTTACCGCCGACGGCATCACACTGGCCGGCGATCTGCAACGGGCCGGGGACAAGGCCGTTGTCCTCACCGGCCCGTTCACCGGAGTGAAGAAACAGGTCGCCGGAACGTACGCGAAAAGGCTGAACGACGCGGGACTGACCACTTTGGCCTTTGACCATCGGGGGTTCGGGGAGAGCGGCGGACGCCGTGCTCACGAGGACAGTCAGGGCAAACTCGCCGACCTGCGCGCCGCGGTCGGCCTGCTCGGGGAATACACCGACCGGATCGGGATCGTCGGTGTCTGTCTCGGCGGCGGATATGCGTTGCGGGCCGCGGCGACCGATCCGCGAATCGGGGCCGTGGCCGGGATCGCGGGCGCCTACAACAGCCCGGCCCGGTTCAGTGCGGGCGATCCGGACGGTTACCGGCAGGCAATCCGTTCCTTCATCGAACGCTACGACGAGGAGTTGCCCGCGGTCGCGCCGGATGGTGGGCCCGCGGCGATGGGAGGTGCCGAACCGTACGCGTACTACGGCACCTCCCGGTCAGCGGCGGAGCATTGGGAGAACCGGGTGACGTACGGCTCGCTGCATTCGCTGATGACCTTCGACGCCCTCGGCGCGGCCCCGCTGCTCGCCGCGACGCCCCTGCTGATCGTGCACGGGCGGACCGACGACTACTGCTCCCCGGAGCTCGCCGAAGCCGCATATCAGCAGGCCACGGGTCCCAAAGAGATCCGCTGGCTGGACGCCGAGCAGCACATCGACCTCTACGACAACGAGCCCTTCGTGACTGAGGCCGCTGACGCCGCCGCGGAGTTCCTGCACCGCCACCTGTAAATTTCCAGGCATGCGTTTGCATGTCGGATGCGCGATGTGGACCCACAAGGCGTGGCAGTTCTCGGAGCCGCAGGAACGGTTACGGTCCTACGCGCAATGGTGCAACGCGGTCGAGGGGAACACCACGTTCTACGCGACGCCGTCACGGGAGACGGCGGCGTCGTGGGCGGGGCAGACGGACCCCGATTTCCGGTTCGTGGTCAAGCTGCCGAAGACCGTTACGCACACCCTGCGGCTCGCGAATTGCGAAACCGAGATGCGGGCGTTCCTCGATGCCATCGAACCGCTCGGCCCGCGGGTGCACGCGCTCTGGGTCCAACTGCCGGGTTCGTTCACCCCCGCTGACGTCGACACTCTCGGCCGTTTCCTGCGCAGGCTCCCCAGCATTTACCGGTACGCCGTGGAGGTCCGCGACCGCACCTTCTTCGACACCCCGGCGCCCCTCGAGAACGTCCTCGCCCCGGTCCGCGCCGAATGGGTCCCCTTCGACACCACCGCGTTCTTCCGGACCCCGCCGACGAGCGACGCCGAACGTGACGCGTGGACGAAGAAACCGCGAATGCCGTTACGGGACGTCGCTCTGACCGACCACCCGATCGTTCGCTATCTGGGCCGCGACTCGGTCGAGCGCACGGTCGAGGGCTGGCAGCCCTGGGTCACCGCCATCGCGCAATGGCTGCGCGAGGGCCGCTCCCCGACGATGTTCATGCACACCCCCGACAACGTCGACGCCCCCGCGCTGGCCCGGCGTTTCCACGACGAGGTCCGCGCTCGCGTACCAAATCTGGAACCGTTGCCCGAACCCACCCTGCCCGAGCCGACGACGCTTTTCTGAGGTGTTATTTTCCCGCGCATGTTCTCGCGGGGAATGTCGGCAGCGGTCAGGGAAACGATGGGGCGGGCCTACACGGCCTTCGAGGCCGAGGACTGGCCGCTGGCCGGGGAGTTACTGGCCACGGCCGCGCCGTCGTTGACGGGGGAGATGGCTGCCGCCACGTGGTTCGACGCCGCGCTCGCGTACAAGTTCGCCCGGGACTGGCCTCGCGCGTACGAGACGGGAAAGATCGCGGTCACGCACGTGCGCAGGGGAGCCGAGGAGCCCGCGTTCTGGAATCTCGGGACCGTGGCCACCATTCTGGGTGACTGGGCGACGGCGCGTGACTGCTGGGACGGTTACGGCCTGTCGGTGCCGCCCGGCAGCGGGCCGATCAACGAGGACTTCGGGCCGACCTGCGTGCGGTTGCGGGACGTGGGCGAGGTGGTGTGGGCGCTGCGGCTCTGCCCGACGCGCGCCCGGGTGATCAGTGTGCCGTTCGACCCCTCCCGCCGCTTCGGTGAGGTGGTCGTGCACGACGGCGCCCCCAATGGTGAGCGGACGACCGGCGATCTGACCGTCCCGGTCTTCGACGAGCTCGTGCTTGCCGAGGAATCGCCGCTCGCCACCCTGTCGGTGCTGGTGAACGCCGACCAACCGGCCGATCTGCACGATCTGCAGGTCGCGTTCTCCCGGCGCAGCCTCGGCATCGAGATTTTGGCGAGCCGGGTCGACCTCTGCACCTGCTGCAGCGAATCCTCGATCCGCCAGGAGAGCCGCGACTACGCCAACGAGCAGCGGCTTTTCCTCGGCGCGACGCAGGACGACGCCCGCACCCTGCTGGAGGAATGGGCCGGCGCGGCCCCGACAGCTCGCACCTGGGCTAACCTGCACCCGGCCTAAGGTACGTATTCGATGACGGTCACGGGGGAAGCGGTGATCCAGCCGAGGGTTTCGTAGAGGGCGCGGCCCTCGTCGGTGGCGACGAGGATGCCCGCGCTCGCTCTCGTGGCGACGTGGGTGGTGAGCAGGGTCATCGCGGCGCGGCCGAGGCCGCGGCGTTGGTGGGCGGGGAGCGTCTCGACCCGGTCGAAGACCACGATCGGGGCGGCGATGCCGGCCTGAGCTTTCGCGGCGACCTCGCCGTCGCTCTCCCGGATGACGACCTTGACCGCACCGGTGCCGGTGTCGTCGAGTCGCGCGGTGTAACCCTCGGTCAGGGGCGCGGAAGGCGAGTCGCCGAGCCGGCGGTGCATCAGGTGCCCGTCGTGGCGGCGTTCCCAGCCTGCCGGCAGGTGCGGGAGGACGTCGTCGGGGGCGGCGCTCACCTTGATCCAGGTGTGCGGCTGGACCTCGGTGCCGGTCACCCGGGGGACGTCGGCGCTGTCGTGCAGCAGGTAGCGGGCTGCCTCGCCGGGGACTCCGGTCGGGATGAACCAGCCGCCCGCCCGCGGCACCGGCGCCGGGGCGCCGCGCGACACCGCCCACCCCCGGGCCCAGCCCGCCATCAGATCCGCGGTCACAGCTCTGCCGCCGGGGGCCGCTCCGCAGGCGAGGGCTGCCCTGTTTTCGGGGGCCGGATGCCCAGGGTGGAGACGCCGGGGAGAATGCCGGCCTTGACGATGGTGGTGGTCAGTGGGGCGGTGAGGGTGACGAGGCGGCGGGTGGCTTCGGGGCCGAGGGCTTCCCACGGCGACTCGGCCAGGGCGTCGGTTGTCCGCTCGATCTCGGCGCGGGTCTCGTGGGCGAGCGGGGTGGCGGTGCCGTCCGGGTTGAGCCAGCCCCGCGCGGTGAGCCGTTCGGTGGCGGCCTGCCATTCCTCCGGGGTCCACTCCCGGCTGCCGAACGTCGTCACCGGGGCCGCGCCGATCGCCGCGAACGACACCAGCGACTCGCAGCCGTCGAGACCCGCCGTGAGCAGGGCTGCCACGTGGCCGTCGCCGCGGTGCTCGCGCAGGACCATGGATGCCTGCCAGAGCGCGAGGTGGGGCTCGTCGGGCCAGGGCAGGTCCTGGTTGGCGGCGGCCAGGACCCGGCCGGTGGTGACGCAGGCCTCGGCGGCGGTGCGGGCCAGCTTCGCGGCTTCCGCCAGTGCCGCGCTGCCGATCTCTTCGCCCCACACCGTACGCAGAGAGCTGTCCACTGCCCGCAACCTGCTCGCCAGCGCCTCCCCGGCAGACGCGACCTCCCAGGTGGCGGGCACATACCGCGCGACCTTCGCGGGCGAGAAGCTGTAGAACGAGGCCGTGACCAGCCCCGGCCCGGCTGCCCCGAGCGGCGCCGCCCGCCACGCGAAGTAACTCTGCCAACGGTCCGCCGGGTCGTATCCCTCCGCGGCCGCCTCCGCACCGGCCTCGGGGGCGTAGTAGAGCAGGGCGTGTACCGGTTCGAGCAGCATCCACATCTTGCGCGGCAGTGAACTAGTCATCGTAAAGATGCTAGTGCCATCAGGTGGCCGGCGTAAGACTGTCCATGAAGGAGCTGACGGAGAAGACGGCGTTGCCGGGGCCGGCCGGGCCGTATCCGGGCGGGCTGGACAGGCCGTTAGCCTCCATGGTCGCGCGGTAGACCTCCAGCAGCCGGACGTGGTATTCGAGCGGCGCGCCCTCCGGGTTGGCCTTGCCGAGCGGCGTGGTCGGCTCCGGGCACCAGGTGGTGAAGCGGGGCGTGATGCCCCGCGACATGAAGTACTGCAGGCCTTCGGCGGTGGAGTCGATCGCCTCGTCGACGGTGGTGAAGCCGTGCGGGGCGGCCATCTCGACGCCGGCGACGAAGTTGGGGATGACGTTGCGGGGGCCGAAGACTTCGGCGGATTCGAGGATGCGGCGGTGCCACTCCTCGCGGCCGACGTACCTTTCCTTGCCCGGGCAGTAGAGCTCGAAGAGCTTCTTGTCCCACACCTCGTAATTGGGGTGGTAGATGCGGATCCCGTAGTCGTGGAAGCGTTGCACGTCGGCGCGGGGCAGCGCCTGGGCGACGACCTTGCCGATCCAGCGTCCGGGGAAACGCTCCTCGATCGCCTGGGCGTACTGGCCGTAGAAGTCAGCCTCGGTCTTGCCGCCGACGTGCGAGGTGATGCTGCCGCCGGTCAGCGTGTACGCCTGGGACGTCTTCGCGGTGTCGTACTTGTCGATGATCTCCAGGGCTTCCAGGATCTCGTCGACGGGCTTGACGCCGGTGTACGGGCGGCCGGCTGCCTTGTGCTGGCGCCAGTTGTGGTTGATGTCGCAGTACTGGCACTCCTCTTTGGCGCCGAAGTACTGGCAGACGCGGAACGCCGTCAGGTAGATGAGATAGCCCCACTGGATCGTCGGGGCGACCTCCATGACCTGCTTGCCGTTGGACAGCAGAAGATGAAGTACGACTTCGGCTTCACGTCGCCGTGCTCGTTGTCGGTCAACGCCGAGTCGTCGAAGGCCAGCCCGCCGCGCAGCAGGTCCTCCTTGATGACCGCTTCGCGCGGGACGTGGGGGAAACGACCCATCAGGCCTTCGACGAGCTCGGTGCGCTGCATGTAACGACTCCTCGGGTTACGCCTGCTTGGTTTCCCAGAAGATCTTCGAGATCTCCTCGATCTTGCCCAGCAGGTTCTCCGCCACGGCCGGGTCCACGGAGCCCTTCGCCCCGCCGGCGCCGGCCAGCTTGGTCGCCTCGTTGAAGAGGCCGTTCAACTGAGGGTACTTCTCGAAGTGCGGGGCCTTGAAGTAGTCGGTCCACAGCACCCACAGGTGATGCTTGACCAGCTCGGAGCGCTGCTCCTTGATGATCAGCGCCCGGGTCCGGAACTCCGGGTCGGTGCTGGCCTGGTACTTCTGGGCGATCGCCTTGACCGACTCGGCCTCGATGCGGGCCTGCGCCGGGTCGTAGACGCCACAGGGCAGATCGCAGTGGGCGCTCACGACGGTGCGCGGGCGGAAGAAGCGTGACGTACGCATCAGGATCCTGTTCTTTCCGGGGTCAACGTGGTGAAGGGCAACGTGATGAACTCTCGGGCATGGTGGACGAGTCGGCCGTCCTCCGGTCCGTGGAACACGTCGAGCACTTGCGCGACCACGATCGTCGAGTCGCCGACGGGCACGAGCTGCAACGGCGCGACCCGCATGGCGGCGAGCGCGTCGGGCAGGATCGGTTCTCCTGACGGCAACGTGCTCCAGCCTTGTTCGGGAGTGAAGCGCGCTCCACCCGTACGCGCAAAATCCCCTGCCAGAGCCGCGTGTTTCGGACCCAGCAGGTGCACGACGAAGCTTGCTGCCTGTAGCAGTGCCCGCGCCGACGGGGTGCCCATGACGGAGAACGACAGCGCCGGGGGACTGACCGACACCGACGCGACACTGGATGCCGTCAGGCCCACCGGGCCCGCAGGGGAGGCCGCGCTGATGACTGCCACGCCCGTCGGGTACCTGCGGAAGGCACCCTTGAGCCGCTCGCCGATGTCGTCCATGACGTGATCCACGGGTTGACGGTAAAACTTCAACGGCGCTTGAAGTCAACAGCGACTTGCTTCCTCCAATCGGACCGGGCCCTGGCCGCGGCGGCCGAGACCGTCCTCGGGGTTCATCAGCGCGCACGACTTCATGGAGAGGCAGCCGCAGCCGATACAGCTCGTGAGCTGGTGTTCCAGGTTCTCGATGTAGCGCCGCCGGCCCTCCAGCTCGCCCTTCCAGGCCCGCGAGACGCGCTGCCACTCCTCCTGGGTCGGCGCGCTGTCCGCGGGCAGGGTGGCGAAGATCTCGGCGACGCTGGTGAGATGGATGCCGAGCCGCTTGGCGACCAGGATCAGCGAGATGCGCCGCAGCATGTGCCGGGGGTAGAGACGCTGGTTGCCACCGTTGCGCTCGGCGGTGATCAGCCCCTTGGCCTCGTAGAAGCGCAGGGCCGACGCCGACACCCCCGTGCGGTGCATGACCTCGCCGACAGTGAGACGGTCCTCCGGATCCATCCGCGCACGATAGAACCTCAACCTTGGTTGAGATCAAGGATGATCAGCTGTTGCGTCGCCCGGGTCATCGCTACGTAGCGGTCGACGGCTCCGTACCGCTTCGGGTCGACGAGGACGACCAGGTCGAACTCGAGCCCCTTCGACAGTTCGGGGGTCAGGTACCGGACCCGGGCGGTGTCCTCGCCGCCGGCTGCACCGATCACGCAGGCGACTCCCTCCGCGTGCGTGGCCAGCCAGGACTCGAGGATCGAGCTCAATGCCGACACCGATGTGTGTACGACGGGAAGCCCACTGTTCCTGATGGAGATCGGCACGTTGGCGTCGGGAAGCGCCGCCCGGATGACGGGTTCGGCCTCCGCCATGATCTCCGCGGGCGTGCGGTAGTTGATGCTCAGCGTCGCCAGCTCGACCCGGTCCAGCCCGATCCGTTCCAGCCGCTCGCGCCACGACTCCGTGAACCCGTGCCGGGCCTGGGCGCGGTCCCCGACGATGGTGAAACTGCGTGACGGGCAGCGCAGCAGCAGCATCTGCCACTCCGCGTCGGTCAGCTCCTGCGCCTCGTCCACGACGACGTGCGCGAACGGCCCGGCGAGCAGATCCGGGCTGGTCGTCCGCAGTGCCGCCTCGTCCACCATCGAGCCCTGGATGTCGCTGCCGCGCAGCATCCCGTGCATCATCGTCAGCTCGTCCTCGCCGTCGACCTCCACGGCGAGCAGGTCGTCGACGACCCGGGACATCCGCGCGCGTTCGGCGGCGACGGCGGCGTCCTGCCGGCGCCGTCGCCGGGACACCTCGGGATCGCCGAGCCGTTGCCGGGCAGCGTCCAGCAGGGGGAGGTCCGGCACGGTCCAGGCCTGGGGGTCGGCGCGCTGCAGGGTGCGTACGTCCTCGGGGCTGAGCCAGGGCGCGCATTTACGCAGGTAGGCAGGCACCGACCACAGGTCCGCGACGAGGTCGGCGGCGTCGATCAGCGGCCACGCCCGGTTGAACGCGCCGAGCAGTTCCTCGTTGCCGCGCAGTTCCCGCTCGTCGCCGTCGTACTTGTCCATCAGGATCGCGATCAGCTCGTCCCACACCTGGTCGCGGGCCTCGTTGTGCGCGGTGCCGGGCGACGGGGTGTCGAACGCCTCGGCCCAGTCGGCGGCGGTCAGGCGTACCTCGGACCAGTCCGTGGAGACCGTCATTCCCTTCGCGGGTGGCTCCTCGTAGAACCGGACGGCCGCCTCGATCGCCTTGACAAGGTCCGCGGACGACTTGAGCCGGGCCACCTCCGGATCCTTCTCGTCTGCCGCTGCGGCACCCTGCGCCACGAGGTCCCGCAGGGTGCAGGTCTGCACGTCCTCCTCGCCGAGACTGGGCAGCACATCGGCGACATAGTTCAGGTACGGCTGGTGCGGGCCGACGAACAGCACCCCGCCCCTGCGCGGGCCGAGCCGGGGATCGGAATACAGCAGGTACGCCGTACGGTGCAGCGCGACAACGGTTTTCCCCGTGCCGGGCCCGCCGTCGACGACGAGCGCCCCGCTCGACCCCGCCCGGATGATGGCGTCCTGATCGGCCTGGATGGTGCCCAGCACGTCACGCATCCGCGCCGACCGGTTGCTGCCGAGGCTGGCGATGAACGCGGACTGGTCGTCGAGCGCTGCCGCGTGCCCCTCGAACCCGTCCGCGGTGAAGACCTCGTCCCAGTAGTCGGTGATCCGGCCGCGGGTCCAGCGGTAACGGCGGCGGCTCGCCAGCCCCATCGGGTTCGCGTGGGTCGCCCCGAAGAACGGCTCGGCCGCGGGCGAGCGCCAGTCGAGCAACAGGTGCCGGCCCGCGTTGTCGGTCAGCCCGAGACGCCCGACGTACACCGGCTCTGGATCTTCTTGGCCGATCATGTGGCCCAGGCACAGATCAAGACCGAAACGCCGCAGGGTACGCAGCCGCGCGGTCAGCCGGTGCACCTCCATGTCCCGGTCCATCGCCTGCTGACCCGTGCCACCGGGCGCCTTCCGCTCGGCGTCGAGCCGCTCGGACAACTCGGCCACACGCTCGCGCATGCTCGCGGCGATCGCCGCGAAGTGGTGCTCGTCGCGGGTGATCAGCCTCGGGTCGGCCTTGGCGTTGTCGGGCAGATCGAACGCGCTGGTCGTCACATCGGCCACGGGCGGGCTCCCATTTGCGTAGATTTTCGGCTTCGAACGACGATTCTGCGGCATGACCCGGGTCTTGCCACAAGCCCGGGGGTGCGATATACGTTAGAAAGGGCGAGGAGTGCGTACACCTCCGGCTCTTTGAAAAATCTCTTCGTTTGCCACAACCGATTCGCGGCGGATCGCGTCGGTGGTTCGTGACATGCGACGGGAGTACAGATGACTGACGCGGACCCGGAGGGGTTTGCCGCCTACGTCCGCGGGCGGGCGGTGCCGCTGAGACGCTCGGCGTACCTGCTCTGCGGCGACACCCATCAGGCCGATGACCTGGTGCAGGAGGCGCTGACCACCGTCTACTCCAAGTGGCGGCTGGTGTCGCGCGCGGACAACGTCGACGCGTACGTGCAGCGGATCCTCGTGCGGACCTTCATCAACGAGCGGCGGCGCGGCTGGTGGAAGGTGCGGCTGTTCGGTGCCACCGCCCCCGACCTGCCCGAATCCGGCTCCGGCGTGGAGGAGAAGCAGGTGCTGCGCGCGGCGCTGTCCCGGCTCACCCCCGGCCAGCAGGCCGTACTGGTGCTGCGCTTCCTGTGCGATCGCAGCGTCGCGGACGTCGCCATGCTGCTCGACTGCTCCGAAGGAACCGTCAAATCGCAGACCAGCCACGCCCTCTCCGCCCTGCGCAAGATCCTCGGCACCCGCCGGCCGGAAATGACCCTGAAGGGAGCCCGATGAGCAACAACGACGACGCCCGCGCCCTGCTCGGCCCGCTGGCCGGCGAGCCCGTCGGCGCGCAGCGGCTCGACCTCACGGAGATCATCCGGGCCGGCGATCGGCGACGCAGGACCCGCACCTGGGGCACCACGGCGCTGGCGGTGGTGGCCGTGGCGGCGGTGGGTGCGGGGACGGCGGTCTCCGTGCGGAACACGGCGCACCCGAGTGGCGTACCCATGTCCTCTCCGAGCTTCCCCTCTCCCGGCGCCCCCTCTCCCGGCGCCTCTGCACCCGCGCCGAGCCGGTCACCCGCCCCGGTCGGCGCCGAATGCCGCAGCGCATTCCTGCCAGGACCGACCACCATGGTGTACGCCGTGGATCACACCGGCCGGTACGTGCTGGAGGAGCAGAAGAGCAGCGGCGGCAAGGTGAAAGCGGTCGTGTGGCGGAGCGGCGCGAAGGTCTCCGAGGTCACGCTGCCCACGTTCACGGACGCGAGCTACGCGCTGAACGGCAAGGGCGAGTTCGTGGTCACCATCACCTCCGCTTCGGGCCGGACCACGCCGTACGTCTACGCGGACGGGTCGTTGACCGCGCTCAAAGGCGGCAACGGAGTCGCCGTAGCGATCACCGACAACGGCCGGATCGCGGGCTCGCAGCAACCCGGCTCGGCGGTCGTCTGGCAGCGCCCCGACGCCGAGCCCACCAAGCTGGCACTGCCGGACGGCTACTACGCCGGCGGGGCGGACGGCATGGACGAGAGCGGCACCGTCATCGGCTACCTCCAGGGCGGCGGATCGACGAAGGCGGCGCTGTGGCTGCCCGACGGAAGCGTCCGGGAACTGCCCGCACCGGCCGGGCGCGACGAGCGTTCCCTGACCGGGATCGCGAACGGCTGGGCCGTGGGCTCGGACACCGTCCCCGGCCAGGGCTTCGTCACCGGCTTCCGCTACAACGTCGTCACCGGAAAATCCGAGGAACTGCCCGCCCAGTTCGGCGCACCGCAGGTGGCGGGCGGCGAAGGAAGCATGATCGGCCTGTACGACGACGCGAAGACGTACGTGTACGTCAACGGCGTGGCTCGCCCCCTCGGCCGGGCCCCGGTGGACGGCCTCCTCGGTGTCCTCGGTATCAGCGACGACGGCAGAACCGTAACCGGCAGCATCTACATCTTCACCCAGAAGGGCGACCGGAACAGCGGCCGCGCCGTGACCTGGACCTGCGACTGAGTCTCGCGCGGCCCCCGGTTTCCAGTGTCGGATTCCAGTCTCTCCGGAGCTCGTAGGTTATCGTACGTGTGTTCTATTCTGGGTCTCATGTTGGCGGAGTTGGAGCGGTTGAGCAAGGGGGCGGCGGAGCTTGCCGCTGCTCCTTTGTGGCCGTTGTCCGATCATGATGTGACGGGGATGCTGCACGCTGCGCATCATCTTGCGCAGGTCGCCACGGTGCTGCAGGCGCGGCTGGTCCGTCAGGCCTGCAGTCGGGGTATCCCCGAAGCTCAGGGGTACCGCAACGCGAAGGGCTGGTTGCGTTCGCTGTTGCTGGTTGATCCGCAACCGGCTCGGGAGCTTGTTGCTCATGCTGAGGTGTTGCAGCGTCCGGTGCTCGGGCAGGCTGTTCTTGATGGTCGTGTTGATCTGCGTCAGGCTGCGGTGATCGTGGAGACTCTTGATGCTCTGCCGGATGATCTTGCTCAGACTGATGGGGCGGTGGATACGTACGCGATTGTGGAGCTGGCCGAGACTGCTCTGCTGGATATGGCGGGGGAGTTTCCTGCTTATCAGTTGCGTCGTGTGGGGGAGCGGATCCTCGAGCATGTCGCGCCGGGGGTCGCTGATCAGGCTGGGGCGGCTGCTCTGGCCCGGCAGGAGGCTCGTGTTCGTCCCCGGCGTGGGTTCACGATGTCGTTGCCGGTCAATGGCATGGTCCGGTTGTCCGGTGCTTTAGGTCTTGAAGACGCCGCAGTGGTGCAGGCTGCCTTGCATCCGTTGTGTGTGCCGAGTCCGGATGACAAGCGGACTCCGGCGCAGCAGCGTGCTGACGCGCTGACGGAGGTTTGCCGGGTGGTGTTGCGGACTGCCGAGCTGCCCGTCGATGGTGGTGAGCCGCCGCAACTGTCGGTGTCGGTCGCCTATGACCCGCTGGCTCAGACGCTGGGTGTCGGGACGACCGATACCGGGGTGCGGGTGTCGCCTGAGACGGTGCGGCGCCTGGCCTGTGATGCCCGGGTTCTGCCTGTGGTTCTGGGTGGTCAGGGGCAGGTCCTCAATGCCGGCCGTCGTCGGCGTCTGGCTTCGGGGGCGTTGCGTCGTGTTCTGCATTTGCGTGATCGTGGTTGTGGGTTTCCAGGCTGTGATCGGCCGCCGCGGTGGACGGAGGCGCATCATGTCTGGTTCTGGGCGGATGGTGGCCCTACGAATGTGGACAATATGGTGCTGTTGTGTGTGCGGCACCACAAGGTTCTGCATGATCCGGGGGCGGGCTGGCGGATCCGGTTCGGACCTGACCGGCGTCCGGACTTCATTCCGCCACCGGACGTCGACCCGTATCAGAAACCCTGCCGCAACCAATACCACCAACGCCAGTAGATCCGGCCGCGCCCGCCTGCCGCTACTTGAGGGCGTTGGAGGCCAGGCGGAGGTCGGTGAAGGCCTGGTCGAGGTGGGTGTGGAGGTCGTGCGTGCGGTCGGCGCCCCAGCGGCGGACGGCGATCGCGTAGGTGTCCATTCCCACCTGAGCGCACAGTGCGGCGAGATCGTCGGTGATGCCCCGGGCCTGGAGGGCTTCGGTGAGGGCGCCGACCAGTGCCGCGTGCTTGGCCAGCGCTCGTTCCTGTAGCGCCGGCGTTGCCATGATGACCGGGTAGCGGCGCTCGGTGACCGGGAGGTTCCGCTCGATCAGCGGCACGGCCTCGTGGAAGGCGGCCCGCAGGGTGGGTAGCGGTCTGGTGCCGGCCGGCACTGCGGCGACGGCCTCGGTGAGCAGGGTGAGCAGCTCGGCCTGGCCGTCGAAGAAGACCTCGCGCTTGTCGGTGAAGTGGCGGAAGAACGTCCGCTCGGTGACGCCGGCGCGCGCGGCGATGTCGCCGGTCGTGGTCTTGTCGTAGCCCCGCTCCAGGTACAGCTCCAGCGCGGCCTCCTGCAGCCGTAGCCGCACCTCTTCACCATTGCGTGGCACAAACCGACCCTAGCACAAAAGTCAGTCACTGACGTTTCGTTGCGTCAGTGACTGACTCGTTGTACCGTCAGTTTCTGACATAACGTTGTGTCAGTTACTGACGAAAAGAAGGCCCCCATGGAACAGCGTTTCCTCGGCAGGACGGTCGTCGTCACCGGAGCGAGTTCCGGCATCGGCGACGGCATCGCCCGCCGGTTTGCGGCCGAAGGGGCGAATCTCGTCCTCGCGGCACGGCGCAAGGACCGGCTGGACGCCCTCGCTGCCGAGCTCGGCGGCGACCGCGCGCTCGCCGTCGCCACCGACGTCACCAGCCAGGACGAGGTGCGGGCGATGATCGACGCCGGCGCGGCCCGGTTCGGCGGCATCGACGTCCTGGTGTCCAACGCCGGCCTCGGACTCGCCAGGGAGTTCGCCGAGACCACCCTCGCCGACTGGCGGCTGATCATGAGCACGGACGTCGACAGCTGCTTCTTCGGTGCGCAGGCGGCCCTGCCGTACCTGAAGGAGAGCCGCGGCAACATCGTGCAGATCGCCTCCGCCTCCGGGCTCGGCGGCGACCGCCGGCTCACCGCCTACAACGCGGCCAAGGGCGCGGTCGTGAACTTCACCCGCGGCCTCGCCTTCGACCTCGGCCAGTACGGCATCCGGGTCAACACCGTCGCCCCGTCGCTCACCGGCCCGGAAGAACTGGCCGACACGTACGCGGACATGATCGAACGCTTCAACGAGCGGCGCGCCCTCGCCGGCTTCAGCACCCCGGCCGACGTCGCCGCCGCGGTCAGCTTCCTGGCCTCCACCGACGCCCGCTTCATCACCGGCACCATCCTGCCCGTCGACGGCGGCATCACCGCCGGCAGCGGCCAGCCCTCCCTCTTCTGATGGCCTCAGCCCTGGCTACTTCTGATGGCCTCAGCCCTGGCTACTTCTGATGGCCTCAGCCCTCGCTCTTCCGATGACCTCAGCCCTTGCTCTTCTGACGGTTTCAGCTCTCTCGTTTAAGGACCGTTCTCATGCCTGGAATCATCGATGCGCTCGACCCCGAACTCGCCGCCGCGTTTGCGGCCCTGCCCAAGGCGGCCAACGGCACGCTGCTCGAACTCTCCGACATTCCCGGGCTGCGCGCACAACACCGCGCGTATTCGGTCCCGGTGACCCCGGATCCCCGGGTGGTGATCGAGACGCTGCGGATTGCGCGGGACGACGGGACCGAGCTCGAGGTTGTGCTGTACCGGCCCGCTGACGGCGGGCATGTTCGACGCCCGGGGCTGCTCTGGTTCCACGCCGGGGCGCAGGTGCTCGGGGAGAATGCTCGCGCCGATGACGCGTACCACACGGGGCTGGCTCTTGATCTTGATTGTGTGCTGGCCGCTGTGGGTTACCGGCTTGCGCCGGAGACGCCGGCTCCTGGCGCGGCGGAGGACGGCTGGCTCGCGTACACATATCTTGTTGCTCATGCCGGTGACCACGGGATCGATCCGGACCGGATCGGGCTTGCCGGTGCCAGCGGTGGCGGGGCACCGGCCGCGGCCACCGCGCTCATGGTGCGGGACCGCGATGGTCGGCAGCCGCGTTCGCTGTCGCTGCTCTACCCGATGCTCGACGACCGTCTCGACACACCGTCCAGCCACGACCCCGCCGCCGAGGTGGTCTTCGCTCGCCGGGACATCCAGCTCGCCTGGGAAGCGGTGCTCGGCGGGCGGGAGAACGTCCATCCGTACGCCGCGCCGGGCCGGGCCACCGACCTCACCGGCCTGCCGGACACCTTCATCGCGGTCGCCCAGTTCGACCTGCTCCGCGACGAGGGCATCGACTTCGCCGGCCGGCTACTCGCCGCGGGCGTCCCGGTCGACCTGCATCTGTACGCGCGCGCGTTCCACGCCTGGGACCGTTTTGCCGCGAAGTCGGCCCTGACCCGTTCTTTCGAACAGACCTGGCACACTTTCCTGCGCCGCAACCTGCGCAGCTGACTGGCACACCTTCTTGTGCCACAGCCTGCGCAGCTGATCCGCTCAGGCGTTGCTCAGGCCGCGCTCTGGACGAGATGGACGCTCTGGACGAGGTAGAGGACTGCGAGTGCGGTGGCCAGGCCGCCGAGCAATAGTCGCAGGGTGCGTTCGGGGAGCCGCGGCTGCAGGCGTGCGCCGAGGTAGCCACCGATGAGGCCGCCGGCGCCGCACAGCAGGCCGAGTGTCCAGTGCGGGGCGATGTCGCCGGTTGTGGTGAACGCGAGCAGGCCGTAGGTGAGCGCGCCGGCGATCGATGTGAGGAAGGTGCAGGCCAGGGCCGCCGGGGCGATGATCGTCATGGGGGTGCCACGGCCGGCGAGGATCGGGCCGAGCAGGGATCCGCCGCCGATGCCGTAGATGCCGCCGATGGTGCCGACCGCTACGCCGAGACCGAGGACGGTACGCCGGGACAGCGGGTGCCGGTCCCGGGTGCCGGGTTGAGCTGCTCGAGCGATGAGCCAGACCCCGAGAGGCAGCAGCACGACGGCCACAACAAGGCGGAAGACGCGGGGTCCGGGAATCGCGAAGACCCGGATGCAGGCGCCGAGAACCACCCCGGGCAGGGTTCCGGCGAGCAGAAGCCGTGCCAGTGATCCGGTAAGGCCGCCGGCGCGGCGGTATCGGGCGAGCGCACCGGGTCCCGCGACCACATTGAACAGCAGATTCGTCGGCGTGACCGCCGGGTTGGGAACGTGCAGCACGCTGAGCTGAACCGGCAGCAGGAACACCGCACCCGACACCCCGACCGGAGCGGTGACCAGCGAGATCACCAGTCCCGCCGCGAACCCGGCCACGCCGGTCTGCCAGGTCACCGAGATCATGGCCGCCACCATAGCCACCGGGACGCCGGCCCGGCCTGGCCCGGCCTGGCCTGGCCCGGTCCGGTCCGGGAGGCGGCGGGTGCGGGACAGGTCGACGGGGCGGGACGTGACCTCGCCGGGTTCAGCTGCAGCAGCTGCCGGGGGTGGTGTCGTCGGTGATGGTCGGGTTGCTGGTGCAGACGCCGGTTTCGGGGAGGTTGAGCTGGACGGTGCGGGCGGCCGGCCAGTCGCCGGTGAGGGCGGCGGTTACTGAGCGGGCCTGTTCGTAGCCTGTGGCCAGGAGGAATGTTGGGGCTCGGCCGTAGGATTTCGCGCCGATGGCGTAGTAGCCGGGCTCCGGGTGGGTCAGTTCGTCGACGCCGTGCGGTGGGACGGTGCCGCAGGTGTGTTCGTTCGGGTCGATGAGCGGGGCCAGGCGGCGGGTGGAGCTCATGATGGGGTCCAGGTCGAGGCGTAGCTCGCTGACCATGGTGTGGTCGGGGCGGAAGCCGGTTGCTGACACGATGCGGTCGGCGGTGACGGTGCGGTGCCCGTCGGAGACCTCGATGCTGGTGCCGGCCGGGGACAGGCGCTGGACGCCGAAGCCCGTCAGGAGGGTGATCGTGCCGTGGTCGACGTGTGCGCGAAGGCGGGTGCCGATTGCACCGCGTGCGGGCAGGGCGTCAGCTTCGCCGCCGCCGTAGGCGCGAGTGGGGTCGGTGGCGCGGATCGCCCAGGTGACGGTGGTGCCGGGCTCCTGTCCGGCGAGGTCGGCCAGGGCGAGCAGGGTGTTCGCCGCGGAATGTCCGGCGCCCACGACCAGGGTCCGGCGGCCGGCGAAACGGTCGCGGTCGCGGCCGAGGACGTCGGGCAGTGCCGGTTCGATGGCGGCGGCAGCGGCGGTCTCACCGTGCGCGGGGATGCCGGAGGAGCCCAGTACGTTGGGCAGGTCCCAGGTGCCGGAGGCGTCGATGACCGCGGTGGCCAGGACGTCGGTGCCGTCGGCGAGACGCACGAGGAACGGGGTGGTCTCACGGCCGGCCGTCCTGACCCGGTCCAGGCCGAGCCGGGTGACGGCGGTGACGCGGGCGCCGTAACGGATGTGCGGCTTGATCGCGGGCAGGTCGGCGAGGGGCTGCAGGTAGTCGGCGGCGAGCTGGGCGCCGGTGGGCAGCTCGCCGTCGTCGGGGCGTATCCAACCGGCGCCGGTGAGCAGCCGGGCCGCGGCGGCGTCGATATTGAACCGCCACGGGGAGAACAGGCGGACGTGACCCCACTGCCGTACGGCGGCGGCGGGGTGCTCGCCCGCTTCGAGGAGCACGAAGCCGATGCCGCGCTCGGTCAGGTGGGCGGCGGCGGCAAGACCGACCGGGCCCGCCCCGACAACCACCACCGTGTCCGGGGTCTCGCTCATCGTACGAATCTCCTCGCATGGTGGGTGATCACTACTGCCTGATGCATACCTAGATTCTGGTCGAACCACTCGCCTCACCTTGCAATATGATTAGACGACTGTCAAGCTAAGCGCATGTCTGCTCTTCCGGTCGCCGGCCTTTCGGGTGCGGCCTGTTGCCCGCCTCTGCGGGTGCAGGCGCTGCCCGCGCAGTCGGCGGGTCAGCTGGCGCCGATGTTCAAGGCTCTCAGCGATCCGATCCGGTTGCGGCTGCTGTCCATGATCGCGTCGACCGCCGAGATCTGCGTCTGCGACCTGACCGATGCGTTCGAGGTCACGGGCGCGACGATCTCGCACCATCTGCGGGTGTTGCGCGAGGCCGGCCTGGTCGACGCGGATCGGCGCGGCACCTGGGCGTATTACCGGGTCCGGCGGGAGGCGCTCGATCTGCTCGGCAATCTGCTGACGAGCGCGGGCGCGGGCGCGGGCCCGATGCGGGAGCCGGAGTCCGGCGGCGACGATGGCAGCGCGGTGCGGCCCACGCCGGCGATGCCGATGAAGACCGATGCAAGCCATCAGGGCGCGCTGATATCAGCAAATCCTGATGTGGTGCGGTTGCTGGGTGATCCGCTCCGGGCGCAGATCGTGCGGATCCTTGCCGCCGGCCCGGCGACCACCTCGCATCTGGTCGCCGACACCGGAGCCAAGCAGCCCAACGTCTCCGGCCACCTCAAGCAGCTGCGCGAAGCGGGTGTGGTCGTGCCCGAGCCGCGGGGACGCTTCACCTACTACCGGCTCGTGCCGGAATCCCTGCAGGGTGCCGCCCTGCACCTCGCTGACCTGGCAGCCGACGCGCGGACCCACTCCGGCGCCTTCCGGGACTGCTGACCCGTGACCAGTGCCTCCACAGTCGGCGATGCCTCACCGGCGGTCGTCGGGCGGCTGTCGCGCCTCGACCGGTTCCTGCCCGGGTGGATCGGCCTGGCGATGGTCGCCGGGCTCCTGCTGGGACGTCTCATCCCCGGCTTGAACTCCGCCCTGGAGGCGGTGACGATCGGCGGCATCTCCCTGCCGATCGCGCTGGGCCTGCTCGTCATGATGTATCCGGTGCTGGCCAAGGTCCGCTACGACCGGCTCGGCGCGGTCACCGGCGACAAACGGCTGCTGATCTCCTCGCTGGCCCTCAACTGGATCGTCGGCCCGGCGCTCATGTTCGCCCTGGCCTGGACCTTCCTGGCCGGCCACGCCGAATACCGGACCGGCCTGATCATCGTCGGGCTGGCGCGCTGCATCGCCATGGTCGTCATCTGGAACGACCTGGCCTGCGGCGATCGCGAAGCTGCGGCCGTACTCGTCGCCCTGAACTCGCTCTTTCAGGTTGTCGCCTTCGGTGTTCTGGGGTGGTTCTACCTGACCGTGCTGCCGGGATGGCTGGGGCTGCCGGATGCGGGGCTGCGGGTCTCCGGCTGGGACATCGCCCGCAACGTGCTCCTCTTCCTCGGCGTCCCGCTGCTGGCCGGGTTTCTCACCCGCCGCTTCGGGGAGAGGATCAGGGGCCGCAGTTGGTACGAGGGCCGCGTCCTGCCGAAGATCGGGCCGATCGCGTTGTACGGGCTGCTGTTCACGATCGTCATCCTGTTCGCGCTGCAGGGCGACGCGATCACCGGCCGGCCGTGGGACGTGGTGCTGATCGCGGTGCCGCTGCTGGCGTACTTCGCGCTGATGTGGGGTGGCTCGTATGCGCTCGGCAGGGCCATCGGGCTGGGTTATGAACGTACGACCACGCTCGCGTTCACCGCGGCGGGCAACAACTTCGAGCTCGCCATCGCGGTCGCGATCGGCACGTTCGGGGTGACCAGCGGCCAGGCGCTCGCCGGGGTCGTCGGTCCGCTCATCGAGGTCCCGGTCCTCGTCGCCCTGGTCTATGTGAGTCTCGCGCTGCGCCGCCGGTTCTTCGCCACCCACGCTCCCCGTCTCCACCAGGAGGAAGCGCATGTCTGACAAGCCCAGCGTTCTGTTCGTCTGCGTGCACAACGCGGGCCGGTCCCAGATGGCCGCCGGGTGGCTGCGGCATCTCGCGGGGGACCGGGTCGAGGTCCGGTCCGCCGGCTCGGAGCCCGCGGACCGGATCAACCCCGCGGCCGTCGAGGTCATGCGGGAGGTCGGCATCGACATCACGGATCAGACCCCGAAGATCCTCGAGTACGACACCGTGCAGTCGTCCGACGTCATCGTCACCATGGGCTGCGGCGACGCGTGCCCGTATTTTCCCGGCAAGCGTTATGAGGACTGGAAGCTCGACGACCCGGCGGGCAGGGGCGTCGAGTCCGTGCGCCCGATCCGCGACGAGATCAGAGCCCGTATCGAGGCGCTCCTGGCGGATCTGATCCCCTGACTCGCGGGGCTCACCAGTTCAGGGTGCCGAGCTCGTCCTGCAGGGTGCCGGTCGGGCCGTCCGCGTCGAGGGTGGCCAGGCGTACGACGACCTTGGCGCTCTCCGTCACCGGGCGGCCGATGCCGAAGGCGGCGGTCATGTCGGTGGCGGTGGTGCCGGGCTCGACGGCGTTGAACTTGATGCCGGGCTGGGATTTGGCGTACTGGACGGTGAGCATGGTGGCTGCTGCCTTGGACGCCGCATAGAGCGCCAGGGGCATGCCGGACTCCGGGCGTCCGGGGTTGGTGACCGCCCAGAAAGATCCCATGCTGCTCGACACCGTGACCACCGTCGGGTTCGAGGACTTCCGGAGCAGGGGCAGGGCCGCCTCGGTCACCCGGACGATGCCCACCGCGTTGGTGTCGAACGCCCGTAGGGCCGCCGGTCCGTCGACGGGGCCGTCCGCGAGGATGCCCGCGTTGTGCACCAGGACGTCGAGCCGGCCCTCGGCGGACTCGATAACTGCCAGTGCGTTGCTCACCGACGCGTCATCGGTCACATCGAGGGGTACGCAGTGGGCGCCCAGTTCCGCCGCTGCCTTCTCGCCGCGCTCGGCGTCCCGGGCGCCGATGTAGACGGTGTGGCCCCGCTCGAGGAGCTGTCTGGCGGTCTCGAAACCGATGCCCTTGTTGGCGCCGGTGATCAGTGTGACGGTCATGCGTCTCCTCAGTTTGTTGGGCGCGCTGCTCGGCGTTGCCGGTCGCGCTGCTTGGTCGCGCTGCTTGCTCGCTGTTTTGTACCGTTCGGTTGGACGTCACCGTAACAGGTTTTGTATCGATCGGTTGGTGAGCGGGGTCACCATTTGTACCGAGCGGTAGGCTGGGGTCATGAGCACCGAGACGCCTGCCATCGGACGACCACGCGCCTTTGATGAGGAGACGGTTCTTGCCCGGGCCACGGAGGTCTTCTGGCAGTACGGGTACGAGGGCGCGTCGCTGAGTGCGCTCACCGGGGCCATGGGTATCAACCGGCCGAGCCTCTATGCCACTTTCGGCAGCAAGGAGCAGTTGTTCCGGCGTGCCTTCGCTCGCTACCACGAGGACAAGGTGGCGAACGTGCGGACGGCACTTGCGCAGCCCACGGCGTACGGTGCGATTGAGGCTTTTCTGCGCTCCAGTGCTGACGGTCTCACCGCCGGCGACCATCCCGCGGGGTGTCTTTCCATCCAGGGCGGGCTGGCCTGTTCGCCGGAGAACGGGCGCATCTCCGAGGTTCTGGCGGCGGGGCGGGCCGAGACCGAGGCTGCGCTCGGGGAACGGATGTCCCGGGCGGCGGCCGAGGGGGATCTTCCGGACGGGGTGGATGCGCGGGCTCTGGCGCGATTTGTGATGACGCTCAGCGAGGGGCATGCCGTTCATGCCGCCGCGGGGGCGAGTCGCGAAGATCTGCAGGCCTCGGTCGACATCGCCCTGCGGGCCGTCATGGGTCCGGCCCGGGGCTAGATCGACTTCGCCCTGCTCTCGCCCTGTTCTTGGCCTCTGACCTCCGGCTGATCGATGCGACGGATCGCACGTTGCTTTTTTGTCGGAGGGGGGTGTTACTCTCTGAAGGAGTTAGAACGAGTGTTCGATTCGTTCGAACGGCTGTTCCAGCCGGTGGCCGCCGCAGGCGGGCGCCTCGGGGCAGCCGCCGGGCAGATCGAGCGGTCGGGCTGACCGACCGGGAGCCGAGTTTCGCGGCGACGCTCCCACGGCACGGCGCCCGCGAAGCGCCGCGCCAGGTCCCGGGCATTCGCGGGCCCGGGCCCATCCACCAGGCAGGACCGTCGTCCGCCGCCCACGACCCCCGGGCAGCGGACGACGGACCCGCCGGCGAAAGCCCGGCCGGGTGTGGTGTGGGGAAGCTTCACACCCGGCCGGCACCCGCTGTGCCTTCCTCCGCAGCGGATCGATTCGACCAGCACGTCGGATGCGACACACGCGAGGAGAAAGCCATGGGGAGCAACCCGCCACCGGTGTCACCTGCTGCGCCCGCTCTCTGGGAGGCAGGCACCTGGGAGCCCGCTGCCGGGGAGTCCGGCGCCGCGGTTCCATCCGTGCCCGCCCGGCCGGCCGCTGATTCCATCGCACCTGCCCTTGCCGCGCCCCCTGCCCTTGCCTCGCCCGGCGGGCTTGCTCAGGTGCGTGCTGATTACGCCAGGCCTGTGCAGATGGCCGTTGATCTCTCTGCGGTCGGGCGGCCTGTTGCTGCCCCTTCCGTGCCTGCTGAGCTGGACGCTGTTCCGGTCTTCTCCGTTCCGATTTCTTCCGTGCCGGCGCCTCGCCAGGCTCCTCGTGCGGAGCTGAGTGGGCGGCCGTCGGTTTACGGGATGGCGCATGCTCCTACGGCCGGGGCGCTGGATGCTCCTACCGTTCCGGCGAATCTTCTTCCCAACCGGACTCCTGCCCAGTTGCTGGCCATCGCTCACGGGGGGCTGGTGGAGGCGGGACGGACCCGGCCGGACGGGCTTCGGTATGCGGCGGCTCATCTTGCCGCTCTGCGGGCCGCGGCTGCTGTGCTCGCCGCCCGGGCGCGGCCGGCGGCGCCCACCCGGCGTAATCAGGTGACCAGTGTGTGGTCGTTGCTGGTGCTGGTGGCTCCCGAGTTCGGGGAGTGGGCGTCCTATTTCGCGCTGGGAGCCGGCAAGCGCGCGGCGGCCGAGGCGGGGATACCCCGGGTGGTGACCGCGCGGGAGGCAGATGACCTTCTGATGGCTGCGGAGAGCTTTGTGGCTCAGGTCCAGTCGGCGCTTGGAGTGGCGTACCAGCCCCGGCTCGAAGCCGCCTAGCCGCGGCGATACCCCGGCCCGCCGGCGACGGCGGGATGTGTGGGAAGCGGTGCGGGTGGCTGCTTTCTGGCGTGCTGATTTCCGCCTGAAGGTCATGTTGGGTGGGTTTGTTCAGTAGGGCGGGGATATGGCCGGGCGGATGGTCGGTGGGGCTGCGGCGCTTGCCGAGCTTGTCCGGCCTGCGGGGGCCGTCGACGACGGGGGGACGCAGCGAATTCTTCCCGTTCCTCCGGCGCTGGGGAATCTGCTTCCGTGGCGGGGACTCCGGCGGGGGAGCACTGTCGCCGTGGGAGGCGCCGGGGAGCGGGAGTGGGCCGGTCGGGTGCCCGTCCCGGCGAGTCCCGTGCAGGCATTGGGCGGGGTGGGGCGTTGGGTGGGGGAGGTTTCGGGGAGCGGGGGTGCTTCGCTTCTGCTTGCGCTTCTTTCCGCTGCGTCGAGGGCGGGGTCGTGGTGTGCCGTGGTGGGGGTTCCCTCGCTGGGGGCGCTGGCTGCGGCGGAGAGCGGGATTGCGCTTGATCGGCTGGCGTTCGTGCCCAACCCGGGGCCGGAGTGGCCCACGGTGGTCGCCGCGCTCATCGACGGGGTCGATGTTGTTGTTCTGGCTGCTCCGGGGCGGGTTTCCGCGGGGGTGGCCGGGCGGTTGGCGGCTCGGGCGCGGCAGCGGGGGTGTGTTCTCGTGCCGTACGGGAGCTGGGACGGTGCCGATGTCACCCTGCAGGTCACCCAGGGGCGCTGGGAGGGGCTCGGGGAGGGGCACGGGCGGTTGCGGCGGCGGAAGGTCACCGTGGTGGCCCGGGGGCGGGGGGCGGCCGGGCGGCCCAAGGAGCTGACCATGTGGATGCCGGCCATGGCGTCGGGGGTGGCGAGAATCCCGCCGCCGAACCACGCGAAGCCCGCGGCGGTGGGCGTGCCCGCTGCCGCAGCCACGAACCCAACGGCTGTGCCTGCGGCCACGAACCCAACGGCTGTGCCTGCGGCCACGAACCCGGCGGCTGTGCCTACGGCCATCAAGCAGGCGGGTGTGCCTGCGAAGGCCATGGGGGCGGCGCTGAGTGTGGTGGGGACGGCGTGAGTGTGCGGACGTTGCTGGTCTGGTGTCCGGATTGGCCGGTTGCTGCGGCGGAGATCGTGGAGGGGGTTTCGGCTGCGGGGGCGGTGGTCGTGTTGCGGGCCAATCGGGTTGTTGCCTGTTCGGAGGCGGCTCGGGCTGAGGGGATACGGAAGGGGTTGCGGCGCAGGGAGGCGCAGAGCCGGTGCCCGCAGCTGACCGTTGTCGAGCATGATCCGGCGCGGGATGCGCGGGCGTTCGAGCCGGTGGTGGCCGCCGTGGAGGAGGTTGCCGCGGGGGTGGAGGTGGTGCAGCCGGGGGCGTGCGCCGTGGTGGCGCGGGGGCCTGCGCGTTACTTCGGCGGGGAGGAGCTCGCGGCTGAGCGGATCATCGAGCAGATCGCGCAGGCCTGCGGGGTGGAAAGCCAGATCGGTATCGCCGAGGGGGTGTTCGCGGCGGGGCTGGCTGCTCGGGACAGCAAAGTTGTCGAGGCGGGGCGTACGAAGGAGTTTCTGGCGGGGATTGCGGTTGAGGCGCTGGAGCGGCCGGAGCTGGCCGATCTGTTGAAGCGGCTGGGGATCAGGACGCTCGGGGGGTTTGCTCAGCTTCCTCGGGGTGACGTGTTGAGCCGGTTCGGGTTCGACGGGGCGCTGGCGCATCGGCTCGCGGCGGGGCTCGATCATCGGCCGTTGGCGGTGCGGGAGCCGCCGCCGGATCTGCAGGTGACCGGGTTCTACGAGGATGAACCCCTCGAGCGGGTCGACGTGGCGGCGTTCGCGGGGCGGGTGCTGGCGGAGAAGTTGCATGACCGGCTGGCGGCGTACGGGATGGCTTGCACTCGTTTGGGCATCGAGGCTGTCACCGCCGACGGCCTGGAGTTGCAGCGGGTCTGGCGCCATGACGGGCTGCTCACGGCGGCGGCGATCGCGGAACGGGTGCGGTGGCAGCTGGACGGGTGGCTGAACCGGGCGGCCCGCAACAAAACGGCGAAACCGGCCGCGGGGCTGATCCGGCTGCGGCTGGTGCCCGACGGGGTGATCGTCCATCTCGGACTGCAGCCGGGGCTGTGGGGGGACGCGGGGGCCGAACGGGAGCGGGCGCATCGGGCGCTGAGCCGGGTGCAGGGGTTGCTCGGGCCCGAGGCGGTGCTCACCGCGGTGGCGAGCGGGGGACGGTCCGCCGACGACCAGATCCGGTTTGTCCCGTGGGGGGACGAGCGCGTGGCGGCGCGACCGGGCGCTCACGTCGTACCCGTAACAGCAGTTGATCTTGAAGTGCGGGAAGAGGAAGTGCCGGTCGAAGCTGGGCAGGGGCCGCAGTGGCCCGGGCGGCTGCCGGTGCCCGCGCCCGCGCTGGTCCTTCCGCGGCCGGAGCCGGTCGTGGTGCTGGATGCCGGTGGGGCGCTGGTGGGGGTGAGTGCGCGGCTCGAGCTGACCGGGACGCCCGGGTTTCTGCAGCTGGACGGGGGCGGGCCGGCGGAGATTGTGGGGTGGGCGGGGCCGTGGCCGGTGGATGAGCGGTGGTGGGCGGCGGGGGAGGCGCGGCGGCGGGCGCGGTTCCAGGTGGCGGTGGCGGATGGGCGGGCTTTTCTGTTGTCGCTCGTGGCGGGGCATTGGGCGATCGAAGCGGTATATGACTGAGGACGAGCGATGAGTTTTCACAACCCGCGGGTGTCGTGGGGGGAGCTCGAGGGGGCGCTGTCCGGTAAGCGGCATCTGCGGGTTGTTGATCCGCTCGCGGTGGACGGGGACGGCGGGGACTCGCCGGCGTGGAGTCGCAAGCGGGAGCCGTACGAGGCGCCTGCGCTCATCCGTGCTCCCGCGAAGGACAAGTACGCGGAGCTGCACTGCCACACCAACTTCAGCTTCCTCGACGGCGCGAGCCATCCCGAGGAACTGGCCGAGGAGGCGGCGCGGCTGGGGCTGACCGCGCTCGCCGTGACCGATCACGACGGGTTCTACGGGGTGGTGCGGTTCTCGCAGGCGGCCCGGGAGCTGGGGCTGCCCACGATCTTCGGCGCGGAGTTGTCGCTGGATCTGGCGAAACCGCAGAACGGCGAGGCCGATCCCGAGGGCCGTCATCTGCTCGCCCTCGCGCACGGCCCCGAGGGGTACGCGCGCCTGGCCCGGACGATCTCGCGAGGTCAGCTGGACGGGAAGGAGAAGGGCAAACCCGCGTACGGTGATCTGGAACAGATCGCGGAAGTCCTGAAGGACCACGTCCTGGTGCTGACCGGCTGCCGCAAGGGCAGTGTCCCGCGGGCGCTCGCCGCCGAGGGCGTGACCGGTGCGGCGCGGGAGCTGGACCGGCTGGTGGATCTGTTCGGGCGCGGGAACGTCGTGGTGGAACTGACCGCGCACGGCGACCCGTACGACGACGACCGCAACGACGTGCTCTACGAGCTGGCCGGCAGCCGGGGCCTCGAAGTGGTCGCGACCGGCAACGTGCACTACGCGACCCCGGGCCGGCGCCGGCTGGCGACCGCGCTGGCCGCCGTGCGAGCCCGGCGCAGCCTCGACGACATGGACGGGTGGCTGCCCGCCGCCGGGACGGCGCACCTGCGCAGCGCCGCCGAGATGAAACGGCGGTTCGCGGCCTACCCGGGTGCGGTGGAGAACGCCGCGATGTACGGCGAGGACCTGGCGTTCGACCTGAACCTGGTCGCGCCGCGGCTGCCCGCGTTCGAGACCGGGCCGGGGCACACCGAGATGAGCTGGCTGCGCGAGCTGACCATGCGGGGCGCGCAGGACCGCTACGGGCCACCGCAGGCGCATCCGAAGGCGTACGCGCAGCTGGAGCACGAGCTGCGGATGATCGAGGAGCTGGACTTCCCGGGCTACTTCCTCGTGGTGTACGACATCGTGAAGTTCTGCCGGGACAACAGGATCTACGCGCAGGGGCGGGGCTCGGCGGCGAACTCGGCGGTCTGTTACGCGCTGCGTATCACCAATGTGGACGCCGTGGAGTACGACCTGCTGTTCGAGCGGTTCCTGGCGCCGGAGCGGGACGGGCCGCCGGACATCGACGTGGACATCGAGTCGGACCGGCGCGAGGAGGTGATCCAGCACGTCTACGGCAAGTACGGGCGGGAGCACACCGCGCAGGTGGCGAACGTGATCTCGTACCGGCCCCGGTCGGCGGTGCGGGACATGGCGAAGGCGTTCGGGTTCTCACCGGGACAGCAGGACGCGTGGAGCAAGCAGATCGACCGGTGGGGCAGCGTCGCCACGCTCGACGTGCAGGACATCCCCGAGCACGTCGTCGACTTCGCCAATCAGGTGCAGAGTTTCCCGCGGCATCTCGGCATCCACTCGGGCGGCATGGTGATCTGCGACCGGCCGATCATCGAGGTGTGCCCGGTGGAGTGGGGGCGGATGCCGGGCCGCACGGTGCTGCAGTGGGACAAGGACGACTGCGCGGCGATCGAGTTGGTGAAGTTCGACCTGCTGGGGCTCGGGATGTTGTCGGCGCTGCACTACGCGTACGACATGATCGAATCTGATCTTGATATCGGCACCATGCGGCTGGACGATCCCGAGGTCTACGAGATGCTGTGCCGGGCCGATTCGGTCGGTGTCTTCCAGGTCGAGAGCCGGGCGCAGATGGCGACGCTGCCACGGCTGAAACCATCGGAGTTCTACGACCTGGTCGTCGAGGTCGCCCTGATCCGGCCGGGGCCGATTCAGGGTGGCTCGGTGCACCCGTTCATCCGGCGCAAGAACAAGCTGGAGCCGGTCACCTACCCGCATCCGTTGATGCGTAATGCATTGGAGAAAACCCTGGGCGTGCCGCTGTTCCAGGAACAACTCATGCAGCTCGCCATCGACGTCGCGGGGTTCGACCCGTCCGAGGCCGATCAGTTGCGCCGCGCGATGGGATCAAAAAGGTCCGCCGAGAAGATGGACCGGATCAAGCGCCGGCTGTACGAGGGGATGGCGGAACGGGGCATCGTCGGAGAACTCGCCGACGACCTGTTTCTGAAGCTCTCGGCATTCGCCAACTATGGATTCCCGGAGAGTCACGCGATGAGTTTCGCCTATCTCGTGTACGCGAGCGCGTGGCTCAAGCGCTACCACCCGGCACCGTTCTGCGCGGCCCTGCTCAACGCGCAGCCGATGGGTTTCTACTCGCCGCAGTCGCTGGTCGACGACGCGCGCCGGCACGGGGTGGAGGTGCGCCGCCCGGACATCAACCTCAGCGACGCGGCGGCAGTCCTGGAGTCCACCCCGTCGACCCGGTGGGGGTCGGCCGAACACGAACCACCGCACACGTGGGGGCTGGGCGGGCCGGCGGTCCGGATGGGGCTGGGCAGCGTGCGGTCGCTCGGCGAGGAGCTGGCGAAGACGATCGAGCGGGAGCGGCACGAGCACGGCGCGTATCGGGACATGGCGGATCTTGCGCGGCGTACGGGCTGCTCGGCCACGCACCTGGAGGCCCTCGCCACCGCTGACGCCTTCGCGGGTTTCGGTCTCTCCCGACGCGAGGCGCTCTGGGCGGCGGGGGCGGCGGCGCAGGACCGGCCGGACCGGTTGCCGGGCACCGTCACCGGCACCACCGCACCGGTCCTGCCCGGCATGGGCGACGTGGACAAGCTGGTCGCGGACGTGTGGGCGACCGGGCTCTCCCCGGACGCGCACCCGGCGCAGTTCATCCGCGGGGAGCTGGACCGGCGGGGTGCGCTGGCGATCAACCGGCTGGGCCGGGTCGAGTCCGGCACGCGGATCCGGGTCGGTGGCATCGTCACCCACCGGCAGCGCCCGGCGACGGCGGGCGGGGTCACGTTCATCAACCTGGAGGACGAGACCGGCATGCTCAACGTCACCTGCTCGCCGGGGCTGTGGCTGCGCTACCGGCGGGTGGCCCGGACCAGTTCGGCGCTGGTCGTGCGGGGGCTGCTGGAGAAGTCCGAGGGCGTGCTCAACCTGGTGGCGGATCGGCTGGAGGCGCTCACCCCGCCGGTGACCCCGGCCTCCCGCGATTTCCGGTAACGTGACCGTATATGTCCCTTTTTGAAGATGGGGGAACGGGTCATGATCCGCACACTCGTGCTGTCGGCGGTCCTGGTGCTGGGCGTCGCCTCGCCCGCGGCCGCGCAGCCTGCGGCTTCGTTTGCGGAGCCTGCGCGGCCCAAGCAGAGCGAGCTCGAGGTGAGCTATCTGGCCGACGAGGGGTACGCCGCGGCGGTGGTCCTGCGCTGCGATCCCGCCGGTGGGCCGCATCCGAAGAAGGGCAAGGCCTGCAAGGCGCTCGCCAAGGCGCACGGCGATCCTGACAAGATCAAGCCCACCGGGGCGATGTGCACAATGGAGTACTCACCGATCACCGCGACTGTCAAGGGTCAGTGGCACGGCAAGAAGGTTGACTGGTCGAAAACCTATGGCAATCGATGCGAGATGGAGCGCGCGACCAGCGATTTGATGCTTTTCTAAGTCTCTGTCGGGTTTCTTGCAGAACGACGCGAAACCCTCGTCTCATCGTAAAGCGTCTATCCCTGTGACCGGGGCGGTCCCGGTCCATGGGGGAGGACGCATGCGTCGATCAACCCTGCCCGCGCTGGTAGCGGGCATCGTCACCGCCGGCACCCTGGTGGGCGCCGCACCAAGTTCCGCGGCACCAGCGTCATCGTCTCCGGCCGGTTCTCCGGCGGCGGGGCAAGGCACGTCGGTCACCCTGATCACCGGGGACCGGGTCACGGTCACCAAGAGCGGCGCCACCTCCGTCCAGCCCGGACCGGGGCGTGCCGGGATGCGCTTCATCAGCACGAAGACCAAGCAGGGCCGGTCCGTGATCCCCGCCGACGCGCTGCCCCTGCTGCGCGCGGGTCGCGTCGACCAGCGGCTCTTCGACGTCACGTCACTGATCGCCGGGGGCTATTCCGACGAGCTCCCGCTGCTGGTCGCGTATCCCAAGAGCAAGAACAAGCAGGCAAAAGCCGCGACCTCCATCGAAGGCGCGCGGGTGACGCGTGACCTGCCGGTGGTCGGGGCGCTCGCGGTCCGTGCCGACCTGCGGGGCCGTGCGGGGCTCTGGAAATCCCTGACCACGGGTACGCAGTCAGCGCGCGCCCTGAGCGCCGGTGTCGAGCACATCTGGCTGGACGGCACGCGCAAGATCAGCCTCGACGTCAGCGTCCCGCAGATCGGTGCGCCGGCGGCCTGGCAGGCAGGGCTCGACGGCACCGGCGTGAAGGTCGCGATCCTCGACACGGGCATCGACGCCACCCACCCCGACCTCGCCGGGCAGATCGCCGAGTCGCAGAACTTCACCACCGCGCCCGACACCGACGACACGGTCGGCCACGGAACCCACGTCGCGTCGACCATCGCGGGCACCGGTGCCGCGTCGGGCGGCCGCTACCGCGGTGTCGCACCCGGCGCGAAACTGGTCATCGGCAAGGTCTGCGGCGACCAGTTCTGCGAGGAGTCCGACATCCTCGCAGGCATGTCCTGGGCCGCGGGCAAGGCGCCGGTCATCAACATGAGCCTCGGCGGCGGCGACACCGAGGGCATCGACCCCCTCGAAGCCGCGGTCAACGATCTCACCGCCCAGTTCGGCACGCTGTTCGTGATCGCGGCCGGCAACTCCGGCGGCGACGCCACGGTCGGCTCGCCCGCCACCGCCGACGCGGCCCTCGCGGTCGGTGCGGTGGACCGCGACGACCAGCTCGCCGATTTCTCCAGCCGCGGCCCGCGGATCGGCGACAACGCCATCAAGCCCGAGATCACCGCCCCCGGCGTCGAGATCGTCGCGGCCCGGGCGGCGCACGACCAGATCGGTGGCCCCGCGCCGCTCCCGCAGTATTCGAGCCTCTCCGGCACCTCGATGGCGACGCCGCACGTCGCCGGCGCCGCCGCGATCCTCACCCAGCAGCACCCGGGCTGGAGCCCGCAGCAGCGCAAGACCGTCCTCATGGGAGCGGCCAAGCCGACCGCGGGCGTCAACGTGTACGGCCAGGGCGCCGGCCGCGTCGACGTGGCCCGCGCGATCACCCAGCAGGTCGCGGTCCAGGAGGGCACGGTCAGCTTCCAGGGCGGTCTCTGGCCGCACGACGACGACCAGCCCGAGACGAAGACGGTGACCTACCGCAACGACGGGCCCGACCCGGTCACGCTCACGCTGGCGCTCTCCGCGCCCGCGGCGGTGTTCAGCGTCGCCGACACCACCCTCACCGTGCCGGCCGGTGGCACCGCGACGACCACGGTCACCGCGGACACCAGCGCCGACGTGGCGGACGGCTTCCACAGCGGCTACCTCACGGCGACCGGCCCCGGCGGGCTCAAGGTCGAGGCCCCGGTCGGCGTGTTCCGCGAGCCGGAGAGCTACGACGTCGGCTACGAGATGATCAACCGCGACGGCACCCCCGCCGAGAACGGCTACGCGGTCTTCTTCAACCTCGATACCCTCGCCTTCTACGACATCTACGGCGCCAGCGGCAAGAAGCGGCTGCCCAAGGGCGACTACGGCATCTACTCGTTCATCGGTGAGGTGGACACCGCCCTGCTCGCGGACCCGCGGCGGACCATCGACGGGCCCGCCACGGTCAGCATCGACGCCCGGGTCACCAAGCCCGTGGCGATCACCAAGCCGAAGCCGGAGGCGCTCACCACGCTGCTCGCCGCGAGCGCCGACTGGCGGGGCGACGACTACGGGATCGGTGCCGGGGCGCTCGGCGACGAGACCTACCCGGTGTTCACCGGGCAGCTCGGCGATCGCACGCCGGAGGCGGGATTCAGCAGCTCGATCAACGCCGGGTTCGCGAAGCCCGACGCCGCGGGGTCGGTGCGCAACAGCCCGTACACGTATGACTTCGCCTGGTTCAAGGACGGCGTGATGTTCGACGGGCTGACCAGGACGGTCAAGCCCCGCGAGCTGGCCACCCTCAAGGCGAAGTACGCGACCGAGGCAACCGGGGCGTACGGCGTCAAGGGCAACTCGGCCCAGTACGGCAACGGCGGTGGCTGGTCGGTGCTCATCCCGTTCGACCTGCCGTTCCAGCGCACCGAATACGTGAACACCGAGAAGGGCGTGCAGTGGGCCGGCGACTTCTACCAGGAGCTGCCGCCGGCGACCGAGGACGACTGGCCGGTGGACGTCAGCGCCTCCTTCGAGCCGGCGACGGCGTTCAAGGCCGGTCACACGTACCGTCAGGAATGGAACAAGGCCGTCTTCGCACCCAGCGTGGCCAAGCCTTCCTACCCGTATGACTACGTGACCCGGGTCGGCGACACCATCTACGCCCAGCCGCCCACGCACGGTGAGGGCCCCGGCCGCCCCGGCTTCTCGACGCTGGACTCGGCCAAGCTCGCGCTCTACCGCAACGGCACGCTGGTCTCCGCGACCGACGCCGAGTGGGGCGAGTTCGAGGTGCCGGCAGCCGCCGGTGACTACCGCCTCGAGCTGACCGCGACGCGCAGTGCGCCGCACACGCTGTCCACGAGTGTCGCCGCGACGTGGACGTTCCGGTCCGCGCACACCGAGGGGGAGGCGCCGGTGCGGCTGCCGCTCTCCACTGTCCGGTTCAACCCGGCGCTGGACGAGCACAACACGGCCCGGGCGGGTAGGGCGCTGTCGATCCCGGTCCACGTCGACCAGCAGGTCAAGTCGCGGGTCGGCGCGGTCACGGTCGAGGCGTCGTTCGACGACGGGAAGACCTGGCGGCGCGTGCCGGTCAGCGGCTCGGGTGCCGACCGGGTCGCCGTGGTGCGCAGCCCGGCCGGTGCCGGGTTCGTGTCCCTGCGGGCTTCGGTGAAGGGTGCGGTCACCCAGACCGTCATCCGGGCGTACGCAGTCAGCTAACACTGAGTGAGGGGTGTGGCGGGCTCAGGCTCGCCACACCCCCGCTCGTCATACCCGGCGTGCCCGGGGCCGATACGCTGCCGACGTGGACACCGCATCGACGCGTACCCCCCGACCGCCCGTCACCGTGCGCACGGCCGCCGTCTGGGCCGTGCTGCGCCGAGAGCTCGACCGGCACGCCGGCCGGGAGCTGACCGTGCTCGACGTGGGCGGCGGCACCGGTGGCTTCGCTGTCCCGCTCGCCGAGCTCGGCCACACCGTCACCGTGGTCGACGCCAGCCCCGACGCCCTCGCCGCCCTGACCCGCCGGGCCGCCGACGCCGGGGTGGCCGGCCGGGTCCGCGCCGTGCAGGGCGACGGCGACGCGCTCTCCGGCCTGGTCGAGCCGGGCAGCGTCGACCTCATCCTCTGCCACGCCGTCCTCGAGTTCGTCGACGACCCCGCGCAGGTGGTCGCCGCGATCAACACCGCGCTGCGCCCCGGCGGAACGGTCAGCCTGCTCGTCGCCGGGCGGGCCGCCGCGGTGCTCGGGCGGGCCTTCAACGGCAACCTCGTCGCGGCGTCCGCGCTGCTCAACGACCCGGACGGGCGGGCCGGGCAGCGCGACAACGTGCGCCGGCGTTACGACGCGAACAGCGCCGCGGCGCTGCTCGGCGAGGCGGGGCTCACGGTCGAGGAGACCCATGGCGTACGCGTCCTGGCCGATCTCCTGCCCGCCGCCGTCGTCGAGGGTGACCCGCAGGTGATGCTGGAGCTGGAACTCGCCCTCGCCTCCCGGCCCCCGTTCCGCGACATCGCCTCTCAGCTGCACGTCTTCGCCCGGCGCCCATGACACTTCCCGACCCGTTCACGATCGTCCGGCCCGCGTACGGGAGCGGCAGCCTCGCTGATCTGCTGCCCAGCATCTCCGCGGTGCTCGGGGTGCCGGGGGCCGCCGATGTGCTCGGGCTTGATCTCGAGGGGGTCGACCGGGTCGCTGTGCTGCTCGTCGACGGGCTCGGGGCGTACCAGATGCAGGAAGCCGCCCTGCACGCGCCGATCCTGGGGCAGTGGGCCGGTCGCACGCTGACCTCGGGTTTTCCGTCGACGACACCGGTCAGCCTGGCCACCCTCGGCACCGGCACGCCGCCGGGGCAGCACGGGATCCTCGGCTTCACCGTCCGCAAACCCGACGGTGGCGTGCTGAACCACATCCAGTGGGGCAAAGACCCCGACCCCGCCACGTGGCAGCCGATGCCGACGCGGTTCGAGCTCGCGCGCGCCGCCGGGGTGCGGTCGACGCTGGTCACCAAGCCGTCGTTCCGGGGGAGCGGGCTGACCGTCGCGTGCTATCGCGGCACCTCGTTCGTCGGGGCCGATGATCCTCAGGCGTTGTCGGCGGGGATGCTGGGCGCGCTCTCGCAGCCGGGGATCGTCTACGGATACCACCCTGACCTCGATCATCACGGGCACGGGAGCGGGGTCGGGTCGCCGGAGTGGATCGATGCCGCCGCCGGGGTGGGGAAGCTGATCTCGCGGCTCGTCACGGGACTGCCGGCCGGGGCCGCGCTGTTGGTCACGGCTGATCATGGGCAGCTGAACATTCCCGATGCCGGGCGGATCGATCTTGCCGCTGATCCGGGGTTGTCGGCGGGGGTTGTCGGGGTGGCGGGGGAGCCCCGGATGCGGCACTTGTATGTCGCACCCGGTGCCGCCGATGGTGCTGTAGCCGCCTATCGTGACTTTCTTGGACAAAACGGTCTGGTCATGACTCGGGAGGAGGCTGTCGCGTCCGGGTTGTTCGGTGCGGTGGCGCCCGGGCATCGGGAGCGGATCGGGGACGTGGTCGTCGCCTGCCTGGGGACCACCGTGCTGACCGCAGGGGGGTGGGAGCCGCCTTCCGTCGCGAAGCTGGTCGCCTATCACGGGTCGCTCACCGCGATCGAGATGACGGTTCCGCTGCTCAGCTTTGTCGCGGGTCCTCGCTAGTCGTCGCTTCCCCGGTTTTGTCAGACCCCCTCGCTACTCTCCCCGGCATGGGGGGTGGGGATTGTGGGGCGCAGTCAAGCAATCGGGCGGGGGTTTGATCCGCGGTTCGGGCCGGAGGCGGACGATGCGGGGTGCACGATTCTGCACGTCGACATGGATGCGTTCTTCGCGTCGGTCGAGGTGCGGCGGCGGCCCGAGCTGCGGGGCAGGCCCGTGGTGGTCGGTGGGGCGGGTCCGCGCGGGGTGGTCAGTTCGGCCAGCTACGAAGCGCGGAGATATGGCGTACGAAGCGCCATGCCGGGCGCTCGTGCCCGCGCGCTCTGCCCGCAGGCGATCTTCCTGCCCCCGGACTTCTCCGCCTACACGGAGGCGTCGCGTGCCGTCATGGCGATCTTCCGGGACGTGACGCCGCTGGTCGAGCCGTTGTCGCTGGACGAGGCGTTCCTCGACGTCGCCGGTGCTCAGCGGCTGCTCGGGCGTCCCGCCGGGATCGCCCGCGCCATCCGGGAGCGGGTTCTCGCCGAGCAGCGGCTGACCTGCTCGGTCGGGGTCGCGTCCAGCAAGTTCGTGGCCAAGCTCGGCTCCACCCGGGCCAAACCCGACGGCATGATCGTCGTACCGGCCGATCAGGTCCTCGACTTCCTGCACCCGCTGCCGGTCGACGCGCTCTGGGGCGTGGGCGAGAAGGCCGCCGAGCACCTGCACCGGCTCGGCCTCAAGACGGTCGGCGACCTGGCCGGCGCCCCGCTGCGGATGCTGCGCGGGTCACTCGGCGAAGCCTCCGCCGCCCACCTGCACGAGCTGTCCTGGGGCCGTGACTCCCGCCGCGTCGTCGCCGAGCACGAGGAGAAGTCGATCGGCGCCGAGATGACGTACGACATCGACGTCACCGACCCGGCGACCATTCAGCGCAGCCTGCTCGCCCTCGCCGAAAAGGTCGGTGCCCGGCTGCGCGCCGGCGGTCATGTGGGGCGCACGGTGGCGATCAAGATCCGGATGGAGGACTTCCGGACGGTCAGCCGCTCCCGGACCCTGCCCTCGAGCACCGATGTGACGCGCGAGATCTTCGAAACGGTTTGGGCTTTGTTCCGGGTCCTGGCCCCGGCCGAGCCGATCCGCCTCGTCGGCGTCCGGGTCGAGGGTCTCGCCCCCGCGGCGACCACTCCCAGGCAGCTCACGCTGGGAGAACCCGAGCACGGCTGGCGTGACGCGGAGGCCGCCGCGGACGCCGTAGCAGCCCGCTTCGGCCGGTCCATCGTCGGACCTGCCAGTCTTTTGGGACGAACCGATCTTCGCAGAACCGAAAATCACCCGCACTCGACGGTCGTCCCGCTTTCCGACCCGCCAACCCCCTCGTAGACTTGCGGCAAGGCAGCCGGTCGGCTGTCTCGCACCATCGGCCCGCCAGCACTCACGCCGGGGGGCCGGACATGCGCCCGGGGAGGATATGCCGTGCCGCTCTCGGAGCACGAGCAGCGGCTGTTCGATCAGATCGAGCGGTCGCTTGCCGAGGACCCCAAGTTTGCCTCGGCTGTGCGCAACAGTGACCCGCGGTTCCACGCCCGCCGGCGCCTAGTCGTCGCGGTCCTCGTGGGCGTGCTGGGTCTAGCACTGGTTGTCTACGGCACGGTGAGCAAGAGCACGCCGCTAGGCGTGGCCGGCTTCGTCGTGATGCTGGCCGCCGCCGCCTTCGGCGTCCAGAGCCGCCGCAAGGGCCAGGCTCCCGACCTCCACGCGGTCGGCGGCACCGCCACCCGCCGCACCCGCCAACCCCGCCGCGGAGGCTTCCTCGACCGCCTCGAGGACCGCTGGCGCCAACGCCCGGAAGGCCACCGCTAACACCGCCCCATCGGCGAACTCCCTGGCGGCCCCAGGCCGGCCGCCATCGCCGTACTCGGCTGCCGCCGATCCTGAGCGGCAGCCTCAGCGGAGCCCCTAGGAGGCTCCGCTCCTTGCTATGTGCACCAGGCGGATCCTTCCTACGCCGGCACTGGCGCCTCCGGACCGCCGACGTCAATCGGCGGCAGCGGGAGCGGGCCTACTGGATGGTGTGCGAGGCGGTACGGCTCCAGTTCGTCACGCATCCGCAGGGTGGCGTCATGACGGATCGGCTGAATCGTGCCCGGACGCTGCGGGATGTCACGCTGATCGTTGCCGGGCTTCCATGGTTCCGCATCGACCCTACTTTCGGGCGCTGACGGGTTGCGCCTGATCATTGATGGGTGGGGTAGTCGGTGTAGCCGCGGGGGCCTCCCACGTACATCAGGTATCTGTCCTGGGGCTGGGTGATGGGGGCGGCGGTTTGCAGGCGGTTGACCAGGTCGGGGTTGGCCAGGAACGGGCGGCCCAGAGCGATCAGGTCCGCTCCGGCGGCCAGCAACCGCTCGGCGGCGTGCCGGCCGCCGTCCGCGGGGATGCGGCCCTGGGGGAGGAGCGGGTTGGCGATCAGGGTGCCGGGCCAGGCCGCGCGGAGCTGGGCAAACAGCGGGGATTCCGGGACGGCCAGCGCGATGTGCAGGTAGGCCGGGTTTCGCCGGGCCGCTTCGCGCACCAGATGGGGATAGAGAGTCTCGTCGTCGAGGATGCCGTTGACGGTGTTGCCGGGGGAGATTCGCAGGCCGACGCGGTCCGGGCCGATCGCGTCGCTGACCGCGTCGAGGACCTCCAGGACGAACCGGGACCTATCTGATCCGTACGCGTCCGTGCGCTGGTTGGTGTTCGGGGCGAGGAACTGGTGCAGCAGGTAGCCGTTGGCGCTGTGGACCTCGACGCCGGCGAAGCCCGCCGACCGGGCCCGGGTTGCCGCCGCGGCGAAGTCGTCGATCGTGGTGCGGATGTCCGCGGTGGTCATCTCGCGCGGGGTTACGGCGGGTTCGCGGCCGGCGGGGGTGTGGATCGGGTCGGGGAGGGGTATCGGGGACGGGGCCAGGGGCGTACGGCCGCTGGTTGTGGGGTGGCCGACCCGGCCGCCGTGCTGGAGTTGCAGGAACATGGGGGCGGCGACCGCGCTGGTGACGGTTCGCCAGGCGGCTTCCTGGGCGTCGGTGTGGATGCCGGCGGTGTTCGGGTAGGTGCGGCCGGTCAGCGACGGGGTGGCGGCTTCGGCGATGATCAGGCCGGCCGTGGCGCGCTGGGCGTAGTACTGCGCCATCAGCGGGGTGGCGGTGCCGTCGGCGGCGGCCCGGTTGCGGGTCATCGGGGCCATGACCAGGCGGTTGGTGAGCGTGGTGGGGCCCAGCGGGAACGGCTCGAAGAGGGTCATGGGCGTACCGTAGAACGTGACATCAGTGTCAGAATCAAGCATGCGGATTGGTGAGCTGGCCCGGCGGACCGCGGTGAGTGAGCGGTCACTTCGCTACTACGAACAGCAGGGGCTGCTGACCGCGGAGCGTACGCCCGGCGGGCATCGCGAGTATGCCGAGAGCGCCGTCGACCGCGTGGTGCACATCCAGGAGCTCTTCACCGCGGGGCTGTGCAGCGGGAAGATCGCGGAGCTGCTGCCCTGCATGCGGGACGCCGATGGCGGGCCGGCCGACGTCGCGGACGGGAGGCTGGTCTCCAGTCTCCTGGTGGAGCGTGCCCGGATAGACGGGCAGATCGCCGCGCTGCAGCGCTCCCGCGACGTGCTCGACGAGGTGATCGAAGCGGCCCGGCCGCTGCAGTAGCGACCGGGCCGGCTCATCTAGCGGGCGCGGTTGGCCAGGAGGCGGCGGGGGCTGAAGCGGATCAGGACGTCGCGGAGGCGGCTGATGCCGGTCATTCCCGTGGTGGAGGCCTCGCCGATGGCCAGCCGCCAGCGCAGCATCACCGAGGGGGGCAGCAGGACCGCGGTGATGCGGGTGCGGCGGGTGGAGGTTGCCGCGATGCCCTTGCGGACCTGGGCGAGGGCCGTGGTGAGGGCGGCGCCGCGCATGGGCTGGCGGGCGTAGCGGGCTCGTTCCTCGGCCGTGCCCAGCAGGACGGCGGCCTCGGCGGCGTCGGAATTTCGCAGGTCGGCCTCGTGGATCAGGCGCTGGGCCGTGTGCCGCGGGGTCTCCGTCGGGTCGACCTGCACCCGGTAGTCGAGCATCGTGTCGACGAGCTCGTCCCAGGCCGCGTGGGCGTCCTCGCGGGCCTGGACCGCCTCGGTGGTCACGACGACGTCGAAGGTGCCCGGGGGTGCGGGGCCCGCCGACGCCGCGGCCACGGCCGGGACGGTGGCCTCGTGTCTGCGTTTGCGGACCAGGATCCGGCGCAGGGCGGGAACCAGGAGGAGCGCGATGAGCAGGGCGATCAGCGCGGTGATCAGTACGGCGGTGGTGGAGAAGCCCGAGCCGGTGGCCGCGTCGCCGGTGACGGAGCCGCCCGCGTCGACGTCCTTGCCGGCGCCGGGTGCGGTGCTCGCGTTCGCGGAGCTGGCCGCGCCCGGTGCCGCCGTCGCCGAGGAGCTGGCGCTGGGCGTCTCGACCTGGTCGGTGTCCGGGGCCCAGGCCGAGCGGGAGGAGCCGGCCACGCTCGCCGCCGGGGTGGCGTCGAACGGGATCCAGCCGAAGCCGTCCAGGTAGACCTCGGTCCAGGCGTGGGCGTTGCGGTTGGTCAGGACGTACGCCTTGCCGTCGCGGGTGTCGCCCTTGGTGAAGCCGAACGCCACCCGCGCCGGGATGCCGGCCTCGCGCACCATCCAGGCCAGCGACGCGGCGTACTGCTGGCAGTAGCCCGACTTGGACTTGAGGAAGTTGTCGATGGCGGACACGTCGCCGTTCGGGCCCGCCGCGGTCAGGCTGTACGTGAAGCCGTTCTCCTTGGAGAAGTACTTGTACAGCGCCATGACCTTGTCGTACGGGGTGTCCTTGTTCTTGACCAGCTTCTGCACCAGGGCCTCGACCGTGGGATCGGCGGGGACGGTGGTGAACTGGACGATGTTCGGGTCGTCGCTGGGAAGGGGCTCGGCCTGGCGCAGCTCGTCCGGCGTGTACTTCGCGCGAACGTAGTCGAAGGAATACTTCTTGCCGCGGACGTTGGTCCGGTTGGAGAAGATCACCTGCGAGCTCTGGTCGTACGCCCAGGAGCCGTCCAGCCCGTCCATCGAGACCGTGGAGCTGTAGATCGGGGCGAGGGACTGGGTGAAGTCGTTCGTGACCTCGACATCGGCGTGGTAGCGCTGGTAATCGCCGCCGTCGGTCTTCGGGTTGTCCTGCGGGCTCGTCAGACCGTTCGAGATCGGCCGGCCGGTGGGCGTACGAGCCTTGAAACCGTCCTTGTTGAGCGCGTCGGCGACGCCGAACCGCAGGTAGAACGGGTCGGTCTCGTCCGTGGTGACCTTGACGTACGGGATCGTCTCGGTCGTGTTGAGGAACCCGGAGAGCGTGGCGCTCAGGTCGATGCGCCCGTTGCCGGGGCCCGTGCCGGTGCCACCGCCGCCCGTACCCACCTGGGTGAGCTGGTTGAGCAGGCCGGTGTTGAGGCCCGGGACGATCAGCGGGAGGACCACGGCGGCGGCGACGCCGATCACGGCGAGCCGGCGACCGGCCGCGGCGAGCGGGGAGGGCTCCCAGACGTCCACGTCACGCCCGTCGCCGGTGAAGCGCCGGCCGAAGCGGCGCACCCGGTCGACGTTGTCGGCGACGAGCAGCCAGAGGTAGCCGATCGACGCGACGATGAAGGGGATGACCGGGACGCTGTCGATGTAGACGGCGACGGGCACGGAGTAGATCGCCAGCATCGGCAGGCCCGCCAGCGCGGGGCGCCGGGCGACCACGGTCAGCATGTCGACCACGATGGCCACCGCGCCGATGCCGAGCGCCGCGATGAACAGCAGTCCGTCGCGGTTGGGGACCGGTACGCCGTACGCCCGGGTGTCGTTCCCCGCCTCCGAGAACAGCTCGGCGAAGTGGTTGAACGTGGCGGGCGTCGGGATCAGCCCGAGCAGCTCCTCGTGGCTGGGGAAGATCCACGTCAGCGTCAGCAGCAGGACCAGCACCATGCCCGCGGCCTGCGCCCAGGTCGGGAAGCGCAGCGTCCGGGTGAGCACCGCCGCGCCCGCGACCAGCCCCACCGTCAGGATGCACTGCAGCAGCCAGGTCCACGTCTCGAAGATCGCGGAGAGTGGAGCGGCCGCCAGCAGGCTCGCCGCGGCCGCCACCAGCCCGAGTCGTCGTCGGCCGGTCACAGAGCAACTCCCGTCATCACATGCCCGCCACGGTCTCGGCCATGGCCGCGCGGTAGGCGAATCCCTGCGAGCCTCGCGCGGCGGACGGCCACAGCGCCGCCAGCGAGTCGCCGTGTGCCACCGGCAGCGAACGCCAGCCGCCACGGACCATCCCCAGGGAGGTCGCGGCGTGCTGGCGATCGGCGTCCTGCCGGTCGGCGGGTGTCATGTTCACCCAGGTGGAGCTGTCGATGACGAACCCGATGCAGGTCGCGCCGTTGCCGCGCAGCCCGCTGAGCACCTCGGCCTCGGCCGGGGTGAGCGAGCCGAACAGGCCGATCACGAGACCTCCGTCGGAGCGGCGCCGGACCGTCTCGACGAGCGTCGAGATGTCGCCCTCCTGGGTCAGTTTCACGTCGGCGAGGGTGTCGAGCACCGCGCCCTCGCCGCCCATCTCACCGGCGTCGAGGTCGATACCCGTGCCGGTGACCAGGCGTAGCTTGTAACCCGCGTGCCGCAGGTGGACCGCGATGCTGGCGGCCGCCGAGACGGCCCATTCGAAGCTGGCCGTCGGGCCCTCGCCACGATGCGCGTAGAGCCGGGTGTCGAGCACGACCGTCGCCCGCGACTCCCAGGGCTGCTCCTCGCGGCGGACCATGAGCTCGCCGGTGCGAGCGGTCGACCGCCAGTGCACGCGGCGCAGGTCGTCCCCGCGCCGGTATTCGCGGGTGGCCGCGTCGTCCTCGCCGTGCACCGCCACGGAACGGGCGCGGCTGTCGCCGGTGCCGGCGTACTCCCCGGCGAGGCGCACCGTGGGGAGCGCCACCACCTGCGGGATGACGGTGAGCTTGTCGACGCTCGGGAACGACCGGGTCAGCTCGCAGAGCCCGAACGGGTCGGTCAGCCGGATCACCAGCGGGCCGACCGGGTAACGACCGCGGACGTCGGCGCGCACGGTGTACGCCACCGAGCTCGCCATGTGCGCGCCGAGGCGTTCGAGCACCACCCGGGGGCGGCTGCCCAATGCGTACGGCAGGCGGTCCTCGAGCAGCAGCGTGCCGGTGGGCAGCCGGGACAGGTTCTGCAGGCGCAGGATCACCCGGGCGCTGGAGCCGACCGGCGCGCGGCCGGGCTCGAGCGACCGGGTGCAGGCCAGCTTGTACCGGCTGCGCCCGACGTAGGCGGCGGCCAGCAGGGGCAGCGCCGCGAGCAGGATCGCGACCCTCAGCAGGTCCTTCTCGCCGAGGATGAACGCCGAGACGGCGGCGGCCATGGCAGCGGCGAGGAACGACCGGCCGCGGGTGGTGAGCCCCCGCATAGCCTCCCGCATGTCAGCGGCCCCGCGACTCGTACTGTGCGCGTCCGTCGCCGTTGGCGCGGGTGTCGTACGGATTGCGGGCCCGGTCGTGCGGCAGCGGGAGCCGGTGCACGATCTCCGAGATGATCGTGTCGGTGGTACGCCGGTTGAGCTGGGCGTCCGCGGTCGGGATGATCCGGTGGGCCATCACCGGCACGGCCAGGGCCTGCAGGTCGTCGGGCAGGACGTAGTCGCGGCCTTCGAGGGCGGCGATCGCCTTGGCCGTGCGCAGCAGCTGCAGCGTCGACCGGGGCGAGGCGCCGAGCCGGATCTCGGGGGCCTCACGGGTGGCGTTGACCAGCGCGATGGCGTACTGCTGGACGGCCTCGGCGGCGTGCACCTCACGCACGGTGGCGATGAGCCGGCGCACGAGCGAGGCGTCCGCGACCGCGCGCAGGGCGTTCAGCGGGTCGACGGCGCCGTGGCTGTTGAGCATCGCGAGCTCGGCCCGCGGATCGGGGTAGCCCATCGCGATGCGGGCGGTGAACCGGTCGCGCTGCGCCTCGGGCAGCGGGTAGGTCCCCTCCATCTCGATGGGGTTCTGCGTCGCGATGACCATGAACGGCGCCTGCAGCTCGTACGTGGTGCCGTCGACGGTTACCTGCCGCTCCTCCATGCACTCGAGCAGCGCGGACTGGGTCTTCGGCGAGGCCCGGTTGATCTCGTCACCGACCACCAGGTTCGCGAAGACCGCGCCCGGCTTGAACTCGAAGTCGCGCGTCTCCTGGTTGTAGACGCTCACCCCGGTCACGTCGCTGGGCAGCAGGTCCGGCGTGAACTGGATGCGCCGTACCGAACAGTCGATGGACCGGGCCAGCGCCTTGGCCAGCATGGTCTTGCCGACGCCGGGTACGTCCTCGATGAGCAGATGACCCTCGGCGAGCATGACGGCGAGCGCCAGTCGCACCGTCGCGCCTTTGCCTTCGATGACGTGTTCGATGTTCGCGATGATGGCGTCGGTCGCGGCACGGAACTCATCGTTCGTCAGCGGTCCGCCGGGTTCATCCCAGGTGGGGGTTGTCACGGGCCTCCTCCATGTCGTTCAAGCTCCTTCCTACGTGGCTACGCCGAAAGGAAACCGAAGGGCTCGCCGCCCGTTACCCCACAGGTTAGCCCGGTCACAGCAACCAGCCGACCCCGCCTTAAACATGCACACGTGACGTAGTCAACTGGACACGCATATCGAATTGGCGACGAACTGGGGCACACCGATACCGGTCGCGAGCGCGGTGGGCGTACGGGTATCATCTGCGCATGGCTTGTGCCTTTCTGCTTCTTAGCTAGCCGCGCGGTCTTCCAGAAGCCGCGTGGCGCCCCCTCATGTGAAGGGGGCTTTTTTGTGTCCGAGAAGCCGAGCCCGAAAAACGCGAACGAGATGGTGACGATGAGCGAGTCCGAGACCGCGGCGGACGTGCCGGCGTTCCGCTACACAGCCGCGATGGCCAACGAGATCGAGCCACGCTGGCAGCAGTTCTGGGCGGAGAACGGCACCTTCCACGCACCGAACCCGGCCGGTGACCTGGCCGACCCGTCGCACCCGCGCGCCGGTGCGCCGAAGCTGCACGTGCAGGACATGTTCCCCTACCCGTCGGGCTCCGGCCTGCACGTCGGGCACCCGCTCGGCTACATCGGCACCGACTCCTACACCCGCTTCAAGCGGATGACCGGGTTCAACGTGCTGCACCCGATGGGCTTCGACGCGTTCGGCCTGCCCGCCGAGCAGTACGCCGTGCAGACCGGCACCCACCCGCGCACCACCACCGAGGCGAACGTCGAGCGGTACAGGGGGCAGCTGCGGCGGCTGGGGATGGCGTACGACGAGCGGCGCTCCTTCTCCACCACGGACCCGGAGTACTACCGCTGGACCCAGTGGATCTTCCTGCAGGTCTTCAACTCGTGGTTCGACCCGGAGCTGCGCAGGGCGCGCCCGATCGCCGAGCTGGTCACCGAGTTCGAAGAAGGCGCTCGCACCGCCGAGAAGCCGTGGTCCGAAATGTCCGGAACGGAGCGGCGCGAGCTGATCGACGGGCACCGGCTGGCCTACGTCAGCGAGGCCCCCGTCAACTGGTGCCCCGGCCTGGGCACCGTGTTGGCCAACGAGGAGGTCACGCCGGACGGGCGCAGCGAGCGCGGCAACTTCCCCGTGTTCAAGCGGTCGCTGAGGCAGTGGAAGATGCGCATCACCGCGTACGGTGACCGCCTGGTCGAGGATCTGGACGTGCTGGACTGGCCCGAGCCGGTCAAGCAGATGCAGCGGTTCTGGATCGGCCGCTCGCGAGGTGCGCACGTCGGCTTCCCGATGGACGGCGACGACACCGTCCAGGTGTTCACCACCCGCCCCGACACCCTGTTCGGCGCGACCTACATGGTGCTGGCCCCGGAGCACGAACTGGTCGACACCGTGGTGCCGGGCGCGTGGCCCGCGGGCACCAAGGACGTGTGGACCGGTGGGCACCCGACGCCCGAGGCCGCCGTCGCCGCGTACCGCGCTCAGGCCGCTGCCAAGACCGAGGAAGAGCGCACCGCCGAGGGCAAGGTCAAGACCGGCGTCTTCACCGGGGCGTACGCCACCAACCCCGTCAACGGCGCCAAGGTGCCCGTGTTCATCGCCGACTACGTGCTGGCCGGGTACGGCACCGGCGCGATCATGGCGGTCCCCGGACACGACGAGCGGGACTGGGACTTCGCGCAGACGTTCGACCTGCCGGTCATCCGCACCATCGAGACCCCCGCGGACCACGAGGGCGTCTACACCGGTGAGGGCGCGGCGATCAATTCCGATTTCCTGAACGGCCTGGGCGTCACCGACGCGAAGGCCACGATGATCAGCTGGCTGGAGGAGCAGGGCCACGGCAAGGGCGCCACCACGTACCGCCTGCGCGACTGGCTGTTCAGCCGGCAGCGCTACTGGGGCGAGCCGTTCCCGATCGTGTACGACGAGACCGGCCTGCCGATCGCCGTGCCCGAGTCCATGCTGCCCGTCGAGCTGCCCGACGTCGACGACTTCTCCCCGCGTACGTTCGATCCGAACGACGCGGAGAGTGAGCCCGAGACGCCGCTGAGCCGCAAGAAGGACTGGGTGCAGGTCGAGCTGGACCTGGGCGACGGGCTGAAGACGTACACCCGCGAGACCAACACCATGCCGCAGTGGGCCGGCTCCTGCTGGTACGAGCTGCGCTACCTGGACCCCGCCAACAGCGACAAGCTGGTCGACCCGGCGAACGAGGCTTACTGGATGGGCCCGCGCGGCGAGGGCGACCCGGGCGGCGTCGACCTGTACGTCGGCGGTGTCGAGCACGCCGTCCTGCACCTGCTGTACGCCCGCTTCTGGCACAAGGTGCTGTTCGACCTGGGCCACGTGTCCTCGTTCGAGCCGTTCCGCAAGCTGTACAACCAGGGCTACATCCAGGCGTACGCCTACCGTGACGCGCGCGGCTTCCCCGTCGAGGCGAGCGAGGTCGTCGAGCGCGACGGCAAGTGGTTCCACGGTGACGAGGAGGTCGCCCGGGAGTACGGCAAGATGGGCAAGTCCCTGCGCAACGTCGTCACCCCGGACGAGATGGCGGAGCAGTACGGCGCCGACACGTTCCGGGTCTACGAGATGGCGATGGGCCCGCTGGACGCCTCCCGCCCCTGGGACACCCGCGCGGTGATCGGCTCGCAGCGCTTCCTGCAGCGCGCCTACCGCCTGGTCGTCGACGAGGACAGCGGCGCGATCCGGGTCGGCGACACCGAGCTGGACGCCAAGACCCGCCGCGTGCTGCACCGCGTCATCGACGGCGTCCGCGGCGACATGGAGGAACTGCGCTTCAACACCGCCATCGCCAAGCTGATCGAGCTGACCAACGCGCTGACCCCGCTGCCTGCGGTCTCCCGCGAGGCCGTCGAGCCGCTGGTCCTGATGATGAGCCCGTTCGCCCCCCACCTGGCCGAGGAGCTGTGGCGCAAACTGGGCCACGACGACACCCTGGCGTACGCCGACTTCCCGGTCGCCGATCCGGCCCAGCTCGTCGCCGAGTCGATCACCTATCCGGTGCAGGTAAACGGCAAGGTCAAGGGCCGGGTCGAGGTCGCACCGGACACGACCGAGGATGCCGTACGCGCAGCGGCCCTGGCCGCCGTCGCCGACATCCTGGCCGGTCGCGAACCCCGCAAGGTGATCGTGGTCAAGGGCAAGCTGGTCAGCGTCGTCGTCTGATTTGTCCCAACTGGTAGAAAGGGCCCGTGGCTGCGGGCCCTTTCTGCTGCACAATGCCGTGGTGCCTGACGTGCTGCCACTGACCCCGCTGACCTCGCCGCTCGACGCCACGGTGCGCCCGCCCGGCTCCAAGAGCATCACCAACCGCGCCCTCATCTGCGCCGCACTCGCCCCGGGCACCTCGACGCTGACCGGCGCCCTCTTCGCCGACGACACCCAGGCGATGATGGGCGCGGTCACTGCGCTCGGCGCCCGCATCGATCAAGATCCGGATAACCGTACGCTCACAGTGGCCGGAATCGATCCCTCAACCGCCACCACCGCGGGCCTGATCGACGCCCGCCAGTCCGGCACCACGTCCCGCTTCATCCTCCCCGCCGCGGCGCTGCTCAACACCCGCACCGTCGTCGACGGCACCCCCCAGCTCCGCGCCCGCCCGTTCGGCCCGATCCTGGACGCACTCCGCGAGGTCGGCGCCCAGGTCGAGGAGCTCGGCGAGCCCGGCTACCTCCCCGCTGCCGTCCGCGGCCCCCTGCACGGCGGCAAGGTCGAGGTCAGCGGCCACATCTCCAGCCAATTCCTGTCCGGCCTCCTGATGGCCGCCCCGTTGATGCGCGACGGCCTCTCCGTGTCGCTGACGTCGCCCCTGGTCTCGGTCCCGTACGTCGAGATGACCAGAGCCGTCATGATCGCCTTCGGCGCGCAGGTCACCGACCTCGACGTCACGGCGGGCGCCTACACCCCGACCGCCTACGCGATCGAACCCGACGCCAGCGCCGCCTCCTACTTCCTCGGCGCCGCCGCCGTCGCAGGCGGCCGAGTCACGGTATCCGGCCTGGGTACCAACAGCCTGCAGGGCGACGTGGCCTTCGCCGACGTGCTGGCACAGATGGGCGCAACCGTCACCCGAACCCCCAACTCCATGACGGTCACCTCATCGGGCCGCCTCCACGGCGTGGACGTCGACATGGCCGACATCTCAGACACCGCCCAAACACTGGCAGCGGTAGCGGTCTACGCCGACTCCCCCACCCGGGTCCGAGGCATCGGCTTCATCCGCGGCAAGGAAACCAACCGCGTCGCCGCAGTGGTCACCGAACTCCGCCGCGCCGGCATCGACGCCACCGAGGACGAAGACGGCTTCACCATCATCCCCGGCCTCCCTCGCCCCACCCGCTTCGCCACCTACGAGGACCACCGCATGGCCATGAGCCTCTCCCTGCTCGGCCTACGCTCCCCAGGCATCGAAATCGAAGACCCCACCTGCGTAGCCAAGACCTACCCCAACTACTTCACCGACCTGGCCGCCCTGACCTGACCTGACCCGCCTGCCTGTCCTGCCTGTCCTGCCTGCCTGCCCGCCCTGCTCGCCCGCCTACCTGCTTGCCCGCCCGTCTGCTTGCTGCCCGTCTGCTGCCCGCCTGCTTGCCGCTGCCGCTGCCGCTGCCTGCCGCTCCGTGTGCTGCCTGCCAGCCGTCCTACCGTCCGCTTCAGCCAGCTTGGTTGCTTCTCACGTTCTGCGAGCAGGTCAGCCCTTACAGTGACGCGCGAGAAAGTAGATATGTAATCGGCGAAAAAATAATGTCCCGCATTTGACCGCATCTGTCGCAGGATGTTGCACCGGAGCCGCATTCGCCACACCATTCGACCTCCCGCGACAGCCCGAGTCACGACTTCCTCACCATCAGTCAGCCCGCGCCCACTGTGGTGAACATCCCGGCCGCCTGATCGCCCTGCCGCCTGATCGCCCGCCGGTCGCCCGCCAGCCGCCCGCCGGTCGCCCGCCGATCGGCCCTTCGGCCCTCGGCCCTTCGGCTGGTCGGCCCGTCGGCTGGCCGGCTGGCCGGCTCTATCGTGCGGTCTCCTGACCTGACGTGTGGGTAGCTGACTGGTGTGCGGGCGGTTGATCTGACATGTGAGTGGTTGAGTTGTCGTCCGCCCGGCATCCTTCGTTCGCCGGGACTCTTCGTCCGCCCGGCTGACCCCTCGCCCGGCTTACTGACTTGTCGCCGGATAGTTGAGCGGTTGCCCGCCCGGCTGACTCGCTCCTGGTCCGGCTGGCTCACTCCTCGCCCGGCTGGCTAATCGCCGGATGGCGAGCCTTCGGTCCTGCTGCTGAGCCTTCGTCCTGCTGGCTGACCTGTGGTGCGCGGCTGACCTGATTGTGGGCGGCTGACCTGTTGCGGTTGGTTGACCTGTTGTGGGTGGTTGAAGTGTCCTGCGGCTGGCTGGGTTGCCTCGTTGGCGGGCGCGGGAATGTGTTCGGCCCGCAGCCTGGTGGCTACGGGCCGAGGAGAAGCGGGAGATCGAGTGGGTGGGCCGGAATGAGACCGGAGCCGGGCGCCGGACCCGGGCGTCTGTGCCAGGACATAGCCGGGGCCGAGCGTCATAGCTCCCGAGCCATGGCCAGAGCCAAGCCAAGAGCCAAGAGGCAAGAGGCAAGAGGCCGAGAGCGTCCAGAGCCCCGCCTAGGCCAGAGCCACGCTCAAGGCCACGCCGCGCTCCGCACGCCAAAGCCAAAGGCCTCAGGGCCGAGCGTCAGAGTCCGGGCCGGGCGTCAGAGTCCGGGCCGAGCGTCAGAGCCAGGGCCGGATCCCAAAGCTATCGCAAAGGGCCGGCAGGTAGGGCCGAGCGTCTGAGCGGCGGCCGGAGCCGAGTGTCAGGGCTCTACGGCCGCCTACCAGAGGCAGTGCCGGGGGTCAGGCGGTGATGGCGGCCGGGGTGAGGTTGGTGGCGGCGGTGCGCTTCGCGGCGCGGCGCCAGCGGTAGACGATTGTTGTCGTCAGGGTGATGCCGATTGCGGCCGGGGCAAGGGTCAGGGGGTTCATGGAGCCCGGGGAGGCCACTGCGGCGCCGATGACGGCGTAGGAGATGGCTGAGGGGATGGAGGCGATGGTGGTGCCGAGGAGGTAGCGCTTGCGGCAGACCGAGGTGGTGCCGTAGGCGTAGCCGATGAGGCCGAAGGGGGCCAGGGGGAGGAAGCGGACGAGGAGGACGGCGGAGAGGCCGCGGCGGTTGAGCCAGCCGTCGAGGCGTTCCATGCGGCCGCCGTTTTTGCTGCCCAGGGCGCCTCGGCCGGCCCAGCGGCCCGCGTAGTAGGTCGCTACGGCGGCGATGATGGCGGCGGCGAGGGCGGTGGCGGCGCCGGTGGCGGGGCCGAGGAGGGCCCCGCAGGCCAGGGTGATGGCCGTGCGGGGGACCAGGACCGAGAGGAGCAGGCCGCCGACCACGGCTACCGCGACGGCGGCGGCCGGGCCGAGGGCCAGGACCGAGTGGGCGATCGACTGCAGGGGGAGGACCATCGCTGCCACGCCGAGGGCGGTGACGACGGCGCCGAGGATGCCGAAGCGGACCAGGCGGTGGCGCCAGGTCGCGGGGGCGTTCGATTCGACCGGGGTGGGGTGCTGGCTGACCTGAGGGTCCGTGGCGGGGGTTTCGATGCCCCGCGGGGCGATCAGGATGTCAGTCATGCAGTGGTTCCCCTAAGGTCTCGTCGGTGTAAGTGCGTTTACACGGCGCTTGCTGCGGCGAGTCTCTCGCCCCTCAGCCGCTCGGGCCAGGTGTCGTCGAGAGGTGCAAGACTATCCGCGCCGATCGCCCAGCGCAGTAGCAGATCGGCTATAGCTGGGTTGCGAGCGAGTGCGGGGCCGTGGGCGTACGTTCCGAGGATCTTGCCGTTCCAAGCGCCCTCGGTCTGCCCGTCATTCCCGATGCCGGCTGTGACTCGTGCGAGTGGTGCGACGCCGGGGCCGAGGTGGGTGCGGCCGCCGTGGTTCTCGAAGCCGGTCAGTGGGGGCAGGCCCAGGCGGGGGTCGATGTCGCCCCGGACCTCACCGACGGCGCGGGTCTCGCCCCGGTCGGAGTTGATGTCCAGCAAGTCTAGCCCGCGGCACTGGGCACCCTTGGCGAAGAACGAGCCACCGAAGAGCTGGTAACCCGCGCAGACGGCCAGGACGGCCGCGCCCTGGTTGACCGCGCGGTGCAGGCCGCCGTCGGCGATGAGGCGCTGGGAGGCGAGCGCCTGGGGGCCGTCCTCGCCTCCGCCGATCAGGTAGATGTCCGCGGTCGTGGGCATCTGCTGGTCGGAGCGGACCTCGTAGGTCTCCACGGGGATGTTCCGCAGGGCTGCACGGCGGGCCAGGATGAGCATGTTGCCGCGGTCGCCGTACGTCGAGAGCAGGTCTGGGTAGATCCAGACGATGCGCAGGGTGCTCTCAGTTGACACGGTCCAACTCCGCTCGGATGTCCTGGAACGCCGTGTAGTTGGCGATCACTTCGAGGCGCCCCGGCGGTGTGGCCTGGACTGCCTCGTCAAATGTATGCACGTGCCGGAAGGCCACAGAGTTCACTTCGAGGCGTACGGCAAGGTCGTACGCACGGTCACCGGTGATGAAGACCTGGCGTCCACGCAGCGGGGAGAAGTCCACGTCGTAGAGCCAGGACGTGTCGAATCCGTCGGGGTCCCGTGCGTTGATGGAGAGCAGTGTCGGGGCGACCTCGGCCATGTCGAAGGCCTCGAGCCAGCTGGCGGGGTTCTTCGCCAGGAGCAGCCGGATGTTGCGGCCGTCCCGGTCGACCTGCGCGTAGCGGCCGGCGACGGAGGCGACGCTCGCCAGGCGGGGGACGGCCTCGATCGGGCGGACCCCGAACTCGGCCGCCACGGCGAGGGCGGTGGCGGCGTTGCCCACGTTGACGTGCCCCGGGAGCTGGAGTTTGACCAGGTGCCAGTCACCCTTGGGGTCGACAACTCCGTCCTCCTCGACGCGCCACTGGGCGACCGGGCGGCGCAGGCTGCAACCGGTGCACCACCAGTCGCCCTGGGCGCGGTTGATGGGGGAGCCGCACTCCGGGCAGACCCAGGAGTCGTCCATCCAGCGCTGGCCGGCGCTGAACCAGACGACGTGCGCGGCGTTGACGGCGGACCAGACCACCATCGGATCGTCGGCGTTGGCGACCACGTGCATGTCGGGGTGGGCGGCGAGTGCGGTGCGCCACATCTGCGCCATCATCGCCACCTCCTTGGCCCGGTCGAGCTGGTCGCGGGAGAGGTTGAGCAGCGCGACGACGCGTGGCGTGGTCTCGTCGATGACCCGCGCCAGGTAGTGCTCGTCGACCTCGAGGACCGCGAACGGGGTGGCGCCCGCCCGGGCCAGCGCCGAGGTGTGCCCGGTGGGCATGTTGGCGCCGAAGGAGTTGGTGGCCACCGGCCCGAGGACGCCGAGCGCGGCGGCCGTGAACCTGGTGGTGGTGGTCTTGCCGTTGGTGCCGGAGACGAGCGCGATGGCCCGGCCCGACGCGAGGTTCCGCAGGAGGTCGGGGTCGATCTTGAGGCCGATCCAGCCCCCGATCACGGAGCCGTCGCCGCGTCCCGCTGCTCGCGAGAGCGCGGCCGCTGTGCGCGAGACGGAGCTCGCGACCTTGGCCCGCATGGGCATTTTCCCGTCCGTCACGGCGACGAGGGTACCGGAAACGGACACTACGTCGAGTGGTCGCATGACGTGCCGGGGCCTGGGTGGGAAGACAGCCATCGATGATCCGCCAAAAGGATGATCAGCATCGGTCGTCCGGCGGTGCATTAGCGCCGGTAGGGGTGTTTGAGATGGCATTCGCCCGACCTGCGACGCGCCCATGATCGGCGTTGGTGCGGCTTTTTGTGTGTTCTGATTCACCCGTAACCTTCGGCTCTGCGTAATCGTATATGCGCGAGCGGTAGCGGCATTTGTCACGTGGAAATAACAAACCGGACATGAGTCACCGTGCCAACCACGGAGAGTAGCGATCGACGACCCTGCAATCGACAGGAATTTCAGGTACCAAGGTCAGGCCGGTGAGCATTCGCCCACCGCTCGCACCGAACGGATCACACCGAGCCCTGCCCCGGTCCGTACGGCGCGACCAGAGAACCTGATCGACCGACCGAGGCATGCGGGGGCAGGGACGGGGGACCCAGATCCGGTCCGTAGTACGAGCCGACGCCGGCTCGTGGACCTTGGGGTGAAGCCGCGAACCTGCGGCCGGGCGCAGTTCCCGCCCGAATCCGACAGCTAACCTCGCAGGTGTGCCGGAGGGATTTCTCTACCGTGCACGAAAGCACCGCTACCCGTGGCCGTCGCATCTCCGTCGGCACCGGTACCGCCGCTCTCTCCCTGGGTCTCTGCCTCTGTGCCGGTCAGCTGATCGCGCCGTCGGCAGCCTCCGCAGCCGCTCCCGTGACCGCAGCTCCTGTGGTCTCGGCGGCAGCCGCGAAGGTCAAGCCCAAGCTGACCGTCTCCTACACGAGCCGGTCGGTGAAAAAGGGAACCACCATCAAGGTGACGACCAAGCTCATCGACCCGAGGACGGGCAAGAAGCTCGTCAGCGGTTCGGTACGCCTCCAGACCCTGGTGGGCGGCAAAACCTGGAAGACGTGGCAGGTCAAGGGGAACAACTCCGCTGGATCGGTCACCTTCACCACCAAGCCCGGCGGAACCGCCTGGTACCGCACGACGTTCAGCGGTACCACCGGCGTGACCTCCGGTGCGACCGGCGCGGTCAAGATCACGGTCAAGAAGACCGCGGTGTCCAAGGGCGCCAAGATCCTGGCCGAGGCCAAGAAGCACAAGGGCGCGCTCTACAAGTACGGCGCCACCGGTCCCAGCCGCTTCGACTGCTCGGGCTTCACCAAGTACGTCTACAAGAAGGCGGTCGGCAAGAGCCTGCCGCACAAGGCGAACTCGCAGCAGAAGTACGGCAAGGCCGTCAGCAAGAGCAACAAGCAGGTCGGCGACCTGATCGTGTTCCGGTCGGGCTCGTACGGCTACCACGCGGGCATCTACGCCGGTGGTGGCTACATCTACGACTCGCCGCACAGCGGTGCCCGGGTCGGCAAGCACAAGATCTGGAGCAGCAACTACGTCGTACGGCGCCTCGCCGCCTGACGACAGCTCCCGATGTAGCGGCACAGGACAGTTCCGTGGGGCGCGACCCGATATGGGTCGCGCCCCGCTGTCGTTTCCCCCTCGCGCGAGCGCGCGTGCACGCGCTTGCGGGAGCGCGCTCGCGCGCGTACGCGTGCGCGCGTGTGCATGCGCGCGGAGACCCGCGAGTGGCGAAAATTCATCCGCCCGGAGTGGTCTACCTCATCTTCCTCCACTTCTCTCCCCGGTGCCCTCCACGGGGCGGCGGAACGCCCGTTTTCGATGGAGTTTCGTGCCCACCTGGGCGGCTTGTCGGAAAGTGGACCATGGTCGCGGGCGCTCGGCCCTCCACCGCGCCCCCACCGCTTCTGACGTGCGCTTTCGTCTGCGAATCAGGCTCGCGGACGGCCCGATTCCGGTTGCGGGTGGAGGGAAGTGGAGTAGAGTGGAGCGCAGTGGCAGGCCGCGACGGACCTGCCGGCCCGAGACACCGGGGCGGTCCGCGAAACCGCCGGATGGGCAGGGGGTTGGCCGATGTTCCTCGGCACGCACACCCCCCGCCTGGATGACAAGGGCCGGCTGATCCTTCCGGCGAAGTTCCGGGACGAGCTGGCGGGAGGTGTCGTGATCACCAAGGGGCAGGAACGTTGTCTGTACGTGTTCCCGATGCCGGAGTTCCAGCGCATCGCGGGACAGCTCCGGGACCAGCCCGTCACGAACAAGCCCGCCCGGGCCTACAGCCGGGTGTTCTTCGCCAGCGCGCACGACGAGATCCCCGACAAGCAGGGCCGGGTCACCATCCCGGCGCACCTGCGGGAGTATGCGGCCCTCGATCGTGAGCTGGTGGTGATCGGGGCGAGCACCCGGGTGGAGATCTGGGACAAGCAGTCCTGGGAGCAGTACCTCTCGGCGAGCGAGGACGACTTCGCCGACATCGAGGAGGGGGTGCTGCCCGGCGGACTGTAGGCGTGGCATCTGCCGGCCGAGCGATTCGGTCCGGACGTCGCTGCCGCCGTACTGCGAGATCTCCAGCCGCTCCCGCTCCTGGCGCCTCTTCCCCGGTGCCAGGCGTGTGTCCAGAGGGCGCGCCCGAACGGCAAACGGGCACGAGCGGATGGGGATCTGGCGGTACGGAAAGACGAACGGACGAATACCTGCCTCGGTAGCGGATACTTCGCCAGCCGGGTGACACGTGGAAAGAGCTGGGGCTATGGGGGTCGACATGGGGGAGCTGCGCGGCACGCACGTGCCGGTGCTGCTCGAGCGTTGTCTCGAGCTGCTGGCCCCCGCGCTGGAGTTGTCCGGCGCCGTGCACGTCGACTTCACGCTGGGACTGGGCGGGCACGCCGAGGCCGTGCTGGAGCGCCATCCGGGGGTGACGCTGGTCGGGCTCGACCGTGACCTCGAGGCGCTCGCCCACGCACGGCACCGGCTGGCGCGTTTCGACGGGCGTACCCATCTGGTGCACGCGGTCTTCGACGAGTTGCCGCACGTGCTCCGCGAGCTGGGCCTGCCGGTGTTCCACAGCGGGCTGATGGACCTGGGTGTGTCCTCGTTGCAGCTGGACGAGGCGGACCGCGGCTTCGCCTACTCGAAGGACGCACCGCTCGACATGCGCATGGACCAGTCCACGGGGATCACCGCGGAGGAGGTCGTCAACGGCTACGAGCCGGGCGAGCTCGTCCGGATCCTGCGGGTGTACGGCGAGGAGAAGTTCGCGACCCGCGTGGTCTCGGCGATCGTCAAGCAGCGCGCGAAGGAGCGGATCGTCTCGTCGTCGCGCCTCGCCGACCTGGTCAGGGACGCTATCCCCGCCGCCGCACGGCGAACGGGTGGTAATCCCGCGAAAAGAACGTTTCAGGCACTGCGCATTGCGGTAAACGGGGAGCTCACCGCCCTCGAGTCCGCGATGCCGTCCGCTTTGGACCTGCTCGCGCCCCGAGGGCGACTTGTAGTCATGTCGTACCACTCCTTGGAGGACCGGATCGTCAAGCGGGCCCTGGTCGAGAGGGCCCGCAGCACCGGACCGATCGACCTGCCGGTCGAGCTTCCCGGCAGCGGTCCCAGTGTGCGGTTGCTGACCCGCGGGTCGGAACCGCCGACGGACGAGGAAGTGGCGGAGAACCCGCGAGCGGCTTCGGTGAAGCTGCGCGCGGCGGAACGGATCGACGAGCACGGCCAGGCACCGGGTGCCGCCCGCGAACGGGCCCGGATGCCGGCACATGGGGGACGAGGGCGAGCACGCCCGGGGGCACGGTAGAAGGGGGAGGGGCATTGAGCGAGCGCATGGGCAGGGCGCCGCGGTCGGGGGGCCGGACCGCGAGCCAGCAGGACAAGGGACGTAAGGCATCGAGCGGTGCCGCGGGGGAGCGACAGTTCCCGGTCCGGGGCACCTCAGCGCTGAAGCTCGACGCCGACCAGCAGCAGCGGGGTGAGGTTTCGTCGCCGCGCCTGCGGGTCGCGCCGCCGATGCCGATCAACGCGCCGCGCGCGCCGTTCATCGCACTGGTGGTCGGGATCGTCGTCGCCGGGGTGCTGGGCATCCTGCTGATCAACACGAAGACGGCGGAGAATTCGTTCAAGCTGGACTCGCTGCAGAAGCAGCAGTCGACACTGGACGCTCAGCAGCAGGCGCTGCAGAGCGAGATCGACCGGAACGAGATGCCGGGCAGCCTGGACGCGGCCGCCAAGCGGCTCGGCCTGGTCAAGGCGGACTCGCCCGCGTACATCCGGCTGCCCGACGGCAAGATCTTCGGGGTGCCGACGCCGGGCCGGGGCCAGCAGTCGGTGACCGCCCAGACTCCCGAGGACACCGCTGCCGCGGCCGACGCGGCGAAGAAGGCGGCGCCCAGCACGGTTGCCGGGCAGTAACGCATGACGCCGCGTGCGGACGGTACGCCGCCGCGCCGGGGCCAGGAGCCCCGGCGCGGCTCTTCTGCGGGTAAGGCGGGTAAGGGCAGCCCCGAGCCCGAGGGCGACGGCCAGGACGAGCGGGGCCAGGACGAGCGGGGCAGGGGCTTCGGCGGGATCGGGGACGCGCGGGCGTACACCCCGCGGGGCCGGACCGTCCGGGAGAGCGACCAGCGCACCCGTAACCCGCGGGCCGGCCGTAACGGCGACCCGTTCCGCCCGTCGCTGCAGGTCCTCGATGGTGGACGCCCGGCCCGGGGGGACCGGCGCCGCGACGAGGACACCGAGCCGCCACCGCAGCGCCGCAGCCGCGCGCGATCGGAGGAGACCGAACCGGAGCCCCGCCGCCGGACCACCGCGGCGAAGGCCGAGGGCAGAGGTCGCACCGTCGACGGCAGAAAAGGGACCGCCGAGGGACGGCGGGGGCCCGCCGAGGACGGGGAACGCCAGCAGCGCCGTACGCCGGAGCGCGGCCGCAGCCAGCCGACACGCACGACCGCGGGAGCCGGGCGCACCAGGGCCACGGCCAACCCGCGCCGCGGCACGCAGGCCCGCTCCGAGACGCGCGGCGTACGGTCCGAGACGCGGTCGGGCCGCCCGGTAGCACGTACGGAACGCCCGGGAGCGCGTACGGAACGGTCCGAGTCGCGCCTTGACCCGCGTACTGTCCGGACCCGCCCGGCCAACCGCAGGCCGGCGCCGAGCGTCCCGGCCGAGCCCCCGAAGCTGGCCAACAGCACCAGGCGGCTGCGCCTGGGCACCGTGCTCGCGCTGGTGCTCTTCGTCTCCATCGGAGTGCGCCTCGTCGTGCTGCAGGTGATGGACTCGCCTGCTGAGGCGGAGAGCCTGCTGAAGCAGCGCGAGAAACGGCTCACCGAGTTGGTGCTTCCGGCGCCGCGCGGCAGCATCCTCGACCGTTCCGGCAAGGTGCTCGCGCATAGTGTCGAGGCCCGGTTCGTCTATGCCGACCCCACGCTGGTCGTGAACCCGCAGCAGGTGGCGACCCAGCTGTCGCCGCTGCTGGGCGTGCCCGAGTCCACCCTCGTCCAGCTGATGGCGAAGAAGAAGCGGCCCGGCGGCGGCGAGTCGCGTTTCGAATATCTCGCGCGCGGCGTCGACATCGCGGTGGCCAACCGGATCGACAAGCTCGACCTGCCCGGCATCGGCTCCGACCGCGACGAGCGGCGCGACGTGCCCGGCGCCGACCTGGCCGCCAACCTCATCGGCTTCACCGGCGCGGACCACACCGGCCTGGAGGGCATCGAGGCCCGGTACAACAACCTGCTGCGCGGCACCGACGGCAAGAAGGTCTACGAGCGGGGCCAGGGCAAGCTCAACAAGGAGATCCCCGGCGGCTACAACCGCGAGACGCCGGCCGCGCCGGGCTCGTCGGTGCAGCTCACCATCGACCGTGACCTGCAGTTCGAGGTGCAGCGCTACCTCAGTCAGTACATGGAGGACGTCAACGCCACGGTGGCCGGTGCCGTCGTGATCGACATCAAGACCGGCGAGGTGCTGGCGCAGGCGAGCTACCCGACGTACAACGCGCAGAAGCCGTTCGACTACAAGTGGACCGAGCGCGACGACGCGGTCTCCAGCGTCATCACCGACCCGGGTTCGACGCACAAGGCGTTCACCATCGGCGCGGCGCTGCAGGAGGGGGTCATCACCCCCGAGACGCAGATCCCGGTCGGGGGCGCGCTGATGCTCGGCGGGGTCCCGTTCACGGACACGCACAACTTCGCCCGGGGCACCAAGCTGACCGTCGCGCAGATCCTCGCGTACTCCTCGAACATCGGCACGATCCAGATCGGCCAGAAGCTGGGCAAGGAGAAGCTCTACGAGTACCAGCAGAAGTTCGGGCTGGGCCGCGCGACCGACGAGGGCATGCCCGGTGAGTCCTCCGGGCGGCTGCTCGAGCCGAGCGAGTGGAGCGGCTCCGCGTACGGCTCCGTGCCGATCGGCCACAGCGTCGACGCGACCCTGCTGCAGATGGCGGCCGGGTATGCCGCGATCGCGAACGACGGCGTCTACATCCAGCCGCACCTGATCAAGGCGACGGTCTCGGGCAAGGACGGCAAGGTCACCCCGACGGCGCCCCCGGAGACCCATGAGGTCCTCAGCCCGGGTGTCGCCCAGGAGCTGCGCGAGATGATGGAGGCTGTCGTCGACGCCAAGGGTGCCACCGGGACCAAGGCCAAGGTCGACGGCTACCGGATCGCGGGAAAGACGGGCACCGGCAAGCTGCTGGTCGACGGGCAGTACACCAGCCACAACGCGGGTTCTTTCATCGGCATGGCACCGGCTGAGGCGCCCCGGTTCGTCATCGGCGTCTTCGCCGACGTCCCGAACGGGACGGGTGGCGACGTGGCGGCCCCGGCGTTCAGCAAAATGATGTCCGCGGCGTTGCTGCACTACCGTGTGCCACCGTCCGGTTCCCCCGCGCCCAAGTTCGACTGGAAGGATTAAGGCGCCCGGATGGCGTTGGTAGCGGTCCGGGCATTACCGGGTAGGGTCTGACGCCGTGTCCGGCATTCCCCGTCCCCAGACTGTCCAGCCCTATCGGCTGGTCGACCTCGCGGCCCTGCTAGAGGCTGCCCCGACTGCCACGGATGCCCTGATCACCGGGGTTACGCACGCCAGTGGCGAGGTGCGTCCGGGCGATCTCTACGCCGCGTTGCCGGGCGCCCGCAGGCACGGTGCGGAGTTCACGTCCGCCGCCGCGGAGGCCGGTGCCGTCGCCGTGCTGACCGACCCCGCAGGGAGTGAACTCGCCGCTTCCGCGGGACTACCCGTGGTAGTCGTCGCGGATCCGCGGGCCGTGCTCGGGGTGGCCGCCTCGGCGATCTACGGCGATCCCTCGGCGCGGCTCACCGTCATCGGGCTCACCGGGACGGCGGGCAAGACGTCCACCGCGTACCTCGTGGAATCGGGGTTGCAGGCGGCCGGGCTGACGACCGGGCTGATCGGCACGGTCGAGACGCGCCTCGGCGATCTCGTGGTCAAGAGTGCGCGGACCACGCCCGAGGCCACCGACCTGCACGCGATCCTCGCCACCGCCCTCGAGCGCGGCGTCACCGCCGTGGTCATGGAGGTGTCCAGCCACGCGCTGGCCCTGGGCCGTGTCGGCGGGGTGCGCTTCGCCGTCGGCGGCTACACCAACTTCGGCATGGACCACCTCGACTTCCACACCGACGTGGACGACTACTTCGCGGCGAAGGCCAAGCTCTTCGACGGCCGCAGCGCCGTCGAGGTCCTCAACGCCGACGACCCGGCGCTCAAGCCGCTGTTCAAGCCGGCCACGGTCAGCTACTCGGCGAACGGCGACACCTCGGCGACGTGGTCGGCGTCGGACATCAGGGTCGACGGTGCGGGCCAGACGTTCAAGGTCGGCGACATCGACGCGGGAGTGGCGCTGCCCGGCCGGCACAACGTCGCCAACGCGCTCCTGGCCCTGGCGAGTCTCGTGGCCGTCGGCATCGACCCCCAGATCGCCGCTGACGGCATCGCGGCGTGCCCGGGGGTTCCCGGACGGCTCGAGCGGGTCGAGGCCCCCGGCGACGTCCTCGGTGTCGTCGACTACGCGCACAAGCCCGACGCGATCGTGGCCGCGCTGCTCGCCCTGCGCGACCTGGCGACCGCCCGCGGCGGTCGGCTGATCTGCGTGATCGGCGCCGGCGGCGACCGCGACACCGGCAAGCGCCCGCTGATGGGTGCCGCCGCCGCTCGCGGTTCCGACGTCGTGGTGGTCACCGACGACAACCCGCGCACCGAGGACCCCGCCGTGGTGCGCAAAGCCGTCCGTCAGGGCGCTGAACAAGCCGCCGCGGCCTCCAAGATCATTGAAGTGGCGGGCCGCCGGGCCGCCATCGACGAGGCGGTCCGGCTGGCCGCTGCGGGCGACGTCGTGGCCGTGCTCGGCAAGGGACACGAGAGCGGCCAGGAGGTGAACGGCGAGGTGCTGCCGTTCGACGACCGGATCGAGCTGGCCGCCGCGCTGACCGCGCGACAGGACGGTGCCGCTTGATCCGCATGACCCTGGACGAGATCGCCACGATCACCGGTGGACGTCTCGTCAACGCCGACCCTGCCCTGATCGTCTCCGGACCGGTCGAGTACGACTCGCGGGCACCGATGCCGCAGGGCCTGTTCGTCGCGTTCGAGGGCGAGAACGTCGACGGCCACGACTACGCCGCCACCGCGATCGCCGCCGGTGCCGCCGCGGTCCTCGGCACCCGCGACACGGGTCAGCCCGGGGTCGTGGTCGAGGAGCAGCTCGCGGCGCTGGCCAAGCTCGCCCACGAGGTCGTGGGCCGGCTGCCGGAGCTGACCGTCGTGGGCCTGACCGGTTCGTCGGGCAAGACCACGACCAAGGACTACATCGGGCAGCTGCTCGCGCGGCTCGGGGAGACCGTGGCGCCGGCCGGGTCACCCAACAACGAGCTCGGTTTCCCGTGCACGGTGCTCAAGGCCACCCCGGAGACGCGGTTCCTGGTGCTGGAGATGGGCGCCCGCGGGATCGGGCACATCGCCTACCTGGCCGGGATCGCGGCGCCCCGCATCGGTGCCGTGCTGAACATCGGCGCGGCGCACATCGGCGAGTTCGGGTCGAAGGAGGGCACCGCCCAGGCCAAGGGGGAGCTGGTCGAGAGCCTGCCCGCCGACGGTGTCGCGGTGCTCAACGCCGACGACCCGCTGGTGGCGGCCATGGCGTCCCGCACGGCCGCCCGGGTGGTCCTGGCCGGAGAATCAGAGGCTTCGACGGTACGCGCGGAGCACGTGACCCTGGATTCCCGGGGCCGGGCGGCGTACGAGCTGGTCACCGGCTCGGGAAGCGCCCCGGTGCAGCTCGCCGTCACCGGCCGCCACCAGGTGTCCAACACGCTGGTCGCCGCGGCGATCGCGCTGGATGCCGGGATGCCGGTCGCCGCCGTCGCCGAGGCGCTGGGCGAGGTCGGCATCCGCTCGAGCCGCCGGATGGACGTCGTGGAGCGGGCGGACGGCGTCACGCTGATCGACGACTCGTACAACGCCAACCCCTCGTCGACGGCCGCCGCCCTGCGCGCGCTGACCGCCATGGGGGCGGGCGGCCGCACGATCGCGGTGCTGGGTTACATGGCCGAGCTGGGCGATCAGGAGGTGGCCGGGCACGAGGAGGTCGGGCGGCTCGCCGCGGAGCTGGGGGTGCACCGGCTCGTCGCGGTGGCCGAGGCGGCGGCGGTGCTCGACGGGGCCGCGGGCGTACCGGAATGGAAGGGTGAGTCGATCGCGGCGGCCGATCAGGCCGAGGCGATCCTGGCGGTGACGGGCGACCTGCGCCCGGGAGATGTCGTGCTGGTCAAGGGTTCGCGGTACCGGACGTGGAAGGTGGCCGACGCGCTGCGCGCGGGCACGGTCACTGGGGAGGTCAGCCCGTGAGGGCAGTAATCGTCGCGGCTGCGGTCGCGTTCATCATCTCGTTGTTCGGCACGCCGGTCGCCATCCGTGTGTTCGCCGCGCTGAAGGCCGGGCAGCCGATCCGTACCCTGGGCCCGGCGTCCCACCAGAGCAAGAAGGGCACGCCGACGATGGGCGGGGTGGCGTTCATCATCGCCACCGTTCTCGCCTACGTTGCCGGGCACCTCGCCCTGACCACGCTGCCCGAGGCCCAGATCGCCCAGGTCAAACCGACCATGACGGCGCTGGTGCTGCTGGGCCTGTTCGTCTTCTGCGGCGCGGTCGGCTTCCTGGACGACTTCCTCAAGGTCCGCAAGCGCAACTCGGGCGGCCTGAGCGCGAAGGGCAAGCTGCTCGGCCAGCTCCTGGTCGGTGGTGGCCTCGGCGTCGCGGCGCTCTACGTGCCCAGCACCAACGGGCAGACCGTGGCGAGCGAGCACATCTCGTTCATCCGCGACATCAGCTTCCTCGACGTCGGCAAGGTCGGCTCGGTCATCGTCTTCGTCTTCGTGATCATGTCGATGTCCAACGGCGTGAACCTGACCGACGGCCTCGACGGTCTCGCGACGGGCGCGTCGATCCTGGTGCTCGGCTCGTACGCGCTGATCGGCTTCTGGCAGTACCGGCATTGGTGCGGTGACAACAACTACGCCGGCAGCTACTGCTACGAGGTGCGAGATCCCCTGGAGGTCGCGTTGATCGCGGCGGCCGCGGCGGGGGCCTGTGTGGGCTTCCTGTGGTGGAACACCTCGCCGGCGCGGATCTTCATGGGTGACACCGGCGCGCTCGGGCTCGGCGGCCTCATCGGCGGCCTGGCGATGGCAACCCGCACCACGCTGCTGTCGATCATCATCGGTGGCCTCTTCGTCATCATCACGATGTCGGTCGTCATCCAGATCATCTCGTTCAAGACCACGGGTAAGCGCGTCTTCCGGATGTCGCCGCTGCAGCACCACTTCGAGCTCGCCGGGTGGAGCGAGGTCAACATCGTGGTGCGGTTCTGGATCGTGGCCGGCATCTGTGTGGCCATCGGTCTCGGCCTGTTCTACAGCGACTTCCTCGCGATCATGGGCTAGCGAGCTTCAAGAGGGCATGGGTCAAAGAGGGATAGATCTCTTCCGACACGCCTGCTCCGCATCCCGGGGCTGGCGTGTCGCGCCACCATGATGGTGGGCATGGCGGAGGACAAGCGCGAGTCGCGGACCACGGTCACCGTGTCGCCGGCTGCCACCGTGCAGCCGGCGCCCGCACCGGTCCGCCCGAAGTCGCTCAGTCAGCAGCTGCTGCCGGCCGTGCACGGGATGCTGGCGCGGCCGCTCTCGTCGTACTACCTGCTGATCGCCAGCTCGGGTCTGCTGCTGCTCATTGGCCTGACCATGGTGTTCTCGGCGACCAGCGTCCAGGCGTACGCCGCGAACGGCAACGCCTTCAGCGCGGTCCGCAGCCAGCTGATCTTCGCCGTGCTGGGCCTGGTGGGCTTCTGGGTGTGCCAGCGGCTGCCCGCGGGCACCCTGCGCTTCCTCGGCGTCTACGTCCTCGGCGTCGCGGTCGTGCTGCTCGGTGTGCTCGACCTGCTGGGCGGGCTCGGTTCGCTCGGTGTGCTCGCCGTGGACCCGGGCGACGGCTCCGTCTCGCTCGGCCCGCTGACCGGTGACCTGCTCTGGCTCTACATCGGCCCCGTCGGCCTGCAGCCCGCCGAGTTCGTGAAGTTCGGCGTGGTGCTCTGGGGCGCCGACATCATCGCCCGCAAGGGCGCGGCACTGGGGTACTGGCGTGAGTTGTCGATGCCGCTGTTCCCCGCCGTCGGCCTGCTGTTCGTGATGGTCGGCTACAACGACCTCGGCACCATGCTCGTGGTGCTGTCCCTCATCATCGGCCTGCTGTGGGCGGCGGGGGTGCGGCTGCGGGTCTTCGGGGCGCTCGGCGTCCTCGGCCTCGCCGGCATCGGGCTGCTGATCGCGGCGGCCTCCCGGGGAGCGGGCTCCGGCGCCACCGGCCAGCCCAACTACCGGCTGCTGCGCATCACGATGTGGCTGGACACCCCGAAGGACTGCGCGCTCGACCTCTGCTATCAGATCCTGCAGGCCCGGTCGGCCATCTACGAGGGCGGCTGGTTCGGCGTCGGCCTCGGCAAGGGTGCACTCAAGTGGAACTGGCTGCCGGCCGCCGACAACGACTTCATCTACGCCGTGGTCGCCGAGGAGCTCGGCGTGGTCGGCTGCATGGTGATCGCGGTGCTGTTCGCCGTGCTCGCCTACACCGGTTTCCGGATCGCGCGCCGGGTCGAGGACCCGTGGCGCCGGCTGGCCGCGACGGCGATCACGACCTGGCTCGTCGCCCAGGCGGTCATCAACATGGGCGGTGTGATCGGCCTGATCCCGCTGACCGGTGTGCCGCTCCCGCTCATCTCCGCAGGTGGCAGCGCACTCACCGTCACCATGGCGGCGCTCGGCATCCTGGCCTCGTGCGCCCGCGCGGAGCCCGACGCCGCTCGGGCCCTGCACGCCCGTCCGTCGTCGCGATGGGTACGGCTAGTCTGGGCCCCGCTGCCGCCGCTCCCCCCGCCGCGGCGGCCGGGTCCGTCGCGCCCATCTGCCCAACGACCGGGCAACCGGGCACCGCGGGGGAGATAGCGTCCTCGGTCCTTCTGAGGGCGGTCGGGCGGGGCGGTCGGACGGGTTAGGAGCAGGTGATGGGTACGCTGCGGTCGGTCGTGCTCGCCGGGGGAGGCACAGGCGGTCACATCTATCCGCTGCTCGCCTTCGCCGATGCGTTGCGCCGGCACTTCCCCGAGGTGCGGATCACCACCCTCGGCAGCCCCAAGGGCATGGAGAACGAGCTCATCCCGCCGGCGGGGTACGACCTGCGGGTCATCCCGGCGTTCCAGCTCCCGCGTTCGGTCAACCTGAACCTGCTGCGCACCCCGGACCGGATGTACAGGTCCGCGCACGCGGCCGGCCTGATCCTCGACGAGGTCAAGGCGGACGTGGTGGTCGGCTTCGGTGGCTACGTGTCGGTCCCCGCCTATCTGGCGGCGTGGCGGCGTGAGCTGCCCATCGTCATCCACGAGGTGAACGTCCCCCCGGGTGTGGCCAACCGGATGGGCATGCGGTTCACGAAGAACATCGCGGTCGGCTTCCCGGGCCAGCCGGCTGCCGCCGAGTCGTTGCGCGATGCCAAGGTGGTCGGCGTGCCGCTGCGTACGGCTATCGCCCGGATGGACCGCGCGGCCCTGCGCCCGCAGGCGCTCGCCCACTTCGGCCTGCGCCCCGACCTGCCGGTGCTCTTCGTCTCCGGCGGCTCGTCCGGCGCCCGGTCGATCAACCTCGCGGTCGCCGGCGCGGCGAAGAAGCTCGCCCACGCGGGCATCCAGGTGCTGCACGTGCAGGGCGGGCGCAACGACCCGTTCGAGGTGCCCAGCGACCTGCCGGTGCCCTACGAGGTGGTGCCGTACCTCTCGGACATGCAGCTCGGTTATGCCGCCGCGGACCTGATGCTGTGCCGCGGCGGCGCGATCACGGTTGCGGAGACGACGGCGATCGGCATGCCCGCCGTCTACGTGCCCTATCCGCACAGCAACCAGGAACAGAAGCGCAACGCGCTGCCCGTCGTCGAGTCCGGCGGCGGCCTGCTCGTGGACAATGCCGAGCTGACACCGGAGTGGATCGAGCGGACGATCATCCCGCTCGCCCGCGACCCGCAGCGGCTCGCGACGATGGGCGCCGCCGCGGGGGCGTACGGCCGCCGTGACGGCGACGAGGCGCTGCTGGACTTCGTCTGCGAAGCGGTTGCCCGATGACGATCTTTGGATTTTCTAGGTGGGGAGAGACTCAGTGAACACGGCGGACCTGAAGCCGGCCGGCGGGACGACCGCCGAGGACCTCGGCGCGGTGCACCTCATCGGCATCGGTGGCGTCGGCATGGGTGGCCTGGCCCGCCTGCTGCTCACCCGGGGCATCCCGGTCTCCGGCAGCGAGCTGCGCGAATGGCCCACGCTGGCCGCGCTGCGCGCGCTCGGCGGCACGGTGCACATGACCCACGAGGCGTCGAACCTCGACGGCGTCGACACGGTCGTCTACTCCACCGCGATCCCGTTCGAGCACGTCGAGCTTGCCGAGGCCCGCCGCCGGGGGCTGCGGATCCTGCACCGCTCGGAGGCGCTCGCCGCCGCGATGACCGGCCGCAGGACGATCGCGGTGGCCGGCACGCACGGCAAGACGACCACCACGTCGATCATGACCGTGGTCCTGCAGCACGCCGGAGAGGACCCGTCGTTCGTGATCGGCGGCGAGATCTCCGCGGCCGGCTCCAACGGCCACCACGGCTCCGGTTCCTACTTCGTGGCGGAGGCCGACGAGCACGACAAGTCGTTCCTCATCTACCGGCCGCACGTCGCGATCATCACCAACATCGAGGGCGACCACCTCAACAACTGGGGCGACCTCGACGGGCTCAAGGCCGGCTTCCTGGAGTTCGCCGAGCTCACCGATCCCGACGGCTTCGTGGTCACCTGCGCCGACGACGAGGGCGTCCAGGAGCTCATCGCCGGGCTCAGGGCCAAGGGCAGGACCGTCTACACGTACGGCGAGAGCGAAGGCGCCGACCTCCGCATCACCGACGTCGTCACCTCCGTTCAGGGTGTCCGCTACCAGGGCTGGCTCGACGGCAAGCCGCTCGGCGAGATCGTGCTGGCGCTGCCCGGGCGGCTCATGGGGCTGAACAGCGCCGCCGCCGTGCTGACCGCGCTGCGGCTTGGCCTGCCGCTCGACAAGATCACCGAGGCGCTCGCGTCGTTCCCGGGAGTCCGGCGCCGCTTCGAGCGCAAGGGCACGGTCGCGGGCGTGCGCGTCTACGACGAGTACGCGTACCACCCGACCTCGGTCAAGGCCGCGCTGCGCACCCTGCGTGAGGTGGCCGGCGACGGGCGGCTGGTCGTGGTCTTCCAGCCGTACCGCGTCTATCGCACCCGGGACCTGCAGGCCGAGCTGGCCGAGGGGCTGGCGATCGCCGACGAGGTGATCGTGATGGAGGTCTTCGGGCCGGGGGAGACCCGCGGGCCCGGCGAGGGCGGCGTCGCGCTGACCGCGGCGATCGAACTCGGCGACGAGCACAAGATCTTCGTGCCGTCCTGGGAGGACGTGCCCGCCGAGGTGGTGCGGCGCAGCCGGCCGGGCGACGTGGTCGTCACCATGGGCGCGCCGCCGATCTCGCTGATGGGTGACGAGCTGCTGGTGGCCCTCTCCGAGAGCTGACCTGTCCATATCGCTGACCGGGGGGCCGGATGACTGACGGGGGCGGCCGTAACTGGCGGCTGGTGCGCGCGGATACCGACGCAGTGCCACCGTCGGTGCGGCGGTTCATGGCGCGCGCCCGGCAACGCCGGATGCGTGCCGCGCTGCCCTGGGCCGTCGCGCTCGGTGTGGTGCTGGTGCTCGGCGGGCTGACCTGGATGGTCTACGCGACGTCCGTGCTGGGCGTGCGCGCGGTGCAGGTGGTCGGCACGGACACGCTCGAGCCGTCGCAGGTCGAGGACGCTGCCGCCGTACGCATGAACGAGCCCCTCGCCCGGGTGGACCTGGACGCCATCCGGGGCCGGGTGCAGGCGCTGCCGGCCGTCGAGCGGGCGATCGTGTCGCGCTCGTGGCCCGCCACCGTGGAGGTGCAGGTCGTGGAGCGTACGGCTGTGGCTGCCGTACCCGTCGGCCAGGAATTCTCGCTGATCGACGCGGCGGGGGTCGCGTTCCGGACGGTCGCCGAACGGCCGTCGGGGATGCCGGTGGCGAACCTCGCCCGGCCCGGTCCGAAGGACATCAACACCCGCTCCGCGCTGGTCGTGCTCGGCTCGCTCACCGACGAGCTGCGCGAGCAGGTGCTCTCGATCTCGGTGCCGGCGCCGGCCCAGGTGGAGCTGGGGTTGCGCAAGGGCAGGAAGATCATCTGGGGCGACGAGACCCAGAGCGAGACCAAGGCGCAGGTCGCCACGGCACTGCTGAAGCGCGAGGGGGACACGATCGATGTGAGCGCGCCCACTGTGGTGACGATTCGCTGATCCGGGGTCCGGTGGCCGCCGCCAACCGGACAGAGTGCGCCAAACGGCACATTCTGTCCTAGGTTACGGCTGAGTCGGATACTCGCCACGTAAGCGGACGCCGACACGCCGCGTTGGTCCTTGGATCGGGCGACACGTCCGCTTACGTTGCCCATTGAGGTTGAGTAGTTGACATAACTCTAAGCCTCTAGTAGAGGGTGAGGGTTTCCTCGCCCTCCCTTGTACGGAGAGCGGACGCTGAAGGCGGTTCCATCGGGACCGCTGGGGCCCTCGACGTCCGAAAACCCTGGAAGGGAAGGCTGAACCCGATGACACCTCCGCACAACTATCTCGCGGTGATCAAGGTCGTGGGAATCGGCGGTGGCGGCGTCAATGCCGTCAACCGCATGATCGAGGTGGGACTCAAGGGAGTCGAGTTCATCGCGATCAACACCGATGCCCAGGCCCTGCTGATGTCCGATGCCGACGTCAAGCTCGACGTCGGCCGGGAGCTCACCCGGGGCCTCGGCGCCGGCGCGCAGCCCGAGGTCGGCAAGAACGCCGCCGAGGACCACCGCGACGAGATCGAAGAGGTCCTCAAGGGCGCCGACATGGTGTTCGTGACCTGCGGCGAGGGCGGCGGCACCGGCACCGGTGGCGCACCCGTCGTCGCCAACATCGCCCGCAAGCTCGGTGCGCTCACCATCGGCGTGGTCACCCGGCCGTTCTCGTTCGAGGGCAAGCGCCGCCAGGTCCAGGCCGAGCAGGGCATCGACGAGTTGCGCAACCAGTGCGACACGCTCATCGTGATCCCGAACGACCGGCTGCTCGCGCTCGGCGACCGCGGCATCAGCATGATGGACGCCTTCCGCCAGGCCGACCAGGTGCTGCTCTCCGGCGTCCAGGGCATCACCGACCTGATCACGACCCCGGGTCTGATCAACCTGGACTTCGCCGACGTCAAGAGCGTCATGAGCGGCGCCGGCAGCGCCCTCATGGGCATCGGTAGCGCCCGTGGCGACAACCGTGCGGTCGAGGCGGCCGAGAAGGCGATCTCCAGCCCGCTGCTGGAGCAGAGCATGGACGGCGCCCGCGGCGTGCTGCTCTCCATCGCCGGCGGCTCCGACCTGGGCCTGTTCGAGATCAACGACGCGGCGCAGCTAGTCACCGACGCGGCGCACCCCGACGCCAACATCATCTTCGGCGCGGTCATCGACGACGCGCTGGGTGACGAGGTCCGGGTCACCGTGATCGCCGCCGGCTTCGACGGGGGCACCCCCTCGTACAAGCCGACCGAGGCGCCGGCCCGCAAGGTCGTCCCGCAGCCGTCCTCGCCGCCCGCGTCCACGCCCAGCGTGCCCGCGCCGGTCAGCCAGTCCTCGAACCAGCCGGCGGCCACGACCCCGCCGCCGCGCCGGGTGCTCTTCGACGACGTCGACGTGCCCGACTTCCTGAAGAACGGTTCCTGACGATTGCCGCAGTCGCGCCGCGATGAGCTCGCCGCCTCCCTGACGGAGGTGCGTGAGCGGATCGTGCGCGCCTGCGTCGCGGCCGATCGCGACCCGGGCAGCGTGTCCCTGGTCGCGATCACCAAGACGTACCCCGCCTCCGACGTGGTGCACCTCGCCGCGCTCGGAGTGACGGACGTGGGGGAGAACAAAGATCAGGAAGCCGCGGCCAAGGCCGCTTCGGTTTCCGCCGAGGACGCCGCGGTTCGCTGGCACTTCGTCGGCCAGCTGCAGCGCAACAAGGCGCGCTCAGTCGTCACGTACGCCGATGTCGTCGAGTCCGTGGACTCCGTGCGGCTCGCCTCCGCTCTCGACTCGGCGGCTCAGCGGCTCCGCGACCGCCCGCTCGAGGTGTTGTTGCAGGTCAGCATCGACGGGGACACCGCGCGAGGGGGCGCTGACCCGGGCGGTGACCTGTGGGAGCTCGCCGATTTCGTGGCCGGGGCCGAGGGGCTGCGGCTCGGTGGAGTGATGGCCGTCGCTCCCCGCGAATGGGAGCCGTCGAAGGCCTTCGGCGCACTCGCCGATATCGCCGCACGGCTGCGCGCCGATCATCCGGACGCGACGGTCGTCTCGGCGGGCATGAGCGGCGACCTCGAAGCAGCTGTGGCGCACGGAGCGACACACGTAAGGATCGGTACTTCTTTGCTCGGGATGCGAAACACGCTGCGGTAGCCTTGCGGCGGGCAGCAAACTACATACGTGTTGTTCATTCGCGACGTGCTTCCGGCCTCCGGGTTCGCCCTGGTGGACCGGCCTTCGCGTCCGACGACGCAGTGTCGTTCAGCGGGCGCCGGGGTCGAGATGTTTGAAGATCGCGGAATCCGTGCAAGGGGGGACGCGACTCGCAGGGGGTGCGAGGCGCACAGTGACGGAGGTGGGGGCATGGACGAGCGGTTCGGCGCAGAGGGTCTGGTGATCACATGAGCGCACTTCGCAAGGCGGGCGTGTGGCTCGGGCTCGTCGAAGAGGACGACCAGTACGACGACCGGGGCTATCGCGACGGCGGTTACCGCGATCGGGACCGGGATCGTGACCGCGATCGGGAGCGGGACCGTGACACCGGTTACCGCTACGCCGACGAGTACGCGGACGACGAGGACGACGTCGACGAGGCACCCGCGCTCCCGCGGGCCCGCCAGTCCGACCGGGGCAGCGGCCGCCTCGAGCGTGCCGCCGCGGCACTCGACCGCGACGATCACGACCACGACCGTGGCGAGCGTGCCAGCGTGCGCTCCATCACCAGGCCACCCGCGGCGGCGAGCGAGCAGGCCTACTCCACCCGGGAAAATCTGGCGCTCGCACCGCAGACCCAGGTGCACCAGCGGCCGGCCGAGGAGGAGCAGCGTTACCAGATCACGACGCTGCACCCCACCACCTATCGCGAGGCGCGGACCATCGGCGAGCACTTCCGCGACGGCGTACCGGTCATCATCAATCTCACCGAGATGGACGAGAGTGACGCTCGCCGCCTGGTCGACTTCGCGGCCGGACTCGCGTTCGGCCTGCGCGGTACGATCGAGCGGGTGACCAACCGGGTATTCCTGCTCTCACCGGCCAACGTCCAGGTCACCGCCGAGGACAAGGCCAAGATCGCTGAGGGCGGCTTCTTCACCCAGGGCTGACCCGCCCCGGGTGCCCCGAACGAGCAGAGTTGACCCCTAACGAGGGACCCGCCTGAAGTGCTGTCGATCGTGTTGCAGATCATCTATCTCTTGGTCTACGTCTTCTTCCTGACGCTGCTGGCCCGGTTCGTGCTGGGTGCGGTGCTGCAGTACGGGCGCCGCTGGCAGCCGGGACGCGGAGCCTCGGCGGCATTGGAGTCGGTGTGGAGCGTCACTGATCCACCCCTCAAGGCGTTGAGGCGTGTGATCCCACCGCTTCGAATTGGTACCGTGAGTTTGGACCTGGCGTCCCTGGTCCTGCTGGTTATCCTGTTCGTGCTTTTGAACTTCGTGTTAGCGCAGCTGATCAGGTCGGTCTCCTGACCGAGGACGACCCGATCGGCTCCGCCCCACGCGGCCGCAACTGACCCGAGGAGTTTCGATGCCGCTGACCCCGGCCGACGTGCACAACGTCGCCTTCAAGAAACCCCCCATCGGCAAGCGGGGGTATGACGAGGAGGAGGTCGACGCTTTCCTGGACGAGGTGGAGCGCGAGCTCGCCCGTCTGATCGAGGAGAACAACGAGCTGCGTGCCCAGGTGGAGCGTGGCGGACGGGGTGGCGCACCAGCCGGCCCGAGCGCCGACCCCCGCATGGCTGCCGAGCTCAACGACATGAAGTCGCAGCTCGACCGTGTCCAGCGCGACAAGTCCGCCGCCGAGCAGGCAGCCCGCCAGATGCAGGCTGAGCTCGAGCAGGTCCGCGCGCAGGGCCCGGCCGCAAGCGCCCCTTCCTCCACGGGCGGTGACGGCGAGCAGCAGGCACTGCGCGTCCTCATGATGGCCCAGCGCACGGCGGACGACCACGTCTCCGACGCGCGCCGCGAGGCCGACAAGCTTCTCTCCGACGCCCGTTCCAAGGCGGAAGAGGTCACCCGGGAGGCGCGGGCCAAGGCCGACGCCCTCGAGCGGGACGCGCGCCAGCGTCACCAGGAAGCCATGGGCGGCCTGGACGCGAAGCGCTCGGCCCTGCAGAAGCACATCGAGGAGCTCAAGCAGTTCGAGCGCGAGTACCGCACGCGCCTGAAGGCTTACCTCGAGAGCCAGCTGCGCGACCTCGACGGCCGTGGCCAGGGACTGGAGACCGAACTCTCCCGTGCCGACGCCCAGCGCGCCGTCGGTGGTTCAGGTGGCCTCGCCGCCGCGGGCCTCGCCGGCTCGTACGGCGGCAGCCGCGCCAACTCGATCGAGACGGGCCGCTGAGGCCCGGCGTCACCCCTCTCGGCTGCGTTCACCTGTTCCTCCACTGCGGCGGGGATGAGTCATGATCTATGCGAGCCTCCTACTCATCCTCGTCGCCGTAACCCTGCTCGTCCTCGGCCTCACCGCCGGCTCGAGCAGCCTGCTGATCAGCTCGATCGTGGCCAGTCTCCTGGCCGCGGTCGCCCTGGTCATCGGCGCCCGCCAGAACACCGCGCGCGGCCGCCCGGCACCCGGCGAGCCCCTCCTCGCCGACCGCCACCCCGAGCCCGCCTATGCCGGCGCTCCGGCCTCCTCCCGGACCGAAGTCTTCCGCGGCGGCCCCCCGGACTCAGCTTTTCCCGACCGCAACGAACCGGACCAGGCCATCGCCTACGCCGCGGGTCAGCGCGACGCCGAGACGAACCTGACCGGCACCACCCGCCCCCACGAGGACCACACCCAGCGGGTACGCCCCGACGAGGCCCTCCACGCCGAGCCCGCCACCAGCGAGCCCGGCACGAGCAAGCCCGGCACCAGCAAGCCCGGCACCAGCGAGCCCGGCAGCCATGAGCCGAGTTCCCGCGGGGCCGGCACTTCTGGGGCCGGCACTTCTGGGGCCGGGCTGCACGAGCCGGACCCGGTCCGCGACGAGCCGCCGGCCGATCCGCCGGCCGAGCCCGGTGCGGACAAGAAAGCCGACGCGGATCGCACCCCGTACTCGGGCACGGACGCGACCCGCGCCGGCCGCAGGGCCACGGACTCCCCGGACTACGACCAGGCGGCCTCGGTCATCGGCAGCGCCCGCACCCAGGACGACGACTCCTGGCGGCGCGACGATCCCGCCGACCCCCCACCGGCAGCCCCAGCCTCATCCAGCCCAGCCTCATCCAGTACAGCCTCATCCAGTACAGCCTCATCCAGCGCCTCCTCATCCAGCACCTCGAAACCGGCCCACGGTTCCGCGCTGGACGAGGAGGAACCGGCTCCCGCTTCGGCCTCGGCCACGGGTTCTTCGGGCTCGGGCTCGGGGGATGCGGCTGTCGGCTCCGTGGCGGCTGGTGAGGCTGCTCCGGCGGCTGCGGCTGGCGAGGCGGGTGCGTCTACCGCGGGAGTGGAGGGCGTGCGGGAGCCGGGTGCGGTGGATGCCGGCGAGTTCGGTGACCCTGATCCGGAAGACCCCGACGACGAGCCGCTGCCCCAGGCCGTACGTCCCGCCGACGCGGTGCGGGTGGCCCGGCTCGAGGCGGAGGTGCTGGTCGTCGACGGGCGCCCCCGCTACCACCTGGCGGACTGCCCGTTCGTGACCGGCAAGGCCACCGAGGCCCTCCCGGTCGGGGAAGCGGTCGAACTCGGTTTCAGCCCGTGCGGTATCTGCCGTCCGGTGGACCACCTGGTCGCTGCTGCCGCCCGCCCCTGACACACCCGGTGTCACCCGCTGTTCGGTGGTGGTTACTGAGTGTCCGGGCATCTTCTTGACGCTGTGTTCGCGGGGCCGATAACCCACCGTTGTGGGTCGGCCCCGCTGCGCCGTAAAATCGAAGATCGGGACAATGGGTCATGGCCAAGAGGCGCCCCTCCCGCCCCGAGACCCCCTCCACCGCCGATCCCGCCCGCGCTGAACCAGCCCGCCCGGCTCGATCTGCCGGTCGGTCCCGGTCCGCTGAGCTGAGCCGGACCGGGGTTTCGGTCGCTGTGCGGGTGCGGCCGGGCTCCGGGCGTACCCATGTGGGTGGGCTCTATGAGGGGCCGCACGGGCCCGCGCTGATCGTGGCGGTCGGGGCTCCCGCGGTCGACGGGAAGGCCACTGAAGCCGTGCGGCGCGCATTGGCCGCCGCGCTGGGGGTGAAGGCCGCCGCGGTGACGCTGAAGATCGGAGCGACCAGCCGGGACAAGGTCTTCACGGTGACCGGGGACGTCGACCGGGTGGTTGCCGGGCTGCGAGACGGCTCCTCGTGAGCGGTGGGCTCGACCTCGCCCTGCTGCTCGGCGCGGGTGTGCTGCTGGTCGCCGTCGGTGCGGTGCGGCTCTCCACCCGGCTCGGGTTGCCCAGTCTGCTCGTCTACCTGCTGATCGGCATGGTCATCGGGGAGTCCGGGCTCGGTATCCGGTTCGACGATGCCGAGCTCACGCGTACCCTCGGCTTCTGCGCCCTGATCATGATCATCGCCGAGGGTGGGCTGACCGCCCGCTGGACCACCCTGCGGCCGGTCCTGGGCCTTTCCGCGACCCTGTCGACGCTCGGGGTGGCGGTGAGCGTCGCTGTTGTCGGCGCGGTCGTGCACTTCCTGCTCGGGCTCGACTGGCGGCTCGCCCTGCTCTACGGCGCGGTGCTCTCCTCGACCGACGCCGCTGCCGTCTTCGCGACGCTGCGCCGCCTGCGGCTGCCACCGAGGCTGGTCGCGACGCTCGAGGCCGAGTCCGGCATGAACGACGCCCCGGTGGTCCTGCTGGTCGTCCTGCTGTCGGCCACCACCACGTCCGGTCACCCCTGGTGGTACGAGCTGCTCATCGTCTCGTACGAGCTGAGCGCGGGCGCCCTGGTAGGCCTGGCCGTCGGTGCGGCAGGACGTTGGCTGCTGAAGCACGCAGCGTTACCGTCCGCGGGGCTGTACCCGATCGCCGCCGTCGGGCTGACAGTCCTCGCCTACGCCGTGGGCGCGGTCCTGCACGCCTCCGGATTCCTGGCCGTCTACGCGGCGGGCGTGGTCCTGGGCAACGGCCGCCTCCCGCACCGCCGGGCGATCCTCGGATTCGCGGACGGCCTCGCCTGGGTCGCACAGATCGGCCTGTTCGTGCTGCTCGGCCTGCTGGTGTCCCCGGGCGAACTGGCCTCCGCGGTCGGCCCGGCCCTGATCGTCGGCGTCGTCCTGGTGCTGCTGGCCCGCCCGCTCTCGGTGTGGATCTCGGCCCTCGCCGTACGCGCCGACCGCGGCCTCGGCTGGCGGGGGCAGGCGTTCCTGTCGTGGGCCGGGCTGCGCGGCGCCGTACCGATCGTCCTGGCCACCATCCCCCTCTCCAGCGCCACCCCGGGCGCCGACGGCCTGTTCAACGCCGTCTTCGTCCTCGTGATCATCTTCACCCTGGTCCAGGCGGGCACGCTGGCCCCGGTCGCCCGCCGGCTGGGGATCACCGCCCCCGCCGAGGCCGCCGAGGTGCACGTCGAGGCCGCCCCGCTCGAACGCATGCACGCCGACCTGCTGCAGATCGACGTCGCACCGGGGTCACGGCTGGCCGGCGTCCACATCGACGAGCTGCGTCTGCCGGTCGGAGCGTCGGTCACCCTGGTCGTGCGGGACGGCGCGGGCTTCGTGCCAGGTCCGGACACACGGCTGCGTACGGGTGACAGCATCCTGATCGTCGCCACCAATGACGTCCGGGACGTCGCCGAACGCAGGCTGCGCGCCGTCAGCCGCCGGGGCCGCCTCGCCCGCTGGTTCGGCGAGGACGGCGCCGATCGCACCTGACCGCGTACTCAGGTCACCTTGATGATGACCTTGCCCGAGGGGTGACCGCTCTCGACGGTGGCGAGGGCGGCCGGAGCGTCGGAGAGGGGATGGACCGCGGTGATCACGGGCGTGAGGACCCCGTCGAGGGCCAGCCGGGCGGCCCGCTCGAGGTTCTCGCGGTCGAGGCGCCGCTCGACGAAACGCCCCCCGATATCGGGCACAGACATGTCACCCACGGCGATGACATTGCGCGGATCCTTGGCCAGTGGGGCGACCGCCCGCAGCGAGGTGCCGCCGACCAGGTCGACGATCCCGTCGAAGCCGTCCGGAACCAGCTCGCGTGCCGCGGCGACGACGTCCCCGGCGGTGTAGTCGATGAACCGCACCCCGACAGCCTCGGCGGACTCGCGCTTGGCGGCACTCCCGGTGCCGATCACCCGCAACTCGCGCCCGGCGGCCAGCCGGGCGACGAGGAGGCCGACCCCGCCCCCGACCCCGTTGACCAGGACCGTGGCACCGGCCGGGAGGCCGAGCTGGTCGAGAGCGTCCACCGCGGTCGTCCCGGCCACCGGCAGCGTTGCCGCCACGGTCGCCGACAGCCCGTCCGGGATGCGAGCGGTGTTCGCCGCGGACAGCACCGTCGTCTCGGCATAGGTGCCACCCCCGGTGAGCGCGAAGCCGAAGACCGCGTCACCCACCTCGAGCCCGTCGACGCCCTCACCCAGGGCGAGCACGGTCCCCGCCGCCTCCATCCCCAGCACCAGGGGAAACGGCCGCCCGCCATCGAGCCCCGGGACCAGACCCGAGCGCACCATGTGGTCAAGGGGATTCACGCCGGCCACGTCGACGCGGATCAGCACCTCACCGCGATCGGGCACCGGATCCGGCCGATCGAAGAACTCCTGCTCCTCAGGCCCGCCGTACCTGCCGAAACCCCATGCTTGTCCCATCTTCGTGCCGCCTCCCGGGTGACCGACCCGGTCGTTCCGGGCACTGCGGCCATCCTCATCGCTGACACCGATGTAAAGGGCAACCGCCTGAGGCGCGGGTCACAGCATCAGGCGGACGGCACCGGGGTCTTCGTCATCTTCGCCCAGTGCTCACGGTTGATCCCGATCAGCACGTTGAGCGCCGCCCGAGTCTCGACCAGGTGCGCAATGTCGGCATCGATCCGGTCGCGCTCCCGCGTCATCGTCACGAACGCCGACTCGGTCACGCCAGGGTCGCTCGGGGTCTCCACACACGGCAGCACGGACGCGATCACCCGGCTGGACATACCGGCGTCGAACAGCTGCCGGATCAGGGTCACACGCTCGATCTCGGCATCGGAGTAGTGCCGCTGCCCGGCGTCGGAGCGTGAACTGCCCAGCAGGCCCTGCTCCTCGTAATACCGCAGCGAGCGGGGACTCACGCCCGTGCGTCTGGACAGCTCGCCGATCCGCATCCGAAAAGCCTACGCCCGCGGGGTTCGGGGCTCAGGCCGCGGTTTTCCTGGACGGGCACGCAGCCGCGGCGTTCGGAGAGCGCGCCTGCGCTGGCTGAGCGGGGAATTAGGTTGTGTGCAATTAAGTTGTGTGCAACTTAATTGCACACAACCTAAATGGCGGCAGCCCGGCAGCCCGGCAGCCTGCGGGGCCGAGCGGCGGGGTGGGGCCGAGCGGCGGGGTGGGGCGGGAGGCGGGTGTCGGCCCGGGTGAGTGGTCGGTATGGGGTGAGTGGCCGGGCAGGGTGAGCGGCTGGGCGGGCGCGGCCGGGTTGGCCGGCGGCCGGGCGGCCCAGGAGCGGGTGTCGGCCAGGGCGAGTGCCCGGCGGGGTGAGTGATCGGGTTGGTTGGCAGCCGGGTGGGGGCGGGGTGGTGTCGGCCGGGGCCGAGTGACTGGCCAGGGCCGAGTGGCCGGGTGGGGTCGAGTGGCCGGGTGGAATGAGTGACTGGCCGGGGCCGAGTGACTGGCCGGGGCCGAGTGGCCGGGTGGGGCGAGTGACTGGCCGGGCAGAGTGACCGGGTGGGGCGAGTGGCTGGGTGGGGTGAGTGGCAGGGCGAGTGGCTGGGTGGGGTGAGGGGTTGGGTGGGCGGGTCGGGTATTTGACGGTGGGGTGGGGGGATTTGTTGGGGTTGGGTGGGGCGGGGGGCGGTGTGCCGTGTTGTCGCTGGTCTTCACGTTCCGTATCCTTGCGAGCCTCTGGAGTGCGCGGCGGATGATTGCTGCGCCGTTTGTGCACGTGGGGTGTGCGCGGATCGCGTGGGGGCGCGGCCGGACAGCTGCGGGGGCGGTGGGGACCGCGACCACGCAGCCGCAGGGGGACAGACCTCAAGACCGCCGAGTTTGCCGCGCCCCGGCGCGGCCCAGGGGAGCGAGCAATGGCCAAGGCACCGGGGAAGACCGCACCCGAAAGGTCCCGCAGCGCGGAGGAGACCGAGCAGATCCGGCTGGCGCTGACCGAGCGCCGGGACGAGTTGCAGGCGGAGTACGACCACTCGCTCACCGAGCTCACCGTGATGCAGCGGGAGCGGCTCGAGGATTCCGCGGGCGACGATCAGGCGGATACCGGCACCAAGACGCTCGAGCGTGAGCAGGAGATCACTCTGGCGAACAATCTGCTGGAGCGGGTCACACAGGTGGAACGCGCCATCGAGCGGCTCGGTGAGGGCAACTACGGTTGGTGTGAGCGGTGCGGTAACGCCATCCCTGTTGAGCGGCTGGCGGCTTTCCCCGTCGCGACCCGCTGTGTGTCCTGTAAGCAGTTGGAGGAACGACGCTGAACGCCGACGAGGCTCCCGTGCGCGAAGAAGCCGCGGGGGAGGAGAAAACCCGGCCCCTGTTCTCGGGCCGGGCCGTTGCGGTTCTCGGCATCACCGCGCTGGTCGCCGTTCTGGTCGACCAGCTCGTCAAGCACCTGTCCACGGAGGGGCTCACCGAGGGCGAGCCGGTCCGGATCCTCGGCGGCCTGGTGTATCTGTCGCTGCTGCGTAACAGTGGTGCGGCGTTCAGCCTGGGCAGTGGGTACACCTGGGTGTTCCCGCTGGTCACCCTGCTCGTCATCGGCTGGATCGGCTGGATGGGCACCCGGCTGCGCTCGGTGCCGTGGGCGCTGGCACTCGGGCTCGTGCTCGGCGGCGCGCTCGGTAACCTCGGCGACCGGTTGTTCCGGGCTCCCGGGGTGTTCCAGGGCCATGTGGTCGACATGATCAGCCTCTTCGGGCCGTACGCCCAGTATTTTGCCGTCTTCAACATCGCCGACGCGTGTCTGAGTGTCGGGGTTGTGCTCGCCGTGTTGCTGGAGCTCACCGGGCGCCAGCGTGACGGGTCCCGGCCCGCCCCCAAGAACAAGAAGCAGGAATCAGAATCATGAGCGCGCGTTCGCTGCCCGTACCGGACGGTCTGGACGGCATGCGTCTCGACCAGGCCGTGTCGCGGCTGTTCGGCCTGTCCCGCACCGCGGCCGCGTCCCTGGTCGAGGCCGGCGACGCGCTGGTCGACGGCTCCCCGCGGCCCAAGTCCGACAAGGTCTCGGCGGGGGCGTGGCTCGAGGTCACCCTCCCGGCGCCGGTCACCGCGGTGGTGGTGAAGCCCGAGCCCGTGCACGGCATGAAGATCATCTACAGCGACGACGACATCGTGGTGGTCGACAAGCCCGTCGGCGTCGCCGCGCACCCGAGCCCAGGGTGGACCGGGCCGACCGTGATCGGTGGTCTGGCCGCGATGGGGCAGAACGTCGCCACCAGCGGCGCGGACGACCGGCAGGGCGTCGTGCACCGGCTCGACGTCGGCACCACCGGGCTGATGGTTGTTGCCAAGAGTGAAATGGCATACAGCGCCCTGAAGCGGGCATTCAAGGAGCGTGAGGTCGACAAGCGCTACCACGCGATCGTTCAGGGACATCTCGATCCGCTGCGCGGAACGATCGACGCGCCGATCGACCGGCACCCGACCGCCGACTACAAGTTCGCGGTCATGTCGGACGGAAAGCCCAGCGTGACGCACTACGACACGCTCGAGGCGTTCCGATCGGCGAGCCTGATCGACGTGAAGCTGGAGACCGGGCGTACCCATCAGATCCGGGTCCATTTCTCCGCCATGCGGCACCCGTGCGTGGGCGATCTCACGTATGGTGCGGACCCTACGCTCGCCGCCCGGCTGAACCTCGGCCGGCAGTGGCTGCACGCCAAGGAGCTGGCGTTCCTGCACCCGCGGACGCAGGCCGAGGTGCGGTTCGTCAGCGACTACCCTGACGACCTTAAGTACGCGCTCGACGTGCTCAGCGACGCGAGCTGACGACGCAGCCGGCGTCCAGCCGCCGCTGACGCGGCTCGCTGAATCCGGCGAGGAAGCTGAGGGGGAAGCTCCATGTGGCCCGGGGACCGCATGATGCCACCACCGCTCGCACGCGGCCGTGCCGGTGCGGGGCCGCTGCGGCTGCGCCTGATGACCGGGCTCGCCCTCGCCGCGTCGGCCGCGCTCCTGGTCACCGTTGTCATGATCACCGACCGCGGCCCCGAGGTGGAGAGCCCCGTCGGCGACGTCGTCCGGGTCGGGGTCGTCGACGGTCAGTCCGTCTCCGGCTACCTGCGGTCGAGCCGGGGTGAGCTCGGGGCGATGTTCCCGTCGGCCGGCCCGCCGTCCGCCGGGGACACCTGGGCGCTGGTGAGCCTCACCGGCTATCTGGGGCCCGACAAACTGCTCGGTGTGCTCGGGGACTCCGCGGTGGCCCAGGTGTACGCGCGGGCGCCGCTCCCCGGTGTGCGTACCCAGGTCGTCAAGATCCCCGTCTACCGGATGCCGCAGGACGTGGTCGCCGGGATGCTCAACGCCGCGCTCGCCCGTGACCAGGAGCAGGCCGACTATCGCAAGCTCAGCGGCGAGCTCGAAGGCGACGGTACGAACGAGCTCCGGGTGCGGCAGGCGTACGACAATGCCGCTCAGATCGCCGCCGCCGAGGCCGCGGCCTTCCGCGCGCACTGTGCCTGTGTCTTCGCCGCCGTGGTGCGGGCGGGGCCCGCCGTGCTGGACCGCATCGCCGGCCGGGCCGAGGTCCGCGTCGTCGACCCGGCGCCCGAGGTCAGGCAGCTCGACCGGACGGAATTCCGGCCGGTGCTGCCCGAACAGACAACGACGGTTCCCGATGACGACGAGCCGTCCGGGCCGGTACCTTCACGCTCAACGGCTGTTGCCCCGCAAAGCCCGGCGCCACTACCCTCATCGACCGGGGCACGTGTGACATCGCCCTCACCGGACGGTCCCGGCACGGGGGCCGACCCTTCTGCCGCGGCACCGGAGGAGAGCGCTGCCGTTACCTCCGCGTCGCCTACCGGTCCCGCCCCTGACCAGCAGTCCGCGAGTTCAGGAGCATCCCGGGGAGCCTCCGGGCGTTAGGACTTCCGTCGGCACACCGCTGTGCCGGCGACCGAGCCTTTGCGACGGGCTGATGCACGTGCGGGCGCGTTGTGCCGACAGGTGATCAACAGCGCGCGTATTTGCCGACCGTAGGTGTGGCCCGAATAGGGTTGGCGTCCGTAGCCTGTTGCAGGGCGACGGGGACCCGCTGAACGAGACAAGATCGACAATCGTCGAACTGGGGTTGGGGAGGACGAGCCGTGGACGGGACCGAGACCGGCTGGGGCCGGCCTGCGGAACCAGCCCCGCGTTGGCGGGCGCTGCTCGACCGGGCTCGCCATGGCGCGCGAACCGACCAGGAAGTCCGCGAGGAAGAACAGGAGCAGGAGGCCGAGGCTCGCCGTCAGGCCGCCCAGCCCCTGCCCAACCGCCCCGGGCGGCCGTTCAACCCGCTCGATCCCCGCGTGCGCGAGCAGCCTCAGCAGTACAACCCGCCGCCGCTCCCGCCGGTCAACCCGCTGGACCGCCGGCCCGGCCGCGCGAGTCTCGGGGAACGGCTGGGGGCTTCCGAGTCGCTGGGTCAGAGCCCGGGTCAGCCGATGGGCCAGGGGCTTTCCCCGGAACGTCGCGGGGACAGGCAGCCGCTGCCTCCGCTGATGCCGGACCGTGGCGGCTTGCCCGAGCGGGGCGGGCTGCCCGAGCGGGGCGGCTTGCCGGATCGTGGCGTTTTGTCTGAGCGGACCGCTATGCCTGAGCGGGGCACCATGCCCGACAGAGGTGGTTTGCCCGACAGGGGCGGTTTGCCGGAGCGCGGGCAGGAGTGGGGCGAGGCGCGTCCGTCGGCCGGTCCGCTCGACGCGCGGCGGCAGTCGCGGATCGGCGAGGGGTTCCAGGCGCGGCCGGAGATCGAGCCGCACAGTTTCTTCAACCCGGCCACCCGCTCGGTGCCGCCGCCGATGGGTCGTCCCGATGAGGTCACCCCGCCGCGGGGTGCTGCTTCGGTCGGCTCGGCCTCGGTCATGCCGCCGCCCTCGTCGCTGCAGAGTCCTACCTCGCCGCAGGGCCCGTCATCGCAGCCCCCGTCTCAGAGTCATGGGTCGCCGGGTCAGGGTTTGCCGGGTCAGGGTTTGCCGGGTCAGGGGCAGGGGTTTGCGGCGTTGCCGCCGTTGCAGGCGCAGTCGCTGCTGGCTCCGCCTCCGCAGCCGTTGCTGAGCCCGCCCGGTCAGCCGTTGCAGAGCCCGCCGGGCCAGCCGCCGGTGGCACCGGTGCAGCGGCCTCAGCCCTCGATGCCGGCCCCGCAGATGCCTCAGCAGGCTCCGGCCGCTCCGAACCCGACCTCGCCGGCCCCGGCGCGCATCGAGTGGCGGCAGACCCGGTCGGATCCGCAGGACCGTGCGGTCTCCGTGCTGCGCCGCAAGCTCGGCAAGCCGCGGGTGCTGGCGTTCGCGAACCCCAAGGGTGGCGTGCACAAGACCACGGCGACGGTGCTCGCGGCGGCGACCATCGGTAGTGTCCGCGGGCGGGGTGTGCTCGCCTGGGACGACAACGAGCTGCGGGGGACCCTCGGGTTGCGCGCCGGCAGTGCGCGGCATGCGCGGACGATCCGGCATCTGGTCGGTGACCTGATCGAGATCGAGAACATGCACGGCAACGACCTGATGCAGTTCTTCGACGGGTATCTGCGGCACGCCTCGGACGGGTCCTACGACGTGCTGGCGGGTGAGGAGAATCCCCGGTTCGCGCAGCGCCTCGATCAGAGCACGGTGCGGCGGGTGATGGATCTGCTGCGGCGTACGCATGACGTGATCTGTGTGGACACCGGTAACAACGTCGAGAGCGTCAACTGGCAGACCGTGATGCAGAGTGCCGACCAGCTCGTGGTGACGACGGTGCCCCGCGAGGATGCCGCGTTCACCGCCGACTGGATGCTCGACGTGCTGAACGAGACCGGGATGGAGGAGCTCGTCGCCAACGCGGTGACGCTGATCTCGTGCCCGTCGCCGGGGAAGCTGCCGTTGCTCGATGATCTGGCAAAGCACTTCGCTACGCGTACGCGTGCCGTGGCTGTCGTGCCCTACGACCCGGCGCTGGAAGTCGGGTCATCGATCGAATACGGAGTGCTCCAGCCGGAGACAAAACAGGCATGGCTGCGCGCCGCATCTGTGATGATCGAGCCATTCGCCGAATAGGCGGGTGTCAGCGGTGCCACCCGTGGCCCTCCCGGACTAGGCTGCCGAAGTTGGTTTAGCCGCGGGAGTAAGGGGGCCCTGGGTGTCTGACTCGTTCGTGCACCTGCACGTGCACACCGAGTATTCGATGCTCGACGGAGCCGCCCGGATCAAGGAGGTGCTGGCCGAAGCGAAACGACTCGGCATGCCCGCCGCGGCGATCACCGACCACGGCAACATGCACGGTGCGTTCGACTTCTACCAGCAGGCCAAGGACGCCGGGGTGACCCCGGTGATCGGGGTCGAGGCCTATCTGGCGCCCGAGTCGCGGCTGCACAAGAAGCGCGTCAAGTGGGGTCGGCCGGAGCAGAAGAGCGACGACGTCTCCGGCAGCGGTGCCTACACCCACATGACCATGTGGGCGCGTAACGCGGTGGGGCTGAAGAACCTGTTCCGGCTCAACTCACGGGCGTCGATCGAGGGTCAGCTCGGTAAGTACCCGCGGATGGACTTCGACATCATCGCGGAGCATGCCGAGGGCATCATGGGGACGACCGGTTGCCCGTCCGGCGCCGTGCAGACCCGGCTGCGGCTGGGCCAGTTCGACGAGGCGCTCGCGTCGGCGGCGAAATACCAGGAAGCTCTCGGCAAGGAGAACTACTTCCTCGAGATCATGGACCACGGCCTGTCGATCGAGAAGCGGGTCCGCGACGACCTGCTCAAGATCGGCCAGATCCTCGACATCCCGCCGCTGGTGACCAACGACTCGCACTACACCCACGAGGCCCAGGCCGCGGCGCACGACGTGCTGCTCTGTGTGCAGACCGGCAGCAACGTCGCCGACCCCAACCGGTTCCGTTTCGACGGCGCCGGCTACTTCGTGAAGTCCGCCGACCAGATGCGCGCGGTCGACTCCTCCGACGCGTGGCTCGAGGGTTGCCGCAACACGCTGCTGGTGGCGGAGCGGGTCGACATCGAGGGCATGTTCACGTTCAAGAACCTGATGCCCCGCTTCCCCATCCCGGACGGTTACTCCGAGGAGGAGTATTTCCGGCACGTCGCCTACGAGGGGCTGCACCGGCGCTACCCGGACGGCATCCCGGAGCTGCACATCAAGCAGGCCGAGTACGAACTCGGGATCATCGTCTCGATGGGGTTCCCGTCGTACTTCCTCGTGGTCGCCGACTTCATCCAGTGGTCGAAGCGCAACGGCATCGCGGTGGGACCGGGCCGCGGTTCGGCGGCGGGTTCGCTCATCGCGTACGCCATGGGCATCACCGACCTTGATCCGCTGCCGCACGGCCTGATCTTCGAACGGTTCCTCAACCCCGAGCGCATCTCGATGCCCGACGTCGACATCGACTTCGACGAGCGCCGGCGCGGCGAGGTCATCCGTTACGTCACCGACCGGTGGGGCGAGGACAAGGTCGCGCAGATCGCGACGTTCGGCACGATCAAGGCGAAGGCCGCGATCAAGGACTCGGCCCGGGTCCTCGGCTTCCCCTACGCGGTGGGCGACCAGATCACCAAGGCCATGCCCCCGGACGTCATGGGCAAGGGCATCACGCTCGGCGGCATCTTCAACAAGGACGACAAGCGCTACGGCGAGGCCGGCGAGGTCCGGACCCTCTACGAGCAGAACCCCGACGTCAAGAAGGTCATCGACACCGCGCGGGGCATCGAGGGCCTGATCCGCCAGACGGGTGTGCACGCGGCCGGCGTCATCATGAGCGCCGAGCCGATCATCGACCACATCCCGCTCTCGCGCCGCGACGCCGACGGGGCGATCATCACGCAGTTCGACTACCCGACCTGCGAGGGTCTGGGCCTGCTCAAGATGGACTTCCTGGGCCTGCGAAACCTGACGATCATCGATGACGCGGTCAAGAACATCAAGCTCAACCACGGCCTCGACCTGGATCTGCTCGGGCTGCCGCTGAGCGATCAGAAGGCGTACGACCTGCTGGCCCGCGGCGACACCCTGGGCGTGTTCCAGCTCGACGGTGGCCCCATGCGCTCGCTGCTGCGCCTGATGAAGCCTGACAACTTCGAGGACATCTCCGCGGTCCTGGCGCTGTACCGGCCGGGTCCGATGGGTGTCGACTCGCACACCAACTACGCGCTGCGCAAGAACGGTCTCCAGGAGATCAGCCCGATCCACCCGGAGCTGGAGAAACCCCTCGAGGAGATCCTCGCCCCGACGTACGGCCTGATCGTCTATCAGGAGCAGGTGCAGCGTGCCGCGCAGATCCTCGCGGGCTACTCGCTGGGCCAGGCCGACCTGCTGCGCCGGGCCATGGGTAAGAAGAAGAAGGAGATCCTCGACAAGGAGTTCATCCCGTTCCGGGACGGCTGCCGCGCCAACGGCTACTCCGACGAGGCGACCCAGGCGGTGTGGGACGTCCTGGTCCCGTTCGCCGGCTACGCGTTCAACAAGGCACACTCCGCCGCGTACGGCCTGGTGTCGTACTGGACGGCGTACCTCAAGGCGCACTACCCCGCCGAGTACATGGGTGGTCTGCTGACGTCCGTCGGCGACGACAAGGACAAGATGGCGATGTATCTGGCCGAGTGCCGGCGCATGGGCATCCAGGTTCTGCCGCCCGACGTCAACCAGTCCTCCGGCCCGTTCACCCCGGTCGGCACCGACATCCGCTTCGGGCTCGGTGCGGTGCGTAACGTCGGCGCGAACGTCGTGGAGTCCATCGCCCGCTGCCGGGTGGAGAAAACCGAGTACAGGGACTTCTACGACTTCCTGTCCAAGGTCGACGCGGTGGTCTGCAACAAGCGGACCATCGAATCGCTGATCAAGGCCGGGGCGTTCGACTCGTTGGGGCACACCCGTAAGGCCCTGCTCGCGGTGCACGCTGAGGCCATCGACGCGTTCGCGGACGTGAAGCGCAAGGAGGCCGCGGGTCAGTTCGACCTGTTCGGCTCGCTGGGCGACGACACCAACAGCGCGGCGACCGTGGCGATGCCGACCATCGGCGACAGCGAGTGGGACAAGCGCGACAAGCTCGCCTTCGAGCGCGAGATGCTCGGCCTCTACGTCTCCGACCACCCCCTCGCCGGGCTGGAGCAGATGCTCCACCAGGCCGCCGACACCACGATCGCGGCGCTCAACGAGGAGGGCTCGGTCCCGGACGGGCAGGTCGTCACGCTCGCGGGCATCCTCACCGGGGTGCAGCGACGGATCACCAAGCAGGGCCGGGCGTGGGCGTCCGCGACCCTGGAGGACCTCGCCGGCGGGGTGGAGGCGCTGTTCTTCCCCAACACCTACGAGGTCATCGGGCAGTACATCGCCGAGGACGCAATCGTCGTGGTCAAGGGTCGCATCGACCGCCGGGACGACACCCCGCGGATCATGGCGATGGACATGTCGATGCCCGATGTGACCCACAACCCCGACACCAAGCCGGTCACGCTGACCATGCCGATCACCCGGTGCACGCCGCCGCTGGTCTCCGAGCTCAAGGAGATCCTGGTGAGCCATCCCGGCGACGCCGAGGTGCACGTCCACCTGCTGAACGGCAGCCGCAAGACGGTGATGCGGCTCGGTGGCTTCAAGGTCGCGCCGACGCCCGCGCTGCGCGCCGACCTGAAGATGATCCTCGGCCCGTCGGCGGTGCTCTGATGGCCGGCGCACCCGTGGAACAGGTCCGCAGCGAAGGCACAGGACGACCTGGCAGGATCGGGGCGTGAACCCGAACCACCAGGAGCCGGAACCCGTCTATCTCTACGGGCCGCCGCCGGTCGCGGAAGAGCCCGTCGCGGAGACGCTGCCCCGGGAGCCTGCCCGGGTGCGGCGGCCGTGGCGGCGTACGGTGCTGGTCACGGTGTTGATCGTGGTGGCCATGGCAGCGCTCGGTGCGCTGCTCGGCCTGCTCTGGTCCTGGCTCGCGCCGACCGTGCCGGTGGTCAACGCGGGCACCAACGGCATCGTGGTCAACGACCCGTCGCCGGAGGAGTACATCGCCTCCGACGGCTGGTTCACGATCATCAGCTTCGTCTTCGGCCTGGTCGCGTCGATCGCGGCCTGGCTGGTGCTGCGCCGCGACCGCGGACCGGCGATCCTGGTCGGCGTGGTCCTCGGCGGGCTCGTGTCGTCGCTGGCCATGTGGCAGGTCGGCCGGCTGATCGGGCGCGGCGCCTGGAACGACTGGCAGCAGGCGTCGGCCGCAGGCGACCACTACGGCGAGCCGCCGGACCTGCACGCGCACGGGGCGTTGCTGGTCACGGCGTTCGCCGCCGTGATCGTGACGACGCTGCTGGCCGGCTGGTCCAACGATCCCGACCTCGACCTGCCCGGCGCGAAGCCCGGTTACGGCCACGACCTGGATCACCGGGCCGCGGCCGCGGAGCAGGAAGAGCAGTTCCGGGCTTCGGAAGGGGCTAGTTCGGGCTCACCGGACGGGCAAGATCCGACAACGGCACCGGAACCGCACGCACCCTCGCCAGCAGACCCGCCTCGCGGTTGAGCAGCCGCAGCTCGGCGCGCAGCCGGGTGGCGGTGTCGGGCGCGGCCAGCAGGTCGTGCCGCTCGTCGGTGGTGAGCTGGGCCGTCGCCGCGATCAGGTGCGACAGCACGGTCGGGTCCTCCGGCACCTGGTCGAGCACCTCCGAGTCGGGACGCAGCAGGTCCAGGTAGGTGCGGAAGGCCGCCAGCACCCGCGGCGCGAGCAGCCCCGCGATCGGGTCGCCGGGCTCCTCGTCGGGCAGCCACTCCACCTCGGCCGTGAGATAGGGCTGGGTGTCCGCCGCGATGCTCAGCAGCCGGAACCGCCGCCGCCCCACGGTGACGATGTCGAAGCGCCCGTCCGGCAGCTCGGTCACCTGGCGCAGCTCCGCCGTGCAACCCACGTCGTAGAGCTGGGCGGCGTCGACCGGCGGCCCGTCGGGTGGCTCGCCGTCGCCGTCACCGCTTTCGGACTCGAAGCCGATCGGCACCTCGAGCCCCTGGCGCATGGTGACCACGCCGAACTCGTGCGGATCGTCGTCGGTCGTGGCGACCAGGTCGCGCACGAGCGTGCGATACCGCTCCTCGAAGATGTGCAAGGGCAGCACCAGGCCGGGGAAGAGCACCGTGCCCAGCGGGAAAACCGGGAGAATCGCGCCCACGGGTCGAGCGTATCGGCAGGATTGTCCTCCGCGCGTGCTCCGGGACGGTGATCTTTTACCCGGCCTGCCTTTTGGCCGGGATAGTGGCGGTTCCCACTGCCTGGACCGGGGCAGGAAGCTGTCGGACCCGCAGCCTAGACTTGGCGGCGTGTTGAACCGGATCGACCTGCGCGGTTCCCGCCGGGACCCGCGCGGTCTGCTGCCCCGCGCCCAGCTCGACGTCGCTCAGGCGGTCGAGAAGATCAGGCCCGTCGTGGAGGCGGTGCGTGATCATGGTTACGCGGCGATCCGGGAGGCCACCGAGAGATTCGACGGGGTACGCCTGGAGCGCCTGCGCGTTCCCGCCGAGGCCATCACCGCGGCGGAGAAGACCCTCGACCCCGATGTCCGCGCCGCGCTGCTGGTCGCCATCGAGCGGGCCCGCAAGGTGCACGCCGACCAGCGCCGCACCGACGTCACCACCCAGGTCGTGCCCGGTGGCACGGTCACCGAGCGGTGGGTGCCGGTGTCCCGGGTCGGGCTCTACGTCCCCGGTGGCCTGGCGGCCCTCGCCTCCACGGTGGTCATGAACGTCGTGCCCGCCCAGGAGGCCGGCGTGCCGTCGCTGGTCGTGGCGAGCCCGCCGCAGCCGTCGAACGGCGGCCTGCCCGACCCGACGATCCTCGGCGCCTGCGCGCTGCTCGGCATCACCGAGGTCTACGGCGTCGGCGGTGCCCAGGCCATCGCCATGCTCGGCTACGGCAGCCGGGGCCGCGACGCAGCCGACACCCCCGGCGACGGCTTCGAGCACTGCGCACCGGTCGACGTGATCACCGGGCCGGGCAACATCTGGGTGACCGCGGCGAAGCGGCTGCTGCAGGGCACGGTCGGCATCGACGCCGAGGCCGGCCCGACCGAGATCGCGATCCTGGCCGACGACAGCGCCTCGCCGGTGCACGTCGCCGCCGACCTGATCAGCCAGGCCGAGCACGACCCGCTCGCCGCGAGCGTGCTGGTCACCGACTCGCCGGCGCTCGCCGACGCGGTCGACGCCCAGCTCGTGGTGCAGGTCGCCGCGACCAAGCACGAGTCCCGGGTGCGCGAGTCGCTCGCCGGCAAGCAGTCCGGCATCGTCCTGGTCGACGATCTCGAGCAGGGGCTCGCCGTCGTCGACGACTACGCGGCCGAGCACCTCGAGATCCAGACCCGCGGCGCCCGTGAGCTCGCCATGCGGGTCCGCAACGCCGGCGCCATCTTCGTCGGCGCCTATTCGCCGGTCTCGCTGGGTGACTATGCGGCCGGCTCCAACCACGTGCTGCCCACCGCCGGCTGCGCCCGGCACTCGTCCGGCCTGTCGGTGCAGTCCTTCCTGCGCGGCATCCACGTCATCGAGTACGACGAGGCTGCCCTGCGCGCGTCGGCGCCGCACGTGGTCGCGCTCGCCAACGCCGAGGACCTGCCCGGCCACGGCCAGGCCGTGACCGCCCGATTCTCCGGTGACGTGTCGTGACGACTCTCGACGATCTTCCCCTGCGGGACGATCTGCGGGGGAAGTCCGCCTACGGCGCCCCGCAGCTCGACGTCGCCGTGCGGCTCAACACCAACGAGAATTCGTATCCGGTGCCCGACGCCGTGGTGGACGCCATCGCCAAGGCGGTGCAGGCCGAGCTGCGTGACCTCAACCGCTACCCCGACCGGGACGCGGTGGCGCTGCGCACCGACCTCGCCGACTACCTCGGGCACGGGCTCACCGCCGCCGGAGTGTGGGCGGCCAACGGCTCCAACGAGGTCCAGCAGCAGCTGCTCCAGGCGTTCGCGGGTCCCGGCCGCACGGCGCTCGGCTTCGGCCCGTCGTATTCGATGCACCCGCTGCTCGCCGCCGGTGTCGGCTCGCGCTGGATCGGTGCGCTCCGTGGCCCCGACTTCGGGCTCACCCCGGCCGCCGCCGTCGCCGAGATCGAGGAGCACCGCCCCGACGTGGTGTTCCTCTGCTCGCCCAACAACCCGACCGGCACGGCGCTCGACCCCGAGGTCATCACCGCCGTGCTCGACACCGCGCCCGGCATGGTGATCGTCGACGAGGCCTACGCGGAGTTCGCCCGCCCCGGCACCCCGACGGCGCTCGCGCTGCTCCCCGGCCACCCCCGCCTGGTGGTCACCCGCACGATGAGCAAGGCGTTCGGCTTCGCGGGTGGGCGGCTGGGCTATCTCGCCGCCGACCCCGCGGTGATCGAGGCGGTTCAGCTCGTACGCCTGCCGTATCACCTGTCGTCGCTGACGCAGGCCGCCGCGCGGGCCGCCCTGGCCCAGCGTGACGCTCTGCTCGCGACCGTCGACGCGATCAAGGAGCAGCGTGATCGCATCGTCACTACGCTCCGCGAGCGTGGCACGGCCGTGGCCGACAGCGACGCCAACTTCGTACTCTTCGCCACCGGGCCCGACCAGAAGGCCGCCTGGCAGGCGTTCCTCGACCGTGGGGTGCTGATCCGGGACGTGGGGCTGCCCGGCTGGCTGCGCGTCACCGCCGGCGACCCCGTCGAGACCACCGCTTTTCTGTCCGCCGCCGCATCGATTCTCGCCGAGGAGATCCAGTCGTGAGCCGCACCGCGCGTATCGAGCGCGTCACCAACGAGACCAAGGTGCTCGTCGAGATCGACCTCGACGGGACGGGCAAGGGTGACCTCGCCACCGGCGTCGGCTTCTACGACCACATGCTCAACCAGCTCGCCAAGCACGGCGGGTTCGACCTCACCGTCCGCACCGAGGGCGACCTGGAGATCGACGCGCATCACACGATGGAGGACACGGCGCTGGCGCTGGGCGAGGCGTTCGCGCGGGCGCTCGGTGACAAGGCCGGGATCCGGCGGTACGGCTCCGCGACCATCCCGATGGACGAGGTCCTCGTGCGGGCCGCCGTCGACCTGTCCGGACGGCCCTATGTGGTGCACGACGAGCCGGAGCTCACGCCGTACATCGGCCCGGTCTACGCGACCAGCATGACCCGGCACATCTTCGAGTCGTTCGGGCACGCCGCCAAGGTGACCCTGCACGTCGACGTGCTGCGCGCGGCCCGCCCCGGCGGCCGCCCCGACGCCCACCACGTGGTCGAGGCACAGTTCAAGGCGTTCTCCCGCGCGCTGCGTGAGGCCGTCGAGATCGACCCGCGCAACGCCGGGGCGCTCCCGTCGACGAAGGGCGTCCTGTGAGCATCGTCCCGGTCCTGCTCCTCGGGCTCGCCGGCATGCTGGTCGGCGGCGTCGTCACCCTGGTCCGCCAGGACGCCACCAAGTTCTCCGTCGGGCTCGTCGCCGTCCTCGCCCTGATCTCGCTGGCCGGTGGCGTGCTGTGGCTGATCCCGGGTGACTCATGACCGGCGTGGTGATTCTCGACTACGGATCGGGCAACCTACGGTCGGCCGAGCGCGCTGTCGCGCGTACCGGGGTGAATGTCACCGTGACCGACGACCTGGCCGCGGCCGAGGCAGCGGACGGCCTGGTCGTGCCCGGGGTCGGTGCCTACGCGGCGTGCATGGCCGGCATCGACGAGCTCGGCGCGGCGCCGGTCATCGCCGCCCGGGTCGCGGCCGGCAAACCGGTGCTCGGCATCTGCGTCGGCATGCAGATCCTGTTCGAGTCGGGCGTCGAGCACGGCGTCGAGACGCGGGGGATCGGCCTGCTTCCCGGGGTGGTCACCAAGCTGACCGCCCGGCGCATCCCGCACATGGGGTGGAACACCGTCACCCCGGCGGACGGCTCGGTGCTGCTCGACGGGGCGGCGGCGGATACGCGGTTCTACTTCGTTCACTCGTACGCCGCATCCGATCTGGCTCTGCTCTCGAAAGCCGGCGCCAAGGTGACCACCGCGACCCACGACCTGCCGTTCGCTGCGGTCGTCGAGCACGGGTCGTTGTCCGCCGCCCAGTTCCACCCCGAGAAATCCGCCGACGCCGGGTACGCACTGCTGCGTAACTGGGTCGCCAAGCTTTGAGAGCGGGACTGTGAGCAAGGAACGGGCCCGGCGCCGGGCTGAGCGGGTCGCCGTTCTCGAACGGGAGAAGGCAGCCCGGGCCCGCCGGGTGTCCCGCCGCCAGAGCCGCCGCGCCCTTGTCCGCAAACTCACCCCGCAACGCCGCGGATCGGGGCGGCTCTACCGCCGCAGCCGGGCGCAGCGGGCCGGGATCGTCGTGATCCCGCTGGTCGCGGCCGGACTCATCTGGTTCCTGGTCCCGGAGATCGCCCTGCGGATCGTTCTCATCGCCCTGATCGTTCTAGTCCTGCCGGTCGTGGTCGTCGTCGTTCTCGGCCGCCGGTAAACCGTTGCTGATCGGAGTTTTCTCGTGACCCTCTCCCTGCTGCCCGCCGTCGACGTCGCGGACGGCCAGGCGGTACGCCTCGTCCAGGGCGCCGCCGGTTCCGAGACCAGCTACGGCGACCCGCTCGAGGCCGCGCTGGCCTGGCAGAACGACGGCGCGGAGTGGGTGCACCTCGTCGACCTCGACGCCGCGTTCGGCCGTGGCTCCAACGCGGCCCTGCTCGCCGAGGTGGTCACCCGCCTCGACGTGAAGGTCGAGCTCTCCGGCGGCATCCGCGACGACGAATCCCTGCGCGCGGCCCTGGCCACCGGCGCGGCCCGGGTCAACATCGGCACGGCCGCGCTCGAGGACCCGGAATGGTGCGACCGCATCTGCGGCGAGTTCGGCGACCGCGTCGCGATCGGCCTCGACGTGCGCGGCCGGGTCCTGTCTGCCCGCGGCTGGACCCGCGACGGCGGCGACCTCTACGAGGTGCTCGAGCGTCTGGACAAGGCCGGAGCGGCCCGCTACGTCGTCACGGACATCACCAAGGACGGCACCATGAAGGGCCCGAACCTCGACCTGCTCCGCGAGGTCTGCGCCCACACCCCGGCCCCGGTCATCGCCAGCGGCGGCGTCTCCACCCTGGACGACCTGCGCGCCCTGACCACCCTCGAATCGGCCGGTGTCGAGGGCGTCATCGCGGGCAAGGCGCTCTACGCGGGCGCCTTCACGGTCGCCGAGGCCCTGGCCGCGCTGCGGGAGCAGTCATGACGGTCGCCGTCCGCGTGATCCCCTGCCTCGACGTCCACGCCGGCCGGGTCGTCAAGGGCGTCAACTTCCTCAACTTGCGCGACGCGGGCGACCCGGTCGAGCTCGGCGCCGCCTACGACGCGGCCGGCGCCGACGAACTCACCTTCCTCGACGTCACCGCCTCCTCCGACGACCGCGGCACGATGCTCGACGTCGTCCGGCGTACGGCCGAATCGGTCTTCATTCCCTTGACCGTGGGTGGCGGTGTCCGCTCGGTGGAGAACGTCGACACGCTGCTGCGCGCCGGCGCCGACAAGGTGGGTGTGAACACCGCGGCTATCAGCCGGCCTGCGTTGATCTCGGAGATCGCCGACCGTTTCGGCAACCAGGTCCTCGTGCTGTCGCTCGACGTACGCCGCTCACCCGGCCACGACAGCGGCTGGGAAGTCACCACCCACGGCGGCCGCAAGAGCGCGGGGCTGGACGCGGTCGAATGGGCCCGGCAGGTGGCCGAGCTGGGCGCGGGCGAGATCCTGCTCAACTCCATGGACGCCGACGGCACCAAGGCCGGCTTCGACCTGGAACTCATCACCGCCGTCCGCGCGGTGGTCGACATCCCGGTCATCGCCAGCGGCGGCGCGGGAAAAATCGAGCACTTCGCTCCCGCGGTCTCGGCGGGGGCGGACGCTGTGCTCGCGGCGAGCGTTTTCCACTTCGGCGAACTCACGATCGGCGAGGTCAAGAACAGCCTCCGCGAGGCCGGCAACCCGGTCCGCTGATAAGGGTCAGCCAGCACAGGATCCTGTGCTGGACGGCCGTGGCGACAGCATCAACAATGTGGTGGGGTATCGCCGCGAATGGGCTCGTAAGGCCCTGCAGACAATCGGAAGCATGCCCGGAATCCAGGTATGCACCGTTGCTGCTGAGACCGCGAACAAGCGTGATGCCTACCGGCACTACCTCGAAACCCTGGACAGATCCCTGGCGGCAGAAGGGGACGTCGGCATCGTGGTGATGGACGGCTCTCCGAGAAACCCGGATCCGGCGGCCAGCGAGGAGCATCGGCGTCTCCCGTTGCAGACCCGGGCCATCGTGGAGGACGGCTGGGTGCAGGATTCCTCAGTCAGCCAGTTCATCCAGGTTGCTGATCTCGCGGCGCACTGTGCTTTCCAGAACCAGGCGCAGCAGCCGGATCGGAGCTTCATGTGGGATTGGTATCCGGACCACCTGCATGACCGGGAGCGGGTCTGCGGGTGCCGGAAGGTGTGACCAGACCAGAAACGGCCTGTGATGCAGAAGCATCGCAGGCCGTTCAGTGGTTCAGCAGGACCATCTGAATTCTCCTGACGAGAGATGGTCGAGCAGTAACAAAGTTAGTCCTGCGGATGCGGGATCGCAAGTTGCTTATGCGACGTGTTGCCAGGTTGGCAGTTCAGGACAGATGTGCCGCGTCGAGGGCGGCTTGGAGTGACTCCAGGTAGCCGTTGGTGGTGACGGTGGCGCCGCTGACCGTGTCGATGGCGGCGTTCTGGGCGGCCAGGGTTTCCTGGGTGAGGACCGGGAGGGCGCGGGCGTTGATCTCCTCGTCGCGGTGGTTGCCGTTGGGGTAGACGGGGACCTGGACGTCGGTGATCTTGCCGTTGACGACGGTGATGGCGACCTGGACCGGGCCCCACTGGGTCTGCGCGACCGAACCGGTGTAGGTCTTGGAAGCACCACTGCCTGAAGCGCTGCTCGTACCGCTGGGTTCGGGTGCCGGTGCCGTGGTGGGGACGACCGGGGCCGCGGCGGCGACCGGGGTGGCCGGGGCGGCGTCGCCGGTGCTGGTGCGGTAGCTGAACAGCAGCACCAGGGCGGCCACCGTCGAGAACAACCACAGGCTTATCCGTCGCATCGAGCGTTCCTTACCAGGAGAAGAGTTCGGTGTGCAGGCGCTCGGCGGGCACCCCGGCGCTGCGGGCGGCGGCGCGTGCCGCGTGGGTCCATTCGTCGGGGCCGCAGACGTAGACGTGGGCGGTGGCGATGCCCGGGACGATCGTGGCGAGGGCCGTGCCGTCCTCGTGGTCGGCGAGGGTGGCGGGCAGCCAGGAGACCCGGTCGGCGCGCGGGCCGAGCAGTGGCACGATCCGGACTCCCCGGTTCGCGGCGAACCAGTCCAGTTCGCTGCGGAACGCCAGGTCGGTCTCGGTGCGGGCGCGGTACAGCAGGGTGGCCTGGCCCGGCGCGTACGGAAGGTCGCCCAGCAGTGCCAGCAGCGGGGTGATGCCGATGCCGCAGGCCAGCAGGACGACCTGACCACCGTGGTACGTCTCGCCGGTGAGTGTGCCGTAAGGGCCTTCGATCAGGGCCCGGGTGCCGGGGCGCAGAGCGGCGACGCGTGCGCTTCCGTCGCCGAGATCCTTCACGGTGATCCGCAGCAGGTCGCCGTGCGGGGTGGCCGACAGCGAGTACGGGTGCGAGCGGCTCCAGCCGGGGCCGTCGAGGAAGCGCCACTGAAAGAACTGACCCGCGCGGGCCGGGAGTTTCGGCAGGTCACGGCCGTGCAGGTAGACCGAGGTGAGACCGGGACCCTCCGTCGCCACCCGGACCACCACCAGCCGGTGCCGCCAGTTGCGCCACGCCGGCAGGCCCAGCCGGCAGACGACGACCGCGCCGGCCGACACGGCGTACAGCGTCCACCAGTACGCCGTCGCGACGGGTGAGCTGAGGAAATCGGCGCCGGTCCAGAGCTGGTGCGGCAGGGCCAGGCCGACGCCGAGGTACGCGTACAGATGCAAAAGGTGCCATGACTCGTAGCGCAACCGTCGCCGGGCCGCGCGTATCGACGTGACCACCACCATGATCAGTAGTGCCGTGCCCGCCAGGGCCAGCAGCATCCCGGGATAGGTGACGATCAGGTCCCACAGCTCGCCCAGGATCCCGGTGTGCTCGGAGCCCGCGTAGCCGAGCGTGATCAGCACGATGTGGGCGAGCATCAGATGGAACGACGTGAAGCCCGTCCAGCGGTGCCAGCGGGCGAGCCTGTCCTGGCCGAAGGCCCGTTCCACCAGCGGGACGCGGGCCATCAGCAGCACCTGCAGGAGCAGCAGGTCGGCGGCGAGCAGCCCGGTGAGCCGGCCGAGCGCGGTGAGGGTGTCCGGGCCGCCCGCCACGGTCTGCTGGATGCCGCGGTTGCCCACCCACAGCGCCACCACGATCAGCAGGCTGGTCAGCGCGGAGAGCCCGCCCGCGTCCGCCCGCCAGGGAGGTGCCGGTGCCCGGTCCTGCACTGCCGGCCGGTGCGAGCGAACGGCATCGGTGGTCATGCATCCACTATCGGTCGTCATTCACAAACGACCAGGGGTGCTTGCCTAAGCGTTCGATAAGAAGATCGTCAGCGTCCGTCGGCGAGGCGGTGGGAGTATTCGCGAACGGCGGCCGTGTAGGTGGCCTCGGCCAGTTTCCATTCCGACTCGCCCGGGGTGGCGGCCCTGTTCAGCTGAGTCTGGAGCGTGACCACGGCGGAGGACAGGCCGCTGAACGGCCTGGTTCGCCACAGTTGTTCGCCGGCCGGGGCGACTTCGACGATGTCGTCGTCGATGGTGAGCAGGCCCGCGCCGGCGAGACGGCGCAGCGCTTCCTCGAGCTCGGTGCGGCTGGGGATGCTGTGATGCAGGAAGTCGGCCGCGGCCAGGACATCCGCCAGGCTCGCGCCGGTGACCGGCAGAGCGGCGTGCAGCGCCCGATCTCGTTCCAGGCGTTCGGCGATGACGGTGGACACGAAGATCCATGCATCGTTCCAGTGCCAGCCGCCAGCCCCCATGTCGTCATGATGCCGCGTGTGCGGCGCAGCCGAAAGCGATTGTGTCGGGATGATCACCGAGCTGTGTCCGGCGGGATGGACATTTCGCCCGAGGTGGGACGGGGGGATTGTGCGAGGACCGTCCAATCAGGAGACTGGTACGGACTCCGCGCGCCGTTCCTTGATCGCGAAGAGCGGCATGAAGAGCTGCACCAGCGGGCCGATCGCCAGGGCGTAAGCGATGGTCCCGAACCCCGCCGTGCCGCCGAGCAGGAAGCCGACCCCGAGCACCAGCACCTCGATGCTGGTCCGCACGAGGCGGATCGACAGGCGCGGGAAGCGGTTCACAATTCCGGTCATCAGGCCGTCGCGGGGCCCCGGGCCGAACCGGGCACCGATGTACATCGCGGTCGCCGCGCCGTTGAGCAGGATGCCGCCCACGAGGTAGGTGATCCGCATCGCCAGGCCTTCGCCGGGGTTCAGGACGCCCAGCGTGCCGTCCGCCACGAAGCCGATCACGACCAGGTTGGCGATCGTGCCGAAGCTGGGGCGCTGGCGCAGCGGGATCCAGAGCAGCAGCACGGGGATGCCGGTGAGCAGGACCACCCAGCCGAAGCTGAGCCCGGTGGTCTTCGACAGCCCCTGGTGGAAGACGTCCCACGGGTTGAGGCCGAGGCCGGACTCCACCATGAAGGCCATGCTCATCCCGTAGAGGGCCAGGCCCGTGAAGAGCTGCGTGACCCGCCGGACGTGGTTGCCAAGATCCCTCATAAGTGCCACTCTGAGGGCCAATCCAGGGTCTCGGATAGAGCCAATTCGCCGGAGGTGGCTGTGACAACCTCGGTCCGGGGAGGCCAATTGGCCCGGTTGCTCGGCCAGTGGCACTCGCTGCCCGGCCGGCACCGCAGCCCCGACTACGCCGCGCTCGCGGGCGCCGTCCGGGGTCTGCTGAGCGACGGGCGCTTACCACTGGGCGTACGCCTGCCTGCGGAAAGAGAGCTCGCCGAGTCGCTGAGCGTGAGTCGCACCACCGTCACCGCCGCCTACCGGAGCCTGCGGGAGAGCGGCCATCTGACCAGCCGGCGCGGCGCCGGAAGCTGGACCACCCTGCCCAACGGCCACCGGGTGGCCACTTCCGGGCTCTGGACCCCCGTCGACGACCTCGGCATCGACATGATCGACCTGGGCGTGGCAGCGCTGGCGGCACCGGTCGAGCTGGTGCCCGCCGCCCGTGCCGCCGCCGAGGACCTGCCGCGCTTCCTGGGCAGCGCGGGCTACCACCCGGCCGGGCTGGGGGAGCTGCGCGAAGCCGTCGCCGAGGGATACACCGCGCGCGGCGTGCCGACCAGCCCCGAGCAAGTTCTGATCACGAGTGGTACGCAGCAGGCGCTCGACCTCGTCCTGCGCCTCTCGGTCCCGGCGGGCGCACCCGTGCTGGTCGAGTCGCCGACCTACCCCAACGCGCTGGCGGCCCTCGCAGCCCGGCGCGCCCGGATCAGCACCCACGGGCTCGACCCGCGCACCGGATGGGACGCCGACCTGCTGCTGGGGGCCCTGCGCCAGACCCGGCCCCGGCTTGCGTACCTGATCCCGGAATTCCAGAATCCCACCGGCCACCTGATGCCTGCCGACCTGCGCGAGCGCCTGGTCGCGGCCGCCCACACGACCGGCACGGAACTGGTCGTCGACGAGTCCTTCGTGGACCTCCCGCTGGACGGCACCGAGATGCCCCCACCCGTCGCCGTCTTCGACCGGCACTCCCGCGTCGTCTCGATCGGCGGCATGAGCAAGGCCTACTGGGGTGGCATCCGGATCGGCTGGGTGCGCGCCTCCGCCCCGCTCGTGCAACGCCTCGCCGCCCTGCGCGTCGGCGTCGACATGGGCAGCCCGGTGCTGGAACAACTCGTCGCCGTCCGCCTCCTGCGCGACGCCCCCGCCATCGTCGCGGCCCGCCGAGCGCAACTGGCCATCCGCCGCGACGTCCTGATCGAGGCCGTGCGCGAGCACCTCCCGGAGTGGCAGTTCTTCCGGCCCTCGGGCGGCGTCATGCTGTGGGCCGAACTCGACGGCCCGATCTCCAGCGCCCTCGCCCGGGCAGCCGAAGAGGTGGGCGTCCGGCTCGCGCCCGGACCACGCTTCGGTCTGGACGGCACGCTCGAACGCTTCGTCCGCCTTCCCTACGCGATCGCCCCCGACGACCTCACCGAAGCGATCCGCCGCATCGCCTCGGTGCGTTACGACCTCGACCGGACCCCACGCCGTGATTGGCGCACACCCGCCGTCACGGTCTGATGCGGCTGACCACGCTCGGCGCGTGCGGTGCCTGGCCCGCCGCCGGCCAGGCATGCAGCGGGTTCCTGGTCGAGCACGACGGTTTCCGGCTGCTGCTCGACCTCGGCTACGCGACGCTGCCCCGGTTGCTCGCACTCCTACCTGCCGAGGACGTCGACGCGGTCTTCATCAGCCACAGCCACCCCGATCACTGCGCCGACCTCAACCCGCTGCTCCGAGCCCGCTCCCTCGGCACCGCCCGCGCCCGCCCGCTGCCGGTGTATTCGCTGCCGGGAGCACTCGACGCGGTGCTCGCGCTGGATCGGCCGGGCATGCTCGACGACTCGTACGAGCTGCGGGCCGTCACCGCCGACTTCGAGGTCGGACCGTTCCGGGCCGAAACCCGGCTGCTGCCCCACTGGGTGCCGAACGCGGGCATCCGGCTCACCGCGGCCGGCACCACGCTCGCCTACACCGGGGACAGCGGCCCGACCTCGGACGTCGTGCGGCTGGCCCGCGACGCGGACGTCCTGATCGCCGAGGCCACGTACGTCGACGAGGTGCCGCTGGACTCGCGGGCATACCTGACGAGTGCCGTCCAAGCTGGACGGCAGGCCGCCGAAGCCGGCGTGGGTGAACTCCTGCTCACCCACCTCTGGCCCGGCACCGACCCCGCGGCCGCCGTCGCTGCGGCCGCTGTCACCACCGACACCGCTGTCACCGCTGCCGCTATTGCTGTCGCTGCGGCTGGAAGTCGTTTTCCCGGCGAGGTTCGAGCGGTGTAGGAGAATCACCGCATGATCCGTACGCTCTCCCAGCGCAAGGCCGACGTGCTCGCCAAGCTGACGGCCCCGGTCGCCGACGCCTGGGTGGCGACCGCCGACGAGCACGGTCCCCATCTGGTGCCGCTCACCCTGGCGTGGCTCCGTGACCGCATCGTCCTGGCGACCGAAGGCACCTCCCGCACTGCCCGAGCGATGCACAACCCGAGGCTCGCCCTGGGCGGCACTCGCGACGTCGTGATGATCGACGCGGTGCTCCAGGCGATGCACGCGGTAACGGCCGCGCCCGCCTGGGTGGGCGAAGGCTACGTCGCCGCAGGCGACTAGGATCCGCGCCGCAGCGGCGACCCCTACGTCTTCCTGGTTCTGGAACCACGCCGGATCCAGGCCTGGCGCGAGGCCGACGAGATCCCCGGCCGCACCGTCATGCGCGACGGCAGCTGGCTGTCGTGACACGTGGCCCGGCGTTACGCCCGTGCCACCACCACCGACCACTTCGGTGATCCCGTTGAGAAGCTCCACCGGGCTCACGGTCTTGCTCAGAAAACCGTTGGCGCCCGCACGGAGGGCAGCGAGAACGATGTCGTCGTGGTCGAACGTCGTCAGCGCGACGTGGTGTCGGTCGAGCGGGCGGGGGCTGTGCGGATCACCCTCGGCGACGGGCAGACGGTCGAGACGGACGAGTTGCTGGTCGCGGTTGGCCGGGTTCCGCGCACGGGGGATCTCGGTCTGGAAACCGCGGGGTTGAAGCCTGGCGGGTGGCTCGAGGTCGACGACACCTTGCGGGTTTCTGACGTCCCGGACGGATGGCTGTACGCGGCCGGCGACGTCAATCATCGCGCCCTGCTCACGCACCAGGGCAAATACCAGGCGCGGGCGGCCGGCGACGTGATCGTCGCGCGAGCATTGGGCAGGCCGGTCCAGGACGAGCCGTGGGGCGCGCACGTGGCGACGGCCGATCACCAAGCGGTGCCACAGGTGGTGTTCACCGACCCGGAGGTGGCGTCGGTCGGTCTGACCGCGGCGGCGGCCGAGCAAGCCGGGCACCGGATCCGGTCGGTCGACTACGAGGTGGGTTCGATTGCTGGAGCTGCCCTGCACGCCGACGGCTACCAGGGCCACGCCCGGATGGTCGTCGACGAGGACCGACAGGTGCTGCTCGGGTTTACCGTCGTCGGACCGGATGTCGCCGAGTTGCTGCAGGCCGCGACCGTCGCGATCGTGGGCGAGGTGCCACTCGCCCGGTTGTGGCACGCCGTGCCGGCCTATCCGACGATCAGCGAGATCTGGCTGCGGCTGCTGGAGGAGTACGGGCGGCCGGGCTGATCAGGCCGGGCACGCTTCCGGCGTCATCAACGTGGTTTCCTCCAGGGCCTGCACGACCAGGGCCGACACGATCGAGTTGGTCGGCAGCTCGCTGTGGGAGACCACGACGCCGGGACAGAGGCTCTGCACGGCCAGGTTCACCGCGCCGTCGAGGCGCGCGGAGTCCGGGGGCTGGACTGTCTCGTCGTTCTCGGTCCAGAGGGACAGCCACGGCAGCCCGGACGGGAGGTCGTCACCGTCGATCTCCTTGAGCAGGTCGCTGTCCGGGGCGAGTTGACGGCACGCCGCGGGGCACGAACCCGGGGCCAGCGCCGCCCCGAGTCTTGCGAGCCGCGTCCCGTGCAACGGCGACCCGAGCGTGACGATCCGGCGGGCCACAGTTGCGCCCTCGTGCCGTTGCACCCACAGACGCGCTACCACGCCCCCGGCCGAATACCCGACCACGTCAACGGAAGGCGACCCGTGACTCAACTCCGCCCGCACGGCCACCTCCAGGGTGTCAGCGGAAGCCAGCAGATCACCGGTCCCGTCACCGGGCAGCGTCACCACCTTGGCCTCCCGGCCCGCGGCCCGCAACGTCACGGCCAACCGGCTCAGCGCACTCGTGCTACCGCCGTAGCCGGGAACGAGCAACACGGTGCCGGGAGCCGCCTGATCCGGCCGCGGCGAGGAGTCTTCGGTCCGGGACAACACCGACACCACCAGACCCACGAGCACCATGAGTACACCCAGAGCGGCGCCGATCCCGATCCAGCGCCCGCGAGTCACACCTCATCATCGCGCCGGGCCCGTTTGCCGGGCGGGGAAAGACGATCGGCCGGCCACGAGGGCCGGCCGATCGGAGGTGAGCGTTCAGAGCTGGGCGAGCGAGCCCGCGTACATCTTCTCGATGTGCTCGGCGAAGTTGGCCTCGACGCTGCGACGCTTGACCTTCATCGACGGGGTGACCTCGCCGTGTTCGATGCTGAGGTCGCGGGGGAGGATGGCGAACTTCTTCACCGTCTCCCAGCGGTTGAGCTTGGTGTTCAGCTCTTCGATGTAGGCCGCGACCATCTTCTCGGTCTCGGGGGCGGTGACGATCTCCTCGTAGGGCTTGCCGGCGAGGGGTCCGCCGGTGGCCCAGGAGGCGATGGCTTCCTCGTCGAGGCTGATCAGCATGGTGACGAAGTTGCGGGCCTGGCCGACCACGACCGCCTGCGACGTGTACGGGCAGACCGCCTTGAACATGCCCTCGATCGCCGACGGTGCGATGTACTTACCGCCGGACGTCTTGACCAGGTCCTTCTTGCGGTCGGTAACGCGCAGGTAGCCGTCTGAGTCGAGTTCGCCGATGTCGCCGGTGCGCAGGAAGCCGTCCTCGGTGAAGGCCTCGGCGGTTTCCTTGGGCAGGTTGTGGTAGCCGCGCATGACCGGTTTGCCGCGGAGCAGGATCTCGCCGTCGGTGTCGATCTTGCACTCGAGGTCGCCGAGGCCGGGGCCGACCGAGCCGATCTTGATTTTGCCGTGCCGGTTGCAGAAGTCGGCGGCGCTGGCCTCGGTGAGGCCGTAGCCCTCCATGATCGCCAGGTTGGCCGCGGCGAAGAACTCGGCGATGTCGCGGCTCAGCGGGGCCGAGCCGGAGACCAGGGCGCGCATCCGGCCGCCGAGGCGCTGTTGCAGCTTGGAGAAGACGAGCTTCTCAGCGACGGCATACTGCGCCTTGAGGCCGGCCGGGACCGGCTTGCCCTCCTGCTCCAGGGCGACCTTGCGCTTGCCGGTGGCGACCGCCCAGTGGAAGATCTTGGCCTTGACGCCGCCGTCGCCGGTAGCCGTGGTGACCGTCTTGTTGTAGACCTTCTCGAAGATGCGCGGGGCGCCGCACATCAGGGTCGGCTTGACCACCGCGAGCATGTCGACGAGCTTGTCGACCCGGCCGTCGATGTAGGTCGGGACGCCGACATGGATGATGCCGCAGGTCAGCGACTTGCCGAACGAGTGGGACAGCGGCAGCCAGAGGAACTGCAGGTCCGTGGGCTCGAACAGCCCCACCCCGGCCTGCGCGACGCCCTGCCAGCACCAGCCACCGTGCGTCAGCTCCACACCCTTGGGCCGCCCGGTGGTGCCCGACGTGTAGATCAGCGTGGCGATGTTGTCGGGGCCGATGCCCTCGGCGATCGCCTCGATCAGCCCGGGGTTGTCGGCCAGCGCCGCGCGGCCGCGCTCCTCGAGCTCGGCGAGGGTGAGCTGGGGCGGCTGCGCCGAGGCGTCGGCGAGCCCGTCGATGACCACGATGTGGGTCAGCGAGGTCTCGACGCCGGAGAGCTTGAGCGCCTGCTTCGGGTTCTCGGCGATGAGCACCTTGGAACCCGAGTCGGCGACGATGTACGCCGCATCCTCGGGCTCCGTGGTCGGGTAGACCGTGGTCGTCGCCCCGCCGGCGAGGTTGACGCCCAGGTCGGCGAGGACCCACTCGATGCGCGTGCCGGAAAGAATGGAAACGCGGTCCTCAAGGCCGACGCCGAGCCCGGCGAGCCCCGCGGCAACAGCCTTGGCCCGGTCCCCGATCTGCGCCCACGTCAGCCACGTGATGCCGGTGTCGTCCGCGGTCGGAACGGCGAACGCCCTGGCATCCGGCGTCGCTCCGACCCGTCGGAGCAGCATGTCCGGGATTGAGCGGTAGGGAACCTCGAGAGCCATCGGCGCCGCCTCTTTGCGTCTTGTGGGGGAAGTAACAGCCGTGTTACCGCAGAGTATTGCCCTGTGGTCCAGACCACCAGACCACCCCGCCTCCTTGAATTCTACCGAACCTGTTCCCGCCAACCGAAAAGTTGTTTAACAGTTGCCGATATGGATCAACCGATATGGATACGCGTCGATCTGTTGCCCTACGCTCGTCCACACCTCAAGCTTTCTCCCCCAAGAAAGAGGACGATGCCCGGGCTGGTCGGCCCGGGCATCGTCTTTTCCGCAGTACGCCCGACGTGCACCCGCCATCCGCCACTCGATCAGTCGCCAGCCCGCTCGCCGCCGGCCGGCTTGCTGCCCGGCCGTCAGTCGTCAGCCGGCTGGTTACCGGCTGTCAGTCGTCGGAGCCGTGCCCGTGGCCGCCCTTGTCGTCCGACCCGTGGCCGCTCTTGTCGTCCGAGCCGTTGTCGTCCGAGCCGTGGCGGCCATGGTCGTGGCTGCTGGAGCTGCTCTTGCCCGAGTTGCCGGAGCCGGAACCGTTGCCGGAGCCGGAGGTGCGGTGGCGCAGGACCGCGCCGGTGGTCCGGTCGACGTCGATGTCGTGTTCGACGTTGCCGACGATGACGTCGACGTCCCAGACTGCGCGGCCGTGCTCGGTCTCCCGTTCGACGCTTTCCACGTAGCCACCGCCGGCGGCCTTGATCGCGATGGCCTTCGCCGTGTTGATGCTGATCGCCCCGGCGGAACTGGCCGAAGTCGAAGTCGAAGTCGAAGCCGACGCCGAGGCCGAGGCCGAGGACGTAGGTGACGCTGAGTCCGACGGTGACGCGCTGGTGGAGTCATCCGTGACGGAAGGTGAGGGCGAGGCGGAATCGTCGATTACGGAGGGCGACGGCGAGGCTGAGTCGTCGGTGACGGTGGGCGATGGGGTGATGACGTCGCCGTTGGGGAGGAGAGGGACCGAGTTGCTGTCGTCGGCTCCGTCTGCGGCTAGGGCGGCGCCTCCGATGGCGAGGGCGGCGACTGCGCCTACGGCGAGGGCGGAAGCGGTGCGGAGCTTGATCATGTGGTCCTCCGGGTGTCGTCCTGTGCTGACAACCAGAAGGATTGCGCTGTTCAGGATATGGGCGCGCTGTGTGATCCCTAAGGCTCGGTTAAGGGTGCGGCGGCCAGGTCCATGCGTACGAGGGCTCCTCCGGTGGGTGCCGTGAGGACCTGCAGGGAGCCGCCGCCCGTTTCCGCGGCGCGGCGGGCGATGTCCAGGCCGAGGCCCGTCGAGCCGCTGCCTGAGGCGCCGCGGAGCAGGGCCTGCGCGGGGAAGCCGGGGCCCTCGTCGCTCACAGTGAGGGTTGCGCCGCCGCTGGGGTGTGGGCGCAGCGTTACTGCGAGGGCGGTGCCGTCGGGGGTGTGGGCGAACACGTTGCCGAGCAGGGCGTCGAGCGCGGCGGCCAGTTCGTCCGCGGGGAGGGCGACCAGGAGGGGATTGTCCGGCAGCTCCTGGCGTACCAATCGATCGGTGTCCTCGGCCAGGACGGTCCAGAAAGCGACCCGGTCGGCGACCACAGTCGTGGCGTCGCAGGATTTTCGTTCGCCGCCTCGGCGGCGGGCCTGCTGGATGACCAGCGTGACGGCACGTTCGATGCTGTCCGCCGCGGCTGCCACCCGCCCTGCCTCGCCGGGGTCGCGCAGCGATTCCACCTCGAGCCGCAGGGCGGTGAGCGGGGTACGCAGCCGGTGCGAGATGTCAGCGACCTGTTCCCGTTCCTCACGCAGCAGGTCCTGGATCCGCCCGGCCAGATGGTTCAGGGCGCCGGCGACCTCGCGGACCTCGGGCGGGCCGGACGGAGACGCCCTCGCGGAGAGTTCGGCGCGGGCCAAGCGGTGCGAGACGGCGGAGAGGTCGGCGATCGGGGCGACGAGGGTGCGGGCGAGCCGGTCCGCGACTGCGAGGCCGAGTAGTACCAGCGTCAGGCCCAGGCCGGCCAGTACCAGCCATGACCGTGCCACGCCCCGGGTCAGGTCGGCGTCCGGGACGACGGTCCGGACCACGTAGACGCCCCGGCCGCTGATCGCTACGGGTGCGACGATCTCCCGCCCGGAACCGGTCGCGACCGTGAACGCGAGCAGGTTCGATGCTGCGAGGCGTACCGCCGGGGTCTGCTCGGCCGGTTCGCCGAGGACCGCGCCGGACGGGGTGAAAACGCTGACCGGTACGGGCTGGCCCTGCAATGAGAGGGACAGCTGATCGTCCGGGTTGTTGCCGACCAGCGGCACGATCGTCTGCAGCACGACGGTCGCCTGGCTCACCGCCTTGTCCGCGGCCGCCTGCCGGACCAGGATTGCCAGCGGCACCAGGAACGCGATCAGCACCAGCACCGTCGTCGCGGCGACCAGCAGGGTCAGCCGCCGTCTCACGCCGGCTCACTCAGTCGTACGCCCACACCCCGCACCGTGTGCAGATAGCGCGGCTCCTGCGCGGTCTCCCCGAGCTTGCGCCGCAACCACGACAGGTGCACGTCGACGGTCTTGTCGGCGCCGCCGTACGGAACCTGCCACACCTCGCTCAGCAGCTCCCGCTTGCTCACCACCTGCCCAGCCCTCGTCGCCAGATGATGGAGAAGGTCGAACTCCCGCGGGGTCAGATCCAGCGACCGCCCGTCCAGGCTCGCCGTCCGCGCCCCCTGATCGATCCGCAACCCGCCCACGCTCAGCGCGACCGGCTCAGCACCCCCGGATGCCCCTCGCCGCAGCACCGCCCGCACCCGCGCATCCAGCTGAGCAGCGGTGAACGGCTTCACCAGATAGTCGTCCGCCCCGGCATCCAGCACCCGCACGATCTCAGCCTCGTCATCCCGGGCGGTCGCCACGATCACGGGCACGGCGCTCACCGCCCGCAACATCCGCAGCATCTCCCGCCCGTCAAGATCGGGAAGCCCCAGATCGAGCACCACGAGATCAGGCCGTTCGGCCAGGGCGGCCTGCAACCCCTCCATGGCGGTGGCCGACGACGCCACCGCGTGCCCCCGCTCCCGAAGAGCCCGAAGCAGATGGGTACGGATAGCCGAGTCATCCTCGATCAACAGCAGGTGAGCCACGCACGCACGCTATCCGAGCAGCCCCGTTCCCCGGCCGTCCTTAACTCTCCTTTAGCGTCCCCGAGGGGCATCCTTAGCCAACCCCCGGGCATAGTCGACCAGGTGAACCGCAGAACGCTCCTCGCCGCAGCCGGCTGGCTCAGCGCAGCCACCCTGGCCGTCGCGATCGGCATCGCGGCCCTCAGCGTCATCGGCACCGGCCTGACCACGCCCGAGAACAAGCCGTTGAGCGCCGCCGAGGTCGACCGGCTGCTCCGCGAACAGCCGCCCGCCAGCCCGTCTGCTGTCGTCCCGTCTGCTGTCGTTCCGTCGGCTGCGGAGGGCGTCGGCAGCAGTCCGAGCCCTTCCGCCTCGGCCTCGCGCACCCCGGGCGTGGCGAGCAAGACCCTGGTGACACGGGGCGGCACGGTGGTGGCCCGGTGTGCCGCCGGGCAGGCGGAGATCGTCACGATGTCGCCGCGTCCGGGCTTCTCGCTGCACGAGCAGCAGGGCAACGAGGGCGAATTCCGCTCAACCTCGGACAACCACAACCGCGTCAAATTCACGATCACCTGCTCCGGCGCCCAGCCTGCGCTCGCATTGCGCAGCAGTGGCGGCGGCTCGGACGACTGATCGCCGGCGGCGGATGTCCGGAAAATAATTGACCCCGGGTCGCTTGCAAGCAGAGGCGGGTCTCGGGGTTAGGTCCACATAGTACCGGTGCTGCCTTCACCTTTTCATCGCCCAGAGACGTCGTGAATCCGACTGCTGGCGCTTTTTCGTGGGTGATGGAGAGGCGTCGGGTGTAGGCCTGAGTGGCGAGCTCAAGGGGCCGCGTTGCGTCACGGGGCGTGTTGAACTTGGCGCCCGGGGCGGCCCGTGGATTCAAGGCGCCTGTCGTGCTGAAGGCTTTGGTGGGGTAGTCTATCGCCCGCTAGTCCTGGAGCAACCCCTAATGCCTTCGTGCTGCTGGTGCAGGGCGCGACGTGCCGGGGTCCAGAAATAACTTTGCCCCGGGTTGCATGCAAGCAGAGGCGGGTCCCGGGGCGTACGGGGACAAGGCTACCACGATGGCTGCCCTACCGGAACAGGCGAACGTGGCCATGCCGGAAGATGATCAACGCTGGATGGGAAAATTCCTGTCGGAAGCGCGCTTTCAGGCCTACCTCCGAGACTGCGCGGGCGACAGGTCGGAAGTCCTGAGCCTCTATTGGTGGAACGTCCAGGCCGCGGCGGCTTTCTATCCGGCGCTGCACTGCTTGGAGATCGCGATGCGGAACGCCTTTCATGACGCTCTGACGGAACGCTACGGCCGGGCCGACTGGTGGAATGTGGTCCCTCTCGCGGGCCTTGGCCGACGGCCGGTTGATGAGACCGTCTCCAGCCTGCGCCGATCGTTGCAGCGTGAGCCCTCCGCCGACGATGTCGTGGCGTCGATGACATTCGGCTTCTGGGTTTCGCTGCTGAGCAGGACGAATGAGGTAGCCCTGTGGCGACCGGCGCTCTTTCGCGTCTTCCGGCCCGGCTTTCGGGGGCCGCGAGGTGACATGCATCGGCACTTCGAGCATCTGCGCTTGTTCCGGAACCGGATCATGCACCACGAGGCGATCTATCGGCGCAGCTGCGGCTCATTGATCCGTTGCCGGAGGTGCTCGGCCGGACGCCCCGAGGCTTGCGGAGCCGCGGGATGCCGTGAGGCGGTGTGGTGTGGGCCACGTGGGGGTCGCTTTCCTCTAGGTACCTACTGTCTTTTGGTTAGTAGCGTCCTGGGGCGTGAGCGAAGTTGTTTCTGTCAAACCTGTTGTGCTGGCGGCGCCCGGTAGGGGTGTGGATCTGCGGGTGCGGATTTCGGCGCCTGTGGGGGGTGGCGAGTGGCCTCTTATTGTTTTTTCGCACGGGTTTGGGTCCTCGTTGGAGGGTTATGGGCCGTTGGCAGACTATTGGGCGGGGCGGGGGTTTGTTGTTGTTCAGCCGACGCATCTTGATTCGCGGACTGTGGGGTTGGCGCAGGGGGATCCGCGGGTGCCGGAGATCTGGCGGTTCCGGGTTCGGGATCTGAAGCTGATTTTGGATCGGCTTGATGAGGTGGAGGCGCGGGTCCCGGGCGGGATTGATCGGGGGCGGATTGCGGTGGCGGGGCATTCGTTCGGGGGGCAGACGGCGGGTAACTTGCTGGGGTTGCGGGTGCGGGGTGGGGAGGACTATCGGGATGAGCGGGTCAAGGCTGGTGTGTTGCTGGCTACCGCGGGGAATGGCGGGGCGGATTTGACGCCGTTTGCCGCGGAGCGTTTTCCGTTCATGAATCCGGAGTTCGCGGGCATGGAGACGCCGGCGTTGGTGGTGGTGGGGGACAAGGATGATTCGCCGTTGTCCCACCGGGGTGCGGAATGGATGGCCGATCCCTATCGGCACAGCCCGGGGCGTAAGAGTTTGCTGACCGTTTTCGGGGCGGAGCATTCGCTCGGCGGCATTGTCGGGTATGAGGCCGCGGAGACCACCGATGAGAGTCCTGAGCGGGTGGCGCTGATTCAGCGGGTGACGACGGCTTATCTGCGCAGTGCGCTCTACTCGGAGGAGTTCACCGTCGAGGTGGATGCGGGGTTGGGGAGCATCGAGTCCAAGTAGCGGGCAGCGCGGCCGGTCAGTGGCTGAGGTCGGCGGTGCGGATGCTGCCGTCGCCGGTGATGTCGACCCGGGCGTGTTGCTGACGGCCGGAGAGGAAGAGGACCAGCTCGGCGGGTGGGCCGGTGAGGGTGGCGGACGGCTCGCCGTCGCCGACCTGGAAGACGCCGAAGCCGGGGGACTCGACGCGGATCGGCTTGTGTTTGCGCAGGACCATGCGGGAGGTGAGCTTGGCGGCCTTCCACAGCGAGCCCTGATGTTCCGGGGTGAGGTCGCGGGGCTCCCAGCCGGGCTGGGCGCGGCGGACGTCCTCGTGATGGATGAAGAACTCGATGCCGTTGGCCAGTTCGTCGGTGATCGGGTTGCTCACCATGCTCCACCAGGGCGGGGTGCGCAGCTCCGCGATGATCTCGTCGTACGGCCGGGTCGCGGTCTGCTTGCGGACGTGCTCGCCGTGCCCGGCCAGCGGGGCGATGAGGTTGCCGGCGATGGCGTCCGGGCGGCGCTCGCGGACCACCAGGTGGGCGGCGAGGTCGCGGGTGTCCCAGCCGGTGCAGCACGTCGGGGCGTCCGGGCCGATCTCGGTGAAGAGGTCGGCGAGCAGACGGCGTTCGGCGCGCGCGTGGTCGGTCATGTTCATGATCCTAGATCCATGTGACCCAACTCGCGCGGCCCACGTGGCGCGGGGCAGCGCAACGGTGTAATCGTGGACACAATGTAAATCCCGTGGCTTAACACGGGCGGTTGGGCAGGATAGACCGGTAAGGCCGGTTCGGCCGGCAGGGACTTACCCAGGGCGGGAAATCTGTGACCACGAGGGCCAGCCAGGACGTGCTGGGCCGGGGCCTTCGTGTCCTGCGCCAGGCGATCCGCATGGAGCCCCGGCTCTTCACCATCGGCGTTGCCGGCAGCAGCATGTTCGGCCTGCTGGTGATCGCCAACTCCTACGTCGTCGGCGCGGTCATCGGCCGGGTGGTGGTGCCGGCGTTCTCCGAGCACCGGGCGGGCGCGCGGGAGCTCGCGCTGATCGCGGTGACGTTCATCGGGATCTCGCTGCTGCGGGTCGCGAGCATCTACGGGCGTCGACTGGGTGCAGGGTTCATGCAGTTCCGGCTGCAGGCCCGCTACCGCAGCGCGGTCACCCGCCGTTACCTGGCGCTCCCGCCCGCGTGGCATCAGCGGCACGCCACCGGCACCCTGCTCTCCAACGCCAACTCCGACGTCGAGGCCGCATTCGCGCCGATCGCGCCGCTGCCGTTCGCAGTCGGGACGGTCGTGATGATCCTGGCCGCGGTGGTCTCGCTCTTCGTGGTCGACTGGGTGCTCGCGCTGATCGGCGTGCTGCTCTTCCCCGCCCTCTTCCTGCTCAATCTGGCCTATTCGCGCAGCATGTCGCCCCGGCAGATCCGGGCACAGCAGCTGCGCGGCAAGGTCAGCGCGGTCGCGCACGAGAGCTTCGACGGCGCCCTGGTGGTCAAGACCATGGGCCGCGAGGCCGACGAGTCGCGGCGGTTCCGGGTGCACGTCAGTGAGCTGCGGGACGCGCTGATCTCCGTGGGCCGGCTGCGAGGATTGTTCGACCCGCTGCTCGACGCGCTGCCCAGCATCGGCACCCTCGCCGTCCTGCTGATCGGCGCGTGGCGGCTGCAGCAGGGCGCGATCACCGTGTCCGAGCTGGTCAGCGTCGCGTTCCTGTTCACCGTGCTGGCTTTCCCGGTGCGGGCGATCGGCTGGCTGATCGGCGAGCTGCCGCGCAGCGTCGCCGGCTGGGAACGGGTCCAGGCCGTTCTCGGCGCGAGCGGCGACCTCGCCTACGGCGAAGCCGGAAACCCCGGGACCGGTCCGGCCACCCTGCACTTCGACCAGGTCTCCTTTGCGTACGCGGGGAGCGCCGACGTTCTCCACGACATCACTTTCACCGTGCCCGCGGGGCAGACAGTCGCACTGGTGGGCGCCACCGGCTCCGGCAAGTCCACGATCGCGTCCCTGGCCGTGCGCCTGGTCGACCCGGCGAGCGGTCACGTGTCGGTGGACGGCGTGCCGCTGCCCGACCTCAGTGGCGCCGCGCTCGCGCGTACGTCCGCGCTTGTCCCGCAGGTGCCGTTCGTGTTCGACGACACCGTCCGCGGCAACGTGACCCTCGACCGCGAGGACATCGACGACGACGCGGCGCACCAGGCGTTGCGGCTCGCCGAGGCTGAGGGCTTCGTCAGCAAACTGCCCGACGGGCTCGACACCGCGGTCGGCGAGCGGGGCACCTCGCTCTCCGGCGGCCAGCGTCAGCGGATCACCCTGGCCCGCGCGCTGGCCGGGCGGCCCCGGCTGCTCGTGCTCGACGACGCGACCAGCGCTGTCGACCCGCGCGTCGAGGCGGCCATCCTCGCCTCGCTGCGGGGGCACGACGCCGGCGCGTCGATCCTGGTGGTCGCCTACCGGCGGGCCACGATCGCGCTCGCCGACTCGGTGGTCTACCTGGAGGACGGCAAGGTTGTCGCTACGGGGACACACGCGGAGCTCATGGCCTCGGAGCCAGGGTATTTGGGGCTCGTGACGGCGTACGAGAAAAAAGAGCTGGTAGAGGAGGTCCCGTCATGACCGACTGCACCGCAGCGAAGCAAGGGCCGGGAGGGCATGACAAGGTGAGCGCAGCGTGAGCACCGCGGTTGTTGAAGAGGGCATGCTCGCGACCGTGAAGCGCGGGGTGGCGCTGTCGCCCGAGTTGCGGCCCGGGCTGGCCGGCACGCTGGTGCTCGCGTTCGTCTCGATGGCCGGGCGGGTCGCCGTGCCGATCGCCATCCAGCAGGGCATCGACCGGGGCATCCGCGCGCCCGGCGGGCCGCATCTGGGCACGATCACGGTGATCGTGCTGCTCACGCTGGCGCTGCTCGCGGTCTCCACGCTCGCCGGTTACTGGATGACGCGGCGGCTGTTCACGGTGAGCGAGACCGCGCTGGCCGCGCTGCGTACCCGTACGTTCCGGCACATCCACGACCTGTCGATGCTGCACCAGCAGTCCGAGCGGCGCGGGTCGCTGACGTCGCGGGTCACCGGTGACGTCGACCAGATCACCCAGTTCCTGCAGACCGGCGGCGTGATGCTGCTGATGACCAGCGGGCAGCTGGTGGTCACCACGATCGTCATGCTGGTCTACTCGTGGCAGCTCACCCTCGTGGTCTTCGCCGCGTTCGTGCCGGCCGTCATCGTGATCCGGCTCTTCCAGAAGCGGCTTGCCGGCGTCTACCGGATCGTCCGCGAGCGCACCGGCGTCATGCTGGGCGCGGTCGCCGAGAGCGTCGTCGGTGCCACGGTGATCCGGGCCTACGGCGTGGCCGGGCGCACCGAGAAGCGGCTCGACACCGCGATCGTCGATCTGCGGTCGGCGCAGCAGCGCGCACTGCGTACCAGTGTCACCAGTTTCTCCACCGGGGAGATCGCCGCCGGGCTCGCGTTGTCGGCCGTGGTCGTCGTCGGGGTGCTGCTCGGCGTGGACGGCGGGCTGACCGTCGGCAAGCTGACGGCGTTCCTGTTCCTGGTCACGCTGTTCATCCAGCCGGTGCAGATCGCCACCGAGGTGCTCAACGAGGCGCAGAACGCGGTGGCCGGCTGGCGGCGCGTGCTCGACGTGCTCGACATCGACCCGGACGTCGCCGACCCCGACCAGAATGGCGTCGGGCTGCCGCCGGGCCCGCTGTCGGTGCGCTTCGCGGACGTCTCCTACCGCTACCCGGGCGGCCCGGTCGTGCTCTCCGACGTGGACCTGGAGATCGCCGCGCGCACCAAGGTCGCGGTGGTCGGCGAGACCGGCAGCGGCAAGACGACATTCGCCAAACTGCTCACCCGGCTCATGGACCCGGCCGGCGGCGAGGTGCTGCTCGGCGGCACGCCACTGACGACCGTACGGTTCGACTCGCTGCGGTCGCGGGTCGTCATGGTCCCGCAGGACGGCTTCCTGTTCGACGCGACGGTCGCCGAGAACATCCGCTTCGCGCGTCCGGAGCTCAGCGACGACGAGCTCGAGCTGGCGTTTGTCGAGCTGGGCCTCGGGGACTGGCTCGCCGGCTTGCCGCAGCGTCTCGACACGCCGGTGGGGGAGCGCGGGGAGGCGTTGAGCGTGGGCGAAAGGCAGCTGGTCGCGCTCGTCCGGGCGTACGTCGCGGATCCTGATCTTCTTGTTCTCGACGAGGCCACGAGTGCCGTCGACCCGGCGACCGAGGTGCGGCTGCAACACGCCCTCGATGCGGTGACGCGGGGGCGGACGACCGTGGCCATCGCGCACCGGCTGTCCACCGCGGAGTCAGCCGACGAGGTGATCGTGGTGGACGCCGGGCGTGTCGTGCAACGCGGCCCGCACGCTGTTCTGCTCGCTCAGGAGGGCTCTATCTACGCCAGCCTGTACGCCAGCTGGCTGGAGCAGACACGCTGAAGTCCCTCTTTAGTGCGTTGAAGGCTCAGCACTTCGTTGTGCCGAGCCTTCAACAGATTGCGATCAGCGCGCGTAGAACTCGACGACGAGCTGCTCGTCACAGATGACCGGGACCTCGGAGCGCAACGGCTTGCGGATCACGGTCGTGCGCAGGTCCTCGACCACGGTGGAGAGGTACGGCGCGGTCGGCCCGTCCAGGTGCGCTCCGGTGGCAGCGATCTGGAACGGCGGCTTCTGCCGGCTGCTCTCGCGGACCTCAACGACCTGACCGGGCTTGAGCCGGTACGACGGGCGGTCGACCTTCTTGCCGTCCACGGTGAAGTGACCGTGCGCGACGAGCTGGCGGGCCTGGTAGATCGTGCGGGCCAGACCGGCGCGCTGAACGGTCGCGTCGAGACGGCTCTCCAAATACGCGACCAGGTTCTCGCCGGTCTTGCCCTCCTTGCGCTGCGCCTCGTCGTACGCCGCCCGCATCTGGGTCTCGCTGATGTTGTACTGGTGCCGCAGCCGCTGCTTCTCGAGCAGCCGGACCTGGTAGTCCGATGCCTTACGCCGGCCACGACCGTGCACACCGGGCGGGAACGGGCGCCGCTCGAAGTACTTGACGCACTTACGGGTGAGTGGAATGCCGAGAGCCCGCGACAGCCGGGCCTTGGGTCGGGAGTTGTTCACGGGCGATCTTCATTCCTCCGGGACGGGTGTTACGGTTAGCCTTGCCTTACTAAGGTAAGGCTAACCGATGCCCGGAGGATCCTGACATGCAGCCCACCCATGCCGAGGTCGCGCGAACCCTTGCGGCCGGCCATCTGCCCGCCACCGCGCACATCGCCTGCCGCCCGGGACCGCACCCCGTGCGGCACGTGACCGACGCCCAGGGCCGGGTGCTGCTGCTCTCGCCCAGCGACGGTGCGCTGACCGCAGCCCTGCGCCCTGGACCCGATGTGGATGACACCGCGCTCGTCCTCGATATTTCCGATGTGCCACCGGTCACCGGGGCGCCCTCGCTCGGCCGCATCTGGGTCGCCGGCTGGGCCACCCGTCTCGACGGCCCCGAGGCTCGCCAGGCGGCGCTCGACTACGCCGAGACCGACCCGGCCACGGACCTGCTCGACGTCGGGGACACCCAGGTCATCCATCGCATGGACGTGGCCGAGGTGCGCTACGAACGCAACACCGTGCTCGTGGACGTCGACCCCGACGAGTACGCCGAAGCCCTGCCCGACCCGCTGCGCGCGATCGAATTCGACCTGATCGCCGATCTCTCCGACCACCACGTCGTGGAGATGTCCGACTACGTCCGGCGCCAGCTCGGCCCGGCCGCCCGCCCCGGCGACGACCCCCGGGTGGTCCGCCTCGACCGGTACGGGTTCATGGTCCGGCTCGGCGACCGGCTCGCCCGGCTCGCGTTCCCGCGCCCCGTCACCGACCGTCACGACCTTGCTCACCTGCTGCACCCGGTGCTCTGCCACCGCTGCGGTCACCAGGAGGAAGAGGCTGCCTGACCGGTTCTACAGGTCGCCCGTCAGGTAGCGCCGCACGTTCGGGCCGGCAGTGGCTACCAGCTGCTCGGCCGGGGCTGACGCGACCGGCTCCACCTCGAGCACGTAGCGGACCACCGCCGGCCCCGCGATCTGCGTGGCGACCAGCACAAACCGCAGCGGCGCCTCCGAGCGCGAGCCGTCCAGCCGGAACCTCGTGCGCGCGGTGTCCGGCAACTCGATGCCGCCGTCGACCAGGGCCGCGAGCCGGCATCGTCCACAGCGACGTGCTCGGGGCGAACTCGATGCCTGTGAAGGTCTCGCCCTGCGGCACCGGCGCCGTACCCGTTCGGGGGCCGGTGACGGACGCGTACGCCCTGCCGTGCCACTCCCAGAACACCCGCCCCCGGCGACCGACGTCATCGCCGTGACCCGCTCACTCGCACACGGAGTCGACCTACGGGCAGTCCGACCCGCGCGTCGTGAACACCCTCCCCTCAGAGGGCAAGGATCCGCTCGAGGAACTCGGTGTAGCCGCGCATGGCGATCCGCATACTCTCGGTGTCCGGAGCGGAGGTCTCCCGGAGCGGGTCGAGTTCATCCCGCTCGGCCAGCATCGACTCCGTCAGCTCATGAACAGCCTCGGTCAGCAGATCCCGGGCCCGGCCCAGAGCCGCCACCGGATCGTCCACGAACTGAGCCTTCACCTCGTGCCACTCACCCCGGAACTGCTGCCCGGCCGCGGGATCCCAGAACGAGATCGCGGTCTCCCCGACATCGCCCGGCTTCAACTGCGAGGCAGGCTCCCCGGTGCCTCCGCCGTCAACCGGCTCCGCGATCACCTCGATGACCTCAACGGTCTCGCCGTCACCGGTCGCCCCGGTGGGGGTTTCAGCCGTGTCGGCCACGCCGGTGATCGTGTCGTCGGTCTCCGGCACTTCGCCGTGCTCGGCTGTTTCCGCTTCCATGACCGTGCCGGCGGCGTCTGCCAGCTCGCTCACGCCGGTCGGGTCGTCGTTCTCGCCCTCGTCCCCGTCTGCGGGAACAGCTCCCGAAGCCGAGCCGACCGTGGCTCTACCGATCGCGGCTTCATCGGCTTTGTCCGCGGCGGTTTCGGCCGGGACCGCTTTGTCTGGGACCGCTTTGTCTGGGACCGCTTTGTCTGGGACCGCTTTGTCTGGGCCGGCTTTGTCTTCGGCGGCTGTCTCTTGGGCGGCTGCGGGCGGGTCGGCTACGGGCTGGCCGGTTGTGGCTTGTTCGGCTTCGTCGCTCTCCCAGGCTGCCCGCCGGCGCGCCGGTGCGTCATCCGCGGCTCGCCACATGGCCAGGAAATCCGCGGCCGGCTCATCATCGTCACGTCGTCGACGCCGCCCACCCGAAGAACTCTCCTGAGGAACAGTCGGCAGATCAGCAAGCGACTCCCGCGCACTTGCCGCGCCATTCTCGCCCTGCAGGTCTGCGGGTGTTGTGCTGCTCGCGCCGGGAAGGTCCGCGAAGGTCGGGTCAGGCGCGGCCGAAACCGGCCCGGCGGTGGGGGTCAACCCTGGGATCGGCCTCGTCGAACCGGTGATTCCAGCTGTGGGATCGGCGTCCACGGGCGGGCGGGGAGCCTCCCAGGCCGAAGTCGGTTCCGGTTCGGCGGCCGGCTGGACGGGACCGGGCAACTGATCCGCCGGCGGAGTCAGCCCGGGAATGGACCGGGGCGCAGCAGGCGGGCCCGACACTGAGCGACTCGCCGAATAGGGCACCTGAGCTGCGACGTCATCCGCATCAATCGGATCGGGATGCGTAGCGGTCGAGCCCGTGTAGGTCTGCCCAGTGTAGGTCTGGCCCACGTGTGTCTGGTCCGTGGGGACTTCACCCGTCGGCGTCTGCACGACCGCTGCGTCGCTCGGGGGCGTTTCACCCTGCGGCGTCTGGATCTGCGGCGTCTGGGCTGGTGGAGAGGTGATCGGGCGGGCTGGGGTGTCCGGGGTGAAGGGGTTGTGGCCGTAGTAGATGGGGCGGGGCTCCACCGGGCGGTCTTCGGGGTGCGAGATCGGGGCGGCGGGCGGTGGGGGTTCGTCGGGCGTGGCGGCGAGGTTTTCGCGCGCGGCGTAGGTGCCGGTCTGCTGCGGGGTGGCCTCGGGCTGAGAGGTGGCCGGGCTGGTCTCGCCGGCTTGGGTGGCCCCGCCCGTCTGACCGGTCTGGCCGGCTGGGGTGGTCTGGCTCGATGGGCCGGTCTGGCTGGATGGGGTGGTCGGGGAGTTCGGCCAGGTGGGGACGTCGGTGAGGTCGTCGGGGGTGCGCTGGCGGCGGCGGCCGACTGTCTCGGTGGGGTCCGGGTCGGGTTCGTAGGCGCGGTTGCGGCCGGTGAGGCGTTCGCCGTAGAGGTCGTCGCTGCTGGGGATGAGGGTGTCGGGGCCCAGGAAGTCGCCGGTCAGGGGGTCGCCGGCGGGCAGGGGGGAATCCGGGGACAACGGGTCGTCGCTGGTGAACGGGGTGCTACGGCCGGTCAGGCTTTCACCGTAGAGGTCGTTGTCCGGGTCTCTGCCGAAGGTGGCTTCCCCGTAGGAGAGAGCGGCGTCCGGGATGTGGTCCTCGGGGCTGCTCGCTGTTGGTACCGCGTCCGGGTCCGTGGCCGGGGGCTCGGGGACCGGGGGATTGCCGGGGATCGCGAAGGGCGAGGGGGCGTACAGCGGTGGGGTTTCCGGGGGTGGCGGGGTGAAGGGGGAGCGGGACATCGCCAGCGGGTTGGTGCGCGGCTGAGGCCGGGGGTCCGGGTCCGGGGCACTGCCGTTGCGCGGCGAGGTGTCGCCGTGGCTGTGGCCGTTCACGCGGTGTCCGTTGGTCTCCAAGGGTGGGAAGCCTCCCTGGTCGTTCCATCCGTTGACAGCCCCGCCGGGCAGACCGTCCATCGGCCTGCGCGAACCGAGCGCCACCATTTCCGTGTCGCCGTTACCTGCTGCGTTCTCCTGCTGCTCCGATTCTTCCTCGGATGCGGTGTCACCCGGGATCAGTGGCCCACCCGCTGTGGGCGAGGCGGCTTTCGCCACGTTGTCCCAATCCGCGGCGTCTGAGGTGGGTGATTTGTCCGAAGTGGGCGTGGCCGATGGCTCGGGTGCCGCGTTGGAGGGTGTGGCGCCAGCCGCCCATGGCGTACCCGGTGACCAAGGGGTGTTGCGGGCCGACCACGGCGGAGGGCTGACCGCCCAGGGGGATGGGGTCTGCGCCGGCGCGTCACTGGGCTCCGGGGAAACCGATCGTCCTGCCGCGGGCTCGTCACCCGGCCAGCGGTCACCCGGAGTGTCATCAGCCGGCTGACGTGCTGCGCCGGGATCTTCGGCGGCTGAGATGTCGCCGGCCTGGCCCTCCGAAGAGTCGGCCCAGCGATCGGAAGAGTCGGCCAAACGATCCGGGGAGTCGGCCCAGCGATCGGAAGAGTCGGCCCAGCGGTCCGAAGTGCCGGCCCAGCGATCCGAGGTGTCAGCCCAGCGATCGGAAGAGTCGCCCAAGCGATCCGAGGTGCCGGCCGAGCGATCCGAGGTGCCGGCCGAGCGATCCGAAGTGCCGGCCAAGCGATCCGAAGTGCCGGCCGAGCCATTCGAAGTGCCGGCCCAGCCATTCGAAGGAGAGGTGGGCCAGGTGTTCGCGGGTGGTTCCCCCGTGGGGTGGTCTTCTGCGCGGGGTGGGGTGGTGGGTTCGGCTGCGTGGGGGGTGCGGGACGCGGGGCCGAACGTGGCGCGGAAGCGGTCCGAGGGGAACTGGTCGGAGAGGCGACGCGGCCTGGGTGATTCCTGAGTGGGGGGTGTCTCGGGGGTGTGCAGGGCCGAGCGGAACGGGTCCCGGGGGAGTCGGGGCTGCCCGGGAGCAAACTGGTCCGGATCGGCCTGGCCGGGAACGAACTGGTCCGGGTTGGCTCGGCCGGGGGTGAGTTGGTCCGGCGTGGCTTGGCCGGGGGTGGGCTGATCGGCGGTGGCCTGGCCGGGGTGCAGCTGGCCGGGGTCGGGCTGACCGGGAGCGGGCTGGCCGGAAGCGGGCTGGCCGGAAGCGGGCTGGCCAGGGGCGGGCTGACCGAAGGTGGACTGGGAGGGGATGGGCTGGGGTGGGTCCGCTGGGGGGTGGGGTTCGGGGGTGGGGCGGGATTTGGGGCGTTCGAAGGCGGGGAAGGAGCCTGACGGGCCGGGGAGGATGGGGGCCGGGCGGGCAGTTCCGGCGATGCGGGGGAATGCGGCCGGACCTGTGGGGTGGCTGTTGGAAACGCCGGGGCCGGAGACCGGGCCGAGGGCGGCAGGGTCGGCGGCGGCAGAATCAGCCACGGCGGGGCCGGGGTTGGCGGGGGCGGAGACGGGGCGGTCGAAGGCCCATTTGCCGAAGCCTGAGGAGCCTGCGGCTGTGGGCAGGGAGCCGGTGTCGCTGCCTGCGTACCAGGGAGAGGTTTCCTCCGCTGCGGGCCTGGCGGCCGGGACCGGAGCTGAACCCGGTGCGGGCCTGGCGGCCGGGACCGGAGCTGAACCCGGTGCGGGCCTGGCGGCCGGGACCGAAACTGAGCCCGGGGCGGGCCTGGTGGTCGGGACCGGAGCTGAATCGGGTGCGGGTCTGGTGGCCGGGACCGGGGCTGAGCCCGGGGCGGGTGGGGCGAGGAAGTCCGGGGCCGGCCAGGGGCGGTCGTCGGCGGGCTGGGCTTGCCCGTCGTCGTTGGTGGCCGTCGGGTCCATCTGCTCGTGACTCCCGTCGCGGGGGCGGCGCGGCCGTCGGGGGAGCCGGCGGACACGGGCGCGGGCGCCGGGGGCCGGCGCGGCGCACGACGACGGTACCGTTCCCGGCGCTGGGGTCACACCCCCTGTCCGGGTCCGTGACCGGATCGTGGGTTACGCGACACAGGGTGTGGACGGTCGCCACCCATGCGGGACAATCTGGGACTGTGCCAGTCAGCGACCTCGAGAACCAGCCCGTACGGCCATCTTCCCTCGATCCGGCGATTGCCGCCCGTCTGAGTCGTAGCAGCGACGGCCTTGTCGCCGCCATCGTCCGCGAGCATGACAGCGGTGATGTGCTGATGCTCGCGTGGATGGATGACGAAGCTTTGCACCGGACGCTCACGACCGGGCACGCGACGTACTGGTCGCGGAGCCGGCAGGAGTATTGGGTGAAGGGTGCTACTTCGGGGCATCACCAGTTCGTGCGGTCGGTGGCGCTCGACTGTGACGGGGATGCGCTGCTGGTGACCGTTGATCAGGTGGGGGCGGCCTGTCACACGGGGACGCACACCTGCTTCTCGAACGATCTCACGGTAACCAAGGAGAACGCGTGACCAGCGGCGCTGTCGTCCCGGACGAGGCGGGTTTTGTCGAGCAGGCCGGGCGGCGGCGGGTGGTGCCGGTGGTGCGGCGGTTGCTGGCTGACGGGGAGACGCCGATCGGGGTCTACCGCAAGCTGGCAGGGGGGCCGGGGACGTTCCTGCTCGAGTCCGCCGAGCAGGGGGCCGGGGGAGCGACCTGGTCACGCTATTCGTTCATCGGGGTGCGGAGTGCGGCCACGCTGATCGAGCGGGACGGGCAGGCGGCGTGGCTGGGGACGCCACCCGCGGGCGTACCGCTGGATGGTGATCCTGTGGTCGCCCTGCGGGAGACGGTCGCGGCCCTGACCACCCCCGATGATCCGGGTACGGGAACCGGGCTCCCGCCGTTGACCGGGGGCATGGTCGGCTATCTGAGCTACGACCTGATCCGCCGGTTCGAGCGGTTGCCCGTCACCGCGACCGATGACGTGCCGCTGCCCGAGCTGGGCATGATGCTCGCCACCGACCTCGTCGTGCTCGATCACTTCGACGGGTCGGCGTTCCTGGTCGCGAACGCGGTGCTCGCCGAGGGCGCGGACAGGGATGCGGCGCTGGCCGCGTACCACCAGGCTGTGGGTCGTCTTGATGCCATGACCACCGCGCTTTCCCGGCCGACCCCGCCGATGATCTCCACGGTGGAGCGGGTGGCGGCGGGTGAGGTGGTCAGCAGAACGGCGCCGGGTGACTACCAGAAGGCGGTCGAGACGGCGAAGGAGGCGATCCGGGCCGGGGAGTGCTTCCAGATCGTGGTCGCTCAGCGTTTCGAGCGGGAGACCGACGCGGACTCGCTGGACGTCTACCGGGTGCTGCGGGCGACGAACCCCAGCCCGTACATGTATCTGTTGCGGTTCGATGATTTTGACATCGTGGGTTCGTCACCCGAGGCGCATCTCAAGGTCACTGCCGAAGAGGGTGGGGTACGCCGTGCGCTGCTGCACCCCATCGCCGGCACCCGCTGGCGCGGCGCGACCCCGGAGCTGGACAACGCGCTGGCCGCGGAGCTGCTGGCCGACCCGAAGGAGCGCGCCGAGCACGTCATGCTCGTCGACCTGGGGCGTAACGACCTGGGCCGGGTCTGCCGGGCGGGCTCTGTCGAGGTGCCGGATTTCGCGCGGATCGAGCGGTACAGCCACGTCATGCACATCGTCTCGACCGTGGTCGGGGAGTTGCGCGACGATCAGACGGCGTTCGACGCGCTCGCCGCGACCTTCCCGGCGGGGACGTTGTCCGGGGCGCCCAAGGTTCGCGCGATGGAGATCATCGAGAGCCTGGAGCCGGTGCGGCGGGGGCTTTATGGGGGCACTGTCGGATATTTCGGGTTCGGCGGCGACATGGACATGGCGATCGCGATCCGGACTGCGCTGATGCGTGCGGGCAAGGCCTACGTCGGTGCGGGCGCGGGGATCGTCGCCGACTCCGATCCGGCTGCCGAGGAGCAGGAGACCAGGAACAAGGCCGCCGCGGTGCTCGCCGCGATCGCAGCCGCCGAGACGCTGCGCGCGGCCCGATGAACGGGCGGGCTCGATGAACGCGCTGCCTGATGGAGCGGCGGGTCCTGTGAGCGGGCGGCCTGAAGGGGCGGCGGGGCCGGGGAAGGGGCGGCGGCTGGCTTACACAGTTGTGCTCTGTGCGGCGGGGGCCGGGCTGGCGTTGTGGGGCATTACCCGTACCTGGACGGTGGCCGTGTCGACCACCGGGGGGCTGCTCGATCGGAAGCACGAGTTCGATGGGAGTGAGTCGGCGCCGCTGGTACTGGGGCTGGCGTTGGTCGCGCTGGCCGGTGCCGGGGCGCTGCTCGCGACCCGCGGGGTCGCGCGGCGGGTGCTCGGCGGGTTGCTGGTGCTGGCCGGGGCCGGGATTGCGGTGGCCGCGGTCGAGGGGCGGGCCGGGCTCAGCGGGAGCACGGGATCGGCCACGGCGTGGGCGGTGCTCTGTGCGGCCGGTGGGCTCGTGGTGGTCGCCGGCGGGTGGGAGGCACTGCGGCACGGTCACGAATGGCCGGGCATGGGTGCTCGCTACGAACGGTCGTCGAAGGCCGTGCCCGTCGTTGATGAGAAGGGGACGGTCAACTCTCGCGCGGCCTGGGATGCCCTCGACCGCGGGGACGACCCGACGTAGTGAGAGGCGGGGATGCGCTGGGCCGCGGGGCGGCCGGGCGTGGAGCCTGTCAGTGGGCGACGGGGGTGCGGGTGTTGTTGCGGGCGCGGGGGGCTGCGGCGAGGGCGGCGACCATGGCGTCCATGTCGGCGCGGGCCTGGGCTCGGGCGCGATCGGCGAGCATCGCCTCGTAGGCGTTGCTCTGGGCGGTGCGGGTGTTGCCCATCATCCGGCGCTCCATGCCGGTGAGAAACTCGGCGGTGCGGGAGACAAAGGTGCGGGAGGCGGCGGCGAAGCCACTCTCACCGGGGGCATTGCTCGCAGCGGAAGCAGAAGCAGTGGTCATGTCAGGACTCCACAGAGCTGTCGGCGCCAGGGACCAGAGACAAGTTTGCCTGAAGCCCAGGGTGCCGGAGTCGTATTTCGGCCGGGTGACGCCACCGTCACAGTCTTCCGGGGTCAGCCGATCATCCAGGGTGCCGCAGGTGGGCGCAGCGACACGCGTGGGGCGGGTGTGACAGATATGACAACTGTCGCCCGGCAGCGCATTATGCCGCAGCCCATCTCGTGAGGATCGCCATACCCCGGAGGGCTGGACAGGACGGCCGCCACCTAGCATCGGGCCGAGGACACCCGGAGAGGGGAGTCGTTCGGTGACATCCGATCAGCGTGGTGCGGGACCGCAGAATGTGCTCGAGGAGATCCTCGAGGGGGTACGCGAAGACGTAGCGGCCCGGCAGGAGAAAGTTTCGCTGGACCAGGTTCGCGAGCTCGCGGCGGCGGCTCCGCCGGCGATCGACGCGTACGCGGCGTTGCGCAAGCCCGGAGTGGCAGTGATCGCGGAGGTGAAGCGGTCGTCGCCGTCCAAGGGCGCGCTGGCCGACATCCCCGACCCGGCGGTGCTGGCGGGCGAGTATGCGGCCGGTGGTGCGCGCTGTATCAGCGTGCTGACCGAGGGCCGGTGGTTCGGCGGTTCGCTCGCCGACCTGGCCGCGGTGCGCGCTGCGGTGGGCGTGCCGGTGCTTCGCAAGGACTTCGTCGTCTCCAGTTATCAGATCCACGAGGCCCGCGCCCACGGTGCCGACCTCGTCCTGCTGATCGTGGCGGCGCTCGAGCAGAACGTGCTGACCGGTCTGCTGGAGCGGATCGAGTCGCTGGGCATGACCGCGCTCGTCGAGGTGCACAACGAGGAAGAGGCCGACCGGGCACTGGACGCCGGTGCCCAGGTCATCGGGGTGAACGCCCGGGACCTGCGGACTCTCGAGGTGGACCGGTCCGTCTTCGAGCGGATCGCGCCGGGGCTGCCGAACAACGTCGTGAAGATCGCCGAGTCGGGGGTGCGCGGTCCGCACGACCTGATCCGGTACGCCTCCGCGGGCGCCGACGCTGTGCTGGTCGGCGAGGGCCTTGTCACCCAGAAGAGTCCTCGTGACGCGGTCGCCGAGCTGGTCAACGCCGGCAACCACCCCGCGACGCCGAGGCCGGTCCGATGAGTGCACCCGTACTGCCCGACCTTTCGGGACATTTTGGTCAGTTCGGGGGACGGTTCGTGCCCGAGGCGCTGGTAGGTGCGCTCGACGAGCTCGAAGCCGCGTACCGATCGGCAAAGAACGACCCCGTCTTCCAGGAACGCTTCACCGGTCTGTTGCGCGATTACGCGGGTACGCCGTCCCTGCTCTACCGCGCCGAACGGCTCTCCGACGCCATCGGTGCGGAGGTGTTCCTCAAGCGTGAGGACCTGAACCACACCGGCGCGCACAAGGTCCGCAACGTGCTCGGCCAGGCGCTGCTCGCGAAGCGGATGGGCAAGCCGCGGGTGATCGCGGAGACCGGCGCCGGCCAGCACGGCGTCGCCAGTGCCACCGCCGCCGCGCTGCTCGATCTCGAGTGCGTCGTCTACATGGGCGAGACGGACACCGAGCGGCAGGCGCTGAACGTCGCGCGGATGCGGATGCTCGGCGCCACCGTCGTGCCCGTCACGAACGGCTCGCGGACGTTGAAGGACGCGCTGAACGAGGCGCTGCGGGACTGGGTCTCCAGCGTCGACACCACGCACTACCTGCTCGGCACGGCGGCCGGCCCGCACCCGTTCCCGGAGATCGTCCGGGACTTCGTGGGCGGCATCGGCATCGAGGCCCGCGAGCAGATCCTGGACAGGATCGGCAAGCTGCCCGACGCGGTCGTCGCGTGTGTCGGTGGCGGGTCCAACGCGATCGGCATCTTCCACGCGTTCGTCCCGGACGAGGGCGTGCGGCTGTACGGCTTCGAGGCCGGCGGCGACGGCATCGAGACCGGGCGGCACGCGGCGTCGATCACCGGTGGTTCGGTGGGTGTGCTGCACGGGAACCGCACCTACCTGCTGCAGGACGAGGACGGGCAGACGAAGGAGTCGCACTCCATCTCGGCCGGGCTCGACTACCCGGGTGTCGGGCCGGAGCACGCGTGGCTGCACGACACGGGCCGGGCGAGCTACGAGCCGGTCACCGACGCGGAGGCGATGTCCGCGTTCCAGCTGCTGTGCCGCACCGAGGGCATCATCCCGGCGATCGAGAGCGCGCACGCGCTGGCCGGCGCCGCGAAGATCGCCCCGCGGCTCGCCGCCGAGCTGGGCCGCCCGGCGACGATGATCATCAACCTGTCCGGGCGCGGTGACAAGGACGTGCACACCGCCGGGGCGTACTTCGGAATTCTTGATGAGAACGAGGTCATCGTGCCGGGGGAAGTCACGTGAGCATCGCCGCGACGTTCGGTAAGGCCAAGGCGGAGGGCCGATCGGTTCTCGTCGGCTGCATGCCCGCGGGGTTCCCCACCGTCGACGACTCGATCACGTCGATGGTCGCCATGGCCGAGGCCGGCTGCGACGTCATCGAGGTCGAGCTGCCGTACTCCGATCCGGTGATGGACGGGCCGGTGATCCAGAAGGCGAGCGACATCGCCCTGGCCGCCGGGGTCCGCACCCGGGACACCCTCAAGATCATCGAGGCTGTCTCCGCCACCGGCGCCACGGTCGTGCTGATGACCTACTGGAACCCGATCGAGAAGTACGGCGTCGACGCGTTCGCCCGCGACCTCGCCTCGGCGGGCGCCACCGGCATGATCACGCCGGACCTGATCCCGGACGAGGCCGGCGAGTGGATCGCCGCCGCCGACAAGTACGCCATCGACAAGACATTCCTGGTCTCACCCTCGTCGACCGACGAGCGGCTGGCCATGACGGTCGCCAACTGCCGGGGCTTCGTCTACGCCACCGCCCTCATGGGGGTCACCGGCGCGCGGACCAGCGTCTCGTCGCAGGCCCCCGAGCTGGTCGCCCGCATCCGCGCCGCCGACCCGGACCTGCCCGTCGGGGTGGGTCTCGGTGTCGGCACCGGTGCGCAGGCCGCCGAGGTCGCCGCGTTCGCCGACGGCGTGATCGTCGGCAGTGCACTCATCCGGTGCGTTCTCGAGGCTCCGGATCTGGCGACCGGGCACCAGCGGCTGCGCGCGCTGAGTGCCGAGTTGGCAGAAGGTGTACGCGCGGGCAAACCCGCCTGATGGCAAGGCGGTAGGGTGCGCGCGTGAACTACGACTACGCCTCCATCCCCAGTCCGACGACGTCGGTGTGGCACCTGCTGGGCCTGCCCGTCCGGGCGTACGCGCTCTGCATCGTGCTGGGCATCGTCGTGGGTGTCCTGGTTATGGAGCAACGCCTGCGCCGCCGGGGTGTCGCACCCTGGGCCTCGCTGGACATGGCGGTCTGGGCCGTGCCGTTCGGCATCGTCGGCGCCCGGATCTACCACGTCATCAGCTCGCCCGCCGAGTACTTCGGCGCCGGCGGTGAGCCGTTCCGGATCTTCCAGATCTGGGAGGGCGGCCTCGGCATCTGGGGCGCGGTCGCCGGTGGCGCGCTCGGCGCCTGGCTGGCCGCCCGCCAGCTCGGCCTGCCGCTCTCGGTCTTCGCCGACGCGCTCGCACCCGCGCTGCCGATCAGCCAGGCCGTCGGCCGCTTCGGCAACTGGTTCAACAACGAGCTCTACGGCAAGGCCACCACGCTGCCGTGGGGTCTGCAGGTGCACGACATGGACCGCTCCAACCCGGGTCACGCCACGGTCATCGACGGCAAGGCCGTGACCCTGCCGGGCCTCTACCAGCCCACGTTCCTCTACGAGGCGCTGTGGGACGTCGGCGTCGCCGTGCTGGTCTGGGCGCTGGACCGCAAGTACAAGTTCGGCAAGGGCCGGGCGTTCGCGATCTACGTCATGGCGTACACCGCGGGCCGGTTCTGGATCGAGATGCTGCGCGTCGACGACGCCAACCACTTCTTCGGCATCCGGCTCAACGTCTTCACCGCGATCATCGTGTTCCTCGCGGCGCTGATCTACTTCCTGCTCGTCAAGGGGCCGCGCGAGTACGTCGTGCCGATCGACGCGCCCGACACCGTGCCCGTGGCCGTGGCGGCGGAGAGCGACGTCAATCAGGTCGACGTCGCCGGTGGTTCGGACAAGGAGCCCGCGAAGGCGCCGAAGGCCTACCGGGTGGTGAGCGAGGAGGAGTTCCGGGCGTACGAACGTACGGGAATCCTGGCGCCCGCCGAACCCGAACCACTCGCAGATCCCGAGCCCGCCGCCAAGGTGGAGCCCGCCGCGGAGCCCGTCGCCGAGCCTGAGCCGGCGCCGAAGGACCAGGTGTCCGCCTTCGCCAAGCCCGCCTCAGCCGCGCCGACCGCCTCAGCCGCGCCGACCGCCTCAGCCGCCCCGACCGCCTCAGCCGCCCCGACTGCGACCGAGTCGCTGAGCACGACCCCTGCAACCACGCCGACTGCGGCCCCCGCAGCCGTCCCGACTGCGACCGCCGCAAGCACGCCGAGTGCGACGGCCAAGGCCGACGAGGCCGCCGGCAGCAAGGCGGACGACGAAGCTGCCGCCCCCGCCGACGAGCGTTAAGGCCCGGGGCGCGGTTATGCGCACGGCGGTGGTGGTGGGTGCGGGCATGGCCGGGCTGGCCGCCGCCGGTGCGCTGGCCCGCGACGGCTGGCAGGTGACGCTGCTGGAGCGGGGCGAGCGGGTTGCCGCGCCGCCGACCGCCCTGGTGCTCTGGCCCAACGGCCGCCGGGCACTGGACGCGCTGGACCCCGACGGCGGCTGGTCGTCGATCGCGGCGCCGCTGCCCGACGGTGGGGTACGCCGCCCGGACGGCCAGTTCCTGGTCGCGCCGCACACCCGTCCGGGTGCGGGCCCGGCGCCGGCGGTGGTGCACCTGGAGGACCTGTACGACGCGCTGGTGGCGGGTCTCAACGATCACGTCGAGATCCGCACCGGCGTGGAGATCACCAAGGTTCGCGCTCATCGGGGGTCACGCCCGGCGGTCGGTGACGGGCGGATCTTCTACGAGGCCGACCTGGTCGTCGCGGCCGACGGCATCGACAGCGCGGTCCGGCACGCGCTCGCCCCGGAAGCCGTGGTGGTCGGCTCGGGCTTCGCGGCGTGGCAGGCCGTCGTGCCCCGCTACCGAGCCCCGGAACTCCCCCCGGATCAGGCGGCCGGGGGAGAGACCCTGGGCGCCGGATACCGCTTCGTCTCCATGCCGCTCGGGGAACGCGCGGCCGGGAAGGGCGGCGTCTACTGGGTCGCGACCGCTGCCGGGGCACCGCGTCCCGAACCCGCGGCGACCCAGCTCGCCCTGCTGCGCCGGTGGTTCGCCGCGTGGCATCCGCCCGTCGGGGAGCTGCTCGCCGCCACCCGCCCCGAGGATCTGGTGCCGCAGGAGGTTCGCGAGCTGCGGCCGCTGCCCCGGGCCTATGGGTTCCGCTGCGGCAGTGGTGGTGTGGTGCTGCTCGGCGACGCCGCCCACGCGATGCCGCACCACCTGGGTCAGGGCGCCTGCCTCGCGTTCGAGGACGCCGCCACGCTGCGGTCGCTGGTGGCCACGGCTTCACCGGGCTCTGAACTCGGCCAGGCGGTGGAGGACTACGACCGGGCGAGGCGCCCGAGAACCGCTTCGGTGGTACGCCAGACGCGGCGCATGTCAGCCGTCGTGCAGGCCCGAGGCCGGCTGGCACTGCGAGCGCGCAACGCCGCCCTCGGCTCGCTACGCCCCCGCATCCTGGGCCACGCCCACGGCCACACCGCCGACTGGCAGCCGCCGGAATAGCCCGCCCGACCAAGCCCGCCCGACCAAGCCCGAAGGGCGTCAGACCGTTGCGGCGGCGGGGGAGCCGATGCAGGCCGTCCCCGCACGGCGGAAGCCGATCTTGGAGTAGAGCCGGGCCACGTCGTCGTCGGCCGCGGACAGGAACACCAGGTCGTCACCCTCGAGCAGGGCGCGGCGGGCGAGGTTGGCGGTGAGCTGGGAGGCGTACCCCTGGCGGCGGGCCGAGGGCAGCGTCGCCACCCCGACCACCTCGCTCACGCCGTCGACCCGCTGCACCGAGCCGCAGGCGACGATGCCGTCGGCCGGTGACTCGACAACCGCGCTGATGCACCGGCCCGACGCGTGCCGGCGCTCCTGCTCGGCGATCATCTCGGCGCTCGGCTGCGGCACGGCGTCGCGCTGTTCGGGCCCGGCGGGGTCCAGGGTCAGCGCCCCGGCGGTGGCGGTGCTGGGCGCGGCGGAGGTCGCCGAGGCGGGGGCGTCGAAACCGAGCCGTCCCACCGCCCGGGTCGCGGCGATGTCGGTGGCGAAGGACGGCGAGCCCGGCTCGAGGAAGCGGATCGCGGCGCCGGGGATGGGCAGCTCCGGCACCAGGGCCGCGCGGTCGAGCACGAGCAGGGGCGCGAGAAGCACGTCCAGCCCCGCGGAACGGGCGACCGCGAGCAGGTCCGGGGTCGTCTCGTGCACCCATTCGAAGGCTTCGGGGGCGCTGACCTCTCGTTGCCGGGCACGGACGGCAGTAACATCGGCAGCGGACGGTGTTTCGCCGCCCAGGCGTGGCCGGGCGTAGTAGGGCCATCCCCTACCCTCGCGGACGAACAGCACGAATTCCCCGATTTCCTCCGCTACCGCGGCGTCACGGGGGACAGCGTCGTAGAACCGCTCCAGCCTGGGGAAGATATCGGTATCCTCTAGCGCCACCGCGGCAGCGTATCGAACCGGCGCGGATCAAGGGTGATCCCGGCGCGGGCAGTGTGATCCATCCGCACCTGGCGTTCGGTGCTGACTAACGTAGTATCGAGAGACTTTTGCAGGGCCGACGTCGTCCCGACCTGAAACGGAAACACAAGTGACGATCGGAGGCCCGGTGGCTGCGCAGCATTCCCAAGGCTCGCAAGGGCTCTACGACCCGGCAAACGAACGCGACGCATGCGGCGTCGCGTTCGTCGCTGACCTGCACGGGCGACGGTCTCACGACGTTGTCGCCAAGGGTCTCTCCGCGCTGATCCGGCTCGACCACCGTGGCGCCCGTGGCGCCGAGTACAACACCGGCGACGGCGCCGGCATCATGATCCAGGTCCCGGACGCGTTCCTGCGCGAGATCGTCGACTTCGAGCTGCCGGAGCCGGGCGCGTACGCCACGGGTCTGGTCTTCCTGCCGACCGACGTCTCCGACGCGGCCCGCGCCATCGCGGTCTTCGAGAAGTACGCCCTCGTCGAGGGTGCGGAGATCCTGGGCTGGCGCGACGTCCCGGTGGACCCGTCCGGCCTGGGCGCGACCGCGGAGGCCGCCCGCCCCGCGATCAAGCAGGTCTTCCTCGCCGCCGAGCGGATCACCGGCGCCGGCACCGGGCAGCGTCTCACGGGCCAGGAGCTCGACATCGTCGCGTTCTGCGTGCGCAAGCAGGCCGAGCGGGAGACGCAGCAGCGCGGCGTCGGCGCCTACTTCCCGTCGCTGTCGGCGCGCACCATCACGTACAAGGGCATGCTCACGCCCGACCAGCTCCCGGAATTCTTCCCGGACCTCACCGACGAGCGGATGGACAGCGCGATCGCGCTGGTGCACTCGCGGTTCTCGACCAACACGTTCCCGTCGTGGCCGCTGGCGCACCCCTACCGGTTCATCGCCCACAACGGTGAGATCAACACGATCCGTGGCAACAAGAACTGGATGGCGGCCCGCGAGGCGCTGCTGAAGTCGCCGAACGTGCCGGGCAAAATCAAACGGCTCTTCCCCATCTGTACGCCCGAGGCGTCCGACTCCGCGAACTTCGACGCCGTGCTGGAGCTGCTGCACCTCGCCGGGCGCAGCCTGCCGCACTCGGTGCTGATGATGATCCCGGAGGCGTGGGAGAACGACCCGGGCATGGACCCCGCCCGCCGCGCCTTCTACCGCTTCCACGCGAGCCTGATGGAGCCGTGGGACGGTCCCGCCTCGGTCGCTTTCACCGACGGCACGGTCATCGGCGCTGTCCTGGACCGCAACGGCCTGCGCCCCGGGCGCTGGTGGCACACGAGCGACGGCCTGGTCGTGCTCGGCTCCGAGGCCGGCGTGCTCGACATCGACCCGTCGACCGTCGTCGCCAAGGGCCGCCTGCAGCCGGGCCGGATGTTCCTGGTCGACACCGAGGCCGGCCGGATCGTGCACGACGACGAGATCAAGGCCGAGCTGGCCGCCGCGCAGCCGTACGACGAGTGGCTGCACGCCGGGCTGATCGACCTCGGTGACCTGCCGCCGCGCGAGCACATCATCTACACGCACGACTCGGTGATGCGCCGCCAGCAGATCTTCGGCTACTCCGAGGAGGAGCTGAAGATCCTGGTCGCGCCGATGGCCCGGCTCGGTGCCGAGCCGCTCGGTTCGATGGGTACGGACACGCCCATCTCGCCGTTGTCGACGCGCCCGCGGCTGCTGTTCGACTACTTCCACCAGCTGTTCGCCCAGGTCACCAACCCGCCGCTGGACGCGATCCGCGAGGAGATGGTGACCAGCCTGTCGATGACGATCGGGCCGGAGGGCAACCTGCTCAACCCGGGGCCCGCGAGCTGCCGGCAGATCGTGCTGCCCTACCCGATCCTCGACAACGACGAGCTGGCGAAGCTGCTCTCCATCGACGAGGACGGCGACCTGCCCGGTTTCAAGGCGGTCCGGGTCTCCGGTCTCTACCCGTTGCGCGACGGGGCTGCGGGCATCAAGGCCCGGCTGACCCAGATCTGCCGGCACGTGTCGGAGGCGATCGAGGACGGCGTACGCATCCTGGTGCTCTCCGACCGTGACTCGAACGCCGACCTGGCGCCGATCCCGTCGCTGCTGCTCACCGCGGCCGTCCACCAGCACCTCGTCCGCGAGCAGACCCGCACGCAGGTCGCGCTCGTCGTGGAGAGCGGCGACTGCCGGGAGGTGCACCACGCGGCAGTGCTCATCGGGTACGGCGCCGCGGCGGTCAACCCGTACCTCGCCTTCGAGAGCGTCGACGACCTCATCGCGACCGGCCCGCTCGCCGGGATGGAGTCGCAGAAGGCGGTCCGCAACTACGTCAAGGCGCTCGGCAAGGGCGTCCTGAAGATCATGTCCAAGATGGGCATCTCGACGGTGTCGTCGTACTGCGGCGCGCAGGTGTTCGAGGCGGTCGGCCTGGACAACAAGCTGCTGCAGCGCTACTTCGCCGGCACGTCGGGGCGCATCGGCGGCTCCGGGCTGGCCCAGATCCACGCCGAGGTGGCCGTCCGGCACGCCAAGGCGTACCCCAGCAACCCCGCCGAGCGCAGCCATCGCCGTCTCGAGGTCGGGGGCGAGTACCAGTGGCGCCGCGAGGGCGAGGTCCACCTCTTCAACCCGGAGACGGTGTTCCTGCTGCAGCACGCCACCCGCAGCAAGCAGTACGACGTCTTCAAGCAGTACACCGCGAAGGTCGACGGGCTGGCCGAGGCGGCGGGCTCGCTGCGCGGGCTGTTCCGCTTCGACCCCGGCCGGGTGCCGGTGCCGCTGGACGAGGTCGAGCCGGCGTCGGAGATCGTGAAGCGCTTCGCGACCGGTGCCATGTCGTACGGCTCCATCTCGGCGGAGTCGCACGAGACCCTGGCGATCGCGATGAACCGGCTCGGCGCGAAGTCGAACACCGGCGAGGGCGGCGAGGACGTCGAGCGGCTCTACGACCCGGCGCGGCGCTCCAGCGTCAAGCAGATCGCCTCCGGCCGCTTCGGTGTGACGAGCGAGTACCTCGTGAACGCGGACGACCTGCAGATCAAGATGGCGCAGGGCGCGAAGCCGGGCGAGGGCGGGCAGCTCCCCGGGAACAAGGTGTGGCCCTGGATCGCGAAGACGCGGCACGCCACCCCGGGCGTCGGGCTCATCTCGCCGCCGCCGCACCACGACATCTACTCCATCGAGGACCTGGCCCAGCTCGTTCACGACCTCAAGAACGTGAATCCGGCTGCGCGCGTACACGTGAAACTGGTTTCTGAGATCGGGGTCGGCACCGTCGCAGCAGGCGTGGCCAAACTCAAGGCCGACGTCATCCTGATCTCCGGCCACGACGGCGGGACGGGCGCGTCGCCGCTCAACTCGCTCAAGCACGCCGGTTCGCCGTGGGAGCTCGGCCTCGCCGAGGCGCAGCAGACGCTGCTGCTGAACAAGCTGCGCGACCGGGTCACCGTGCAGGTCGACGGTCAGCTCAAGACCGGTCGCGACGTGATCATCGCGGCGCTGCTGGGTGCCGAGGAGTTCGGCTTCGCGACCGCGCCCCTGATCGTCTCGGGCTGCATCATGATGCGCGTCTGCCACCTGGACACCTGCCCGGTCGGCATCGCCACGCAGAACCCCGTGCTGCGCGAGCGTTACACCGGCAAGCCCGAGTTCGTCGAGAACTTCTTCATGTTCATCGCCGAGGAGGTCCGCGGCTACCTCGCCGAGCTGGGCTTCCGCACCATCGACGAGGCGATCGGGCAGGCCGAGGTGCTCAACGTGGTCCCGGCGCTCGACCACTGGAAGGCCAAGGGCCTCGACCTGAGCCCGGTGCTGTTCGTGCCGGAGCTCGAGGAGGGCGCGGCCCGCCGCGGCGTCGTCGCGCAGGACCACGGCCTGGACAAGGCGCTGGACAACGAGCTGATCGCGCTCGCCCAGCCGGCCCTGACCGACGGCACCGAGGTGCGCGCCGAGGTGAAGGTCCGCAACGACCACCGCAGCGTCGGCGCGATGCTGGGCGGCGAGGTCACCCGCCGGTACGGCGGCAACGGCCTGCCCGACAACACGATCGCGTTCACCCTGCGCGGCACCGGCGGCCAGTCGTTCGGCGCGTTCCTGCCGCGCGGCGTGACCCTGCGGCTCATCGGCGACACCAACGACTACGTGGCCAAGGGCCTCTCCGGCGGCCGGATCGCGATCCGGCCGGCCGAGGACGCGCCGTTCGTCGCGGAGGAGAACATCATCGCCGGCAACACCATCCTCTATGGAGCGACGGCGGGCGAGCTGTTCCTGCGCGGCAAGGCCGGCGAGCGGTTCGCCGTGCGCAACTCGGGCGCCTCGGCGGTTGTCGAAGGCGTCGGCGACCACGGCGCCGAGTACATGACCGGTGGTGTCGTGGTGGTGCTCGGCTCGATCGGGCGCAACTTCGCCGCGGGCATGAGCGGTGGCATGGCGTTCATCCACAACCTGGACGCGTCCAAGGTCAACCCGGAGCTGGTCGACCTGGCCCCGCTGACGGCGGAGGAGCAGGAGATCCTGCACCGGCTCGTCACGACCCACCTGGACGAGACCGGCTCGGCGGTCGCCGAACGGCTGCTGGGGGACTGGCCGGCCGCGGTGGCGGAGTTCACCGCCGTCGTGCCGCGTGACTACAAGCGAGTGATGGAACTGATCAAGACCGCCGAGGCTGCCGGTCGCGACGTCGACGAGGCAGTTATGGGGGCGACTCGTGCCTGATCCGAACGGTTTCCTGAGGTACGAACGGCAGTTGCCCAAGCGGCGCCCGGTGCCGGTGCGCATCCGCGACTGGCACGAGGTCTACCCGCCCGCGGGCGAGGAGCTCATCCGCGACCAGGCCACCCGGTGCATGGACTGCGGCATCCCGTTCTGTCACGAGGGCTGCCCGCTGGGCAACCGCATCCCGGACTGGAACGACCTGGTCCGCACGGGAGCGTGGGCGGCGGCGGCCGAGAGCCTGCACGCGACGAACAACTTCCCGGAGTTCACCGGGCGGCTCTGCCCCGCGCCCTGCGAGGCGGCCTGCGTCCTCGGCATCGCCGACGACCCGGTCACCATCAAGCAGGTCGAGGTGGAGATCGCCAACCACGCGTTCGACCTCGGCTACGTCAAGCCGCAGCCGCCGGTCACCCGCTCCGGCAAGTCGGTCGCCGTCGTCGGCTCCGGCCCCGCGGGCCTGGCCGCCGCCCAGCAGCTGGCCCGTGCCGGGCACGCGGTCACGGTCTTCGAGCGCGACGACGCGATCGGTGGCCTGCTGCGCTACGGCATCCCCGACTTCAAGCTGGAGAAGGAGCGCATCGACGCCCGGATGGAGCAGATGTCCGCCGAGGGCGTCGAGTTCCGCACCGGCGTCAACGTCGGCGTCGACATCACCGCGGCTGAGCTTCGGGAACAGTTCGACGCTGTCCTGCTCACCTGTGGGGCGCTCGAGAGCCGTGACACCCCCGGGACGCCGGGACGCGAGCTGGGCGGCGTGCACCTCGCCATGGAGCACCTCGTCCCCGCCAACCGGGTCGTCGCGGGTCTGCAGGACAGCACCCCGATCGACGCGAACGGCAAGCACGTCGTGATCATCGGCGGCGGCGACACCGGCGCGGACTGCCTCGGCGTCGCCCACCGCCAGGGCGCGGCCGGCGTCATCCAGCTCGACCAGTACCCGCTGCCCCCGGAGACCCGCATCGCCGGCCAGCACCCGTGGCCGACGTGGCCCGTCATCCTGCGCAACTACCCGGCCCACGAGGAGGGCGGCGAGCGCGTCTTCGCTGTCGCCGTGCAGGAGTTCGTCAACGACGGCTCCGGCAACGTGGCCGCCGTACGGGTCGCCGATGTCGTGGTCGAACGGGTTGACGGAGTGCGTACGGTCACCGTCACCCCCGGCTCGGAGCGCGACCTGCGCGCCGAGCTGGTGCTCCTCGCGATCGGCTTCGAGGGCACCGAACGCCAGCCGCTGCTCGACCAGTTCGGCGTCACCCCCAACCGGCGTGGCTCCGTGGACTCCGGCGACGACTGGCAGACCGACGCCCCCGGCGTCTTCGTGGCAGGCGACATGCACCGCGGCGCCTCCCTGATCGTCTGGGCGATCGCCGAGGGCCGCGCCGCCGCCGCGGCGATCCACACCTACCTGGGTGCGCCCGGGGAGCTTCCGGCCCCCGTACACCCCTCGTCGCAGCCCCTCGCGACCGTCCGCTGACGCATCTCCACTGAGGACCCGGCCGGATGGCCGGGTCCTTCGTGTTTCCGGTGTAGTCCGGTGTAGTCCGGTTTCCACCACGTGAAACCCGCCTGCCGGACAACTATTCCTCATGGCATACCGGGACACCGGCCGGCGCGGCGTGGGCTGGCCATTGCTCATCATCGTTCTCGGCGGCGGGCTGGCGGCGTACCTCTTCTTCACCGGCGAGGACGGCGCCCGGGCGTTGTCCGTGCTCCAGGTCGTCGTCGGCTCCCTCGACATCCTTACCGCCGTCTACCTGGCCCGCCGCGGCAGCGCCGAGTTCACCCCGGTGGGTGCCGGTCGCCGCTTCGGCCTCTGGATGCTCGCCCTGCTGATGGTCGTGGTGGCGGCCGGTCTGTTCCACACCAGCCGGGAAGCAGGAATCGACGCCGCCCCGATGACCTCCGCCGCACTGGAGACCGGCCAGACCGTCACCTGGCATCCGTCCGCCGCCGGCGTCGCCCGTGAGCGACTGCGCTTCACCGGACATCTCCACAACACCGACACCTCAGGCTTCTGCGAACGCGACTCCACCCTGACGGCGGCCCTGATCTTCGGGGGCTCCGTACGCGACGAAGCGACCGCATCCAACGGTGAGCCGATGGAGCTGGAACTCGGACCGGGCGGCGCCGCCCGCGAGGTCCGGCTCACGGTCGCCGCGCCGGAAGCCTGCCGGATGACCATCGACATCACCGACGCGGAGTTTGTGAGCTGACATGAAGAACCGGATGACCCGTGCTGCTCTCGCCCTCACGTTCCTTCTGGCCGCCTGCGGAACCACCACTACTACCCCGCCGCCCGCCGCACCCGGGGAACACCTCACGATCGGCGTGCACGCGGACGTACCCGGCTGGGGTAAATCGGTCGGTGGTGCCTGGAGCGGCTACGACTACGCCCTGGCCCGGTGGCTGGGCCAGGATCTCGGCTTCACGGTCCGCCCGTACGACACGCTGTCCCTCAACCGCGAGACCCTGATCAAGGAGGGCACCGTCGACGCGGTCATCGCCACGTACTCGGCGACGGACGCCCGCGCCAAGGAGGTCGATTTCGTCGGCCCGTACCTGATCGCCAAGCAGGCGCTGCTCGTCCGCAAGACCGACGCGGCCGCGCTCGCCAAGGTTAAACCACAGAACCTGACCGGCTGTGTCCAGGAGGGATCGACGTCGCAGGACCAGCTCGATCACTATGGATACGCGAGTTTCAGCGCGAGTGCCACCCTGACCGAATGCCTCGACCAGCTCGACACCGGCAAGGTCCAGGCGATCGGCACGGACGACCTGGTGCTCTACGGCTTCGTGAACGACCATCCCGGCAGGTACGAGATCCTCGGCACCCGCATCGGCCACCTGGAGCTCTACGGGATCGGCGTCAGGAAGGGGAACTTCGAGCTCTGCCAGCGCCTGCGGGGTGCCCTCGGCAGGTTCGTCACCACGGGTCTGTGGCAGACGTTCCTGGCCAACAACCTGCCGACCATGCCACCGTCCGAGTACGACACCCACAGCCCGCTGAAGGTGTCGGAGTTCAGCTGCACCCCGCCGCAGTGACCGGTCAGGCCTGTTCCGTGAGGCCGATCCCGGTGAGTGTCAGGCGGAAATCGTCCGGCTGGCCGCCCACCTGGAACGTCAGCTCACTGCTGTTGCTGGTCACGGCGGCCTCGAAGGTGTAGGTGAACGGGCGCGGCTGGGCCGTCAGGTGAACCACGTCCTGGAACGACCCCGTCTCGATCTGGTTCCGGCTGTTCTGCACCCGGACCAGCGCCGAACCCACCGGCGTGGCGGAGGCGGTGAAGATCAGCGTGTAGCGATGCCTTGCGATCAGCGGGATGCAGCCGTGCAGCACGACGAGGCTGTAGTCGTGTTCAGTACCGCCGACGACGTCCGCGCTGAACCCCGACGGGCCCACGCCGAAGAGCGTGACGTGAGAATTGGACGCCCACCACGTTTCCTGCGTCTTCGGCACGCCGGCCTTCGGGTCCCTCGGCACGGTCAGCAACGCCGTGCCGGGCGCGGGCGGCCCGCTGACGCAGGCGGTGCTGCCGTCGTCCTCCGCTCCCATCGCGGTGGGCGCGGGGGAGGCCGTGCCGGTGGGCGCGGGGGAGGCTGTGCCGGTGGGCGCGGGGGAGGCTGTGCGCGTGGGTGCCTGCGTGGCCCCGCCGGCAGCAGCCGAACCCTCGCCGCCGGTGTCGCGGACCCCCAGCACGACCGCCACGAGGGCGACCGCGGCCGCGACGATGACGGCGGCCACCAGCAGCAGCTTTCTCCTGCGGGCGCCGCCCGGCTCCGCGGCCGGCCCGTCGGGCGTCTCCGGTTCCTCCGGTTCCTCCGGTTCCTCCGGTTCCTCCGGTTCCTCCGGTTCCTCCGGTTCCTCCGGTTCCTCGAGGGTGCCGGCTTCCCGCTGCTGAACGCGGAGCTCGTCGTATTCGCGGATCATCCGGTCGTGCCGGGTGCGCCACGCGGCCACCGCGGCATCGTCCTCATCGCACAACCGGATGAGAGTCTCGACCTTGCCCCAGTCGGGCGGCCGGCGGACCTCGCCGTTGATGATCGCGTAGAACTGACTCCTGCTGAGGTGGAGCCGGCGGGCGGCCGCGTTGGCCGACAGGCCCGAGCTGCGGACGAGATTTCTGAGCTCCGCACAGAACGCACCCACCGGATCAGTCACATCGACATACTACGAAGTCTTCGCTCCCGATATCGCCCCCTCACGGGCGCGGGCCGGGTCGCCGGGTTCTCTTCCGCACGGCTCCGGCGGAGTCGTGCGGGGGTGTCCGGTGCCGGGGACGCCGGGCAACACCGGATTATCGGAAACACCGGGAAAGCGGACCAGCCGGTTGCTGAGGGTGAACGATGGCAGTCGCCGCCGTCACAGGGGGGCCGGGCGATAAGCTGAGGCCGTATCGCGGTCGTTGACGCCCGCCCGTTCCCGCCTGCTGAGATTGCCTGCGAGCGCGGGGTGTCGTCACCCGCATTTCACCATCCTGACGGGGGTCGGCCGGCAGGCCCGCCCGAAAGAGAGATTAGCCTGATGGCTGTGACACGCCGCGCCAAGATCGTTTGCACCATGGGTCCCGCAACCGCCTCCCCCGAGCGCATGCTCGGCCTGGTCGAGGCGGGCATGGATGTGGCCCGCATGAACTTCAGCCACGGCAGCCACGAGGATCACCAGAAGATCTACGAGCTGATCCGCGCCGCCGCGAAGCAGACCGGCCGGGCCGTCGCGGTCCTCGCCGACCTGCAGGGTCCGAAGATCCGGCTCGGGAAGTTCGCCAACGGGCCGCACGTGTGGGCCACCGGTGACAGCGTCACCATCACGAGCGACGACATCCTCGGCACCCCGGACCGCGTCTCGTGCACCTACAAGAAGCTGCCGCAGGAGGTCAAGGTCGGTGACCGCCTCCTGATCGACGACGGCAAGGTGGCCATCGAGGTCTCCGCCGTCGACGGCAACGACATCCGCTGCCTGGTCACCGAGGGTGGCCCGGTCTCCAACAACAAGGGTGTCTCGCTGCCGAACGTCGCGGTGAGCGTCCCGGCGATGAGCGACAAGGACGAGGCGGACCTGCGGTTCGCGCTCGGCCTCGGCGTCGACCTGATCGCGCTCTCCTTCGTGCGCTCGCCCGACGACATGAAGCTCGTCCAGGAGATCATGACCGAGGAGGGGCGCACCGTCCCGGTCATCGCCAAGGTCGAGAAGCCCGAGGCGGTCGACCACCTCGAGGCGATCGTGCTGGCGTTCGACGGTGTCATGGTGGCCCGTGGCGACCTCGGTGTGGAGCTCCCGCTCGACCAGGTGCCGCTCGTGCAGAAGCGCGCGGTGCAGCTGTGCCGCGAGAACGCCAAGCCGGTCATCGTCGCCACCCAGATGCTCGACTCGATGATCGAGAATTCCCGGCCGACCCGCGCCGAGGCCTCCGACGTCGCCAACGCCGTCCTCGACGGTGCGGACGCGGTCATGCTCTCCGGCGAGACCTCGGTCGGTAAGTACCCCGTCCTGACGGTCAGCACCATGGCCAAGATCGTCACGACCACCGAGGGCGGCGACTTCGGCGTCCCGATCCTGCAGCACGACCCGCGCACCCACAGCGGCGCGCTGACCGTGGCGGCGGCCCGCATCGCGCTGAACATCGGCGCCAAGGCACTCGTCGCGTTCTCGCAGACCGGTGACACCGTCCGGCGTCTCAGCCGGCTGCACAGCGAGCTCCCGCTGCTCGCCTTCACGCCCGTCCCCGAGGTCCGCGACCAGCTCGCGCTCTCCTGGGGTGTCGAGACGTTCCTGACGGACTTCGTCCAGCACACCGACGACATGTTCCGCCAGGTCGATCAGGCCATGCTCGGCCTCGGTCTGGCCAAGCCCGGTGAGTACGTCGTGGTCGTGGCCGGCAGCCCGCCGAACGCCCCCGGCTCGACCAACACCCTGCGGGTCCACCAGCTCGGCTCGCTCGTCGACCCGAGCACCGTGTGACCGTGCCCCTCTCCGGGCAGGCCGCCGTCGACCAGCTGCTCGAGGTCCTCGACCTCAAGCAGCTGGACCAGGACCGCTTCCAGGGCGAGAGCCCACAGGTGGGAGCGCAGCGGGTCTTCGGCGGCCAGGTCGCGGGGCAGGCGCTCGTGGCGGCCGGCCGCACCGTGGATCCGGCCCGCTCGGTGCACAGCCTGCACGGCTACTTCGTGCGCCCCGGCGACCCCACCGTCCCGATCGACTTCACCGTGGAGACGATTCGCGACGGCCGCTCGTTCTCGGTGCGCCGCTCGACGGCCCAGCAGCACGGCCGGACGATCTTCTTCATGTCGGCGTCGTTCCAGGTGACCGAGGCGGGTCTCGACCACCACACACCGGCTCCGGCCGACGTGCCGGGCCCGGAGGACACCCCGACGATGGCCGACTGGCTGGAGCGCTACCCGGAGCGGCGGTCGTCGTTCAACGCCTCCCCGCAGGCGATCGACGTCCGCTATCTGGGCACGCCCGGCTGGGTCCCGCCCGGTGACCGGGCGGCGGCCTCCGAGCAGCGCGTCTGGATGCGGATCAACGGCAAGCTGCCGGACGACCCGCTCCTGCACGCCTGCGCGCTGACGTACGCCTCGGACCTCTCCCTGCTCGATTCGGTCCTGTCCGTGCACGGCGAGGTGTGGGGCCCGGGCGGCGTGATCGGCGCCAGCCTCGACCACGCACTGTGGCTGCACCGCCCGTTCCGCGCGGACGAATGGTTCCTGTACGACTGCACGAGCCCGTCCGCGTCGGGCAGCCGTGGCCTCGCCAGCGGGCGCATGTTCACCCGCGACGGCACCCACATCGCCAGCGCCGTCCAGGAAGGCTTGTTGCGCCGCGTTGGCGCCTGAAGACGGCGCCTCAAGAGGGGCCGCGTCGGTGCCTGGCGGGGGTCAGTCCAGCAGGCGGCCGCGGGTGATGATCGAGGTGTCGTCCATGCCGGGCATCGCGGCGCGGGCGGCGTGTGCGGTGGGGTCCAGCATCGGCAGCTGGGAGTTGTCGGCGTAACGCTGCGGGTCCTGCGAGGCGTTGGCCGCCGCGGTCGCCGCTGCCTGTGCTGAGGCCTCCGTGGCCGCCGCGAGGGCGGGATCGGGCAGTTCGGCGCCCTCGGCGGTGTCGGGGACGCGCACCTGCTGGGCCTGGTCGGCGGCGGCCTGGGCGGCCACTCCCGCGGTGCCGGAGCCGGTCACTCCGGCGAGCGCGAGCATGGTGTCCAGATCCGCGGTGGTCCGCAGTACCTCGTCGTGGAAGCTGCCGCTCGTGGTGCCGGGGTGGATGACGCCGGAGAAGCCCGCTGTGGGCGTACCCAGAGGATTTGCTGAAACGGGCGGCCCGGACAGATCCGCCATGCCCGCGGCCGACGTGCGGTGGGTGGTGGCCGCGGCGTGCCGCGGAGCCGGACCCCGCACGGGAGCCTCGTTGTAGTCCCCCAGGCCCGCCGTGTAGCCGGCAACGCCCAGCGCGCGCTCCTCCGGGAGCTCCAGCAGCCGCTGCGCGCGCGTCCCTGCCGTGGCCTCCCGCAGCCGCAGCGAGGCCACCAGGTCGGCAACGCCCCGGATCGCGGCCGCACCCCCCAGGATCACCACCACGATCTCAGCCGTACGCGCGAACGAGCTCGCGCCGTAGAACCCCAGCCCGACCTCGAGCACCCCGACGACCGTCAGCAGCCCCCAGATCCGATCGATCTCCCGGGTCATCATCGCGATCGCCAGGTCGGCGGCCCCGCGCACCATCAGGTACCAGCCGATCAGCGCCGCCGGCGTGGTCCACGAGTTGCTGCCGTCGGCGAGGAGCACGCCCCCGGTCGCGGCGAACAGCGCGGCCATGCCGAGGTTCAGCCACCACGTACGCGTCCCGGCGAGCGCGCGGACGGCCTCGGTGAGCGCGGCGAACAGGATGACCGGTCCGGCCACCCGGGCGACGTCGGCGGGTTCGAGCCGCAGCACGCTCCAGGCGACCGCCAGCCAGGCCACTCCGGAAAAGAGCAGGAAGCCCCACATCCCGTCACGCACGACGGTCAGGGGCGATGATCCGGACCACAACATGGAGCCTCCCGCAGTGCTGGTACTGCCATGACAACACCAGCCGGGTCCGGCAAACCGGTCTTTCCGGAAAAACCCGCGGTCGGCGCGCCCGGGGTCCATGATCGTTTTTGGCACACCGTCACGCGTTCCGGCACGCGTCACCCGATCGTGTGGGAAAGTCACGGGGAAATGCGGGACGGTCGCTCTGCGTGCAATTGATCAACGATTTCGGGCTTGACGGCGCGCGTCGTCGCGGAGGCTCTTCAGCTCGCTGTTGCGGCAGGTCAGCACGTTCGGGCGTACCGATAAAAAATCGACCCCCGGGATGGACCCGGGGGTGCGACGTCCTACAGAAGTGCCGAGGGCGGGATTCGAACCCGCACGCCCTTTCGGACAGAGCATTTTGAGTGCCCCGAGTCTGCCATTCCTCCACCCCGGCGCGCACGACTCACCGCGACCAAGGTCACGGCGATACGAGCAGGACACACACTACCTACTACGCTGTCGGGGGTGACACCCAGATACCCGGGTGTCGCGACTTCGGGAGTGTTGGGGGTAGGAGTTTCGTGGCCGACACGCAGGCGAGTGCCGAGCGCAGGCGGGTGTTGATCGCCGAGGACGAGGCTCTGATCCGGCTCGACCTGGCCGAGATGCTGGTCGAGGAGGGCTATGACGTCGTCGGTGAGGCCGGCGACGGCGAGACCGCGGTGCGCCTGGCCGAGGATCTCATCCCGGACCTGGTCATCCTCGACATCAAGATGCCGATCATGGACGGCCTCGCGGCCGCCGAGCGGATCGCCGGCGGGCGGATCGCCCCCGTGGTGATCCTCACCGCCTTCAGTCAGCGCGATCTGGTCGAACGCGCCCGGGCAGCCGGGGCGATGGCGTACCTCGTCAAGCCGTTCCAGAAGTCCGACCTGGTGCCGGCGATCGAGATCGCCCTCTCCCGGTATTCGGAGATCTCCGCGCTCGAGACCGAGGTGGCCGGGCTCACCGACCGGCTCGAGACGCGGAAATCGGTCGAGCGGGCCAAGGGCGAGCTCATGACGAAGTTCTCGATGACCGAGCCGCAGGCGTTCAAGTGGATCCAGCGCACCGCGATGGATCACCGGATGACCATGCGTGAGGTCGCCGATCGCATCCTCGCCGAGGGCCAGGAGCCTTCGGCCGAGGTCCAGCCGCCCCAGTGATGCCGATCCAGTGACTTTGGCCGGCCGTCCAGCTCTGCGCCGTTTCGTGGCGGCGCTGCTGGCGGCCGGACTGGCGGGGTGCTCCACCGATTCACCGTCCCCGCCCGCACCCTCCGCGGCCGCGCGGACCTGGCGGGCCGTCGAGCTTCCCGCGCCGCCGGGGACTCCCGGCCGTACGGTGCTGCGGGATGTGACCTTCTGCCCCGGGCACTGGTTCGCGGTGGGTGCGGTGGCGACCAGCGTCGACGCGACCCGTCCGGCGGCCTGGTCGAGCACCGACGGCCGGTCCTGGCACCCGCTTGCGATCGAGGCGAAGACGTACTACGGCGAGCAGAACATCCTGTCGTCGGTGGCCTGCCGCAACGGCCGGATGGCCGCGGTCGGCGCGAAGGTGGGCGGCGCGCACGGCAACCCCCGCACCAGCTCCTGGTACGAGACCGCCGCCGGCACCCTGCGCGAGGTCACCGCGCCGTTCGAGCTGTACGGCGGGCCGCAGGCAGTCAACGTGTCGCGGCTCGACGCAGGGCCCGCCGGCTGGCTGATCACCGGCAACCGGATGAGCGGCGCCGCGGCGTGGACCTCGGCGGACGCGACCCGTTTCGACATCCACGAGCGCGCACCCGGCCTCGCCTCCACCGCGGCGGGGGAGAGCTGGGCCTTCGACGGAGTCCCGTCCGGCGCGGGCTGGCTGGTCGTCGGTGGCTATCTGCCGACGGGCCGGATCGACCGGGACGCCGCGGGCTGGACCTCGCCCGACGGGAGGTCCTGGACGGCGATACCCGCCGCGGAGCCGACGCCGGACTACGAGGAACTGCAGCGGGTGGCCGTCGCCGACGTGCCGGTCGCGGTCGGGGTCCGTGGCGGCCGGTTCGTGGCCTGGCGGTTGCAGGGGCAGACGTGGGTCCCGGCCGGTGCCTTCGGCGCCGTCGCCCCGGCCGGTCGCGGCGGTGTCAGATCCGTGGCGTACGCCGATGGGGTCCTCACCGCCGTCACCTCGGACGGCATCGCGTATTCCCTCTGGTCCTCGCCCGACGGTGGCAGAGCCTGGTCGCCGGTCGCGATGCCTGCCCAGGTGGCCGCCGGGGCGGACAGCGCCGTCGCCGTCGCCGTAGGACCCGGCGGGGTGCTGCTGATCGCCGACGATGCCCAAAAGGCACTAATTTATCTGGACGAAACAGACAGGTAACGTCCGAAACGTGTTGCATGGGCCACTCGGGCAGGACAGACCAGGCCTAACGCGCCGGGCTTCGTAACGGTTTGGCAAGTGTGCCTTCTACGGCTTACGCAGGTAATGCCGGGCAAGTACGCTCCGCCATCACAAGCAGTAAGCAGGCAATGCGGTACGGACATGACGGGGACGGCACGTGATGACCTTCTGTCCGCGGCGCCCCGCCTGCACCAGGATGAAAGGTCATAAGCCTTGAGGCGAAACTTTGTACGGGCCCTCGGAGCCGTGGGTCTGTCCGCGGCACTGCTCGGCATGGCAGCTTGCCAGGACGCCGGCAGCGACGACACTACGGATTCGGCCGCCTGCGGCGGCAAGATCGCCATCTTCGGCGCCTTCACCGGTCCCAACGCCGGCCTGGTCATCCCGTCGCTGAACGGGGCCAAGCTCGCCGTCAAGCAGTTCAACGCGGCGAACCCCGACTGCAAGGTCACCATGCAGGACTTCGACACTCAGGGCAACGCCGACCAGGCGACCCCGATTGCGAACCAGGTGGCCCAGGACCAGTCGTTCACCTCGGTCATCGGTGGTCACTTCTCCGGTGAGTCGAAGGCCACCATGGCGACCTACGACGCCGCCGGCCTCGTGATGGTCAGCCCGTCGGCCACCGCCGCCGAGCTCACCACGCTCGGCCACAAGAACTTCTTCCGCGTGGTCGGCAACGACGACACGCAGGGCGAAGCCGCGGTCACCTACATCAAGAACGTGCTCAAGGGCCAGAAGGTCTTCGTCATCGACGACGGTCAGACCTACGGCGTGGGCATCATCGACAAGGTCAAGGCCGGTCTCGGCGCGACCGTCGCCGGTTCCGACAAGGTCCAGACGGACCAGCAGAACTTCGACGCCACGATCTCGAAGATCAAGTCCGCGAAGGCTGACGTCATCGCGTACGGCGGTTACACCAACGAGGCTGCCCCGCTGCTCAAGCAGGCCCGCGCCGCCGGCGTCACCGCCAAGTTCCTCGGCTTCGACGGCCTGTACGACCCCGGATTCCCCAAGGGTGCCGGTGCCGCCGCCGACGGCGCGGTCGTGACCTGCCCGTGTCTGCCCGCCGCTGAGGCCGGTGGCACGTTCTCCGCCGACTTCACCAAGGAGTACGGCGAGGCGCCGGGTTCCTACGGTGCAGAGGGCTACGACGGCGCGACGATCCTCCTCGAGGGTTACAAGGCCGGCAAGAAGACCCGCGCCGAGCTGCAGGAGTGGGTTCGCGCCTACGACAAGCAGGGCGTCTCGAAGTACCTGAAGTTCGCCGAGAACGGCGACGTTGACAAGAGCAAGGTCGTCATCTGGTCCTACGACATCACCGGCGGCGCGTTCAAGGCGCAGCAGGAGATCAAGCTCAGCTAGTACGCGGTTCTGTGACGCGGCCGGAGGCGATGCCTCCGGCCGCGTCTGGTGCAAAAAGGGGATTTCGTGAACTTCGATGAACTCTTCGGGCACCTGGGCCAGCACACGGTGGACGGTTTGGCGAAGGGCTCTATCTACGCCCTCGTCGCGCTCGGCTACACCCTGGTCTACGGCGTACTGAAGCTGATCAACTTTGCCCACTCCGAGGTCTTCATGATCGGCACTTTCGCCGTTCTCGGGGTGTGGAACCTGCTGGGCGCAGACGGCACGCAGGGCGTGGCAATGACGCTGCTGCTGCTTGCCGCGGGATTGCTGGGCGGAGCCTTGGCCTCGGGTGCCACCGCGGTCGCGGTGGAACGCGTGGCCTACAGACGGTTGCGCCAGCTCAACGCACCACCGTTGATCTTCCTGATCACCGCGATCGGCATCTCCATGGTGCTCTCCGAGACGTTCGGCATCTGGCAGGGCCGGCTCGTGGTGGGCATGCCGACGCTGATCAAGCAGAAGGTGGCCTTCACCATCTTCGGTACCGAGGTCACCAACACCCAGCTCATCACCATCGTCGCGGCTCTTGTGATGATGTTCGCGCTGGACCAGTTCATCAACCGCACCCGCTACGGCCGGGGCGTGCGGGCGGTGGCACAGAACCCCGACGCGGCGGCGCTCATGGGCGTCAACAAGGACCGCGTCATCATGCTGATCTTCCTGCTCGGTGGCCTGCTCGCGGGCGCCGCCGCACTGCTCTACTCGGTGCGGTACGGCAACACCCGCTTCAACGTAGGCTTCCTGCTGGGCCTCAAGGCCTTCACCGCCGCGGTCCTGGGCGGTATCGGCAACCTGCGTGGCGCGCTCCTCGGCGGTCTGCTCCTCGGCGTCGTCGAGGTCTACGCCGCCACCCTCACCCAGTCCAACTGGGAGGACGTCGCCGCGTTCGTCGTGCTGGTCGTGGTGCTGCTGTTCCGCCCCACCGGCCTGCTCGGAGAGTCTTTGGGGAGGGCACGCGCATGACCGAGACCACGAACGAAGGACGCCTCTCCGGCGTCAGCAACTTCTTCGCCGGCGTCGGCAACCGGTGGCGTGGCCTGCCGAAATGGCAGCGCGGCATCGGCTTCCTGGCTTTCGTCGCGTTCCTCTACTACCTGCCGCTGCTCGGCGTTCCCGGTCTGACCTGGCTGCGGACCGACTCGATCGAGGGTGGCAACAACTGGGCGGGTGTGCTCTTCACCTGCGCGGTCTACGTGCTGATCGCACTCGGCCTCAACGTCGTCATCGGCCTGGCGGGCCTGCTCGACCTCGGCTACGTGGGCTTCTTCGCGATCGGCGCCTACGCCGTCGCGATCTTCGGCTCCACGCAGTCGCCGGTCGTCAAGTCGCTGCAGGACAAGTTCGACCTGGCCCCGGAGTGGGCGATCACCTGGGCGATCTGCATCCCGATCGCCATCGCCCTGGCGATGATCTCGGGTGTCATCCTCGGCTGGCCGACGCTGCGGCTGCGCGGTGACTACCTCGCCATCGTGACGCTCGGCTTCGGCGAGATCATCCGTATCGTGATCCGCAACTCGACCAACTGGTCGGGTGGCCCGGCGGGTATCGCCTCCATCCCCGGTCCGCAGGGCGCGCCCTCGGCCGACAACCACATCTTCGGTCTCATCGACGCGAAGCCGTGGTACTGGCTGGCGCTCTCCATCGTGCTGCTCGTCGTCTTCCTCGTCCGCCGGCTGGAGAACAGCCGGGTCGGCCGCTCCTGGCTGGCGGTCCGCGAGGACGAGGACGCCGCTGCGGTGATGGGTGTCAATCCGTTCAAGTTCAAGATGTGGGCCTTCGCCATCGGTGCGGCGCTCGGTGGCCTCTCCGGCTTCCTGTTCGCCAGCCGGCAGGGCTTCATCGAGCCCAACCAGTTCAACGCCAACCTCTCCATCCTGTTCGTGGCGATGGTGGTTGTCGGCGGATCTGGCAACATGGCTGGTGCGGCGCTCGGCGCGGTGCTGCTGGCGTACCTGCCGGAGCGGTTCCGGGACTTCTCGGAGTACCGGTTCCTCGTCTTCGGCCTGGCGCTGGTGCTCGTCATGCTCCTGCGCCCGCAGGGCCTGCTGCCGAGCAAGCGGCGCGCCCGTGAGCTCAAGGACCGTCAGGAGGAGGTGGCCGTCGGTGCCTGACGAACGCGAAGTTCTTCTCGACGTCGATCACGTCACGCTGCGCTTCGGTGGCGTGGTGGCGCTCAACGACGTCAGCTTCAGCCTCTACAAGGGCGAGATCCTCGGGCTGATCGGGCCCAACGGTGCCGGCAAGACGACCTGCTTCAACGTCATGACCGGCGTCTACAAGCCCACGTCGGGCGGTGTGCTCTTCGACGACAAGAAGATCACGGGCAAGAAGCCGCACGAGATCAACCGGATGGGGGTGGCCCGGACGTTCCAGAACATCCGGCTCTTCCCCGAGATGTCGGCCATCGAGAACGTCATGGTCGGCACCGACTCGCGGCACTACACGAGCGTGCTCGGCGCGCTCTTCCGGCTCTACCGGGTGAAGGTCAAGCCCGAGGAGCTGCCGCGGGTGAACTCGTCGAACGGGCTGGTGCGCACGTGGCAGCAGGTCGCGCGTACGAGTGCCAAGATCTTCGGCCTCTCCCGGCACACGCTGGAGGAGCGGGCGGGCGAGCGTAAGTCGCTCGAGCTGCTGCGTCTCGTCGGCATCGAGCACCGCGCCAACGAGCTGGCCCGCAACCTGCCCTACGGCGACCAGCGGCGCCTGGAGATCGCGCGGGCGCTCGCGACCGAGCCCAAGCTGCTCTGTCTCGACGAGCCGGCCGCCGGCTTCAACCCCGCCGAGAAGGAGCAGCTCAACCAGCTGATCCGCAAGATCCGCGACATGGGTTACACCGTGCTGCTGATCGAGCACGACATGCGGCTGGTCATGGGAGTCACGGACCGGATCGTGGTGCTGGAGTTCGGCAAGAAGATCGCCGAAGGCACCCCGGCCGAGATCCGGGACAACCCGAAGGTGATCGCCGCCTACCTGGGGGAGTCCGCTGATGCTGCTTGAGCTGCAGGACGTCACGCTCAAATACGGCCGCATCGAAGCCCTGCACGGCATCAGCCTGCAGGTCGAAGAGGGCGAGATCGTGGCGCTGATCGGCGCGAACGGCGCCGGCAAGACCTCCACGATGCGCGCCGTCTCGGGGCTGAACCCGCTGGCGTCGGGCAAGATCGTGTTCAACGGCGAGGACATCTCCACGCTCCGCGCCGACCTGCGGGTCATCAAGGGCATCTGTCAGTCGCCCGAGGGCCGGGGCGTCTTCCCGGGTATGACCGTGCGGGAGAACCTGGACATGGGGGCGTACACCCGGCGTGACAGCGCCGGCATCGCCGCCGACCTGGAGCGGGTGTTCGGCCTGTTCCCGCGTCTGCTGGAGCGGGCCAAGCAGGCCGCCGGCACCCTGTCCGGCGGCGAGCAGCAGATGCTCGCGGTCGGCCGGGCGCTGATGAGCCGGCCCAAGCTGCTGCTGCTGGACGAGCCGTCGATGGGTCTCGCACCCATGATCATCCAGCAGATCTTCGACATCATCACGGAGATCAACCAGCAGGGCACCACGGTGCTGCTGGTGGAGCAGAACGCCCAGCAGGCGCTGTCGCGGGCCCACCGCGGCTACGTGCTCGAGACCGGTGCCATCGTCAAGGCCGGCACCGGGCAGGACCTGCTCACGGACCCGGCGGTCAAAGAGGCCTACCTCGGCGTCGCCTGATTTCGCTTCATCGACAGGGCGTTCCCCGGTTGGGGGACGCCCTGTTGCTTATTGATGTCGTACCCCCCGACTAGAGTTCACCGACGTGAGCGACGACGCCCAGACCCCCCGCTTGCTGCTGCTCGACGGCCACTCGCTGGCCTACCGAGCCTTTTTCGCCCTGCCCGTGGAGAATTTCTCCACCCAGACGGGTCAGGCGACGAACGCAGTGTTCGGATTCACCTCGATGCTGATCAACATGCTCCGCGACGAGAAGCCGACCCACATCGTGGTCGCCTTCGACGTGGCCCGGCAGACGTTCCGCACCGAGCTGTTCCCGGAATACAAAGCGGGCCGGTCGGAGACCCCCAAGCCCTTCCTCGGCCAGGTCAGCCTGATCAAGGAGGTACTGGAGGCACTGCGCATCCAAGTGGTCGAGAAGCCCGGTTACGAGGCCGACGACATCATCGGCACGCTCACCACCCAGGCCCTCGAGCAGGGCTTCGACGTCATCGTCTCGACCGGCGACCGCGACTCGTTCCAGCTCTCCGGCGAGAAGGTCACCATCCTCTACCCGGTGCGCGGCGTGTCCGAGGTCTGGCGGATGACGCCCGAGGCCATCGAGACGAAATACGGCGTCCCCCCGAACCGCTACCGCGACAAGGCCGCGCTGGTCGGCGACTCCAGCGACAACCTGCTGGGTGTGCCGGGCGTCGGCGACAAGACCGCCGCGAAATGGATCAATCAGTACGGCGGCCTCGACGGCGTCATCGCCCGCGTCGACGAGATCAAGGGCAAGGTCGGAGACAGCCTGCGCGCCCACCTGTCGCAGGTCATGCGCAACTACGACCTCAACAAGCTCGTCTGCGACCTGGAGCTGCCCGTCGGCCCGCAGGACGTGAAGTGGCAGGGCTGGGACCGCGAGGCGGTGCACCAGGTCTTCGACGCGCTCGAGTTCCGGGTGCTGCGCGAGCGACTCTATTCGTATCTGGACGCGGTCGAGCCCGAGGCCGAGTCCGGCTTCGACCTGGCAGGCACCGTCCTGCGCGCCGGCGAGGTCACCGGCTGGCTCACCCAGCACGCCGGGAGCGCCCCGGTCGGCGTCGCGGTCACCGGCACCTTCGGGCGTGGCACCGGGTCGCTCAGCGGCATCGCGGTCGCCACCGGCGACGGCCCGGCCGCCTGGTTCGACCCCGCGGAGCTCGACGAGACCGACGAGGGCGCGGTCGCCGCCTGGCTCGCCGACCCCGCCCGGCCGAAGGTCATCCACGACGCCAAGCCCGCCATGCTGGCGTTCCAGTCGCACGGGTGGACCCTGCAGGGCGTGCGGGTCGACACCGCCCTCGCCGCCTACCTGGCCAAACCCGACCAGCGGGCCTACGACCTGACCGACCTGGCCCTGCGCTACCTCAAACGCGAGCTGCGCGTCGACGCCCCCGACAACGGCCAGCTCACCCTGCTCGACCCGCCCGGCGAGGAGGACTCCGCCGAGCAGAACGTCATGCTCCGGGCCCGCGCCACCCTCGACCTGGCCGACACCATCACCGAGGAGCTCTCCCGCGACGACGGTGCCTCCCAGCGCATCCTCGCCGAGGTCGAGCAGCCCCTCGAGGTCGTGCTCGGCGAGATGGAGCGCATCGGCATCGCCGCCGACATCGACTACCTGCACGAGCTCGAGTCCAGCTTCGCCGCCGAGGTGAAACTGGCCCAGCAGGCCGCGCACGAGGTGGTCGGACGCGAGTTCAACCTCGGCTCGCCCAAGCAGCTGCAGGAGATCCTCTTCGTCGAGCGCGACCTGCCCAAGACCAAGAAGATCAAGTCCGGCTACACCACCGACGCCGACGCCCTGCAGAGCCTGCACGTCCAGACCGGCGACCCGCTGCTGACCCACCTGCTGCGCCACCGCGACGTCGCCAAGCTCAAATCCACCGTGGACGGCCTGCTCAAATCGGTCTCCGACGACGGCCGCATCCACACCACGTTCAACCAGACCGTGGCAGCCACGGGCCGGCTCTCCTCCACCGACCCCAACCTGCAGAACATCCCGATCCGCACCGAGGAGGGCCGCCGCATCCGCCGCGCCTTCGTCGTCGGCAACGGCTACGAGTCGCTGCTCACCGCCGACTACAGCCAGATCGAGATGCGCATCATGGCCCACCTCTCCGGCGACGAGGCCCTCATCGCGGCCTTCAACTCCGGCGCCGACTTCCACGCCGCCACGGCCTCCTCGGTCTTCCACGTCCCGGTCGAGGAGGTCGTCCCCGACCAGCGCCGCAAGATCAAGGCAATGAACTACGGCCTCGCGTACGGTCTGAGCGCCTTCGGCCTCTCCAACCAGCTCACCATCACCACGGAAGAAGCCCGTGGCCTGATGAACGAATACTTCGAACGCTTCGGCGGCGTCCGCGACTACCTCCAGACAGTCGTCCGCCGCGCAGTCCAGGACGGCTACACCGCCACGATCCTCGGCCGCCGCCGCTACCTCCCCGACCTGAGCAGCGACAACCGCCAGCGCCGCGAGATGGCCGAACGCATGGCCCTCAACGCCCCCATCCAGGGCTCCGCCGCCGACATCATCAAACTCGCCATGCTCCACGTCGACCGCGCCCTGCGCGAAGCAGGCCTCGAAAGCCGCATGCTCCTCCAGGTCCACGACGAACTTGTCTTCGACGTAGCCCCCGGCGAACGAGAAGCCCTCGAAACCCTGGTCCGCCACGAAATGGGCGCCGCCTACCCCCTCTCCGTCCCCCTCGAGGTCTCCGTCGGCCTCGGCAAGGACTGGAACGGCGCCGACCACTGATCCGCGTCGGATCGCTCCGGCCGCAGGCCTGACAGCGGACCGCTCCGGGCAGCCGAATCGCTCCGGCCCGGATCGCTCCGGCCCTCTGATCCGCGTCGGATTGCTCCGGCCCGGCCCGGCCTGCCTGCGTCGGATTGCTCCGGCCCGGCCCGGCCTGCCTGCGTCGGATTGCTCCGGCCCGGCCCGGCCTGCCTGCGTCGGATTGCTCTGGGGCGCCTGCCTGCGTCGGATCGCTCTTGGGGCGCCGGCCTGCGTCGGGGCGATCCGCTGTCAGGCCGTCCCAGGGAAGTGTCCTTACGTTCCCGCTGGTTGTCCTGCGGGCTCGTCAGACCGTTCGAGATCGGACAGTGCGAGGGGCAGCAGCCCAAGGCCGACCAGGATCGCTCCGAGCGGGAGCAGGTCCAGGTTGAGGGCGATCGCGGCGAAGCCGGCCAGAACAGCGAGCGGTGCCCAGGCCGGCAACCGCCGCAGCCGCACCAGCCGGACGAGCAGTACCAGCAGGCCGATCTCGAACAGCGCCGGGCCTGGCACCTGCAGGACGTCCGGCAATGGTGCCGACTCGTGGAATCCCTCGAACAGGTCGCCGAGAATCACCCATTCGAAGCAGACCGCGCCGGCCAGGGCGGCCACGACGGCCACGTCGTCGACGATCCGCGCCCCAGGAACGGCGGTCCTCAGGGTCACGGCGGTCCGTGGGGTCACGGCGGTCCGTGGGGTCACGGCGGTCCGTGGGGTCACGGCGGTCCGCAGGGTCACGGCGAGAACGGCGAACAGGACGATCGCCAGGAAGAAGGCGCCATGGCCGACATCCCAGGCGGGGCCGTTGTGCCGGTTGCCGTCCATCCCGTCGATCACCCTCAGCAGGCCGTAGACCAGCATGAGAGCGGGGGCGGTGAGCGCGCAGAACCTGACGGTGCGAGGCATGGGCAGAGCCTGCCGGGCGCTCGCTCCGGACACATCGGGGTTGCCCCGGACAATACCCGGAGAGCCACGGCCGGCGCGGATCCCGAGCATGCTCCCCAGTGGACCCGAACCGAGCCGGGAGTTCGGCTGGTGGGACTTTCGGGTATACACGTCGATCTTTTCGTTCTCGATTCAACCGTGCCGCCGCATTATCCATCTCGGGTCGCCACACCCCCGTCCACCTCGGAATACTTGGTCTTCGGGTGACGGTCATGATGGTGCTGGACGCGTTTCTCGATAATGCATTCTGGCGCTACGCATCAGTAGTCTCGCGGTGCGCAGCGAATTGTCAGGTTCTTGTGAGAACGATTTGCCTTGCTCTGCAAGGGTGGGCTGATGCCAAGCACTTCCATCGAGATGACATCGCTGTCGGCGGCGTGGGCACCGGTGGTTCGCCGCCCGCTCGAAGCCGACCAGGCGAGCGCCTTCGCTCCGATGTTCAAGGCTCTGGGCGACCCGGTCCGGCTCCGGCTCCTCTCCATGATCGCCTCCGCCGGCGGCGGCGAGGTCTGCGTCTGCGACCTGACCGGCTCCTTCAAACTCACCGGCCCCACGATCTCCCACCACCTCAAAGTCCTCCGAGAAGCAGGCCTGGTCGACAGCGACCGCCGCGGCACCTGGGTCTACTACCGCCTCGTCCCAGCCGCCCTCGTCCTCCTGACCGGCCTCCTCGACATAACCTCCACCGCCGCCACCAGCTGACCCACCCAGCCCCGCCACTCCCCGCCTGAGCCCGCCAACCGTGCATCAGCTTGCGGGCCTCATGCCGTTCCGCAGCACCCTGCCGTCGACAAGCTCAAACCGACCCTGAACCACCCCGGGGTGGGTGGGCTCGATGCGCCTGCCGCGAGGTGGGCGGCGCCTCATGCCCATGCCGCCGCCGTGGGCGGGCGGGTTCATGTGTCCGCAGCGAGGTGGGGCAGGCATCATGCCTGTCCGCGCGGGAGGTGTCCGGGGCGACGGGCGCCATCGCGCTGGAGGCCACCACTGTGAGTGAGTCGGCTGAATGCGTCTGGCCGCGAGTGGGTGGGCCCCATGCGCCTGCCGCGATGCCGGCGGCCCCTCACACCGCCAGGGATGCCGGTGGGCCTCATACCCGATGCCGCGAGGTGGAGCAGGCCTCGCCCCATTTGACGCGAGGCCGAAGACCGATGCGGTAGGTCGGGGCGTCCGCGATGCGCGCTTGGGCAGTGGCGCGCGCTTGGGCAGTGGCGCGCGCTTGGGCAGTGGCGCGCGCTTGGGCAGTGGCGCGCTGGGGCAGTGGCGTGCTTTAACCGCGCTGCGCGCTTGGGCAGCGGCGCGCGCTTTAACCGCGGTGCGCGCTTGAAAGGGCGATGCGCGCTTGGGCGGCGATGCGCGCTTGGGCGGCGATGCGCGCTCGGGAGAGCGGATGCGCGCCGGGAGCGAGACGCTGATGGAGGCCGGGGGCCCGTGGCGAGACATGGCAGGAGCCGGGTTGTCCCGGGCCGACCGGGCGCCCGGCGAACGCTGGTGTTGTCCGGAGCAACCACCCGTGGATCACGATCCAGCCTCGCCCGGCTGATTCATCCGGATGGCTTACCTCAGCCGAGTGGCCCGGGACTCAGGTGACGGCGGGCGCGCTCACCGCGTACCCAAATGTTATTTCTTGAGGGGATCGTGGCCCCAGTTCATCAGTGAGTATCGCCAGTTGCTCTCCTCGATGTCTCCCGATGGCCGTTGTGCCAGGTGGCGGTGGACGTAACCCACCACCTTCGCCATATGGGCCGTGTCGGTGTCCGTGAGGTCGGCCTTTTTCGTGTGCAGCAGTTTGACGATTTTCCGCCCGCTGTCGTGGCCGACGGACTCGCCGCCCGCCGGCCCCTTCTGGCCGACGGAATGGGACTCGTCGGTGGCCAGCCATTTGTCCAGCTCGGCGGGGGTCATGTTCACCGCCGAGCGGAAATCGGCGTACGTGTCACTCGGCATGCAGGGCTCCCGGCTTGTGGACCGCTGTGGCCCCGGTCTTGGCGCTCTTGACCTTGAATTGGGGCTCGTCCGGGGAGGCTTTCACCGTGCGGCCGGAGTCCTCGGTCTCGGTCGTGATCTTCTTCTCGACCGTGCCGTGGACCTCGTGGCCGTGGCTGCTCCAGGAAACCTTGTCACCTTTGCGTGGGCTCATGACCTGCGAATACCCGCGGATCAGGGCAGGTAACAGACGAAGATCGCGGTGCCGGGGAAGAGGCGGCCGCGCAGGGGGCTCCACTGGCCCCAGATCTGGTCGTGACCGGCCGGCCATTCCGGCTCGATCAGGTCTTTGAGGACAAATCCCGCTTCCACGACCTCCCGGACCCGGTCGCCCAGGGTGCGGTGCTGCTCCACATATGTGGGTACGCCGTCCTCGTCCTGTTCCACGTAGGGCCGGCGATCGAAGTAGGGGTGGACCGCCAGCAGTCCCTCCTTGCCCGGTTCGTCGAGGAAGACCCAGCGCATCGGGTGGGTGATCGAGAAGACCCAGGTGCCGCCGGGGCGCAGGACCCGCGCTGCCTCCTTCATGAGCGCTCCGGAGTCCGCGACGAACGGGATCGCGCCGAAGGCCGTGCAGACGGTGTCGAACGAGTCGGTGGCGAAGGGGAGGGCGAGGGCGTCGGCCTGGACGAGCGGTACGCGTACACCCGAACGGTCTGCGGCCTGCTGGGCCTGGCGCAGCATGCCGGCACTCAGGTCCATCGCGACCACGTCGGCGCCCTGGCCGTCGAGCCAGCGGGCCGCGGACGCCGCGCCGCAGCCGAGCTCCAGGACGCGCTTGCCGCGGACCTCACCGAGCAGTCTCACGTCGGCCTCGCGGAGGCCTTCGGGGCACCAGATGAAATCGACGTCGCCCAGGAAGGCTCCGTGCTCCTCCTGGTAGTCGTCCGCGTCGAGGTCCCACCAGTGCCGGCTGGCGACGCGGCTTTCGTCGTCGGTCACCGGGCGGCGGAGCGTGGCGGCCCGGGTGGGGGGCTGGTCTTCGATCACTCAGCCACCGTACGGGCAGAGCTCGTGCAACGGTTTCGGCACGGTCATCCGGCGCGCGGGACGTCGAAAATGGCACATAACGCCCGTGATGGCGGGTTTTACGGGATCAATATGCCTCGGTACTCAGGAGGGCTTGCAACCTGTGGTAATGCGCACGGTAAGCTAGTCGATGCGCTCGCGGAATCGTGTGCCTCGGCAGGGAGCAGGTTCCGCAAGTCGTCGGTCCCAGCATGATCCTGCTCGCTTGATCATGAAGCTTCCCGAGCTAGAAGCTTCTTTGATCACCGGATGTTCGTGCTGTGCCCGTCGGCAGTTCCGCGGCGCGCAAGAGACACCACGAAACCATCCGTTCGGAGCAACAGTCCACATGACGAGCAGCATCGAGGCCACCTCGAGCGCCAACAGGGTCACCGTCGACGATCTTGGCTCGGAGGAAGCTTTCCTCGCAGCCATCGACGAGACCATCAAGTACTTCAACGACGGCGATATTGTCGAAGGCACCGTCGTCAAGGTCGATCGGGACGAGGTCCTGCTCGACATCGGCTACAAGACCGAGGGCGTCATCCCCTCGCGCGAGTTGTCGATCAAGCACGACGTGGACCCCGCGGAAGTGGTGTCGGTCGGTGACCACATCGAAGCCCTCGTCCTCACCAAGGAGGACAAGGAAGGTCGCCTGATCCTCTCGAAGAAGCGCGCGCAGTACGAGCGCGCTTGGGGCACCATCGAGAAGATCAAGGAAGACGACGGCGTCGTCCGTGGTTCCGTCATCGAGGTCGTCAAGGGTGGACTCATCCTCGACATCGGCCTCCGTGGCTTCCTGCCGGCTTCGCTGGTCGAGATGCGCCGCGTGCGTGATCTGCAGCCGTACGTCGGCCGCGAGCTCGAAGCGAAGATCATCGAGCTCGACAAGAACCGCAACAACGTGGTCCTCTCCCGCCGCGCGTGGCTGGAGCAGACGCAGTCCGAGGTTCGCACCGAGTTCCTCAACAAGCTGCAGAAGGGCCAGGTCCGCAAGGGCGTCGTGTCCTCCATCGTCAACTTCGGTGCCTTCGTGGACCTGGGTGGCGTGGACGGCCTCGTGCACGTCTCCGAGCTCTCCTGGAAGCACATCGACCACCCCTCCGAGGTTGTCGAGGTCGGCCAGGAGGTCGAGGTCGAGGTGCTCGACGTCGACCTGGACCGCGAGCGCGTCTCGCTGTCGCTGAAGGCGACCCAGGAAGACCCGTGGCGCCAGTTCGCCCGGACCCACGCGATCAACCAGATCGTGCCGGGCAAGGTCACCAAGCTGGTTCCGTTCGGCGCCTTCGTCCGCGTGGACGACGGCATCGAGGGCCTGGTGCACATCTCCGAGCTGGCCGAGCGTCACGTCGAGCTGCCCGAGCAAGTCGTCCAGGTCGGTTCGGACGTGCTGGTCAAGGTCATCGACATCGACCTCGAGCGTCGCCGCATCTCGCTGTCGCTCAAGCAGGCCAACGAGGGCTTCGTCGAGGGCGAGGAGCACTTCGACCCCACCCTCTACGGCATGGCCGCCACGTACGACAACGAGGGCAACTACATCTACCCGGAGGGCTTCGACCCCGAGACGGGCGAGTGGCTCGAGGGCTTCGACAAGCAGCGCGAAACGTGGGAGAAGCAGTACGCCGACGCCCGCGAGCGCTGGGAGGCCCACACCAAGCAGGTGCAGGCATCCCGCGACGCCGACGCCGAGGCCGCGCTCAACCCGCAGCCTGTCGGTGCCGTCACCACCTCGTCGTCGACCTCCTCCACCTCCTCCACGAGCTCGTCCGCCCCGGCGCGCTCCAACGAGGAGCCGGCCGGCACGCTGGCCACCGACGAGGCCCTCGCCGCTCTGCGCGAGAAGCTCGCCGGCGGCAAGTAGTCACCCCGCGCGACTGACCCGGCAACCCCGCTCCCCGGCCTCCGAGCCAGGGAGCGGGACCCGGATCACCACCGCCTCCACCCGGGTCCGCCCGGTCGGAAGTGGTAGTCGCGCTCGGTGCGGCGGGTCTTGCTCCGGTCGGCTTTGCTCCGGCTGAGTTTGATTTGGCTGGCTTGATTCGGCTGGCTTGATTGGCTGGCTTTGTTCGGCTCTGGGTGTTGTTCGGGTTGACGTCGCTCCGGCGAGGTGCGGCAGTGCGGTCGAGGTGGGTTCGTTCGATCGAGGTTCGGTAGGTGATGCGGCCAGGGACGCCTGGCTGGGCCAGGGACGCCTGGTGGGATCATCGATCGTCTCGGTCCGGCCCCGGTCTTCCGCTCAGCCTTCCCGCTCGTCGCGGTTCGGCCCGGATCCGCTCAGGTTTGTGTTCGGCTCTGCTCCGCGTCCGGCTCGTTCGGACCGCGGGATGGTTTCGTTGGTCGAGAAGCCGCCTGTCCGGCACCTCACGGTGCCGGACAGGCGGCTTTTTCGTGTCCTTGCGCGGCCCCGGTGTTTGGGCGGCTTTTTCGTGTCCTTGCGCGGCCCCGGTGTTTGGGCGGCTTCTTCGTGTCCTTGCGCGGCCCCGGTGTTTGGGCGGCTTCTTCGTGTCCTTGCGCGGCCCCGGTGTGTGGGTAGCGGTGAGCGGGCCGGGCGCCCCCACTCAGAGGCGGGCGGCGGTGAGCGGGCGGGGCGCCCCCACTCAGAGGCGGGTAGCGGTGAGCGGGCGGGGCGCCCCCACCCCGAGGCGGGCGGCGGTGAGCGGGCGGGGCGCCCCCACCCCGAGGCGGGCGGCGGTGAGCGGGCCGGCGATGGTGGAGCGGGCGCCACGGGTGTTGTTCCTGGGGCGATGGGCGATAATTGCCGGGTGCTCATGGTGGGGTTGACCGGTGGAATCGGGGCCGGCAAGAGTGCCGTTGCCCGGCGGCTCGCGCAGCTCGGGGCGGTGATCGTCGACGCCGACAAGCTGGCCCGGGAGGTCGTTGCCGGGGGCACCGAGGGGCTGGCCGCGGTGGTCGAGGCGTTCGACCCCGGGATCGTGGGCGCCGACGGGGAGCTTGACCGGCCCGCGCTCGGCGCGCGGGTGTTCGGGGACGAGCAGGCTCGGCGCCGGCTCGAGAAGATCATTCACCCTCGGGTACGAGCCCGCACCGCTGAACTCGTCACCCGGGCCGCCGGAGCCGACCCTGGTGCCATCGTGGTCAACGACGTTCCGCTGCTGGTGGAAACCGGGCTCGCCCCGACGTACCACCTGGTCATCGTCGTTGAATCCGCACCTCAGACCCGGATCGCCCGGCTGGCCGGGACCCGCGGGATGAGCGAGGAGCATGCCGCTGCCCGCATCGCCGCGCAGGCCGGTGACGACGAGCGCCGTGCCGCGGCGGACGTGATCATCGACAACAACGGGTCGCTCGGCCTGCTTCAGGAGCGGGTGGATCTGGTATGGCGTGAGCGGCTCACGGCGTACGAACATAATCTTCGTCTCGGTAAGCGTGCCGCCACCGACGGGATCTTGCACGTCGTGGCCCCGGATCTGACCTGGCCGGCGCAGGCGGCCCGGATCATCGCCCGGATCGACCATGCACTCAGGCCGGTCCTCGGCGGGGCGGCGGACGTCTCGCACATCGGCTCGACGTCGGTCCCCGGGCTGCCTGCGAAAGACGTGATCGACCTGATGCTGACCGTTCCCACCCTCGACGAGGCCGACAGGCTGTCGGCCTCGCTCAGTGCCGCGGGCCTGCCACGGCGCGAGGGAGAGTGGCGCGACAACGCCCGGGGCAATCCCGGCGAAACCTGGCCCAAGCGCCTGCATGGCAACGCTGATCCCGGCCGTCCCGTCAATCTCCACGTACGCGTTGAGGGGTCCCCGGGCTGGCGTTTCGCCCTCCTGATGCGGGATCACCTGCGCGCTGTGCCGGCGGCGCGCGACGGATATGCCGCGGCGAAGGAACGCTGGGTCGCGGAGCACGACACCACCGAGGGCTACGCCGGGGCCAAGGAGCCGTGGTTCGACGCCGAGGCGGCTGCGGCGTACGAGTGGGCTGAGGCCACGGGCTGGCGTCCCTGATCTCCCGGCTGTCTCCCGGCTGTCTTCCGACTGTTCTCGAAGCTCGCTGTGCTTGGGGTCGGCCGTGCTTGGGGTCGGCCGTGCTTGGAGGTAGGGGCGCTCGCGGCGGCCGGTCGGCGCTGGAGAGCGCGACCTTGCGGGACGCGCCTGCCGGCCGTGCGCCGGGGCAGCGATCCCGGTCCCGGCCGTGGCGCCGATCTGTGGCACCGGACCGGCCGGGCGGTCGCCGCGAGCGACCTACGCAACCAGCGTAGGTCCGCCGCCGAGAGCCGGACAACGCCTGGTGGCGGGGGCGAATACGCACTCATCGCACACGCCCCGGACCGGCCCGGCAAAACTTGTCGTACCCCCGACGTACGGTAGGTCCCATGGCGCTCGACATCCCACGACTCGACGGCACTTTCCAGGTCGTCAGCGACTATCAGCCGGCCGGTGACCAGCCCGCGGCCATTGCCGAGCTGGAGCGCCGGGTGCGCCGCGGCGATCGCAACACGGTCCTGCTCGGCGCTACCGGCACCGGCAAGAGCGCGACCACCGCGTGGCTCATCGAGAAGCTGCAGCGGCCCGCTCTCGTGCTCGCGCCCAACAAGACGCTGTGCGCGCAGCTCGCCAAGGAGTTCCGCGAGCTCATGCCGCACAACGCCGTCGAATACTTCGTCAGCTACTACGACTACTACCAGCCCGAGGCGTATATCGCCCAGACCGACACCTACATCGAGAAGGACTCGTCGGTCAACGAGGAGGTCGAGCGGCTGCGGCACTCGGCCACGATGTCGCTGCTCACCCGGCGCGACGTGATCGTGGTCGCGACCGTCTCGGCGATCTACGGTCTGGGCACCCCGCAGGAATACATCGAGCGTGCCGTCAAGCTGAAGGTCGGCGAGGAGATCGACCGCGACAAGATGCTGCGGCGCCTGGTCGACATCCAGTATTCGCGCAACGACATGGCCTTCCAGCGGGGCACGTTCCGGGTCCGGGGCGACACCCTGGAGATCATCCCTGCGTACGAAGAGCTCGCGATCCGCATCGAGATGTTCGGTGACGAGGTCGAGAAGCTCTACTACCTGCACCCGCTCACCGGTGAGGTCGTCCGCGAGGTGGACCAGCTGGTGATCTTCCCGGCGACCCACTACGCGGCCGGTCCCGAGCGCATGGAGCGCGCCATCGGCCAGATCGAGGTCGAGCTGGCCGAGCGGCTGGCCGAGTTCGAGCGGCAGGGCAAGCTGCTCGAGGCCCAGCGGCTGCGGATGCGCACCACCTACGACATCGAGATGATGCGCCAGGTCGGCTTCTGCAACGGCATCGAGAACTACTCGATGCACATGGACGGCCGCAACCCCGGCGACCCCGCCTACACGCTGCTCGACTACTTCCCCGACGACTTCGTCACCGTCATCGACGAGTCCCACGTGACGATCCCGCAGATCGGCGGGATGTATGAGGGCGACGCCTCCCGCAAGCGCATCCTCATCGAGCACGGTTTCCGCCTGCCCAGCGCCGCCGACAACCGGCCGCTGCGATTCGACGAGTTCCTCGAGCGGGTCGGCCAGATGGTGTTCCTGTCCGCGACCCCCGGCCCGTGGGAGCTCGGTCAGGCCGAGGGCGAATATGTCGAGCAGGTCATCCGGCCCACCGGCCTGGTCGACCCCCAGGTCGTGGTCAAGCCCACCAAGGGCCAGATCGACGACCTGATGCACGAGATCAACCAGCGCACCGCCCGCGACGAGCGCGTCCTGGTCACCACCCTCACCAAGAAGATGTCCGAGGACCTCACCGACTACCTCCTCGAGAACGGCATCCGCGTGCGCTACCTGCACTCGGAGGTCGACACCCTGCGCCGCGTCGAGCTGCTCAAGGAGCTCCGCAAGGGCGACTACGACGTCCTGGTCGGCATCAACCTGCTCCGCGAGGGCCTCGACCTCCCCGAGGTCTCCCTGGTCGCGATCCTCGACGCCGACAAGGAGGGCTTCCTGCGCAGCGGCCGCTCCCTCATCCAGACGATCGGCCGCGCAGCCCGCAACGTCTCCGGCGAAGTCCATATGTACGCCGACAAGATGACCCCGTCCATGCGCAGCGCCATCGAGGAAACCGACCGCCGCCGCGACAAGCAGATCGCCCACAACAAGGCCCACGGCATCAGCCCCGAGCCCCTCCGCAAAAAGATCCACGACATCCTCGACGACATCTACCGAGAAGCCGAGGACACCGACACAGCCCTCACCGGCAACGTGGTCGGCGGCGGCGGCCGCCAGATCTCCCGAGGCAAGGGCCCCGTCCCCGAAACCCGCTCCAAGTCCCGAGCCTCCGCCGGCACCCCCGCCCGAGAAGGCATGGCCCGCGCCGAGCTGGCCCAACTGATCCAGGACCTCAACGACCAAATGCTCGGCGCCGCCCGAGAACTCCAATTCGAACTCGCCGCCCGCATCCGCGACGAAGTCTCCGAACTCAAGAAGGAACTCCGAGGCATGGACGTCGCCGGCGTCCGCTGACCCCCGCTTGCCCCCGCGGTCTGCCCTGGCTCTTGCGCTTCCTCGCAGGCTTGCACCTGCTTGCTGGGGGCATCCGCGCTCCGCGCGGCACGACCCGTAGGCCTGAGCCAGTTCAGTCCTGATCCGCAAAGCCGAGAATCAGTTGACTCCTGGCCCGCTTGGGCTGGGGCTCGACTGACGCGTGTCAGCTTGGGCTGGGGGCTCAGCTGACGCGTGTCAGCTTGGGCTGGGGGCTCAGCTGACTCGCGTCAGCTTCGGCTGGGGCTCAGCTGAACCCTGGCAGGTGGTCTGGGGTGGCGCGGAGCGCGGGGCCTGGCTTCTGGCAGCTAGGGCTGAAGGCTGAACTCACTTCTGGCCCGCCTAAGGGCTGAGTCGGGTTCGTTCTTGATTTGCCCGGTCCGGCCGGGCTTGTTTCTGGCCGCCTGAGTTCCGTGCGCCCGGAGCTGTGTCCCGCGTCGTCCCGTTCTGCGCCAGCGATCCCGCCTCGTCCCGTTGTGCGCCGGCCGCTTCGTTCTGAGAGCATCCCTGGCCAGCCCGGGGCCGCCCTCGACATGGCGTTGACGTCGTGTGTGCAGGGAGTAAGGCTTTGCTGCAGGCTGCATCGTTGTCCGCATCGGGCCCTGCTCATCCTTCCGGGCTAGAACGCGACCCCGGGTTCGTCGCCGCCGGTCGGGCCAGGTTTCGGCAACGCCGGCGGCGTCCCCGTCACGGTTTAGTTGTCTCCCACGACTGCGCGGGCGCGCAGAGAACTCGCCGTCGGGTCGTCAGGCGAGCTCGGGACGTAGAACTGCCCGCTCACGGCGGAGACCTCGATCGGGGGCGGTGGTGCCGGTCGACACGTCTGGTAGTTCCGGGGCTTGCCGTGATGCCGTGGGTGTCGTCCCACTGGATCTACCGCAGGGCGACTTTGCTGCTGATACGCCACCTGCTCTCGACCGTAGCGATGGTCACGCCGGCGTTACGGGTATCTCAAGCCGTGCTCCCCAGGGACACCCTCGGCTTGATCACCCACCCGGCCCGCCGCGCCGTCCTTGGCCTGC